>NZ_FOAM01000005.1 GCF_900109605.1 Xaviernesmea oryzae
TTGTTGACGAACCGAGGCGAAACCCGGAAATGCCGAGCGGCTTCACGGTTGCTATGCCCTTCATTCACAAACGCAACGACACGCTCACGCAACTCGATCGGATGCGGCTTGCCCATGGTGCATCTCCTTCCATGGGCAAAGTGAAACACAGAGCAAGACAAACTGGAACCATGAATCAGGTTTACAGCGACACGCTTTAGAACTCATGCGCCCATTTTCGGTAACCGATTGACCTGATGCGCCAGGGCTGGTTCTCGAGTTTTCGCCAGGCATCGCAGCAATGAGCGACGATGTCGTCGTAGGATTTGAAGACCCGGTTGGAGAGCCAGTTCTCACGCATGAACTGCCAGAGATTTTCAACCGGGTTCAATTCGGGCGATTTCGGCGGCAACGGCAGGATGGTGATGTTTACGGGGACGACGAGATTATTGGACATATGCCAGCCTGCTTGATCCACGATGAGGATGGCGTGTGCATCGTCGGCAACATGGCGAGAGATTTCGGCCAGATGCCGGGTCATGGCATAAGTATCGCACCAAGGCATGATCAGCGCCGCAGCCTTGCCGAGCTTCGGGCAGATTGCGCCGAAGATGTAGGCCGACGTTGTACGTTGATCATGCGGTGCCGAAGGTCGCGTTCCGCGCTTGGCCCAGCGGCGCGTGATCTTCGTTCGTCGGGCAAATGATTCACTGGATCATTTGCTCTTCCTCCTCACTCTGCCCGATCCGGGCCTCGTCCTCGAACCAGATTTCTATGCGTTTCCCCTGTGCCGCCCCGGCGGCAATCTGCGCTACTGCGGCAGGGAAGTTTTTTTAAATTCAACAATGACTTGAGGGTCCTGCGCATGATGTTTGGGGCGGGCGGTGAGCTTGCGATAGCCCATAGCGTTCAACTCGCGCCCAAGCGTCTGACGACTGACTGAGATGCGATGCTCCTCCCAGAGCCATTGCACCAGATCGACGAGCCTCCAGCGCACCACCCCGTCGAGATAGGGAACCGGGCCTTTCTCGACCGCCGTGACAAGCGCCTTGCGTTGTTGGTCGTTCAGCAGCGGCGCACGGTCCTTGGCCTTTCCAGTGTGCAGACCGTCTGGCCGTCCCGATTGAAACGTTCGACCCAGTCCCGAATGATCTGCAGACCAACCCCGCCCATCGAGGCTGCCTGACTGCGTTAACCGCCATCGTAAATGACCGACAATGCAAGCAATCGGCGGGACCAATCCGCATCCCGGCACTCCCGCGCCAACCGTCGCAAATCGTCTGCCGTGTAGTCACGGCGAATATCCAGCGCTGTCCCCATGGCGAAATCTCCTTCCGCCATGTTGAATCATGATTTGCCCTAAAACGTAATCCCGTGAGTCGAGTTCATCGAGCTTTGGTATTATATTTCGGGGCAATAGATGTTCATCACATATTTAGCTGCTGTCCCTAATGGATCGGTTCCTGCTGCCTTTGAATCGAGCATCTCCACTGCAACCCATTTGTCGTATCCGATCTGTTGAAGTGCTTTAAATGCGCTCTTATGATCAGCCTCCGGATTCTGAAAATCCTTCAGGTCCGGCTCAGCGGCGTGGAAATGCGCCAGCTCCGCTGCACATGTGACGACAGCTTCGGCAATATCGCCTCCCCCAAGCATCACGCAACTCGTATCAAGATGGACCTTGAGATTGTCATGCCGGGTAAACCGCACCATTTGTAACACAGACTGCCACGTCGTCAGAAAGTCGCCGTTGTAATAGGGTGGCACAGGCTCAAGACCAATAATCATATCATATTGTCGAGCCGTTTCCGCAAGTTCGGCGAAACGCTCGGAACCTATACGAAAAGCTTCATCATCTGTAAGCGTGCCTTTACTACGTTGACGTGGAGCACCAAATACTGCCACCGATGCGCCGATTTCTTGCGCAAGTCCTCCAACCTTGTGCATATGTTCGCTCATCCGTTTAAAAGACTGGGTATCTTCAAGTAAGTTTATATTGTCGACGCCGAAAAAAATTGCCTGTAAGGAGGAAACGGTCAGGCCGAATGACTCCACATGTCGCCGAAAATTTCTCTGAACGATATCGGTCTGCTGATCCCAAGGCGCTATTCGACCAGGTGCTATCTCAAGGCCACTGACGCCTAGTTTGGCAAGATGCTCGAAGGCCAAGTCACTCGAGTCTTGCGCGAACGCCAAGTTTGAAAAGCTAATTTTCACAAACGTGGTTCCGCTGTAAATTTGGCGAGATCGGCAAGAACCTGCTGTCTTGTAATATGATAGCGGTCAGTGCCGTCTAAAAGCTCCGGATAGCGAGTTTGCATGTCATATCGCGGCCCCGGAAGCGAGTTGGCGCCAATCGTGCTTCGCTCAAAAAATGAGGAATGAATGTCTTTGGTCGGTATCGGTTCAGGCGAGATATTGACGAGCCTATACTGACTTGCCGCTACTTTAGCCAAATCTTTCGAAAATCGATGCATAGGATACCACTGAAGTACTCCATTCGGCGAAATATTTTCCGTCCCAGAGCCCTTTAGGAGGTCGTATATTAGATTTTTCTTCAGGCCATGGCCGAAAAGGCCTGGAAGCCGGATGATCGTTGTCTTCGGAAATTGTGCCTCGGCCCATAGTTCTAATTCACGCCGATGCCGTCCATAAGGTTGCGCCTGGGAAAGATCAGGCGAGTCTTCTTCGGTGACGCCAACAGGATTTGAATAAACGTCGATCGTCGATATCAGGATGAAATGGTCAGTGGATATTTCCCGAATGTTTTGTTTGAGCGAGTCAATAGCCTGACGGTCGGCTTCCGGCTCTTTGTTGGCAAGCCATTTTACAGCCGAGACGCCCGCACATACGACTGACGAAAACTGACGGCCTCGGATTTTCGTGATGTTTGATGAGTTATACAGCGCATCGTAGTTATCCGTTTGCAGCAGCGTCGAGCCGACGAAACCGGTGTATCCAATTAAAGCGCTTGTGGTCATTTAAACTTCACCGGCAGGTCGAGTTGCAGAATATCGTTTTGAATTGCAAAATTCCGAGTTAGAGGCGCAGAAGAATTGTTTTCTTCGAGCAGCGACAGGATTCTTTCGGTTGCATAAAAGATTGTATCTATTTTTCCTGACATAACGCTGAATGTCCGTTTGTCACGATAGACCGCGCAACTGCGATCATCATCCTTGCCGACCGGCTTTGTTTTGATCGAAAGCTGAACACCGCGGAATTTGAAACATTCCTTGAAATTTGGCACATACCGAGTGATCTGATTTTCCATTGCGTTGCGCTTCAGCTCAACGAGATCACTCCCAACAGAATTTAGTTTCTCCCAAGCTGCGGCTGATGATATGTAAGTGCCCAATGGCGTGTGCTCTACGCTGGAGAGCGTAAAAATCGATGGGTCTTCCGTAGGATAAACCGAACAAAGTGGACCATCCACCATCGTTATCGCCGGATGCGCATACTGCGCTTCGTAATAAAGCAGCATGGTGGGTTCATAATAAATGTCACGCGGGATGCCTGAAAAATGTCCCCATGTCGCATCGATAACATAGTCGTATTTTTCACCCTCTACTCTGACATGGCTGTCGAAAGCTTCGATCGACCTAACCGTAGCATTCAAATGCAGAATTCCCTTAAGACGCTTTTCAAAATGCTCTCTTGCCTGCTTTATCATCAGAACCCGCTCTTGGGTTAAAACTGCGCCAGATACATTTTTTAGCCATTGGTCGAAATCCGTCGTCTCGACAAAATCGATACCTGAAGATGCCATGATGAGCTTGTAGGTTGGAAAGTCGATCAGGCTATCGGCCACGGGGATCGCGTAAATATTTTTTTCGATTGGGTGGGACAGGTCAGGATAACGCTCAATAAAGCGCAGGAAACCATCTCGAGATTGCTGCCGTGTCCCATGATGGCGCGCGTAGTGGAACCCCATGTGCAATCTGAACTGGTTGTTGCCTGACGCACAATGCAGGGTTCGTCTTTCGCTCTCGAAAATTCGAACATCAAAACCAAGGCTCGCCAAGGAGGATGCGATGTGGCACCCGTACCAGCCGGCTCCGATAACCGCCACTTTAAAGCTCAAATCATGCTCCTGCCGCCCACGCCGGCGTTGTAATATCGCCGACTGATTTCGGCGTTGGTAAGCCGCGATTTATATCTAACCGAGTTTTGGACGGCAAGCTGCCTCAGATCTCATATCGAAGTCTAAGGCTTATATAAGGAGAATCATACAAATGAGCCTTATCGCGTCGTGGCGAGGTCTTAGAGCGCCTAACAAAATCGTCTGAGGCAGATGAGCGCGCATCCGAGTGTGAAAAAGGCCTAATGGATATCGCTGCGCCGTTCGTATCGAATGGCGAGGCGTCGGAACTGGTTGAGCCAAGCGAAGGTACGCTCGACCACCCACCGATGGCGTCCGAGCTTTTGGCTTGTTTCGATGCCGCGCCGTGCGATGCGGGGCACCACGGACCGGGCGCGGCATTCAAAGCGGCAGCGGCGATGGTCGTAGGCCTTGTCGGCATGGAGCTTGGCGGGTCGCTTGCGTGGTCTTCCCCGTCCGCTGCGAATACCGGGTATGGCATCCAGCGTTGCGGCCAGCATCATGCTGTCGTTTCGGTTGGCGCCGCTCAGGGTCAGGCCGAGCGGCGTGCCGTTCCGGTCGACCACAAGGTGGCGCTTCGTGCCCGGTTTGCCGCGATCCGTCGGGTTCGGACCGGTCGCGGATCCCCCTTTTTAGCTGCGACGCTTGCGCTGTCGAGCGAGGCACGGCTCCAATCGAGCCGATCGGCATCGGCCAGACGTTCCAGAAGAGCCCGGTGCAGCTTGGCCCAGACGCCGGCTGCCTGCCAGTCACGCAGACGCCGCCAGCAGGTCATGCCTGAACAGCCAATCTCCGATGGCAGCATCTCCCAGGGAATGCCCGAACGCAGCACGAAGACGATCCCGGCCAAGGCTTTGCGATCATCGCAGCGAGGACGCCCGGCTTTCGATCGGCGTGGTGCAGGCGGCGGTAAAAGAGCCGCTATCGCTTCCCATAATTCGTCAGATACAAGAGGTTTGCTCATGCAGCATCAACGCACAAAACCCAATTTTGTTAGATGCTCTAAGGATGTCTGGCATCAGCGAAGCCGTGTGTTACGGACAAGGACAGATGCCTCGTCCCGCTTCCCTGAGTTTGCAGCAGCGGTACGCCGGTACACACTCTATTATATAAATGTCGAGACCGACTCGCGCGTTATCAACGTGCAGGCCACCTTGTGCGGCGCTTCTGACGTATTCGCCTGCGCTTTTACTGGCGGCTGGCCGGGAGGGTGTCGGTCCAGCTGGCGGATGGCCCAGGCGCCCATGGCGCGGTGGGGAAGGTCCAGCGTTGTCAGTTGCGGGCGAAGGTGGCGGGCCAGTTCGTCGTCGTCATAGCCGATGACGGAGATATCCCCGGGCACACTCAGGCCTGCTTCCCGCAGAGCGGTCATGCATCCCCAGGCCATCTTGTCGTTCTGGCAGAAGATCGCCGTCGGTCTGTCGGTAAGGGCGAGCAATTGCTGCGTGGCCTCAAATCCCGAGGTCGGCGTCCAGCTTCCCTGGGCGACGAGATCGTCGTCATAAGCGATGCCGGCCTTACGCAGCGCTTTTCGATAGCCGATCAGCCGATCCTGCGCCGCCTCCATGAAGCTTTCGCCGGCGATGATGCCGATCCGGCGATGTCCCTTCTCGATCAGCGTCGTCGTGGCCAGCCGGCCGCCATTGATTTCGTCCGGAACCACGGCCGGGAAGCGTCCGTCCGTGGTGTAGCAGTTGAGCAGAACGAGGGGCACGGGTAGGCGCTCGAAGATCGGGTCGAGCGCAACGCGGCGGGTGAAGATCGACATATAGACGATGCCTTGCGCGCCCGCGCGCAGCAGGCGCTCCACGGCGCGGCGCTCATGCTCGGCGCGTCCCTGCGTCTGCGCCACGAGGATGGTGACATCCGCTTCCCAGGATTCCTGGCGCGCGCCTTCGATGGCGTTCACCGCTTCCGGCGTGGTTGCCAGCTGATCGACGATGAAGCCGATACATCCGCCGCGCAGTTCCTCAAGCGCTGCCCGCCGGAAGAGGCTCTTTTCGCCATAGCCAAGCGCACGCGCGGCTTCCACGACCCGTGCCCGCAGCTCGGCGGAAATCTTGATCTCGGTGGTGTTGTTCAGCACCACGGAGACCGTCGCCTGTGAACAACCGGCGGCCTTGGCCACGTCCATCATCGTGACGCGCTTGGAAGGTTTCAGGCTGCTCACATTCTCGTCCATTCGAAGGTCCTCAATGTCCCTAACCGAAAAGAGCGGGATCTTCCATTGACTAATAATTATTAGTCGCGGTAGGTTGTGTACGTCGAGGAGGACACACGATGACACAGCACGCAAAATTCGATTACGACATCGCGGCTCATCTCAAGACGCTGGCGGAAGACGGCATCATCGGTCTCAAGGGTGCGTTCAGCCCCGAATGGGCCGACGAGATGCGCGAGGACATGATGACGGCCTTCTGGTCGGCCATCCAGCGGCCCGGTGGGGCTGTCGGCCGAGGACCGCGCCGTTGGTATGTCGAGATCCATCCCCAGAACTTCAGGGGCTTCGTCGATCTCGTCACGCATCCCTGGCTTGTCGATGTCTGCACCAACCTGCTGGGACCGGATTATCAGATTGTCGAGATCGGTCTGGACGTGCCCTTCCAAGGCGCGAAATATCAGCCCTGGCACCGCGATTTTCCCTCACCGGTTGACACATACCAGGACCGCAAAATCACATCGCTCGCCTTCAACCTGACCGGCGTCGATGTGACCGAGGATATGGGTCCCTTTGAGGTCGCGCCCGGCACGCAATATGATGACGGCCGGGAATGGAAGCACGAGATGTTTCCGGACAAGGCGCTCTGGGGCCGGTTCCAGGAGCGGGCAACGCGGAAATTCCCCAAGCGGGGCGACATTTCCTGCCGTTCGGCGCTGACTGTTCACCGAGGAACGGAGCATCTGTCGCCGATTGCGCGTCCCGTCATGGTGCTGGGCGTCGATGCGCCGGGCGCAGGCCATGCAGAGCTGCATGACATGATGGTGACGAAAGATTGGTACGACGCCCTGCCGGAGATCGCCCGCAAGCATCTCGTCTGCCGCGTTGTCGACGAGCTCGTGCCGATCACGCAGAAGCACGATATCGAAGGCCTGGTCATGGGCGCCGATCCCACCTGATCGCACCATGTTCATGCACGACTGACAGGAGTCAGCCGCCGGCGAGTTTGCTCTCTCCGGCGGCATTTCTGCGTTGTGCGGAACGGGGTGAGGCGGTGGTGCTGCGGACCACGACAGGCCCGTCCACCTTGATCGTCATCGGCCGGATGGTCTTTCCATGCACCGCCATGTCGATGAGAAGTTCGGCGGCCTTCGATCCCATTTCGTAGTTCGGCAGCACGATCGTCGTCAGAGGCGGGTGGGTGTAGCGCGCCAGCTCCTGATCGTCATAGCCCATGATCGACAGGTCGTGCGGGACGCGAAAGCCGCGTTCCGTCGCTGCCTCCAAGGCGCCGATGGCCATCAGGTCGTTGCCGCAGAGAAGGGCGCTTGGCGGATCGGGCAGCGAAAGGAGATCGAGCGCTGCCTCGTAGCCGCGTAGTGGCAGCCAATCGCCATTGCGCAACAAGGCGGGGTCGAAGGCGATATCGGCGGTGGCCAGCGCCTGCTTGTAGCCCTTCAGGCGGTCCATGGCCGCGTCCATCCACGGCTCGCCATTGATAAAGCCGATCCGCCGGTGTCCGAGCCCGGTCAAGTGGGCGGTCGCAGCGAAGCCGCCGGCAACCTCACCCGGCACGATCGCGGGCACCTGCCGCGCCTCGCCGACGCAGTTGAGCAGCACCGTTGGGATGCCGTGCAGGATCTCCGGCACCGTGACGCGTCGGGTAAAAATAGTGGCATAGATGACGCCGATGATCGCGGGATCTGAGGCGATGGCGCGCAGGATCGCGTCTTCCAGATCGTGATTCGACCGTGTTGCGTAGGTGGATACGAGAAAACCCTGTCCAAAAGCGTGGTCGCGCGCCCCATCCAGACTGATGACGGGATGCGGGCTGGTCGAGATTTCATCGACGATGAAGGCGATGGTCGTCTTGCGGGTCTCCGCCACCGGCATGGGATCATGGCGTGTGCCAGGCAATTGATAGCCGATTTTATGAGCAGCCTCGCGAACCTTCATCTGGGTTTCCGAGGAGATGCGTGCCCCGGTCATCTCATTGAGAACCAAGGAGACGCTGGATTGCGAGACGCCCGCGATGCGCGCCACATCGGTCATGGTCGGCCGCGTCGGGCGGCCGCGGCGCCGGCGTCCCAGATCGCCGTCTTTGACAGTCTCCATCGGCGTCCTCCCGCTGCGATGCGTCTTTCCCGATCAGCATGCTAATAATTTTCAGCTTGACTGTTAATATCATTAGCAACAAATTGGCTGATGTGAAGCGCCTATCGCTCATGGCCGATCTGAGGAGGTCGGACCACTCTGGGAGGAGAAACCGAGATGCCCGTATTCTCACGTCGCACATTCATTCTGGCGGCAAGCGCGCTTGGCGCGCTGTCGTTGGCTGGCACCGCTGCCGCCGAGGTTCCGGCGCTGAAGCAGAAGCAGACCTACAAGGTCGGCTTCGCGCAGACCGAGTCCAACAATCCCTGGCGCATCGCCCAGACCGACAGCATGAAGGCCGAGGCGGCAAAGCTCGGCTACCAGCTGGTCTATACCGATGCGGCCGGCTCAGCCGCCAAGCAGGTGGCCGACGTCAATTCGATGATCGCCCAGGGCGTCGACGTGATCTTCCTCGCTCCGCGCGAAGAAAAGCCGCTGATCCCCGCCGTCATGGCCGCCAAGAAAGCCGGTATCCCGGTCATCCTGCTCGACCGCAGTGTCGATCCGAAACTGGCCAAGCCCGGCCAGGATTACCTGACCTTCATCGGCTCGGACTTCGTCAAGGAAGGCCAGCGCATGGCCGAATGGCTCGCCAAGAATGCCAATGGCAAGTCCAAGATCATCGAACTCGAGGGCACCACCGGCTCTTCGCCGGCCAACGACCGCAAGAAGGGTTTCGACGAGGCGATCAAGGCGGCCGGAAACTTCCAGATCGTCGCATCGCAGTCGGGCGATTTCGCCCGTGACAAGGGTCGCCAGGTTGCCGAAGCGCTGCTGCAGGCACATCCCGACGCCGATATCATCTATGCGCACAACGACGAGATGGCCATTGGCGCGATCTCGGCGATCGAAGCCGCCGGCAAGGTGCCGGGCAAGGACATCATGGTCCTGTCGATCGATGGCGGCAAGGAAGCGGTCGGCCTGGTTGCCGAAGGCAAGATCGCTGCTGTCGTCGAATGCAATCCGCGCTTCGGACCCAAGGCCTTCGAGACCATGGCGCGCTATGCCAAGGGCGAGAAGATCGAGCCCTGGGTGATCAACGACGACAAGTTCTATGACAGCACAAACGCCAAGGCGGAGCTTCCGAACGCCTATTGAGTGCAGCCCGTGCATGCCCGGCGCCAAGAATTTGCGCCGGGCATGGATTTCTCTAGCCTGGCTGGAACGAGGTCGTCAGCCAGTCGCGCAGGACAAGACGCATAAGGTGCCTCGTCCTCGGCCCGGGTTCACCCGAGGCTGCTTCGATTACACGCGCTTGAGAGCGCCGGTCCGATACCGTCGGATCGCGTGGCGCTCAAGAAGGAGCCACATGCTGTTGTCCATCCAAAACCTCTCGAAATCCTTTGCCGGCGTTGCCGCCCTTCGCGGCGCATCGCTCGAGATGGCCGATGGCGAGATCATGGCGCTGGTCGGCCAGAACGGCGCAGGAAAATCGACGCTGATCAAGATCCTCACTGGCGCTTACCGGCTGGACGAGGGCCAAATTTCCTTTGCGGGACGCGATGTTTCCTTCTCCTCGCCGGCGGAAAGCCAGAAAGCCGGCATCGCGACGATCTATCAGGAGATCAACCTCGCCGCCCAGCGATCGGTTGCCGAGAACATTTATCTCGGTCGCGAACCGAGACGGTTCGGCTTTCTCGATCATCGCGGGATGCGCGAAGGCGCGCGCCAGGTGCTCCAGGACTTCAAGCTCGACATCGACGTGACCAGGCCGGTGGCGCATTTCAATGCGGCCACGCGGCAGATGGTGGCCATTGCCCGCTCCGTCACGCAGCAGGCCAAGCTTCTGATCATGGATGAGCCGACCTCCTCTCTCGACGAGCGTGAGGTCGCTGTCTTGTTCGAAACGATCCGCACGTTGAAGCGCAGCGGCGTCGGGGTGATCTTCATCGGCCACCGGCTGGACGAACTTTACGCGCTGTGCAACCGGGTGACGATCATGCGCGATGGCCAGACGGTCGCGGTCGGCGCGATGGGCGACATGCCGAAGATGGAGCTTGTCCGTCATATGCTCGGCCGTGAGCTTGCCGCGTTCGAAGCACTGGGAAAAAGCGCCGATCAACAGGCCGAACGACCGCTGCGGCTGGAGTTGCAAGGGGCGGGCTCGGGCCTCAGGGTGCGCAATGTCGATCTGACCGTGCGGGAGGGCGAAATCTCCGGCCTTGCCGGTCTTTTGGGCTCGGGGCGAAGCGAAACGGCGCGGATCATCTTTGGCATGGACAGGCTGGAGCGCGGCACCATGCGGATGTCCGGGGCAGGGCGCACATACGATGAGCCGGCCGAGGCGATCGCCGATGGCATCGGTCTCGTATCCGAGGACCGGAAGGTCGATGGCATCGTGCCGGACATGAGCATCCGGGAGAACATGACGCTGGCGCTGCTGCCGAAACTCAGGCGGGCCGGCATCGTCGACCGCGCGCGCGAAGACGAGATCGTGCAGCGCTTCATCAAAGCGCTGCGGATCAAATGCGCCTCGGCCGACCAGCCGATCAAGGAGCTTTCCGGGGGCAATCAGCAGAAGGTGCTTCT
Organism: Xaviernesmea oryzae; assembly: GCF_900109605.1. GTDB lineage: Bacteria > Pseudomonadota > Alphaproteobacteria > Rhizobiales > Rhizobiaceae > Xaviernesmea > Xaviernesmea oryzae. The sequence continues at coordinate 10,920 of NZ_FOAM01000005.1, forward strand.
GGCCCGCTGGCTATGCACCGACCCCAAGGTGCTGATCGTCGATGAGCCGACACGTGGCATCGATATCGGCGCGAAATCCGAAATTCTCAAACTTCTACGGTCGCTAGCCGATGAAGGGCTGAGCGTCCTGATGATCTCTTCCGAGCTTGAGGAACTCCTCGCCGCGGCGGACAGGATCACGGTTCTCAGCGATGGGGCCTCCGTCGCAGTGCTGCCAAGACAGGCCATGTCCGAGAAAGCGCTGCTTGCAGCCATGGCGCATCAGGTGGACTGACATGACGATCACCGACACATCCTCCGCCGCGCCGACCGTGCGCAAGCTTTCGTCCCTGCAGCTCGCCAGCCGCTATGGCACGATGCTGGCGCTGCTTCTGCTCATCCTCTTCAATCTGGCGATGACGCCGAACTTCCTGTCCTGGCAGACGGTCAACGTCAACCTGACCCAGGTGGCAGCAATCGTCATCGTGGCGACGGGCATGACGCTGGTGATTGCCACCGGCGGCATCGATCTCTCGGTCGGCTCGCTGATGGCGATTTCGGGTGCCGTCGCGCCCATGATCTTTCTCGACACTCTTGTTCCGATTGCCGACCCGGTTCTGGCGGTCGCGCTTGCCTTCGTGCTGCCGATCCTGGTGACCATGGCCTTCGGCTGGTTCAACGGCATGCTGGTGACGCGCTACGCCATCCAGCCGATCGTCGCCACCCTGGTGCTGTTCATTGCCGGGCGCGGCATCGCGCAGGTCATCACCAACGGCAATTTGCAGGTCTTCAAGAATCCTGGCTTCCAGTTCATCGCCATGGGACAGATTGCCGGCATTCCGGCGCAGGTCGCGCTGATGCTCGTGGTGGCTGCCGCCGCCTTTGCGGTCATGCGCTATACCATGTTCGGCCGCCAGGTTCTGGCAGTCGGCGGTAACGAGAAGGCCGCCCGGCTTGCCGGCATTCCTGTCCGGCGCATCAAGATCCTCGTCTACGTCATCTCCGGCGCGCTGGCTGGTCTCGCGGGCCTGGTCGTGGTGGCGCGCAATTCGGCGAGCGACGCCAATCTCGTCGGGCTCGGCATGGAGCTGGATGCCATCGCCGCCGTTGCCGTCGGTGGATCGCTGTTGTCAGGCGGGCGCGCCAACATCATCGGGACGCTGCTCGGCGCGCTCGTCATCCAGCTGGTCCGCTACACGCTGCTGGCCAATGGCGTGCCCGACGCCGCTGCGCTTGTCGTCAAGGCCGGGCTGATCGTGCTGGCGGTCTATGTTCAACAGCGGGCGGACCGCAGCTAGGGGCTTGAGCCATGTTTTCCGCACTCCTCCGTCCAAAATCCGCCGGCGACCTCGCACGTCTCGGTGTGCTGCTCGCTCTGGCGGCGCTGATCCTTTTCGGCGCGCTACGGTATGACAATTTCATCTCGCCCTTCAACATATTGAGCTGCCTGCGCTATAATTCCATGTTCGCGTTGATCGCGCTTGGCATGTGCTTCGTTATCATCACCGGCGGCATCGATCTTTCGGTCGGCGGCGTGGCCGCGCTGGCAAGCGTCGTCTCGGCCTTTGCCTCGCCATATGGCTGGGCGGCGGGCATGGCGGCGGGCATGGCCGCAGGGCTCGCTTTCGGTCTGCTCAATGGCTTCATGATCACCGGCATGCGCATTCAGCCCTTCATCGCCACCTTGGCGGCGATGCTGGCGTCTTATGGCCTGGCGCTTCTTCTTGCCGACAACCAGTCTGTTTCCGTCTCCTACGACACCGCCTTCACCATGATCGGCCAGGAAGACCTTCTCGGCTTTCCCATTCCGGCCTGGATCGCGCTGTTCGCCTTTGTCATCGGCTGGGTGTTTCTCGAACGCCTGCCGGCCGGACGCCATGTGCTGGCCGTGGGCGATGGCGAGGCAACGGCGCTGCTGATGGGCCTGAAGGTCAGGCGCATCGTCTTTTTCGTCTATGCAGCCTCGGGTCTCCTGGCGGGACTCGCCGGGACGATTCTTGCCGCCCAGTTCGGCGCGGGGCAGCCGACGGAAGGCGTCGGCTGGGAACTCTTCGCCATCGCCTCCGTGGTCGTCGGCGGAACGCTTCTGACCGGTGGGGCCGGATCGGTCGGCGCGACGCTGGCGGGCGTGCTGCTGCTCGGCATGGTCTTCAACGTGCTGAACTTCGAAAATGGCCTCGGCTGGATCTCGCTTTCGGCCTATTGGCAATCGGTCATCCGTGGTCTGTTCCTCTTGGTCGTGGTCATCCTCCAGGCGCGCATCTCCGCACGCTCGCCTCGAGAGGCGAGTTGACCGTCATCTGATCGGACGGGCTGGCGTTAAGCCACTCGGCGGAGAAAGCCCCAACAGCCGAAAGCGCCGGGGCTTCCAGCTGCCTCTACAATTCCACGAGAACCACACCCTTCAATTTTCCGCTGCAGGCTTCATGCAGGGCTTTCGGCGCGTTCTCGATGCCCTTGAAAACCGTGCTGGCGAAATGAAGGTTAGAGCCGCGCTCCCACAGCCATGTGATCCAGTCATCGAAAGCGGCCGCCCCATCCCGGTCGGCGCTGTAGCCGCGCATTCTGATGTCTTTCAGGATCATCTGGAACGAGTCGATTTTGGCCGGAGCGACAATGCTGGAGTGGCTGTCGTTTAATTCCGCGGTAAGCGCGCCGAGCAGCACGAAACGCGCACCGTCCCGCGCCCGCGCAAAAGCCGCCTCAAGTTGTTCCCCACCGACCATATCGACGAAGACGTCGATGCCGTCAGGCGCGACCTGAGAAAGCTGACTGGCGATCGGCCCCTGACCGCGCAGTACGACGGCGTCATAACCGAGTTCGGCTTTCATCCACGCTGCCTTGTCTTGCGTGCTGGTGCTTCCGATCACCTTGGAGGCGCCGAGTTTGCGCCCGATCTGCCCCGCCATCGAACCAATCGCCCCGGCGCCACTGGACACGAAGACCGTGTCGCCCGGTCGAACCTCCACGCCACGGGTCAGCGCGGCATAAGCAGTCCAGCCATGGCCGAGCAAGGCGGCGGGATCCATCCGCCTGGGTGGCAGAGCGGTGCAGGATCCGGCACTGACCACGGCATAATCGCGCCAACCGAGCGGATGCAGAACGAAATCGCCTGGATGGAACGGGCTGTCGGGCGGGCAGGAGACGACCTCGCCGATCGCCCCGTCCGCCAGCGTATCGCCCGGCTTCAATGTCGGAATGGGAATGCCCTCGACGGCCTGCGCGTCCGGGCTGGCCATCAGCCGCGTGGAGATCGACACGCGGAACCAGCGATTGCGCAGAAGGAGTTCGCCGGGGCCGGGGCTCGGCAGAGCCATCTCAACGATCTCAAGATTTTCCGGCAGGAAGATCGGTCCCGGATGCGAAGCCAGCCTGACTTCCCGATGCGTGGCCTGGTGATGTGTCATCTCGTCTACTTTCTTCGGGCAAGCATGCGTCCAGGCGACCGCGGGCATGAGGTGCGCGCGACTTGGGGCGGCATGCGGTTAAAGGGTCATTTCGCACAGCGTGATGCCGGCGTGCGCCATGGGCCACAGCGGAACTTCTTGGAGAGGCGCAACGACAAAAGCCGGCAGGCTTGTCCGCTTCAAGCGCCCGCTCTCCATCAACAAATATTAAATGACCGGCGGTCAGTCAATATGCTATAGCACTAAAAATCTTGTGATATGTGATATTGACTGACTGACAGTCATTAATTAGAGGAAGGTCAAGTTCGGCTCTGGAAAATGGCGTTGCCGAATGCGCCAAGCCCCTGGAAAGCCGAGCGCTTGGATCTATCCACTTTGGACATTTGGAAAACACGCCCATGCAAAAGCCCGCCTTCGATGCATCTGCCGCCAAGCCGAGCCATCTTGCCGTCATCATTGCCTTCGTCCTCGTTTGCCTCAATCTGCGGATCGTCTATGGCGGGATAGGCCCGCTGCTGCCCTACATGGCTCTGGATCCGGTCGTTGTCAGCGCGCTGACGGCTTTCCCGCCGCTGTGCATGGGTCTTTTCGCGCCGTTCGGCGCGATCTTCGCCAAACAGCTCGGCGAAGAGCGTGCGCTGTTTCTGTCCATTGTTCTCCTGACGGCTGGGATCGTCATCCGCTCCTTGGGCTCGGCCGAAGCGCTGCTGGCGGGAACGGTGGTTGCCAGTATCGGTATTGCCGCGCTCAACGTGCTAACGCCTGTGTTCATCCGGCAGAACTTCGAGCCACGCCGCATCGGCGTGATGATGGGGGTCTATGCGATGATGATGGGCGTCGGCGGCGGGCTGATGGCGGCACTGGCAGTGCCCCTCTATCATGCAGCCGGAGGCTCCTGGACGGTCGCGCTCGGAAGCGCGGCTGTACCCGCCGTGTTGGCGCTTGCAGCGCTGGCGCCGCTGCTGGGTGTATCAAGCAAACCCGTCCACGTCAGCGGACCCAGCCAGCCCTGGCATTGGCTTCTTCGCCATCCCACCGCATGGAGCATCGTCGCCTTCTTCGGCATTCATTGCCTGGTCTTCTACGTCGTTCTGTCCTGGCTGCCGGCGATTTACGTCGACAAGGGCGCACCGCCGACGGCGGCGGGCATTGATCTGGCCGTGAGCATGGTGGGAATTTCCGTCGGCGGCTTTGTCGGGCCGACGCTTGCCGCCCGCCGGCGCGACCATCGCCTGCACATTCTCGGCAGCATCGTGCTCAGTATCGTGGGTATTCTCGGCGTTCTGCTGGCCCCGGCCGTTAGCGGCCCGCTCTGGTCGATCATTCTCGGCTCGGGCATGGGCGCGGGACTGGCCATTCCGGGCGTACTCTACGCCAAGCGGACCGCTGACCGGCATCATATGGCGCAGCTTTCCGGCATGGTGCAGACCTTCGGCTATCCGATTGCCGCGACAGGGCCGGTGATCGCGGCCGCCCTGCATGGCTGGAGCGGTGGCTGGACTTGGCCCCTGGGCTTCGTCCTCGTGCTCTTGGCTGTCAACGGCATCATCGGCCTGCGCGGCGGACGCGATCACATCATCGGCGGCGAGGGTCAGTGACATGAGCCAAGCCGATTTCCCGGCCCTTTTTGCAATGGCCCATTCCAGCGCGGTTTTACTGCTCGCGCGCATGTTGCTCACCTTCGTCTTCTGGTCGGACGCGCTGCTCCAGCTGATGGCGTTCAAGACCTATTCGCGGGCGCTGGAACGGTTCGGCCTCAAACCGGGATGGGCATTCAACATGGCAACGATGATCTTCAAGATCGCCATGTCGCTGATGATCGTCCTCGATGATCACGCGTGGATAGCGGTCACAGCGCTGTCGGTCTTCGTCCTTGCGACCATCCCGATCGCGCATGCTTTCTGGGGGAAGAGCGGGGAGGCGGCGTTCATTGCCCGCAACTTCGCCTTGGAGCATATGTCCCTCATCGGCGGATTGCTGATGGCAGGCATGCTGTCAGGGTGAGGCGGCGGCGGTTTAGCGCCAAAGGCTGGAGTGGTGCGCCCGTCGTCGCCCACGTCCATCTCAAGACCACGGTGCGGGAGACGACGCTTTGGCTTGACGAGATGACCATGCGCGTGAAGACACGGCTTGTCTCCTAAGGGCTCACTGTGCCATCCGGCATGCTCGACCGGATCCGATAAAGGGACACCGACAAGTTGGCCAATGAACGGGTTCAGGCCTTTTCATAGGCTGATCCATCCTCGCAAACCCGGCGAAACGCTGAACCGTTTGATGCTAGGGTGACGCCTTGAACGGTGATCAAAAGGGAGCTTCGATGAAGACGGCCATGACGGGACGGCCACGCACCAAGCCTGCGGACATTCGCCGCGATGAATTGATGGATGCGGCAGAGGTGCTCTTTCTCAAGAAGGGCTTTGCCGCCACGAGCGTCAGCGAAATCGTCGAGGAGGCGGATGTCGCCAAGGGCACCTTCTATCTCTACTTCAAGACGAAAGACGACGTTCTCGCCGGGCTTCAGACACGGTTCGTCGAAACGTTCTGCAAAGCGGTCGACACGGCGATGGCGCATGAGCATGCCGATTGGTCCGAGCGCATCGCCGCCTGGGTGGAGGCCTGTGTGCATGCCTATCTCGATAACGTGGCGCTGCACGACCTCGTTTTTCATCAGCACACGCCTGCAAATCGCGCGATGAAATCCGACAATGCCGTCGTCACGCGTCTGGCGGCGTTGTTGACGCGCGGCGCCGAAGCCGGAGCCTGGAACTTGCCGGAACCCCGTCTGACTGCGGTCATGCTGTTCGATGCGCTGCATGGCGCCGTCGATGACAGTCTCGCATTCGGCAAGACGGATGACCGGGAAAAGCTCGTCGCGGTCGTCGCCGATTTCTATCGCGCTGCCTTGCGGCTCTCCTAGGGCTTTTACGTTAAAGGCCACAGGGGAAGGGGTTGGCGACCGTTCGCCGACTTGGGAGGAGCGAGCTTGCTCCGTCGTCGGGGTAGGATTTTCTCCAAATTTGTATACTAAAAAAATAGATTTACTGTAATTTGCCTGTTGCGATGATCGATAAAGGACAGGTGATCCCGTTCCGACACCTCGCATCCATCCTGTGCGCTGACGAGCGGATCACCTGCGCGGTCGGCCATGCATACCGGTTTGGGCGGCATGTCCGGCGTCTCGCGCACGCCTCACGTGATAATAGGACAAGCCTTCCACATGACCACGCAGATTGATCTGGCTTGGGGCGCAGCACCCAGCCAGCATTATGAGACGATCGCTGCCCGCTTTCGCCCGCTCTTTGCCGAAATCGCCAAAGGCGCGGTGGATCGTGAGCTGCAGCGCAGGCTACCGGTCGAGGAGATCGCCCAGTTGAAACAGGCTGGTCTTGGCGCGGTGCGTTTGCCGGAGGCGGAAGGTGGCCTTGGTGCGACGCTTCCAGACTTCTTCGCCCTCCTGATCGACCTGTCGGAGGCCGACTCCAACATCACCCAGGCCTTGCGCGGCCATTTCGGCTTTGCCGAGGATCTCGTCAACAAGCCGCAGGGCCTAGACCGCGCCCGCTGGGCGGCGCGGCTCGCGCGCGGCGAGATCGCCGGAAATGCCTGGACGGAGATCGGCAATGCCAGCCAAGAAGGCTTCTCCACGCGCCTGTCGCTTCGCGACGGTAAGCTCGTGGTCAACGGCGAGAAATTCTACACGACCGGGTCGCTCCTGGCAGACTGGATCGATATCGGCGCCACGGGCCTCAATGGCGAGAGCGTCACCTTTCAGGTGCGGCGAGACGATCCCGGCGTCGAGATCATCGATGATTGGGACGGCTTCGGCCAGACATTGACGGCAAGCGGTACGACGCGTTTTACCAATGCCGAAGTCGATCCGGCGGATGTCGTGATCGATGAAAACAAGTTTCGCTACGGTGCAGCCTTCTATCAAACCGTGCATCTCGCAACACTGGCCGGCATCGGACGAGCGATCGCCACGGAGACGGCGCGTGCGGTCGCCGAACGCCGGCGCCACTACACCAATGCCGCCGGACCGCGTTCCAGCCAGGATCCGCAGGTGCTGCAGATCGTCGGCAGGCTGCGCTCCAATGCCTATGCTGCGGGCGCGATCGTGCTGCAGGTCGCAAAAGCGCTGGAGCGCGCCCATGAGGCGCATTTAGCAAGCGATGAGGCAGCGGAAGAGAAAGCCAATGCCATCGCCGAGATCGAAACCTCGCAGGCGCTGACGGTGGTCACCAGCCTGATCCTGGAGGCTTCCACCCTCCTTTTCGACGCGCTCGGCGCCTCCTCGACCCGCAAGCCGCTGGCGCTTGACCGGCACTGGCGCAACGCCCGCACGCTGTCGAGCCACAATCCCCGGATCTACAAGGATCGCATCGTCGGCGATTACGCGGTCAACGGCACGCCGCCGCCTTATCAATGGCGCATCGGCCTGAGTCCGGCTGCGGCAGGCGAGGCAAAAGCGTCATGAGCGCCGCACTGGCTGATAGGCGCGCGGGGGCCGGGCAATGACGAAACAGATCCGTTTTAACGCCTTCGAGATGAATTGCGTCGGGCATCAATCGCCGGGCCTCTGGGCGCATCCGAAGGACCAATCCTGGCGCTACAAGGACGTGCGCTATTGGTCGGAACTGGCGCAGACGCTGGAGCGCGGCATTTTCGACAGCATCTTCATCGCCGATGTCATCGGCTATTACGATGTCTATCAGGGTGGCATGGAGCATGCCTTCCGCCAGGCCGCGCAGATCCCGGTCAACGATCCGCTGCAGCTTGCGGTGCCGATCACCTTCAACACAAAGCATATCGGCGTCGGCATTACCGCCTCGACGTCGTTCGAACATCCCTACACCTTTGCCCGCAGGCTGGCGACCGCCGACCATCTGACAGACGGACGCGTGGCCTGGAATATCGTCACGTCCTATCTGCAGAGCGGCGCACAGAATGTGGGCGAGACGGGGCTGCGCCAGCACGACGATCGCTATGCGGTTGCCGAGGAATATGTCGAGGTTCTCTACAAGCTGCTGGAAGGCAGCTGGGAGAAGGGCGCGGTGTTGCGCGACAAGGCGCGGCGCATCTTCGTCGATCCCGACAAGGTGCATGCCATCGCCCATTCCGGCCGCTATTATCAGGTGCCGGGCTACCATCTGAGCGAGCCTTCGCCACAGCGCACGCCCTTGCTGTTTCAAGCTGGCCAGTCCGAGGCCGGCCGCCGATTTGCCGCTCGCAATGCCGAATGCGTCTTCGTCGGCGCGCTGACCAAGCCGGCCCTGAAGGCCTATGTCGACGACATCCGCGCCCGCGCCGCCGCTCATGGCCGCGATCCGGCAAAATTGCTGGTCTACACGCTGCTGACGGTCATCGTCGACGAGACGGATGAGAAGGCGCAGGCGAAGTTCGAGGAGCTTTCAAGCTACGGCTCGTACGATGGCGCGCTGGTGCTGATGTCCGGCTGGAGCGGCGTCGATTTGGGCCGCTACAAGCCGGGCGATGCGGTGCGCGCGGTCGCGGGTGCGGAGTTGCGCTCGCTCATCGACAGGTTCGAAGAGTCCGGGCGCAGCTGGACCATCGAGGAACTTGCCCGTTGGGGCGCGATCGGCGGCAGTGGACCCGTGATCGTAGGCAGCGCGCAAACCGTCGCCGATATCCTGGAAGACTGGGTGGACGAAACCGGCGTCGACGGCTTCAACCTCTGTTACGCGATCGAACCCGGCACCTTCGAGGATGTCGTCGATCTGCTCGTGCCGGAGCTGCAGAGGCGCGGCCGCTACCCCACCGCCTATCGCGAGGGAACCCTGCGCGAAAAGCTGTTCGGCCAGGGGCCATATCTGCCCGAGACCCATCCGGCCGCTCGCTATCGCGATATCGAGGCGGTCAAACGGCAGGAGCGCGAAGGGTCACCTGCATGACCGGCAAAGCCCGCCTGACCCCCTGATTCATGCATGGAAGGACATTTCGCAGATGAGCAGCTTCATCGAAAGACGCGCAACAACGGCTGCGGCCCTTATCGCCCTCTTGGCGGCAGGGCTGGCAGGCACCGGCGTCGCAAGGGCTGAGGACGTTCCCGCCAAGGGCGGCACCTTGATCTATGCCACCGACCGTGAGCCCACCTGCCTCGATCCGCATGTGGATGGCGACATGCCCCAGGTTTTCGTCGCGCAGCAATATACGGATTCGCTCGTTTCCCAAGACAAGGATGGCCGCATCGGCCCCTGGCTCGCCAAGGACTGGACGATCTCGGACGATGGAAAGGTTTACACTTTCCACCTGCGCGACGACGTGACCTTTACCAATGGCGAAAAGTTCAATGCCGCCGCCGTAAAGGCCAATCTCGATCACATCATCAACCCCGCCACGCAATCCTCGACGGCGGGCGGTTATATCCAGCAATATTTGAAGACCGAGACGCCGGACGAGCACACGGCCGTCGTCTATCTGAAAAAGCCCTATGCCGCGTTTCTAGAGGTGCTGGCGCAGGGTTTCCTCGGGATCGAGGCGCCATCGGCGCTCGCCCGCGGCCGTGATGAAAACTGCCAGAGCCCTGTCGGGTCCGGTCCCTTCAAGGTCGTCAAATGGGACCGCAAGAGCGAGATCGTCTTCGAGCGCAACCCCGACTATAAGTGGGCGCCGCCAACGGCGAAGCATCAGGGGCCTGCCTATCTGGATCGGCTGGTCTGGAAAATCATTCCCGAACCCTCCGTACGCTTCGCATCGCTGGCGGGCGGCAATGTGGATGTGATCGAATCCATTCCGCCCGAAGCCGAGGAGGGCGCCGCCAAGGATGGCAATCTCACGCTTCTGATCAAGGACCGCCCGGGCAATCCGACCAATTCGGCGCTGAACACCCGGCGCGCACCCTTCGACGATATCCGCGTGCGCGAAGCCTTTGTCCGCTCGGCGGATATTCAGGGCGCACTCGACAGCGTCTTTTTCGGCCGTTACCAGCGCGCGCCGGGGCCGCTCAGCGCGGTCACGCCTTTCGCGTCACCCGATTTCCAGGCGCATTACGATTACGACCCGGATCGTGCCAACAAGCTTCTGGACGAGGCCGGCTGGAGCGAGCGCAATGCAAATGGCTACCGCATCAAGGATGGCAAGACGCTGACGGTCGAGGTGCTGATCGGCGATTTCCAGGGCCCGGCGGAGCGCTCGCTCTGGGAGCAGATCCAGGCGACGGCAGCGGAAACGGGCTTCGAGGTCAAGCTGCAGAATCTCGGCTTTTCCGAATGGCTCGACCGGATGGGCAAGTGGCAATATGATGCCGTTGGCGAATATTGGAACACCAACACCGCCGACGTGCTGCGCATCGTCTTCTCCTCGGAATTCCTTGGGGCCGCAGGATCCGGCGGCTATCATCAAAATGCCACAGGGTTCTCCAACCCGGCCTTTGACGAGGTCGTCAACAAGGCGTTGGAAACGACGGAAGAGGGCAAGCGCCGGGCGCTTTATCTCGATGCCCAGAAGATCATCGCCTCGAACTATCTGCAGGTTTTAACCTTCCCGCAGAGCACCCGGCTTGGCATCTACAAGACCGCGCAGGGCGTGCGGCTCGAGCCCTCGCTGTCGGTTCCCGTACTCTATGATGCCTGGGTGAGAAAATGAGCGCGCCAGCTGGGCGGTCGTTGCAGATCAACCGGCTCTGGCCGCTCGGCTGGCTTATCTGCCGGCGGCTCCTCTCCGGCGCGTTGGTGCTGCTGGCCTCGGCCACGGTCACCTTCTTCGCCCTGCGGCTGACGCCGGGCGATCCGGTTCGCGCGGTGCTTGGCGGGCCAACGGCCAATCCGACACCAGAGACCGTCGCGCGTGCCATCGCCGAGTTCGGACTGGACCGGCCGCTGCCCGTTCAGTATCTGCTGCATATCGGCCGGCTGTTGCGCGGCGATCTGGGCACCTCTTTCTCTCAGCATCAGCAGGTCAGCGCTGTCATCGCCGAGCAGATCGGTCCGACGCTCTGGCTCACAGGCTCGGCTGTCGCCGTGGCCTGGCTGCTCTCCACCCTTTCCGTACTGGCCACCGCGCGACGCGGGTGGGCGCTCAGTGCGGTGGGCTCGGCCGCAGAGACCATGGCCGCTGCCCTGCCGCAGTTCTGGCTGGGCTTGGTGCTGCTTGCTGTGTTTGCCTTCGGCCTGCGCTGGTTTCCACCGCAAAGCGATGGCGGCTTCCTTGGCATGGTGCTGCCGACGCTTGCGCTGGCCGTGCCGCTCGCCGGCTTTTTGGCGCAGGTCACGCGGGAGTCCTTCGAGCTGGCGCTCGATCAGCCCTTCATTCTCTCCGCGCGCATGCGCGGTCTGGGCGAAGGCGCGGTCAGATGGCGACATGGCCTTCGTCATGCCGCCCTTCCGGGCATCAGCCTCTCGGCCTGGGCGATCGGCTCGCTGATCGGCAATGCCGTTCTGGTGGAGGTGATCTTCTCGCGGCCTGGGCTCGGCCGCGTGCTCTATCAGGCCGTGAGCGTGCAGGACATGCCCTTGACCATTGGGGTCACGCTGGTGGTCACGCTGGTTTATGTCGTTGCGAGCCTGGCCGTCGACCTTCTCTATATCCTTGTCGATCCGCGTTTGAAGGCAAAGCGCACATGACCATTCCGCTCTCGACATCCACCTTTGCCCAAAGCCGCCGGCTGCCGAAGGTCAGCCTGCCGCCTGTGGGCGCGAGCCTCGCCATGCTGTTCCTGATTGTCCTGATCGCCGCGTCGATCTGGCCGGACCTGTTTGCGACAAGCAATCCGCTGAAGATCGCGCCGCGCCTTGCTTTTCGCCCGCCGGGCCTGGGCCATCCTTTCGGCACGGATCAATCGGGGCGCGACATCTATTCCCGCGTCATTTACGGCGCGGGCCAATCGCTGCTGCTCGGTGTCGGGGCCGTTGCCGTTTCGATGGCGCTCGCCATCCCCCTCGGGCTTATCGGCGGTCTCGGCGGACGGCTTGCGGAGCGGTTCATCGGCTGGGTGCTGGATGTCCTGTTCTCCTTCCCCACGCTGATCCTGGCCTTGCTCTTCGCGGCTCATCTGGGCGGCGGCATCGGTCCGCTCATCGTGGCCACAGGGGTGGGGAATGCGCCTGGCTATGGGCGGATGATCTTCGGCCAGACGCTGAGCGTGCGCCGCGCCGGCTATATCGAGGCCGCTCGCATGCTCGGGCATTCGCCGCTACGCATCATCTGGCGGCAGATCCTGCCAAACGTCATGCGGCCGCTGATCGTCATGGTCACCATGGGCATCGGCCAGGCCATCGTCTGGTCCTCGGCCTTGTCCTTTCTTGGGCTTGGCGCCCAGCCGCCGGCTGCCGAATGGGGCACCATGCTGGCCATGGGGCGCGATTTCGTCAGCCGCGCCTGGTGGCTCACCGTCTTCCCCGGCCTCTTCATCGTGCTGACGACGCTGTCGACCACCGTCGTCGGCCGCTATCTGCAGCGCTGCCTGGAGGGGCGCACATCATGAGCAAAGCGTCGCTCATCGTCGACAATCTTTCGGTGGATTTCGCGGCAGGCTCGGCAAGGAAAAGCGTCGTCCGACATGTCAGCTTCCGCGTCGAGCCTGGCCGTGCCGTGGCGCTGGTGGGGGAGTCCGGCTCGGGAAAGAGCGTCACCGCGCGCAGCCTCGTCGGGCTGGCCGGTGCGGGCGCTATCGTTTCCGCAACCCGTCTTTCCTACGGCGATCGTGATCTGCGCGCGCTGTCGCAAAGGCAGTGGCGCGAGATCCGCGGACGCGATATCGGCTTCGTGCTGCAGGACGCGCTGGTCTCGCTCGATCCGTTGCGCACCATCGGCGCCGAGATCGAGGAGGCCCTCGCCGCCCATGGTTGGGGCGACAGGGCAAGCCGACGGCGTCGCGCGCAAGACCTCCTTCGCTCCGTTGGCATTCCCGATCCTGATATTCGCGCGCTGCAGCGTTCGGATGAACTGTCGGGAGGTCTGCGCCAACGCGCGCTGATTGCAACGGCGCTGGCGCTCGATCCTGCCATCGTGATTGCCGACGAGCCTACGACGGCGCTCGATTCCACGGTGCAGGCGCAGATCGTAGCGCTTCTGTCAGCTATTAAGGAGAAAGGTCATGGCCTGCTGATCATCAGCCATGATCTCCATCTCGTATCCAAACTCGCTGACGAGGTCGTCGTGATGCACCATGGCGACGTGGTGGAGCAGGGGCCGGTCTCGGACGTGTTGGCGAAGCCGCGGCACGCCTATACGCGCGCGCTGCTCGATGCCATGCCGGGCCGCCATCCCCGCCGCCGGCGACCAATTGCGCGCGATCGGGAAGAACAGGCGTCCAGTCTACCCGAGACAGTTCTCGATGTGCGTGATCTGACAAAGACCTTCGACGGGCCGGCGGGCAGCGCCCGGCTGGCGGTGGACAAGGTCAGCTTCTCAATCCAGCGCGGCCGCACGCTCGGCATCGTCGGAGAATCCGGCTCGGGCAAGACGACGGTCGCTCGGATCGCGCTTGGTCTGGTGACACCGGATGAGGGTGAGATCGCGTTTGCCGGGCGGCCTTGGGTCGCATCCACAGGGCGTGGACCGAGAGTAAGCGAGGCCGATCGCCGCCCGTATCGCCGCGATCTGAGCGTGATCTATCAGGATCCTCTCTCGTCCTTCGACCCGCGCTGGACCGTCGGCCAGATCCTGTCCGACGCCTTGCAGGCTGCGGGTCTGGCCCGGAAGGACCAGGCACGGCGCATTGCCGACCTGCTGGCAAAGGTGCGCCTTCCCATTGAGATCGCCGACCGTTGGCCGCTTAACCTCTCGGGCGGTCAGCGCCAGCGCGTTGCCATTGCCCGGGCGCTTGCCGCCAATCCCAAGGTCGTCATCTGCGACGAGCCGGTCTCCGCCCTCGACGTGTCCGTTCAGGCGCAGGTCCTCGATTTGCTCGCCGACCTGCAGGAGGAACTCGGCATCGCCTATCTCTTCATCTCGCACGATCTCGGCGTGATCCGTCAGATCAGTGACGATGTGCTGGTGATGCAAAGCGGCCGCGCGGTGGAACAGGGCGCAACCGAGCAGGTTTTCTCCGCCCCGGCGCATCCCTTTACCAAGGCGTTGCTGCAGGCGGCCTCGTGATCACGGCGACGCCGCCCTATTCGCGCCTGGTGCCACACCTAGGCACGCGTCCTTAAAGGCGCCGTCCGTCCGTTCCGAAGAGGTGCAGACGCGCGAGCTTTGGGCTGAGATAGACAGTCTGGCCGGGTTCGAGCGACAGCCGATCCTTGGTCACGACGGTGACGTTCTCCTGCCCCAGCCGCACCACCAGATGCGTCTCGGCGCCCGTCGGTTCGATCACGGCGACGGTCGCGGCGACGCCTTCGTCGGCGAGCGCGATGTCCTCGGGGCGAATGCCATAGGTGGTGGGCGTGCTCGCGATGCCCGGCGGCAGCGGCAGCACCGTGGCGCCATCCTTGAGGCGGAAGCCGCCCTGTTCCATACGGCCTTCCAGGAGGTTCATGGAGGGCGAGCCGATGAAGGCCGCCACGAACGTGTTGGCCGGGCGGTCGTAAAGCTCGAGCGGGCGGCCCACCTGCTCGACAACACCGCCGCGCATGACGACGATGCGGTCGGCCATGGTCATGGCCTCGATCTGGTCATGGGTCACGTAGACGGTGGTGGTCTTCAGCCGCTGGTGCAGATCCTTGATCTCCGCACGCATGGTAACGCGCAGCTTCGCATCGAGATTGGAGAGCGGCTCATCGAAAAGGAAGACCTGGGGATGACGCACGATCGCTCGCCCCATGGCCACGCGCTGGCGTTGGCCGCCCGAAAGCTGGCGCGGCAGCCGGTCAAGCAGCGGGCCCAGCGCCAGAATATCGGCCGCCTCGCGCACCCGCGTTTCGATCGACGCCTTGTCCACGCCTTGGAGCTTCAGCGCAAAGCCCATATTTTCGGCCACGGTCATATGCGGATAGAGCGCATAGGACTGGAACACCATGGCGATGTCGCGCTCCTTCGGCGCCACGTCGTTGACGACGCGCCCGCCAATGCGGATCTCGCCGCCGGAGATCTCCTCCAGCCCTGCCAGCATCCGCAGCAGCGTGGACTTGCCGCAGCCGGACGGCCCCACAAGCGTGACGAATTCGCCGTCCTCGATATCGACCGAGACGCCATGAATGACGGGGACGACACCATAATGCTTTTCCACCCGTTCGATGCTGACCGATGCCATGATCTTCTCCTCCAGAACACCGGATCGAAGGGGAACGCCGCCTGCGAAGAGCCGATGCGAAAACAAGGGGCCGGACCACCGGCGCTAGGCGCTCTTGGGGTCCGGAATGCTATGGGACGCGGCGCCGCATCCCGCGGCGCCGGCGCCTTACAAGGCGAGCGCGAAGGCTTTGGCTTCCAAAAGATCGCCGCCGCTCGTCAGACGTGCCGCCTTTGCCGGCGCGAAGCTCTTCAGGCGCTTGGTGCCGCTCCAGCGGCCGCCATCGGCAAAGACCTCGATGGAGCCGCGGTCGAGGAAGATGCGGATCTCCTTCGCTGCCGCATCACGCGCGAGATAGCGGGGCGCCGGCTTGTCCCCGGGAACGCCATAAAGGATTGCCAGTCCGTCCCCGGTCTGCTCGACCCCGAGCGTCAGATCCGGATGGTCGATCTCCAGGCGAAACGCGGCGCCGGCCTGCGTGGCCGTCAGCAAAATTTCGACAGCCCCGTCACCAAGCGCGAGACCTTCCGGACGCTGCAGCGCGCCGGCATCGAGCGCGGCGCTGCGCAAGGTTTCGACCGCATCGATCGGCGGCGACAAGAGCGCATCGCCTTCAAGCACCAGCCGGCGCGGCAGGGTCATGGCGCTGTGGAAGTCGATCTTCTTGGAAACATCGGTCCAGTTCGCGAGCCAGGCGATGGCAATCGTGTCGTCACCGTCGCGAAAGCCCTGGAACGCATAGGCGTCCGTGGCGAAGTCCAGTTCCTGCTCGAATTCCGGCGAGAAGCTCTGGCCATCGAAGCGGCCGACGGTCGCAATCGTCAAATTGCGCCGTCCCGTCTGCGGGCAGCGGCTGGTCAGCAGTGCGAAGATCAGCGCCCAGCGCGTCTCAGCATCCTCAGGCGGGCCGAGCGGCACCAGACAGGGGCATTCCGCCGCCGTCATGCCAAAACGGTTCTCGCGGTGCAGAATGCCGAGATAGCGCCAGCCCGTGGCGGCCTGCGGATCGTCGGTCTCATAAAGCAGCACCACGCCGCCATCACGGTCGCGGCTGCCGAGCAGCATTTTGAAGCGACCGTCCGGGCCCTTGATCACATAGGGGTCGCGGAAGTCGAGCGTCAGGTTCAGGCCTTCAGGCCGCGCCGGCAGCACCAGCTCGGCGGGGCCGGCGGTGACGCCATCCGTGGAGACGGCGCTCCATTGGTTCTGCTCCTCCGGTTCCCGGTCCTTCACCTGCTCCGTGAAGAAGACGCGGATGGAGCCGTCCCCTTCCGCAATCGCCGAGCCGGAAAAAGCGCCGCCAAGACCCTCTGCCGTCTTCGACAGCTCGTCATTCGGAAAGAGGAAGATCGGCAGATGACGCCAGCGCAGGACGTCCTGCGAGACAGCATGGCCCCAATGCATGTTGTTCCAGCGCAGGCTGTGCGGGTAATGCTGGTAGAAGAGATGCGCGCTCCCGCCAAACCGCCCGAAGCCATTCGGATCGTTCATCCAGCCAAAGGGCGGGGTGAAATGATAGAGCGGCAGATCGGCGGGCGGTGCGTTGGCAGGCCCATGGGAGAGCAAGGCGATGCCCTCTTCCATTACCTGATCAGGATGGAAAGCATAGGCAGCCGAAAGCTCCGTGGTAGCGGGATCGTAAGCCAGCACGGCCGAGCCGCCCTTGTGCGCTTCCAAGAGGCGGAAGGCGAACTCAGCCGCATTGTCGGTGTTCGCCTCGCCGGCCGAATGGCCGTCCAGCGTCAACGTCAAGCGTGCCGGGGAGCCTGATTGCCGGGCTTTCAGCCACAGGTGGATGTGGCTGCCGGGTGCAAGCCGGGTGGTGAGCGCGGCGGAGAGGGAGGAGGTTTGTTCGGTCATGGCTTAACCCTTGATTGCCGAGCCGACGAAGGAACTGACGAACCAGCGCTGGA
Source organism: Xaviernesmea oryzae (assembly GCF_900109605.1). GTDB lineage: Bacteria > Pseudomonadota > Alphaproteobacteria > Rhizobiales > Rhizobiaceae > Xaviernesmea > Xaviernesmea oryzae. The sequence continues at coordinate 28,349 of NZ_FOAM01000005.1, forward strand.
AGGCGAGATAGAAGGCGAGGATGGGCAGCATCATCAGCACGGAGGCCGCCATGGCGCGGTCCCAGAAAATGCTGTCCTGGCCGAAGAAGGTGGCGATGGCGACGGAGATCGGCCGCGCATAATCGGTCTGGGTAACGAGGATCGGCCACAGATATTGGTTCCAGGCCTCGATGCCCATGAGGATGGAGACGGTGGCGAGCGCCGGCAGGCTCAAGGGCAGGAAAATGGAGCGATAGACCCGGAAGACCGATGCGCCGTCCATCTCCGCCGCCTCGAACAGGTCCTTCGGCAACTGCGCGAAGAACTGGTAGAAGAGGAAGGTGTAGAGCGGGCTGGCGATCCAGGGCACGATCTGCACCGCGAAGCCATCGGTGATGCCGGCGCGCGAGACCATGATCACCAGCGGCATGATGATGCTTTCCTGCGGGATGACGTAAAGCGCAATCACCAAGGCCAGGATGACGGCCCGGCCGCGCAGCGAGCCCCATGCCAGCACGAAGCCGGCCATGGAGTTGACGACGAGTCCGCCGACCACGGTTGCAAACAGGATGATCAGCGAATTCAGCAGATAGCGGCCAAAAGCCAGCTCTCCGGAGAAATGCGCCACTTCGGCGAAATTGGCGAGTGTCGGGTTCGAGACCCAGAAGGCGCGGAATGTGCCCATATCCGCAAGGATCTGGAAGCGATCATCCTTCAGGCTGGCGACGGCCAGAAGGAAGAGCGGCGAGACGATCACCAGCGCGATGATCAGCATCGACGCCGCCTGGATGGCGCGATAGGCATTGAAGCGTTTGCGCCGGATGGCGGGCACTTTCGCCGGTTGGGCAAGCGGAGCGGAGGCAAGGGCTGTATCAGACATCGTAGCGCCTCAGGAGAAAGCGTTGCAGGAGCGCGATGACGAGGACGATGAGGAAGAGAATGACCGACACGGCCGAGGCATAGCCAAGCTTCTGCTCCTCATAGCCGATGCGCACCATGTAATGGACGACGGTTTCGGTCGAATTCTTCGGCCCGCCCTGGGTGAGGATCGCCACCTGGGTGTAGAGCTTGAAGGCCTGGATCGTGGTGATGACCAGGACGAAGACATGGGTGGGACGCAGGCCCGGCATGGTCACGTTCCAGAAGCGCTGCAGCGCATTGGCGCCGTCGATGCGCGCGGCGTCGTAGAGCTCCTCGGAAATGCCCTGCAGGCCGGCGAGGTAGATGATCATCTGAAAGCCATAGGCCTGCCAGGCCGAGAGCAGCACGATGGAAAACATCGCCCAGTTCGGATCGCCCAACCAGTCGATCGGCTGGATCATGCCGAAGGAGAGGAAGCCGAGGATCTGGTTGAACGGACCCGTCGGATATTGAAACAGCGTGGCCCAGATCACGCAGACCACGACCATCGAGGTAATTGCCGGCAGGAAGAACAGGCCGCGAAACAGGTTTCGGAACGGGATCTTCTGATGCAGCAGCAGTGCGGTCAAAAAGGCCAGGCCGCACTGGACCGGGATGATCCAGATGGTAAAGCGCGTGACGTTCCACAGCGCCGTCCAGAACAGGGGATCGTTGAAGATCCGGATGAAATTCGCCAGGCCGACGAAGCGCACCGGCGTCGGGCGCGGCACCAGCGGCTGGTTGGTCATCGCCGTCCAGAAGGACAGGATGAAAGGCGCGATCAGGAAGACCGTCATCAGGATGACGGCCGGGGCCAGCATGCCCATTTCCTGGAACAGCCTGATACGATCACGGCGCGCGCCCTTGCGGGGCGCCGGACGCTGGGCGGCGGTTGCAGCCGCGCCGGCCGATGACATGCTCATGACGATATCTCCTGCGGCCGGCAAGCCGCCTTGGCCCGGAGCGCCGGCGTCAAGGCGCGTCATCCGGGAGTGGACCATGAGAAGGGGACAGGAAGCCGGCGGCAGGCGCCGGCTCCACAGGCGGCATCTGTCGAGGCTTATTGCTCGCCGTTGAACGGCGGGTAGCCGTCATTGTCGGCAATGTCCTCGTCGATCTTCTGAGCGGCATCGGACAGAGCCTGCTTGACGTCGCCCTTGTTGAAGATCTTGTCCACGGCCTGCATGTAGGCGGCGGTGATCGCAGGATAGGCCGGATGCGGCGGGCGCGGCACGGCGGTCTTGGAGGCCTGCTCGAAGGCTACGGCCAGTGCGCCGCCCGGCGCATAGAGCGGGCTTTCAGCGGCAAAGCTCTTCAGGCCGGGATAGGCGGACTGCGACTTGGCATAGTCGCGATAGGCCTTGTCCTTCAGCATGAAGGACACGAACTTACCCGCGATATCGGGATGCTTGGAGGCGGTGGTGATGCCCCAGATCCAGGTCCCATCCGGCGATGCGCCCTTGGCGCCGAATTTCGGCAGCGGCATGACGACGACGTCGTCCTTCATCGCGGCAGCCGCCTCGGCGTAGAACCAGTGCCCGCCCAGCGCCAGCGCGGCTGGATGGCCCTCGGCATAAAACTGGTTGGTGCCGGAGGATTGCGGAACGACCCAACCCTTGTTCACCCAGTTTTGCATCATCGTCATCGCATCGACGCAGGGTTGGCTGTCCAGCATGCCTTCCGACTTCCAGCTCTTGCGGTCGATCAGGTCACAACCCGCCGATTGCAAGATCGGGCTATAGGCGTAGGTGATCCACTCCGTCTTTATGCCATAGCCGCGGAAGGTGTCGATCGGCCATTTCACGCCTTCGACCTTGGAGAGCTTTTCGAGATTGGCTTCGAACTCCTCGCGCGTCCAGGCGTCATCCACCGACTTGGGAATCCGCGCGCCGATCTTTTCCAGATATTTGCGGTTGCCATACAGCACGACGGAGCTGTCGGTCAGGCCGATCGCATAGAGCTGCTTGTCGATGGCATAGGTGCCCTGCGCGATGTTGGACTCCGTCATGTCGGAGAGCACATCCGCATCGATCACGTCCTTGATCGGCGCGAGATAGCCGGACCAGACATAATTGGCGAGGAAGGGCGCATCGAGTTCCATGATGTCGGGAAGCTGCTTGGCCATGACGGCGGCCGAGAACTTCTCGTTATAGGCATCGTGCGGGGCGTAGATCAGCTCGATGTCGACATCGGGATTTTCCGCCTCGAAGCGCTTGGCGAGATCACCATAGGCCGCAACCCAGCCGGGGTCACCCTGATGCATCATCTTGATGACCGTCTTGGCCTCGGCGCTTGCCGAAAAGGCCAGGATCGCAGCGACCGAGCTCGCCAGAAGTAAACGTTTACCCATTATGAGATCCTCCTCCTTGGGGTCTTGTCAAAGCTTATGTATGCAGCAGACCGCCCGCGTCCCTTTCGCCGACTGCCTGAACTCTAATCGCCAAGCGCTGTGCCGCGCACCGGCCCTGTCGTGCCTCACAGCCGCCATTCGCTTCTCCCGCCCAACGCCCGGTCGCCTCACACTGAGCGGCGCTCGACCATCTGAAACGGCAGGCGACGCACCTCAGGCGGCAGCGGATCCGCGCTCAGCAGAATATCGGCAGCCATGCGGCCCATCAGCCGGTGCGGCAGCGCCATGGTCGTCAGCGGCGGATCCAGCCGCGAGGCAATATCCACCTGATTGTCGAAGCTGGCCACCGCCACATCGTCAGGAATGCGCCGGCCCAGCCGATGCAGGGCGGCGTAGACCTCCATGGCCACACGGTCATTGCCACAGAGCAGCGCGTCCGGCGGATTGGGCCCTTGCATCATCGTCGCCACGTGGTGGGCAACGAGGCTCGGTGCCCGGTCGCTGTAGATCGCCCGCCGCACGGCTGGCAGCACCGGCATGGCAGCCTCATCCAGGCCCGCCTCGACCAGCGCGCGGCGGAAACCCTTCTCGCGCAGCTCGCCAGCGAGAATGCCGGGCAGGTTGATGAAGGCCAGCTTACGCCTGTCGGCCTCAATCAGATAGCGGGTGATCTCGTGAGCGGCGCCCTCTTCGTCCGGCACGAGCGAGAGAACGCGGCCTTGCGTTTCCTGGCAATTGATCATCACGCCGACGACATCCTTCGCCGCATCCGGCAGGGTCACCGTCTTGTGATACATGGCGGCATAGGCGATGGCGCGGGGACGGAAACGGCGCACTTCCTCCAGCACGGCGCCCACATCCCGGCGGCCGCCGAGCGTCATGGCGAAGACGGCCATATCGGCCGAACGCGCCGCGCTGTCGAGCCCACGAATGATCTCGGTGGCGAAGGGCGACGTGATAAGATCGTCCGCCACGAGGCCGATCAGCGGCATCCACCCTTGGCGCATGGAGCGAGCCGCGAGATTGGTGACATAGCCGAGCTCGGCCGCGATGCCGACGATCCGCTCCCGCGTCGCCTCCGCCATGCGGGCGGAGCCGCCATGCAAAGCGCCCGAAACGGTCTTGACCGAGACGCCTGCAATCCGGGCTATATCGTTGAGCGAGGCGGCCAAGAGGGCTCCGGTATCGTTGAGTTAAAGCTAGTGGGTTATCGATTACCCTAAGCGATACAGCCGGCTGACCCTATTGTCAATCCTATGTTCATCATCAAGCATGAGGACACATCAGGTGGCTTCAATCGAGACGGGAAGAGGACACTGCCGAGCCTATCGCACACAAGCCCATGACTCATAGGCATTGTGTAGCACGCTCGGGCCCCGAGCGATCCGTTCTGGAGGGCATGACAATGCTAAGGCGGAACCAGATGTCCCGCCAACGATGCGGCAAAGCGTCAGTGAAGTCAGCTTTTACCGTAGTCCGCCACGAGTTTTTGCGGGCCAAGGGTCAATAGCCGATCCAGAGCCTGGGTGACGGCTGCGCGAAACGGCTGCGAGGCGGGGAGGTCAGTGCCGAAGACGTCCGAGAGCGTGAGATAGGCGCCAACCAACTCGGACGCGGTGCTGCGCCCTTCCGTCACCTCCCGAATACGGCCTGCAAGCGGATCGCGCACGTCGATCGGGCGGCCGGCAAGATCCTGCCCGCGGGCATAGGCCATCCAGCCGGCAACGCCGAGCGCCAGGCGCTCGAAGGGCTGACCGGCCGCAATCCGCGCGCGAATGGTTTGCAGCAGGCGCTGCGGCAGTTTTTGCGAGCCGTCCATGGCGATCTGCCAGGTGCGATGGCGCAGGCCCGGATTGCGGAAGCGTGCGATGAGCGCGGTGCGATAGGCGGGGAGGTCGAAGCCCTGCAGTTCGGGCAAGTTCGGCGAAACCTCGTCTTCCATCAATCCCTGCAGCAGCGCGGCAAACCCCGGCGCCGCCATTGCGTCGGATACGGTCTCATGGCCGGCAAGATAGCCGAGATAGGCAAGCGTCGAATGGCTGCCGTTCAGCAGCCTGAGCTTCATCAGCTCGAAGGGTTCCACATCGGCAACGAACGTGGCGCCGGCGGCACCCCAGTCCGGGCGCCCGCCAGAGAACCGGTCCTCGACCACCCATTGAAGAAAAGGCTCAGCCATCACCGGCCAGGCATCCTCAAGCCCAAGCGCCTTTGCGACAAGCGCGCGATCCTGGTCCGTGGTTGCCGGAACGATGCGGTCGACCATGCTGGAGGGAAAATCGACATGCTCTGCCACGAAGGCGCCGAGATCGGGATCGCGCAGCTCAGCGAAGCGGGTGACGACGCGGGCGAGCGTGCGGCCATTGGCGGGGAGATTGTCGCAGGAGAGGATGGTAAAGGGCGCATGCCCCGCCGCGCGGCGCCGCGCCAGCGCTTCCACCAGAAAGCCGATCGCCGTCTTCGGGCTGCTGGGGTTGGCGAGGTCGTGGCGGATATCGGGATGGTCCTCGTCGAGCGTTCCGGTCGCCGGCTTGTGGCAGTAGCCCTTCTCGGTGACGGTCAGCGAGACGATGCGGGTGGACGGCGCCGCCATGAGATCCAGCACGGCGCCGGGATCCTCAGGCGCGACGAGACAGGCGGCCAGAGCGCCGATGACCTGCAAGCGGTCGCCCGTGCCGTCACGGACGTCGAGTGTATAGAGCCCATCCTGCGGCGCCAGAGCATCGCGCGTCTCGGGACTGCGCAGGGAGACGCCGGCAATTCCCCAGGAGAGATCGCCGGCCTCAAGCACCGCCTCGGTCAGAACGGCCTGATGGGCGCGGTGAAAGGCGCCGAGGCCCAGATGGACGATGCCGATCTGGAGCCGGGAGCGATCATAGGCAGGGCGGGCAACAACTTCGGGAAGGGCGGCGAGGGTCTGCTTGGAGAGGCGGGCCATGGTGTCCTCAATGCGCCGGCTGCGATTGCTTGGCGCGGGCGACGATCTGGGTCGGGTTGACGAAGCGCAGGGCGAGGATCAGCCAGAACAAGGTCGTCACCATATAGACCACGGCCATGGCGTCGATCGACTGCGAGGCGCGCACGCCCGAGGCGAAGACGGCATAATAGAGCGAGACGACCAGCGTCTGGCTCGTCGGGCCGGCGACGAGGAAGGTCAACTCGAACATGGCGATGGTGCGCACCAGCACCAGAAGCAGCGCCGCCAGCATGCCCGGCAGAAGCAGCGGCAAAAGGATGCGGGTGAACAGGCTGCCGGTGCCGGCGCCGAAGACGCGGGCGGCGGCTTCCACGCGCGGATCGATTTGCTCGATGAAGGGGATCATCACCAAAACTACGAAGGGAATGGAGGGCACGAGATTGATGATCACCACGCCCCAGAAGGAGCCGCCAAGCCCGACCTGATAGAGCAGGGTGGCCAGCGGGATGCCATAGGTCAAGGGCGGCACCAGGAGCGGCAGCAGGAAGACCAGCACGACGAAGCGCTTGCCGGCGAAATCCCGCCGCGCCAGAGCATAGGCCGTGGTGATCCCAATCAGGCCGGAGAGCAGCGTCACCAGGAAGACCACCTGGAAGGTGACGAGCAGCACCTCCGTCAGCTGGAATTCGCGCCAGGCGGCGAAATACCAGCGGGTGGTGAAATCGACCGGCAGCCAGGTGCCGAGCCAGCGCGTCGCCAGCGAATTGGTCACCACCGTGGCAATGACGCCGAGGAGGTTGAGGATGAAGAGCAGCGTCACCGCCCAGACGGCGGTGCGCCACAGCTTGGAGCCGAGGCCACGGTCGCGGATCATGGGGTCAACCTTTCGTGCCGCTGGCCGAGCCGCGATAGAAGAAGCCGCGCAGGCCGAGCACCGCGAGAACGACGAGAAGCTGGACCGCGCCCATGATGATGGCGATGGCCGAGCCGAGCGAGTGGTTATATTCCTCGAAGGCCGCCGAATAGGCCGCGATCGAAATGACGCGCGTGGCGCCCGCCGGCGCGCCGAGCAGCACCGCCGAGGGGAAGACGGCGAAGGCCTGGACGAAGGCGAGGCAGAAGGTGACCGACAGGCCCGGCACCAGGAGCGGCAGGAAGATGCGGGTGAAACGCCGCCAGGCGCTTGCCCCCAGCGTTGCCGCCGCCTGCTCGATCGCCGGATCGATGCCGGTCACGTAGGAGAGCGTCAGCAGGAAGGCGAAGGGAAAGCCCGTGATCAGCAGCGAGGCGAACACACCCCAGTAATTGTTGGTCAGCCTGAGCGGCGTGTCCAACAGGCCGATCAGGATCAGCGTGCGGTTGAACCAGCCCTGGGGGCCGAGAAAGTTCAACAGGCCTTCGGCGACCAGCACCGTGCCGAGCGTGATCGGCAGCACCAGAAGCGTGGTCAACAGCCGCTGCCGGCGCATCAGCCGCACGCGAAAGGCGATGGGAACGGCCAGCAGAAGATTGAGAAGGGTGACCGGCAGGGCCAGCCAGAGCGTGGCCGAGATGGTGTTGTAGAGAAAGGGATCGGAGAAGAAGCGGCGATAGTTTTCATACCAGGCGCCGGCCTGCGGGGTGAGCGAATCCACCACGCCATAGAGGAAGGGATAGATGAACAGCGCGAGCACGGCGATCAGCCCCGGCAAGACGAGCAGCGTCGTGCCGTCGAAGCCTTTGGCGGCGAGCCGGGTCTTCAGCGCCGGCCGGGCCGGGCGTTGCGCCGCGCCCTGAAGAACCATGTCGCTCATCGGCCGGTCTCCTCGAAGATCAGCGTGCGGGCCGGGTCGGGCGCGAGGATGACGGGCGCGCCCTGCGGCAGGGTGCTGTCGGCGCGGAAATAGACGAGCGTGCCATCGGGAAGGGCCGCCGAGCCGAACCAGGCGCGGCCACGATATTCGATGCTGCGCACAGTGCCTGTCAGACCATCGCCGCCGCGCGCCTCGCCCTTGGAGGCGACGAAGTCTTCGGGGCGCACGGACACGGTGACGGGCGTGCCCGCCCGCAAGCCGCGCGCCGCCGGCAGAGCGAGCCGGCCGCCCGGAAGCTCGACCATGCTGCCGTCCGCGGTCACCCGGCCGAGGATCCGGGTGCGAAAGCCCATGAAATCTGCGACATCGACATGGTTCGGCCGTTCGTAAAGCTCTTCAGGCGTTCCAACCTGGCGGATGACGCCATTGGCCATGACGACGATGCGGTCGGCAAGCGAGAGCGCCTCGTCCTGATCATGGGTGACATAGATGGTGGTGGAGCCGATCGCCTCGTGGATCGCGCGGATTTCGGCGCGCATTTCGAGCCTGAGCTTAGCGTCGAGATTAGAGAGTGGCTCGTCCATCAAGACGAGAGGCGGCCGGATGACGATGGCGCGCGCAATCGCCACACGCTGCTGCTGGCCGCCGGAGAGCTGACCGGGCAGCTTGTCGCCCTGGGATTTCAGCCGCACGAGATCGAGCGCGGCGTCGATGCGTGCTTCGGCCTCGGCCTTGGGCACGCCCTGCATGGCAAGGCCAAAGCCGACATTCTTGCGGATCGTCATATGGGGAAACAGGGCGTAACTCTGGAACACCATGCCGAAGCCACGCTCTTCCGGCGCCAGCTCGTGGATCGGTTTCCCATCGAGAAGAATGGCACCGCCCGTCAGCGGCAGGAGCCCGGCAATGCAGTTCAGCGCCGTCGATTTGCCGCAGCCGGAGGGTCCGAGCAGCGCAATGAACTCGCCGCGCTCGACCGTCAGATCGAGGCCATCGAGCGCGCGGTAGGCGCCGAAGGCGCGTTCGAGGCCGGCCAGTTCCAGCCGGCCGCCGCCGGCGCGTGGCGCGGGCGCGCGCTGGGCTGCAGCTGTTGGCGCGGATGTGGCGCGAAGGGTGGCAGCGTTCATCACGAAGGCTCCGAAAGCGAGAGAGAGGGGCGCGGCTTGATCGAAGCGCCGCTCGATGAAGGATCGGAAACGCCCGCCCCGCCAAAGCGTCTTGATCAGGCACTGCTTCCAGCAACCGCTTGAGCGGCTGGGGGCGAAACCGGGCGGAGAACAGGCCGGAGCTGGAGCCCCGACCTCGAAAGGCTCAGCCCTTCTTGGCGCCGATCCGCTCGTCCCAGATGCGGAAGGCGGCGACGAGCTTTTCGGCATCGAGCGGGATTTCCAGCGGGTTTTCCGCGATCCAGGCCTCATATTGCGGCCGGCCGAATTCCTTGATCGCCGCCTGGCTTTCTTCCGGCGCCATGGAAAGCGGCACGTCTTTCACCGCCGGGCCGGGATAGAAATAGCCCTGGTCATAGGCGTAGGCCTGGGATTGCGGGGTCAGCATAAAGTTCATGAGGTCGAGCAGCACGGCGAGCTTCTCCTCAGACACGCCCTTCGGCACCACCATGTAATGCGCGTCCGTCACCCAGTGGAAGCCGGCAAGCGTGCCGACCTCGGCCTCGGCCGGAACCGTGCCGAGAACGCGCGGATTGATATCCCAGCCGGTGGTCGAAACGACGATGTCCCGCGTGCCTTCGCCGAGTTCACGCATGGTCTGCGTGGTGCCGGAAGCGTAATATTCGATGTTCTGGCCAATCTCTTCCAGGAAGGCCCAGGTCTTGTCCCAGCCTTTTTCCGGATCGCGCGGATCGGCATCCTTCAACAGATAAGGCAGACCCATCAGGAAGGTGCGGCCGGGGCCGGAATTGGAGGGACGGGCATAGATGAACTTGTTCTTGTTTTCTTTGGTCCAGGCGAGCAGCTCCTCGGCGCTCTTTGGCGGCGTCTTCACCCGGTCCGGCATATATTCGATCAGCGGGCCCGAGGGGTAATAGGAGACGATGACGCCGTGATCTTTCGCCATGGCCTGCATCTTGAAAGCCTGGGGAATGTAGATCGACTGGAGATCCGGCAGATCGGCCTTATAGGGCGAAAGATCGGTCCAGATGCCCTGGTCGAGGCCGGCGGCCAGCGCGTCCGTGCCGGTCAGCACGAGATCGATATCGACGCGGCCGGCAGCCTGCTGGGCCTTGAGCTTGGCCGGCAGTTCAGGTGCGGGCGCCTTGGTAAAGGCGATGCGGCTTGCCCATTCGGGCTTGGCCTGAGTGTAGCGCTCCATGGCCGCCTGTGTCAGTGCCAGATTGCCGGCCACGTCGGCGACCGTGATGGTCACGGGGCTCGACGGCGCTTTCAGTGCGGCGAAAGCCTTGCCGCCGAACAGCGAGGCGCCGGCCATCGCGGCCGTCGTTCCCATGAAGCGTCTGCGGGTGATATGCATGCTCGAGTCCTCCCGTTGAGCACCGGCGGCTCCCACCACCGGCCTGCTGAATTCAAAGACGGTAGGCCTGTTTGGCCAGCCGATAGGCAAGATCCTGCGCCACCTCATGGGCCTCGTCCTCATCGAGGCGGCCATCGCGCACCAGGCCGGCGAGATAGGCGCAATCGACACGCCTGGAGACGTCGTGGCGGGCGGGAATTGACAGGAAGGCGCGGGTGTCGTCGTTGAAGCCGACCGTGTTGTAGAAGCCGGCGGTCTCGGTGGTCGTCTCGCGAAAACGCTTCATGCCGTCGGCGCTGTCGAAGAACCACCAGGCCGGGCCGAGACGTAAGGCAGGATAATGACCGGCAAGCGGTGCGAGCTCGCGCGAATAGGCCGTTTCGTCGAGGGTAAAGAGAATGATGGTGACCGAGGGGTCGTTGCCAACAGCACCAAGCAGCGGCTTCAGCGCATGCACATAATCGGTGCGACTGGGGATGTCGGCGCCCTTGTCGAAGCCGAAGCGCTCGAACAGCGGGCCGTTGTGGTTGCGCACGGAACCGGGGTGGATCTGCATGACGAGGCCGTCTTCCTGGCTCATCCGCGCCATTTCCGTCAGCATCTGCGCGCGGAACAGCTCCCGCTCGCCGGCATCTGCCACGCCCTGGCGCACCTTGTCGAACAGGCGCTCGGCATCGCCCGGCGCCAGATCGGCTGTCAGCGCCGAAGGATGGCCGTGATCCGTCGCCGTCGCGCCACGCGCCTTGAAGTAGGCCCGCCGTGCCCGGTGACCGGCCAGATAGCCCTGATAGGTCTCATCCATTCCGGTCAGTTCGAAGAAGCGGGCAAGCGCCTCGGCAAAGCCCGGGCGGTCCGGGTCGACGACTGCATCCGGCCGATAGGTTGGCACCACGCGGCCTTTCCAACCGGAGGCGCGAACGGCGTCGTGGTGCTTGAGATCGTCGAGCGCCGAATCCGTGGTGGCAATGACCTCGATGCCGAAGCGCTCATAAAGCGCGCGCGGACGCATGTCCTCACGACCGAGCGTCTCGGCGATGCGGTCGTAGAGCGCATCGGCATTGGCGGCGGACAGCCGCTCCTCGATGCCGAACACCGTCTGCATCGCATGCTCGAACCAGAGGCGCGACGGCGTAGCGCGAAAGAGGCTGTAGTGCCGGGCAAACAGCCGCCAGATGGCCCGCGCGTCCGTTTCCACCGCGCCGCCATCCGTGCGCGGCACGCCCAGCGCCTCCAGCGGCACGCCCTGCGAATAGAGCATGCGGAAAATATAGTGGTCGGGGATGACGAACAGCGCAGCCGGATCGGCGAAAGCCGCGTTCTCGGCATACCAGGCAGGCTCGGTGTGGCCATGGGGCGAGACGATCGGCAGATGCTCGACCGTGGAGAACAGCTGCCGGGCAATCGCGCGCGTCGTCTGCTCGCTGGGAAAAAGCCTGTCTGGATCGAGCGCCATATCACTTCCCTTGATCGCTGCCGGCCTCGGCCGTCGTCTGGCCTGCCGGCTCCGGCACTGGTCTCTTATCAGGAGGTCTGCATACCGGCCTTGCATTCTCTAGCAACTAGTATACTAGCATGTCAATCGGTTCAAGCCGTACGGAGCCAATCCCCATGTCGACGCCCGACTCCGCATCTCCCGCCCTCGACGTCTCGCGCCGTGCACCGCCCGCGCGCCGCATCACCTCAGCCACGCAGATCTTCGATATGCTGCGCGCCGAGATCGTCGCCTCGCATCTGCCGCCAGGCACGCCGCTGCAGGACAAGATGCTGATCGAGCGGTTCGGGGTCAGCCGCACGCCGGTGCGCGAGGCGCTCATTCGTCTGGCGGAGATCGGGCTCGTCGATATCTTTCCGCAGTCCGGCACCTTTGTTTCGCGCGTGCCGGTGAAGGCGATTCCCGAGGCGGTGCTGATCCGCAAGGCGCTGGAGGGGATCACGGTGGAAAAGGCGGCCGAGCAGGCCACGCCGGAGCGTATGGGCCCGCTCGAGAAGACGATCCGGCGCCAGAAGGTCGCTGCCGGCCTTGGCGATCTGGATGCGTTTCACGAGGCGGACGAGGCCTTCCACGCCGAGCTTTCGGAGCTTGCCGGCCATCCCGGCATCTGGACCCTGCTGACCCAGGTGAAGATGCAGATCGACCGGGCACGACGCCTCACCCTGCCGGTTCTTGGACGCATGGAGCAGGTGATCGCCGAGCACGAAATCATCCGGGCCGCCGTGGCTGAGGGTGACGCCGAAGCCGCCAAGACAGCGATGATGCACCATCTGAACGCCGTTATTCTCGATGTGGATGCGCTCAAGGATCGCTATCCCGACTATTTCATCTGATCGAAAAGCCCGGCGCGACGCGACCGGGCCGCAAGGAGGAAAACACGATGCGCCAAGGCTGGAGATGGTTCGGTCCCAAGGCCCCCGTTACGCTGGACGAGGTGCGCCATGTTGGCGCCACCGATATCGTTTCGGCGCTGCATGAGGTGCCGATCGGCGCGGTGTGGACGAAGGACGCCGTCGAAGCGCGGCGCGACATGATCGAGACCACGCCGTCCGGTCGCGTGCCGCTGCGCTGGTCGGTGGTTGAGAGCATCCCGATTCCCGATGCGGTCAAGCGCGTGGGCGGCAAGGCCAAGGCCGAGATCGAGGCCTGGATCGCCAGCCTCGAAAATGTCGGCCGGGCCGGTATTCCCATCGTCTGCTACAATTTCATGCCAGTGGTCGACTGGTGCCGCACCGAGCTCGATTTCGTCACCGATACCGGCGCGACCGCCATGCGCTTCGATTTCGAGACCTTCGCCGCCTTCGACCTTTTCATTCTCGAACGGCCCGATGCCGCCCACGACTACAGCGAGGCCGAGCGGGCGCGGGCCGAAGCTCTGTTCAAGGCCATGGACGAGCAGGCCGTGTCCGATCTCGTACGCAACATTGCCAGCGCGCTGCCGGGCTCGACCACCGAGCCGATGACCATTCCCGGTTTTCGCGACAAGCTGGCGCAATATCGCGGCATCGATGCCGCCCGGCTGCGCCAGCATCTGATCGAGTTTCTCGAAGCCGTCACGCCGGCGGCCGAAAGCCTCGGCGTCAAGCTCACCTTGCATCCCGACGATCCGCCGCGCCCGCTCTTCGGCCTGCCGCGCATCGCCTCCACCGAGGCGGATTATGCGGCGTTGTTCGACGCCGTCCCTTCACCCGCCAATGGCATGTGCTTCTGCACCGGCAGCCTGGGCGTGCGGCTGGAAAACGACCTGCCGGCCATGGTCGAGCGCTTTGCCTCGCGCATCCATTTCTCGCATCTGCGCAACACGCGGCGCGAAGCCGACCCCCGCACATTCCATGAGTCGGCGCATCTCGATGGCGATACGGACATGGTCGCGGTGCTCAAGGCGCTGGTGAAGGAAGATGCCAAGCGAGCACCCGGCGAGACCATCGTCATCCGTTCCGATCACGGCCACCGCATGCTGGATGATCTCACCAAAACGGTGACCCCAGGCTATCCCGCCATCGGCCGCATGCGCGGGCTGGCGGAGCTGCGCGGCATTCTCTACGCGCTGGGACATCCGCCGGAACTACCGCGTGCAGCAGAGCTGGCCTGAGTTGCCCTAAATTTTGCCGGAAGGGTGTGCCGCGGGATACCACGCTGACGATGTGCAGGCTGGAGCGCCCCCTTATCCGCGTATCGGCATCCTCTCCCTCGGTGGAGGGAGGTCGGATGGGGTGGGCAGGCCGCGAGATCCTTATGTCGTATCTCGTCGGTAAAAATCGCTCCCATCGTTCGCCAATCCGACCCAGCCATTGTGAGACATGTCATTTCGCCTATTTGCCCCGCTCGACTTGATGTTTTCGGGGCTTATTTTCCGGCCTCGCTGATACCGGAAGATAAAGCAGGGGAGGGCGACATGGCTCGCTACACGATCGACGATGCGGTTACCGATCTCAGCGCCGTTCTCGACCGGGCTCCAAAGGGCGCGGTTTCGGGCGAATGGACTGCCAGCACCATGCAGGCCGGCCATGCCGATATGTCCGGCGGTTATAAGGATAGCAGCGGCGCCTACCTGTCGGACCCGCACGGCGCGCTGTTCGACGCGATCCAGCAGATCATGAGCAGACTGGCGGATGCCGGGCATGACCGCTTCAACCGCATGCAGATCACTTGGACCGCCGGCTCCTGGCCGTTTCGCAAGAGCAAGGTGACGGTGCAAACCTTGTTCGATGCGGCCAGCGTGCCGCGAGGTGCGGACGACCCGGTCTTCGAACGTGCCGCCGACTGCCGCAGACGCATTTGGGAAGACGCGGGTGCCTACATCGAAGGCTACGCGGCGCGCAGCGAGGCGGCCAATGCCCATCGACAGACGGCATGGTTCGGCCCGCACCGCCGCGTCTTGCTGGTCCGCGATCAGCATGGCCTGCATCTGGTCACCGACGGACTGTCGACGCCCTGGGCAGGTATCGCCGAGCCGGAAAATGGCGTGGAATGCGAGCTGATCCTGCCGATGGACATGTTCGGTGAGCCGCAGTCACTGGATGTCCAGACCGATGCTCAAACCGTGGATCTCTGGGCGACCACGCTTATCGCCGTCGGCGATCTCGTGGCCGATGGCTACCGCGTCGCGCGCGATGTTTCGGTGCATGGCGCCATTCTTTTTTGCGCACTGCCAGATGGCTGCCTGCCTTACACGCGACTGATTCTCAGCCTGGACGGCAGGGTTCTTTCCAATCTGCCCTTCGGCAATGTGCCGCTTCTGCGCGCCACGCCGATCAGGGAGGCGGAACTCGACGGGCTGGATCTCGACGGCACCTGGGCGGCTGACGCCGCGAAGACGATCCTGCAGCGTCGGCACACCAAAGCTTGAGCTGACAGAGTCGCGTCTAACGTAGTCCTGTGGACGGCATGCGCTCGAATCAGCTTTCCAGCCAGCGCCGGCCGGAAGCAGTCAGATGGGCGTGCATGGCGGCTTGCGCGCCGAGAGGGTTGCGCGCGTCGAGACAGGCGAGAATCGTTTCGTGCTCTGTCAGCGCCTGTCGCCAGGTTTCCGGCGTCTCGAAGCGCCCGCGCATGCGATCGGACATCGGACTGTGACGCTCATCGAACAGCTGGGCCACGACTTCGGCCAACACCGTATTGCCTGCGCAATCGGCAATTGCCAGGTGGAACTGCCGGTCCTGCTCCATCGGTTTGCGTCCCTCGTCGATCTCGTGACGCATGGCGTTCAGGATGCCCGTCAACGTTGAAAGGGCCTCAGGCGAGATGGCGGCGGCCGCCTGGATGATGACGGCGCCTTCGATCACCGCGCGCGCCTGCATCAGCTCCATTGGACTTTCGCCGAGCGAGCGATTGCTCGCTACTTGGCGCGCTGGGCTCAGTGCGTAAATGCCCGAACCCATTCGAATTTCGATCGAACCATCGATTTCCAGCGCAATCAGTGCTTCGCGCAGCGATGGTCGAGACACGCCCAGCTGCTGCGCCAGTTCCCGCTCGGCCGGCAGCCGCGCGCCGGGCGGATATTGCCCGTTCTGGATGAGTTGGCGAACCTGGTCGGCAATCTGTTGGTATAGACGTCGAGTCTCGGACATTTGGTCAGGCCAATATCTGGAGTAAGCGCTTCGAACGACAGTAAGCAGCCAAATTTGCCATAAGAGCAAGCGCCTTTCAAAAATTGGCTTGACCAAAACGCAGGGGCCGGCCTAGGAAGGAGGTACGGGAAGGTCAAGGAGCGCCTTTTCGTCAGGGAGGACATCGTCATGGGTGGAGTGCAGCTTGCCGCTGGCGAGCCTGAGCCTGCGCGCTTGCTGCTCAGGCTGGAAGGTGTCGCCAAGGAATTCCCCGGCGTCAAGGCGCTGCAGGGCGTCAGCTTCGATCTGCGTGCCGGCGAGGTGCATGCAGTCTGCGGCGAAAACGGCGCCGGCAAATCCACCCTGATGAAGATCATCAGCGGCGTCTACCAGCGCGATGCCGGCGAGATCGTCTACAAGGGCGAGACGGTGCATTTCACCTCGACGCATCAGTCCGAGGCAGCCGGCATCGCCATCATCCACCAGGAACTGAACCTGGTGCCGCATCTCACCGTGGCCGAGAACATCTATCTGGCGCGCGAGCCGCGACGGGGTTTCCTGGTCGACCGGCGCCGGCTCTATGCCGATTCAAGGCGCTGCCTCGACCGGCTCGGTGTCGACATCGATCCTCATGCGCAGGTGCGCACGCTTTCCGTCGCCCAATGCCAGATGGTCGAAATCGCCAAGGCGCTGTCGCTCGATGCCTCCGTGCTGATCATGGACGAGCCGACCTCCTCGCTGACCGAGCAGGAAGCCCGGCTTCTCTTCCGCGTCATCCGCGATCTCAAGGCCGCCGGTACTGGTATTGTCTATATTTCCCACCGGCTGGACGAGATGGCCGAGATCGTCGACCGCGTCACCATTCTGCGTGACGGGCGCTATATCTCGACCGACGATTTTTCCGCCATCACCGTGGACGACATCGTCGCGCGCATGGTTGGCCGGCCGCTGGAGGAAAAATTTCCCGCGCCGACGCGCCAGCCCGGCAGCGAGGTGCTGTTTTCCGTTTCGGGCCTCACCCGCAGGGGCGTGTTCTCCGACATCAATTTCGAGATCCGCCGGGGCGAGATCCTCGGCTTTGCCGGGCTGATGGGTGCAGGTCGCACGGAAGTTGCCCGTGCGATCTTTGGGGCCGACCCCTTCGATTCCGGCACCATCGCGCTTAACGGCCAGACGATTGCGATCACCGATCCGCGTTCGGCCATCGAAGCAGGCATTGCCTATCTTTCCGAGGATCGCAAGGGGCAGGGCTTGGCGGTAAAAATGCCCGTCGATGCCAATCTGACACTGGCCAACATGGACGCGGTGGCCAACAGCGCCGGCATTATCGACCGCCAGCGCCACCGCGCGTCCAGCCAGCACTATGTCGATCTTCTCAGCATCAAGACGCCTTCGCTCAGCCAGCCGGTGCGGCTTCTGTCAGGCGGCAATCAGCAGAAGATCATCATCGGCAAATGGTTGTTTCGCGAGCCGAAGATCATGTTCTTCGACGAACCGACGCGCGGCATCGATGTGGGGGCGAAGTTCGCCATCTACCAGATCATGGACGCGCTGGCCGCGCGCGGCATCGGCATTGTGCTGATCAGCTCGGAACTGCCGGAGATCCTCGGCCTGTCGGACCGTGTCGCGGTCTTCCACGAAGGCCGCATCACCGCAACGCTCTCCACGCGTGAGACATCGCAGGAAGACATCATGCTCTACGCCTCCGGCCGCAGCCGGCACGGCGAGTAAGGACACCAGACCATGGCCGACATTACCAATGGCAAGCCGCAGGAAGCGATGACCCAGCGCAAGGGCCTGAGCGACCGGCAGAAGGATATCATCCAGAAATTTGCCGCGCTCGGCAGCCTGGTCATCCTGGCCGCCGTCTTCGCCGTCACCTCCAGCGCCTTTCTTACCGTCAACAACGGCATGACGATCGCGCTGCAGGTCACCTCCATTGCGCTGCTCGGCATCGGCGCGACCTATGTCATCATCACAGGCGGCATCGACCTGTCGGTGGGCTCCGTGCTGGCGCTGGCCGGCGTGGTGGCGGCGCTTGCGGTCAAGGATTACGGCACGCCGATCTGGCTCGGCATGCTCATCGGCATTCTCACCGGTTCCGCCTGCGGCGTCATCAACGGCTTCGTCATCACGAGGCTGAAGCTGCCGCCCTTCATCGCCACGCTCGGCATGATGCTGATTGCCCGCGGCGTCGCGTTGCAGATCACCGGCGCGCGCGCGGTCTCCGGCCTTGGCGAAGCCTTCGGCGTGCTCGGCAATGGGTCGCTCCTGCGCATCGAGTCGATCGACGATCAGGGCTTTCCGGTCGTCACCTTTCCCGGCATTCCCTATCCGGTGGTGCTGATGATCGTGATCGCGGTCGCCGCCGGCTTTCTCTTGAACCGCACGGTCCTCGGCCGGCATATCTACGCCATCGGCTCGAATGCGGATGCGGCCCGGCTTTCCGGCGTCAACGTCACGCGCGTCACCGCTTTCACCTACATTGTTTCCGGCACGCTGGCCGGGTTGACGGGCTGCGTGCTGATGTCGCGCCTCGTCACCGCCCAGCCGAACGAAGGCGTGGCCTATGAGCTCGACGCGATTGCATCGGCCGTAATCGGCGGCACATCGCTGATCGGCGGCGTGGGGACGATTTCCGGCACCTTTATCGGCGCTTTCGTTATCGGCATCCTGCGCAATGGGCTCAACATGAACGGCGTCTCCGCCTTCATCCAGCAGATCATCATCGGCCTCGTCATTCTGGTCACCGTCTGGATCGACCAGATCCGCAACCGCCGCTGAGACATGGCCGGGGGCGTGTGTGCCCGGTTCTTGACACGGGAAGGGGAGGAGCCTTCCCCCGTTTGAAGCCCCGGCAGGGTTTCGATCATTGAGGAGGAAACTATGCGTAAACTCGTTCTGGCGCTTGCGGCTTCGGTCATCGCGCTCTCGGCTGCTTCGACCGCTTCGGCTGGCGAAATCGCCGTCATCGTCAAGACGGTCAACTCCACCTTCTGGCAGAACGTCCAGAAGGGCGCGGATGCGGCCATCGGCAAGGCCAAGGGCCACACCATGACCTTCCAAGGCCCGGCCTCGGAATCCGCCATCGCCGACCAGGTGAACATGGTGGAAAATGCCGTAAACCGGAAGGTCGACGCCATCCTGCTCGCCCCGTCCGATCCGGATGCGCTGGTGCCCGCCGTGAAGCGCGCCTGGGAGGCCCGCATTCCGGTCGTGATCATCGACTCCATGCTGTCGAAGGATGCCGAGAAATATTATCAGTCCTTCCTCGCCACCGACAACAAGAAGGCCGGCGAACTGGCCGCCAAGGCCATGATCGACAAGGTCGGCACCGAGGGCAAGATCGCCGTCATGTCCTATGTCGCCGGCGCAGGCTCGGAAATCGGCCGCGTGGGCGGCTTCACCGACTATATCAAGGCCCATTCCAAGCTCACCATCGTCGGTCCCTATTACTCGCAGTCGCAGATGGCGACCGCACTGAACCAGACGACCGACGTGCTGGCCGCCAATGCCGATCTCAAGGGGATTTTCGGCGCCAATGAGCCGACCGCCATCGGCATGGGCCGCGCCATCAAGCAGGCCGGCAAGGCTGGCAAGATCGTCGCCATCGGCTTCGACGGAAACCAGGACCTGCAGGAATTCGTGAAGGACGGCACGCTCGAAGCCACCGTCGTTCAAGGCTCCTACCAGATGGGCGAAAAGGGTGTGGATGCGCTCGTGAAGATCCTCGACAAGGGCAAGGTCGAAAAGTTCATCGACACCGGCGTCGTCGTCGTCACCAAGAGCAATATCGACAAGCCGGAAGCCAAGAACGTTCTCTACTGATCCGACCTTCGGGCGCGCGGGGAGCACGATCCCCGCGCGCATTCTCACCGCTTCTCTTTAAAATGACGGATAAGACGATGCTGGTCACCGACAGACGCAAGCTGCGCCATCGCGATGTGTTCTTCACGGCCATGGGCCTTGGCTGCGCGCAGATGGGCAGCCTCTATCGCTGGACGAGCTATCAGGAATCGCTCAGTGCCTTCGACACAGCCTGGACCGCCGGCATCCGCTATTTCGACACCGCACCCTTCTATGGCTATACCCGTTCCGAGCGCCGTCTCGGCACCATGCTGACCGAGTATCCGCGTGGCGACTATCTTCTTTCCACCAAGGTTGGGCGCCTGATGGTGCCGGATGAGACGGTGGGCGAAGAGGAAGACACCTATGTCCGCCCGCTGCCTTTCCGCCCTGTCTACGATTACAGCTATGACGCGATCCTGCGCTCCTTCGAGGCAAGCCAGCAGCGCCTTGGCATCCTGAAGCCCGACATCCTCTATATCCACGACATCGGCCGCGTCACCCACGGCGAGAAGCATGACCATTACTGGGCGCAGCTGACCCAGGGAGGCGGCTTCAAGGCGCTGGGCGAGCTGCGCGCCAGTGGCCAGATCAAGGCAGTCGGCCTCGGCGTCAACGAGTGGGAAGTCGTGTCGGACGCCATGAACGAATTCGATATCGACGCGGCCATGCTTGCCGGGCGCTATACGCTGCTGGAGCAGGAAAGCCTTGGCATGATGGCGCGTGCGCAAGCCCAAGGCGTCGGCATCGTCGCAGCCGGGGTCTTCAACTCCGGCATTCTCGCCGGAAACCGCAAGTTCAACTACAAAGATGCGCCGGCCGCACTTCTCCAGCGCGTGGACGCAATCGAAGCGGCCTGCGCGGAAGAGGGCGTCAGCCTCCAAGCTGCTGCGCTCGCCTTCCCGCTTCTGCATCCGGCCACGGTCACCGTCGTATCCGGCGCACGAAACGCCGAACAACTGAAGGCGAACATCGCCTGGTTCGAGGAAACGATTCCTTCGTCGTTCTGGCAGCGGCTCAAGGAGCGTGGGCTGATCGCCGAGGATGCGCCGATCAGCCCGGTCGCAAACGGAGCGGCCTGATGCTGATCGATGCGCACCAGCATTTCTGGCGCCTCGCCGCTCGCGCGGGCGAATGGCCGCCACCGTCGCTTGCCGCCATCTATCGCGATTTCGCGCCCGAGGACCTGATCCCTCAGCTCAAGGCCGCCGGGGTCGATGGGACGGTTGTCGTTCAGTCTTTGCCCAAGGGTGAGGACACGCGCTTTCTGCTCGATCTGGCCGAACGCCACGATTTCATTCTCGGCGTCGTCGGCTGGGTGGATCTGAAGGGCGCGCAGGCTGCCACCGAGATCGCTGACCTTGCGCGCGAGCCGAAGCTCAAGGGTCTGCGGCCAATGCTGCAGGATCTGCCCGAGGATGGCTGGATCGACGATCCCGCGCTCGATCCGGCCGTGGCCGCGATGATCGAGGCGGGCCTGAGCTTCGACGCGCTGGTGCTGCCGCGCCACCTGCCGGCGCTGACGGCGTTTGCGCAGCGCCATCCGCGCCTGCCCATCGTCATCGACCATGGCGCAAAGCCCGTCATTTCAGAAGGTCTCTATAGCGAGTGGCGTAAGGCCATGGAGAAGCTTGCTGCCCTGCCGCAGGTCTTCTGCAAGCTTTCCGGCCTCTTGGTGGAGGCAGGCGATCAGCGCCCACAGGCAATTCGCCCCTATGCCGAGACCCTGTTCGATCTTTTCGGGCCGGAGCGGCTGATCTGGGGCAGCGATTGGCCGGTGGTCGATCTCGCTGCCGATTACGCAGCCTGGCTAGCCCAATGCCGCGCCATCGTGCCGGCTGTGGCGCATGACCGTGTTTTTGGCGGCAATGCCCGCCGCTTCTATCGTCTTTGAGGGGACAATCATGCAGAGAATGGGGATGATGATCGGCCTGCAGCCGGACAAAGTCGAGGAATACAAGCGGCTGCATGCGGCGGTCTGGCCCGAAATTCTCGATCTGATCTCCCGCTGCAACATCAAAAACTACACGATCTTCCTGCGCGAGCCGGAAAATCTCCTGTTCGGCGTGTGGGACTATCACGGCGTGGATTTCGAGGCTGACATGGCCAAAATGGCGGCCGACCCGAAGAACCAGGAATGGTGGTCCTTCTGCATCCCTTGTCAGAAGCCCTTGGACACGCGCAAGGATGGCGAGTGGTGGGCGATGATGGACGAAGTCTTCCACATGGATTGAGACCCACGGCACTGCCGCAGGACATTGAAAGCCGTGGCGCTTGCCACGCGGGAATGAGGACGAAGCAATGAGCCAGACATTAGACGGTAAGATCGTTGTGGTCACCGCGGCAGGGCAGGGCATCGGACGCGCCAGCGCGCTCGCCTTTGCCCGCGCCGGCGCCACCGTTCACGCCACCGACATCAATGACGAGACGCTGGCAAGCCTCCGCGCCGAGGCGCCGGTGACCACCCGCAAGCTTGACGTTTTGGATGGCGCAGCCGTTGCCGCGTTCTTCGCCGAAATCGGCCGCGTCGATGTGCTCTTCAACTGCGCCGGTGTGGTGCACAATGGCTCGGTGCTCGACATCACCGACAAGGACCTGGATTTCGCCTTTGATCTCAATGTCCGCGCCATGATCCGCACCATCCAGGCGGCGCTGCCGGGCATGCTGGAACGCGGGGATGGCGCCATCATCAATATGGCCTCGGTCGCCTCCTCGGTGAAGGGCGTGCCCAACCGCTGCGCCTATGGGCTGACCAAGGCAGCCGTGATCGGACTGACCAAGTCCGTCGCCGCCGATTATGTTGCCAAGGGCATCCGCTGCAACGCCATCTGCCCCGGCACGGTGGAAAGCCCATCGCTGGAAGGCCGTATGCGCGCCCAGGGCGATTACGAGACCGCACGCGCCACCTTCATCGCCCGCCAGCCGATGGGCCGGCTGGGAACGGCGGAAGAGATTGCCGATCTCGCCGTGCATCTGGCCGGCGCGACCTATACGACGGGGCAGGCCTACTGCATCGACGGCGGCTGGTCGCTCTGAACCGAATTTGCTGAAAGGATATTGACGATGAAATTCCTCCGCCATGGCGCGCCCGGCGCCGAAAAGCCCGGCCTTTTGGCCGATGACGGCACGATCCGCGATCTCTCAGGACACGTTGCAGATCTGTCCGGCGCGGCGCTGGCTCCCGATGCCCTGAAGGCGCTCGGTGGGATCGACGTCTCCGGCCTGCCAGTGGTCGATGCCGGCACGCGCCTTGGCGCCTGCGTGGCCGGAACCGGCAAGTTCATCTGCATCGGGCTCAACTTCTCTGACCACGCGGCCGAAACCGGCGCTTCCGTGCCGCCGGAACCCGTGATCTTCATGAAGGCGACCTCCGCCATCGTCGGTCCGAACGACGAGGTACGCATTCCCCGTGGATCGGAGAAGACCGACTGGGAAGTCGAACTCGGCGTCGTCATCGGCAAGACCGCGAAATATGTCAGCGAGACCGAAGCGCTCGACTATGTCGCCGGCTATTGCGTCAGCCACGACGTGTCCGAGCGCGCCTTCCAGACCGAGCGCGCAGGGCAGTGGACCAAGGGCAAGTCCTGCGACACCTTCGGGCCTATCGGCCCTTGGCTGGTGACCAAAGACGAGATCACCGATCCGCAGAATCTCGGCATGTGGCTGAAGGTCAATGGCGAGACCATGCAGGACGGATCTTCCAAGACCATGGTCTATGGCGTCGCCTTCCTCGTTTCCTATCTCTCGCAGTTCATGTCGCTGCATCCCGGCGACGTCATCTCCACCGGCACGCCGCCCGGCGTCGGGCTCGGCATGAAGCCGCCGCGCTTCCTGAAGGACGGCGACGTGGTCGAGCTCGGCATCGAAGGCCTGGGTACGCAGAAGCAGACCTTCCGCGCCGACCGCTAAGCGCATCAGGGGCCGGCCCTGCAAGGGGTTTGGGCCGGCTCCTCAGTCCCCGCCCACGCCCCGTCCAACATCGTCCATCGCCCTGCCACGACCTTGTGCGTGCCCGGCGAGGCTGTCTTCTGGCTGCCGGAGAGCTCCCATGACCCGCATCACCAATCTTCGCGTTTTCGATCTGCGCTTTCCGACCTCCGCCAGCCTCGACGGCTCCGACGCGATGAATCCGGATCCGGACTATTCGGCCGCGTACGTTATCCTCGAAACCGACAGGCCGGATCTATCGGGCCATGGCCTGACCTTCACCATCGGCCGTGGCAACGATATCTGCTGCATGGCGATCGAGGCCATGCGCCATCTGGTGATTGGTGCCGATCTCGCCGAGGTGCGGGCAGCGCCGGGCAAGTTCTGGCGCAAGCTCACCGGTGATAGCCAGCTGCGCTGGATCGGTCCGGACAAGGGCGCCATGCATCTGGCAACGGGGGCCGTGGTCAATGCATTCTGGGATGCCATGGCGAAGGAAGCCGGCCTGCCGGTTTGGAAATTCGTCTCCACCATGTCGGCCGAAGAAATCGCCGATATCGTAGACTACCGCTACCTGACCGACGCGCTGACGCGCGAGGAGGCCGTCGAGATCCTGAAGAAGGCCGAGATCGGCAAGGCCGAGCGCATCGCCACGCTGGAAGCGGAAGGCTATGCCTGCTACACCACCTCGGCCGGCTGGCTTGGCTATTCCGACGAAAAGCTGCGCCGCCTTGCGCAGGAAGCCGTCGATGCCGGTTTCAACCATATCAAGATGAAGGTCGGCCGCGATCTGGAAGACGATATACGCCGGTTGACCATCGCCCGCGAAGTCATCGGCCCCGACCGCTATCTGATGGTCGATGCCAACCAGGTTTGGGAAGTGGGCCAGGCCATCGACTGGATGAAGCAGCTCGCCTTCTGCAAGCCTTTCTTTATCGAAGAGCCGACGAGCCCGGACGATGTCGCCGGCCACCGCAAGATCCGTGAGGCCATCGCCCCGGTGAAGGTAGCGACGGGCGAGATGTGCCAGAACCGCATCATGTTCAAGCAGTTCATCGCCGAGGGCGCGATTGATATCGTCCAGATCGATAGCTGCCGCATGGGCGGGCTGAACGAAGTACTGGCCGTGCTGCTGCTGGCCGCGAAATTCGGCAAGCCTGTCTGGCCACATGCCGGCGGTGTCGGCCTTTGCGAATATGTGCAGCATCTCTCCATGATCGACTACATCGCCGTTTCCGCCACCAAGGAGGGCCGGGTCATCGAATATGTCGATCATCTGCACGAGCATTTCCTCGACCCTTGCGTGATCCGCAACGCCGCTTACATGCCGCCGTCCCTGCCGGGCTTCTCCATCGAGATGAAGCCGGACTCGATCGTGACCTATACGCATGGAAGCAAACAGGCGGCGTGAATCCGTCAGCAATCGGGCGCAGCACGCAAGGCCGCCAACAGGTCTTGCGTGATGGGACGTCATGGGGTGCGAGGTGAAGAGTCGCGCGTTTAGCGGGCAAAACGCGCCGACCACCTGGAAAAGAGCAGGTACAGGATCGGCGTTGTGTAGAGCGTCAAGGCCTGGGAGACGATCAGGCCGCCGATGATGGTGATGCCGAGGGGACGGCGGAGATCCGTACCGGGGCCGGTGGCGAGCACCAGCGGCAACGCACCCATGAAGGCGGCGAGCGTCGTCATCATGATCGGCCGGAAGCGCCTCAGGCAGGCTTCATGAATGGCGGTCTCGGGCGCCATGCCATGCCGTCGTTCGGCTTCCAGCGCGAAATCCACCAGCATGATGCCGTTTTTCTTGACGATCCCGATCAGCAGAATGATGCCGATGAAGGCGACGATCGTCAGCTCCGTCCCGCTGATCCACAGTGCCAGAAGCGCACCAAGGCCGGCGGAGGGCAGGGTGGAGATGATCGTCAGCGGATGCAGCAGGCTTTCATAGAGAATCCCGAGAATGATGTAGACGGCGAGAAGCGCTGCGACGATCAGCATCGGCTGGCTTGCCGATGACGTTTTGGCGCTGGCGGCGTCGCCGGCGAATTCCGCGTGCAGCGTATCGGGCAGGTGCATGCCGGAAACGGCGGCCTTCACCGCATCGTTTGCCTGTGAAAGCGTGGTGTCCGCGTCCGTATTGTAGGCGATGGTGACGGAGGGAAACTGGCCCTGATGGTTCACACCAATGGGCGCCAGGCTTCGCTCGACCCTGGCGAAAGCGCTGAGCGGCACTTGGCTTCCAGATGCGCCCGGCACATGGATCTTCAGCACATCGTCAGGCGCTCCGGCGAAATCTGGATAAGCCTCAAGGATGACGCGGTACTGATTGCGCTCGCCATAGACGATCGTGACCTGTCGCTGGGCGAATGCATTGTTGAGCGCCGTGTCGAGCGTGCTCATCGTCACACCCAGACGGTTTGCGGCGGTCCGGTCCACCACCACCTTGGCCTGCAGCCCGTTTGGCTGGCGGTCGCTGTTGACGTCCGTCAGCAGCGGCTCCTGCCGAAGTCTCGCCAGGATGCGCGGCGCCCAGGCGGTCAGCTCGGCGAAGTTGGCGTCCCACAACGTGAATTGATAGGGGGAGTCCGAGGACCGCGCGCCAACGCGGATGTCGCTTGGCGCGAAGAAGGACGTGTCGAGACCCGGAATGACGGCGGTCATCCGTCTTAGCCGGTCGATCACCACGTCGGTGGCATCGCGTCGTCCCGCCGGTTTCAGCGATATCTGCATCTGGCCGCGATTGGCCGTGCCCATCAGGCCGCCACCGACACTGGCGCCGACATTGGCCACCGCCGGATCCCTCTCGACGATCGAAAGCGCCCGGCGCTGAAGCGCGACCATGGCAGGATAAGAAATATCGCTGGCCGCCTGGCTAATGCCCATGACGAAACCCGTATCGTCGCGCGGAACGAAACCCTTGGGGATCTCGGTGTAGAGCCAGCCGGTCAGTCCGACGCAGGCAAGCGTGCTGATGACCGCGAGATGGCGATGATGCAGAACGCCGGAGAGCGTGCGGTCGTAAAAGCCGATCATCCCGCCGCTGCCGCGCGGCTGTGTCGGATCATGCGGTCCCGAACGGTCTTCGGCCTCATGCTTCTTCAGCCGGTGAGCACAGATCATCGGTGTCAGCGTCAGGGAGACGACGGTGGAAACGATGATGGTGAAGGCAAGCGTCAGGGAAAAGCTGAGCAGAAATTTGCCCACCACGCCGCCCATGAAGAACAGCGGGATGAAGGCGGCCATCAGCGACAGGCTGATGGCGATCACCGTAAAACCGATCTGCCTTGCCCCGGCGCGCGCCGCCTCGAGCGGTGGCATGCCGGTCTCCAGATTGGCGTAGATGGCTTCGATCATGACGATCGCATCGTCGACGACAAAACCGCTGGCGACCGCGAGCGCCATCAGCGACAGGTTGTCGACGGACAGGCCCGTCAGCCACATGGCGGCGGAAGCACCGGCGAAGGCGAGCGGCACCGTCAGCCCTGCGGCAAGGGTCGGCACGACACGGCGCAGGAAAACGAAGACGACGGCCATGACCAGCCCGATCGTCGCCAGCAGCGTGGCCTGCATATCGCGCACGCTGGCATGGATGGTGGTCGTCCGGTCGTTCAGCACGTCGATCTCTATGCCGGCGGGGATCAGCCGCTTCAGCTCCGGGATGAGCGACCGCACTGCATCGACCGTCTCCACGACATTGGCGTCCGCCGCCTTGGTGATGTTGATGAGGACCGCCGGCCGGCCATTGAACCAGGCATCGGAGCGGCGGTTGCGCACGCCCGGTTCCACGCTGGCAATGTCGGCGAGCCGCGTGGCCGTGCCGTCGCCCGAGCGGATGATCAGTTGGCCATAATCCTCCGGCTTGGTCAGTTGGGCATTGGCCGAGAGCGCATAAAAGGCATCCGGCCCGTCGATGGCCCCGATCGGCGCCAGAACATTGCCGTTGACGATGGCATTGCGCACGTCATTGGCGGAAAGCCCCATGGCCGCGAGCCGATCCGGGTCGACCCGCACCCGAACGGCCGGCTGGTCGGCTCCGCTGACATTGACGTCCCCCACGCCCTCCACCTGCGAAATGCGCTGAACCAGCACCGTATCGGCCGCATCGAAGATCGTGCTGGCAGCGAGGCTGTCCGATGTGAGCGCGAGCGTCAGGACGGGGGCTGCGGCAGGGTTCGCCTTGCGCATCGAGGGCAGCGTCGGCATGTCGCTCGGCAGATCCGTCGCAGCGGCATTGATTGCCGCCTGCACATCATGCGCAGCACTGTCCACATCGCGCGCGATGTCGAATTGAAGCGTGATGTTGGTCGTGCCGAGCCCGCTTGTCGAGGTCACCTCGGTCAAGCCAGCGATGGCACCCAGATGCCGCTCCAGCGGCGCGGCGACGCTCGACGCCATGCTTTCCGGATCCGCGCCCGGCCGGCTGGCGAAAATGCGGATGGTCGGCAGGTCCACCGCAGGGAGGCTGGAGACGGGCAGAAAGCGATAGGCGACGAGACCGAGCAACATCAGGCCGATGGCCAGAAGCGTGGTGCCGACCGGCCGGTCGATGAAAAATGCCGAGATCTTCATGCCGGCCCGCCGGCCTTCTGGCCCGTTTTTCCTCCAATGAATCGGAAGCGCAGACGGTCCAGCGCCAGATAGATCACCGGCGTGGTGTAGAGCGTCAACACCTGGCTCAAAAACAGCCCGCCGATGATCGAGATGCCGAGGGGAATGCGCAGCTCCGCGCCGGTGCCGTGGGCTAGAGCCAGGGGCAGCGCACCGAACAAGGCCGCAAGCGTCGTCATCATGATCGGGCGAAAGCGCAGCACGGCCGCCTTGACGATGGCGTCACGCGGCAAAAGCCCTTCATGGCGCTCGGCCTCCAGAGCGAAGTCGATCATCATGATCGCGTTCTTCTTGACGATGCCCATGAGCAGAACGATGCCGATCAGCGCGATGATCGACAGATCCTGCCCGAAAAGCATGAGCGCCAAGAGCGCGCCGACGCCGGCCGAAGGCAGCGTCGAGAGGATCGTCACGGGATGAATGGCGCTTTCGTAGAGCAGGCCGAGAACGATGTAGATCGTCACCACCGCCGCCAAAATCAGCCACGGCTCCCCTGCCAGCGAGCGGTCGAACTCCTCAGCGTCGCCGCTGTAGCTGCGCTGGATCGATCCCGGCATGCCGATGTCTCGCTCGGCGGTCTTGATCGTCTCCAGTGCCTGGGAAAGCGAAGCGCCGCGCGCAAGGTCGAAGCTGAGCGTGACGGCAGGAAATTGCTCGCTTCGGCCGATCACCAGTGGCGCGGTCGCGAGACGGACGGTCGCCATGGCCTTGAGCGGCACCATCGCATTGTTGGCGCCTTCGACATAAAGCTGGTCGAGCGCCTTGGGGTCGTCTCGAAAACGCTCGGCTGCCTCGAGAACGACGCGATACTGGTTTGCCTGGCCATAGATGGTGCTGATCTGACGCTGGCCGAAGGCATCGTAGAGCGCGTCGCTGATGGCCTGCATGGACACGCCCAGCCGCGCCGCCGTTTCCCGATCCACATCGATGGCAAGCCGGCCGCCGCCCATCTCCGCATCGGAATTCACATCGATCAGCAGCGGACTTTGCTGCAGGCGGCGCGCTAGGCGGTCCGCCCATTCGGCAACCGTGGCCGTGTTCGTGCCCGTCAGCGTATATTGATAGGGCGCGCGGCTTGCCCGCGTGCTGATCGCGATATCGCGCACGCTCTCGAACGTGGCGCTTATGCCGGGCATATCCGCAACGCGCGCGCGCAGGCGATCGATCAGATCGGCAGCGGAGATCTTGCGCTCATCCTGCGGCTTCAGCACGATCGTGTAGCGCGCCGTATTCAGCGTCAGGTTCGTCGCGCTGGTGCCGATCACCGCAACCACGCTTTCAACGGCCGGATCGGCGCGCAGCCGGTCGCCGACCGTCTGCTGCATGGCCTTCATGACGCTAAAGGAGCTGGTAGGCTCCGCTTCGATCACGGCGGTGATGAGGCCGGTATCCTGCACGGGTAGAAAGCCCTTGGGCACGGCGATGTAGAGCGCGATCGTCACGGCGAGGGTCAGGGCCGTAACACCCAGCATCAGCCAGCTTCGCTGCACCGCCCAGACGAGGCTGCGATGATAACCGTCGTTCAGCCATGCCATGAACCGGTCGCTCAGGCCCAGAAGTCCGGTGTTGCGGGTTTTTGGCGCCCGCAGGATGCGCGCGCACATCATCGGCGTCAGCGTCAGCGACACGACCGCCGAGACGACCACGGCAATCGTCAGCGTCAACGCGAATTCGCGGAACATGCGGCCGACAATGCCGGTCATGAACAGGAGCGGAATGAAGACGGCAATCAGCGAGGCGGTGAGCGACAGAATGGTAAAGCCAATTTCGCCGGCGCCTTTCAGGGCTGCCTGCATTGGCGGCTCGCCCTCCTCGATATGGCGGGCGATGTTCTCGATCATCACGATCGCATCGTCGACGACAAATCCGGTGCCGATGGTGAGCGCCATCAGCGAGAGGTTGTCGAGGCTGAAGCGCGCGAACCACATGATCGCGAAGGTGCCGATCAGCGAGAGCGGCAGTGCGACCCCGGCGATGATCGTGGCCGTCAGCGTGCGCAAAAACAGGAAGACGACGAGGATGACGAGCGCGATGGAGATGGCAAGCGTCAGCTGCACATCGTGGATCGAGGCGCGGATCGTCTCCGTTCGGTCGTTGACGATGTCGAGCGTGACACCGGCAGGCAGGGCCGCCTTCAACCGCGGAAGTTGCCGGCGCACATCCTCCACTGTCTGGATGACGTTGGCCCCCGGCTGGCGCATGATGTCGACGATAACGGCGGGATGTCCCTGGTACCAGGCGCCCAACCGGCTGTTTTCCAGACCTTCGACCACCTCGGCCACATCCGTCAGCCGCACGGGCGCGCCGTTGCGATAGGCGACGATCGTCTGGCGGTAGATGTCGGGATCCTGGATCTGGTCATTGGCCGACAGGGTGAAGGACTGCGTCGTGCCATCCACCGCGCCCTTGGCACCCGAGACATTGGCATTGGCGACCGCCGTGCGCAGATCGTCCAGCGACAGGCCATAGGCGGCAAGGCGGGCGAGGTCTGCCTGGATGCGAACCGCCGGGCGCACACCGCCCTGAATGCGCACGTCTCCGACCCCCGAGACCTCGCTCAGGCGCTGCGACATGATCGTATCGGTAAAGTCGCTCAAATCCCGGATGGAGTAGGTCTGCGAATGCAGCGCAAGGGTGACGATCGGCGTATCCGCCGGATTGACCTTTGCGTAGGTCGGCGGATAGGGCAGCGTCCTCGGCAGGCTGCCGGACGCGGCATTGATCGCCGATTGCACATCTTGGGCGGCGCCGTCGATGTTGCGATCCAGCTTGAACTGCAGCGTAATCTGGCTGATGCCGAAGGCGCTGGAGGAGGTCATGGCCGCGATGGCAGGAATCTGCCCGAGCGGCCGTTCGAGTGGCGCGGTGACCAAAGCGGCCATCGTATCCGGATCGGCGCCCGGCAATTGCGTGGTGATGCGGATCGTCGGAAAATCGACCTGCGGCAGCGGCGCGACCGGCAAAGCGAGGAAGCACAGGATGCCGGCCAGGAGCGTGGCGATCGCAAGCAGCGACGTCGCCACCGGCCGGGCGATGAAGGGCGCAGAGAGGCTCATTTCGCGCTGTCACGTGCTGGCGCGGCCTCTGGATTTGCTGGAGTAGCTCCGGCATTCGAGGCGGCGGGCGCCGTCCTATCGGCAGGCGTTCCGGCATGGTGTTTCCCGTGGCCTGGAATTGAACCCTCGCCTTGCGCCGGCCCACCGTCGGAGGGCGAAGCCGCGCCCGATGCGCTGTCGTGATTGCCGCTCTTGCCGCCGCCCTTGCGGCGTCTGCCGTGGGCCTCATCGGTCAGCGGCACAGCCATTTTCGCGGGATCGGCCTCCTCCGGTGTGGCGACACGCACCTCCGCGCCTTCCTGCAGCCTTGCAAATCCCGTCGTGACGACTTCATCCCCTTGCGTCAGACCGGTTTTGACGACTGCAATGCGGTCATCCTGCATCGTCACATCGACGGGCGCGACGGTGACGGTCTTGTCGTTGCGAACGACATAGCAATAGGTGCCGCCTGGGCCGCGCTGGATGGCGGCGGAGGGAACGGTCAACACATCCTTCATCGTTTCGATGAGCAAGCGCGCATTGACGAAGGCTCCCGGCCAGAGCGCCAGCGCCTCGTTGGCGAATTCCGCCTTCAGCCTGACGGTGCCGGTCGCAGCATCCACCTGGTTGTCGATCACCGTCAGCTTGCCGCTGGCCAGGACCCGTCCACCATCATCGGCAAACACATCGACGGCGAGCGGTCCGCGCCCATTGGCCGCGTTGACGTGTGCAAGCTCCTGCTGCGGGACGGAAAAGATCACCGTGATCGGCTGGATCTGCGCGAGCGTGACAATGCCGTTCGTATCGCCGCTGGAGACGATATTGCCGACATCGACATTACGGATACCGGTGCGGCCATCGATCGGCGCGCGGATGGTCGTGTAATCCAGCTGCGCCTGCGCCGCCTCGATCGCAGCCTGATCCGCCTGAACCTGCGCCTTGTTCTGGGCGACAAGCGCATGCTGATTGTCAAGCTGCTGCTGGCTCGCCACGGCATTGCCGGCCAGCCGCTGCAAGCGCGCATCCTCAAGGACTGCATTTTCGAGAAGCGCGTCGTCCTGCGCCTTCTTGGCGATGGCCTGATCCCGCTGCGCGCGATAGAGCGCATCGTCCAGCCGGGCGATGACCTCGCCCTTTTTGATGTCCTGTCCCTCCTGAAAGCGGATTTCGGTGATGCGACCGCTGACCTGTGCCCGGATCACGACGGCATTGATCGGCCTGACCGTGCCGACGCCTGTCGCGTAGACCGGCACGTCCGCCATCGTGGCCGGCGCGGCGACGACGGGAATGGCACGATCCCGTTTGCTTTGCGGCCCGTCCTGGGCCTTGCCCATCCACGCCAGAGCGAACTTTTGCATCTCCGGCTGCCGGGCCGCATAAGCAAGTGCCGCCATGGTCGCCGCAAGACCAAGCAGGGCAAACTTCGTGCTTCTTTTCATCGATCACCGCGCGTGCCTGACATCCGCCTCCCCGCGCCCGATGAGCGCGTTCGGCCGCGTCAGATAGCGGCGCCACCTGACGAAGAGACGACAAATCAAACACAAGCTAAAAAAAATGCCACTTACAAGACGGTAATGAACGGGGTCATGTGCCGCTCTGGGCAGGCCATCGGATGACGTTTGGTGCCGGCCTCGCCATTGCCGACAATCCGCTTGGCTTTAAGCTGTCCGCCTCAGATCAGCTGCCTGTAAGCCGCCTTGGCAATCGTCTGCAGCCTGGAGAGCGGCAGGTTGCCGACCACGGCACAGCGCACCGTCTCGTCGCCCCAGAACACAGCCTCCAGCTGCTTGACCCGCTGATGCAGGAAAGGACTGTCGGCGTCGGAGGCCGAGGGAGCAACATAAAGGGTCACACGGCGGCCCGCTTCGTCCTCATACATCAGCTGCGCGGCCGCGCCATCGCCGCTCGGCAATAGACGACCGCCGATGAACTGCAGCCCGGAAGCGCTGAGATCGGGCAGATGGAGGGTGCGATCCAGGCGGCGGGACAGCCATTTTTGCAAAACCGGCCCCTGGTCGGCGCCAAGTTCGACCGGCCGCACCATGTCGTCGGCATAAAGGCGATGCGCTTCGACCGCCGTTTCGACCAGACCATTCGCCTGGGCGCCGGGGGATGGCAGCAAAGGGGCGGCTGCCCAGCCGAGGACGATGCCGATTGCCAGCAAGGCTGCCGATGCCGCAAGGCTGCGCCAGCGAAAGCCGCCGGTCCGCGTTGCGGCGGCGATGCGGTGCGGATCCAGTCGCTTCGGCACGTCTTCCTCAGCGATGCGGCCATAAAGCGCCTGCATCATTTCGTTCTGGCGGCGCCAGTCGGCCATGGCCTTTGCGGCATCCGGCGTGGTTTCCAGATAGATTTCCACGGCATGGCGGCGCGCCTCGTCAAGCTCGCCATCGACGAAGGCATGGAGATCATCGGTGGTGATGGGTCTTTCTGCGCCGTTCATTTCACTGCTCTCAGCTTCGGCCCGTCCTCATAGGTGGCTGCCCGTATTGCCGCACGGGCCCGTCCAAGGCGTGACATCAAGGTCCCTAGGGGAATATCGAGAATGCCGGCGGCCTCGGCATAGCTCATCCCTTCCACCGCGACGAGAAGCAACACCTCACGCTGCTCGTCCGGGAGACGATCGATCGCCCGCGCCAGCTCGACAAGAGCAAGTCGTTCGAACGGACTGTCCGGCGCAGCAAGCTCGCCCACAAAATTTTCGATCGGCATCGTCTGCGGCCGGCGCCGCCGCGCCCGCATATCGTTGCGCAGGAGGTTGAGGAGGATGCGAAACAGCCAGGCGCGAAGCGGCCCCTTCGGCGTCCAAAGTCCTTTCTTGCGGATCGCGCGCTCCAGGCAATCCTGAACGAGATCATCCGCCTGATCGCGGTCACGCGTCAGCGCCCGTGCGTAGCGGCGCAAGGCCGGCACGTGTTCGGCGATCTCGTTCAGGAGGTCACCCATGCACCATCAATCCTTCGCGACGTGCCACACGCCGCCAACGCCATCGCCGGTCGTGTCGCCGGGCTTCTTGTCGTTGATCCACAGATAAAGAGGCGAGCCCTCATGCGCCCATTGCTGCTTGCCATCCTTGCGCTTGACGAGGGTAAACTCGCCATCGTCCTTGGCACCTTTGGCCGCAAGAAGCGGTGGCCATTTCTTGGCGCAATCGCCATCGCAGGCCGACGTGCCGCCCGTGTCCTTGTCGAACGTATAAAGCGTCATGCCCTTGGCATCGGTCAAAACCTCTCCCTTGCCGGTGTCACGGGTCTTGATGGCGCCACCGGCCTCGTCTTCGGCATGGGCGGGCGAAAGCGTCGCAGCGGCCATCAGGCCGGCGAGCAGCAGAGAACGTATGAGCATGAAATTTCCTCCAGGCTGTCCAGTTTTCACGAGGTACGCGGACGCCCTGATCGGCGTTCGCTGAGGAGGAGAACACCGCCATGTCGATTTTCATCCCGGACATCGGATGATTTCGCGATTTTTTTTGATCGCCTGATTGTTCGGCGCAAAGACGCGCCGCGGTAGGCGTGGCTCGTCAGGCCTCAGCCATCTCATGCATGTCGATCGGCGGGATCTTGATGATCGGCTCCGGTGCTTCGCCGCTGTCAATAATGGAGAAGACCGCACGCAGCATGGCCGGCACGTCCTGTCGCACCATCTCGATGCCGCCGCCGAGCAGAGTGACGAAGGGATCCCAGTCGAAGCAGCCCATGACGGGCATGTCCTGGCCATAATGGCCGGAGCGCTTGATCCAGTGAACCACCCCTTCCAGCGAGATGGTGGAGTTTACGAACATGCCGCCGGGCATGGCCGAGCCGGAGGCCCAGCGCGCCTCGAGTGCTGCTTCCGCCTTCTCCGGCGCGTAGCCGCAGGGAAGGATGAACGAGGGATCGGGCGAAAGGCCGGCATCCTGATGCGCCGCCTTGAAGCCACGCAGGCGCTCGCCCGTATTGTGGTCGCTCGCCCGCCCGCCCACGAACATCAGCGGGCTCATCTGGCCCAGCCGCTGCTGGCAATTGTCCAGGATGCGGCGGGTCAGGCCATAGGCGCCGGCAAAATTGTCGGAGATGATCGATGGCGCCCGCGAGCCCGGCAGGTCGAGGTTGAGGCTTCTGGCGCCCGCGCTCGTGCAGATATCAGTGATCCGGTCCGGATCGGTAGCGCCGGTGGCGATCAGCCATTCCACCTGGTAGCCGAGCATCTCGCGCGCGGCTTCCACCTCCAGCTCCGGGTCGCGCCGCGTGCAGGTCACGATGGGGAACAGCCCGCGCTCACGCGCCATGGTCTCGAAGGTTTCGACGATGGAGCCGAAATAGCGGTTGTCATATTTCGGCACGATCATACCGACGATGCGCGAGCTCTCGCGGCGCAGCAGGCTGGCCTGCATGTTCACGGCATAGCCCTGCTCTTGCGCAAGCCGGGTCACCTTTTCCGCCAGCTTGGCGCTGATGCGCCGCTTCTTCCACGTTCCGTTCAACACCGAGCTCACCGCGCTGGCCGACGTGCCCGCCAGTTCGGCGAGATCGTAGATGGTCGTCTTCTTGGTCTGGCGGGGCGGAAACTGCACGTCGTTCTCCTGTTCAAGATGTAGCTTGACATCAAATGCGGTGCGTGGCAATCAATGCTCCATCGATTGAGCATCGATGCACAATCGATGATACAGGCTGGCAGTGGAGGGCTGGCCGGGAGCGTCCCTTCAAAACGGCGACAGGCCGACTCGGCGATCCGCATGCTTATCAGCGGTGGGAGCGGGGCGGCGGCGTCCGTCACGCGAAGGGACGAGCGGGAGTGCCCTCGAACGATAACGGGTTGAAATCCCACGGAGGAGACAATGAAGATTAGCACCGTCCTGATGGCGTCCGCCGTCACGCTCTCGGCCGTTTACGGCGCATCCGCAGCCCAGGCCGCCGATACGGTCGCCTTCCTGATGCCGGACCAGGCATCCACGCGCTACGAGCAGCACGATTTTCCCGGCTTCAAGGCCGAGATGGCCAAGCTCTGCGCCGAGTGCACCGTCATCTACCAGAATGCCAATGGCGACGCTTCGTTGCAGCAGCAGCAGTTCAATTCGGTCATGGCCCAAGGCGCCAAGGTCGTCGTAATCGATCCCGTCGATTCCGCTGCAGCCGCTGGCCTGGTCGAGATCGCGCAGTCGCAGGGCGTCAAAGTCGTGGCCTATGACCGGCCGATCCCCAACAAGCCGGCCGACTATTACGTCTCCTTCGACAATGAGAAGATCGGCTACTCGATTGCCAAGTCGCTGGTCGATCATCTCAAGGCCAGTGGCGTCAAGGACGGAGCCGGTGTGCTTCAGATCAACGGCTCGCCGACGGACGCCGCTGCCGGCCTGATCCGGGACGGCATCCATCGCGGCCTGAAAGACTCCGGCTTCAAGACGCTCGCCGAATTCGACACGCCGGAATGGGCACCGCCGAAGGCGCAGGAATGGGCTGCCGGCCAGATCACTCGCTTCGGCGCCGACATCAAAGGCGTGGTGGCTGCCAATGACGGAACGGGCGGCGGCGCCATCGCTGCCTTCAAG
Source organism: Xaviernesmea oryzae (assembly GCF_900109605.1). Classification (GTDB taxonomy): domain Bacteria; phylum Pseudomonadota; class Alphaproteobacteria; order Rhizobiales; family Rhizobiaceae; genus Xaviernesmea; species Xaviernesmea oryzae. The sequence continues at coordinate 65,253 of NZ_FOAM01000005.1, forward strand.
GCTGCTGGCGTTAAGCCGGTTCCGCCGGTCACCGGCAATGACGCAACGATCGCCGCTCTGCAGCTGATCATTTCAGGCGACCAGTACAACACCATCTCCAAGCCATCGGAAATCGTCGCTGCCGCCGCCGCCAAGGTCGCCGTCCAGCTTGCCAAGGGCGAAAAGCCGGAAGCGAAGACCACGCTCTACGATACGCCCTCCGAGCTGTTCGTACCGGCGGTCGTCACCGCCGAAAACATCAAGGCCGAAATCTTCGACAAGAAGATCCAAACGGCCGCCGAAGTCTGCACCGGCGAATATGCCGAGGGCTGCAAGAAGCTCGGCATCCAGTAAGCCTGGACAAGCCTGCCCGGCCGCACCGACAGGATCGGCCGGGCCATCCGATCGCCCAGAAAGGCTTCAAGCCATGACCACGACCACAAAGGCCATGCCCGCGAAAGGTGAAACCATTCTGCGGCTCAGCCAGATTTGCAAGAATTTTGGCGCCGTCTCGGCGCTGACCGATATCGACCTCGAGGTGAAGGCCGGAGAAGTCGTCGCGCTGGTGGGAGACAATGGTGCCGGTAAGTCGACGCTGATCAAGGTGCTGGCCGGCGTTCATCAGCCATCTTCCGGCACGATCGACTTCATGGGCCGTCCGGCCTCGCTCGACAGCCCCGGCAAGGCGCTTGAACTGGGTATCGCCACGGTCTTCCAGGATCTGGCGCTCTGCGAAAATCTCGATGTCGTCGCCAATCTTTTCCTCGGCCATGAAATGTCGCCCTGGGCGCTGGATGAGGTTGCGATGGAAGTGCGCGCCTGGACGCTGCTGCGCGAACTCGCCGCGCGCATTCCCTCCGTGCGCCAGCCGATTGCCTCCCTGTCGGGCGGCCAGCGCCAGACCGTGGCCATTGCCCGTTCGCTGCTGCTCGATCCCAAGATCATCATGCTGGACGAGCCGACAGCCGCCCTTGGCGTCGCACAGACCGCCGAGGTGCTCAACCTGATCGAGCGCGTGCGCGACCGCGGCCTCGGCGTCATCATCATCAGCCATAATATGGAGGATGTGCGCGCGGTTGCCGACCGCATCGTCGTCCTGCGGCTTGGCCGCAACAACGGCGTCTTCACGCCTGACGCCTCCAACCAGGAACTCGTGGCCGCCATTACGGGCGCGACGGAAAATTCCGTATCCCGTCGCATGGAGCGCAAATCCGTCCACGCACAGGAACAGACCGGGAGCCTCACATGAGCAAGCCAGCCAACCTCACCCCGGCCCCTGCAGAGGCCCCGCTCGACCGCTCGGACGTGCGCATGCGCCATGATGACAGCATCGGCGCCATGCTGCGCGCCTCGCTGGACAAGGTGCGCTCCGGCGATCTCGGCATGCTGCCCGTCGTTGTCGGCCTCATCGTCATTTCCGTGGTCTTCAGCCTGCTGAACCCGGTGTTCCTGCTGCCGAACAATCTCGTCAACCTGCTCTTCGATTGCGCCACCGTCGGCATCATCTCGCTGGGCATCGTCTGCGTGCTGCTGTTGGGGGAAATCGACCTGTCGGTCGGTTCGATGAGCGGGCTCGCCTCCGCCATGGTCGGCGTGCTCTGGGTCAATCTCGGCTTGGCGCTGCCGCTGGCGATCTTTGCAGGGCTTGCCGCCGGTGCCTGCGTCGGCGCGCTCTACGGCGTTCTTTATAATCGATTGGGCATGCCGAGCTTCGTTGCCACCTTGGCCGGCCTTCTCGCGCTGCTCGGGCTGCAGCTCTATATTCTCGGCCCGACCGGCAGCATCAATCTGCCTTTTGCCTCGGTGCTCGTGCGCTTCGGGCAGATCTATGTAATGCCGGCATGGTTGTCACATCTGCTGGCGCTGGTTCCCGGCGCCGTTATGGTGCTAAGAGGCTTGCGCACTCGGGCTGGCCGCCAAGCCGCTGGGCTTTCCGCACCGCCGCTGAGCGCGCTGATCCTGAAAGCAGGTCTGCTCACCCTCGGTCTGGAATTTGCGGTCTTCTACCTGAACCAGGGTCGCGGCGTGCCGTGGATGTTCGGCCTTCTGATCGCGCTGGTGGTGGTGCTCGATTATGCGCTGACCCGCACGCAATGGGGCCGCTCCATGTTTGCCGTAGGCGGAAACCGCGAAGCCGCGCGCCGCGCCGGCATCAATGTCCGCCGGATCTATATGAGCGCCTTCATGCTGTGCTCGACGCTGGCTGCGCTCGGCGGCATGCTCTCGGCCGCGCGGCTTGCATCCTCCAGCCAGCAGGCCGGCACAGGCGATGTCAACCTCAACGCCATTGCCGCAGCCGTGATCGGCGGCACCAGTCTCTTCGGCGGACGCGGCAGCGCCTATTCGGCCCTGCTCGGCATCATCGTCATCCAGGCGATTTCCAACGGGCTGACGCTGCTCAACCTCAGCTCCTCGCTGCGCTACATGATCACGGGCGCCGTGCTGGCCATCGCCGTCATCGTCGATTCACTTGCCCGCCGCTCCCGCGTCAGCCACGGTCGCGCTTGAGGCAATTGCCCTTTCACACGCAGCGAAGCAGGGCGGAGCGCCCCGCTTCGTCTCGAAGTGAGTTCAATTCAAGGAGAGTTTCATGTCTGAATCGCTGAACGGGAAAGTCGCGGCCATCACTGGCGCCGCCTCGGGCATCGGCCTGGAATGCGCGCGCACGCTGGTTGCCGCCGGCGCAACCGTGGTCCTGATCGACCGTGCGGAAGACCGGCTGAAGACGCTGTGCGCCGAGATCGGCGAGCGGGCCAAGCCGCTGGTGGTCGACCTTTTGAACGGCCCCGAAGTCTCGGCCATGCTGCCGCGCATCCTGGAGATCGCCGGCGGCCTCGACATCTTCCACGCCAATGCCGGCGCCTATATTGGCGGCCCTGTTGCCGAGGGTGACCCCGATGCCTGGGACCGCATGCTGAACCTCAACATCAACGCCGCCTTCCGCAGCGTTCATGCCGTTCTGCCGCATATGATCGCGCAGAAATCCGGCGACATCCTCTTTACCAGCTCGATCGCCGGTGTGGTGCCGGTGATCTGGGAGCCGATCTATACGGCCTCGAAATTCGCTGTTCAGGCCTTCGTCCATTCCACGCGCCGCCAGGTGTCGCAGCATGGCGTGCGTGTCGGCGCGGTCTTGCCCGGCCCTGTTGTTACCGCGCTGCTCGACGATTGGCCGAAGGAGAAGATGGACGAAGCGCTGGCCAATGGCAGCCTGATGCAGCCGAAGGAAGTGGCCGACGCCGTGCTCTTCATGCTGACGCGCCCGCGCAACGTCACGATCCGCGATCTCGTCATCGTGCCGAACAGCGTCGACCTCTAGAGCCCTTGTTTCGCGTCGGATCTTCGGAAAAGCCGGTCGCCGCTTGTCCGGCCGATGCTCCAAGGCGATGCTGGCAGAAGCCCTCTGCGCCCGGCGGGGGGGCCGAGCGTCAACATCATCAGTGGAAGCGGAGTGCGGAGCATAGGCCTGCATCCGCTTTGAATGAAACGCGACCAGACCTTTCTGAAGCGAGACTTGACCATGCCAGACCAGCGCCAGGACACCGCGAACGCCACCTATGTCGTGGGAGTCGATGTGGGAACGGGCAGCGCCCGTGCCGGGCTCTTCGCCCTTGACGGCACCATGCTGGCCACCGCGAAGCGCGATATCACGCTCTACCGCGAAGCCGGAGATATTGCCGAGCAATCCAGCCGCGAAATCTGGGATGCGGTCTGCGCCAGCGTCCGTGAGACGGTGATATCTGCCGGCGTTGATCCTGCCGCCGTGGTCGGCATCGGCTTCGATGCCACCTGCTCTCTAGTGGTCCTCGGCCAAGGCGGTGCCTCCCTGCCGGTCGGCGCCAGCGGGAACGCGGATCGTGACATCATCGTCTGGATGGACCACCGTGCCGTTGAACAGGCCGAGCGGATCAATGCGCTCGGCCATCCGGTGCTTGCCTATGTCGGCGGCAAGATCTCGCCTGAGATGGAAACCCCGAAGCTGCTCTGGCTCAAGGAAAACCGGCCGGACGTATTCAACGCGGCGTGGCAATTCTTCGATCTGGCGGATTTTCTCACCTGGCGCGCGACCGGCGACCTCGCCCGTTCAACCTGCACGGTAACCTGCAAATGGACCTATCTCGCGCATGAGAAGCGCTGGGACGCCGATTATTTCCAAAAGATCGGCCTTGGAGAATTGGCAGAGGAGGGATTTTCGCGTATCGGCCAGACCATTGTCGAGCCGGGCAGTGCGCTTGCCGGTGGGCTCACGGCGGAAGCGGCCGCAGCACTGGGCCTGAAGCCCGGCACGGCCGTTGCCGCCGGCATGATCGACGCGCATGCCGGGGGTATCGGCACGGTCGGCTACGGCGGCAAGCCCGAGGAGAACATGGCCTATGTCTTCGGCACCTCCTCCTGCACCATGTCGTCTACGGCGGAGCCCGTCTTCGTGCCGGGCGTCTGGGGACCTTACTATTCGGCCATGGTTCCGGGCATGTGGTTGAACGAGGGCGGCCAGAGCGCGGCAGGTGCGGCAATCGACCAGCTGATCGCCTTTCACCCTTACGCTTCACGGGCAGCCGAGGCGGCAGCGGCGCAGAATGTGCCGCTGCCCGTCTTCCTCGCGGAACTGGCCGGGGCGAAGCTGGCTTCGCCATCCGAGGCGGTGCGGCTGGTGAAAGGTCTGCATGTCGTGCCGGAATTTCTCGGCAATCGCGCGCCCTTTGCCGACCCTCATGCCCGCGCAATTATCGCCGGGCTCGGCATGGACCGGGACGAGGACAGCCTGGTCGCGCTTTATGTCGCCGGCCTCTATGGCATTGGTTATGGGCTGAAAGAGATTATCGAGGCCCAGGCGCAGTCCGGTGCCGAGATCGCGCGCATCGTCATCAGCGGTGGGGCAGGTCAACATGATGTCGTCCGGCAGTGGCTGGCGGATGCGGCAGGCAAGCCGGTAGTGGCACCCAAGGCGGCCGAACCCGTCCTGCTCGGCGCGGCACTGCTCGGCGCACTGGCGGCCGGCAGCTTTCCCGACGCCCGCGCAGCGATGCACGCACTTTCGGCCGCCGACCGCGTCTATATACCTGCCGGAGGTGCCATCGCCGAGGCCCATGCCGCGCGATATGCGGCATTCCAAAGCTTGCAGGCGGCGGCGCGCGACGTTCGCGGTTGCTGAAGGCACGAAGGCGATGGGCGGAGCACGGCCGCCCGCGCACCTCTCACGTCACAGCGTTCCAAGCGTGCTAACCCAAGTGCAACGACGCTCGTCATTTTTGATCAAATGTCACGTCGGTGCGGATATTCATCTCTAAACGATGCCATCTTCGGAACGATTTTCTCTAAAGGCTTCGATAGAGAAACGTGGTTGCCTGGCCACCATGCGAGCGCTTGTCTAGCTTGGCCCTCTATTTGGCGGAGATTTTTGATGAAACGTCTATTGCTTGTCGGCACGGTTCTGGCCGCGCTGGTGTCGGGCCCTGCCTTGGCGGAAACACCGGGCAAGATCCTGAATGCTTCCTACGATATTTCGCGTGAGCTGTTTGTCGCCGTCAACAAGGCCTTCATCGCCAAGTACAAGGCGGACACCGGCAAGGACTTGCAGATCGACCAGTCGCATGCCGGCTCCTCCAAGCAAGCGCGCTCGATCCTTGAAGGTCTGGAAGCTGATGTCGTCACCTTCAACCAGAGCACGGACATCGATCAGCTGGTGAAGGGCGGCTTCGTTTCAGCCGATTGGCGCAAGAGCTTCGCCAATGACGCCTCGCCCTATTATTCCTTCCCCGCCTTCCTGGTGCGCGCCGGCAATCCCAAGCAGATCAAGAATTGGGACGATCTCGTGCGCGACGATGTCAAGGTGATCTTCCCCAACCCGAAGACCTCGGGTAATGCGCGCTATACCTATCTGGCCGCTTACGCCTTCGCCAAGCAGGCCTATGGCAATGATGAGGCCAAGGCGACCGCCTTCGTCAAGAAGCTGTTCGACAATGTGCCGGTCTTCGACACCGGGGGACGCGCCGCCACAACGACCTTTGCCGAGCGCAATATCGGCGATGTGCTGATCACCTTCGAAGCCGAGACACGCGGCATCGCCAAGGAGCTTGGCTCCGACAAGTTCCAGGTGATCGTTCCGCCCGTTAGCCTCAAGGCCGATTTCCCCGTTGCCGTGGTCGACAAGGTCGTGGATCAGCGCGGCTCGCGCGAGATCGCCAAGGCCTATCTGTCGTTCCTCTACACGGCCGATGGCCAGAAGATCCTTGCCGAAAACGGCAACCGCGTGAATGAGCCGTCCGTGGTCGATGCATTCAAGGATCAGTTTCCGACCACTCAGCTGCTGACGGTCAACGACGTCTTTGGCGGCTGGGACAAGGTGCAGAAGGAACACTTCGCCTCGGGCGGCCTGCTCGACCAGATCTACGGGCAACGCTGATCGCTTGGAAGCCGACCGACGGCATTGACTGACGATCTCGGCACCTGACACACATCCGTCTCGAACCGCTCGCGGCCAAACCTGTTTGGCCGCGATGGTCGTTCTTGCAATCCCCGCCTGGTTTCTGCATGAAGCCGCCACCCGCTGTCGGCAAAGCTTCCTGCTTGTCTGAAAAGGAAATCGCGTGAAGCAACGCGTTCTGCCAGGTCTGTCCCTGTCGCTCGGCGTGACGCTGTTCTACGCAGCTTTGATCATCGCCCTGCCGGTTCTGGCCCTGGTCTTCAAGGCAGCAAGCCTTGGTCCGGCCGCTTACTGGCAGATCGTCACCTCCGAGCGTGCGCTGGCGAGCTATCGTGTCACGGCCCTGTCCGCCCTGGCCGCCACCGTCTTCAACTTCTTCTTCGGCCTTGCGCTTGCCTGGGTGCTGGTGCGCTATCGCTTTCCCGGCCGCCGTCTGCTCGACGCCGTGGTCGATCTGCCGTTCGCCCTGCCAACGGCCGTGGCCGGCATTGCGCTGACGACCCTGTTCGCGCCCGGCGGCTGGTTCGGTCACGTGCTCGATCCCTTGGGCATTCGCGTCGCCTATACCCCGCTCGGCATCATGCTGGCCATGTGCTTCACCAGCCTGCCCTTTATCGTGCGCACGGTGCAGCCGGTGCTGGAGGAGCTTGATCCGGCACTCGAAGAGGCCGGACAGTCGCTCGGAGCGAGCGACCGCGAAATTTTCACCCGTGTCATCCTGCCGCTTCTGGCGCCGTCGATTCTTGCGGGCCTCTCGCTGTCGTTCGCCCGCAGCCTCGGCGAATTCGGGGCGATCATCTTCATCGCCGGCAACCAGCCGATGTCGACCGAGATCACCGCACTGCTCGTCTTCATCCGGCTGGAGGAATATGAATATCAGGCTGCGGCGGCGATTGCGTCGGTGCTGCTCATCACCGCCTTCGTCATGCTGGCCTTGACCAATATCCTGCAGCGACGCGCGCTGCGCTATATGCAGCGAGGCTGACCCATGCCCCATTCCACCCGGCCCGCGCGTGTGGGCGAAGGCACGGGCGTGCGCCGCACCTTGATTGGCTTCGTTCTGGTCATCTCGGCCTTGCTGGTCGTCGCCCCGCTCTGCGTCATCGCGGTCGAAGCCTTTTCCAAGGGCGTCGGCGTTTTCGCCGCCACCATCGCTCATCCCGATACGCGCAGCGCCATCCTCATGACGCTTGCCACGGCGCTGATTGCCGTGCCCGTTAACACCGCCTTCGGCCTTGCGGCCGCCTGGTCGATCACGAAGTTCGACTTTCCCGGCCGCAGCCTTCTTCTGATCCTGATCGAAATTCCCTTTTCGGTTTCTCCCATCGTCGCCGGTGTCGCCTATCTCTTCGTCTATGGCATGCAGGGTCTCTTTGGTCCGCTCCTGCAAGATGCGGGTATCAAGATCCTCTTTGCGCTTCCGGGCATCGTGCTCGCCTCGATGTTCGTGACCGCGCCCTTCGTCGCGCGTGAGCTCATTCCCCTGATGCAGGCGCAGGGAAGGGATCTGGAAGAGGCCGCCACCTCGCTCGGCGCGTCCGGCTGGCAGACCTTCCGTACAGTGACGCTGCCCAATATCAAATGGGCGCTGCTCTACGGTGTCATTCTCTGCAATGCCCGGGTGATGGGCGAATTCGGCGCCGTGTCGATCGTCTCAGGCAATATTCGCGGCCAGACCAATACGCTGCCGCTCCATATCGAACTGCTCTACCATGATTATCAGACGGCGGGCGCTTTTGCGGCGGCGCTGATCCTGACGGTCATCGCAGTTTTCACCATCATCGCCAAGGTGCTCCTGGAGCGGCGCGGCGCCGGCCGCGTTCGCCCCATCGTCGCTACGCTCGGCACCGCCGAGGCAAAGGACCAGCCATGAAGATCGCGCTCGATCACGTCGTCAAGACCTTCAACACCTTCCGCGCCGTGCATGATGTCTCGCTGACGGTGGAAAGCGGCGAGCTGGTGGCGCTGCTCGGCCCTTCCGGGTCTGGAAAGACCACGCTGCTGCGCATGGTGGCGGGCCTCGAATTTCCCGATGACGGGCACATTCTCTTCGGTGGCGAGGATGCGACGCTGATCCCGGTGCGCGAGCGCGGCGTCGGCTTTGTCTTTCAGCACTACGCCCTGTTCCCGCATATGACGGTGGCCGACAACATCGCTTTCGGCATGCGCACGGCGCGCGCCGCCAAGCGCTCGCGCGCGGAGATTTCCGCCCGGGTTGCGGAGCTTCTGCGTCTGGTCCAGCTGGACGGGCTGGGCGATCGCTTCCCGGCCCAGATCTCCGGCGGTCAGCGCCAGCGTGTCGCGCTCGCCCGCGCGCTTGCTGTCGATCCGAAAGTGCTGCTCCTCGATGAGCCCTTCGGCGCGCTCGACGCCAATGTCCGGCGCGATCTGCGCCGCTGGCTGCGGGAAATTCATGCCGAGCTCGGCATCACCACCCTCTTCGTCACGCACGACCAGGAGGAAGCGCTGGATCTGGCCGACCGCGTCGTCATCCTCCATCAAGGCAAGATCGTTCAGCAAGGCACCCCACGGGCTGTGACACGAACTCCAAACTCCGCCTTCGTCATGCGGTTTCTGGGCGACACGCATCGCATTTCAGCCAGAGCGCAAGGCGGCAGGGTCGAGCTTGGCGCGCTGACCCTGGACGCGCCGGATGTCGCCGACGGACCGGCAGAGATCTATGTCCGTCCGGCCGATCTGGAGTGGACACGCAGTGGGCCAGGCCTTGCCGCCACGGTGACGCGCGTCATCGACAGGCCCGGTGCGCGGCGGCTACAGGTTCTTGCCGGTGGCGACGTGTTGGAGCTCGACGTCGCGCCCGAGGTAGAGGTGGCGGAAGGTGAGGCCGGCCAATTGCGCATCGTCCGCTCGCGAATCTTCGCCGCATCCTGACCGGCGCCGGCGAAAAGGGCCGGCCGCCCTTTCGGCTTAGCTAACGGCCGCTCTCAGCCGCCGTTCCAGCCAGAGCGTATAGCGCGAGGCGCTATAGCTGATGGCGAAATAGAGAATTGCGACAAAGACGAAGGACTCCGTGTAGAAGCCGAGCCAATTCGGATCGGTCGCGGCGGTTTTGGCCGTGTTGAGCAGGTCGGAGATGCCGATCACCGCGAGGAGCGAGGTGTTGAGGATCAGGCCGATCGACAGGTTGAGGATGGCTGGGATCACGGCGCGCAGCGCCTGTGGCAGGATGACGAGTTGCATGGTGCGCCAATAGCCCAGCCCGAGCGAATAGGCAGCTTCCGTCTGCCCCAGCGGCAGGGATTGCAGCCCGGCCCTTAGAATTTCCGCCAGATAGGCCGAGACGAACAGCGTGATGCCGATCTGCGCGCGCAGCAGCTTGTCGAGCAGCGCATCCGCAGGCAGGGCCATGGGCACGATCAGCATGGCGACATAGAGAACGGCAATCAGCGGCACGCCGCGCAGGCATTCGATGAAGGCAATTGCCAGAAGCCGCAGAATGGCCATCTGCGCGCGACGGGCCAGTGCCAACAGGACCGCCAACGGAAAGGCGGTGGCAAGCCCGATCAGCGAAACCAGCAGCGTTAGGGGCAGGCCACCCCACTGGTTGGTCGACACGGCTGGCGGAAGGATGCTGCCCGCCATGATGATCCAAGCCAAGGGCAGCGCGACCAGCCAGACGACGAGCAGCCTCGTGCTCCAGAAGCGCGGGCGCGACGAGAGAAGCAGAAGCGCCGCAATGCCGATCGTCACCAGCGCCGGTCGCCATTGTAGCTCCGGTGGATAGAAGCCGAACAGGATGAAGCGCAGCTTGGCGGCGATGAAGGCCCAACAGGCGCCTTCGACGCCGCTGCAGGCCTGGGCCGCGCCGGTCCAAACGGCATCAACCAGCGCCCAGCGCAACAGGGGCCAGAGCAGCCAGACGAGGACGGCTAGGCTGGACAAGGTGAGCGCCGCATTGCGCCAGCTGTCGAACAGGCCGGCCTGCGGGAGCCGGCGGGGCAGCGGCAGGGAAAAGCTTCGGACATCGCTCATGCGCGGCGTGCCTCCTTCGCCAGCAGTCGGCGGTTATACCGGTTCATCAGCAGGGAAACGCCCAGATTGAGCAAGAGATAGACACCCGCAATCAGGACGATTGCCTCCAGCGATTGGCCCGTCGTGTTGCCGATGGTATTGGCGACGCTGACCAGATCGGGGAAACCGATGGCCACCGCAAGGCTGGAATTCTTCGTCAGGTCGAGATAGCTCGACGTCATCAGCGGCGTGATGACGCGCAGCGCCTGGGGCAGGACGATCAGCCGCATGATCTGGCGTGGCTTCAGACCGAGCGCACGCGCCGCCTCCCATTGTCCCTTACCGACGGACTGAATGCCGCTGCGCACGATTTCGGCGATTGCCGCCGCAGAATTCAGCGTCAGGCCGGTCAGCAGGCCAGCAAATTCAGGCGTCAGCGACAGGCCGCCGCTCAGATTGAAGCCGCCCTTCACGGGCCATTCAGCCGCGAGAGAAAGGCCGGAGACCCAGGCGATGATGGCAATGATAGCAAGCGCGCCGCTGACGACCTGCCATCGCAAAACAGCGCGAACCTGGAAGAGCCGACGCGCGATCAGGGGGACGAGACCCACAGCAAGAAGAGCAGCGACGAGCCCCGTCAGAGAGGGCATCACCACCACAACCGGCCTTGGCAGGAAGACGCCACGATTGGTGAGGAAAATGCTGTCGAACAGCGATATGGCGCGGCGCGGCGCCGGCAGGGCATGAAACAGCGCGCTCCACAGAAAGAGCTGCAACAGAAGCGGCGTGTTGCGAAACAGCTCGACATAAGTCCGCACGGCCGTCGAGATCACCAGGTTGTCGGACAGCCTCATGATGCCCAGCAAGGTGCCGAGAATGGTCGCGAGCATGCAGCCGAAGAACGCCACCGTCACCGTGTTGAGCAAGCCGGCCAGCAGCGCGCGCCCATAGCTGTCCGATGCGGAATAAGCGATCAGGCTCTCGCCGATCTCGAAATTGGCGCGCTGGCTAAGAAAAGCGAAGCCGGGCTTGAGGCCCAGCCGATCCATCGTAGCCAGAACATTGCCGCCGAAATAGACGAGGCCGGCAAGGACAAGCGCGAGCACGGCCAGTTGCGTAAAGGGCGAGGGGCCGAGCCATTGGCGAAACGCAGCCAAACGGCCGGGCTTGGGAAAGCCCGGCCGAAATGCGCCGCGGGGGGGAACAGGCGCGTGCATGAACCGTCTCAGCGGAAAGGTGGCGAATAGATCAGGCCACCCTTGGTCCAGAGCTGGTTATAGCCGCGCTCCAAGTTCAAGGCCGTGCCCTTGCCGACATTGCGCTCGAAGATCTCGCCGTAATTGCCGACGGCCTTGATGATGTTATAGGCAAATTTCGGGTTGAGGCCGATGGCTTCGCCGAGCGAGGGATCGACACCGAGGAAGCGCTTGATCGCCGGATCGTCGCTCTTGAGGAAGCTGTCGACATTGTCCTTGGTGATGCCGAATTCCTCGGCCTGGATCGTTGCGTAAACGGTCCAGTTGACGATCTCCAGCCACTGGTCGTCACCGGCGCGGATGGCAGGCGCCAAGGGCTCCTTCGACAGGCGCTCGGGCAGGAGGATGTAGTCATCAGGTTTCTTTAGCTGTGTGCGCTTGGCCGCCAGATCCGTCCCGTCCTGCGTCAGTGCATCGACACGACCCGAATCGAGCGCTTTGAGGAATTCGCCCGTCTCCTCGATCGTCACGGGCGTGAATTTCTTGCCGGTCTTGCGGAAGAAGTCGGCAATGTTCAGCTCGCCGGTGGTGCCGCTCTGCACCCCAATGGTGGCGCCATCGAGATCCACCGCCTTGGTCACGTTGAGGTCCTTGCGCACCAACAGCCCCTGGCCGTCGTAGAAGACTGTCGGCCCGAAGTGGAAGCCCAGCTTGAAGGCACGGGTAATGGTGACCGTGACGCCCGTCAGCAGCACGTCGAATTCGCCCGCCTGGAGCGCCGGCAGGCGCTGCTGCGGTGAGGAATTGGTGAACTCGACCTTCTCGGGATCGTTGAAGACCGTGACTGCGAGTGCGCGGCCGAAATCGATGAAGAGCCCCTGCCAGCGGCCCTCGCTGTCTGGCGAGAAAAAGCCGGGAATCGTGCCGACGCCGGCCTTGATGACGCCGCGTTCCTTGATCTTATCGAGCGTTGGGCCTGCCTGAGCCGACACTGGCAGGAGAGCGATGGCACCGATTACGGCCGCCCCGACCGCGCTCGTCAAATGCCGCCTGATGACGGATAAAGCTTGCATAACATGCTCCTGAAAACGGACGTCCCCAATAAAGGCGGCGCGCATCCGGGAGGAGGGAGCGCGGCCCGAGCCACACCCTAATGAGATATTGTCCATTAAATAGATAGATTATTGCGAAGCGGCGCCGCTTTTTAAAACAGTTTGCTCATATGCCAGGCAGACCGCGGCTGGCAGCTGCATCGGACTGATCTCGGCACGCAGGCGAGCCGATCAACGCGCTGCTCTTGCAAATCCGGTCGCCATGGCATTACATTGAGCCTGTTCTCAGGGCGGGGTGCAATTCCCCACCGGCGGTATCGGGCCTGCGGCGTCTTTCTTCGAAGTCCATTCGAAAGGACACGGCAGCACAATTCTCTTCGCATTGAGATGCAGGAGGATGCCCGGAGCCCGCGAGCGCCTCCGGCCTTTGCCGGAGGGTCAGCAGATCCGGTGAGAGGCCGGAGCCGACGGTATAGTCCGGATGGAAGAGAGCAATGCGGAAGACATCCTGCACCGGCCGATGGCCGGCGGGACTCTATGCTTGTTCGCCCAAGGGAAAATCTCGCCCGCTCGATGTCGAGCGACGCCGGACCGCCGCGCCAGCGGCCAACCCTTGAAAGGCAAAGAATATGACAATCGCGAAAATCGAAGAGGCCATCGCCGCGCTCGGGCGTGGTGAGATGATCGTTGTCGTCGACGATCTGGACCGCGAAAACGAGGGCGACATCGTCGCCGCTTCCGACAGCGTCACGGCGCAGCAGATCGCCTTCATGATGAACCATGCACGCGGCCTGATCTGCGTGCCGATCGAGCAGGAGCGGCTGGACGCGCTGGACCTGCCGCTGATGGTGCCTGTTAACACCGAGTATCACAAGACCGCCTTCACCGTCTCCGTGGACTATCTGAAGGGCACGACGACGGGCATCTCTGCGTCCGATCGCGCGGCCACCATTCGCGCTCTGGTCGATCCGACGACGAAGCCCGCCGATTTCGCCCGCCCCGGCCATATCTTCCCGCTGCGCGCCCATCCGGAAGGCGTGCTGGGGCGTCAGGGACATACCGAGGCTGCCGTCGATCTCTGCCGTCTGGCCGGCCGCGCGCCATCCGGCGTCATCTGCGAAATCGCCAAGGACGACGGGTCCATGGCCCGTCTGCCGGATCTGGAAATCTTCGCCCGGCATCACGGCCTGCTTCTGGTGACCATCGAGGATCTGGTCGCCTACCGGCGCGCGCAGGAACCCTCCATCGTGACTGACGCGCTTCGCTCCGTCGCCTGACGCGAGCTGCCGGGCCCAGACATGCCGGCCTGAGCTACCGCATCGTTTGGCTCGTCAAACGCGCGATGCTGTCGGACAATGCCTGCCCTGCACGACATAAAACCGCGCAGGGCAGGAAAGAGACCGTCGCCCGCCGACCGAAGCCGGCGGTGCGGCTATCATACGAAATCCGGAGGATCACGTCCGAGTTTTGCGATTTCCGGCAATGATCATCATCACGCGAGGCGTCATCCTCGGGCTTGTCCCGAGGATCTGCCGTGGTCAATGATTGGTGGATATATCGCCCGATGTAGATGCTCGGGACAAGCCCGAGCATGACGACACGAAGACGTCGTGCGTCTTTCAAGAAGCGCTGGACATCGCGAAGCGATCAACCGGATTTCGTTCAGGCCTTGGGCTTCTCGTGATGGCCGCCGAAGGCGAAGCGCATGGCCGAGAGAAGCTTGTCGGCAAACAGGCTTTCGCCCTGCGAGGTGAAGCGCTGGAAGAGCGCCGAGGTCAGCACTGGGACCGGCACCCCGGTATCGATCGCGGCCTTGACCGTCCAGCGGCCTTCGCCCGAGTCCGACACACGGCCGCCATAGCTCGCCAGATCCGGATCGGCGGAAAGGGCCTGTGCCGTCAGATCCAGGAGCCAGGAGCTGATGACGCTGCCATGGCGCCACACTTCGGCAACGCCGGCCAGATCGATGTCGAACTGGTAATATTCCGGTGTCGGCAGCGGGCTGGTTTCGGCATCGGCCGAGCGCGTCGCATGGCCAGAATTGGCCGCTTTGAGGATGTTCATGCCCTCGGCATAGGCAGCCATCATCCCATATTCGATGCCGTTATGGACCATCTTCACCAGATGGCCGGCACCGCTCGGGCCGCAATGGAGATAGCCGCGCGCAGCAGTGGACAGGTCGGCCGGCTGGCCGGCGCCCGGTGCGAGCGAAGCGAAGATCGGGTCGAGATGGCGCACGGCCTCGTCCGGGCCGCCGATCATCAAGCAATAGCCGCGCTCGAGGCCCCAGACGCCGCCCGAGGTGCCGACATCGACATAGGCAAGGCCGCTGTCCTTCAGCCGCGCTGCGCGGTCCACATCCTCGTGATAATGTGAATTGCCGCCATCGATGATGATGTCGCCCGGCGCCATCAGCCTAGCGACGTGGTTGACGTTCTCATCCGTCAGTGCAGCCGGCAGCATCAGCCACACGGTCGCCGGTTTCTTCAGCTTGCCGACCAGATCCTCGATCGAGCTGGCGCCGATGGCGCCTTCCGCGACAAGCGCCGCCACGGCGCTGGCATTGATATCATAGACGACGCATTCATGACCGGCGCGCAGCAGGCGGCGGACCATGTTCGCGCCCATACGGCCGAGACCCATCATGGCTAATTGCATGAAATTCTTCCTTCTGACGACGTCGGTATCCCGACGGTTCACGCTCTATCTAGCGCAGACGCCGTCAAAGTGGGACAGGCTTTTTCTGACCCATGCCGATTAACGGAGCGTGACGGCCGCGACTTCATACGGCGCAAGGTTAAGCTTTCGCATGTCGGGCGCGAGAGCTTCCGGCGAAACGTCAAGCCGACCTGCCGTCAGATTGGCCAGGAGCACCTGCCAGCCATCAGCCGTTTCAACCGCAAAGGCACGCAACCGCGTCGGATCGCTGCTGATGCAGGCGCGCCAGGGCTTTCCGGCATGGTGGCAAAGCTGCGCCACGGTCTCGCCCAGCGGTCGCAGCGTTCCCTCGGCAGCCGGCTCGTCCCGTCCGGCAATTACACCGAAGGGGCCGGTGAGGGCGGACAGGGTGAGGCATTCGAGCCCGGCTTCGAGAACGCTCTGCAGATAGGCGAGCGCGAAGGCGGCGGCGAAACGGCCCGTGTGGCGCGGGTCACGATCAGCCATGGCCATGCGCTTCAGCCCGGGATTGGGCATGGTGCGGCTGCCATAGGGGTTCTGCCGCATGGGGATGGTGGAAGGGCCGATGCGATAGGGCTTGTCCCCATAGATCGCCCGCACCGAGCGGGTGATGAACGGCAGGGCCTCCAGCGTCTGCATCACGCTCAGATCATCGGCGGCGTGAACGATCGGGCAGGTGCAATGGCTGATAAAGGCCAGGTTTTCGGCGGGGACGCGCTTTCGGTTGAGCTCGGTGAAATAGGAGAGCATGCCACCGCCGATCCGGATGCCGGCAAAAGCCGCATGCGCCGCGGCATAGACTTCGTCCAGCGGCGGGCAGGCCGGCCAGGCGCTACCGGGCGGCGTCGATTGCCGGTCGACAGAGGGCGAAATCAGGATTGCATCCGGCCTGAAGCCGGCTTCGGCCATCTGCGCGGCAATCGCCCGTGTCTCGGCTTCCGGCGTCGATAAGCAGGGAAGCGCGATTTCCAGAAGGGTCCGCCCCTTGTGGAGGGCCGCAAGGGACGCGAAATCCCGCAGCGCCTCCACGCCATGGCCGGCGCCGGGATCGAAGGAGACAATCAGCTCCTGCGGCTTCAGCGCGGCCAGGTGCTCAGCCGCATCAAGGCTCGCGCGCACCTCCTCCGGCGCCATGACGAGACCGATGGCGGGCAGAATGCCCTCCGCCTCGCCCCAGGCGAGCGTGACAGGGTCGGCTGAATCGCCCGGAGCCGCGGCTTCGGTTGAGGCCGTCCGGCTGTCGGAAATACGAAGAGAAACGGACTGGCGCTGCGGGCTGCCGGCCGGAATACGATAGGGCCAGGGCAGGGCAAGTGGGCGGACATAGGTCTTGTAGGAGGCATCGGACCAATTGCGCTGGTCTTCCATCTCGAAGACATCGCCTTCCAACCGGCACTCCGCTGCTACGCCGGGCAGAGGACGATGGGTGATGGCGCGCATGTTCTTGAAGGGCTGCCAGGGCTCGATCACATCGGGAAAATGCGTGCCCACGACCTGTCCGTCGACATGCTCGACCGTGACAGGCGCACCGGCCAGGCCGAGGATCGGATGCAGAACGCAAAAGCCGCAGCGATTGGTCTCGAATCCCTCGGGCGACACAGCCTCCGCGCGATAGACCAGACCGTCCCCCCGTCCTTCGATGTGAACGGCGATGCGGAGCGTCTCGCTGCCCGCGCCCTTGCACTGCGCGGTATAGCGCACATCGAAGGCATCTGCGCGCTGGTCGATCGACAGATCGGTAATCGTGGGACTGTATGTCCCCCAATCCCGGTCGCGCACCAGATAGGCGAGGGCGCGCAGCACCTCCACACCGTCATAGCGGATGGTGCGCAGATTGCCGTCGAGCAGATCGGCCGAAAGCCGGCCCGCCGTCAGCCGCACCGGCGGCTGCTCGACCTCCCGCGTGCCGAAAAGCAGGAAGGGATCGTCGGTCATGAAAGGAGAGCCTCGATATCCACGCATTCACGTGTTTCGGCGCTGCGATAGCTCGCCTCCACCAGCGCAAGCGTCTTCAGATTGTCGGCACCAGAGGTTTCGGGGGCCTTGCCTTGTGTCAGGCAATCGCGCCAATGCTCCTGGATGGCGGCGACACTTTCCTGAATGTTGTGCCAGGGGCGCGATGCCCAGGGCAGAAGCGTCGGCGAGACATCCGATGTCGTGGTGCCCTCTTTGGTGGTCACGTCCAGCCGGTAGTCGGCGTGAAGCCGCAGGCTCCCTGCGGAACCATCAAGCTCCACCAGGGTCTGGGGAAACAGCTCCTGGGAGAGGCGGCTGGCATAGCTGACATCGACAATCGACGTGGCGCCGCTGGTGTGGTCGAGCAGGATGGTGGCAGCGTCTTCGCCCTTGATCGCCGGATTGACGCGGCGCGTGCGTGCCGTCAGGCTTTCGACATCGCCGAGAATGAAGCGGGCGATATCGAGCGTGTGAATGCCGAGATCCTCGATGATAAAACGCTGGCCCTCCGCTAGATAGGGCTGGCCGGAAAAGACATCGAAGGCCGAGCGGAAGGAAAAACGGCCCCAGAAGGGCGTGCCGATCGCGCCCGTCTCCAGCGCGGCCTTTACGGCTCGGATCGGCGTCTGCCAGCGGAAGTTCTCATGCACCATCAAAGGCAGGCCGGCCTTGTTCATGACGGCGACCATTGCCTTGGCGTCATCGAGCGTCCGGGCGAAGGGCTTCTGGCAAATGGCGGGAACGCCATTGGCGGCGGCCATCTCGACCAGCGCGCGATGGCTGGCGACGGTGGTGGCGATATCGACGAAATCGAAACCGCCATCGGCAAACAGCGCCGCTGCATCGTCATAACGCCTGGAAATGTTGAAGCGCTCGCCCATGTCGTGAAGGCGCGCGGGATCGCGATCGCAGATCGCGACAATCTCGACATCGTCGAGATCGGCCCATCCATGCATCTGGTTCACGGCAAAGAAGCCGCAGCCGATCAGCGCGCCTTTGATGGTCGTCATAGTCACGTTCCTCCCCGCCTTCCGCGCGCGGCAGATGGCGACCTCGCATGCTCTTTATCCTATCTCATCGCGAAGGCGGCAGGCCTGCCCGCCGCCTTCGCGCGCTTACAAGATTGCCTGAAGGCTCGCCCTCACGTAATGCGGCGGATGCTCTCGGCAATTTCCTGTGGCTCGAACACCTTCTTCCAATCGTCGCGCATCAGCGCGGGAATGCCGAATTCGATGGCCTTGTTGCACGCGTCCGAGAAGACGCCATCGACTTCCTTGAAGATCACAGCGCCCAGCACGTTCATATGACCCAGCAGGAAATCGCGTGCGGCTTCGGCCGGGACGCCGCGGGCCACGCATTCATCCATCGCCTGGCGCATGACGACCAGCAGCGAAGCGCAGACGGTTTCCGACAGGCCGGGCTCCAGCATCGCCATCTGCTCGACGGTGACGCGGTGCGAGCGCATGACTGGTGCCCAAATGGTCTTTGCGATCTCCTCGCCGAGCGCATAGGCCTCTTCCGGCCCCTGCATCAGCGCGGAGACGATATGCTGCTTGGCAAAGAGGCCGCCGAAATGGTCCTTCTTGGCCTGCATGTCCGTCTCGTCGTTGAAGATCGGCGGATGGCAGGGATGGGTAACGAAATAGGTGAGGTCGGCCCTTACAGGCAGATGGCCGGCGAAGGGGGCAGCGGCATCCAGCGCGATGACCATGGTGCCGGGCTTAAATTGGTCGACGATGCCGGCGGCGACCTTGCCGATGGCCGTATCCGGCACGGCCAGGATGACCACATCGGCGCCGTCGAGGGCTGCTGCCTGGTCCATGCATTCAAGGCCGAGATCGGCCTTCAGGCGGGCTTTGCCGGCCTCGCCAATTTCGATATGGCGCACGTCGAAGCGCGAGCCTTTCAGGTTCTTGGCGAGACGGTAACCCATCTTTCCGCCGGCGCCGAACAAGGCGATGCTGGTCATGTGATCCTCCTGGTAAAGTGACAGGCGCGCCCCTGTGGCCGCGCCGATGGTGGTCAGGCAGCGCGGCCTGCGCGAATCTGCGAGAAATAATCGTCCATGCCGACCTGGCCGCCCTTCAGGGCAATCTCCAGCCCGTTGGTGGCGGCATCAGATCCATGGCCGGTGCACAGCGGCGATCCCGGCGTCTGCGGCAAGGGAAGCCGCGTGGTCAGCGCCTCGATGCCGAGCTCCTTCAGCGCGTGACTGGACGTATCGCCACCGGCGATCACCGCACGGGTCAGCCCTTCGGCCTCCACCAAGCGGCGCAGGATGGTGCCGAGGCGGATGCCCAGCCTATGGCGAGCCTGTGGCACACGGTCGATTTCGCTGCCGCGATCGGCCTCGGGGCCAAGCGCCGTGTAAACGAGAACGCTGCGGCCGGCCTTCAAGCCTGCGGTTGCCTCGGACACGGCGGCCTCGATAGCCGCCGCACCATCCTCGGCCACGAGCGCGAGCGGATCGACGGCAATTCCCTCGAAGCCATCGGCAAGGGCGGCGCGGATCTGCCGCTCCGTGGTGGGCGAAACGCTGCCCGAGACGGCAGCCATCCGCTCCACCGCGCTGGGCGGGCTGAAGGATGCGGGCCCCGTTGCCAGACCAGACCTGCGCCAGGCATGGAGCAAGGCATATTCGACGCCTGAGGACCCGGCGATAAAGGCGCCGTTGGCAGCGCACTCATGCCAGAGCGCTTCGCCCGCCGCCTGCTGGCTGGCTGCGTCATCGACATCGAGAAGTGTGATCGCCTGACCTTCGGCCCGTGCGTCAGAGAGGCCGGCGTCGGCGTCGCGCGCCAGCGCGACGAGATCGATCAGGCCGATCGGCAGGCTTGTCTGCCGGCCGAGATGAAGCGTGAGGTCGGCCTCGTCCATCGGCGTGACCGGGTGCCGGCTCATCACCGGATGGCGGTCGATGCGATAGATGCGGCCCTGATAGGCGGCGAAGAGATGGCCAAAGGCGGTGTAGCGCCTGAGCTGCGGCGCGCCGACGACGACAGGCACCATCTCCTGTGCGAACACGCGGCGGCCGATCTCGATGGCGCGGCCGATATTGCCGATGCCGGGGGCGGAATCGAAGGTGGAGCAGACCTTGTAATGGGTCAGGGCCGCGCCCTGCGCCTTCAGCCAGCGGAAGACCGGCGGCAGCTCCGCCTCCATCCATGCCGGCGTCTGGCTGCGGCTGGTGCCGGCAATACCGATGGCCCGGCAATCGGCAAAGCGGGCGCGCATATCGGCGGAAGGTATGCCGAGGAAGCAGACGGTCGGCACGCCGTTCGAGGCCAAAGCCTCCATCACATCGGTCGAGCCTGTGAAGTCATCGCCGTAATAGCTGAGCAGCAGGTCGCTCATGGCGCTCACTCTCCTTGTCCGCCGCCGAATTTGGCAATCGAGGCGGCAAGCTCCGGATGGTCCTGCGCATAGGTTTCAAGCGGGATATCGGCTACGGCCGCCTCCCAGGCCTGACGCACGGCTCGCACGCCGGCAGCCGGCCCCTGAGGGTGGCTGACGATGCCGCCGCCACAGAGATAGAGCAGATCGGTGGTGCGGCCGGTGCGCCGGTAGGTCTCCGGTGCCTGGCCGCCCCATTGGCCGGACCCTGCCACGGGCAAAGGCTTGTCGGCATCGGAGAAAAGGGGCTTGGAGAGCGCTTCGAATGAGCGCACGAAGCTGTCGTCCGGCTCCCAATATTTCACACCGATGCCGTTGATCTGAAACTGATCGACGCCGAGCAGGCGCCAGAACTGCTGGTAGACCTTGAAATCGAAGCCGATGCCTGGATGGCGCGTCAGCACGTCCCAGCCATTGCGATGCGCATGCAGAACCAGGCCGGAGCGCTTGCGCAGAAAGCTCATGCCGCCAAAGCCGATGGAGTTGATGTTGACGACAGCGCAGTTTCCCCCGGCTTCCAGCACGAGGTCGTGGTTGCGCATCATCTCATCGGGATCGGCGTGCGAGATGCCAAAGGCGATCATGACCTTCTTGCCGGTCTTCTGCTCGTGCTCCTTCACCTTGGGCATGATCGCGGCCACACGTTCCTTCAGCGGCGAATAGGCCGGGCTCATCAGCTTTTCATCGTCCTTGATGAAATCGACGCCCGAGGCGATCAGTTCGCCCACCAGCTCCGCCGTCTCATGTGGGCGCAGGCCAAGCGCCGGTTTGACGATGGTGCCGATGATTGGGCGATCTTCGACACCCGTCAGCCGCCGGCTGCCGCTGATGCCGAATTGCGGGCCGGGATGGGCATGCGCAAAGGCTTCGGGCAGGGCCATATCGACCACGCGCAGGCCCGTCAGCCCCTTGATCGAAAAAGCGCCGGCAATGGCGATGGTCATCAATGCGGCCAGATCGGTTCCGACCGCGTCGAGCGGAAAGGCGATATCGGCTTCACCGCAATGGACAGGCGCACCATCCGCCGCTTCCGGCCAGCTCGGCCGATTCGCGTCGGGCAGCTGGCGCACGGCCAGCACGCGGGCGGCAACGCGCGCCTTCAGCGCCTCGGTTTCCCCGGGAACGGGGACGAAGGTGCCGGTCGATTGGTCGCTGGCGATCTTCTGCGCCATGGCCTCGACGCTGCCTGTGGTCTCGATCCGGTAGGTGAGGGTAATCATGCTCACGAAAACAAGCCTCCCGGCCTGCGATCCTCCGGCAGGCTGTTGCGGTCAACTGGTATAATGAGTATGCCATGAGTGCAAGCGCTATTCGCCCTCTTTCGTGAAAAGCAGTTGGAGAGGACGATGTGCTGATGGATCCGGCTGTGCCATGCTAGGAGGGTTGCCATGAGCGAGAAACAGAGCATGACACCTGATCCTATTCCCCGCCGCAAGCTGGCGGACGCTGTATTCGACCGGCTGGAGCAGATGATCACATCGGGCGAAATGCGGCCAGGCGACGAGATGCCGTCCGAGCGAGTGCTGATGGAGCGCTTCGGCGTCGGCCGGCCGGCCATTCGCGAGGCGATGCAGGCTTTGGCCGGCAAAGGGCTGGTGGCGATTTCGCATGGCGAGCGGGCGCGGGTGCTGCAGGTCACGGCACAATCGATCTTTCGGCAGGTCGATCTGACGGCCAAGATCATGCTGTCGCAGTCCGATGACGGGCTGGAAAATCTGAAAAGCGCGCGCATCTTCTTCGAGCGCGGCATGGCGCGCGAGGCTGCAGCCAAGACAACGGCGCAGGACCTCGATGACCTCGCCGCGATCATCGCGCATCAGCGGGCGATGATCGGCCGGCCGGAGGACTTCATCGCAGCCGATATGGCGTTCCATGCCCGCATTGCCCGAATCTCCGGCAATCCGATCTTCTCCGCCGTGAGCGAAGCCATGCTGGCCTGGCTGCGCGCCTATCACATGCACCTGCTGATCTGGGCCGGCAATGAGTCAGTGACACTGGATGAGCATGAAGGCATTCTCGCCTGTCTCGCCGCCCGCGATGCCGACAGAGCGGAGGCGGCAATGCGCGACCATTTGGAGCGCGCACGCGCGCTCTACAGCAAGGAAAAGAGCTGACGCGGACAGGTCCCGTGGGGCCTCCATCCAGCCGCTCCCTAAGGCCCGGAGATTTTCTGCCGTGCTGGAGGTGAAACGATCCGCCGGACGCACCACGTGTGGACTGTCGCGGCGCAGGCTCGCGATGCGCCGCAGGACTGCTCACCCGAAGGACACCCCATGACCAAGCAGATGCATCTCACCGCCTTCATGCGTCCCGTCAGCCTGCACACGGGCGCCTGGCGCTACCCCGGCGCCTATGCGGACGCGAATTTCAACTTCGGCCATTTGAAATCCTTCATCCGCACGCTGGAGGCCGCCAAGTTCGACGCCTTCTTCATGGCCGATCATCTGGCTGTTCTGAACATGCCGGTGGAAGCGCTGAAACGCAGTCACACCGTTACGTCCTTCGAGCCTTTCACGCTGCTTTCGGCACTGGCAGCGGTCACCGAGCGGATCGGTCTTGCCGCCACCGCATCCACGACGTTCGAAGAGCCATATCATGTGGCGCGCCGTTTCGCTTCGCTCGATCATATCAGCAATGGCCGTGCTGCCTGGAATATCGTCACCACCGCCAATCCGGATGCCGCGCTGAACTTCGGCCTGGACGATCATGTCGAACATGGCGAGCGCTACCGGCGCGCACGCGAATTCGTCGACGTGGTCACAGGTCTATGGGACAGTTTCGCCGATGATGCCTTCATTCGGGACCAGGAGAGCGGCATCTTCTTCGACCCCGCGCGCATGCATGTGCTCGATCATGAGGGCCCGTCCTACAAGGTGCGCGGCCCGCTCAATATCGCCCGTCCCGTCCAGGGGCACCCTGTCATCGTCCAGGCCGGCCAGTCCGAGCCTGGCCGCCAGCTCGCCGCGGAAACGGCAGAGCTGGTCTTTTGCTCGCCGCGCGACCTCGAAAGCGCGAAGGCTCTTTATGCCGATATCAAGACGCGCATGGCCGCCTTTGGTCGCGCCCGGAGCGCGCTGAAGATCCTCCCGGCCGCCTTCATCGTGCTCGGGGAAATGGTCGAGGACGCCAAGCGCAAGCGCGCCACCCTCGACAGCCTCGTCCATTACGACAGCGCCATCGCCTCCCTGTCGATCGCACTTGGCCACGATGCTTCGACCTTCGATCCAGACGCGCCGTTGCCGGAGATTCCCGATACCAATGCCAGCAAAACTGGGCGCGAACAGGTGCTCAAACTGGCGCAGGAGGAGGGTCTGACCGTGCGCCAGCTGGCTCAGCGCTATGGTGGCTATTCCGGCCTGGCCTTCGTCGGCACGGCGGAAAGCGTCGCCGACGAGATGCAGCTCTGGCTGGAGCAGGAGGCCAGCGATGGCTTCACCGTCGTCTTCCCCTTCCTGCCGCAAGGGCTTGAGGACGTGACGCGCGACCTCGTGCCGGAGCTGCAGCGCCGGGGCCTCTTCCGCCGCGATTATGAGGGCACGACGCTGCGCGACCATCTCGGCCTCGCGCGCCCAGCCAACGCCTTCTTCAGCGCGTGACGGGACATCGCCATCGTATACCGGTCGGCCTTGGTCTCGAGACAAGGTCAGGCAGCGCCGTGCCCGAAGTTACGCGGCGCCATAATTGCCTCGCAGTGCTCCTGACATCCAAAGCCAGTCAAGCACTGCCATCCTGGGGCAGGGACATGTGACCGACGCTGTAGAGTTGCGCGTCCGGCGCAGTCTGTTCTGGGAGGGTTGGCCACAGTTGGAAATGCACCATGCTCCAACTGGTCGGGTCGAAGCCGCTCACGGCCGCCAGCGCGCCCTGCGCATTGCCGGTAGGCGCTTCGGCGATGGCGGCCTCGCGCATGACCTGGAGATCGGCATGGGCTGAGATTGGCTGAATCGTACGGCAGGCATAGCGCGCATCCGCCAGCCTCTCGCCGAGCTCGGCATGCCAAACGACCCAGGTCCGCACGACCGGCCAGCCGAAATCTCGCGTGAGCTGCGCAAAGCCGGGCCCTGAGAGAAACCGGTCGATGCCGGCATCGGCCTGCCAGAGATAGAAGGGCGCATAGAGGTTTTCCGCGCTTGGCAAAGCGCCCTCCTTGCGCGCTGAAAGATAGGCCTTGAAGCGCAGATCCGGGAAGCCGTCCAGCATCGGCCCTTTTTCGCGGATCCGCCGGTCGATGATCGTCATGTCGTAATCGGCCGGCAGGGTGAAACCATATTGCATGGCGATCATGATGCTTGCCCCCTGTTCGTCACCGGCTCCATCCAGCAGACGGCCGTCCCATTCTTCACAGCCTGCACACTGAGATAGCTGAAGGCGCTTCGCGCGTCCGCGCCATGCCAGTGCCGCTCCTCCGGCGCGAACCAGACGCTGTCACCCGGCCTGAGCTCCACAGGCGCGCCTCCCTCCCGCTGGGCCCATCCGACGCCGTCCAACACGAAGAGAAGCTGGCCGGCCGGATGGCTGTGCCAATGGGTGACGACACCGGGGGGCATGACGGCGCGCATGGCCGTGACGTCGCCGTCTTGATGGCTGGAGAGCAGCATTTGCACATGAAAGGGGCCGTTTGACACAGCCGGCGGCGCCTCGGTCATACTCATGCCGGCGCGTTGAACCGTCATCGCCTGCGGATGCGCCGCATCGGCGTCGAAAAATGCCGTCATGACCGCGCCTCCCTGGGGGCCGTGCTGGCCTGTTCGCCCGAAGCGAAAGACCAGTCCTCAAACTGCGAATTAACGATGATGACCATCACATCCTCGCGCCTCAGGCCCGGC
This sequence comes from Xaviernesmea oryzae, assembly GCF_900109605.1. Taxonomy (GTDB): domain Bacteria; phylum Pseudomonadota; class Alphaproteobacteria; order Rhizobiales; family Rhizobiaceae; genus Xaviernesmea; species Xaviernesmea oryzae. The sequence goes on from NZ_FOAM01000005.1 coordinate 90,730, forward strand.
GCCTGCGCCAGATTGTCGGCAAGGCGGCGAAAGAACCGTGCCTTGGTCTCCGACGCACGGGCGCGTCCCGTCATGATTTGAAAGAGCACATAGTCGTCAGAACGGGGACCGCCGCGATAGTGTCGGTCGAAGATCAGCTCGCCGGGCTGACGCAGGTCGAAGGCAACGAAGCGGTCGTTTTCCGGCACCTCGAAACAATCGACCAGAGCACGATCGAGGCTATCGGCAATGGCCGCGAGATAGGCGGGTGGCTTACCGGCGTGAAGGGATATGCGGGTGAAAGGCATGAGGAACGCTCCTGCGAATGGCGGTTGACAAAGGCAGGTTAAGCCAGCACCATCATCCGATAAATCAGATTATTCAGGATCAACCATCCTGAAATTCAGGACGATAAGATGCGGTCGATCAATCTCGACATGGACGCGCTGCGCAGCTTCGTCACCGGCATGGACGCCGGCTCTTTCGCCCAGGCTGCGGACCGGCTCGGCCGGTCCACTTCTGCAGTCAGTGCGCAATTGAAGAAGTTGGAGGATCAGGCGGGCACGGTCCTTCTGCGTCGCGCTGGGCGGGGGTTGGTGCTGACCGAGGCAGGCGAGGCGCTGCTGTCTTATGCGCGCCGTCTGCTCAGCCTGAATGACGAGGCGGTGAGCGCACTGCGCAGCGCGCAGCTGGAGGGCTGGGTGCGGCTCGGCTTGCAGGAGGATTTTGGGGAGACCATTCTGCCGCAGGTGCTGGGCCGCTTTGCCCGCGCCCATCCCAAGGTGCGCATCGAGGGGCGGATCGCCCGCAACAGCGAGTTAAAGGCCAAGATCGCCACCGGACAGCTCGATCTGGCCCTGGCCTGGGACGACGGCCTTGAAAAGGCTGAGCGGATTGCCGCCTTGCGGCTCTGCTGGCTTGCCGGAGCAGGGGAGGCGGCTCCGCTGCGCGAGGCAGGCGAGCCAGTGCCGCTTGTGGCGCTGGAGGCCCCTTGCCTGCTGCGCCAGATCGCTTGCGACCATCTGGACAAGCAAGGTCTTGCCTGGCGCATTGCCTTCGTCAGCCCAAGCCTCGGAGGGCTATGGGCAGCTACGGCTGCGGGGCTCGGTATCGCGCTGCGGACAGCCGTTGGACGGCCTGCCACGGTGACGGTGCTGGATCCCGCGCCTCACGGCTTGCCGGCTCTGCCATCGCTGGGTCTGGTTCTTCATCGCGCCGAGGGCTCTGCCAACCCGCTGACTGACCATCTCGCCGCGATCATCCGCCAGGCGGTCCAGGAGGCGCTGCAACCGGGCTGAAGTCCGCCCCCAAGCCGCGCTGGACATGCAAGAGTCTTGGCGGGGAAGGGCAGGCTCCCTCATACGCTGCGGCGCGCCGGCTGAAGGACGCTTGCCATGCGTTGCGATCCGTCCGACAGATGGAATTCACGTCTTGCGTGAGTCGCGCCTGCGCGCGCCTCTTTCTCCCGGACCGGCCTCATGTCCTCCTCCGACCTGCCCTTGACCCGCGCCGCTCAAGCGGACATCGCCGCACTCGGCGTGACGCAAGTCATCGGTTACGGCACGCTTTATTACAGTTTCGGCACGCTGGCGCCTGACATCGCCCGCGATCTCGGCTGGCCGAAGGAATGGGTGTTCGGCGCCCTGTCGGTGGCCCTGATGGTCGGGGGGCTCGTGGCGCCGATGGTGGGGCGCTGGCTTGATCGTGTGGGCGCCGGGCGGCTGATGGCAGCCGGCTCGGTGGCGGCCGCGCTGTCGCTCATCGCATGCGCGCTTGCGCCATCCTATTATGTCTTCGTTCCAGCGCTGCTGGCCATCGAGATCGCCTCCACCTTCGTGCAATACAGCGCTGCCTTCCCACTTCTGGTTCAAAATCATCCGGCGATCGCGCAGCGTTGCATCGTCTATCTGACCCTGATCGCGGGCTTCTCCTCCACCTTGTTCTGGCCGCTGACCACTTGGCTGCAGAGCCAGTTCGACTGGCGGGAGATCTATCTGCTTTTTGCCGGCATGAACCTTCTGATCTGCTTGCCGCTTCACGTCTGGCTTGCCGGGCGCGGAAGGCCGGTGCCGGCGCTGCGGCCTCAACCCAGCGAGATATCAGACGCGCTCACGCATGGCAGCCTGCCACAGCGCGACCGGATGAAGGGTTTTCTTCTGATGGTCACGGCTTTTGCCTGCCAGAGCTTCGTCAATTCCGCCGTCCTCGTGCTTATGCTGCCGATGCTGTCCAGCCTGCAGCTTGGCGCGGCCGGCGTCACCGTCAGTGCGCTGTTCGGCCCGTCGCAGGTGGCGGTGCGCCTGATCAACATGCTCTTCGGCCGCCAGCTGTCGCAGCTGGCATTGGCGATCCTCGCGGCCACACTCCTGCCAGCCTCGCTCCTGATCCTGGCGGCAACAGCGCCCGCCTTTGCCGGCGCCATAGTCTTTGCGGTGCTGTTCGGCATGGGCAATGGGGTTCAGACGATTGTGCTCGGCACGCTGCCGCTGCGTCTTTTCGGCACGCAGGGCTATGGTGCGCGTCAGGGCAGGGTGATGGCCGTGCGCCTGACCATCGGCTCCGCCGCGCCCTTCGCCTTCTCTCTGATGACGGACCATGCCGGCCCGCGCGAAGCGCTGATGGCCGCGGCCCTGATCGGCTGCGGCGCCGTCGCCAGCTTTGCCGCCATCGGCTGGCTCGTCCGGCATCCAACGCCTCAACCAGCGCCCGCGCAGCCCTGATCGGACTCGTGCGGCCGATGGCCGATACCGCGGGGTAGCACGCACGGCTGACGATTTATTCCAGCTGGCTGACAGCCTTCTTCGGTCTGGCGGCCAAAATTGTAGAGAGCGTCACAGGCTGCAAGGCCTGCGCATCGACGCCGACATCGTACTGACGCGGCGCGGGCTTCAGGCGCCCATGGGAATGGCCGTGCAGGTTGATCGACTTGCGGCCCATCTGATTCCAGGTGCGGAAAGCATAGTGGCACAGGATCAGAAGATGGCCGTCGAGCCGCAGCTCGGCATAATGCTGGACGCTGCTCCAGCCGGATGCCGTCGTTGTCGCCTCTGGATCGTTGTTGCCGATGATCAGATGCTTGCGACCATTGAGCCGCCCGAGAAGCGCATCACAATCTCCCGCGCGAGCCGCCATGACATCGCCAAGATGCCACACCTCGTCGTCAGGCATCACCACAGCGTTCCAACGCTCGATCAGCGCTGCATCATGCGCAGCCATATCGGCAAAGGGCCGCCGGTCGATGCGCAGCACGCGCGGGTCGCCGAAATGCGTGTCACTGGTGAAATAGATCATGGGAGCCACATGGCGTTCGGCTGCCGAAGATCCATCCCTATGGCGAGCGCTTGTGCATCTTGTCGAACTAGCCAGTCACAGGCAAGTGGATTGGTTCCATAACGTGTCTTACCCCACTGACGTGTGTAGCCGAGAACGGACTGCCTCCGTTAAGCCAAGAAAGATAGCTTTGGCTCGTCTACATCGTGCAGCCGAACGATGCTCTGCGGTAGAACTGACCGGCTTCCCTGCCCCTCGTCATGCCAGTCAGGTCACAGCGAGGCTGTGATGCCGCCATCGACGAACAGCACATGGCCGTTGACGAAGGAGGATGCCGAAGAGGCCAGGAAGATGCAGGCGCCGATCAGCTCGTCGACCTGGCCCCAACGTCCGGCCGGCGTGCGTTTTTCAAGCCAGCTTGAGAAGGCCGCATCGGCGACCAGCGCGGCATTCAGCGGCGTCTCGAAATAGCCCGGTGCAATGGCGTTGCATTGCAGGCCATATCGCGCCCAGTCGGTCGCCATGCCCTTGGTGAGATTGGCGACCGCGCCCTTCGTTGCGGTATAGGGCGCGATTCCCGGCCGGGCGAGCGCCGTCTGCACGCTGGCGATGTTGATGATCTTGCCGGCGCCGCGCGCAATCATGTGGCGTGCGACGGCCTGGCCGACATTGAAGACGGTCGACACGTTGGTCCGCATCAGCCTTTCAAAGGCATCGGCGGGAAAATCTTCCAGCGGCGTGCGATGCTGCATGCCGGCATTGTTGACGAGAATGTCGATGGCGCCGACCTCGGCCTCGAAGCCGTCAATGGCTGCGCGCACGGCGCTGTGATCTGTCGCGTCGAAGGCAAGGCTGTGGCGGGCGCCGATGGTCTCGGCGGCAGTGGCGAGCTTCGTCGCGTCGCGTCCGTTCAGGACGACCTCGGCGCCGGCGGCCAGAAGCCCTCGGGCCAGCGCAAGGCCAATGCCCTGCGAGGAGCCGGTGACAAGGGCTCGCTTGCCCGAGAGGTCGAAGAGGGAAATGCTCATGATCTGATGTCTCCGTTCGCCGCCTCGTCTTACAGGCGCGGTTGATCGGCCGGAAGGCGTCAGAGGAAGGTTCGATGAAGCTGATGCGGATCCCTCCCCGTGTCGGCGTTCACGGACTGTGTCTCTTCCGCGGCAATTCCGAAAGCCCGGAAAGACTGGATATACGATGATCCAGCCGTCAACGGTCTCTGCGATCCTCGGCAGCGATCAGAGGCCAGCTGCGGCCTCGGCGAAAGATGACGCCGTAGGGAGAGAGACCTTCGTGAGCCTGCGAAAGAGATAAGGCAAAAGCCCCAAGGGCCACCTACCCCGCGCGGGATTTTCCATGGCTTCTAAGCTCTTCGGTAGACGTCGGCGGCGTGTTTCAGCGGGACATGGCAACTATCCGTGGACCGGCAGGTTCGGTCTGCCGCCTTGGGAAATGCTCAGGCAAGGATTTCAAGATCGAGCGGTTCAGCGACCCCATGGCTTGAATGCATGTCAGCTCGCTCGTGGATTGCGGCGGGTTTTCAAACATTCGCGTTCTGCCCCTTCACTAAGGTCGCCCTTTCCACCATCTCGCACATCACCGCGATTTTACCATTGTATTTTCAAAATTACATCTGTATCGATTGATGCAGGGTTTTACGACGGGGAGAGAGCCGGCGCCAAGCCCTCGTTCGATCAAGCAGGTGGGAGGAAGCTTCACCTGCGCCAAGGGAGGTCATCATGAAGAGATTTGCCACGCTGCTGGCATGCGCCGCAGCCTTTGCCTTGCCCGTGGCGGCAGTTGCTGAAGACGCGCAAGGCACCGTCAAGAAGGACAGCTATCGTTTTCTGGTGGTGCCGAAAGTCGTCCATCCGTGGTTCGACAAGGTGAACGATGGCGCGCAGGCCGCCGCCGCCGCCATCAAGGCGCAGACCGGCTCGAATGTCGAAGTGATCTATTCGGCGCCCCAGTCCGCCGATGTGGTTCAGCAGAACCAGATCATCGATAGCGCGCTCGCCACGCGGCCCGACGGGCTGGCGCTCGATCTGCTCGACCCCTCGGGCAATCGTGCCTCGCTGGAAGAAGCGCAGAACCAGAAAATTCCGCTGGTGATCTTCGACTCCATCCCGCCGGAAGGCATGGCCATCCCTTACATCGGCTCGGATTTCTGCGAGCAGGCAAAGATTGCAGCGCGGCGTCTTGTCGAGGTTCTCGGCGGCAATGGTGAAGTCGCGATCATGCAAGGCGTGCCGACGGCACCCAACCACTCGATCCGCGCCAAGTGCCACCGCGAGGTTTTTGCCGAGCATCCGGGCATCAAGGTTGTTGCCGAAGGCATCGACAACGACAGCATCGAGACGGCGCAGCAGCAGGCCGCCGCCATCATGCAGGCGAACCCAAACCTCAAGGGTTGGGTCGCCTCCGATGCCGCGGGTCCAATTGGCATCGGTCAGGCCATTGTCGAAGCTGGCAAGCAGGGCAAGGTCACGCTTGTCGGTCTCGACAATCTGCCGGAGATGCTCGACATGATCCGCGAAGGCGTGGCGGATAGCTCGTCGGCCTCGCAGCCGGAACTTCAGGGCTATTGGTCTGTGATGCTCTTGTGGGCCCAGGCCACCGGCGCCAAGGTTCCAGGCTATCTGGACACCGGCAATGCCTTCCTCACCAAGGAGAATGTGGGCGGCTGATCCGGCAGGGCCGGAAAGCCCTTGAGGCGCGGCATAGCCGCGCCTCGTCCATGTCAACACGGCGCTAGAGCATTTCCAGCCGAAGCGTGATCGCTTCGGCGTCGGACAATGCGGCGAGATCAAAAGGATAGAGCATTGAAGGTGATCCCGTGATCATCGGAAATGCTCTACGTGCCCCATGGCTTATCTCGAAACGCGCGGCCTCGGCCGGGATTTTCCCGGCGTCACCGCGCTCGACGGGGTCGATCTGTCGATCGAACTCGGCCGCACGCACATTCTCGCGGGCGAAAACGGCGCCGGCAAATCGACGCTGGTGAAAATCCTGACCGGAACCGACAGGGCATCGCGCGGCAAGATCCTGATCGATGGCCGCGATCCCGTCGAAGATCCCGCGCTTTACAAGAACGTCGCCTATGTGCCGCAAGAGCTCAATCTCTTCGCGCAGATGAGCGTCGCCGAAAACCTGTTCATGCCCTTCAGCCGCACAGGACATGGTGGCCTACTGGTCAATCGCAATGCCCTGGTGGAGGAAGCACGCAGCTATCTCGAGCGGTTCGGCATCGAAGCCGATCCGCGCGCGCTGGTGGCCGACATCTCGGTCTCGGATCAGCAGCTGCTCCAGATCGCCCGGGCCTGCACCAATGCGGAAATGAAGGTCCTGATCCTCGATGAGCCGACATCGTCGCTGACCCGCGTCGAGGTGGACCGGGTCTTCAAGGTCATTCGCGGCCTGCTCGATCGCGACCATGCCATCGTCTTCATCAGCCACAAGATGGACGAGGTCTTCGCCATCGGCGATGATTACACGGTGCTGCGAAACGGCGAGAAGATCGAGAGCGGCAAGATCGGCGACATTGCCGAGGCGGATCTGATCCGCGCCATGTCCGGCCGCGACATCACCTTCGAAGAACATTTTCGTCCCGAAGGCCCGGCCACCGATACGATCATGCAGGTGCGCGGCCTCTCGGGCGCCCGGTTTCATGATGTCAGCTTCGATCTGCGAAGAGGTGAAATCCTGGGCTTTGCAGGTCTGGTGGGTGCAGGACGCTCGGAGATCATGCAGACGATCTTCGGCTTCCTGAAGGCGAAGGGCGGCGAGGTGACGGTCGAGGGCAGGCCCTGGACGCTCAACGACACGTCCGCCTCGGTCGATGGCGGCATGCTCTATCTCTCGGAAGAGCGCAAGCATCACGGTATCTTCCCGCTTTTGTCGCTGCGCGAAAACATCGGGATTTCCATCCTGTCGCTGACGCGCGGATTCGCGGGCATCAGCAGCGGGCGCGAGCGCGACGCCGTGCAGAAAATCATCGAGGATTACGGCATTCGCACCTCCGGCATGGGCAAGCGGATCTCGCAGCTTTCGGGCGGCAACCAGCAGAAGGTGATCATCGGCCGGGCCATGGCGACACGGCCGCGCGTGCTGATCTTCGACGAGCCGACCAAGGGCATCGACATCCGCACCAAGAGCGAGATCTACCGCATCATGAAGGGCTTGGCCGAGGAGGGTGTTGGCGTCATCCTCGTCTCCTCCGAACTTGACGAGCTGAAGAAATGCGCAAGCCGCATCGTCACCCTGCATCACGGCCGCATCACCGGCACCTTCGACACGGCCGGCACGAACAATGAAACACTCGTAGGCGCCATCTTCGGCGCGGAGGCGAAAGCCGATGCACACTAAGCCCTTGGCATTTCTCACACGCAGCCCGCTCGCCGGGGTGTTCCTCGCGCTTGCGGTGATCTTCACGCTCTCCGCGCTGATCTCGCCCTATTTTCTGACGCCTTACAATCTCTCGGTCATCGCACGCGGTCTGGCCTTTGTCGGCCTCATCACCATCGCCCAGTCGATGTTGATGGTTCTTGGCGAGCTGGACCTGTCGCTCGGCGTGATCGGCGGCCTATGCGGCGTTATTTCCGGCATTCTCATGGTGCGGCTTGGGCTGGAGCCCTATACGTCGATGCTGCTCGCCATTTTGCTCGGCGCCTGCCTCGGCCTGCTCAATGGCTTTCTCGTCACGGTGCTCCGGCTTCACTCTCTGGTCCTGACGATCGGCACAGCGGGCATCTTCGGCGGCGCCAACCTTGTGCTCACGCGTGGTGTCGCGATCACCGGCATTCCGAAGGACGTACAATATCTCGGCCGTGGGGATGTCATCGGCCTGCCGGTTCCCTTCCTGATCATGCTCGTCGCTTTGGCCATCGCCACCTTCGTCATGCTGAAGACGCCCTTTGGCCGCTATATGTACGCCATCGGCAACAACCAGGCCGGCGCCCGCATGCTTGGCATCAAGGTGGACAGGGTGCGCCTGCTGGTCTTCGTTGTCGCCGGCGCGATAGCCGCGCTTGCCGGCGTGCTGATGGTGGCGCGGCTCGGCACCGCCCAGCCATCGATCGGCGACACCTGGGTTTTGGCGCCGATTGCGGCCGCGGTCATTGGCGGCGTTGCCACCACGGGCGGCATCGGCAGTCCGATCGGCGCGATCTTCGGCGCGGGGATCATCGCCATCATCGAAAACATCATCGTCCTTTTTGGCGTCTCGCCCTATTGGCAAGGCATCGTTTCAGGCGTCATCGTCGTTCTCGCCATCTCCTTCGATGCCATTTCCCGCCGCTATATCCGGCGCGACGCGTGATCCATCCGGCCGCACCGATCTGAAAGAAAAGAGCATGAACCAGGACATCAAAACCAAGAAGCTGATCAACGCGCCCGAAAACATCATCGCGGAGCTCATTGAGGGCATGGTCGGCGCGCATCCCGACATGTTGCGTGTCGAGGGCGAAACCGGCCGGGCGATCGTCGCGGTCGAAGGCCCGCGGGACGGCAAGGTCGGCATTATCGTCGGCGGCGGCTCCGGCCATGAGCCTGCCTTTGCCGGCTATGTCGGGCGCGGCCTGGCCGATGCCGCCGCCGTCGGCAATGTCTTTGCCTCGCCCTCCCCGTCGCATATCGTCGAAGCGGCGCGCGCTGTGGATGGCGGTGTGGGCGTGGTCATGCTCTACGGCAACTACACCGGCGACGTGCTCAATTTCACCATGGCGGCGGAAGAGCTGGAGCAGGCCGGCATCCCGGTTCGCCATGTCGCCGTGGCCGATGATGTCGCCTCCGCTCCCGTCGAGCGCAAAGCCGAACGGCGCGGCATTGCCGGCGATTTCTTCGTCTTCAAGGTCGCCGGTGCCGCAGCCGATCTTGGCGAACCCCTGGCGCGGGTCGAGGCGCTTGCCCAGGCCGCCAATGAGGCGACGCGCTCGATGGGCGTTGCGCTGGGGCCCTGCTCGCTGCCGCAGACCGGCCGGCCGAATTTCTCCATCGGCGACGATGAAATGGAAATCGGCATGGGCCTGCATGGCGAGCCCGGCATTCGCCGCGAGAAACTCGGGACCGCCGACGAGGTCACCGACACGCTTGTCGATGCGATTCTGGCAGAGCTCGACATCAAAGCCGGCGAGCGGGTGGCCGTTCTGGTCAATGGTCTCGGCTCCACCGCACAGATCGAGCTTTACGTGATCTTCCGCCGCGTCAAGCAGCGGCTGGATGCGTTGGGCGTCGAGATCCACGCCTCATGGGTCGGCGAATATGCGACCTCGCTGGAAATGGCCGGCGCCTCGATCACGCTGATGAAGCTCGACGACACGCTGAAGATGCTGCTGGACCATCCCTGCCGCACCCCTGCCCTCGTCGTCGGTGGCCTGTCGAAGGCGGAGGAAGGCTCGACGCGCAATCGAAAGCCGTTGAAACCGGCCGAAGGTACGGCGACGGTGAACGAGACATCGCGGGCTCTGATCACCGAAGGCGATGTGACCCCGGCGATCTTCATGGCGATGATGAACGCGGTCGGCGAGCAGATCATCGCCGAGAAGAACTGGCTCTCCGAGCTCGACGGCATCATCGGCGATGGTGACCATGGCGTGACCATGGAAATCGGCTGGAAAGCCGTTCAGCACACGCTGAAAGATGTGCAGACCGACGAGACCATCGAGTCCATCTGCAAGCGCATGGCAAAGGCCTTTCTGGATGCCGTGGGCGCATCCTCCGGGCCGCTTTACGCCACGGCCTTCCTGCGGGCCGGCACGGCCGTCAGCAATCGCCTCAATCTCGACGGCGCCGGCATGGCCGAATGGCTCGCCGCCGCCTGCCAGGGCATTCGCGACCGTGGCCGCGCCGAGCCGGGAGACAAGACCATGATCGACGCCTGGGTGCCGGCCGTCGAAGCGGCGACCCAGGCCGCCGCCAGAGGCGCCTCAACGGTCGAGGTGCTGATTGCGGCGCGAGAAGGCGCGGAAGTCGGCATGAAAGCGACGAGCGCACTGGAATCGCGCCGTGGCCGCTCCGCCAAGCTCGGCGCCCGCTCGGTCGGCCATATCGATCCCGGCGCGGCTTCGACTTTCGTGACCTTGCGCGCCATGACGGCGGCGCTTGAAAAGGCTCTGAGCTGATCCGGGATCAAGCGGCATGTGGGAAGGGGCGATAAAAGGCCCCTCTCCCGGATGCCCCGTGCCCGCTCCTTCGGGCGCCCAGCTCGGGCATGACGTCGAGCAGCGGGCTCGACGTCCGTAAACAGGCTCAGCGCGGCCCCTGCAACAAGGCTCGCGCGACACCCTCATTGGTGACGAGCCGATTGACATAGCCTGCGCGCAGAACCGCGCGGATGATCGGTATCTTGCTGATACCGCCGGAGACCAGCACCGAAATCGGCTTCAGCTTCAGCTTGTCCGGCGGGAGAGCGATGATCGAGTCGTTCAGGAAATGATCGATCGCCTGACCCCGAGCATCGAGAAACCAGCCCATGAACTCGCCGACAGCGCCGCTCTTCAGCACCGCGTCGAAATTGTCCTTCACGACGCGGATCTTGGTCAGCGACGTATCCTGGGTCAGCGCCCCACAGGAGACGATGCCGATATCGGCAATTTCCGTGCGTGCGAGCACATCGGTCAGTTCCTCGTTGAGCAGCAGGGCATTGCGGCTTTCGGGGTTCGCGCAATAGATCGGCGCCGTCAGATAATGGCATTCGACATTGAGCGCACGGGCGAAAGCGGTCGCCACCTCGAAGGTATTGGTCGAGGACCCACTCGTCACGCCACCGGTCAGTCCGACGACCCAGCTTTCGGATTTCGGCCGGGCGCGCAACGTCCGCACGGCGAAGCTCAAGGTCCGCCCCGACCCGATGCCCACGCCCATGTCCCTGTTTTCGATCAGGTCGCTTGCCAGCGTTCCCGCCGCCTCGCCGATAACACGTTTCTGCTCCAGATAATCTTCCAGGTCCGGTACGACGACCGTGTCGGCAAGGCCATAGCGCGCAGACACTTTGTCCGCGAGGTCGATACAGTCGGTCAGCGGCAGGCTGACATTCACCTGGACGCTGCCGGACTCACGCACCTGGCCGATGATCTTGTTGACCTTCAGCCGCGTGATGTTCATGCGCTGGGCGATCTCCTGCTGCGTCTGCCCGCCGATGAAATAGAGCCAGGCAACACGAGCCCGCTCCAGATCCTCGTCCATTTGCTGCCACTCATCGCTCATTCAGCATCACATCTCCATGTCCCTCCTGTCGATACCGGCTCCCGCTGAACCGGGCAACCGGAGCGTTTAGTGTGGGACGATGAAGTTTCAGACATGGCGGGACCAGCCTGGCTGGTGCTGCAGGAGATCGGCGAAGCCCTGCGCCCAGCCCTGTGATCGACAGATCTCGCAAAGGCGAAATGAGCGTTGATCCGCACTCCGTTGTTCAGCCCCGCCCGCCGGCTGCAAGAACAGCACGGATGAGGCCGGCACGACGGGTGACGCCCATCTTCGCGAAAATGGCGGAGAGATGCTTCTTGACGGTGTTGGGGGATATGCCGAGCCGGATTGCCATATCGGCAACGGTGTGAATATCCAGCGCCGCCTGAAGCACGCGCATCTCGGCCGGGGTCAGGCCATAAAGCAGCGCGCAGGACTCGATGCCGGATGATGGCACGGCCTCCGCCCGGCGAACGAAGAGCGCCGCGCGCGCCGAGCGGTCAACCCGCTCGAAAGCCGCCTGAGTCTGCGCGCAGAACTCCAGTTTCATCAGGCAGGCCAACCATTCGACCCCCTCGCCATCGGTGATCTTGATCAAGGCCGGCCGATGGCGAAGCAATTCCTCGGCTTGGTGCGGGTCGGCGGCCAGACCTTCTCGCAGCAGGCGATAGGCGCCGGAGCCGGCCAGGCTCAAGCCCTGTGGGCCCTCGCGCGCCACGTCGCCCTTCATCAGCAAGGCCTGCGCGTTCTGATTGGTCCACACGACGCGTCCTGCGGGATCGAGGATGAAGACGCCGGCCTCCACCTGGTTCAGCGCCGCTTCCAGCGAGGCCGTCCGCGTCTGGTGCCGGCCGAGTTCACGCCGGATCAGCGCTGCCCGCTGAAGATGCGGCGCCAACCGGGTCAAGCGCAGGCGCAGCCGATCGTCCACCAGACCATAATCGTCGCCGGTGATGATGGTGAAGGCCGCAGCGCTGGCCTCATAGCGCTGGATATTAAAGATTGCCGCGTCGAAAAAACCCTGCGGGGCGGCCCATTCGCGAAAGAAGCGGCTGGCCTGGAATTCCTCGCCCGGAATGAGATCGCGGCTTGAGAAAACCTCGCCGGGCTTGATGAACACCGACGCAGGATAGGTCGGGTTCAGCGTGACGTATTTTTCCCGATAGAGACGAAGAAAGTTCGGATCGATGCCCCAGGAATAGACTGTCTCCCCCATCCCTTTGCTTGCATCACGCCAATAAATGCGCGAGGCCTTGCCGCCCGAATAATCGCAGATCAACCGCAGCGTTTGCGGCCAGATCGTTTCATCGAGCACTGTCTCGTAGATCAGGCCAATGATCTCCGACAGCCTGTCCAGCTCGAATTGCGACGGCTCCATGCACAGTCCCCGCACGTGATGCCTGCTTTCGTTCTGCCCGACCAAGGACAGCCGGACAATAAATCGAGATGACTACCCGTTCAGGTGATGCCGACGCGCTGCCCGGCTGGCCTTATACGCAACGGGCGAAGCGCTGAAAGATCAACTTTTCGACGATTAATCGTCCGCATCGGACAAAACGATGCGGGGTAAAAACGCGAAGAAATCAGCCAAGACTTTAGCGCCGTACTTGGAAATACATTGAGATAGCTTAATCGGATCAGAGATCGCCTGCAACAGCAAGCCAATATTTTTTAGATTTATTCAAGAAAGGACTTTGTTGGGATCAAGCTGGGAGGCGTGCGTGGATTCTTTCTTGTCGAGTTGGTTCTTCGGCCTGTCGATCGCCATGCCGTTCGGCCCTGTCAGTATGATGTGCGTGGAGCAAAGCCTGGCACGGGGCGTGGGGCATGGGATGGCCAGCGGTGCCGGGGCGGCCACGACGCATGGCGTCTATGCCACAATCGCCCTGCTCGGAGCGCAGGCGCTGGCAGCACCCCTCGCCGCTCTGCAAACGGAGGCGCACCTGTTGTCTGGCCTCGTCTTCTCGTTTCTGGGGATCTGGACAATGCTGCGCCTTCCAGCTCAAAGGCGCAGCCAGACATCCGCGATCGGCGGTTTCGCCCCTTACCTTACCGGCGTTGCGCTGGCGCTGGCGAACCCGATGACCTTGCTGCCCTATATCGCCTTTTCAAGTTCGCTTGCGCTGATCAACCCCGCGAAGGGCATCGTCCAGCTTCTCGTCATCGCCGGCGTCGGGCTGGGAACTCTTTCCTGGTACTGGACGATGAGTGGCTCGGCCTGGCTCCTGCGGCAGCGGCTACCGCGCACGCTCCTCGCCTATCTTCATCTCATTGCCGGGCCGACGCTGATCGGCATCGGTATCATGACGGTCCTGCGATAACAGGAATCGCCGGCGCGGTTGCCGTCTCCCAGCCCGGCCTGCCGGTCAACTCAGCACGATGCCGCCGTCGACGTTGAGCGTTTGGCCGGTGATGAAGGCGGCGTCGTCAGAGGCCAGAAAGGCGACAGCGCCGACCACGTCCTCGGGATCGCCGATGCGCCGCAGCGCCGTCTTCTCCTGCCAGATCTGGCGGATGGCGGGATCGTCAAGGTTGACGCGGCCCATGTCGGTCAGAATGATCCCGGGGCAGACGCAGTTGGCGGTGATCCCCTCGGCGCCGACTTCCTGGGCAAGAACCCGGGTGAAACCCATGACCGCTGCCTTCGAGGCGGAATAATGCGCCTGCTCCGGCGCGCCATGCTTGCCGCCGATCGAGGCGATGTTGACGATGCGGCCATATTTTCGCGCCTTCATGCCCGCAAGCGCTGCCTGCACGACGAGGAACGTGCCCTTGGCGTTTACGTCCATGACGCTGTCCCAGTCTTCCTCCCTGAGCCCCGCAACATCACTGGCGATCAGAATGCCGGCATTGTTGACGATGGCGTCGAGGTGCCCAAAGGCGGTCTCGACCGTGCTCATCATCGCCGCAACATCGCTCTTGCGGCTGACATCGGCATAGACCGGAAGAGCGCGCTGGCCGAGCGCATGGATCTCGGACGCAACCTCTTCAAGGGCAGCACGCTGGCGCTCGATATCGTTGATGGCGACATCATAGCCGCGTCGGGCAAGGCCTGTGGCGATAGCACGGCCGATGCCGCGGCTGGCGCCGGTGACGAGCGCGGTCCTGCTGGTGTTCGTCATGTGGACATTCCTTCGATCAGAGAGCTGTATAGCCGCCATCGACCGTCAGCACCGTTCCCGTGACGAAGCTGGCGGCCGGCGAGGCGAGAAAAAGGACGGCATTGGCGATCTCGCGCGGCTCGCCGAGACGACGCATCGGCGTGGCGGCCATCCAGGCGGTAAACCAGTCCGCATTGCTGCGGCCGCGCAGGGTGAGTTCGGTGGCGATGTAGCCGGGCGCAACCGCATTCACCCGCACGCCGGCAGCCGCCCATTCCACCGCAAGAGACTTGGTCAGCAGGTTGGCCCCTGCCTTGGCCGCGTTGTAGGCCGCTTGCGGCTGGGGCTGGACGACGATTTCACCACACATCGAGGAGATGTTGACGATGGCCCCGCGCCCGGCATCCACCATGGCGCGGCCGAAGATCTGCGCGCAGATGAAGACGCCGGTGAGGTCCACATCGATCACCGCCTGCCAGTCTTCGAAGGACATCTCGGCGGCCGGCGCATTGCGCACGATGCCGGCATTGTTGACGAGCACGTCCAGAGCGCCGAATTTCGCGTGGATCTCAGCGGCCGCAGCCGTCACCCCTGCGTAGTTCGTGACGTCCAGCATCAGGCTCGTCGCGCGCGCGCCCATCTCGCGGATCGCGGCGGCGGCGATCTCCGCTTCGGCCGGATCCCGGTCGGCGATGATGATCGTGGCGCCGGCCTCGGCCAGGCGCTCGGCAATGGCGCGGCCGATGCCACGGGCCGCGCCCGTCACCAGCGCAGTCTTGCCGTCCAGGCGAAACGGGTCGCTCATGCCGCGCTCCGTCCGGGTCCGGTCACGGCTTTCAGCGCGGGGTAGAGTGCCAGATAGCGCTGGTAGATCTCGTCATAGATCGCGGTTTCGCGCTGGCGCGGCTCTATCCGGCGGCCGGGCTTGACCATGGCGGCAATGCCTTCGTCGATGGAGGCGAAATGGCCGGCACCATGCGCGGCCAAAACCGCAGCACCCACCGATGGCGCATCGCGCGAGGCAGGAACGCAAACCGGCAGCCCCGCTGTGTCGGCATGGATCTGCAGCCAGAGATCGGATGCACCCGCGCCGCCGCCCACCGTAATCTCCGCCCCGCGATAGCCCGCGGCGGCCATGGCGTCGAGAATGGCGCGCGTGCCGAAGCCGATGCCCTCCATCATCGCGCGGAAGAGATGATGCGGCTCATGTGCGAGCGTCAGCCCGACGATAGCCCCGCGGGAGAGCGGATCGGTATAAGGCGTGCGGTTGCCCTGGAAATGGTCCTGCACCAGAAGTCCGTCACAGCCGGGTTCAAGTGCTGCGGCCTTTTGGTTCATCTCTTCCAGGTTCATCGTCCCGTTCATCATCCGGCCGAGCCAAGCGATGATCGAGCCGGTGGAGGTCTGGCCGCCTTCGACGATATAGCGGTCCGGATAGACGCAATCGCGATAGGTGCCCCAGATGCCCGGCGCATGGATTGCCTGCTCGGTCACGCCGAACTGCAGATGAGAAGAGCCGGTGATGAGCGCGAGCTGCCCTGGCTTGGCCACGCCAAGGCCGATCATGCCGATCAGCGCATCGGCGCCGCCTTGAACGACCTTAACCGAGCGCGACAGACCGAGTTCTTCCGCCGCCCTGGCGCAGAGCGTGGCAATCACGCCGCCGGGCGGCACGATCCGCTGTGGCCATTTCTGCAGCAGCGCCGATAGGCCGAGCGCGTCGACCAAAGTGGTCGGCCAGCCGCCGCGATCGGTTTGGTAGTGCCAGCGCAAGGTCACATTGTTGAGGCTCGCCGCCCGTTCGCCGGTCAGCCGCAGCGTCATGAAGTCCTGATATTCGCAGATGGTCGCGGCCTTCTCGAAAATCTCCGGTTCGTTGCGGGCGATCCACAGGGCCTTGGGAATCATCCATTCGGCGGAGACCGGCCCCTGTCCGCCGCCATTGGCGATCAGGGCACCATCGCCGGTGGCGAGCACGGCGTCGGCCTCCTGATTGGCGCGAACATCCATCCAGATGATCGCCGGCCTCAGCGCCCGGCCATCGGCATCCAGCGCCACCACCGTGCAGCTCGTCGTCGCCAGACTGATGGCCTCGATGTCACGCGCATCGACCCCCGCCTGCCCGATCGCCCCGCTCGATGCGGCTACGAAGGCGCGCCACCAGTCCTCGGGGTCCTGCTCGGCCCGCGCACCGGCGGCAAACCGCGTCTCATAGGCAACGGCCACACTGCCCAGACAGGTGCCGGTCACGTCATAGACGCGGGCGCGCAGGCTCTCCGTGCCACCATCGGCTGTCAGAAAATAGCCCATTTCCGTCTCCTCCCGCGCCGGTCTCTCCTCCCCGGCGCCTGCATTTTCCTGATTTCGTATTGCGTCGAAACCGGATCGGCTCGATGTGCTAGAGCATCGGACCGAAAAGTGGGAACCGGTTTTCGGAAAATCCGATGCGAAAACAAAAATCTAGAGCGTCAGACTACGTATGATTTTCAGTCGGACGCTCTAGCGAAGTGCCCTCATGATCTCCAATGCTTTAGCGCCATACATCACGGCGGGGCCGCCACCCATTTCCACGGCAACATCGAGAACCTCGATCAGATCGGCCTCCTCGGCACCATGTTTCATCGCAGCATCGACATGGTAGAGGATGCAGTCCTCACATCCTTTCGAAACGGCCAGCGCCACCGCGATCAGTTCCTTCTGCGCCGGCGTCATCCGGCCGGCGGCGGTCGCCGCCTTGCTGACACGCGAGAAGCCGGCAAAAAGCTCGGGGCTCGCCTTCGCCAGAAGGCCGATGCGGGCCTGGGCATCCTTGAGTTTGTCACGCGCCGTGCTCATCGCCCGTCTCCCTGCGCCAGAATGATCTCGAGCACCTCCTTCGCCTGATCCCATTGCGGCATATGGCCTGAGCGGGCGAGCAGGTGAACGGCGATGCGCGGTGGCAGGGCCTGCACCTGGCTCCAGGGAATGATGCGATCCTCCAATCCGACGAGCACGCGGATGGGAAGAGTTGCAGACAGTTTGTGCAAGGGGCTGAGCGCGTCGATCCTCTGGCCGAGCGGGCCCGCCAAGTTGTCGGCGAGCCGCTTCAGGCGGCCGGCGGAGAGGGCTTTTGTCAAGCTCGCCAGTGCGGGTTCAGATAGATCGGCACCCTGGACGGAAAGCCGCCGCAACAGATGCGACACCTCGCCCGGATGCTGCGCATCGGCCATGCCTGCGATAAAGCCTGTATCGATCTCCCGGCCGAGACCCGCCGGCGCGATTAGCGTGAGCGCGCGCACCTTCGCAGGCGCCGCCTGCGCGAGCATCACGGCTGCAAAGGCGCCCAGCGAATGGGCAACCACCGAAACCCGATCCACATCGAGGCTTTTCAGCAGTTCGGGAAGGTCGCTGCCAAGTCCCTGCGGCTCCGTTTCCTCGATATCGGTGAGGCCATGGGCTGGTAGGTCGGGGATGATCACGCGTCGCCCGGCACGTTTTAGCCCGGAGGCGATGGCGGCCCATGTCGTGCGATCGCCGGCAAAGCCGTGGAGCAGCAGCAGAGGCACGCCCTCTCCTGCCCCACTGTCGAGATAGGCCATGCGCCCACGCCGCAGCGCAACGCTACTGACCTGCTCTGCCGGGCCTGTGGCCGGCTGCAGCCCGCGAGTTGGGTCTTGCGCGAAGGACAGAACGTCGTGCTTTTCGATCCGGCCGCGGCGTCCCGTCCCCTTCAGCGCCGTGAGGTCGAGGCCTCGCGCACGGGCAAGGCGGCGGGCAAGCGGCGTGGCGCGCAGGCGCGCGCCATTGCCGGAGGATGCTGCATTTGCATGCGTGGCGAGGCTCGCGGCCTGATCGCGAGCCTGAGCAGGCGAGGCTTCGACGGTGGATGTCTCTGCGCCGGCTTCGGACGGGGCCAGAATGCGGGCGATCGGCGCGCCGACCGCGACGGTTTCATCCTCGCCCTTGAGGATGGTCAGCAACTTGCCGCCGGCCAGCGCTGGAAATTCGGCAATGGTCTTGTCGGTCTCGATTTCGAGGATGGCCTCACCGCGCGCGAAGCTCTCCCCTTCGGCTTTCAGCCATTTGGCGATCCGACCCTCTTCCATGGTTTCGCCGAGACGCGGCATCAGCAGGTCGGTCTCGGCCAGATCGTCGCCGTCTGCGGTCGAGGCGGCCGTCGCAGCGGCCGGCAGGGCAGGTTCGTCGTCGCCCTCCTGCGCGGTCCAGTCCGGCCCGGCGCCGATTTCGATGCTGGCGATAGGCTGGCCAACCTCGATGGTCTCGTCCAGACCCACCAGGATCTCCTGCAGACGGCCGTCGCCCAAGGCTGGAAATTCCGCGATGGTCTTGTCGGTTTCGATCTCGAGGATCGGGTCACCCCGGGAAAAGGCCTCGCCCGGCTTCACAAGCCAGCCGACGATCTTTCCTTCCTCCATGGTTTCCCCGAGGCGGGGCATTTTGAGAAAGCGCTGGTTGATCATGCCATCAACCTCTCGGCCACCTCGGCAATGATGCGTGCGGAGGGCACGCTGCCGGCTTCGAGCTCCTGCGAGACCGAGATCGGAATGTCCTCACCGGCCACGCGAATGACGGGCTGTTCGAGGAAGTCGAAACATTCCTCGGAGATGCGCGCGCAGAGCTCCGCCGCAACGCCTGATGTCATCACCCCTTCGCTGACGACCATGGCCTTGCCCACGCGCTCGACATGCGTGCGGATCGTCTCGAAATCGAGCGGATTGAGGGTGCGCAGGTCGATAACCGTGGCCTCGATGCCCTTCTTGGCAAGCGCCTCGGCCGCCTCCAGCGCATAGATCACCTGACGGGAATAGGTGACGATCACCAGGTCGTCGCCCTGGCGGCGCACGGCCGCCTTGCCCCACGGCAATGGGTCGTCCGAAA
Organism: Xaviernesmea oryzae; assembly: GCF_900109605.1. Classification (GTDB taxonomy): domain Bacteria; phylum Pseudomonadota; class Alphaproteobacteria; order Rhizobiales; family Rhizobiaceae; genus Xaviernesmea; species Xaviernesmea oryzae. The sequence continues at coordinate 110,136 of NZ_FOAM01000005.1, forward strand.
GGTCCACCTCCTCCTTGCGGGTATAAAGCGCCTTGTGCTCGATGAAGACGACAGGGTCGGGCTTGGTCAGGCTCTGGCGCAGGAGGTGATAGGCATCGGCGACCGTCGCGGGCATGGCAAGGCGCAGCCCCGGCGTATGCATGATCCAGGCTTCCAGGCTCTGGCTATGCTGCGCACCGGCGGAGCGGCCGGTTCCGCCTTGCGTGCGCAGCACCATCGGCACACCGATCTGCCCGCCGAACATGTAGCGGATCTTGGCCGCCTGGTTGGCGAGCTGGTCCATGGTCATGCCGAGGAAGTCGATATACATCAATTCGGCAACGGGCCTGAGCCCCGTCATGGCTGCGCCGACGGCCGTGCCGATGATGGCGGGCTCGGAAATCGGCGTGTCGATCAGCCGCTCGGGTCCATGCACCTTGATGAGATCCTTGGTTACCCCATAGGCGCCGCCGTAGCGGCCGACCTCCTCGCCGATCACCACGATCGTCTTGTCCTCGGTCATCGCGTCGTCCAGCGCTTGGCGCAGCGCGTCTCGATAGGTCATGGCAGGCATTAGACAATTTCCCTGGCTAGAACGCGGTCGATACGGGCCCGCACGGATTCGGGCTCCGGCTCGCCAACCGCATAGACATCGCGGAACATGGAGGAGAGCGCGGGCGCCTGGGACTCGACCGTAAAGTCGATGGTGGCATCCATCTCGGCTGCAATCTCACGGTCGAGCGCATCGAGCGCCGCCTCGCTTTCCAGGCCGCTCTCGATCAGCTTGGCGCGGGCAAAGAGAACCGGGTCCTTCTTGCGGCCTTCCGTTTCCTCGGCCTCGGCGCGGTAAGGGCTTTTATCCATCCGGGCATGGCCGAAAAAGCGATAGACCTCGACCGAGAGAAAGCCCGGCTTGCCGGCGCGGGCCTCGTCGATCAGCCAGCGTGCGGCATCGCGCACCTCTTCCACATCGAGCCCGTTGACCACCACGCCATTCAGCCCGAAGGCGCGGGCGCGCTGGTCGAAGGCGGTGTTGCGCGTCGCCTGGTCGATGCGCGTGCCCATGCCATATTGGTTATTGATGCAGACAAACAGCACCGGCAGGCCCCAGAGCGCCGCCATGTTCATGCTCTCATAAAGAATGCCCTGTTGCATCGCGCCATCGCCGAAGAAGGCGACCGAGACGGAGTCCTGCTTCAGATATTTGCTGGACAGACCGGCGCCGACGACGGCGGGAATGCCGCCGCCGACGATGGCATTGGCGCCGAGATGGCCGAGCGCCATATCGGCAATATGCATGGAGCCTCCCTTGCCGTGGCAATAGCCGCTTTCCTTGCCGCCGATCTCGGCCATCATCCGCTTCGGATCGGCCCCGCGCGCCAGGAAGATGCCATGGCCGCGATGGTGGGTCGTAAAGCTGTCCTGCGGTTTCATTTCGGCGCAGACACCGGCGGCGCTGGATTCCTCGCCGATCGACAGATGCAGCATCGAGCCGGCCGATTGGCCGCGCACGAAGAGCTCGCCCACCCGCTCCTCGAAGGTGCGGATGCGCCGCATGGTGCGGTAAAGCTCCGCAAGGTGGCTATTGGCAGTGAGGGTCATGAGGGACTCCCGGATAGGTCATGAGGTGAGGCGTCACAGAAGCTTCAGCTTCGTCGTCCTGGAGACGATGGCGACGGCCACGAGGATGATCAGGCCCTTGACGATGCTCTGGACATAAGTGTCCATGCCCACGAGGTTGAGCCCGTTGTTGATGACGCCGATGAACAGCGCGCCGAAGAAGGTGCCGGTGACGGTGGCGGTGCCCGGGCGGATCATCGTCATGCCGATAAAGACCGTGGCCAGACCGTCGAGCAAATAGCGCTCGCCCGCATTGGGCTGGCCGGAGCCAAGCCGCGCCGCCAGAAGCGCGCCGGCGAGAGCGGCAAAGAGGCTGCAGACGACCAGCGCCGCCGACCGGTAGAAGCGGCCGTTAACGCCGGAAAGTTCGGCCGCCTTCAGATTGCCGCCGACCGCATAGATGTAGCGGCCGAAGATGGTCCGTTCCATGAGGAACCAGGCGACCAGCACGAACAGCACCATGGCATAGGCAAGGACCGGGATGCCGAGGATCTGCCCCTGGCCGAGAAAGAGGTAGCCATCCGGCAGGCCGCCATAGATCGCCCGGCCACCCGTGCTCATGAAATTGATGCCGTAGAGGATTGAGCCGGTTGCCAGCGTGGCGATCAGCGAGGGGATGCCGATCAGTGTCACGAGCAGCGAATTGATCGCGCCGACCGCGAAACCTGCTGCCACGGCGCCCAGAAGCGCAATCGGCAGCGGCACGCCGGAGATCAGCATCAGCGGCACCAGGATGCCGCTCAATCCGACCGTGTAGCCGACGGACAGATCCATCTCGCGGGCGGCAAAGCCGAAGGTCAGGCCCGCGCCGACAATCGTCAGCATCGAAATCTGCTGGACGATGTTGAGCAGGTTCGACGTCGTCAGAAACCGATCGACCGTCAGCGCGAAGCCCAGAAACAGAAGAAGGAGCGCCAGCAGGGTGCTGTATTTGAGAAGCCACTGATCGCGGCTCTTGCGGGATGAGGCCTCCTTGGCCTCGACGAGAGGGCGCGCTTGCGCGGTCATTGGGGATCTCCTGCCATGGCTGCGATGAATCGCGCTTCGGAAAATTCAGATCGCTCGAGCGCGGGACCCGCCCGGCCCTGCACGAAGGGCACGACGCGGTCGGCGATATCGGCAACCTCCATCAGGTCGCTTGAGGCGACGATGATGGCCGCCCCCTCCCCGGCCAGCCGCTGGATGTGGCGGTGGATTTCCCGCTTGGCGCCGATATCGACACCTTCTGTCGGCTCGACGAAGATCATCAGCCGGTAGCGTTCGGTCGCGCCATACAGCCACTTGCCGATCGAGACCTTCTGCTTGTTGCCGCCGCTGAGATCCTGGATGCGCTGCTCAGGCGAATGGGCCTTGACGTTGAAGAGGGCCATGGCGGCACGTGCCGCCTTCTCCTCCTTCCCCGTGGACAGCACGCCGGCATGCGCGCCGGCTTGCGGGTGGACCATGGCGAGGTTTTCGCGCACGCTCCATTCGCCGATCAGCGAGTTCTCCATGCGATGGTCTGGAATGAAGGCCACGCCGCGGGCCTTCATGCCACGTGCATCGATGCGGGAGAGCGGCTGCCCGCCAAATCGTGTCTGGCCGGACAGGAAGCCTTCGCCCGTGTAAAGCGAGCGGGCAAAGCCGAAATGGCCTGCGCCGGTCAGACCGATCATGCCGACGATTTCGCCGGTGCGAATGGTGAAATGGTCGGCGCTGACACCGCCTACCCGCCAGTCGGCGATCTCCAACACGATGTCGCCCGAAGCACGCGGCGCGCCAGTCGCCTCACCGGAAGCAGCCGTTTTGCCTGCGCGCTGCAGCATGAAGTCAACCAGCTGGGCTTCGCTGACCTCGGCCGCCGGCAGCGTGGTGACATGCCGGCCATCGCGCAAGACCGTGATGCGGTCGCTCAGCGCCTTGACCTCGGAGAGAAAGTGGCTGACGAGCACCACGCCGACGCCGCGCGGCGGCAGGGATCGAATGATGCGCCAGAGATTTTCCTTCTCGCGCGCCGGCAGCGTCGCCGTCGGCTCGTCAAGGATCAGCAGGCGCATGTCGCCGCGAAGCGCCCTGATGATCTCGATCACCTTCTGATCGGCCATTGGCAGCGTGTCGACAGCGGCGTCGAGATCGATCGTCACCTGCGGAAACCAGCGGGCAAGCAGCTCCGCCGCGCGCCGCTTCAACGCCCGCGCGTCGATGATGCCGAGGCCGAGGCGTGGCTCGTCGCCCAGCAGGATGTTTTGCGCGGCCGAGAGGCCCGGCACGAGGCTGCCCTCCTGCGACACATGGGCAATGCCCTTGGCCAAGGCATCGCCGGCACTGGCCAGTGCCGTCTCGACCCCAGCAATCGCGATGGTGCCGGATGTCGGCTGCCGGCTGCCGCCGAGAATGCTGACAAGAGTCGTCTTGCCGGCGCCGTTTTCGCCGATCAGCCCATGCACTTCGGAAAAGAGAAAGTCGACATCGACATGATCGAGCGCTCTCGTGCCCGGATACTGCATGACGATGTCCGATAAAGTGACGGTCATGGCGCGCCTCCCCGCGTGCTTTCCAGTCAGACGCCGCGCAGGGTTTCTGCGTGGCGGAAACGGCCGGCCCATTGACAGGGGCCGGCCGGCGGCGGTCACTTCGGGAGGAAGTCCTTGCAGTTCTGCTTGGTTACAAGCGGGGCGTCGAGATAGACGGTCTTGGACGGAATGACCTTGGCCGGGTCCTCCTTCTTGACGACGATATCCTCGATCCATTCGCCGGCCTGGGCACCCATCTTCTCGAAGGGCTGCGACACGGTGGCGATCATCATGCCATCGGGCTTGCAGACTTCAGCGATCGCATTGGGGTGGCCATCGATGCCGATAACCTTCACCTTGGTCAGGCCGGCGGCCTTGAGCGCATTGATGGACGCTTGGGCAGGCTCATCCCAAGGAGCCCAGACGGCGTCAATCCGGTCGCCGAAGCGCGAGGCGTAGTCCTGCATGGTCGTGGTCGTGTCTTCGAAAAAGGCCGTGTACTTGATGTTGTGCTCGGCCAGCACCTTGATGTCAGGATACTCCTTGAGGATCGTTGCCATCACGTCGCCGCGCTTGCGGGTGCCGTGATGCTCGGCCATGCGCAGGAAGATGATGTTGCCCTTGCCGCCGAGCTCATTCAGCAGATAGGGGGAGACATCGGCGGACATGGCCCAGTTGTTGGTGGTGATATCCGCGAGAACACCCGGCACATAACCGCTATCGACCGTAACGATCGGGATCTTGGCGGCAATCGCGGCATCGAGCGCTGCGCGCGAGGCCCGCAGATCGGCCATGGTGATGATGATGGCATCGACGCCGCGCGAGGCGGCATCCTGCAGATTCGAGGCGGTCCGCTCGCCCGAGCCGCCGCTGTCGAGCACGCTAACGTTCCAGTCCTTGCCCGACGACTTCAGCCAGGCGTCGAAGCCGGCCTTGACGCGCTGCTCGGATTGGGCGGCGGCATTGGCATGAACCCAAGCAAGGTTGGTGGCATGGGCACTGATAACGCTCAGCAGCAGCTGAGCGGCGGCGACGATCGCCGTCTTCCTCCACAGTCCAGACATTTTTTCCTCCTCCGTCACGGGTGCTGAGATTGACCCGCCTCCTCATCCGCGCTCCCTACGCGGATGGCCTATTGATAAATTGACGATTACAATTGTCAATCAGAATTACATTTGTACGAGCAAGGAGCGGGAATGAGCGAGAGCGACGAGGAGCTGATGGTCCGGGCGGCCTGGTATTACTATGTCGGAGGGCTCAACCAGGAGCTGACGGCATCCCGCCTTGGCCTGACGCGCGCACGGGTCAACAAGATGCTGGCCGAGGCGCGTGAGACCGGGCTTGTCAGCATTTCGATCGACCATCAGCGGGTAGGCGTCATGCCTGTCGAGACGAGCCTTCACGAACGGTTTGGGCTCGATTTCTGCGTGTCGACGCCGGCTTTCGGCTTCGAGGCGATGAAAGCCGACGACGAGCTGCGCAAGCAGATCGCCTTTCGCGCGGTCGGCGTGGCGGCCGCCAATCACCTGAAGCGGCTGCTGGAGGAGAACGATCCAATCACGGTCGGAACCGGCTGGGGCCGCACGATCGAACAGATGACGCTACAGCTGGCAGGTGTACGCGCGCCGCACGCCCGCTTCATCTCGATGATGGGCTCGCTGACCGCCAACAATGCCTATAACCCCTTCGAAGTCGTCCACAGCCTGGCGCGGCGAACAGGCGGCGAAGGCTTCTTCCTGCCCGTGCCCTTCATCGCCGACTCGGTGGAGGACCGGAAAGTCCTGGTTTCACAGCGCTCGGTCGTCAAGGCGATGGAGATCGCCCGCTCGGCCTCGGTCTGCTTCATCAGCGCAGGCGAATTGACCGAGCGCTCGCTTCTGCGGCTGCAAGGCATGATCAGCCGGGCCGATCTCGACAGCCTGCATGCCGCAGGCGCCGTTGGCGATACGAACGGGATTTTCTTTGACGATCTCGGCCGCCAGGTGGCGCATGATCTCAACGACCGGACGATCGCGCTAGGCTTTGAGGAGCTCAAGCAGCTCAAGGTCATCCTGCTCGTGGCCGGTGCGGAAAAGGCCGTGGCCGCGCGCGCCCTGCTGCGCAGCGGCATCGTCAGTGGCCTGATTATCGATGGCGATGCGGCGCTGACGCTGGATGCGCTTGGTCCGTAAGAACGTGTCGAGCATGCGGCTTTGACATCACGCTACGTGTGATCCGTGGTGGCCAGACACACGAGACGAATGACCACGCCGTAGGAGGCCCTATGAGCAAGCCCGCCGACATTCAGACGCTTGCAAGCAGACTTGTCTATGAAAATCGCTGGATGAAGGTCCGCGAAGACGCGATCCGCCGCGCCGATGGCTCTGACGGAATTTATGGCTTTGTGGAAAAACCGGATTTCGTGATTATCCTGCCGGTGCAGGACGGCATGATCCATCTCGTCGAGCAATATCGCTACCCGATCAAACAGCGGCAGTGGGAGCTGCCGCAGGGAAGCTGGGAAGAAGACCCTGATGCAGATGCGCTGGCGCTGGCGCGCGGCGAACTGCTGGAGGAAACGGGCCTCATTGCCGGTGCTATCACCTTCATCGGCGAACTTTACCCGCTCTACGGCACCGCCACACAAAAATACCGAGCTTATCTTGCCACCGATCTTCAGGCCGGCGTGAGCGCACCAGACCACGAAGAACAGGATCTCATCACCCGCGCCTTCCCGATCGCCACGGTCGAAGCGATGATCCTCAGCGGAGAGATCCAGGATGCAAACACGGTCGCCGTTTTCGGGCTGGCGCGTCTCAAACGGCTTCTTTAGCCGCCAACCGGCGCTTTCATGACCCGTTCGACCGCAGCACCTGATGGCCATCGGCAATGGTCACCAAAACGTCGTCGTCACCATGCTGCGGCAAAGTGACGGAGACCGGTCTGGCGCCACTGCGGCGTCGGCCGAAGCGGGGAACGGCGTCGAGCAACATGCGGGTATAGGGATGCGCGGGCGCTTCGATCACGCTCCGGGCCGGCCCGGTTTCGACCAAGCGGCCGCGATGCATGACGGCGATGCGGTCGCAGAGGCGGGCAATGACCGCCATGTCATGGGAGATGAAGAGGTAGGAGAGCTGCTTTTCCGCCTGCAGCTCCGCCATAAGATCGAGGATCTGCGCCTGGATGCTGACATCCAGCGCCGATACCGGCTCATCGGCGACGACGATGCGGGGACCGGGCGCCAGGGCCCGGGCGATGGCGATGCGCTGGCGCTGGCCACCGGAAAACTCATGCGGATAGCGGTCATGCATCTCCCGCTTCAGGCCGACGCGCTCCAGGAGATCCTCGACAACCTGTCGGATGGCACGCCAGTCGGACATGCCGGCCGACAGCAGGCCCTCGCCGATCTGGCGGCCGATCGTCAGCCGCGGATTGAGCGAGGAGTAGGGATCCTGAAAGATCATCTGGCATGTACGCAGCCGCTGGCGCCGCAGCGCTGGCGTCAGCGCTTCCAGGCGCTCCCCGTCGATCATCACGCTGCCCGCACTTGCCGTGTCCAGGCCAACGGCAATGCGGCCGAGGGTCGACTTGCCCGACCCGCTCTCGCCGATCACGCCAAGCGTTTCGCCTTGGTGCAGCTGAAGCGAGACGCCGTTAAGAGCCCGCACCACGCGCCCACCAGAGTGGAAGGACTTGCGCAGGTTTTCAACCGCGAGACAGTGAGGACGGTTCATTAGGCGCGTCCCTCCCCTGCCCGCGCGGCCAGCGCTTTGTCCACGGTCAGATGGGCTGCCATCAGCGCCCTGGTGTAATCATGATGCGGCGCGCCCAGGACGGTTTCCACAGATCCGCTTTCAACGATGCGGCCAGCGCGCATGACGGCGACGCGGTCGGCGGTTTCGGCCACCACGCCGATATCGTGCGTAATCAGCAGGATGCCCGCGCCGGTGCGGTTTTTTAGATCGACCAGCAGGTCGAGCACTTGAGCCTGCACGGTCACGTCGAGCGCGGTCGTCGGCTCATCGGCAATCAGGATATCAGGATTGAGTGCCAGCGCTGCCGCGATCATCACGCGCTGGCGCATGCCGCCAGAAAGCTGATGCGGATATTGGCGCAGCACCCGGTCCGGGTCAGTGAAACCGACATCGTCAAGCGATTGGCGTGCGGCCGCCAGTGCTGCCTTTCTGGACAGGCCATGATGGCGCAGAAGCCCCTCGGTCATTTGGGTGGCGATCGTCAGGACGGGGTTCAGCGAGGTCATCGGCTCCTGAAAGATCATGCCGATCTTCGCACCGCGCACGTCCTGCATTTGACGTTGTGGAAAACCGGCAATGTCGCGGCCATCGAGCAGGATCTGGCCGCTCATCCGCGCCGCCTCCGGCAGCAATTGCAGGATGGAAAGCGAAGTCAGACTTTTGCCGCTACCGGATTCGCCGACCAGAGCGAGAATTTCGCCACGGTGCAGATCGAAGCTGATGCCATCGACGGCATGGAAAGGGCCTTGCGGCCCGTCGAAGCGAATGGCGAGGTCGCGCAGGCTGAGCGCGGGCATGGTCACGGACGGAACGCTCATGACCGGGCCTTTCGACGTGGATCGGCAAGATCGCGCAGGCTGTCGCCGATCAGATTGAAGGACAGGACCGTCAGGCAGATAGCCAGGCCGGGAAAGATCAGGATCCAAGGCGCCTTGGTGATGTAGTTACGCCCGGAAGCCAGAATAGCGCCCCACTCCGGCGAGGGCGGCTGCACGCCAAGGCCGAGGAAGGAGAGGCCCGCCGCCGAAAGAATGGCCGAGGAAAAGCCGAGCGTCGCCATCACCACAAGGCTCTGGCCGATATTCGGCATGACATGCACGCGCACCAGCCTGCCCGAGCGAATGCCGGCCAGCCTTGCTGCCTCAATATAAGGTTTCGAGCGCTCCGCCGCAGCCAAGCCATAGGTGACGCGGGCATAGAAGGGCACGAGGCTGATGGCGATCGCCAGCGTGGCGTTCTCGATCCCGGGGCCCAGAAAGGCGACAAGGGCCAGGGCGATCAACGTATCCGGAAAGGAATAAAGAACGTCGATCACGCGCAGCAGGACCGCCTCGGTAAGCCGCCCGCCGAAGGCGGCGGCCAGGCCGACCACGCCGCCGACCAGCAACCCGCTGACGACAGCGCTGATGCCGATACCCAGCGACAGACGTCCGCCGGCAAGAACGCGGCTGAACAGATCGCGGCCAAACTCGTCGGTGCCGAAGAGATGGGCGAGAGACGGCGCGGCCAGACGCGGGCCGGCGGCCATGCGCAGCGGGTCGAAAGGCGCAAGCATGGGCGCGAGCAGCGATGCCAGCACGATGATGGTGGCTAGGCCGAGGCCCAGGAGGACGGTGGGAGACACACGTGGACGTCGCGGCACGGTCTGAGAAAGCACGGTCATCTCTGCCTCATGCGCGGATCGAGGAAGCCATAGAGAATATCGATCAGCATCGAAACCACGACCACCGAGGTGGCGAAGACGACGATGAAGCCCTGGATCATCGGATAATCGCGCTCCAGCATCGCCTGCACCGCCAGCCGGCCGATCCCATTCCAGGAAAAGACGTTTTCGATGATGACCTGCCCACCCAGCAGATAGGCAAAGACCAGACCGACGACGGTGACGATGCTGATCAGCGCCGGACGCAGGGCATGGACCAAAAGCACGCGATGTTCCTTGAGCCCGCGCGCGCGTGCCGTGCGAATGTAATCTTCCGAAAGCACTTCGATCAGCGCCGAGCGCGTCATGCGCGCCACAAGCGCGCAATAGGTCAGGCCGAGGGTCAGCGCGGGAAGGAGGATATTGCGCCAGCCGGACCCGGCCACCGGAAGCCAGCCGAGCTTGAGCGCGAAGAGCTGGATGAGGATCAGTCCCAGCCAGAAGGCCGGAACGGACACACCGAGCACCGCAATCACCATGACAATCGTATCCGCCAGGCGGCCTCGCTTGATCGCAGCCAGGAAGCCCAGGGGAATGCCGAGCGCGAGCGCGACGCCAAGGCCGCTGACCGCCAGTGCGAAGGTGTTGGGAAGACGCTGCAGCAGAAGCCGGGCGACCGGTTCGTTCCCACGGATCGTCATGCCGAGATCGCCTTGCAGCACGTGACCGGTATAAAGCGCCACCTGCTGCCAGACCGGCAGGTCAAGGCCGAGACGGGCGCGCATGGCGGCCATCACTTCCGGCGTTGCGGTGACGGACTGCGCCATCATCGCGGTGACCGGATCGCCAGGTACGAGATGGATCAGAATGCCTGACAGGACGATCACCGCGAGAACCGTGGCGAAAGCGGTCAGAACCCGTTTGAGGATCAGCAGCAGCATCGATACGCCGGCTCTTTCATCGCAAGGAGGCTGCTCCGCACGCTCGCGCGCAGCAGCCGTGGCATGGTCACTTCGAAACGGTGACGTCGTTGAAGAGCAGCGACACCATGAAGCCCATCTTGAAGCCCTCGACCTTGGCGTTGGAGGCCATCAGCCAGCCCCAGCCGGGCGACAGAAGCGGAACCGCGTAGGCATTTTCCATGAGGTACTTCTCGATCTCGTGGATCTTGGCAGCGCGCGGCTCGCCGGAGAGCTTGCGCTGCTCGTCGAGCATGGTGTCGACCTCGGCATTCAGGCCCATATTGACGAAGCCCGGACGCTTCCAGAGGAAGGTCAGATAATCGGGATCGACGCCGGACATGCCCATGGTCCAGACAGCGGGCTCGCCATCGGTCTTCTCGTTGACACCCTTCATATAGTCGAAGAAGGCGGCCACTTCGCGCGTCTCGATCTCCGCTTCGACATTGATGGCAGCAAGATCCTGCTGCATGATCTGATGCATCTGGTCCCAGCCCGGCAGCTTGTGCACGAGCAGTTTTACCTTCAGCGGCTTGTCCTTGGTATAGCCGGCTTTCTCCATGATCGCCTTGGCGCCTTCGGGATCGTATTTCACGCCCCAGCTGGCGCACAGCGCCTCATCCGTGGAGAAGAGATTGGGTGCGACAGGGCAATTGGCCGTGTTGACGAGGCCCTCGAAGGCGATCGACGCGTAAGCATCGCGGTTCATCGCCATGCCGATCGCCTTGCGGATCTCGGGATTGTCGAGCGGCTTGATCTTCCAGGTGAAGGCGGCGAGCATCTGCTGCCCGGAGAGTTCGGCGGCATATACCTTGAAATTGCTATCGTTCTTCAGGTCCGTCGCCTCTTCGAGCGAAGGCTCGACCAAATCCGCCTCGCCTGAGCGAAGCGCCGCCATGCGGGCTACGGCTTCCGGAATGACCTTGAAGGTCAGCTTGTCGATATGCGGCTTGCCCGGATTTTCGATCAGCGGATTGGCATTTTTGTAATCGGGATTGGCGGCCAGCTGAATGCTGTCATTGCGCGTCCAGCTAACGAATTTGAACGGACCGGTGCCGATCGGCTTGAATTCGGCGGAGGCGAAAGAAGACGGGCAGAGGAAGGCGGCCTGGATGCTGGTCAAGAACGAGGCAAACGGACCGTAAGGCTCAGACAGCGACACCGTCAGCGCCTTGCCATCGACTTTGCTGCCGGTGATCGGGCCCCAGGCGGACAGGTTCGGATTGTTGGTCTCGGGCGAAAGCGCGCGATCCAGGCTGGCTTTTGCGGCGGCGGCGTCAAAGCTTGAGCCGTCATGGCATTTCAGCCCATCGCGGATGGTGAAACGATAGGTCTTTCCATCCGGCGACATCGACCATTCGCTGGCCAGACCCGGCTGAACCGATCCGCTTTTGTCCATGGTCAGCATGGTGTCGAAGATCAGGTTGGTGATTTGCAGAGACTGCGTGGTGCTGGCCTTCTGCGCATCGAGGCTATCGGCATCGACGGAGCGGGCCACCGTCAGATCGGCCGCCGTCACGGCGGAAAATCCAGCAGCGAGACCGATTGCGGTGGCAGCGGCCATCAAGGCCAGTCTGCTTTTGATCGAACTTGTCATGTGTCTTGTTCCCTCTTTTCGTTGTTGTTGAATGTCAGCGCGGCTCAGCCATCAAAAATCGCTTGCACCGTCTTTCACGGCAGTCCGCCAGCGCTCTCCCAAACTCCGGCAGCAGCTCGTAAAGCATGTCACGACCTTCCAAGATTGCTGACGACGCTTTACGTCCTTGTTTTGTGGCATGTCGTTATCTCAGAACCACCATTCCCTTTTTGGCGACGTGCTTTCGTTAGCCCTGGCCTCATTTCGCTCCGACGGAGATCGGCGGTCGGCGCGCTGCCCAGGGGCGCGCGGCCTCAAGCTGCGATGCCAGACGGAACAGCAGGCCTTCGGCAGCCGGCGCTGCGGCGAACTGCACGCCGATAGGCAGACCTTCCCCATTCCAAGCGAGCGGCACCGACATGGCCGGCGCACCGCTGACGTTGAAAATATGCGTGAACGGCATCCACGAGAGATAGAATTCATAGTGGCCGCGCATGGAGGTCGCTTGCGGAAAGGCCTCGTGCGGCAGCGGTGGCTGCGCAAGCGTCGGTGACAGAAAGACGTCGTAGCGGGAAAAGGTGGCATTGACGGCTGCGGCGACCGCATGCAGCCGGGTCGTTGCGACATTGACATCGACCGCGCTGATCCGATTTCCCGCTTCGATCATGTCCCAGAGCATGGGCGGAAAATCCGCCTCTGTCAGCGCGCGGCCAAGCGCCTGCGCTTCCAGCTTCATGTCGGTTGCATATTCGGCTAGGATAAAGGTTTCGAAAGCGTCCCAGCCGTCGGCCGGCAGGTCGATATCGTGTTTTTCGCAGACATGGCCAAGATCTTCCAGCAGCCGGACCGTCTCGGCCACAGCCGCCGCGCAATCGGGATGGGTGGGCGCGCCATAGGGTGCGCGCGTGGAAACGGCGATGCGCAGAGAGCCGGGGTCGACGCCCAGTTCCGTGCGGAAGTTGCCGCCCGCAGGGCTGTTGAAGAACTGCCCAGGATGAGCCCCTGCCGTTGCGTCGAGCAGGGCGGCACTGTCGCGCACGGAGCGGGTCAGGGCGTGTTCCACCAGCATGCCCTGCCAGGTGCTGCCGGAGGGCGCGACCGGGTTGCGCCCGCGCGTGGGCTTCAGGCCGAAGCAGCCGCAGACGGACGAGGGAACGCGAATCGAACCGCCGCCATCATTGCCATGGCCCATTGGCACGATACCGGCAGCCACGGCCGCCGCCGTGCCGCCGCTGGAGGTGCCGGCCGTGCGCGTTACATCCCAGGGGTTGTTGGTGACGCCATGGGCACGAGAGCGCGTGGTCCAGTCCATCGCCAATTCCGGCACTGCCGTCTTGCCGAAGGTGACCAAGCCGGCCTTCTTGAAGCGGCGAACAAGTTCGCTATCCGCGTCCGGTTTGAGAAAGGCGCGCGGTGGCCAGCCCGCTCCTGTGGGCTGCCCGGCATAATGCGCGGTCAGATCCTTGAGCAGAAAGGGCACGCCTTTGAACGGCCCATCCTTCATCTCCTCACGAATGAAACGACGCGCCTCGTCCTCGAAGGTGGCAACGACGGCATTGAGCGGCTGATTGACGGCATCGACCGCCTCGAGCGCCGCGCTCAGCAGTTCGTCCGCGCTGACCTCTCCTGTCGCCACCAACTGCGCCAGGCCTGTCGCGTCGTAAGTCTGATAGTCGCTCAGCTGCACCGTGATTACCCTCATGCCGAATTTGCCCAAAACTACGGCGCGCCTTAAAATTTGGCATGATCCCTAGGGGTGAGGTTTAAAAAAACTTCTTCTCACCCGAAAGGGTGATAGGCTGATGCCGACGACAGCCCGAAGACGGAGATGCTTGGTGTCGCAGCGAACAGGCCTCAACAACCGGCACATGGCGCCGCCGCGCCCCTCGCAGGGCGTGATCGAACGTCCGAGGCTGACCGAACTTGCCCATTTGCTGGTGCGTCATCGCCTGGTACTGGTGCATGCACCCGCCGGCTCGGGCAAGACCACCCTGCTCGCCCAGTGGCACGAGATCCTGACGGCGGCGAATGTCTCGACGGTGTGGTATTCCACGCATGACACCGATCGCGATCCCCTGAGTTTTACCGACGGACTGATCCGCGCGCTGGAGCCTTTGACGCAGGATGGCGGCGCCACCGCGCTCTCGCTCATCGACCCGCCGGATGCGCTTGCCCACCTGATCGATCTCGTCGCGCGTCGCAGTGCGCAAGGCGCCCTGGCCCTCTTCATCGATGACTATCATCTGGCCGAAGGCCGGGATGGCGGTGAGACGATCCACCGCCTTCTGACCGCCCGACTGCCGCATTTCACCATCGTTCTGGCCAGCCGCAACCGGCCGCAAATCGCCATCAGCCGGCTGCGCGTCAGCGGCGATGTGCTCGAACTACCGGTGGAGGATCTCTTCTTCGATGAGACGGAGACGGAAGCTTTCTTCCGGGCGGCATCGTCGGTGCCGATGAGCCCGCAGGAAAGCCGCGACATGCATCGCTACACTGAAGGATGGGCGGCCGGCCTGCGTCTGGCCTCGCTTCTCATCGGCACCATGCCCGGCGCCATGGCCGTCTCACCGCCAGCCGGAAGCCATCGCGCTTTTGCAGATTATTTCCTGGAAGAGGTGATGCTTGGCCTGCCTGAGGCGGTCCACGGCTTTCTGACGAGAACGTCGATCCTCGACGCCCTGCACGGTGATCTCTGCAATGCGGTGACGGAGCGCGGCGACGGCAATGAGATCCTATCCTTTCTCGAGGAGGCCCAGCTCTTCCTCGTCGCGCTGCCGGGCGCACCGCGCTGGTACAAATATCACCACCTGTTCCAGGAGTTCCTTCAGGCGCGGCTCTACACGGAAGACGGCGGAACCGTGGCCGAGCTCCATAGCCGCGCGGCGCGCTGGTTCCTGGAAAACGGCTCGCCTCTGGACGCGGTGCGCCACGCCTTTCTCGGTCGCCAACCGGCCTGGGCGGCAGAGCTGATCGAGCGCTACTGCCTGTATGACTATCTGAGCCATGGCCGCTTCGAGCTTTTCTCGCGCTGGATGCAGCAATTGCCCCAGGATGCCCGGGAGGAGCGACCGCTTCTGCTATTGCTTCAGGTCTGGCGCTCGATCAACCTGCGCCGCTTCGCGCAGGCCGAGCAGACGCTGCGCACGATCGAGCTTGCCGCCAGCAACGAGACAAGCCGGATGTCGATGATCGCGCGGGAAACGGGGCTCGATATTTCTGGTCGGCTCCATCTGATGCGAGCCCTGATCGGCGCCTATGATGGCGACATTGCCGCCGGTCTTGCACATATTGCGCAGCTTGAAGGGCGCGAGCTCGATCAGCTGGCTTTCGGCCAGGTCGATCTGGACTCCATTCACAGCTATCTCGCCCTCCATGCCGGCGATCTGGAGCTTGCGGAACGGCTGACCTGGCGCGCCAACGGCGTTTACGACGCCATGTCCTGCCATTGGGGGGCCATCCATTCACGCTGCATCGCGGCGATGGTCTCGCTGGCCAGGGGCTTGATGCGGGACGCCGAAGAGGTTCTCCAGGACGCCTTGGCAATTGCCGAGCGCCATTTCGGCGCACAATCCTATATGGTTGCCCTGCCCTCCGGCCTGCTTGGCCTGATCGCGTTCGATCAAGGCCAACTCGCCCGGGCCGAGCAGCTTTTGACGCGCGCCATGCCAGTCGATACCGCCAGCGATGTCTCCGGGCTCTGCGAGCGTGTGGTTGCCGCCACCATCGGGCTTGCACGTCTCTACGATGCCACGGATCGCGCCGATCAGGCCACGGCCGTGCTGATGCGCGCAAGCCGGCGCGCCTATGAAAGCGAGAATTTCCGGCTCGAACTGCAACTGGCGCTGGAGCGCGCCGATCGCGCGTTTCGCCGCGGCTATCCCGCCGAGGGCATGCGCGAATGGGAGCGACTGCGCCTGCATCTGCCCGAGGCGCAACGCCGCTTTCCGAAAGCTTGCTGGATGATCTGGGATGCCTTCCACGTGGTGGAAGCACGCGCGGCCTGCGAAGCCGGCCAGAAAGAGGCCGCAACGGCGAGACTGCGGTACATGGGCGCTGCCGCACGGGCCCAGGGCCGCTCCGTCATGGCAGCCCGTATGGAACAGGAATTCCCCTGGATGCTGGACGACCAGATGGCCGCCGAAAAAGGCGCAGCGCCTGTTCTCGGCGTCTTTCTGCCCTCATGCGCGCCGCAAACTTCACCCTCTGCCCCACGGCGAAGCGCCATCCCGTTGCGCAACCCGGCACCCGGCGGCCTTACCCAGAGGGAGGAAGAAGTGCTCGACCTGATGCGTCTTGGCCTCTCGAACGGCGAAATCGCCCAAAGGCTTGACGTCAATATCAACACCGTGAAGACGCATTCGAAAAGCATCTTCTCCAAGCTCGGCGTGAAAAGCCGAACCCAGGCTGTGCTGCGCGTGCTGGACAGCCTGTGACGTCGGTGGCACGCCTGACGGACGCCAACCGACCACTCTTGATGGATCAAGAGTTTCTCATGATCGTCTTCACATTCTCGAATGTGCTGTTGAGCTGCACGCCAAGAACCTTGGCACCGCCTGCAAAAGCGCCGGCGATCAATGCGGCGATGAGTCCATATTCCAGCGCAGTGGCTCCGCTTCTATCCTTCAACATCCGCACCAGACCCGTCAACACAGCGCACCTCCAGCCCCCAAAATCGCAGACAGGGATCGTCGGGATTTACCGCCGCGCGTCGTCCAGTCCGCCCATTGATTGATTAGCGCTAACTTACTAAAATTATGGAAACGCACACACTGATAAAACCCATCCGCTCTTTTGGATATCCTACATGACAGAATGTTTTATTTTAATATGATATTTTTTAGATTGTTTTTATATTGGAATCCTTCGGTCTAAATACACGATAAATTCATATTGCGGATTCTAATGAAGGGAGGTGGGCGAAAGCATCATCTTACCCGTTGCGATTGCTCTGATCCGATCATCAGGCTCTAGACATGAGATCGATAAAAGCTCTGCAGTGGTTCCGCCGTCTATCGAGGGTCAAAGAGACTTCGAGCGCTGGCTTTCCGGCTTCGGGAAAGCAAGGCGGTCTGCCGCGCATCCTTGAACGGCATGACGGGAGCATGGCTGTGATCGGGGCCTTGGCGATTCCTGTCCTCATCGGCTTCGGCGCATTGGTGGTCGACTATGGCCGGGCGCTCAACACCCAGTCCGAGCGGCAGCGGGTCGCCGATCTTGCATCCTATGCCGGTGCGCTGGCTTATGGCGCATCCGGCTCCACGCAGCGGATGCATGCCGCCGCCGCCCATATCGGCGCGCTCCACAATGTGGCGGAGAGCGCCATGGCCATCGACCTCATCGACTCCCCGCGCACTTCGGGCGCCAAGGCGGTGAACGTGACGATTGCAAGCGCCCAGAACGTGCTGCTGGCCAAGGTGTTGCAGGCCGGCGACCTGGTCATCAAGGCCAGCGCTTCCGCGGAAGTCGGCACTGCCAGCAGTTCGGGTGGCAACGGATGCATCATCGCGCTCGACAGCGCCGGCACCGGTGTGACCATGTCAGGCGGCACATCGCTCAACGTGCCGAATTGCACGGTGGCATCCAACGCCACCATCACCTCGCCCTGTGGCACGAAGATCGTGACCAAGGCCGCTCTTTACAATTCATCGTCGCCGCCGGACCAGCCGAGTTGGTGTCAGACCATCCAGAAACAGGACGGCACCCCAGCGCCGATCTCCAAGGCCGTCACCGCCGATCCGCTGGCCGCGCATTCCGGCGTTCTCGCGGCCGTCGCCCGCTTTGGCGAACAGGCCTCCCTCAATGCGCCGGCCCGGCCCCGAGCCGTCGATGGCGATGATCTCGAATTTGATCGATGGGATCAGTCGAAGCGGCAGGCACTGGACAAAGCTCTGAAAGCCCAAGGATGCCGGGCAAGCTATTCCGATATCTGGCGCGTGACCTGCACGAGCACCACCCTCACCTTCGGCAACTTCCTGATCGGCAGCAGCCTGACTGTGGAGTTCAATCTCTCCGGGCCGGCGTCGACGGTCTATAACTTCAAGAGCATTCGCTCGACCGGGGGCGGCAATTTCAAATTCGGCCCGGGGACGTTCAACGTGCCGGGCGGAATTTCGCTGAACGGGGATACCGGCTCATTCGGTGCCGGCAACTTTCGCATCGGCCCGTCTTCCGACTGCGGCTTCAGTCTCTGTGGAAACAGCAACGGCACCTTGAGCTTTGCCGGTCCATCGGATTTTGAGCTCTCGGACGGCTTGAAGGTCTCCGGCAGCAATGTGACGACGCTCGGCACAGGCTCGAGCAATGCCTATAAGATCGGGAAAAGCCAGCAGGGGCAATCGATCCTCGTGGAAAGTGGCACGGCCATCCTGTCGGACGCGAGCGCGACGGCATCCATCTTCCGCCTCTGGGGCAAGGTGCAAAGCGGGGGCGGCACATGCCTGACGTTCCCGGCCGCCAGCCAACACGACATCATGGGCTCGATCGATGTGTCCGGCGCCCTGGAGCTCGGGTCAGGTCCTTACACGGTGGATGGCTATTTTGGTCTCGGACAGAACAATGGTGGCGCCGTAACCTGCCAGGGGCGCGAAATCAGCCTGTCGGCGAGAGATGTCACGGTCACGCTTTCTGGCAAGGAAACGATGAGCAGTCAGGCCTGCAGCAACACGGCCTTCTGCGCCTCTGCCGGCTATAAGAACATGGTGCTGCGCGCGCCGGAGTCGGGAAAATTTGCCCAGCTGGCCGTGATTGGGCCGACGAATATCGCGGCCGGCGCCACGCTGACATCGGGTGCAAGCGGCAGCAACATCTCCGGCGCCTTCTATTTTCCAAACGCGCCGATCTCGATGAGCGGCGGCGCATCCGCGCAGGATGTCTGCCTCTTCCTCATCGGCTCGGCCATCAGCATTTCGGGCGGAAGTGCCGCCGCCTCGCAATGTGACAAGCTCCTGTCGGCTGGCGGCGGCAGCGGCGGCAAGTCCGTGAGGCTCGTTCGATGACAAGCCTCCTTTCCAAGCTGGTCAGCAACCTTCGGCTCATCGATCTCTGCAAAAGCCGGCGTGGCATTGCCGCAGTGGAGTTTGCCTTCATTGCTCCCGTCATGCTCGTCATGATGACAGGGGTCAGCGAACTCGGCGTCTTCGTGTTCAAACGCATGCAGGCCAACGAAGCCGTTTCAGCCGCGGCCAATGCCGCCTTGGCAAGCGGCCCCGGCCTGTCCAGCTCGACGGCGGACGCGACCGCGAATGTGCTCGCCTCGATTCTGCGCGCGCCCGATACGGCCGGCACGGCCCGCATGACCATCAATGGCTTGCGTGCGTATGACATTACCGCGACACAGATGACCTCATCGGGCTCCGTCAGCTCGGCTGACGAGTGCCGCTGCCCGACACAGGCAAACGGGGTAATCGATTGGGGCGGAAGCGTCGGCTGCACATCGACCTGTGCGGACGGAAGCTCTGCCGGCAGGTATATCAGCATCGCCTATCACAGACCGTACAAGCCCGTCTTTCCGACCTACGGCCTGATCAGCAACAATGGGATCACTGTCAATGTCGTGGCGCTGGTGCAATAAATTGCCGGTGAAAGCCTTTGTTGGCGATCACAAGGGATCGGCAGCGGTGGAGTTCGCCATGGTCCTGACACCGATGATGCTTCTGCTGTTCGGCGGCATCGAAGCGGGCCGCGTGCTCTGGATGCGCCACGCCTTGGAAAAAGTGGCGACGACGAGCGCGCGCTGCATCGGCATTCGCGGCAATGACTGCTCCACCGGAGGCGCCTTCGACGCGGCGCGCGCCTTGTCCTATGTTCAGACACAGGCGGCAGGAATGGGTATCAGGCTGGAGCAGGTCGATATTGATGTCCGGGACTCGGCCACCTGCCATGGCGCTGCAGGCTTCTCGCAAGTCGTGGTCACGAAGACACTCTATTCCGCCGTACCTCTTCTTGTCGATTTTCTCTCCTCCGCGAATCATCAACTCTCTGCCCAGGCATGTTTTCCGACACAGCAAGCGTGAGGAACAGGAAGAGGCTGCGACAAAGGCACGGTCTGAGAACGGGCGCGGGTTCGCTTATGTGACCCAACCTGGGTGGCGCGCTCAGCGGCCCGGTTGTGATTGCTCGTGGCCAAAAGGGGCTTTTGCATACCAATTCGTGCGTTTTAAGCCATGAAGCAGGATGCTAGGCCTTGCTGAGCGATGTGCTGCAAGACGGGAAAGACGTGGCTCTGCCGAGATCAAACCGCGTCTGACAGAGGTCGATACAGCTGATTATACATAGCGAGCGGCATGTTCGGCTTTTCTCGGGTTGATGCAATCCGGTTCTCGTTGTAGCTTTCCCGCGCATTTATGCCACGCTTAGAGATGATTGGACTACCATGGCAACCGGTACAGTTAAATTCTTCAACGACGACAAGGGCTTCGGCTTCATCACCCCCGAGAACGGCGGACAGGACGTATTCGTCCATGTATCGGCGCTGCAGCGTGGTGGTTCGCTTCGTGAAGGCGACAAGGTGAGCTTCGAAGTCGGACAGGATCGCAAGACCGGAAAGTCCAAGGCAGAGAACGTCTCCGTTCTGTAAGTTTAGAGCGGTGTGACGAGCCAGTCCGTGGTTGTTGGCGCAAGCCTGCGACAAGATGTGGATCAGGCCTCCAGCAGGGTCTGCCCGTCTAGAACCTGCGCTCTCCTCGCCGATATAGACAAAGCCTCGCCGGCGATCGTTCGTGGTTGACCTGCGGATATCGCGGCCGATGGCACGGCTAGCGTCCAGCGCTGTCACTGATGCCTGGATCAAGGCCATTTTAACCGCTGAACGGCGTGCTTGCTGGAGCACGTCATTCAGCGGTTTTATGCTTTCTCCGATTCAAGACGGGCAGGAGCCGGTCTTAAGATCCTGACTCGGCATCGAATCGCCGGGATGGATGATCCCACAGCAAAGCGCAGATTTTGCTTGCACTTCGCCACTCCATTTTCCGTCTCGATCACGTGGGCGCCAGCTTTGGCACCGCTTGCCCGCCAGGCCACATTGGCGCCAGGATAAGGCCGCCGGGAACGCGATCGCCTTTGTCAGAAACCGCCACCCTGTTTGCTGAGTTGCGCGCTTATCAAGGATGCCCCACTCGGATAAAGTTTCGAGACGGAGGACGTTTCGTTCACCTGATTGTCAAAGTGAATTGCTGATATCCTAGCCGATGGCGTAAGGGCCGGCTTCGTCGGAAAGCGGCATCGGGGAATGAGATGACGAGTGTGAAGGCCAAGACAGGCGTTACAGGGCTGGATGACATTCTGGGCGGTGGCCTGACGCAAGGGCATGTGTTCCTGCTGGAAGGAAACCCCGGAACGGGCAAAACCACGATTGCTTTGCAGTTTCTTCTTTCAGGCGCGGCCGACGGCGAGTCAGGCCTCTACATCACCCTGTCCGAGACCGAGCACGAACTGCGTCAGAGCGCGCAGTCGCATGGCCTTGAGATCAACGAGCAGGTCGAACTCTTCGAGCTCGTGCCGCCGGAAAGCCTGCTTGATGCCGAACAGCAGCAAAGCCTGCTCTATTCGTCGGACCTTGAACTGGGCGAGACGACGCGGCTGATTTTCGATCGGTTCGAGCGGGCAAAGCCACAGCGCGTCGTCATCGACAGCCTGTCGGAAATCCGCCTTCTGGCGCAAAGCTCGCTGCGCTATCGCCGTCAGATCCTCGCGCTGAAGCATTATTTTGCCCGCCAGGGCGCCACGGTCCTTTTGCTCGACGACCTGACATCGGACCCCAACGACAAGACCGTCCACAGCGTCGTGCACGGCGTCATCCATCTGGAGGAACTGGCGCCCGATTACGGCGCGGAACGGCGGCGCGTACGCGTGGTCAAATATCGTGGACAAGCCTATCGCGGCGGCTATCACGATTTCACGATCCGTACCGGCGGTGTCGTCATGTTTCCGCGGCTGCGCTCCAACGAGCACCGCACGGATTTCGGGCGCCATCCGGTCAGTAGCGGAATCGCCGAACTCGACGCTTTGCTGGGCGGCGGGATCGAACAGGGCTCCAGCACCTTGCTTCTTGGCCCCGCCGGCACTGGCAAGACCATCTTCACCCTGCAGTTCGCGGCCGCCACCGTCAAAAGGGGCGAAAAGGTTTCGGTGTTCGTTTTCGACGAAGAGCTGGGACTGCTTTTCAACCGCATGCGTGGCATCGGCATCGATATCGAGGCGATGCGTGAAAGCGGCATGCTTCATATCGAGCAAGTCGATGCGGCGGAACTGTCTCCCGGCGAATTTGCGCATCGGGTGCGCGAACAGCTGACGCAATCCCACTCCAAGACCGTCGTCATCGACAGCGTCAACGGCTATCAGGCGGCCATGCCGCAGGAAAATTCGCTGATCCTGCACATGCATGAGCTGCTGCAATATCTCAACCGGCAGGGCGTGAATACGTTTCTGACCGTTGCCCAGCATGGTCTCGTGGGCGATATGAAGTCTCCGCTCGACCTGACCTACCTCTCTGACAGCGTCATTCTCCTGCGCTATTTCGAAGCGATGGGTGAGGTCAGGCGCGCGGTCTCGGTGGTCAAGAAGCGCACGGGCCAGCATGAAACGACGATCCGGGAATATGATATTTCCCCCAGCGGGCTTTCGCTCGGCAAGCCGTTGAGTCAGTTCCAGGGTGTCTTGCGCGGCGTACCACAGCTGGTTGGCAGCCAGGATGGCCTTCTCGACATCGGAGGCGACGCCGATTTCTAGTCAGACCGAGGTCGCATTGATCTACGCGCCGAACGGACGCGATAGCGCGGTCGCGGCGGCTTTGATCCGGGAATGTGGAACTGAATGCCAGGTCACCGGCAGTCTTCACGAGCTGGCGCAGGCTTTGGGCGACCATATCCTCTTCGCCGTGGTCGTCGACGAAGCGCTGCGCTCGGCCGATCTTGCGCCGCTCAATCACTGGGTGACATCGCAGCCGCGTTGGTCGGACCTGCCGTTCATCGTGCTGACCCATAGGAACAGCGGTCCTGAACGAAACCCGGCGGCCGCACGGATCTCTGAAGCGCTGGGCAATGTCTCGTTTCTCGAAAGACCATTTCATCCGACCACCTTCGTCAGCGTCGTCGCCTCCGCCCTGAAGAATCGCCAGCGCCAGTTCGAGGCGCGAAAATTGATCGGCGAACTGAATGAAAGCGCGCTGACGCTCAAGACGGCGTTGCTGGCGGGCCATCTGGGCACATGGACGATCGAGCTTCCGACATGGTCGCTGACATCGTCGGAAGAGTTCAGACAAATCTTCGGTCGCAATGCCAATGACAACCTGAGTTATCAGGATCTGCTGGCGGCCATCCATCCACATGATCGCAGCCTTCGCAACGAAACTCTCGTGCGCACACTTACCCATGGCGACGACTACATCATCGAATACCGGGTCATCTGGCCGGATCAGTCGATCCATTGGGCGGAGGTGCGCGGGCGTCTCGCGCGTGCATCGGATGGCACGCCGGAGCGTCTGGTCGGCGTGGCCACCGACATTACCGCGCGCAAGCATGCGGAGGCCTCGCTACGGTCCTTGAACGAGACGCTAGAACGTCGGGTGGAGGAGCGGACACTGGCGCTGCGTGCTGAAAGCGCGCAACGCGAAAGCGCGGAACAGAAGCTGCGGCAATCCCAAAAGCTGGAGGCAATCGGGCAGCTGACCGGCGGCGTCGCACATGATTTCAACAATCTGCTGATGGCGGTTCTCGGCAACCTCGACCTCGCGCGAAAATATGCCGGCGCCGATGCAAAGATGACGCGTCTGATCGATGGCGCGCTTCAGGGTGCGCGCCGAGGCGCGTCGCTCACCCAGCGCCTGCTTGCCTTCGCCCGGCGGCAGGATCTCGAAGTCACGCCCACGGATCTCTCGGCGCTGGTTGGCAATATGCAGGAACTGCTGCTGCGCTCCGTCGGATCTGGCGTGCGCATCGAGAGCGATCCGGGCTCGAACCTGCCGCTTGTCCTCGTCGATGCCAATCAGATCGAGCTGGCCCTGCTCAATCTGGTCGTCAACGCCCGCGATGCCATGCCCGAGGGCGGCACCGTCTCGATCTCTGTCGACTTCAGGGACAGTATCACCCCGGCGGAAGGTCTGCCACATGGTGCCTATCTCTGTCTGCGTGTATCGGACACCGGCTCGGGCATGGATGACGAAACCCTTCGCCGCGCGATCGACCCGTTCTTCTCCACCAAGGAACTGGGCAAGGGCACCGGCCTCGGTCTGTCGATGGTGCATGGCCTTGCCGAACAGCTACAGGGCACGCTGAAACTGTCGAGCACTGTCGGCACGGGCACGGTTGCCGAACTCTGGCTGCCGGTCACGCAGCAAACCCTGCACGTTGCCGCTGAACCCGCTGCAGATGTTGTCAAGCCGGCCCCTGCGGCGACGATTCTGCTGGTGGATGACGACGCTCTGATTGCCATGAGCTCGGTCGACATGCTCGAGGATCTGGGGCATCGGGTGTTTGAGGCCAATTCGGGCAAGGACGCGCTCGCGATCCTGGAGCGCGAAGCGCAGATCGACGTGATGATCACGGATTTTTCCATGCCCGGCATGAACGGCGCGCAACTGGCCGCCGCAGCCCGCGAAAAGCGTCCGGACCTGCCAATCCTGCTCGCGACGGGCTATGCCGATCTTCCGCCCGGGTTCAATTTCGACATCCCCCGGCTCGGAAAGCCTTATACGCAGGAGCAGCTGGAAAAGGAGCTGGATCGCCTCCTGTCGCGCCGCGGATCGTAACGGTCAACATGGATTGACGGATCCCGCACAACGGTCTTCGTCAGGATGTCATCGATCGTCCGTCACCAGCGGGCAGCCCTGCAACGCAAGGCCGCGAATGGCGGCCCTGCGAGGACAGAGGGATCAGAGGACGCCTGCCAGCAGACCGGCCCCGGCCACCGCTGCCAATCCGCCGGCCGACCGCATGACGATCGTTCCACGTCGACCACCGGCCTGGCTAAGCCCCAGGCCCAGCGCGAGGCCAGCACCATGCAGAAGCGCCGTGGCGAGAAGAAAGCCGACGCCATAGGCAAGGCCACCGGCATTATCAGGCATTTCGGCGCCATGGGCATGGCCATGGAAGAGGGCAAAGAGACCGACGAGGCCCATGGCAGCCGCCAGCGGCGCGCGCATGTTCAACGCCACCGCCGCGCCAAGAACAAGAACCGATAGCGCAATACCCACTTCTACGAAGGGGAGCGCAACACCGGCCACGCCCAGCGCACCGCCTGCCGCCATGACCAGCATGAAGGTCGCCGGCAGCATCCAGAGCGCCCGGCCGCCGAGCCGAGCCGCAAAGGCGCCGACCATCACCATGGCCAGCACATGATCCAGACCCGAGACCGGATGACTGAAACCATGAACAAATCCGCTGGTCTCGCCGAGGCCGGTATGGGCGAAGGCAGCAGTCGGCAGCAGTGCGAGTGCGAAAGCGGCAGTGCGAAGAGCGGCTCTGGACATGATGGCATGGGTTCCCGTCTGATCCTTGTTGCCATCACTCTATCACCGTCTTCGGCCGGAAAAAGAGGGCAAACGCGAATAGCCCAGCAAAATACAGCGCCATTTTGCAACGCCGCATAATGCATCATCCAGCATCTGTCGCATACGCTGCGGCGCAAAGGCGCAGGGGGCGGACGGATGACAATGCGGCGGCTTTGTGTCATCGAATGACTATGCAAATGATCAGGCGGATGGTGCGGGATAAGGGGACAGGCGGCGCAATCGCCTGGGCGCTCGTCTGCCTGCTGATTCTGCAAGGCCTTCTCGGCCAGATGGCGCAAGGCGCCATGGCGGCCGCCATGGCCGATCCGCTGAAAGTCATTTGCGTCACGCAGGGCATCGGTCTCGCGGCCGCTGACGAGACCGACGGCGGACCGCACAAGAAGGCGCCGGAGTGCCCCTGCGCCGATCTCTGCCGTCTCTCGGCCAGCCATGTGGCGCTGCCTGCTACGCCACCGCGCATGCCACAGCCGGCGCTGGCGCGAACATCAGCACCCACGCCATCGCGGCCTGCTCCTGCCCCAGCCACCGTCCGCGGCCTCTCCGGCCAGCCACGCGCACCCCCTTTCTTCTCCTGACGCCATCGACCGGAGGCGCTTTCCGCCTCCCTTTCGCACCGTCTGGAGATTTCTCATGACCGATCTTTCAATCGGGCAGGAGCGCGCCGCTTTGGCCGCGCGCGCGCCGTCCGACCTCTATCGCGCCGTCTGGCGCTGGCACTTCTATGCCGGGCTCTTCGTTTTGCCCTTCCTCATTTCGCTGGCCATTACCGGCGGGCTCTATCTCTTCCGCGATCCGATCGACGCCTTCGTCCATGCCGATCTCAAGCAGGTTGCCGTGAAGGCGGACGCGGGCCATGTGCCACCATCGGCCATGGTGGCGGCAGCCTTGCGCTTTCAGCCGGGCACGGCGGTGAAGTTCACCGACCCGGCAACGGCGACCTCATCGGCCGAAGTCACCATCGCCGTTTCCGGCGGCGAGAAACGTGCCGTCTATGTCGATCCATATGACGGCCGGGTGCTCGGCGCATTGCCGGATCGCGGCACGATCATGTGGACGATCCGCACCTTGCACAGCCTGAAATATTTCGGCTCCTTTGCCCGCGCGCTGATCGAGATCGCAGGCGGCTGGGCGATCCTGCTGGTGGCAACGGGGATCTATCTCTGGTGGCCGCGCCGGCAGACCGGCGGCGTTCTCACCATTCGCGCGACCCCGGCCCGCCGCGTCTTCTGGCGCGACCTCCATGCCGTCACGGGTCTCTTCGTCGGTGGCTTCATCGTCTTTCTCGCCATCACCGGCATGCCGTGGTCCGGCGTCTGGGGCGCCAAGGTCAATGAATGGGCGAATGGCAGCAATTTCGGCTATCCCGCCGGTGTGCGCATCGCGGTGCCCATGTCCGACGAGCATCTCGACCATCTCGCCAAGACCTCCTGGTCGCTCGAACAGGCGCAGATGCCGCAATCGCCAAGCCATGGCATGGCGCCGATCAGTCTCGACGACGCCGTGGCGACCTTCGACAGGCTCGGCCTTCACCGGGGCTATACCGTCAATATCCCGACCACCGCGATGGGTGTCTACACGGGCTCGGTCTATCCGGCCGATCTTGCCCAGCAGCGCGTCGTCCATCTCGATCAATATTCCGGCAAGCCTCTGATCGATATGAGCTACGGCGATTACGGCCCGCTTGGCCGCGCGCTGGAATGGGGCATCAATGTGCACATGGGCCAGCAATACGGGCTGGCCGACCAACTGGTGCTATCCGCCGCTTGCCTCGCGATCATTGTGCTCTGCGTTTCCGCCGCCATCATGTGGTGGAAGCGCCGACCGAAGGGCCGGCTCGGCATCCCGCCCCTGCCCGCCGATCCGCGCGTTTTTCGCGGGTTGCTGGCGCTCCTCGCCATCGGCGGCGTGCTGTTCCCGCTGGTCGGTCTGTCGCTCCTCGTCATGCTGGCGCTCGACAGGGCGGTGATCGGCCTGCGGCGGCCGGCAAGGAGATGAGATAAGCCGCCCATCACGAGCACGGGGCGCCGGAGCAAAGCGCCGGCGCCTGGAACAAGCCTTGCCCGCGATCACTTTATGACCGACATATCTTCTCGTTCAACGGTCCTCACCCTCGCCATGCCGCCCTCCTGCATTCGCGTCGTCGATCTGGAAACCGCCGGCAATGGGCGCAGCGATGTGTGCGAGATCGGCTGGCAGGATGTGGTGCTGGGGGCGGACGGCCAGTGGTTCGTCAGCGCGGATCGCGGCGCCATCTTCGTCAATCCCGGGCACCCGATTACGCCGGAGACGATGGCGATCCATCATATTCAGGAGGAGCAGGTGGCCGGCGCACCTTTCTGGAGCGAGGCGGCGCCGCGCATTCTGCGCCCGGACCATCCATTGGCAGCTTTGGCCGCTCACCGCGCGGCCTTCGAGCAACGCTATTGCACGCCGAGATTGACAGGCGGAACACCCTGGATCTGCACTTGGAAATGCGCGCTCAGGGTCTGGCCGGAGCTCCCGCGCTTTTCCAACCAGATGCTGCGCTATCTGCGCAAGCCCAAGGGGCTGGAGCATGAGATCGGCCTTCCGGCCCATCGCGCCATGCCGGATGCCTATGTCACCGCGCACCACCTGCGCGACCTCCTGAATGCCGCTTCGCTCGATCAGCTGCTTGCTTGGAGCAGCGAGCCCGGCCTTCTGCCACGCGTGCCGGCAGGGCCTTATCGCGGCAAGAGCTGGGACAGGTTGAGCACAGAGGCGCTGGCTGCTTTTCTGGACGATCGCGATGTCGATCTGCGCTTCAGCGCGCGTATGGAGCTGGAGCGCCGCGGAGGCAGCAGCCGGCCGGCAGAGGGCGAGCCGGACCAAGGCTCGCTGCTATGAGGCGCTTTGCGGCAGGCGTGGACGATCGGACCGAACGGTGGAACCCAAGGTCCAATGTTTCCACCATAAGACCGGAAGACCGGTTCAATTCTCCGTGCCCCATACCCTCTGGTCGAAACTGCACTGCTGCTCCTAACCCCGGTTTCGCCGGCTGATCAGCAGGATGAAGCCGATGCCACCGACGAAGCCGGTGATGACGCCGACCGGCATATCCTCCGGGGCCATGAGGGTGCGGGCGGCAAGATCGGCCAGCACCAGCGCAACACTGCCGAAGGCAGCGCTTAAGGGAATGACGCGAACATGATCGCTGCCGGCGAAGAGCCTGACGATATGCGGCACCATCAGCCCGATAAAGCCGATGGCGCCGGAAAAGGCCACCATCACACCGGTCAGCAGCGCGGTGACCGTGAAAAGCTGCGCGCGCAGGCGCGCCACCGGAAGGCCCAGCGTGGCGGCCGTTTCGTCGCCCATGGCCAGGCCGTTGATTTCGCGCGCGCGCAAGATCAGCCAGACGAGGCTGACAAAAAGCACCAGCGCCGGATAAAGCAGATGCGGCCACTGCGCCAGACCCAAGCCGCCCAGCATCCAGAAGACCACGCTTTGCACCGCGCGCGGATCGCCGAGATAGATCAGCAAGTTGGAAAGTGCGGTGGCAACGAACGCCACCGCGACACCCGAGAGGATCAGCCGCTCGGCCGACCGGCCGGAAAAGCGGGTGACGGCGATGACCGCGCCTGTGGCGGCAAGCGCGCCCAGAAAGGCAAAGAGCGGCACGGTAATGAGGCCGAAGATCATGCCGGTATGCAAAAGCGCGACGATCGCGCCGCAGGCCCCGCCGGAGGATACGCCGAGCAGATGCGGATCGGCCAGCGGATTGCGCGTGACGACCTGGAGCACCGCCCCGACAACCGCAAGACCTGCGCCGACAAGCGCCGCGAGAACGACGCGCGGAAAGCGCACATCCCAGACGATGCTCTCCCGCCCTGCCGACCAGTCCCGGGTGACCGAACCCGGAACCAGCCGATCCGCCACCACGCCCCAGACCGTTTTCAAGGGAACGGCCGCCGCGCCAAGCGACAGGCCGGCGGTGATGGCGACCAGAATCAACAGGAACGCCAGCAACGTTAGGAGGATAGGCTTGCCGTGCGGCATGGCGAAAGGCATCGTTCGGTCGGTCCTTTGGGAAAATCGAGCTTCAGCCATTCTCTGTCGAGCGGGCCTGAGGACCGTCGCGCTTTGCCGCAAATCCGTGCTGATTACGAGACTGTTGGGGCGTGCCTCGGATGAAGGCGCATGGGCTGCGCCGTCATCCTCGAAAGGTCAGGGAGATAGCCGGCGTTACAGCGTCCCCGGATAGAACGCCGCCGCTAGCTTCTCGATCGCCTCGATGTTGCGCGGGCCTGGGGTGGCGGCGACGTAATCGAGCACGACGAAACGGTTGTTCCTGACCGCATCGACATTCTTGAAGGCGGGATTGTCCTTCAGGAAGGCGATCTTTTGCTCGGCGGTGACCTCACCATAATTGACGATGACGATGGCCTGCGGATTGCGCTCGATCACCGGCTCCCAGGAGACTTCGGTCCAGCTCTTGGCCACATCCTCCATGATGTTCATGCCACCAGCCGCTTCGATCATGGCTGTGGGAATGCCGTACGCGCCTGACGTGAAGGGCTTGTCCGTGCCGGAATCATAGACGAAGACCCGCAGCGGCGCCTGGCCCTTGGGCAGCTTTGCCTGCAGCGTGGCGAGTTGCGCACGCCAGGTCTTCACCAGCGCCTCGGCCCGGTCCTGCACCTGGAAAATGCGGCCGAGATTGAGAAGGTCGACGAACATATCGTCCATGGTCGGCTTGGCCTTGGACATGATGTGAATGCAGCTTTCGGTCAGCTCATAGACCTTGATACCGAAGGGTGCGAGCGTTTCCGGCGTCACCTCGCCACCTACCTTCATGCCATAGTTCCAGCCGGCGAAATAGAAGTCGGCATCGGCGTTGAGAAGCACCTCTTTGGTCGGATATTTCGGCGACAGTTCCGGCAGCGCCTTCAAGCCGGCGCGCAGGCGCTCATCGATGGTTTTCCAGCCGGAAATGCCGGTATAGCCGACCATCCTGTCCTGCAGCTTCAGCGCCAGCATCATCTCGGTCAGGTTCACGTCGTTGGACACGGCGCGCTTCGGCGGCGCCTCGAATGTCACCTCGCGATTGCAGCTTTTAACCGTCACGGGGGCGGCAAAAGCAGGTGCAGCGAGAAGGGCAGCGAGCGCGAGGGGCGCCAGCAGACGGTACATCATGAGTTCAGATCCTTGGAAAAGGCAAAATCAGGAATTGGCCGCAAGGGAGAAAGAGAAGCGCGGCGGCTCCATCTCCCGCGCGCCTTGACAGTGGGCGGTCACGCCGAAGGCGGCAGACAAGGCGCCTGCATCCAGCACCTCATCAGGCGCGCCAAAGCCGATCAGCCTGCCCTGCGCCATCAGCGCCACATGGGTGGCGAACCGTCCGGCAAGATTGATGTCGTGCAATGTGGTGACAACCGTCAGTCCAAGCCCTTCGAGCAGCGCCAGAATTTCAAGCTGATGGCGGATGTCGAGATGGTTGGTGGGCTCATCGAGAATGAGGATCTCAGGATCCTGGGCAAGGGCGCGCGCCACCAGTACCCGCTGTTTCTCTCCGCCTGAGAGCGAGGAAAAGGCGCGATCGGCAAAAGACGTCAGTTCCAGATGGGAAAGCGCGTGGTCACAGGCCTGGCGATCGCTCTCCTGCCAGCCGGCAAGACCGGAGCGACGGGGAATGCGTCCCATCATCACCACATCCCGTACGGTGAAGGGAAAGTCCGCCGGCATTTCCTGCAGCACGACGGAGATATGCCGGGCAACCTCGCGTGGCGAGAGTGCAGCGAGATCCGTCCCATCGATCAGGACGCGTCCCGCGCGCGGCTGCACAGCGCGGTATAGACAGCGCAGCAGCGAGGTCTTGCCCGCGCCATTCGCCCCGAGAATGGCTAGTCTAGCGCCGGCGGGAATGGCGAAGCTGACATCGCGCACGAGATCGAGCCCAGCTCTTGGGCCCCAGCTGAGCCACTCGGCAGCCAGCGCCGCGCCCTTGGCATTACAGCTCATGACCGACTCCTGGAGCAAGGCGCACTGCGGTGCAGGGCCAGGCCGGGTCGCAAACGGCCGATGTGCGGCGCCTGCACGAAACGGCTGTCGAAAGACGCGCGTGCCCGCCGGATGAAGACCAAGACCTGCGTGCCAGAATCTGGCATTTGTTTCGGAAACGTCATCGTTCTTGCAGGCGCGCCGGAAAGGCGGCCGCAAGCCTGAGGAAGGTCCATTGGGAACACCCCGTCCACTTTGGTTGATATCTGGACGGCAGGTCTCCTGGCTCACGGATATGCGCCGCCTGCCTGCCTTCCCGCGTGGTCAACGCAGTGGCTTGGCGCCCGAAGGCGCCGCGAGGGCTGGTCGGCAATCCGCTTACAGTTGCGGGGGCAGCCACGGTCTTGGCCCCTGCTCGGGTCGTCCGCACCGTGTTCCCTTTTCATCCTCGCGGGAGTCATCCCTTGAGAAACCGTCATCGAGAGCTTAGGCGCCAGGCAGGCCGTGCGTCAAGAGCCCTGAAAACCACTCCAGATCAATAAGTAATGATATTACATTACAGACTTTGTTGGCGAATGCAAGCGCCATAACGGGTTCGCTGGTGCATTCCGCAAAGCCGACCTGCCCATCAATTCTCGCAAGCACTTTTCACCGTTCATTAGAAAAATTGCTCGTAAGAATTGGAATGATCGACATTTTTCTTCGCATGGAAGATGCAGCGCAGATGCGTTGCAACCTTCCGGCAAGGAGTTCAAACGTGAAATCAGCGACCCTTCGAAACATCTTTGCCATCGTCGGCTGCGGTCTTGTCACCACGGTCGCCGCGTCCGGCATCCTGTTTTACGACGCATTCTACGAGATGAAGGCCAAGAGCATTCACGAGCTGGAGCTTGTCGCGCAATCGACCGCGCTGACGATTCAAGACTCGCTCGCCGCGCCGATCAAGCTCGTGGACACGCTCGATACCACGTTGCAGACGGCGAAGGCCGGCGGGCGTAGCGACCGCGCCGCCACGAATGCTCTTTTGAAAACGCTCCTGCAATCCAATCCCGGCATTCTGGCCACATGGACGGCATGGGAGCCGGGCATGTTCGATGGCAAGGACAAGGATTTCATCGGCCAGGACGGTCATGACCAGACCGGCCGCTTCGTCCCCTACTGGTTTCGCAGCGGCTCCGAGGTGAAGCTGACGCCGCTTGTCGATTATACGGTCCCAGGCGCTGGAGACTATTATCTCAAGCCCTTCACCGAGAAGCGCGCTGTCGTGATCGAGCCCTATGTCTATTCGGTGGATGGAAAGGAGGTTCTGATGACCTCCATCACCAAACCGATCCTGATCGACGGGAAAACGGTCGGCGTTGCAGGTCTGGATCTGCTGCTGGCCGATACCCGCGCCTATCTCGATAGCATCCACCCCATGGGCGACGGCTGGGTCGGCCTGGTGACGGCGAGCGGCAATATCGTCGGCCATCGCAATCCAGCCCTTGCCGGCAAAAGCTTGAAAGACATGGGCGCTCCGGGGCAAGACTGGGCGCAACTCATCGCCAAGCCGACGCTCTCGCGCAATGTCAGCACCGAAACTGGCGAAAGCAGCTTCGCGGTCGCCTATCCGGTGCATCTGGGTGGCGACAATGTCTGGTACGCCGTCGCATCCGTGCCCGAGGCGACGCTTTTTGCCCAATTGCGGGCCATGGCGATCAAGTCGCTGCTGATCGTGGCGTCGGCCGCGCTTCTCCTGTCGCTGGTCGGCTGGCTGATCGTGCGCAAATTCGTCAGCCGGATCAATAACGTCATTGCCGAGACCAACGCGATTGCCTCCGGAACACTCGACCTTGAGATCAAGGATCGTTCGGTGCAGGACGAGTTCGGCAATCTCGCCCGCTCGCTCGATATCCTGCTGCAGAACAATCGCCGAAAGGTCGAGCTGGAAAATCAAGCCGAGATCAGCCGCCGACAGCAGGAGCAGGAACGCGACGAGCGTGCCCGCATTGCCGCCGCGCAGGAGGCCGATGTCCGCTTCGCGGTCACCGCGCTCGGCGGCGCTTTAAACCGCCTTGCCGGTGGCGACATGACCGTGCGGTTGACGTCGCCCTTTACCAGCGCGCTGGAAACCATCCGCGACAACTTCAACAGCTCCGTGGAGAAACTTGAAGAGGTCCTCCTGGCCTCAAGCGAACACGCACAGGCGATCAACAGCGGATCGAACGAAATTGGCGTGGCGGCCAATGATCTCGCACGGCGGACCGAGCAACAGGCGGCCTCCGTCGAGGAGACAGCGGCTGCACTGGAGGAAATTACCACCTCGGTCAGCGATTCCGCCCGCCGGGCACAGGAAGCGGGAAGCTTCATCGACAAGACGCGCGGCGGCGCCGAGCGTTCGGGCCAGGTCGTGCGTCAGGCCATCGAAGCCATGCGGCAGATCGAGACCTCGTCGGAATCGATTTCCAACATTATCGGCGTCATTGACGAGATCGCCTTCCAGACCAATCTTCTGGCACTGAATGCCGGCGTGGAAGCTGCCCGCGCCGGTGAGGCCGGCAAGGGTTTCGCGGTCGTCGCCCAGGAGGTGCGCGAACTCGCCCAGCGTTCGGCCAGCGCCGCCAAGGAGATCAAGACGCTGATCAGCACCTCAGGCGCCCAGGTCAAGGCCGGCGTGACGCTGGTCGATCAGACCGGCGTCGAGCTGGACGCGATCGCCGCAGGCGTTCAGGAGATCAACGGCAATATCCAGGCCATCGCGAAAGCCACGCGCGAACAGGCCAATGGGCTCGCCGAGATCAACAGCGCCGTCAATCGGATCGATGCGGCGACGCAGCAGAATGCCGGCATGGTCGAGGAGACCAATGCGGCAACGCAGGCGCTGGCCTCGGAGGTTGGGGCGCTGACGGAACGGCTCGGGCATTTCAAGCTGGGCCGGACCTCCCATGCCGCCTCGCCCCTGCATGCCGCCGCAGCCCGGATGCGCGCCTGAACCAGGGCGCGCTCCTGCAATCCTGAAACACCGATCGAGAGCATCAGGCCGAATGTAACAACCGGTTTCGGCTCGATGCTTTCAAATTCGGCTTACGAGCGGTCTGCTGTGACGGACTGCGCAAGGAGGACGAGCGCCTGCTCGTAGACAGCCAGGTCCCGCGCGGGGTCCGCCGGAATCGTGGCGGCGCGCAGGACCTGACCGCCCGTCGCCGTGATGCCGCCGTCGATCATTAGATTGTCGGCCATGCCGTGCTCTTCCACCGCAAGGCCATCGGGGCCTCGCGGCCGGCCGCTGGTGCGGTCAAGCGCCTGTCCACGATACCAGTCCGCCTCCACCCGACGGCCATAATCGTCCGGATGATTGCTATAGGCCCAGACCCGCTTGCCCAACGCAATCATGAAACCGATTTCGTAGACCGTGCCCGGATCGGCGCTGATGCCGCGAAAGGGTGTGATGTTCGCTAGGCAGATTTCGGCCTTGCGCATAGCCAGATCGTTGCGCCTATAGATGGCATCGGCCGTCAGGATGCCTGACGGCGCTTGGTTCTCATCGCTGCCGGGACCGGTCGGCTCGAAGCCAAACTGGCGGGCAAGACGACGCTTCTGCGCCATCAGCGCCTGGGCATCGGGCAGGAAGACTTCCGGCCCGGCAAGATAGATCGTTGGCATGGGCGTCCTTTCGCTCGGCCGCGCCGTCAGGGATGCAAGCCCGGCGCTTCCTGGCCGGTGCGCGCGACATATTCGCTATAGCCGCCGCCATATTGATGCACGCCATCCGGCGTCAATTCCAGCACGCGGTTGGAGAGCGCGCTGAGGAAATGCCGGTCGTGCGAGACGAAGAGCATTGTGCCCTCGAATTGCGCGAGGGCCTTGATCAGCATGTCCTTCGTGTCGAGATCGAGATGGTTGGTCGGCTCGTCGAGCACCAGAAGGTTCGGCGGATCGAACAGCATGGCGGCCATGACGAGGCGAGCCTTTTCGCCTCCAGACAGCACGCGGCAACGTTTCTCCACATCATCCCCGGAAAAACCGAAGCAGCCGGCCAGCGCACGCAGCGGCCCCTGGCCTGCTTTGGGAAAGCTCTCCTCGAGCCACTGGAATACGGTCTGCTCGCCGGAGAGAAGATCCATGGCGTGCTGCGCAAAATAACCCATCTTCACGCTCGCGCCGATCGCCACGCTGCCGGCATCCGGCTGGCTCGCGCCGGCGACAAGTTTCAGCAGCGTCGACTTGCCGGCGCCGTTGACGCCGAGAATGCACCAGCGTTCGCGCCGGCGCACCATGAAGCTCAAATCCTCATAGATCACGCGCGAGCCATAGGCCTTGTGCACATTCTTCAAATTGATGACGTCCTCGCCCGAGCGCGGCGCCGGCAGGAAGTCGAAAGCAACGGTCTGGCGCCGGCGCGGCGGCTCGACGCGCTCGATCTTATCGAGCTTCTTCACCCGGCTCTGGACCTGCGCGGCGTGGGAGGCGCGTGCCTTGAAGCGCTCGATGAAGCGGATTTCCTTGGCCAGCATGGCCTGCTGACGCTCGAACTGCGCCTGCTGATGCTTCTCCGACAAGGCGCGCTGCGCCTCGTAGAAGGCATAGTCGCCGGAATAGCTGGTGAGCGCGCCGCCATCTATCTCGATGATCTTGTTGACGATGCGGTTCATGAACTCGCGATCGTGCGATGTCATCAACAGCGCGCCATCATAGGATTTCAGGAAGGATTCGAGCCAGATCAGGCTTTCCAGATCGAGATGGTTCGATGGCTCGTCCAGCAGCATGACATCCGGTCGCATCAGCAGGATGCGGGCGAGCGCCACGCGCATCTTCCAGCCGCCCGACAGCTTGCCGACGTCGCCATCCATCATCGCTTCGGTGAAGCTCAAGCCCGCCAGAACCTCGCGCGCCCGACCTTCGAGCGCATAGCCGTCGAGCTCCTCGTAGCGTGCCTGGACTTCGCCATAGCGCTCGACGATGGCCTCCATCTCGTCCATCCGGTCCGGATCGGACATCGCCGCCTCCAGCTCGGCCAACTCGGCCGCAACCAGAGAGACCGGCCCCGCCCCATCCATTACCTCCGCGACCGCACTGCGGCCGGCCATTTCGCCGACATCCTGATCGAAATAACCAATGGTCACGCCGCGCTCGAGCGAGACCTGTCCCTCGTCCGGCTGCTCCTCGCCCGTGATCATCCGGAATAACGTCGTCTTGCCGGCGCCGTTCGGCCCAACAAGACCGATCTTCTCACCTTTATTCAATGCTGCGGAAGCCTCGATAAACAGTAAGCGATGACTGTTCTGTTTCGAGATATTTTCAATTCGGATCATGACAGGGCGGCCCAGATGGATGCTTTCGCGCGCCTTATGGCATGTGCAACGCTATCTGTCCCCGCCTTTTCGCCGGGTCCACCTTGTGCTGCAACATTGCGCGTGCAAAGGTGATCTCGCACACGCAAACTGAGTTGGTTAAAGAAATCTTTTCAGGATGCCTGCGCTGAACGCACTCGCATGAGACTTATTTTTAGGGGTTTCTGCTCAATATACCGCGTCCATGGAACCAGCGAATGCGTGACCGGATCAAAGGCTTCGACGGCCTCAGGGGAATAGCAGCCATGGCCGTCGTCTTCGGTCATACCGCTGCTGGATTCTCGCAGATCGGCGGCCTCGCCGTCAATTTGTTCTTTGCGCTCAGCGGCTATCTCATCGTGGAAAACCTGCACAGGATGCGTCAGGCAATCGATGCGGGCCAATCGACCTTCGCCGACCAGCTCAATCGCTTCTGGATCCGGCGCACGCTGCGCATCATGCCGGCCTATTATGTCGTCATCATCATCTGCCTGCTGATCCTGGCCTGGCTCGGCCGCATCACGCTGATCGAATCCCTGTTTTTCCTTACCTATACGCAGAACTTCCTGATCGCGCAGCTGGGCACCTGGATGCAGCTCAGCCATACCTGGACGTTGGCGGTCGAGCAGCAATTCTATATTCTGATCGCGCCGCTTCTGCTTTTGCTTCCCGCGGCGCGGCATCCCGCCTTCCTTCTGGGCTGCGCAACCGTCACCACCATTGCCTCGATCGCAGGCCTCTTCATCTTGCCGGCCTATTTTCCGACGCTGAGCCCCTTCGCCTTCGCCCGCTGGCCGATCATCGGCTTCCTGCTGGGCTGCGCAGGCGGCTATCTTGCCATTCGCCGGGATATCCGCATTTCCACGCCGGTTTTCACGATCATGGCTTTCATCTGCGTGCTGATCTCAGCCCTGCCGGCGCTGTATCTGGCGGAACGT
This sequence comes from Xaviernesmea oryzae, assembly GCF_900109605.1. Taxonomy (GTDB): domain Bacteria; phylum Pseudomonadota; class Alphaproteobacteria; order Rhizobiales; family Rhizobiaceae; genus Xaviernesmea; species Xaviernesmea oryzae. The sequence continues at coordinate 147,847 of NZ_FOAM01000005.1, forward strand.
CCGTCGATCGACTCTGTGAATTTCCTGTTTCAGGTGATCGCATGTCCCGTGATCATCGCCTATGTCGCCACACACCAGACCAGCCGGATCGTTGCCTGGCTCGATAGCAGTCTGCTGATTTTCCTCGGCCAGCTGTCCTACAGCCTTTATCTCGTTCATTATCTCGTTGCCGAACTGGTCAAGGAACATTGGCCGGTGGATCTGCAGACGCTCACCCTGTCAGATCAGGTCGTGCAGAAACTTCTGATCTTCCTCGCAACGAGCGCGATCTCCATCGCCCTCGCCTATCTGAACTATCGTTTCGTCGAGATGCGCTTCATCTCAAGAAAGTCGACGCCGCGCTTCCCCGCTGGCGTGGCCAAGGCCTGATCTCCGCAGGGCTCAAGCCCCGGAATTGATCTTCCGTGAGGTGGTCGATCCCTTCATGCAAAAGAGCAATATGCTGCATTGCGGTGCAGAAACGTCTCCTGCTCATGCTGCAGATCGCTTATCGGAGAGTCGACCCTGCGCAATGTCTCGCAGATGCGAGATGATCGAAGCGAGTCGATGGTGTGCCGTTCATACTGACGTCGGACAATGTCACGCACGGCTTATTTGGTTGTAGACAAGACTGAGTTTGGCCAAGCGACAGCGAGCCTTAGCATCTGACTATAGCCCTTAACCAAAGAAGAAGCGGCGCGAGCGCCGCTTCTTGAGCTTTGCACGGGAAGGCCGCTCGTAGCCCTCAGGAAGCCGCGGGCGCCTGACCTGGTGCATCCGGCGTTTCGGCTCCCCGGCGAGGCTTGCCCTTGAAGATCCGGCGCACGGTGACGAACAACAGCGGAATGAAGAACACGCCGGCGAAGGTGGCGGCGATCATGCCGCCCATCACGCCGATGCCGATGGCGTTCTGCGCGCCCGAGCCGGCGCCTGAGGCAATTGCCAGGGGCGTGACGCCGAGAATGAAGGCGAGCGAGGTCATCAGGATCGGCCGCAGGCGCTGGCGCGACGCTTCCAGTGTCGCCGCCACCAGATCCTTGCCATGCTGTTGCTGTTCCATGGCGAATTCCACGATCAGGATGGCGTTCTTGGCCGCCAGACCGATGGTGGTCAGCAGACCGACCTTGAAATAGACGTCGTTGGATTCGCCGAAGATCAGCGCCGCCGCCAGCGCGCCGAAGATGCCGATCGGCACCGCCAGCATGACGGCGAAGGGGATCGACCAGCTCTCGTAAAGCGCGGCAAGCGCCAGAAAGACGACGAGACCGGAAATAATGTAGAGCTGCAGGGCCTGATTGCCCGAGAGCTTTTCCTGCGCCGAAAGCCCGGTCCATTCGTGGCGGAAACCGCCGAGCTGGCCCATCATGTTGTCGATTTCAGTCATGGCATCGCCCGAGCTGACACCTGCCGCCGCGGCACCCTGGATTTCCACGGCGGAGGAGCCATTATAGCGCTCCAGACGTGGCGAGCCGAAGGTCCAGCTGCCGCCGGAAAAGGCCGAGAAGGGCACCATGGCGCCATCGGTATTGCGCACATACCAGCGATCGAAGTCCTCCGGCTGCATGCGGAAGTCCTTGTCGCTCTGGAGATAGACGGGCTTGATGCGGCCGCGATCGATGAAGTCGTTGACATAGGACCCGCCCCAGGCGGCCGAGAGGGTCGTGTCGATGTTGGCAAGGCTCAGATTGAGCGCACTCGCCTTTTCCTGATCGATATTGACCTGATATTGCGTCTGGTCTTCCTGCCCGTTGGGGCGTGTGCCTGTCAGCATCGCGTTCTTGGCGGCCATGCCCAGAAGCTTGTTGCGCGCGGCGATCAGGGCTTCGTGGCCCTGGCCATTGACGTCCTGCAGATAGAAGTCGAAGCCCGAGGAATTGCCGAAGCCCTGAATAGCGGGGGGCGCGAGCGCGAAGACGCTGGCATCCTTGATCCGCGAGAAGGTCTTCATCGCCCGGCCGGCAATCGCCGACGCGCTCTGATCGCCGCCCTTGCGGCTGTCGAAGGCCTTCAGCTTGACGAAGGCCAGCGCCACGTTCTGGCCCGACCCGCCGAAGCCGAAGCCGATGGCCCCGAAAACGCCATCGACGCTTGCCTTCTCGTCGTTGAGATAGTGATCCGTCACCTGGCGCAGCACCTTGATCGTGCGGTCCTGTGTCGCGCCCGGCGGCAGCTGAATGCTGGTGAGCAGAATGCCCTGATCCTCTTCCGGCAGGAACGAACTGGGCAGTCGGTTGAAGAAATAGCCGACGCCGCCAATGATCAGCGCGAAGAGCAGAAGGAAAATGGCCGGACGCCGGATCATGCCGGCCACGCCGCGCTGATAGCCCGAGGTGGTGCGCTCGAAGCCGCGATTGAACAGGCCGGAAAGCCCCTTCTCCCGCGCGCCGTGCTTCGGCTTCTTCAGGATGGTGGCGCAGAGCGCCGGGGTGAGGATCAGCGCCACGATCACCGACAGGATCATCGCCGAAACGATGGTGATGGAGAACTGGCGGTAGATGATACCGACAGAGCCGGAGAAGAAGGCCATAGGCACGAAAACGGCCGAGAGCACCGTGGCGATACCGACCAGCGCGCCAGTGATTTCATCCATGGACTTGATCGTCGCTTCGCGCGGATCCAGCCCCTCCTCCTCCATCACGCGCTCGACATTCTCGACCACGACGATCGCGTCGTCGACCAGAAGACCGATGGCGAGCACCATGGCGAACATGGTCAGCGTGTTGATGGAATAGCCGAAGACCGCAAGCACGCCGAAGGTGCCGAGCAGCACCACGGGCACGGCAAGCGTCGGGATGATGGTGGCGCGCAAGCTCTGCAAAAAAACGAGCATGACGATGAAGACGAGGACCACGGCCTCGATCAGCGTCTTGATCACGTCCTCGATCGACAGTTTGACGAAGGGTGTGGTGTCGTAGGGATAGACCACCTCGACATTGGCCGGCAGCGTCTGTTTCAAACTGTTGATCGTGTTGACCACGGCCTCGGCCGTATCCAGCGCATTGGCGCCGGAGGCAAGGTTGATGCCGAGACCGGCAGCGTTCTTGCCATTGTAGAGGCCGGCGCTGTCATAGCTTTCGGCACCCAGCTCGACGGTGGCGACATCGTTGAGGCGGACGAGCGAGCCATCCGACTGGCTTTTGATGATGATGTTTTCGAATTGTTCAGGCGTCTGCAGCCGGCTCTTGGCCGTCACCGTCGCGTTGAGCTGCTGACCCTTCTTCTGCGGCAGGCCGCCCAGCTGGCCGGCGGAAACCTGCGTGTTCTGCGCCTCGATGGCCGAGGCGATGTCGCTCGGCATCAGGCTGTATTTATAAAGCTTTTCCGGATCGAGCCAGATGCGCATGGCATAGCCGGAGCCGAAAATGCGCGTGTCGCCCACGCCTTCCACGCGCTTGATCGTGTCGTTCAGCGTGCTGTCGATATAGTCGGACAGGTCGAGCGACGTCATGCGGTTGTCGGTTGAGACAAAGGCCACCACCATCAGGAAGCTGGACGCCGACTTCGCGACCGTGATGCCGCTGGAGATCACCGAGGTCGGCAATTGCGACTGGACGAGCTGCAGCTTGTTCTGCACCTGCATCTGCGCCACGTCGCCATCGGCCTTGTTGGTGAAGGTGATGGAGATCGAGGCCTGGCCGTTCGATTGCGAGGTGGAAATGATGTAATCGAGATTGTCGATGCCGGTCATGCCCTGTTCGATGACCTTGGTCACCGAATTTTCCACCGTCTGCGCGTCCGCGCCGGGATAGCTGGCGCTGATGCGCACGGTGATCGGCGCGATCTGCGGATATTGCGAGATCGACAGCGTGGTAATGGCCAGCACGCCGCCAAGCATGATGCAGATGGCGATGACCCAGGCGAAGATCGGCCGGTCGATGAAAAAGCGCGACATGCGTCAGGGCCTCACTTGCTGGCGGCAGCAGCGGCGGGCGCCGCGCTGGCCTGCTTTTCCGGCGCCGGGGTGCTGTTGCCGTCCGCGGCCTGCTCCAGCTCGCCGGTGGCGTCGTTGACGATCACCTCGCTGGCCGTCACCTCCTGGCCGGCGCGCACACGCTGCATGCCTTCGACCACTACACGCTCATTGTCCTTAATGCCCTGGGCCACCAGCCAGCTATTGCCGACGCTGCGCTCGGTCGCCAGCACCCGCTCCTCCACCTTGCCATCGGCCCCGACGAATTTCGCCATCGGCTCGCCCTTCGCATTGCGCGACACGGCCCGCTGCGGCACCAGGAAGCTGTTCTGGCGAATGCCCTCCTGGATCGTCGCGCGGACATAGACGCCGGGCAGGAGCAGCTGGTCGGCGTTCGGAAATTCGGCGCGCAAGCGCACCGTGCCTGTCGTTTCCTCGACGGCGGCATCGAGAAATTCGATGCGACCGGTATCGCCATATTGGGATCCGTCTTCCAAAGTCAGGCGCACGCTCACATTGCCGCCCGTCGTCTTCAGGCGCCCTTCGTCGATGGCCCGGCGCAGCTTCAAGAGATTGACGCTGGACTGGATGACATCGACATTGATCGGATCGATCTGGCGGATCGTCGTCAACGCTGTCGTCTGGTCGGCCGTCACCAGCGCGCCGACCGTTACGGTGGAAGCGCCGACGCGGCCGCCGATGGGCGCGCGGATTTTCGTATAATCGAGATTGATACGGGCCGTCTCGAGCGCCGCCTTGGCAGAAGCGACATCCGCCTGCGCCTGCACCAGTGTTGCCTGGGCGGTGTCGAGATCCTGCTGGCTGACGGCGTCGCGCTGGCTCAGGCCCTTGTAGCGATCGACCTTCGCCTGGGCGCTGGGAATAGCGCCCTCCGCCTTGGCAAGGGCGGCTGCCGCGCTGTCATAGGCTGCCTGGTAGGTGGCGGGGTCGATCTCATAGAGCGTGTCGCCCTCCTTGACCGACCCGCCCTCCTGAAAATTCCGCTTGCGGATAATGCCGCCGACCTGCGGCCTGACTTCGGCAATCAGCGACGCTGCCGTGCGCCCCGGCAAAGTCGCCGTCACCGCCACTGACGTCGGATGCAGCGCCATGACGCTGACCTCGGGCTTGACCGCAGGCGCGCCACCGCCCTTGTCGGCCTGCTTCTGGTTGCACCCTGCCAGGAACAGGGCAGCGATCAGGCTTGCGGAAAGGAGCAGCGGCCGGGAGTGAAGCAAGGTGTCGATCCTCGAAAAGCAGGATCCCGCGCAAGACCGGAGAGAGCCGAACTCCTGACGGGAGAAGAAGATGCGAAAGGCGGCGTAGCAAAGGGCCCGATCCATGTATAGAGACGCGGCGGGCCCTCACGAAACTGTGTTGTGCAGCGCAATGAGGCGCTTTGGTCCTGTGCCGTTGCAGAGGAGGCTGCTGTGCAAAGAGGAAGCTCTGAAGCATGCACAGCGGTGTGTCCAACAGCCAGGAACACAAACGCTTGCGGGAGAATGTGCGCCTCGAAGACCATTCGTCAAGAGCCGCTTAATCAGCGTTCCCGGAGACGAGCATGAGGCGATACCTGTCAGACTCCCGCCTTTGCTGTTTACAGGCTTCGGAAAGTAGGGTCGTAGCCGGAAAAAGATGCTGATAGCCACGGTGAAGAGTGCCGAGCTTTGTCCCGCCGATCATGGCTGCCGATCGTTCGAACAGGCGGCCCTCCAGCGCCTGAGCGGCTTTAAAACGAAAAAGCCCGCCGCGGGAGGAGGTGCGGCAGCTTTTCCGAAAAATGAACAAGCGGCTTGGGAGGAGGAGTGCCGCTGTTCGGGCCGACGATCCCTTGGGAGGAGGAGTGAGATCATCGACAGATCGAAAGCGCATTTGGGAGGAGGAGAAGCGCTTCCGATGAGAGAAATATAATCGTTTCGATCCGATGGAGAAGAGTTGGCTAAGCAGTGCTGCCATGCACTGCGCGCGTGGCTCACGCCGTGGCGATCGCAACCGATGCCAAACAGCAAAACGCCCGTAGGCACGGAGTGCACGGGCGTTTTTCAAACATGCTAACCTGGCACCTGACCGAACGATCAGGCCTTAGCGTTTCGAGGACACGCTGCGCCTGCGCTGAAGCCATTTAGCCCAGCGCAAAGGTGCGGCAGCTATCTCGCACTTAGCGCTTGTTGACGGCAGCGCGAGCGACGACGCGGATGTCGGTGCGGTCGATGCCGAGATCGTGCAGCTCGCGGTTGCTCATGCGGCCGAGTTCGCTGACGGTCTGGCGATACTGGCGCCAAGCGGAAAAAGAGCGGGTGAGGTTCATGGCGGTCTCCTGGTCACAATCCGGGTCCGGCCCCTTGGCCATCCCCTTGAGGTGGAGCCGTTCGCGGCCCCTTCATCGACCAGAGCATCTCTCCTTCTTTCGAAGGGCTGCCGGAGGTTTCCCTCTCGACCAGCTGGCCCGCTCCGGCCTGTTCGATGAAGGCAATATAATCGTTTGAACCTGCCAGAAACCAGCGCTGATGCCTCAAGGCACCCCTGCGCTCAGCGCATGGATCGGCGCCGTGAACAGCGCTGCAGCAGCATGAGGCGCTTTGCCAACGGGATGCTCACGCAGCCGACGTTTCGGTATCCGCAGGGGCGAAGGATGAAGAGGCTGCCTCCCGCTCGATGCGGTTTCGGCCCTTGGTCTTGGCCTGATAGAGCAGCCGGTCGGCCATGTTCAACCCTGCGGTCAGGCTGGCGCCGGCGGGAAGGCTGGCAAGCCCGGCGCTGAAGGTCACATCCTGGGTCAGGCGGGTGCCGGCGCGCGCCTCGCGGCGTAGCCGCCAGGCAATGGCGTTGAGCGCACTGATCGCGTCGTCGGGACCTGCGCCCGGCAGCAAAGCGGCAAACTCCTCGCCCCCCACACGAGCAACGAGATCATCGGCCCCAAACCGCTCTTTGGCGACACGGGCGAAAATGCGCAGCACCTCATCGCCTGTCTCATGACCATGACGGTCATTGATCGACTTGAAATGATCGAGATCGAACAGCACCAGTTGCGCCGGGGCCTGCACCATGGCCTCGGCCTTGGCGAAGAAGGCGCGGCGATTGTCGAGCCCTGTCAGAAAATCAGTTTCAGACGCGTGTTGCAGCTCAACGCGGTTTTCCTCGCGCGCCAAGGACAACAGCGCCATCGGCGCCGCCATGCTGAACAGCACGCCCTCGAACATGGTGATCAATGCGGCCAGATCGAGCGCGGCCTCCCTGCCCTGCCAGGCCAGAAGCGGGATTACCGGCACGCGCAGGAGATAGACGAGGCCGTGCAGACCGAAGACCGTGACAACAAGCCTGTCGGTGCGCACAGCGGCGGCCGGGCGGAACTTTGCGAAGACGAGTGCGAGAGCCAGACAGCAGAGCGCCACCAGAAGACCGCTGAGCGCATGCCACGTCGCATCCGGCAAGGTGGGCCCAATCACCAGCCATACAGGCGCCAGAGCGAGCAAGAAGCCGACGAGGAACCTCGGTAGGCGCAAGCCCGCAAAAGGCAACGAGCCGGCTAGCAGCAGGACATAACCGCCGATGATGAAGAGATTGGCAAATCCGAAGCCGACAAGACGCGGCAGGGTATCACGCAGGATCAACAGCGCGCAGCCGACGACCAGGGACGCAAAACCTCCCGCCCAGAATGTCAACGCCTGGCTCCGCCCGGCATGGAAGCGACGTTCCCACAGGGTCATTGCCGCAGCCATGGTCAAGGTGCCCAAACCAATGGCGTACAGAGTGGACAGGCTCATATGCATGGAGGCGCTTTCATCGTTATGCACCAGAGGCTAGCCCTCTCCACTTACCGTTTCCATACACGGGTGCCGGGCATTGGCGTCATGGTTAGCCTGGTCTTTAGAAATAGGCGCGGGCGAGCGCCTTTCGGTTTATCCCCAAGGCCCTGACGATGTCTCCTGTACGCTTCTCAGCATGGTATCGCATGCGCATGGGCCTCTGCCTGGCACTTTCATATGGGCGACCCGGCTGGATGTGGGTCACGCTTGCGGAAACCAAGCCCCGCGCTCCGTGTTTAGCCGTGGCAAGGCCGCTTTGCGACCAGTATGGCCGCTCGCAGAAACGGCAAGAGCGGAAAGCGGATCCAAAAGGCGCGGCTCTGTGCCGGTACGGGTCGTCGGCGTATAACCTGCGGCGAAAAGTCGCCTAATGGATCGGGAGCACGGGTTGTGCAACGCGATAGGATTAGGGCGGATGACGAAATGAAGATGACGAGGATTGCCAGCCCATGACGCCACACCCTGCTCCCTCACCCATACCGGCAGCTTTGCGTGAATGGTGGAGCGATTCGGTAGCTTTGCCTTTCCGCCTTCGCGCGATCAGGCTTCGCCCGCATGCGGCGTGTGCTGCAAGGTCGTTCACGACGCCGACGCGGCGTGCCGCCCTGCCGGCTGTGGTCGTTCTTAGCGCCATCGCTCTGCCGCTCTCACCCGTTTCCCGGCCGGCCTTCGCGCATGCGCATCTGCAAGCCGCCACGCTGGCCGACAAGGCAACGATCAAGGCGGCGCCGGAAGCGATCACGCTGCGATTTTCCGAAGGGCTTTCCCTGGCGCTGAGCGGCGCCACGCTATCGGGCGAAGATCAAAGCGAGATCGGGCTCGGCGAAGCCCGGCTGAGCGACGACGGCAAAAGCCTGATCCTGCCTTTGGCCGCGGCCTTGAAGCCGGGAACCTATCGGCTGGATTGGCATGTCCTGTCTGTCGACGGGCACAAGACCAAGGGAACGACCAGCTTCACCGTTGCGCCGTGAGTACAGCCGAACAGGCGCTGATGCTTGCCCGGCTGCTGGCTTATGGCGCGGCTTTTCATCTCTGGGGCGCCCAAGCCTATCTGGCCTGGCTCGTTCCCACGCCGCTTCGCCTGCAACTGGCGAAGCGGCTTTCGCCCTTCACGCGCAGTGCCGCCATCGTCGCGCTGGCCGCCATCCTCGCTCAATTGCCCTTGCGCGGGGCTGTGCTTGGCGAGGACTGGAGCGCTGCCATCTCTCCGTCGATCCTGTCCGCCCTGCTCTGGCAGACGCCGCTTGGCGCGGCCTGGGCTGCGCAGGTCCTGACGGCGCTGATCGTTGCGACCGCTGCATGCGCGCGACCGGCGGGATCCAAGGCTCTGGCGCTGGCAGGGGCGCTGCTGCTTGCCGGCTTCACGCTCAGCGGCCATGCGGCCATGCAGGGCTCTGGCGCGGCAGGCATTGCGCAGCGCGCCAATGACGGACTGCATCTGCTTGCCGCCGGAGCCTGGACCGGTGCGCTGATGCCCGTCCTGCTGCTGCTGCCGCAGCTGAAAATTGCCGACAAGCGGGCGCAGGCGCAGCTTGCTCTGATGCGCTTTTCCACCGCCGGCCATCTGGCCGTCGCCTTGGCAATCGCCACCTGCATGGCCAATGCGGCGATGACTCTGGGGGCCGCGGATCCTGACGCCGCACGGGTCAGCGTGCTTTTGCAGCCTGTCAACGGTTCTCTTTATCGGATCCTGCTGGCGGTCAAAGTGCTGGTCGTCGCGTTCATGGTCGGGCTGGCGCTAGTGAACCGGTATCTCATCGTGCCCCGCCTAGGCCGCAGACCGAATGCGGATAAGGCCTTGGCGCTCGGCACCGCTGCCGAAATCGGCCTCGCAGCCATGGTCATCGCGCTCGTCGCCGCTTTCGGCATTCTGGATCCCGGCAATACCGGCTCCCACTAAGAGGCGCCTAAGGGATAACAAGCGTTCGGAAACCCGACTGATCTTCCGATAGGGTCTGAGTGCGTCGCCTTCAAAATCCGATGGCGAACCAGACAACGCTTAGCGATAGGCGTCGTTGTCGCTCTTGCCCGGATTGGCGGGATTGAGGTCATAGGTGCCGCCTTGGGGCACGGCGACGGCGCGGAAATTCTCTGCCAGCTCGTGCAGCCGTGCGCGCATCCCAGCGCCGCGCACCGGCAGGCCGTGGCCGGTGACGATCAGTTCGGGTTCAAGCCCTGCCAAAAGCTGAACGGACTGCTCCGCCTCGATCCAGTTCGGCGTCAGATAGCGCGGTGGACCATGAATTTCCGGCTTCTGCGTCATCACTGCATAGACCGATTCCTGGGCGGTGGTCACCACCGCATCGCCGGCGATCAAGGTCCGGTCGCTATCGCGAAAGAGCGAGATGTGGCCGGGCGAATGGCCGGGCGTATGCAGCCAACGCCAGCCGGGCATGCCGGGCACGCCGTGGTCGATCGGCAGCATCTGCAGGCGGCTCGATACGTCAACAGGTGAACGCGGGAAGAGGGGCGACAAGAGCGCCATCGCTCCGCCGCCGACCATCGGATCGGCCGGCGGATAGGACGCCTGGCCGCGCAGATAGGGCTCTTCCAGCGGATGGGCGTAGACCGGGACGTCCCATTCCTGCGAGAGCTGCTCGACCGAGCCGGCATGGTCGAAATGCGCATGCGTCATGATGATCGCGCGTGGCCGCGTGCCTAGGCCAAAACGGTTCTCCGCGCAGGCGCGGATGGCGCCGGCGGAGGTCGGTAGGCCGGTATCGATCAGCACCCAGTCGCTGCCCTCGCCCGGCAGGCCGAAGAAGATGACGTTGACGATGGAAAAGGTGCGGAAGGCCAGATCCGGTGCAAAGACCTGGATCTTGTCGGCACCGCGCTCAACAGGGGCCAGATCGTCATCGGTCAATGCGAGTTGCTGGGCCATGGGGCACGTCCTCCTTCAGCGCATATCGCTGGTGTCAGCGCATATGACTGGGCGAACCGTGGCGGCGGACAAATGTTCCGCTCATACGAGGAAACGGCAAGTTTTGCCCACTCGCATAGCGAAAGCCCTCTTCCTCGCGGAAAAGGGCTTTCGATGAAGATCAGGTTTGTGGATCAGGCTGCCTGCTTGGTCGCGTCGCGGGGAATTTCGACGTCGATTTCGAGGATCGAGACATGCTCGTCCCGGTCCATCTTGACCTGCACACGCTCATTGTCGAGATCCACATGCTTGGCGATCACGGCGAGGATCTCTTCGCGCAGGAGCTGGACGAGATCATTGCCGGTGGACACCCGCTCATGAGCGAGCAGCACCTGCAGCCGCTCGCGCGCGACGGGCGCGGAGCTTTGCTTCTTGAACAGCCGGAAGATGCTCATGCAGCCCTCCGCGAGAAGATCTTGCTGAGCAGGCCGCCGGAGCGCTTGTCGCCGGGGACCGTGATCGGCAGGATCTCGCCGGCCAGACGGCGGGCGGCATCGAAATAGGCAAGCGCCGGGGCCGAGCGGCTATCGGCCACCGTGACGGGGGCGCCGATATTGGAAGCCTTCAGCACGTCCATGCTTTCCGGAATAATGCCGAGCAGCGGGATCGAAAGGATTTCGAGCACGTCGTCGACCTTCAGCATGTCGCCCCGCTCGGCCCGGACGGCATCATAGCGGGTCAGCAACAGATGCTTTTCCATCCGCTCGCCACTCTCGGCCTTCACCGTCTTGGAATCGAGCAGGCCGATGATCCGGTCGGAGTCGCGCACCGAGGAGACTTCGGGATTGGTCACGACGACAGCAATATCCGCATGACGCATGGCCAGCGTCGCGCCGCGCTCGATGCCGGCGGGGCTGTCGCAGATGATCCAGTCGAAGTGCTCCTTCAACTCGCCGATCACGCGCTCCACGCCTTCGGGTGTCAGATTGTCCTTGTCGCGGGTCTGCGAAGCCGGCAGCAGGAACAGGCTTTCCACGCGCTTATCGCGGATCAGCGCCTGCGGCAGCTTGGCATCGCCCTGGATGACGTTGACGAGGTCATAGACCACGCGCCGTTCCGCACCCATGACGAGGTCGAGATTGCGCAGGCCGACATCGAAATCCACGACCACGACCTTGTCGCCGCGCTGTGCGAGTGCGGCACCAAGCGCGGCCGTGGAGGTCGTCTTGCCGACGCCACCCTTTCCCGAGGTAACGACAATAACCTTGCCCATCTTGCTCTCCTGTTCTTGGCCGGTCCGGCTCAGCTAAGTTTTTCTGCCATGATCGCATCGCCATCCAGCCAGAGCTGAACGGATTGGCCCCTGAGATCAGGCGCCATGTCGTCGGCCATCTTGTAGACGCCGTCGATCGCCAGAAGCTCGGCCTCGAGCTTGCGGCAGAAGATCTGGGCGGACGAATTTCCAATCGCACCGGCCATCGCCCGGCCGCGCAGCGTGCCGTAAATATGGACGGAGCCGCCGGCGATGATTTCGGCGCCGGACGCGACAGAGCCGATCACGGTCACGTCGCCTTCGGTGAAGATCACGGACTGGCCCGAGCGCACCGGCTCGCGGATGATCAGGGACTGGGGCGTGGACCGCACCTCGCCCGAAACCTCCACCATCGGCGCATCGCTGGCCTCGGCCGGGCTATCGGGCGTGCGCACCTCGATCGACGGCGCGGAATTGGCGACATCGACGTCGGAGGCCGGGCGGCCGCCCTTCAGCGCCGGCGGCATGCCGGGACCGATCAGCGAGGGGCGCGCGCCCTCGATGCCCATGATCGAGACATTGCGTTCGGCAAGCGCGGCCACCAGACCTTTCAGCTCGTCGCGATTGACGGGCAGATCGGTCACGTCGAGCACGACGGGGCGGCCGAAAAAGAAGCCGGCGGAGCGCGCCGCCAGATCGTCCAGGCGCGTCAGCCAATGATCGAGAGGCAGGTCCGGCGAAAGCACGACCGCCAGGAAGGAGCGGCCCTTGATCCGGATGGAGCGAGCATCTGTTAACACGGAGACCATCTTCATTGAAAAGGGGTTGAGCCGGCGTTGGGAGCGCCGGGGTTGTTAACCAACTGTTAACTTTGGCGCTTGCGTGAGGCTGGTGCCGCCGCTTATCCCGACCGTCGAAACGCCATAAAAAAGAGCCCTGTCGGACACGGCAGGGCTCTGATATCGCTCGGTTTTTTCGGAGTACCGAGGCTCGTTCGGCAAGCATCGACTTATTTTGGCGGGGCAAACCTGAAGAGGGTGAAATTCTTCTCCGCCCAGCCCGTTGTGGAAAACCAGGGCGAATCCTGAATATGCGAGGCGGTGACATAAAGCGCACCATCGGGCCCCTGCGCGAACGTATCCGGCCACCTGAGTCTATCGTCGGTCAAAACCGTGTCGATCGCCCCGTCCGGCATCAGCCGCTTGATGCCGTTGGCGCCGATGGCGCTCAGATAGATCGAGCCGTCTGCCGCCATCCAGAGACCGTCGACCGGCTCGGTTGTCGCCACTGTCTCCGCCTTCACGGGCGCCTGCGGGTTGTCGCCGGCCATGCGCAGCGCCTCGGTCGGCACGCGATAGAGCGTCTTGCCCGTCAGCGCCTGGAAATACAGCGTCTGACCATCCTTCGACAGCGCGATGCCGTCGGCGTTGAACATCGGCTGGCGACCATCCGGCCGACGCAGGGGCTGGCCATCGACAACGACCTTCACGTCCTTTTCCATCTGCGTCGCGGGATCGCCGCTCAAGACCCGCCAGGATTTGCCGCTATTGAGATCGAGAACCACCAGCCCGCCCGGCTGGCCGGAATCGGTCATATAGGCAAAGGCGCCATCGGGCGCGATGCGCACATCGTTCAGATAGCTCGCAGGTCCCGCCACTTCTTTCGGTACGGCATAGGTTCTGGTCACCGCATTGGTCTTCAAGTCGATGCGCACCAGCTTCGGTCCGTTTTCGACCGTCTTTTCCGCATTGGGCGCGGCTGGGTCGAGCACGAAAAGCGATCCGCGCTGATCGGCCACCACGCTCTGGACGCAAACGAAATGATCGGCGGGATCGCGCTCCGCCATGGTCGCGTTGCGCCAGTCGTTCCATCGCGTGTCTGGATAGGGCTTGATCGTGCCGTCCCCCATGACCTCCGCCACGGACACAGGCACGTCCTCGCTCCAGCGCGGGAAATTGACGAAGATGCGGCCATCCTCGGCCACCGTGACGCCGGTGACCTGATGGTCGAAGCGCGCCACCTCCTGCAGCCTGTCATCTGTCTTTCCGGTCAAAGGGCGCACGAGCCGCTTGGTCTCGGTCTTCAGCGTATCGAGCGCTGGCGATTGCGCCAAGGCGGGTGCTGCAAGCCCTATAGCGAGGCTGAGCGCGAGCGGAAAACAAGCGGTAGGGGATCTCAAGGACATGCGGGCGGTCTCCAGGAAATGCCGAGCCGAACCGCTTGCGATGCAATTGGTTCCTGACATGATCCTGCATCATCCGCGTGCAGATGCTGGTTGTCGCACTGCGCAGCAGGCCGAGCGGTTGAGCCGAAGGAGGACTGCCTGGATCGTCCCGGTATCGCGCGGCTCTGCCTCAGCTATCAGCCGGCAGGGTCAACGGCAGGCGGATCGATTGGGTCAGGCCGCCACCGAAGCGATTGGCAATGCTGATGCTGCCGCCGAAACGCTCGATGATCTCCTTGGAAATCGCCAGACCGAGGCCTGCGCCAGGCAGAGCGCGCCGGCGGCCGGGCTCGACACGGAAGAACGGCTCGAAGACCTGACCGAGAAGCGATTCGGGAATACCAGGCCCGCGGTCATGGATGATGACCAGGGCGCGCGTGCCGAACCGCCGAACCACGATCTCCGCGCCGCCACCATGTGTGGCGGCATTGACCATGAGATTGCGTAGAGCGCGTTTTAAGGCCAGCGGCGTGGCCATCATGCGCAGCGGCTCAGCGGCGTAGGGCACGCGTTCATCGCCGGTCTGATTCTCGGTAGCCGTCTTGGACGCGAGACGGATATCAAGACCGAGCGTCACCAGTTCGTTGCGCAGCGTCGTCACGATGTCGCCCAGATCGACCATGCAGGTCGGGTCCTGCTCATGACCGACCTCTTCATGCACCAGTTTGATTGCGCTGTCGGCAATGGCGGAGAGCTCATCGAGATCGGACAGCCATTTGCGCCGCTCTTCCTCGGGCAGGAATTCCACACGCAGGCGCAGCCGCGTCATAGGGGTGCGCAGATCGTGCCCGGCGGCGGCGACAAGCCGCATACGGCTCTCGGTCGCCGCCTTCAGCCGCGTCGAAAGCCGGTTGAGAGAGCGGGCTGTCATGCGCATTTCCAACGGGCCACTCTCGGGAATGACGGGCAAATCGCCATCCGCGCCGATGCGCTCGACCGCATCGTGAATGATCTGCAAAGGCCTGGTGAAGCGGATCGCGGCAACGAGCGAGACGCAGGTCGCGCCGGCGACGATCAGGATCATCCAGATGACGAAGACCAACCATCCGCCAGGCGGCGGGCGAATGTCCTGCAGAGGGACAACCAACACGCCGCGCGGACCAAGATCGACCGAAACGCTAAGCGGCGTATCAGGCGAGGCGCGAACGACCGACAGAGCGCGTGCCGGGCCGATTGCCGCCACCTCACGCTGGAGAACAAGGCCAAGCTCCGGATCGGGCACGCCTTGCGCACTGCTGGTCTGGAGCTGCACACCAGCCGCCACGGCTGCCTGCGGATTCTGCTCGACCAGCCTGGCCAGCAGCTGGATCTGCTGCGCCATCGGGCGCAGCACGGTCTCGGACAAAGGATTACGCAGGATGACACTGGCCGCAAGCGTCGCAAGCGCCACCACGCAGACAATGGCCAGCAGCAGAAGCGCGCCCAGCCGATTGCGCAGGGAGATCATCGTCCAACCAGAACCGCGCGGACGGGGAGCGTCATCTGATAACCGCCATTGCGCACGGTCTTGAACACCGGCCCGGCGTCCGTATCGCCCAGCTTGCGGCGAAGCCGGCTCATCAGCACATCGATCGAACGGTCGAAGGGGCTGCGCTCCCGGCCGGATTGGGTGAACTCAAGAAGCTGCTCGCGCGAGAGAAGACGGCCCGGCCGCTCCAGGAAGACCATCAGCAGCGCGAACTCCGCTCCGGTCAGCACCACTTCCTCGTTGTCGCGCAGGACCCGGCGCAATTGCGGATCCACTTCGAAAGCGCCGAAGGCAAAGATCTGAAACTGGGTTTCGGGAGAACGCTCGCCAGTGTGGCGCCGCAGCACGGCGCGAATGCGCGCCACCAGTTCACGCGGGTTGAAAGGCTTGCCGATATAGTCATCCGCGCCGAGTTCCAGCCCGACAATACGATCGACATCCTCTTTCAGAGCCGTCAGCAGGATGACGGCAACAGGCGGCTCGGTATGGGCAAGCGCCCGGCAAACGTCCAGGCCCGAGCCATCCGGCAGCATGACGTCGAGAACCACCAGATCCGGCGTGTGCATGGCCAGGATCGCTTCGCATTCGCGCTTGCCCGCGGCCTCGCGCACGCGAAAACCCTGCGCCTGAAGATAGCGCGAGAGCAGCGTCCGGATTTCCACGTCATCGTCGACGATCAAGATATTATCCTGGCTCATGCGGACAGGATTGCCCCATCAATCATGGATTGGAAAGCGTGAAAGAATGGACTTATACAGTCTGCACTGCATCAGCGGGGGACAGCATTGTCCAGACATGATAAATTTACATTCAGATAAATTTAGTCATATTTATTCAAAAAATCTGCTGAATCCTATTGAAATCCCACAGGAATTGGCACCTGAAGTCGTTCTTTTTCAGCAGGGCACTACCTCAATACGCATCGACGGTGCAGCGGCCGGCCTGAGGCGGCATGTGATTCTCTGCCATATGACGTCCGGGTTTTCCCCGAATTGTGTGGATCCGGGCTCGGTGCCTTCAGGCGAATTTCAAAAACGGCAGGAGCTTCAGCGACGGCGCGCCGGACTTGGAGAGCGCTGCCTCGGCGAGGTGCACCGCATTGGCGGCGATCGCATCGACGGGATGCTCAATCCGCGTCGCATCGGCGCCCGGCGTGTCCGGCGTGCCAAGCGTGCCGAAGGCCATGACGGCGCGTGCGGGATCGACGTGCGGGCGGGCGGTGAGGAACAGCCGCCGGGCGCGCTCGAAACTGGGCAGGGCCATGCAGACCAAGGCACTGAGGTCAGGCATTTCAGCCAGAACAGCACCGATGCGGCGCTCCTCCTCCACCCGGTCGCTGCAGGCAGAGACGGTCACGAAGGAGAGGCCGTGACGGGCGGCAGCCGGCGCCAGCGCCTCTGCCACACGGCGGGTATAGAGCGCACCCGCAGCGATCTCGGCCTCGCTTGGCCCGACGAACAGGGCCGCGTGGTGCCCCCAGCTGGACAGGGTGGCGGCGGCGAGATCGACTGCGCCAGCGAAGTCGTAATCGACGAAGCGCATCTGGGAAGGCTCTGACGGCTCGCCAATGGCGACGGCTGGAATGCCTGCGCGGTCAAGAAGCCGCACACGCGGATCCTCGGCCACGACGGAGAGGAGCATGACGGCATCGGCCTTGCGGCCGGTGACGAGACGCACCAGCTCCTCCGCCCGATCAAAACCATCGGTGCGCACCAAAAGCTGATAGCCCCGCGCCGCGGCGGCTGCGGCGATGGCCATCAGATAAACGCCAAGCCCGGCATTGGGAGGACTGAACTGTGCGGGCACGGAAAGCGCCAATGTCTGGCTGCGGGCGCTGCGCAGCGAACGCGCAGCCGCGTTCGGCGTGTAGTCGAGAACACGGATGGCATCCTCCACCAGCTGCCGGGTTTCCTGTGAAATCGGCCGTGTGCCGTTGATCACATAGGACACCGTACTCTGTGAGACTCCGGCCAGCCGCGCCACGTCGGTCATGGAGGCGCCGCCCGCGCGCTTTTGCTCCTGATCATCCATGCGCGCCCTCCCGCCTGGAAACATCCCTGAACCGGTCGGATGTCGAAAAAAGTGGCATCGGCTTCACACGGTGACGACAGATACCCTGCCGCCGTCTACCGAGGCGATAGCCAGCTGAACCAATCGACCTGCGGGCGAACGCGCACCCGCAGAAAAGATCAGACCTTGCAACAACAGCCTGACAGCATCAGGCGGCAGCGGTCAGGCCGGACGCTTGAGCCAGACTGTGGTGTCTGCCGGCAGCCCGTTTTCGGACAGCGGCCCGCTGGCGAGGATGAGTTCGCCTTCCGGCAATGCAGTCGCCTGTTCGCCGAAGTTGCAGACCACCAGAATGCCATCGACGGTGAAGGCCAGCACATCGGCGGAACCCGTCTCGACCCAATCGAGCACGGATGCGCCGAGTCCGAGCCGCGCCCGTTCGGCTAGCAGGATTTTGTAGAAGGCGAGCGTCGATGTCTCGTCTCGCTCCTGGCGGTCGCGGGCCAGTTCGCCGAACACCGGAGGCTGCGGCAACCAGGCTGGCCCGCCAAAGCCGAAATTCGGCTGATCGGCCACCCATGGCAGCGGCACACGGCATCCATCGCGGCCATAGCGTTGGCCCTTGGTGCGGATGAAGGTGGGATCCTGGCGAAGATGGTCGGGAATGTCGATCACCTCAGGCAGGCCCAATTCCTCGCCTTGATAGAGATAGGCGCAGCCTGGCAAGGCCAGCATCAGGGCGGTTGCCGCGCGTGCGCGCTTCAGGCCAAGCACCGGATCCGGCAGATCAGGCGAGCGGGGGCCGACACCATCGCTATGCACCACCTTGGAGTCTGGCGCGAAGCCGAGACGCGAGGCGTGACGAATAACGTCATGGTTCGAGAGGACCCAGGTGCTGGCCGCACCGACGGCATAGAAGGCGGCAAGCGAATCGTCGATCACCTGCTTCAACGCGGTCGGAGACCAGGCGGATGTCAGAAATTCGAAATTAAAGGCCTGATGCATCTCATCCGGTCGCACCCAGTCGCTCAGCCGCTTCAACGGCGCAACCCAGGCTTCGGCGCAGAGAATGCGGTCGGGACCATAGCTTTCCAGCACCTGGCGCCATTCGCGGAAAATCGCGTGCACTGTCTCCAGGCCCCAATAGGGGCTGACGGCGAAGGGGTCCGCCTGGCCGGCATCGTAATCCGGCAGCTCTGGGTCCTTGGCCAGGCCATGGGCGACATCGACGCGGAAACCATCGACACCGCGATCCAACCAGAAGCGCAGCACCTCGATGAACCGGTCATGCACCCAGCGGTTCGACCAATCAAAGTCCGGCTGGCTGCTGTCAAAGAGATGCAGATACCACTGGCCGGGCGTGCCATCCGGATTGGTCGTTCGAGTCCAGGCCGGCCCGCCGAAAACCGACTGCCAGTTGTTGGGCGGCAGCGCGCCATCGGGACCGCGACCGTTGCGGAAGATATAACGCCCGCGCTCGATGCTGCCTTCAGGCGAAATCAACGCCTCCTTGAACCAGCGATGGGCGCTGGACGAATGGTTGGGAACGATATCGACGATCACCTTCAGGCCGAGCTGATGCGCCTGCTCCAGCATGCGCTCGAAATCATCGAGGGTGCCGAACAGCGGATCGACATCCGTGTAATCCGCCACGTCGTAGCCGGCGTCCTTCTGCGGCGACGGATAGAAGGGCGACAGCCAGATGGCATCGACCCCAAGGGAGGCCAATTGCGGAAGCTTCTCGGTGATTCCCTTGAGATCGCCGATGCCGTCGCCATTTCCATCGGCGAAGGAGCGCGGGTAGATCTGATAGATCACCGCCGTGCGCCACCAGCCATCGGCTTTTCGGTCGGCAGGCGTGGTGTGCGTGAGATTGGAGGTCTGCAGCATAGGCATCCTTTCCTCAGGAAAGCACGCTCCCAGGAGGAGTGGAGCGAGCGGAAATGAAAAGCGTCAAGGCCGGCCAGGATGGGGAGCATCGTCCGGCATGGAAGGGTGACCAAACAGAAGTCGCGTTTCCTCATCGATACTAATCGACGATCGATCGATGACAAGGGTTTGACCCATGATTGCGTAGACTTTATTGCGCTGGATCCAACGATCAGGCTCATTGCGTCGGAAATTTGGCTATGATGCCTCGCAAATCATACGGCGCTCTACGCAGTATATGATGACAAGGACGTCCACACCATCGATAGGAATCGACAGATTCAGCGCCGAGTAACCGCTCACCATCATAGAAAGTGCGGTCTCTTCGCTTCAGGCCTTGTCGAGCATACAAACACTGCCTTCTACTGCGGAAGATGGTGCAGACGACCGGATAGCAATACCGGCTGGCCTAGCCGCAAGGGGACCGTGTAAGCAGGCATGACGACAGGCCAAACCGATGCATCAATATGACGGGCAATCGGCTATCGTTTTAGCCCAAACGACCTGGCCACCCCGGCGGTTCGCCCGCCCTATCGAGGAATGTTTGCATGGCCCATATGCTGCCTACCGGATCGCCTTCAACCCCGGCCGGCGCCAACCAACCGGACCTGGAGAGGCCAGAGATCTGGCAGGCGCGGGTAGACCTGGCGGCCTGCTTCCGAATGGCCGCGCGATACGGCATGGAAGAGGGCATCTGCAATCATTTCTCGGCAGTGGTGCCGGGCTATGACGATCTCTTTATCGTCAACCCCTATGGCTATGCCTTCAGCGAGATCACGGCGTCGATGCTGCTGATCTGCGATCTCCACGGCCAGGTTGTGTCGGGTGCAGGCAAGCCCGAGGCGACCGCTTTTTACATTCACGCCCGCCTGCACAGCCGCGTACCACGCGCCAAGGCTGCTTTTCACACGCATATGCCTTATGCCACGGCGCTCTCGATGACCGAGGGCGAGCCGCTGATCTTCGCCGGCCAGACCGCGCTGAAATTCTACGGCCGCACCGCCTTCGACCGGGATTATAACGGCCTGGCGCTGGACGAGCGCGAGGGCGACCGGATTGCCGGCGCCGTGGGCAGTGCGGACATTCTCTTCATGAAGCATCACGGCGTGATGGTGCTGGCGCCCAACATCGCCGAAGCCTGGGACGATCTCTATTATCTGGAGCGCGCGGCCGAAGTTCAGGTCCTCGCGCTGTCGACCGGCCGGCCCGTCCTGCCCGTCAAACCGGAGATTGCCGAAGCCGCCTATCGCCAGATGCGCGAAGGCGATCCGGAATCCGCGCGCCTGCATCTCGAAGCGATCAAGCGCCGGCTGGATCGCGAAGCGCCTGATTACAAGGCATAAGCGCTCAAAACCAAGTCGAGAGCCCGGCGCTGTGCGACGCGCCGGGCTCCTGCACTATGCCGAGCCTTATCGCACGCCGATCACATTGCTGATCGTGCCGTTGCCGATCGAGATCAGCAGGAAGTCGCGGTCCGCGCGCACCCAGCGATAGCCGCGCGGCGGCGGGGCAAGTCGGTAACGACGGAAGTCGCGCACATCCTGCACGCGCCGCCGCTCTTCGCGTGAGAGGCGATGGCCGCGCTTCCAGCTATGCTTGGTGATAACGACCTTCTTTTCGATCCGATCAGGCCGGCGATGATCCTGAGCAAAGGCCTCGGTGATCGGCAGCAGCGAGCCCATGACAAAGGTGCAGGACAGAGCGGCGATAGCGAGTTTCTTCATGTCGGTTCTCCGTTTGGAACGGCTTACAAGTATCGTACTGAAGATGAATGAAAACTGAAGCTATGATTACAATTTCGTAATCGAATCATATCTTTAGAAGATAATCCATCAGAGGGCTCTGATGCGGTTGCCCGCATCACATTCTGCTGCGCACCCTGCTGTGGCTCGCTTCGGCCGGCGCATTTTCAGCTTGACGGGCCCGCAGCCGACCATATATTTTAAGCTTAAAGTATCTTGGATGCGTCGGACCGCTCAGGCTCCGCCTCACCGGGATGAGCGATCAGGGAAGGAACAGCACATGCGCATCGTCTGCATCGGCGGGGGGCCTGCCGGCCTCTATTTCGGCCTTCTGATGAAGAAGCTCCACCCGACCCATGATGTCACCGTGGTCGAACGCAACCGTCCTTATGACACCTTCGGCTGGGGCGTGGTCTTCTCCGACGCCACCATGGCCTCCATGCGGCATTGGGACCCTGAGAGCGCTGCCGAAATCGAGGATGCTTTCAATCATTGGGACGATATCGAGGTGCTGTTCAAAGGCACGCGGCAGCGCACCACGGGCCATGGCTTCGTCGGCATCGGCCGCAAGAAGCTCCTGAACATTCTGCAGGCGCGCTGCGAAGCGCTCGGCGTGGTGCTGAAGTTCGAAACCGATGTCGATAGCGATCTCGATTTCCCCGATGCCGATCTCGTCATTGCCTCCGACGGCCTCAATTCCACGATCCGCAACAAATATGCCGAGATCTTCGAGCCCGATCTGGTGGTGCGGCCGAACCGCTACATCTGGCTTGGCACCAACAAGCTGTTCGACGCCTTTACCTTCGATTTTCGCAAGACCGATCACGGTTGGTTCCAGGCGCATATCTACAAGTTCGACGAGACGACCTCGACCTTCATCATCGAGACCACGGAAGAGGCCTATCAGGCGCATGGGCTCGGCGAGATGGATCAGCAGGGTTCGATCGACTTCTGCCAGGAGCTGTTCTCTGAGGTGCTGGAAGGCGCGCCGCTGATGACCAATGCGCGCCATCTGCGCGGCTCGGCCTGGCTGAATTTCAGCCGGCTGATCTGCGGCAAGTGGAGCCATTTCAACGGCCAGAGCCATGTCGTGCTGATGGGCGACGCCGCCCATACCGCCCATTTCGCCATCGGCTCCGGCACCAAGCTCGCCATCGATGACGCCATCGAGCTGGCCAACCAGTTCAACAAGGCAGGCCATGGCAAAGAGAGCATTCCGGCGGTTCTCCAGACCTATGAGGACATCCGCCGCGTCGATGTCGCCCGCATCCAGAATGCGGCGCGCAATGCCATGGAATGGTTCGAGGTCGTCGGCCGGCGCTATGCCGACACGCTGGAGCCGGAACAGTTCATGTATTCCATGCTGACGCGTTCGCAGCGCATCAGTCACGAAAACCTGCGGCTGCGCGACAAGGCCTGGCTGGAAGGCTATGAGCGCTGGTTCGCCCGCCGCCAGGGGCTGAACGTGCCGGATGACGAGCGCTGTCTGCCGCCGATGTTCACGCCCTTTTCGGTGCGCGGCGTCACGCTTGCCAATCGTGTCGTCGTCTCGCCCATGGCCATGTATTCGGCCAAGGACGGGTTGATCGACGATTTTCACATGGTCCATCTCGGCAGCCGCGCCATGGGCGGCGCCGGTCTCGTCTTTGCCGAAATGACCTGCGTCTCTCCGGATGCACGCATCACCCCCGGATGCCTCGGCCTGTGGAACGACGCGCAGATGGAGGGCTGGAAGCGGCTTGCGGCTTTTGTTCATGGCAATACGCGCGCCAAACTCGCCGTTCAGCTCGGCCATGCCGGACGCAAGGGCGCAACCAAGCTCGCCTGGGAGGGCATCGACCAACCTCTCGAGACGGGCAGCTGGCGGCTGATTTCAGCCTCCGCCCTGCCCTATCTGAAAAATAGCCAGGTTCCCAAAGCCATGGATCGGGCGGATATGGACAGGGTCACGGCCGATTTCGTCGCCGCCGCCCGCCGGGCTGCCGAAGCCGGTGTGGACTGGCTGGAGCTGCACTGCGCCCACGGCTATCTGCTCTCCGCCTTCCTTTCGCCTCTGACCAACCGGCGCGAGGACGCCTATGGCGGCAGCCATGAGAACCGCGCGCGCTTTCCGCTGGAGGTCTTCCACGCCATCCGCGCTGTCTGGCCGGAGGATCGACCGATCTCGGTTCGCCTCTCCTGCCACGACTGGACCGAGGGTGGAAACACGCCCGAAGATACGGCGATCTTCGCCGGAATGTTCAAGGAGGCCGGCGCCGACCTGATCGACTGCTCTTCCGGCCAGGTCTGGAAGGAGGAAAAACCTGTCTATGGCCGGCTGTTCCAGACCCCCTTCTCCGACAAGATCCGCAACGAGATCGAAATTCCGACGATTGCCGTCGGCGCGATTTCGGAGGCCGACCACGCCAATTCGATCATCGCTGCCGGCCGCGCCGATCTCTGCGCCGTGGCCCGGCCGCACCTGGCCGATCCGGCCTGGGCGCTGCATGAGGCGGCCAAAATCGGCGTGACCACGGTGCCCTGGCCGAAGCAGTATTACTCTGCCAAGGGGCAGTACGAGACCAACCTTGCCCGCGCTGCGGCGCCGGCCAAGTGAGGCTATCGTGAGCAAGCCCCTCATGGACAGACATGCGCTCGTGACCGGCGCCGGCAGCGGCATCGGCGCGGCAATCGCGCGAAGGCTTGCCCGCGACGGCGCGCGTGTCACGCTGGCGGGCCGGCGGGCCGAGCCGCTGCAAGCGCTGGCGGACGAGCTGGCCGAGGAGATCGGCCACGGCCGCGCCCTCGTTGCCGCCGGCTTTGATGTGACCGACCCGCATGACATCGCGGCCGGCCTCGCCGCCGCGCGCGCCGCCTTCGGCCCGGTTTCGGTCCTTGTCAACAATGCCGGCGAGGCGCCGAGCGCGCCGTTCGAAAAGACCGGCGCCGATCTCTGGGCCAAGGTGATCGACGTCGATCTGACAGGCGTCTTCAACGTCACCCAGGCAGTGCTGCCGGACTTAAAGGCCCATGGCGAGGGCGCGCGCATCATCAATCTCGCCTCCACGGCGGGATTGAAGGGCTACGCCTATGTCTCGGCCTATTGCGCCGCCAAGCATGGCGTCGTCGGGCTCACACGGGCGCTGGCTTTGGAGCTGGCACGCAAGAACATCACCGTCAACGCCGTCTGCCCGGGCTTTACCGACACGCCGATCATCGCGCGCTCGATCGAGGCGATCATGGAAAAGACCGGCCGCAGCCGTGAGGCGACACTCGCCGAATTCACCGCCGCCAATCCGCAAGCGCGCCTGGTGCGTCCGGAGGAGGTGGCCGATGCGGTCGCCTGGCTTGCCGCACCCGGCGCCGGCGCGATCACCGGACAGGCCGTGGCAGTGGCGGGCGGTGAGGTGATGGCGGGATGACGGCCAAGAATCGCGCTGCGCAATGACGCCGCTCAGAGACGAACAGGGAGGCAGAATGCCCTTTACCATTTCCAAGCCGATGCGCTTCGGCGATTGCGACCTCACCGGGATTGCTTATCACCCGGCCTATCTTTCCATGCTGGTGGATGTGAACGAGGCGATGTTCGCCTCCTTCGGCGTGACCTGGAAGGAGATCATGTTCGAGCGCAAGCTCGGCCTTCCGACGGTGACCCTGAACCTCGAATTCAAGAAGCCTGCCATCTACGGCGATGTGCTGGATTTTGCCGTGCATGTGCGCGCCATCGGCCGCGCCTCGCTGGATCTCGAAACGGTGGTCACCGTGCGGGGCGACGTCATCTGGACCGTGCGTCAGCGCATCGTCATGACCTCGCTGGCCGACCACAAATCCCACCCCTGGCCGGAGGATGTCCGCGCCGGTCTTTCGCGTTATCTGGAGCCCTCACATGATGCATGAAATCATCCAGCCGGACGGCTGGGCCAAGCCGATCGGCTATTCCAACGGGATCAGCGCGCGCGGGCGCATCGTTCAGGTCGGCGGCCAGATCGGCTGGGACGAACAATGCCTGTTTCACTCGGATGATTTCGTCGATCAGGTGCGCCAGACGCTCACCAACATCGTCAGCGTGCTGAAGGCAGCCGATGCCAAGCCCGAGCATCTGATCCAGATGACCTGGTACTTCACCGACCGCGAGGCCTATCGCTCGCGGATGAAGGAAATCGGCGCCGTTTATCGCGAAATCATCGGCCGGCATTTTCCGCCCATGGCCGCCGTTCAGGTCGTGGCGCTGATGGAAGACCGCGCCAAGATCGAAATCCAGGCGCTGGCCGTCGTTCCAGACTGAAGCGCTGCTCGCTTGACGCTCTGAAAGACCGAGGAGGAACCACCATGAACAACAAGATCATGCCCGTCATCACCCGAAAGGGCCAGGAAGACACGGGAACGGGCCAGTCCGGCGGCTGCGTTCGCGTCTCCGGCGTCGGGCCGCAGCACACGCCGGCCACCAAGATCTGGTTCGGCAAGGTTTCCAACGATCCGGGCTACCGGTCCTATCCCCATCATCATGGCGAAGCCGAAACCGGCGGCTATGTGCTGAAGGGCAAGGCGCGCATCTATTTCGGCGAGAACTGGCAGGAGTTCCTCGACATGGAGGAAGGCGACTTCATCTTCGTGCCGCCGAACTGGCCGCATATCGAGGTCAACATGTCGACGACGGAAGAGCTGGTCTGGCTGACCACGCGCACGCCGGACAATATCGTCATCAACCTGCCCGATGTCGATGACAGCGTGCTCCAAGGCTTCCGGCGCGCCTGATGAAGCTCCTTCGCCATGGCCCGGCAGGCGCCGAACAGCCTGCTTTCATCGATGCCGATGGCATCATCCGCGACCTCTCCGGCATCATTCCGGATCTGTCGGGCGACGCCTTGAGCGATGCCGGCCTCGACAGGCTGCGCGCGCTCGATCCGAAGAGCCTGCCGGCGATTTCGCCGGAGCGCATCGGCCCCTGCGTCGCCGGCACGTCGAAATTCATCTGCGTCGGCCTGAACTATGCCGACCATGCCAAGGAAACCGGCAAGGCTCCGCCTGACGAGCCGATCCTGTTCATGAAGGCGACGAGCGCGATCATCGGCCCCAACGATCCGGTGGAAATCCCGCGCGGCTCGAAAAAGGCCGATTGGGAAGTCGAACTCGGCGTCGTCATCGGCACCCGCGCCAAATATGTCAGCGAGGCGGATGCGCTCTCTCATGTTGCCGGCTATTGCGTCGTCAACGACGTGTCCGAACGCGCCTTCCAGTCCGAGCGCGGCGGGCAATGGACCAAGGGCAAGAGCCACGACACCTTCGGCCCCACCGGTCCCTGGCTCGTCACGCGCGACGAGGTGGCGGATCCGCAGGCGCTCGCGCTCTGGCTCGATGTCGACGGCGTGCGCCGCCAGACCGGCACGACCGCGACGATGATCTTCGGCGTCGCCCATCTCGTCAGCTATATCAGCCAGTTCATGACGCTGATGCCCGGCGACATCATCGCCACCGGCACGCCGCCCGGCGTCGGCATGGGCATCAAGCCGGAGCCGATCTTCCTCAAGCCCGGGCAGGTGATGACGCTGGGCATCGAGGGCCTTGGCGAGCAGCGCCAGACCACCATCGAAGCGAGGGCCTGACCATGGCCGATCCGAAGGCAGCCACGCTGGAAGGCCGTGTCGCACTCGTCACCGGCGGCGCGCGCGGACAGGGCGAGGCCGAAAGCCGGCTCTTTGCCGCCCACGGCGCGGCGGTGCTGATCGCCGACGTGCTGGCTGAGGAAGGCCGGGCGCTGGCCGAAAGCCTGCGGGCTGAAGGTCGAGAGGCACGCTTTCTCCATCTCGACGTCACCGACGAGAAAAGCTGGGCCGGCGTGGTGGCGGAAGCACGCGCCTGGAAGGGCAGGCTCGACATTCTCGTCAACAATGCCGGCATCATCAACCGCACGCTGATCGCCGACACGCCTCTGGAAGCCTGGGAAAAGGTATTGAAGGTCAACCTGACCGGCGCCTTTCTCGGCATCCAGTCGGTGGCCGGCCTGATGGCGGAGGGCGGCGGCGGGGCGATCGTCAACATCTCCTCCAACAGCGCCTTTTCCGGCCATTATGATCCGGCTTACACGGCCAGCAAGTGGGGCCTGCGCGGCCTCACGCGCAGCGCGGCCATGGAGCTTGCCGGCCGCAACATCCGCGTCAACGCCGTCTGCCCCGGCCTCGTCGTCACGGGCCTCAACGCCTCCAGCCCGCACCTCCAGCCGATGATCGGGATGACGCCGATGAAGCGCAGCGGCAAGCCGGAGGAGATTGCCGAACTCGTGCTGTTCCTCGCCTCCGATGCCTCGAGCTTCATCACCGGGGAGGATTTCGTCATCGATGGAGGCTTTACCGCCGGTGCCGCCTATCGGCGCGTGGCGAGCGAGACCGGCATCATCAAGGACTGAACGAAGGCTTTGTCATGTCTCGATCCGGCGTTTCACGAGCGCCGGATTTTTCATGCGCCGCTCTTCTCGCTGGCTGCCTCATGGCCCGCTGCGCGGCTGCGGCGCATGGCAGCGGCAAGGAAACTGCGCGACAGGCCGTGATAGAGCGGCTCGCTTTGTAACAGGCGCGAGGTGATATAGCCGAGCATGGCAGCGCCCATAATCGCGATGACGCCATCATGATTGCCGGTCATTTCGAGGATGATGACGAAGGCGGTCATTGGGGCCTGCACCACACCGGCAAAATAGCCGGCCATGCCGAGCGTGGCGGCCAGCGTGATGCTGGTGCCGAGCGCCAGGCCGAGACTGCTGCCAAGCCCGGCGCCGACAGCAAGCGACGGGGCGAAAATGCCGCCAGGAATACCCGAGATCATCGACAGAAAGCTCGCGACAAGCTTCTCCAGAAAGAAGAAGGGCGGCAGAGCCTGACCTTCGATGGCGCCGCGCGCCTGCTCATAGCCCGTGCCGAAGGTCGCCCCGCCCGAGACGAGGCCGATCAGCGCGACCAGAAGGCCGCAGCCTGCCGCCAGCATCAGGCTGCGGCGCAGCGGCAGGGGGGCTGCCCAGCGGCGGATGCGCCGGCCGACCGACAGGGCAAAGCCGCTGAAGCCCGCCCCCAGCGCACCGCCAGCCACGCCGCAAACCAGCACCAGAAGCCATTCGCGCACCGTGGCGGGACCGATGGAGGCCAGCCCGAAATAGGTATAGCTGCCGGACAGGCCGAGCGCTGCGAGGCCGGAGAGGATGACGGCGGTGAGAACCAGCCCGTTGGAGCGTGCCTCGTAAGCGCGGCCCATCTCCTCGATCGCGAAGACGATGCCGGCGAGCGGCGTGTTGAAGGCGGCGGCGATACCGGCGGCCGAGCCGGCGAGGATCAGCCCGCGCGCCTGGGCAATGCCGCTGACGCGGGCGACCGCCAGCATGATCGACGCGCCGACCTGCACCGTCGGCCCCTCCCGCCCGATAGAGGCACCGCTTGCCAGGCCGAGAATGGTGAGCAGGATCTTGCCGAAGGCGACCCGCAGCGAGAGCAGCCAGCGCCGATCCTCATCCTCATGCAGGTGCCGCGCGGCGATGGCTTGGGGAATGCCGCTGCCTTGGGAGTTCGGAAAGAAGCGGATGGCCAGAAAAGCCGAGAGCGTGAAGCCGGCCGGCGTGAGAAGCAGCGGGATCAGGAAGCCATGGCTGGTCGAGCCCGTCATGGCGGCAAAGACGTGCTGCGCCCAATCCGCCATCTTGGCAAAGCCGACGCTGACCACACCGATGGCGAGTGCCCCGCACCAGAACACCAGCCGCGGCCGCCACAGGGCCGGAGAAGCCCAGAGCACGCGGGAGCGACGCAGGAGCTTGGACTTGCGGCGGATCGGCGGCATATCACCTCGCATTGCCTTTGATGAGCAGCGGACGTCTTGCGGAGACAGCGACGCCGACATGCGGCGAAAACGGCGTTTCCACGCACACGCCATCAGGCATTCGTCGCGCTCCTGGCGTCTGCCGTGATCGCGGCACAATAAGTCGTGCGCTATGTGCGCCCGGCTCTTCTTTTCGCATTCGCTTGGGCAAGGCAAGGAAAAGATGCAAGCGCTGCCGCGTCAAATCAGGCAGCTGTGGTCCGGCTGACATTGCGCCCCATCGCATGTTGTCCGGGACGAGAACCTTTCGCGCCCGAAAGGGTTAAGGAGGCGGAAAGCCCGACTGTCGAAGCCCTATCGACCTTGGACCGGCGTGCCGCCGCAACGCTTGAAGACCAGACTCAAGGACCCACCGTATGCATCAGGAACCGATCGACAGCTTCGCCGACGCGCTTGAACCGATGACCGAGGATGAGGTCTTCTCGCTGCTGTCACGGCTGGAACGCGACAGTGAGAAGGCCGAGGGCGAAGAGCGCGACGAGGTGATGGCACGGATCACGCTGGTGACGGAAGAGATCGAGCGGCGCTATCCCGGTCAGGTTCTTGCGCCCTATCGCGCCTGGAAGAGCCGCGATCCGCTCGCCTGAGGTGTCCATGAGCCTTGCGGCGAGCACTCGTCAGTGTCCCTCCAGAAGCGGCCAGAAGCCATATTTGCGCCCATGCACCTGCTTCAGCTTGGCCTCATAGGCGGCATGGGGCTCCATGCGCGCCTGTGTGTAGGCCTCGGGCGGGATCACGCCGTCGAGATGGCGTAGGGCGATCAAATGACGCGCGCCATGGCCATAGGCGGCGCTACGGGATTTGTTCAGGATATCATCGAGAAGCGCGCGATAGAGCACGGCAGAGGCCAGAGGCTGGCTCTCTTCCAGCAGTTCCGCCGCTGACGCCAGAAGCTCGTAGAAGCCGCCGTCCCAGCGGCCGCGATGGGCCAGTACGAGGGCAGCCGCATGATCGAGCCTGGGCCAGCGAAGGAAGAAGCTGAGCGCGCCATAGGGGGATTTGACCTTGCTCACAAAGGCAAAAGCCTTGTCCAGCGCTTCGAATTCCTCGAAATCGCCGAGCGCGGCGATATAGCCGCGCAGCGGCTCGGGTTCCAGCGTCTCCTCGAAGCATGTCCAGCGCAGCGCCTGGGCAGCCGGCTTGTCACCCAGCGCGGTGAGGATGTTCGCTTCCAACGCCACACGGTCCAGCCGCTCGGCAATGATAGGTCCGGCGCCATTGGCCAGATCCTCGCGGCGCATGATCCTCACCCGTCCGTCTTCGGGTTTGCGCAGCCAATCCAGCGCCTCTTGAAAGCGACCGGCATCGTAGAGCATCCTGGCGACAGACAGCCGATCCTGAAGGGTAGGCGACTTCTGCGCCTCCAGCGCCACGAGCCCGTCCAGATCGTCGCGCGCGCGGGCGATGATCTGGCGCGCGGTCAGAAGCCGATCGATCAGCCGGGACTTGAAGAATTCGTGCTCGAAGCGCCCTCCTTTGCGCCGCCGAATTTCCTTTGTCTGGCCTTCAAGCTGGCGGTCCCATTGAAGAAGGGCCGCCTCGGGCAGATGCCGGGCAATGGCTGTGAGAATGAGGAGCAGATAGTTGTCTTCATCGTCCTCCAGCCGCGCCATGATCCGGTCAGGCAGAAGCAACCGGTCGGCCTCATCGAGGCGTTCGGTCAGCGGGACCAGGGCATCCACGGCATTCTGATAGAGATCGTCGATCAGGCCGCTGCCGTCCTCCAGCCTTTCGAAGACGACGCCGTTCGTGGCGATGAACCGTAAGAGGCGGTCGACAGCAAGCGGGGCGGACAGCGGCGCCAGTTCGCCATCGATCATCCGGAGAATGGACTGAAGATCCTGTGCGAAGGTTTTCGTGCGCCGCCAGCTGACACGAGAACGGGCCTTTTCCAGAGCGGCGAGCCTCTGATCGATCAGCTTGGTCACCGCCTCAGGCCCCTTGGCGCCAGCAAGCGCGGCTGACACGATCCGACGGAAGACCTGATCGGACTCGGCCTGGACAACGATCAGCGCCGCCAGCTTTTCCGCGCCCAGCTTGCACAGCGCCTCGCTGTTGACCACAGGCTTGCGTGCCACCAAAGCTCTCCCACGCTCACACGTTGACGCGCCCGGTCTGCCATTCTCGCGCATGAGGCGCAAGACGCCGCTGCCGTGGTGGGGGCGAAATCAAAACAGATCGGCTTTATCGGCGCAGTCTTACCGAAGGGCGACTTGATGGAATCCTTTTCCAATAAATTGGAAGAAAGAGAAATAAATAAACTCTATAATCAAAGTGGCTTACTCTAGCATAGTCCTTGCATCGCGCGGCAACGGCGCCGCCATCAAGGAGAGCAAACGCATGCTGGCAATCGCGAGACGGACATTCGGCGCAGGCTTTCTGGCGCTCGGCCTTGCTCTCGGGTTCACTGCGGCTCCGCTCTGTTCGCTGGACGCGCAAGCTGCCGCGCTGACGGAGCTGAAAATCGGCTATCAAAAGACCGGCCTGCCGGTCGTCGCCCGCCAGCAGCAGGTGGTGGAAAAAGCACTGTCGTCCGAGGGCGTTACGGTGCGGTGGGTAGAGTTCGCGGCCGGTCCGCCGCTGGTCGAGGCGCTCAATGTCGGCTCCATCGATCTCGGCTGGACGGGCGATGCGCCGCCGATCTTCGGCCAGGCCGCAGGCGCCGCCATCACCTATGTCGCGGCGCTGCCGTCCAATGGCGCGGGCGAAGCCGTGTTCGTCAAGCCCGACTCCGATATCAAGACCCTGGCTGATCTCAAGGGCCGCAAGGTCGGCGTCGGCAAGGGCACGAGCGCACATAACCTGCTGGTCGCAGCGCTTGAAAAGGCCGGCGTGGACTTCAAGGACATCAACCCGGTCTATCTGGGTCCGGCCGATGCCGCTGCCGCCTTCGCCTCCGACAAGATCGAGGCCTGGGCGGTCTGGGATCCCTTCTTCGCCGTGGCCGAGACGCGCTATACGCCGCGCGTGCTGGCCACCACGGACAAGACCGTGGATGTGCGGACCTATTTCCTCGCCAATCGCGGCTTTGCCGCCGAGCACCCGAAGGAAATCGTGGCCACGCTCGGCGCATTGAAGGAGGCTGCCGCCTGGGCGGACGCCAACCGCGACAAGGTCGCAGAAGCGCTGCACGAGGTAACCGGCGTGCCGCTGGAGGCACAGACACTGGCCGCAAACCGCACGAAATTTGCTATCGAACCGCTGACGCCCGAAATCGTCGCAGGCCAGCAGGTCACGGCCGATCGCTTCTTTCGCCTTGGCCTGATCCCCAAGAAGATCACGGTTGCCGATGCCGTCTGGACGCCACCCGCCGGCAATTGAGCGCAAACAGCGTCGCGGGCAAGACCCGACATCTTCTTGTCCGCCTCAGCCGCCAGGCAAACGCCCTGACCTGTCCGACGAAAGCCCATAGCCATGCAGAAGACCGGCCGATCCTTTCTCAACAATGTTACGGGCTGGATCCTGCCCGTGCTGATCCTGATTGCCTGGGAGGCAGCCTCGCGCATCGGGCTGATTTCGCCCAACGTTCTGGCCGCGCCATCGGCCGTGGCCGAGGCCTTCTGGCGGCTTCTGCTGTCGGGCGAACTCCTGCAAAACATCTGGATCAGCACCTTGCGCGCGCTGTCCGGCTTCGCCATCGGCGGCGCTATCGGCCTGGTGCTCGGGCTTGCCAACGGGCTCTCCAGCCTGTCGCGCAATCTCACCGATACGACGCTGCAGATGGTGCGCAACATTCCGCATCTGGCGCTGATCCCGCTTGTCATCCTCTGGTTCGGCATCGATGAAGAAGCCAAGCTGTTTCTGGTGGCGCTCGGCGTGTTCTTCCCCGTCTATGTCAACACACTGCTCGGCATCCAGAGCGTCGATCCGCAGCTGGTGGAGATGGGCCGGGTCTATGGCATGTCGCGCTCTGCTTTGTTCTTCCGGGTCATCCTGCCGGGCGCTCTGCCCTCCATCTTCGTGGGCCTGCGCTATGCGCTGGGGATCATGTGGCTGACGCTGATCGTGGCGGAAACCATCGCTGCCTCTTCGGGCCTCGGCTACATGGCCATGCAGGCACGCGAATTCCTGCTGCTCGACGTCGTCGTCCTGTCGATCCTGATCTATGCACTGCTCGGCAAGCTCGCCGACAGTCTGGCCCGGCTCCTCGAACGCCAGTTCCTGCAGTGGCACCCGGCCTTCCAACCCGCCTGAGCCTAAGCCCCATCCTGATCACCGCCATGCCCGCCTTTCACGCCTTGCCCGGAGCCCGCCCATGACTGTCATCAGCTTCACCCAGCCTGCGGAGCGCGCGCGTTATCAAGAAGGCGCAGGCGCGCAGGCTGTCCCGGACTCTAAACCTAAAGTGCCACGGGAAACTGCGCCGGCGGCCCGCGCTGCTACGGAGCCGGCCGCCAAGACGGCCCTGTCGCTGCGCGGTGTCTCCCGACGCTTCGGCGAAAAGGAGGTGCTGAAAGGCATCGACCTCGATATTCCCGAAGGCCAGTTCGTCGCCATCATCGGCAAGAGCGGCTGCGGCAAGAGCACGCTCCTGCGGCTGATTGCCGGGCTGGATGACCCAAGTTCCGGCAAACTGACATTGGGCACGGATGGGCATGCGCACCGCACGCGCATCATGTTTCAGGAGCCGCGCCTTTTGCCTTGGGCACGGGTGGCGGATAATGTCGCCGTCGGCCTGACCGGCCTTTCAAAGGGCGCCGAGGCGCGCGAAACGGCACTGTCGCTGCTTGCCGAAGTGGGCCTGAAGGACCGTGCCGATGAGTGGCCAGCCGTGCTGTCCGGCGGCCAGCGTCAGCGCGTGGCTTTGGCCCGCGCGCTGGCCGCCAAACCCTATCTTCTGGCACTGGATGAACCGCTCGGCGCGCTGGACGCGCTGACGCGAATCGAGATGCAGGCGCTCTTGGAGCGCATCTGGCGCCAGGAGGGTTTTACTGCCGTTCTCGTCACCCATGATGTCGCCGAGGCCTTGGCGCTGGCCGACCGGGTGATCGTCATCGACAAGGGCGCAGTTTCGCTGGATCTCGCCATCGCCCTGCCCCGTCCCCGCCGCCACGGCAGCGCCGATGTCGCCGCCCTGGAAGGCCGCATCCTCGCCGCGCTATTCGATGAGCAGGACGCCTGACAAAGCAGCTGCTCGGTGCCAGCGCCTCGAAAAAGGCGCTGGCTTCGGTGGCATGATCCCCGCGCCTATGTGAACGAACGGGTTCGAAGGATGAGGTGACGGTGTCTTGCCCCTTCGCCGACGGCGTCTAAGCAGCCTGATGCAGCCGTAGCGTGAACATTGGACCACGGCTTGCGCGGTGCAGTGCCTTGGCGGCGGCAAGAACCGCCAGGTCGATCAGAGGCTCCACCAGAACCACGCTCATATAGGCCAGCCCGAACGAGCCGATGGCGGCCAGATTGCTGATCTGAAACCCGTGGCCATAGAGCGCCCAGAAGGCCACCCAGGCAACAATGCCGCCCTGATAGGCGACCGAGAGCGCAAGGGCCTGGCGATATCGAAGATCGACATAGGCCGTGCGCGCCGGCACGATCCGCTCAGCCAGAAGGCTGATGCCCCAAAGTGGCACCAAAAGGGTGGTGACGTTCATCCCATATTGCGGCAGGTCGAAGGGTGCGAAGAAGAGCCCTTGGACGAGAAGGCCGGCGGCCAGGCCGATGGCCGCTGCGCCGGCGCCGAACAGCAGCAACAGCGTCGAGCCGAGAATCAGATGCACCTCGGAGACGCCGACCGGATGATGCGGCAGCACCTCGAAGAAGCAAAAGACCAGGGCCGTCGTCGCAAGGCTGCGCAGCGCAAGCGCCGGCGCCCCTTCGCGGCGCCAGGTGTCACGCGCCATTTTCGCCGTGAGAACAAGCGCGCCCGCTGCCGTGGCATAGCTCAACAGGATCTTGGCGCCGTCGACGACGCCGGGTTCGATATGCATGATAAGACCTCCCCGCGCCCACCGCGCGGCTGGTTTGCTGGATCGGGGCCTCCCCGATCAACGGAAAGGCCCGGCTTCAGATGGCAGGTCTCCTGGCTCGCGGGTCGTCACGTCATCCGCCTTCCCGGCTTTGGCCAGTGGCTTGAAGGATGTCGTTCTCCGCTCACAGTTGCGGGGGCAGCCGCGGTCTCGGTCCCCTCCAGGGGGTCGTCCTCACCGCATTCCCTTTTCATCCGGCAGCACCTCACGGCCGCCAGAACCATCTGGTGCCAGCTAAGCGCCGAGTCCACGGCAAGCGCAAGGGGGGCCTCAGCGCCCGGCGAGTTTTTCCAGCATGCGCGTGCGGCCTCAAACCATGACCATGTTTCCGCACCAAGGTCGGAGTTCGAGCCCATCCCGATGTTCGATACGACGACGATCAGCCGCTCGTCAGGCTATGCCTGTGCGCGCGCCACCAGGCATTTTCAGCCGGCGAATAGCCCAGAAGAATGCCTTCAATCTCTTCGCAATCATCGTTCCAGACGCCACGACGCATCTGATCGTGCAGCTGCATCGCCATGGCCACGCGCCAATCCTCGCCTGAAGGATAATAATAAAGCTCAGTCATTGATGAGATAATCGGTGCTACGGTTGTTCATCGACATCAGACCGACCAATCGTTCTAAACCCTCGCCTTTACCGATGGCCGAGCGGCAGACCGAAGCTATTGCAGGATCGTGTCAGCCGCTGCACATGCGCGGAAATTTGTCGCATTGCTTGCGTGGCCTTGCATGGTAGAGCAGATGATATCAAGGCTTCGACCCACGGCATGGTGCCTTACTGCGACCGGCTTCGTTCACGTCTCTTTAAGCGGGGGACGTCGCGGCGCAGCGGCCTTTGAGAGAAACAGGACGGTGGCGAATGCCGCAAGGAAGGCTGACAGGCGGGCTGGCATGGCGCATCCTCTGCGCCATCGCGCTCCTGTGCGTCGGCCTGGCCCATAAGCTTCCACCCGCCTTTGCCGAAAGCACCATTCCGCCGGGCGAACGCGCGCTCTATCTCCTGCCGGATGGAAGCCTGCCGGCCCTTTGTGTCGAGGGTGTCCGGCATACATCCCATGACGTCGACCATGATCGCACGACGCCCTGCGAGGCCTGCCGGTTGAGCGCCGCGATTCTTCTGCCCGTGTCGGAAAGCGCGAACGGTCTTGTCTTCCGTAGCGCGGAGACCGCGCGCATGGCGCCGCGTCCGGCCCGCCTCACGCTCAGGCGTCTGGTGCCGCCCGACGCGAGACCACGCGCGCCGCCTGTCCTTCTGTCGATTTAAAGGCCAAGCGGACCAAGCGCATGCGGCGCGGCCACACGTCTTGCAGCATGATGTGGAAGCATCTTGCCATGTCGTTCAACGCGCCGATGTCACCATCCGCAGATCTTGACGGGCTCAGGCAAGCTCCGCCTATCGGTTGGGGGACCTTTGCTACAGCCCATGCCCTCATCCCAGCCGCAACACACCGCTGCAGCCCTTTTGCGCACGTGCGCCGATCCGTGCAGCCCCACCATTCTTCTGGAGTTTCTGATGATCCCTTCCCGTCTTCGTGCAGCCTTCGCCGCGCTCGCCTTCGCCGCAGGCGGCCTGACTGGCACCGTTATGGTCACGCCCGCCTTCGCCCATCATTTCGAGCTTGGCGATCTCCTGATCGAGCATCCCTATGCCCGCGCCATGCTGCCCGGCGCCAAGGTGGGCGGCGGCTATCTTGCCGTCGTCAACAAGGGGACAGCGGCCGACCGGTTGCTGGGCGCCACTTCGCCCGCCGCGCAGAGCGTGCAGATCCATGAGATGAAGATGGATGGCGGGGTCATGCAGATGCGCGAGATCAAGGACGGCCTGCCCGTAGCAGCGGGCGGCAAGCTGGAGCTGAAGCCCGGGGGCTATCACTTGATGTTCGTCAACCCGAAGACGCCGTTCAAGGAAGGCGAGATGGTCAAGGCCACCCTGAGCTTTGAGAAGGCGGGCACGGTCGAGGTCGAATTCCTGGTCGGACCTGCGGCAGGCGACATGTCCAGCATGAAGCACGAGGACCACGCGCAATGACGCTGTCTCCCCTGGCAAAGCTCGCCGCCGCCGCCACCAGCCTGTTCGTGGCGGCGCTGGTGGGTGTGATGATCTGGGTGGCGGCCGACGATGTCCGTCCGGGCCGCTTTCAGGCGCGCTTCAATCTGGTGGACGATCGCGGCGCCAAGGTGGATGAGACCATCTTCCATCACGCGCCGTCGCTCGTCTATTTCGGTTATACCCATTGCCCTGAGGTGTGCCCGACCACGCTATTCGAGATGGCGGGCTGGCTGCGCGACCTCGGACCGGAGGCGAAGGACCTGCAGGCCCTGTTCTTCACCGTCGATCCGGAGCGCGACACACCCGACATCATGCATGGCTACGTCACCGCCTTTACCGATCGCATCACCGGCGTTACGGGCGATGCAGGCGAAATGCGCAAGGTGGTGGAGGGCTGGATGGCCCATGCCGCCAAACTGCCGGGCGATGTGGACGATTATCATATGAGCCACACCACCTCGCTGCTTTTGATCGGCGCCGATGGGCGGCTGAAGGACATGATCGCCTATGGCACCGAAAAGGAGGATGCCCTGTCCAGGATCCGCAGCCTGCTGCGCCAGTCCGGCATGGCGCGCGTTGAGGCCAAGACCGGCAATGCCGGCTGAGAACACGGGCGCTTGGCGCGAGGTAAAAACCTGCTTCCGCTTTCGGCCCTGCTGTTAACGTCCAAGCAGCCGGCGCGCCGTGCCCTCATCGGTGATCAGCCCGTTCAGGCTGTGACTGTGAAGCACGGCGCGGATCGCCTCGGTCTTGGCCTGGCCGCCGGCGATCGCCACGATCCGATCCTTCCGTCCCTCGGAAAAACGGGCGGCCAGCGTGCGCTGGGAGACGGTGGTGTCGAGCATCCGGCCGTGACGGTCGAAGAAATGGCCGAGCATCTCGCCAACGCCGCCGCGCCGGGAGACATCGTCGATTTCGTCCTTCTCCAGCATGCCGGACTGGAAGAGCCTGGCGGCATAATCCACCGTCCCGATGCCGACCAATTTAAGGTCGGCGCTTTCGGCCAGGCGAAAGACCTCGCGCACGCCTTTCTGCGCCAGCAGAACCTCTCGGTCTTCCTCCGTATTGGCGAAGAAGGGAACGGGCATCACGTAGGCCTGCGCCCCGGTCTTCTCGGCGATGCGGTGCATGACGTCATAGGGATTGGCGGCATAATTGCGCGTGAGACCGCCGAGCAGCGAGACGAATTTGGTCGCGCCGGCGGAGATCCTCGGCAGGATGTGGACGGCTGCCGACAGCGTGCTGCCATGGCCGAGACCGATGACCGCATGCTCGCCCCGCTCGATCTCGCGCCGCAGAAAACTGCCGCCCAGCTGGCCGAGCGCGATCAGCGCTTGCGGATCGTCATCCAGCTCCGGCGCGACCTCGCAAAAAGCAAGGCCATAGGTCTCGGCAAGCGCGGCTTCCAGCGCGGCGCATTCGGCGATTTCCCCATCGATGCTGACCTTCACGACGCCATCGGCCACGGCCCGCGCGATCAGCCGATGCGCCTTGACGGAGGGCACGCCAAGCTTCTTGGCAACTGCCGATTGCGTCAGCCCGCCGACATAATGCAGCCAAGCCGCGCGCACGGCGAGCGACTGTTCGTCATCTGTCATTGCAGCGGTTTCCCCCTCTTGGCCTGCCCACGCAACCCTGACCCGTCACCGGCGATCCGTATCCTCGAAATCGAAATCATCCTCGATCACGAAACCCGGCGGACGCTCGCGACCGTGTCGAATAGCGAAGATCAGGATCTCATCCGTGCGCTTTCCGATCTCTGGAAACATGCTGAGGCTCTGCCGCAGGCGTTTGAGGTCATCGGCAAATTGCTGCGCAGCCTTCCTGCTGCCTGCTCTCAGATATTTTGCCTCTCGCCTGACATAGTCGATGGCGAAAGGCGAAAGGACGACTTTCAAGCAGCCGCTCCTTTTGCAATTGCCTCGACCTCATCAATGATCGCATCGAGTTCCGTGCCCTTGCCGGCGTCGAGATCACGCTTAGCCTGCGCCAGCTCGATGATTTCGCGCCCTTCGGAGGCGAGATAGGCTTTCAAAGCCCGGACGAAAACCCAGCTCCGGCTCCGATTGCTGATCGCAGCGATCTCCTCGATTTCAGTCAGAACGTCCACTGGCAGGCGCATGGTGATGGGATCCGACAGCGCGCGGTCTGACATGGTTTTTTCCTCCATTTGTAATACGGGGGAAGGATAGGCCATCCCTCTGAGGGGGTCAAATCGGCGACATAGGAAACCAGGCGTTTTGCCACCCGGCCGGCCCGGCGACGCTACACCTTCAAATCCGCCGCCCCTGTTTCGGTATGCGGCGCCCAGAAGGCCACGCTTTCGGCGATCTGTTCCACCACCTGCCGGTCGTTGGGCTCGCGCTCCTTGAAGGAGAGTTCGAGGCAGATCTCGTTATTCTCAGCCCCACCCGCAGCGAAGGCTTCGAGAAGCTGGGCCGGCTGGATGCGGCCGCGGGCGTTGAATTCAGCCGTGAAAGGCCGGTGGCCGCCCTTGTCCATCAGGCTCTGCTTGATGTGGATGATCGGCGAGACCTTTGGCACGGCGCGGGCCCAGCCATAGGGGTCGTAGTCATCCGGGTTGGTCGAGGTGACGTCGCCATGGTCGATATCGGCCATCATCCACATCGGCACGGCCATGTTCGCCGCCGTCAGCCGCTCTTGAAGCGACAGGCTGCTCTCGATCGTCTCGCCAAACTCGCGGCCGATGCTCATCGGCTCCCAGAACACATAGGAGAGGCCGGCGGCCTTGGCATGCTCGGCCACCTCGGCCCAGCAGTCGATGGCGATCTTGATCAGATCCTCGCGCCTGACGGGATCGTCATAGTCGCGATAGGTGAAAATGGCGAATTGCGTGCCGACCGACTGACCGCCGAGATCGCCGATGATATCGGCGAAGGTACGGAACCAGTCGACGTAATAGCGGCGGACATCGCGGTCGGGATGGCCGAAATGGTTGAGCCGGCCATAGGGGCCGGTCATGCCGGAGGTCACGCGCACGCCAGTGCGCTGCAGCGCCGCGCCCATCTGCCGCGTCAGGCGGCGGATCACCGGTGCTGGCCAGCTCGGATTGATGAATTCATGGGTGAGCTGGAGATCGCGCAGCTTCAAATCGCGTGCCACCATCTCGATCAGATCGTCCGGATCGGCGAAGCGATTGACCAGCGGATTGGTATTGAGCGAGAGCGTGAGCGCCATGTCGGTCTCCGGGGTGATAGCTGGATGCAGATGGAATTGCCGGCTTCGTTAAGAGACGAATGGCCGGCGGATCAATTGATTCAACAAGATCGAGACGCAGACTACCGCCGGCCTTGACCGTATCGCAATTGAGAGACATATTCGGTCTAACTTGAGGATGCGAACTGTCGCGCGGGAGCTGTGACCAATGGCCGCCAATGAGCGTAGGACACAATCGACGATGCTTCATATCCGGATCGAGGATGATCTGCGGGAGGACGCCGCAGCCGTCTTCTCCTCGCTCGGCCTGTCGATGTCGGAAGCGGTGCGCCTTTTTCTTCACCGGGCCGTTGCAAGCCAGGGGCTGCCGCTTGAACTGAAGGTTCCCAATGCGGCGACGCGCTCGGCTTTGCGCGAGGCGCGGGAGATGCGCAAGGCCCGTCGGGCGCGCTTCGCTACGCCCGAAGCGCTTGTTGCCGATCTGAACACCCGCGAGAATTCGGACTGAGCCAGCCGTCGAGGGCAGTGCGTGAAAAAAGCCAGCACCGACCGCAGGCCCCCCCTGTCGAGAGCCTCCGACTATACCTGCGAGTTCAAGAAGGACTGGGCGCGCGACAACAAAGCGGGCAAGGCCGACATGAACCGCGTGATCGAGCTGATGACGCTGATCATCCTGAAAAAGCCGCTCGGCGCTGAATGGTCCGATCATGAACTATCCGGTCGAGATTGGAAGGGGGCGCGAGAGGCGCATATTGGGGGCGACTTTCTTCTGATCTACCAATGCGACGACAACGTCGTTGAATTCGTCCGTCTCGGCACGCATTCGGAACTTTTCGGCCGGTAAAGCCGCCCCCCTTCTATCACGCCGCCTGCGCCAGCTCCGCATCGAACCAGTCGGCAAAGGCGGCTTGCTGCGCCGGGCTCATGCGCAGGCGTTCCTTGGTGCGGCGCCAGGTGATGTCCTCGGCCGTCCGGGCCCACTCCTTGGCGACGAGATAGCGGGCTTCGGCTTCATAAAGATGGCCGCCGAAATGCCGGCCCAGCCCTTCGAGCGAAGTCGCCGCGCCGACAATGTCGCGGGTGCGGGCGCCATAGAGCCTGCCGTAATGATTGGCGAGATCGCGCGGCATCCAGGGATAGGCTTGGCGCAGCGTCTCGAAGAAGGCGACGTAATCGGCATTGGGAATGTCGCCGCCCGGCAGCGGGCTTGCCGATGTCCAGTCCGGGCCCATAGCGGGAAAAGTCTTGGCCAGGCGCTGCAGCGCATGTTCGGAGAGCTTGCGGAAGGTGGTGATCTTGCCGCCGAAGACATTGAGCAGCGGCGCGCCGCCGGTCTCGTCAAGATCGAAGACATAGTCGCGGGTCACGGCAGAG
Source organism: Xaviernesmea oryzae (assembly GCF_900109605.1). Classification (GTDB taxonomy): domain Bacteria; phylum Pseudomonadota; class Alphaproteobacteria; order Rhizobiales; family Rhizobiaceae; genus Xaviernesmea; species Xaviernesmea oryzae. Next base: position 189,432 of record NZ_FOAM01000005.1, read on the forward strand.
GGGTTGCCCTTGCCGTCGTCGAAGAGTGGGCGCACGCCGGAAAAGGTTTCCAGGACATCGCTGCGGCGCAGCTTCTCCTTGAAATAGCGGTTCACGGCGGACAGCAGGTAGTCGATCTCACGCTCGTCGGCGGCGACCTGTTCGGGCGCCCCCTCATAGGGAATGTCGGTGGTGCCGATCAGCGCCTTGTCACCCTCATAGGGGTTGATGAAGATCACGCGCTTGTCGTGGTTCTGCACGAGATAGGCATGCTCGCCGCGCCAGAATTTCGGCACGATGATATGGCTGCCCTTGACGAGGCGCACCGAGCGCGCGCTGTTGGCACCCGCCACCCGGCCGATCACGTCATTGACCCAGGGGCCGGCGGCATTGGCCACGGCGCGGGCCTTCACGCGCGTCGTCGCGCCATCGCGGGTGTCGCGCAGATCGATGGTCCACAATCCGTTGTCGCGGCGGATCGAGGTGCAGGCGGTGCGCGTCAGGATGCGGGCGCCGCGCTCGGCCGCATCAAGCGCATTGAGCACCACGAGCCGGGCGTCATCGACCCAACAGTCGGAATATTCGAAGCCTTTGACATAGGCGTTATCGATCACCGCGCCCTCGGGATCGCGCCTGAGATCGAGCGCGCGGGTGCCGGGCAGGCGCTTGCGGCCGCCGAGATGATCATAGAGGAACAGGCCGAGCCGCACGAGCCAGGCCGGCCGGTCAGTCGGGCTATGCGGCAGCACGAAGCGCATGGGCCAGATGATATGGCTCGCCGTGTTCAGCAGCACCTCGCGCTCGATCAGCGCTTCGCGCACGAGGCGGAATTCGTAATATTCGAGATAACGCAGACCACCATGGACAAGCTTGCCGGAGCGCGAGGAGGTGCCCTCGGCGAGATCCCCCTTCTCGCACATCATCACCTTCAGCCCGCGGCCGGCCGCATCACGCGCGATGCCCGCGCCATTGATGCCGCCGCCGATCACGAAAAGGTCGTAGGTCTCGCTGTCCATCATCCATCTCCTCAGAACGGCGCGGCGGTCATGTTAACGCGCGCGGGCCTCCTGCCTATATCTTGGCGCCCGCCTCACGCGGGCATCGGGTCAAAAGCCGCTGGCCGTCGGCAGCCCCTGCGCAGGTGCCGATGCACGGGCGGAAAGCGTCTCCCAACTGGGCGCTATGCCATCGCGGATCTGGCGATAGGCGGCGTAAAGCCGGTCCATCCGGGCTATATCCGCCTCGTCAGGCGCCTCTGCCTGGCCGAGACCTGGGGTAACCCAGTCGGCGATACAGGCATCCATGGTCGGATAGACGCCGATGGCGACCGCCGCCATCATCGAGGCGCCGGCCGCGCCCGCTTCCTCACGATGGCTTACGCGCAATGGCGCGCCGACAGAGGCGGAAAGTGTCCGGCGCAGCGCGACCGAGCGCGCCGCACCGCCGCTCAAGCGCAGCTCCGGCGGCAGTTCGCCCATGGCGGCATAACAATCGCGCGTGGCGAGCCCCAGCCCCTCGACCACCGCGCGGACCAGATCGGGAAAGCGGTGGCGCACGGAGAGGCCGCTGAAATTGGCGCGAGCCCGCGCATCGACGAAGGGGCCGCGCTCGCCGGCCTCGGAAATATAAGGATGGTAGATCAGATTGCCCGGCCGCGAAGCCGCCATCCAGGGATCGATCCGGGCGATCATCTCCGTAAGCGACACCGAATGGCCGAACTCGGCCATCAGATCGGCCCCCATCTGCAAAAGCCAGTCGAGATTGATTGTCGCGCCCATATTGGTCTGCACCTGGGTAACGATGCCGGGAATCGGCAGGCAGATGACATAGCCAGTACCCTCCGCATTCAGCACCACATCGTCCACCGCCTTGGCCCGCATGTGCACGCCGGTGGAGCCGATGGCCGAGCAGGCGGCGTTTTCGCCGCCGCTGCGCACGCCGGCGCCAAGCGCCGTCATGACCATATCGACATAGCCGAGACAGACGGGCGTTCCGGGCTTGAGGCCGCAAGCGGCAGCCGCCTCCACGCTCAGTGGATGCAGCGTCTCGGTCCCCTCGATCACCTCGGGCAGCAGGGCGCGGCGATGGTGCAGACCCAAGGTAGCCAGCACCGTGTCGTCATAACGACGCGTGCGGAAATTGCCGAAGGTGAAGCTGACCTCGGAGGGATCGGTGGCGCGCACCCCCGTGAGGTTCAGATAGAGCCAGTCCTTGCAATGCAGCGCCACCTCTGCGCGATCGAGGAGTTCAGGCGCGAAGCGATCCATATGCGCCATCTGCGCGCCCTGCTGGCAGGTATTGAGACCCGTGCCGGTCGCCTCGAAACGGGCGCGTTCCGTGGGTGATCCGGCCAGACGGTCCACCGCGGGCGCGGCGCGCGCATCTAGCCAGAGCCAGGCATCGCCGACAGGCTGGTTGCCGGAGCCGACCAGCCAGGTACCGTCGCCCTGCCCCGTCACCGCAATTGCGGCGACGCGGGCGGCAAGGTTCTCCACCCGCTCACCAAGCCCCTTCAGCGCGGCCAGGCAATCCGCCCAGGTTTGAGCGAGCGATTGCGTCGCCGAGCCATCGTCGCCTGTATGATAGGCATTGCGCACCGAGGCGCTCGCCAGCTGGCGGCCATCGAGCGTGAAGGCCACCGCCTTCATCACCGACGTGCCGGCATCGATGCCGATGATCAGGTCGCCCATCTCAGCCACGATGTGCCCCCGACCGCCCCGCCAGAACGCGCACCATCGGCACCGCGATCTCCTGTGTCATCTCATGCCTCCCGACTGCCCGTTCTATGCGGTGCCTTGCCCTCGATCCACGGCCTGAAAAGCCAGGCACCGGCGGCGCGACCTGTCTGAGACCAGCGGCATCTCCTCCCGCCCGCCCCAAATCGCCTTCGCACCACGGATCCAAGAGTCGCCCTGTGATTAGGATCGAATTTATATCACAGTTCTATCATTTGTATCGGAAAATTTTTCTCGCTCTGCATTTTTTTTCAGATATGATCGATGACAACGGTCTGAGAGTTGACTCGTGAGCGTCATGTTGACCTCACATAGACGGCGGGCTCGCTTGCCGGGCTTTTAGCCGAGGCGGGGAATGCCGATCGATAAAAAATTATCGGATTGCGCTTATTAATCAGCACGATGTTATGCCTACTCGACGTCCATTCACCTCTTCGCCGATGCAAAAACTCTTCGCAGACGCGCTTCGGCGCTGCAAAAATTGTGACTAAGGCCATGTTCGACGGCAACTCTCGGAAAGTGGATAGTTTAACAAAGGATGCAAAAAGGCCGTTGACAGGCTGCGATATCTTACCATAGCCTAGCCAACATATATCACACACCTACCGCCATGCGGAGGGTGAGATCAGGCAGCTGGAGGAGAACCGCTGCCAGAGACGGAGGATCCACCATGTACCATCAAGGCTTGCCCGACATGGCAAACGTCTTTCAGTGACCGCACGCTGACCATCGCCGACTGCGTCGCGCGGTTCCTAAACTCTTCTCTGCTGGCGGCATGGCCTCGGGCGCTGTCGCTTTGCCACGCGGGCCAATCCGGCTCGCTGCCATGCTTTTTAATTCAAGGTCACAGCCTATGACGGACAGTCTCAAAACCGCCTCGCCGCCCCCGGCCCGCAGCCTGCGCCTTATCGGTGCCGTGGCGCTGGTCGCGCTGGTTGCCGCCATGGCCTATGACACGAAGATCGTCACCATCGGCTCGGAGCATGATGTGCGCGAGCAGGGCTTTTCGGCCGAGGCCTATGGCGCCAAGACCTTCCCCGAGGTCAAGGCCGATATCGAAAAGCGCGCCGTCAATGCTGTCGAGCTTGCCCAAGCGATCGCCGCCGACAAGCAGGCGGCGGCGGAGAAATATGGTGTGGCGGGCGGCACGGGCCCGGTCATGCCTGTCACTTTCACCGGCACGGTTGGCGAGCGCAAGGCGAACTTCAATGTCGTCGCCGTCGAGGGCCTGCCGCCGGAGCTGACCGTACGGGTTCAGACCGGGCCGGCGTTGAACGGCACTGATCTGCGCGATGCCACCGGCACGATTTCCTTCGGCCAGTTCACCAACCAGATCGAGTATCAGGACGCCGGCTCGGCGCTCAACAATGAGGTGAAGAAGCAGGTGCTCGCCGGCATCGATCCCACAGCATTGACCGGCAAGACTGTGACTGTCACCGGCGTCTTCCGCCTGGTCAATCCGAAGAGCTGGATCGTTACGCCCGTGAGGTTCGAGGTCAAATGAGCATGGCCGCTGACAAGACGGGCGAGGTCGTGCTCGCCGCCCGCGATATCGCCAAGTCCTATGGCTCGATCCACGCGCTGAAGGGCGTCAATTTCGACATCCACCACGGTCAGGTTACAACGCTGTTCGGCGAGAACGGCGCGGGCAAGTCGACCCTGATGAAGATCCTGTCCGGCGTGGTCAAACCCACATCGGGCGAGATCATCCTCGACGGCGCGCCCGTCATGTTCGCGTCATCCTCCCAAGCACGCGATCATGGCATTTCCATCATCCACCAGGAGCTCAGCCTCGCGCCGAACATGAACGTGCGCGACAATATCTTCATGGGCCGTGAGATCCGTGGGCCCGCCGGCGTCGATTTCGCCGAGGAAGAGCGACAGACCCGGCTTTTGATGGAGGAACTGGAAGAGGATATCGATCCGCTGACCCCGGTCGAAGAACTCCGTCTGGGCCAGCAGCAGATCGTGGAAATCGCCCGCGCCCTTTCGGTCAATTCACGCATCCTGATCATGGACGAACCAACCTCGGCGCTCAGCGCCTCCGAGGTGGAGGTTCTGTTCAAGGTGATCGGCGACCTGAAGGCGCGCGGCGTCTCGATCGTCTACATCTCCCATCATCTGGAAGAGGCGCTGCAGATCACCGATCACGCCGTGGTGCTGCGAGACGGCGCCATGACGGCCTATGCCGACCGCGCGGCCATCGATCTCGAATGGATCGTGCGCCATATGGTCGGCGAGAATTTCGATCTCGGCTCCCCGCCTTCAGGCTATGCCAAAGGTCCGGTCGCCCTGTCGATCGAGAACCTCACGGTGCGCGACCGCCAGGCCGATTACAATGTCGTGGACAATCTTTCGCTTGATGTCCGCGAAGGCGAGATCGTCTGCATTTACGGCCTGATGGGTGCTGGGCGCACCGAGCTTCTGGAAAGCGTCGCCGGGCGGCTGAAGCCCGCCTCGGGCCGTGTGCGCCTGAAGGGCCGCGATATCACCGGCCGCTCCATTGCCGGGTGCATCGGCGAAGGCCTGGTGCTGGTGCCGGAAGACAGGCAGCGCGACGGGCTGGTGCAGACCATGACGGTTGGCCGCAATCTGTCGCTGGCCAGCATCGGCAGCTTCACCCGGGGCCTCTTCACTTCGTCCACGCGCGAGACGGCTCTGGTCGATGGCGCGATCCGCAATGTGCATATCAAGACCGATGGCGGCGGCTCGGCGATCGGTGCGCTGTCGGGCGGCAATCAGCAGAAGGTGGTGATCGGCAAGATGCTTGCGACCGACCCGGAGGTGATCCTGCTCGACGAGCCCTCGCGCGGCATCGATATCGGCGCCAAGGCGGAGGTGTTCAAGCTTCTGGCCGAGCGCGCCCGCAAGGGGCTCGCGGTCGTCTACACGACCTCCGAAGTCGGCGAATGCCTGAGCATTGCCCATCGCATCCTGGTGATGCGGCGCGGGCGCATCGCCGCCGAATTCGGGCCGGACGCCAACAAGGAAGAGATCATGGCCGCCTCGGGCGAGGCCGTGGTTGCCCATCCCTGACAAAAGCACGGCCGCGGCGGCAGAACCAAGCCGCCGGCCGCAGAGAAAACGACTTTGACGCGCCGGTGCGGTTCTTGCGATCGCCGGAGACGCTTCAGATGCGCCTGAACGAGGAACGATCGATCATGTCCGCCACATCAGACCTTGCTTCCGCCGCACGACCGGCAAAGCCCGCGCCGACCAGGCGTAAGAAGAGCCTGGTAGAGCTGCTCTTCGAAGGGCGCGCCTTTTTTGCGCTGATTGCCATCATCGTGGTCTTCTCCTCGATGTCGCCGAATTATTTCACCGTCGGCAACTTCCTGATCATGGCATCGCACGTGGCGATCTTCGGCCTGTTGGCCATCGGCATGCTGCTGGTCATCCTCAATGGCGGCATCGACCTGTCGGTGGGCTCCACGCTCGGGCTCGCCGGCGTCATTGCCGGCTTTCTGATGCAGGGCGTGCAGCTGCCGCAGTTCGGCGTCATCCTGTATCCGTCCGTCTGGGTCGTCGTGGTGCTGACCTGCCTGCTCGGCGCCGTGGTCGGTGCGGTCAATGGCGTGCTGATCGCTTACCTGCGCGTTCCCGCCTTCGTCGCCACGCTCGGCGTGCTCTACGTGGCGCGCGGCATCGCGCTTCTGATGACCAACGGCCTGACCTACAACAATCTCGGCGGCCGGCCGGATCTGGGCAATACCGGCTTCGACTGGCTGGGCTTCAACCGGCTCGGCGGCGTGCCCATCGGCGTGCTGATGCTCGCCCTCTTCGCTGTCCTTTGCCACATCCTGCTGACCCGGACCGCCTTTGGCCGCTGGCTCTATTCCTCAGGCGGCAATGAGCGCGCGGCCGAACTGTCCGGCGTCCCGGTCAAGCGGGTGAAGATCGCGGTCTATGTGCTGTCGGGCGTCTGCGCGGCGGTGGCCGGCCTGGTTCTGTCCTCGCAGCTGACTTCGGCCGGCCCGACGGCGGGCACGACCTATGAGCTGACGGCGATTGCCGCCGTCGTCATCGGCGGTGCGGCGCTGACGGGCGGTCGCGGCACCGTCATCGGCACCATGCTCGGCGCCTTCGTCATCGGCTTCCTGTCGGACGGTCTCGTGATCATCGGTGTCTCCGCTTATTGGCAGACCGTCTTCACCGGCGCCGTCATCGTCATGGCCGTCCTGCTCAACAGCATTCGCTACGGCCGCCGCTAAGCGAGATTCACACTCTGCGGCGGGCAGACGTGCCGCCCGCTGCTCAACCTTTCCAGACGGCCGGCCAATGCGCCGGTCCCCGGAAAAAGCCTGCCGGCCCGGCGGGAGGAGGCACCTCATGCCTTGAGGTGTCGTTCAAGGACCGGGTCTCAAGCGTGATCATCAAGCTCATCAAAGGGAGAGAGACTATGTTCAAGAAAGGAATGCGTGTCGTTCTGGCCGCAATCACCGTTGCCCCGCTGCTGGCAAGCGTGGCTTGGGCCGAAGGCCTGGTGACGATCATCGTCAACGATCCGTCGAACCCTTACTGGTACACGGAAGGCGAAGTTGCCAAGAAGACCGCCGAGAAGCTCGGCTACACCGCCTCGGTCTCTGCCCATAAGGGCGACACCAACACCGAGAGCAACCTGGTCGACACCGCCATCACCAACAAGTCGGTCGCCATCATCCTCGATCCGGCCAATGCCGACGGCTCCGTCGGCGCGGTGAAGAAGGCGGTTGCCGCCAACATTCCGGTGATCCTCGTCAATGCCGAGATCAACCAGGAAGGCCTCGCCAAGGCGCAGCTCGTTTCCAACAACGCACAGGGTGCTGCCCTCGGCGCCCAGGCCTGGGTCGAAGCCGTTGGCGAGAAGGGCAAATATGCCGAGCTTTTCGGCAACCCGGCCGACAACAATGCCGCCACCCGTTCGAACGGCTATGAAACCGTTCTGACACAGTATCCGGATCTGGAAAAGGTCGCCCGCGAGGTCGCCAACTGGAACCGCACCCAGGGCCACGACAAGATGCAGTCAATGCTGCAGGCGCACCCCGACATCAACGGCGTGATCAGCGGCAATGACGAAATGGCGCTCGGCGCCATCGCCGCCCTGAAGGAAGCCGGCAAGCTTGCCAACATCAAGGTCGGCGGCTTCGACGGCTCGCCCGATGCCGTTGCCGCCATCAAGGCCGGCGAACTTCAGTACACGGTGCTTCAGCCGGTAGCCATCTTCTCGGAAGAAGCCGTCAAGCAGGCCGACAGCGTGATCAAGACCGGCAAGACGGGTGCATCGAGCGAAAAGCAGCTGTTCGATTGCCTGCTGATCAACAAGGACAATGTCGCCAAGTATTCGGCGCCTTTCGTTCTCGACAAGTAAGACCGCACGACCGGGCCCAGTGGCACGCATTGGGCCCGGCACGTCGCCGCCAGCCTCAAGGCCGGCGGCACCTCTTCAAGATCGCACTTGGCAAAATTGCACTTGGCCTGCGGCCGTTTCGCGCGCTACCACCCTGGCATCTGTTGGAATTCATGGCGACCTTCTACTCCCTCACGACAGGACGTTCGCGGCCTGCGCCGTCGGCGCTGGAAGAGGAGCGGCGGGGCGCCGCAGCCGAGCGGGGAGCTGAGGTGAACGACAAGGTGGACGTGAAGGAGTTTCTCTCCGACCAGATGCCGAGCGACAGCCGTCATGCACGCCAGATCGCGCGGCGCCAGCTCATCGCCGAAGCCGTGATCGCAGAAGGATCGCTGAGGATCGAGGATCTGACGGAGCGTTTCGGCATCAGCCTGATGACGGCGCATCGCGATGTCGACGAACTGGTCAGCCGGGGCCTGTTCCGCAAGACCCGTGGCATTGTTTCGGCTGCGCCCACCAGCCTCATCGAGTCGAGCGACGTCTACCGCGCCACCCGACAGGCGAAGGAGAAAAAGGCGATCGCCACGGCGGCGATGCGCTTTGTCGAGCCGGGCCAGGCGATCTTCATGGACGACTCGACCACAGTGCAGCAGATGGCCGGCCTCCTTTCCGCCAAGGTGCCGCTGACGGCGATCACCAATTCGCTCGTCCTCATCAATGAGCTGAAGGAAATCCGCGACCTCGCGCTGATCGGGCTCGGCGGCCAGCTCTATAATTGGTGCAATGCCTTCATGGGGCATATCACCACCAGCGAGATCCGCCGCCTGCGCGCCGATATCGCCTTCATCTCCATGGCGGCGATCACCGACGATATCGTCTTCCACCCCTCGCCGGAAATGGTGGAGACCAAGCGGGCGATGTTCGAATGCGCCGCCAAGCGCATTCTGCTCGCCGACAACACCAAGTTCGAGCGCCGGGCGCTGCATCGCTTTGCCGCGCTCAGCGAGTTCGACGTCGTCATTGTCGACGAGGCCACGTCGATCGCGCATCTCTCGCGGATGCGCTCGAACGGCATCAATGTGATCGTGGCCGAAAGCGGCGCCGAGGCCTGAAAAGGCCTTCTGCGCCTGGCTTTGGCCATGCGAGCCGATCCACCCGGTGGCGCTGCTGCCGGATGGGCGCGGGTGGCGGGCGGACCGGAAGCCCGACCGCCACCCGACTGTTCATTCCCCGCGCGCTCGGTCGCCTGACGCCGCTGAAGCGGCCGCCGGATGACGACATGCGCGCGCCTGCAAGCCGCATCGACCTGAAAGGTCGCGGCAGGAGACAAGCCATGCCCAGCCTTCTCGGGATCGATAGCGGACTGACCGTCACCAAAGCCGTGGTGTTCGACGCACAGACCGGCTCACCCCTGGCCATCGCACGCCGGCGCGTTGCCCAATCGATCCCGGCGCCCGGCCACATCGAGCGCGACATGGACGGCCTCTGGCAGGCGAGCGCCGAGGCGATTGCCGAAGCTTTGGCCGCCTGCGGCCGGCCAGCCAGTGACATTCTCGCCGTGGCTGCCACGGCCCATGGCGACGGCCTCTATCTTCTGGATCGCGATGCCCGCCCGCTCGGGCCGGCGATCGTCTCGCTGGACACGCGCGCCGCCGATCTGGCCGACCGCTGGAACGCCGGGCCGGTCGGACCGGCGGCCCTTGCCCTGACGGGACAGCAGCCGCATGCTTCGGCACCATCGGCCCTGCTGGCTTGGATCAAGACGCACCAGCCGGAACGCTATAGCCGGATCGGCCACTTCCTCGCCGCCAAGGACTGGCTGACCTATTGCCTCTGCGGCACTGTGGGCACCGACCGAACCGAGGCCAGCACCTCTTTCACCCGCGTCGAGAGCCAAGCTTTCGATGACGAGGCCTTCGCGCTGTTTGGCCTGGAGGACATGGCATCGCGCCGGCCTGACGCCGCCGGATCGGTAGAGATCGTCGGCCGTGTGACGGATGAGGCGGCACGCCTGAGCGGCCTTGTTGCGGGCACCCCTGTCGTGGCAGGCCTGCACGATGTCACCGCTTCCGCGCTTGGCGTTGGTGGCTATGGTGTCGGGGTCGCGGCCGTCATCGCCGGCACCTATTCGATCAACGAGACGGTGTCCTTAAGCCCCAAGGTCGATGCGCGCTGGTTCTGCCGCAACGGCATCTTGGCCGGTGAATGGAACGCAATGTCGATTTCACCGGCTTCGACCGCCAATTACGACTGGTTCATCGACCAGCTCTGCGCAAGCGACAGTGCAGCGGCCGAGGCGTCCGGCGATGGCATTCATGCCCGCCTTGCGGCCGAATTCGATCGCGCCCGGGCGCGCCCGTCGAGCGTGCTGTTTCATCCTTATCTTTTCGGCTCGCCCTTCGGCGGCGCATCGAGTGCCGGCTTCTATGGGTTGAACGCCTGGCACGAGCGGGCCGATCTGGTGCGCGCGGTGCTGGAAGGCATCGCCTTCAACCACCGCATCCATGTCGAGGCACTGGTCGATGGCTTCAAGCCGGGTTCGGTGCGGCTGACGGGAGGCATCTCCCGTAATCCCGCGATTGCAGGTCTTTTTGCTGATGTGCTGGGCCTGCCAGTGACCGCGACGAAAACGGAAGAGGCAGCCGCTTGGGGTGCCGCCCTTTGCGCCGGCGTCGGCGCCGGCGCCTATGCGCGACCGACCGACGATCCGCGCGATCTCTCCGCCATTGAGACCGTGACCCAGCCCGACCCCGCTCGCCAGGCGCTCTATGAGGCGCGCTACCAGCTATTTTGCGAAATCGCCGATACGATGCGGCCGCTCTGGCCCAAGCTCAGGGCACTTGGCCATGCCCAGGAAGGAGCATCCCGATGAGCGCGACCTCACAAACCACCCCTGCGGCCGGCGTCGCAAACGACGTTCGCGATGTCGATGTCGTGATCCTCGGCGGGGGCGTGAATGGCGCCGGGCTATTCCGGGAGCTCTGCCTGCAGGGCCTCTCCTGCCTGATGGTGGAGGCGAAGGACTATGGAGCCGGCACAAGTGCCGCGCCCTCGCGCCTCATCCATGGCGGCATCAAATACATCGAAACCGGCGAGCTCGGCCTGGTCGCCCAATCCACGCTCGAGCGCAATCTGCTCCTGCGCAACGCGCCGCATTGCGTGGAGCCGCTGGCGACCTTCATTCCCGCCTTCTCGCTGATGAAGGGCGCATTCGCGGCGCTGCGAACGCTCTTCGGCTCGACAACGGCGCCGCGTTCGCGCGGGGCGGTGCTGATCAAGATCGGTCTGGCGCTTTACGATATGTATGGTGCGCGCCACCGGGTGATGCCCAAACACCGCTTCTTCTGGCGCAAGGCCGCCCTGAAGGAGATGCCGGACATCACCCCGCGGATCGCCGCCGGAGGGCTTTATTACGACGCCAAAATCTCGCGTCCCGAACGACTGGTCTATGAGCTCGTGGCCGATGGGCTGGCGGCATCAACCGAGGCCATGGCGCTCAACGACACGCGGCTTGTCGCGCGCGAGGGCGGCGTCTTGACCTTCGAAAACGGCAAGGGGCAGCTGTTTCGGGCGCGGCCGCGCGTGGTGGTCAATGCAGCCGGTCCGTGGATCGACCGGGTGAACGCCGCGCTCGGCGTTGCCACGAAGATGATCGGCGGCACAAAGGGCTCGCACATCCTGCTCGACAATCCCGTGCTGGTGAAGAGTCTCAAGGGCCGGATGATCTATTTCGAGGCCGATGACGGACGCATCTGCCTGGTCTTCGACTATCTGGGCTTGGCCATGGTGGGTTCGACCGACATGAAGGCGAACGACCCGGATGCTGTGCGCTGCGAGGACGAGGAGATCGACTATTTTCTCGCCAGCCTGCGGGCTCTGCTGCCGGCCATTCCGGTCTCGCGCGCGCAGATCGTCTACGCCTATTCCGGCATCCGGCCTTTGCCCGCTTCCGACGCCAGCCAACCGGGGCTGATCAGCCGCGACCATTCCTCGCCGACGCTGGAGCCTGAGGGCGACCGCCCCTTCCCCATCGTCTCGCTGGTGGGCGGCAAATGGACGACGTTTCGCGGCTTTGCCGAGGAGGTGGCCGATACATTGCTCGCCCGTCTTGGCCAGAGCCGGCGGTTAAGCACACGCATGCTGCCGATCGGCGGCGGCCGGGACTTTCCGGCGGATGCGGCGGCAAGGCAGGCGTGGATTGCCGAACAGGCGCGTCTGACAGGCCTCGGCCCTGATCGCCTGGAGACGCTGCTGGCCCGCTACGGCACCACGGCAGCCAGCATCGCGGCCGCGATCGGCCCGTCTGGCGAGCAGATGCTCGACCATGTGCCCGGCTATAGCGCGCAGGAACTGGCCTGGGTCACCGCACAGGAACAGGTATGCCATCTGGCCGATCTGGTGCTGCGCCGCACGACGCTTGCCATCGAGGGCCGACTGACACGGGACGGCCTGCGCGAGATCGCTGACGTGGCAGGTGACGTGCTCGGCTGGGAGGATGAAAGGCTGAAGGAGGAAATCGAGGGAGTGACGCGGCAGCTGACCACCCTCAATCGGGTGCGCCTATGAGCGTGTGCTTCGATCTGACCCGACCAAGCCGGCGCGGCGGCAGGTCCGCCCTGCCTCTTCAGAACGGACCCAGCAGCGCGTGATATTCGGCTTCGGCCGCACCATAAATGTCGCTGGCGAACTCTTCCAGCGCAGCGCGATCGCGCATGAAGATGACGCCCCGCTCGGCGCGGATCCAGCCACGCCCTTCGAGCATATGCAGCGCCGTGGTGACGCTGGGCCGGCGCACGGCCAGCATCAGCGAGATGAAATCATGGGTGATGCGCATCTCGTCTCCGGACAGGCGGTCATGGCACATCAAAACCCAGCGCGCCAGACGCTCCTCCACCGGTGCGCTGGCATTCGATAGCGCGGTGAAGGAGACCTGCATGGCCAGGTGATGCGCCGCGCGCACCAGCCGCTCATGCAGGTGCGGGCAGCACGTCGATGCCTGGCGGAAGGCGGCCAAGGGCATGCGGTGGCCATGTCCGGCAATCTGGATGATCACCTGGTGCAGGCTGGTATCGACGCCGGCTAATGGCGGCGTGGGGGTAAAACCTTCACGGCCGAACATGCCGGCCTCGGCCTTTCGCCCTCGCGGCGAGACAGCGATGACCGAGCCGATGCCATCTTCGAGAAAATAGACATGCTCGATGATGTTGCCGGCCTCGACGATCGAAAAGCCGCGCGGCAGGTCGATGGCTTCGAGATGCGGAGCGAGAAAAGCCTGTTCCTCGTCCGGCAGCGAGGCCAGCAGCCGGTTGACCGACGACGCCTGCGGGTCGGCAAATCGGGAAGGTGGGGCGGACAGGGTCATGATCTCTCCTCAAACGCAATGTCATCCCTGACCGTCGATGGACGGACTGAGTCTCATCAGGGATGAACTGTGCAACAGGCCAGGAGATGCCAAGGGGCGCACAAATGTGATCGCCGGGAAAAATCGGTCAATGCTGCGAAAAATGTCCGTCCAACCGGATTGCCGCCCGACCGGGCGCTTGCAGGCATCCGGTAGATCCGACTGGGCGCGCGGCATCTCGAGGCTCAGGCCGGGGGCAGATAATCCAGGCCCATGTCGATGACCTCAGGCCGGCCATCGAGCGTCAGGCTGCTGATGCGAGCCGGCGTCCTGGAGACGACTTTGCCGCCTTTCAGCACGACAAGCCGGGTCGGCTTCAGCCTGACGGCCTCGATCACATCGGCCGCCTGCAGCACGACGAGGTCCGCCTTGCAGCCGACCTCAAGGCCATAGCCTTCAAGCCCCATGGCGCGGGCGGAGTTGACGGTGATCGCCTCGTAGACCCGCTTCTTGTCCTCGATGCCGCTGAGCTGGCCGACATGGATGCCCATATGGGCGACTTCCAGCATGTCGGCCGAGCCCATCGAATACCAGGGATCCATCGTGCAATCCTGGCCGAAGGAGACATTGAGCCCGGCCGCCATCAGCTCGCGCACCCGCGTCAGGCCCCGGCGCTTGGGATAGGTGTCGTGCCGGCCCTGGAGCATGATGTTGATGAGCGGATTGGCGATCACCTCGATCTCGGCCTCCGCCATCAGCGGGATCAGCTTGGAGACGTAGTAATTGTCCATGGAATGCATGGAGGTGAGATGCGAGCCGGCAACGCGGCCCTTCAGACCGAAGCGGATCGTCTCGGCCGCCAGCGTCTCGATATGGCGCGAGAGCGGATCGTCGGTCTCGTCGCAATGCATGTCGACACGCAGGCCCCGCTCGGCCGCGATCCGGCAGAGCGCTTCCACCGAGCGTCGCCCCTCCTCCATCGTCCGCTCGAAATGCGGGATGCCGCCGACGATCTCGATGCCCATATCCAGCGCCCGTGTCAGCGCCGCCTCGCCCTCGGCCGCACGAAAATAGCCATCCTGCGGGAAGGCGACGAGCTGCAAGTCGATGTAGGGCGCGACCTTCTCACGCACTTCAAGCAGCGCTTCGGCCGTCACCAGGCGGGGATCGGAGGTGTCGACATGGCTGCGGATGAAGAGGAGGCCCTGCGAAACCGCAAGATCGCAATAGCGCAGCGCGCGCTCCACCAGCGCCTCTTTCGTCAGCAGGGGCCGCAGCTCGCCCCAGAGCGCGATGCCTTCCAAAAGCGTGCCAGAGACATTCATGCGCGGCAGGCCGAGCGACAGGGTGGCATCCATGTGAAAATGGGGATCGCAGAAGGGTGGGCTGACCAGACGACCGGAGGCGTCGATCACTTCGCCGGCTTCCGCTTTGATGCCGCGCTCGACGGCGGCGATACGGCCGTCTCGAATGGCGATGTCGAAGCCCTCGCGGCCATCGGGCAGGTTGGCGTTGCGCAGGATCAGGTCGAACATGAAAGGCCTCCGATATTCTTGCTTTTTGTCTTCACGCAGTCCCGACTCAAACCACTGACGCAGCTTTGCTGGACATGCTTTAACGCTCGCCGCGCCGGTAGGGCTGCATCAGGGCCTGCGGCACGCGGGCGCGCCGGGCCATGATCGCCAATGCGGCGATGGAGAGCAGGTAGGGGATCATCAGGAAGAGCTGATAGGGCACGATGCCGTTCAGCGCCGGCTGCAAGCGCAGCTGCACCCCATCGAAAAAGGCAAAGAGCAGCGCGCCGAGAAGCGCCCGGCCCGGCCGCCAGGAGGAGAAGACGACGAGCGCGATGCAGATCCAGCCACGCCCCTGCACCATGGTCGGGAAGAAGCTGTTGAAGGCCGAGAGCGTCAGAAAGGCGCCGGCCATGCCCATCAGCGCGCTGCCAGCGATCACCGCGCCATAACGTATCGCGACCGGGTTGATCCCCTGCGATTCCGCCGCATGCGGATTTTCACCCGTCATGCGGATGGCGAGGCCGAGCGGCGTGCGAAACAAGACAAGGCCGAGCAGAAGGGCGGCAATAATCGCCAGATAGGTCGGCGCGGTCTGGGCGAAGAAGGCTGGGCCGAAGAAGGGAAGGCTTGTCAGGCCGGGAATGTCGAGCGGCTGGAAGGGCGTAATGGTCGGCGGGGTGCCGGCGACCGGCACCAGCATACGGAAGACGTAATAGCTGAAGCTCGACGCGAAGAGCGTGACGCCGAGCCCCGCCACATGCTGCGACAGGCCGAGCGTCACGGTGAGCATGGCATGGAGGACGCCGAAGGCGGCGCCGGCAAGCGCCGCGACCAGAAAACCCGTCCAGAGATCGGCGCCATTATAGACGGCGAGCCAGCCGATCATCGCGCCGAAGGTCATGATGCCCTCGATGCCGAGATGCAGAACGCCCGCCCGCTCGCTCAAAAGCGCGCCGAGCGTCCCGAGGATCAGCGGCGTGGCGATGCGCAGCACCGCCGCCCAGAGCCCGGCCGAAGCGAGGATGTCGAAGAGCGTACTCATCGGCGTATCCTGTATTGGGTGAAGAACAGGGCGACGAGCATGGTCAGCAGCGACAGCGCCACGGTGACATCGGCAATGTAGCTGGGAATGCCCATGGAGCGGCTCATGCCATCGGCGCCGACGAACATGATGGCGGTAAACAGCGCCGCCAGCACCACGCCGAGCGGGTGAAGGCCGGCGAGCATCGCCACGACGATGCCGGAATAGCCATAGCCGGGGGAAAGATCGGTGGTGACATAGCTTTTCACGCCCATGACCTCCACGGCCCCCGCAAGCCCCGCCAGCCCGCCGGAGATGCAGGCGACCTTGACCAGCGTTGCCCCCAGCGGCACGCCGGCAAAGACGGCGCCGGCGGGATTGAGGCCGGCGGCGCGCGATTGCAGGCCGAAGACGGTGCGCGACTGGACGAGATGGATGATCACCGCCAGCGCCATGGCGATGAGAATGCCGATATGCAGGCGCGAGCGGGCCAGAAGCTTTGGCAGCATGGCGGCATCGGCAACCGATTGCGATTGCGGCCAGCCAAAGGCCGTTGGGTCCTTCAGCACGGTGTCGATCAGCATGGAGACGAACAGCAGCGCGACGAAGTTGAGAAGCAGCGTTGTCACCACCTCATCCACCTGAAAGCGCAGCCTGAGCCAGAGCGGCAGGATGAGCAGCACCATGCCGGCCATCGCGCCCAGGATCAAAAGCAGCGGGATCTGCACCGCCGAAGGCAAGCCGCCGAGGAGATGGGAACTCGCCGCCGCTACCGTGATCGCGCCGAGATAGAGCTGGCCCTCCGCACCGATATTCCACAGCCGGGCGCGAAAGGCGACGGCGGCGGCAAGGCCTGTGAGCATCAAGGGCGCGGCGCGCGTCAGCGTCTCCGTGGTCGAGAGGCGCGAGCCGAAGGCGCCGATCAGAATACGGCGATAGGCTTCCAAGACAGGCGCGCCGGCCAGCGCGATCAGGATGCCCGACAGCGCCAGCGCCGCCAGAACGGCCACAACCGGCGTGGCGATCACGAGGGCGAGCGGGCGGTGTTCGCGGCGTTCAAGACGCATGGGCGGCTCCGGTCTCGGCGGACCATTCGCCCGCCATCATCAGGCCGAGCATCCGGGCATCGGCAAGCTCGGCGGAAACGGGCGGCGACAGGCGACCGCCGACGATGGCCTGGATGCGATCGGCCAGCGCCATGACCTCCTCCAGATCCTCCGAGATCAGCAGCACGGCCGTGCCGGCCTTGCGCGCTTCCAGAATACGTTCATGCACGGAAGCCACCGCCCCTTCGTCCAGCCCGCGCGCCGGCTGGGCGGCGATCAGGATATGCGGCCGGTCGATCAGGTTTCGGCCGAGAATGAGCTTCTGCATATTGCCGCCGGAGAGCAGGCGGATGCGCGTCGCCGGCCCGCCGCCGCGCACGTCGAAACGCGCGATGATCTCCTGTGCGAAGGCCATGCCCGCCTTGCGGTCGACAAGCCCGTGGCGGGAGAAGCGGGGCAGACGCTCCAGCACCGCATTTTCCCAGACCGCCATATCGCCGATGGCGCCTTCCTTGTTGCGATCCTCCGGCACCCGGCCGATGCCGGATGCGACCAGTCCGGCCACGCCGGGATCGCCCATCGGTTTGCCGAAGAGCAGCAGATCGCCCGAGCTCGGCCGCGCCGTGCCGCTGAGCAGCCGGGCAAGCTCGGCCTGGCCATTGCCGGAGACGCCGATAATGCCCAGCACCTCGCCGGCGCTGAGGCGGAAATCAACGGCCTTCAGCCTATCGACGCCATCGAGCCTAAGCGTGACGGCGGCGGCTTCCAGCACGATCGCGCCCGGCGTCGAGGGCGCGCGCACAGGCCGCGTCACCGTGCGACCAACCATGAGCTCGGCCAATTCCGCCTTGCTGGTCTCGCTCGCCCGGCGCTCGGCCACCTTGCGCCCGCCGCGCAGCACCACGATCCGGTCGGCCGTGGCCATCACCTCATCCAGCTTGTGGGAGATGAAGATCAGCGACAGGCCCTGGCGCGCCATGCCCTTCAGCGTCGTAAAGAGATGCTCGGCCTCGGTGCGCGTCAAAACGGCCGTCGGCTCGTCCAGAACCAGGATGCGGGTATCGTTATAGAGGGCTTTGAGGATCTCGACGCGCTGCTGCTCGCCGACCGAAAGATCGCCCAGCCGGGCATCCGGATCGACCTTCAACCCAAAGCGCGCCGAGAGCGCTTCGAGCTTGGCGCGGGCGCGGGCGGTGCGCGAGGCAAAGGCCCAAAGCGGCTCGATGCCGGTCATGACGTTTTCGAGCACCGTCAGGTTGGGCGCCAGCGCGAAATGCTGGTGGACCATGCCGATGCCGGCGCGAATGGCGGCGCGCGGCTTGCCCGCCGGCAATGCCGCGCCATCGATGCTCACCGTCCCGGCATCCGGAACGTAATGGCCGAAGAGAATGCTCATCAGCGTAGTCTTGCCGGCACCATTCTCGCCGAGCAAGGCGACGATCTCGCCCTTGGCGAGGTCGAGCGAGATGTCGTCATTGGCGAGATTGGCGCCGAAGCGCTTGCTGACGCCAGAGATCTCCAGAAGGGGGGTGGTCATGCCATGGTCCCCGCAACGAGATCGGCCCCGGCAATCGGAAAGCGCTGGCGAAAACGCCTCTCACCTTCCAGCCGGCTGGCGACTGTCAACAGCAGGCCTTCGCCGCCCATGGGCGCGAAGAGCTGGACCGGCAGCGGCAGGCCGGCATCATCCATGCCAAAGGGCAGCGTCAGCGCCGGAAAGCCGGAGACATTGGCGAGCGTCGCCAGCGGCGCGAAGCCGGCCATGCGGGAAAAATGCAGATCGAGATCGCGATGATCGGTGGGCATCGCGCCGAGCGGCGGCGGCGCGGTGGCGAGCATGGGGGTCAACATCAGATCCACCTGATCGAACAGCGCCCAGAGATCGCGGCTGACCAGCACCATCTCGTTCATCACATGCCAGAGCTGCGTGCCCCCGATCCCGTGCCCTCTGGCAATCGCCGCCTGGGTCATCGGCTCCGCTTTGCCCTCGTCCAGGCCGAGCCGGTCGAACAGATCGGCGAGGTTGACGCAAACGATGGTTTCGAAAACGCGGCGGCTGGTGGCTGCCAGGGCCGACAGCGTGGCGGCGTCGAGCCGCACCAGGCGGTGGCCATCGGCCTCCAGGCTCCGCGCGGCGGCTTCCACCGCCTGGAGACGGTCGGCCTCGACCGGCAGATCGGGCGAGATCTCGGTGAGAAGGCCGATGCTAAGCGGCTCTTGGATGGCGGCAAGGCTTGGCGGCAGCGCGACCGGCGGAAACGGCCCGCGCGCCTGTCCGCCGAGGCAGGCAAGCGCGGTGGCCGTATCCCGCACGGTGCGGCTGATGACGAGTTCTGCGGCAATGCCGCCGAGATGATTGCCGAAAGCCGGTCCTCCCGGCATCAGGCCTCGCCCCGGCTTCAGGCCCACCAGTCCGCAGGCGGCGGCGGGCACGCGGATCGAGCCGCCGGCATCGGTGGCATGGGCAATGGCGACGATCCCGGCTGCCACCGCAGCCGCCGCGCCGCCTGAAGAGCCACCGGCCGTTCGGCTGAGATCGAGCGGATTGCGGCAGATCGGCCCGATCGCCGGCTCGCTTGAGAGCGACAGGCCGAATTCAGGGCTGGTGGTGACGCCGAAGGGACAAAGGCCGGCCGCGCGAAAACGCGCCGCCAGATCGGAGTCCGGCGCCGGCATGTCGGGAACAGCGGCGGAGGGCGGCGCGGAAAACAGCGCCGAACCAGCCTTGACCGGCAAGCCGGCAAAGGGGCCGCCGAGATCCTTGGCCAGCGTCGGCACGCCAAGAAAGGGCAGCGCCGACGCTTGCGATCCCAAAGCGCCGCCTTCGCCGAGCATGGCATCGATCCGGGCGGCGGCGGCAAGTCCCACTTGCGCATCGACATGGGTCAACGCGCCAAGATGCGCCTGATCCTTCGCGGCATCGAGCGAGGCCTGCATGGCCGCCGACGCTGTCAGCCGGCCTGAGCGGATCGCTCCGGCCAGCGCCGTGGCATCCTCGATCATGTCGAAAACCGCTTACTTCGGCTCGGTCATGATCTTCGGCACTTCGAAGGTGCCGGCCTTGATCTCCGCGCGCTTGGCTTCCATCGCGGCTTCCGCCTCGGCCGGGGCCACGCCCTTGACATAGACGATATCGCTGCCGCCTTCCTTCATCAGGCCGTAAGCCGTGTAGTCGCGCCCGGTCGGCTTGCCGGCGGCGACATCAGCCAGCGCCGCATTGAGGATCGGGCGGAAATTCCATAGCGCATTGGCGAAGACCGTGTCGGGATAGCGCGGCGTATAGTCGATCAGCGAGCCGACCGACTTGATCTTGCGCTCCTTGGCAGCATCCGCCGTGCCGATGCGCTCGCCGAAGAGAATGTCGGCCCCGGCATCGATCTGGGCAAGACCGGCTTCGCGCGCCTTGGGCGGATCGAAGAAGGTGCCGATGAAGGTCACCATATGCTTGGCATTGGGATTGACCGCCTTCACGCCCTCCGCAAAGGCATTGATCAGCATGTTGACCTCGGGGATCGGCATGGCGCCGACCGAGCCGACGACGTTGGACTTGGTCATCTTGCCCGCCAGCATGCCGGCGAGATAGGCGCCATCGAAATTCCAGGTGCCGAAGACGCCGAAATTATCGCCCGCTTCCTTGCCGCTGGAGCCCATGACGAAGGCGGTATCGGGATAGTCGGCCGCCACCTCGCGGGCCTGCTTTTCGACCGGGAAGGTTTCGCCGATGATCAGCTTGGCGCCCTGCTCGGCATATTCGCGCATGGCGCGGGGATAATCCGTGCCCGAAACGCCCTCGGAGAAGACATATTCGATCACGCCGTCCTTGGCCGCATCCTGCAGCGCCTTGTGCAGCACCGAATTCCAGGCATTTTCCACCGGAGAGCCGTGAATGCCGGCGACCTTGACCGGCGCTGCTGCACGGGCCAGCGGCCCCAGCGCCGCGCTGGCGCCGAGCGCGAGGCCGGAGGCCAGCACATGACGTCGAGACAGGATGATCGGATTGCGCATGACGATGTTCCCCTCTGGCATTTTTACCAATTGGTTTAAATTCTTAGGGAGCGCACAAAATTAAGTCAAGCGAACAAAAAGCTGAAAATTGCGGCAATGCACAGGCCTTCGCAGGGGCGGAAAAAGGCCATTTCTCGCCATCTTCACCGTCCGCCCTTCTCAATCGCCTATCAGCAATTTCACCGCGATACTGCCCATGATCAGCGCGATGATGAAATCCAGCACCCGCCACGCCGAAGGACGGGCAAAGAGCGGACCGAGCAGGCGCGCGCCATAGCCGAGCGAAAAGAAGAACAGCGCCGAAGCCGTCATGGCGCCTGCCGCAAAGGCGGGCTTACTGGCGGGGAAGCGGGTGGAGATGCTGCCGAGCAGAATGACCGTGTCCAGATAGACATGCGGATTGAGGAAGGTCAGGGCCAAGGCCGTCAGCATGGTTGCGCGCAGGCTCGCAGGCGCAGCGGGCGCGGCCTTCAAGCCGGCATGCGGCTTCAGCGCGGCCTGGAGGCTGCGAAAGGCATAGAGCATCAGGAAGGCGGCGCCGCCATAGCGAAAGGCGGGATCGAGCCAAGGCATGACCCGCGCTACCGTGCCAAAGCCCGCAACACCCAGGGTGACAAGGGCAGCATCCGAGAGCGCGCAGATCAGGCAAACGACGAAGACATGCTCGCGCTTCAGCCCTTGGCGCAAAACGAAGGCGTTCTGCGCGCCAATGGCAAGGATGAGGCTGAGACCGGTGCCAAGCCCGGTCAGGAAAACGCTGGCGGTCATGTCATGCAAATCCTCAAGCGACGGAGAAGCAGGGTATGACAGGGCTTCTAGATGGCGGATCGACTTTAGGCTAATTAAAGCAGCTAAGGTTGGTGAAGCTGAGCTAAAGACGATCATGTTCGATTATCCTGCCCTTGCGGCTGTGGCCGCCGTGGTCGAGACCGGCAGTTTCGAGCGCGCCGCCCGCAAGCTCTCTGTGACCCCATCGGCGATCTCGCAGCGCGTGCGCCAGTTGGAGGAGCGGCTGGGCCTGGTTTTGATCCAGCGAGGCGCGCCGTGCAAGGCAACGGAGAAAGGCGCCTGGCTCTGCCGGCATATGGAGCATGTCGGCATGCTCGAAGCCACGCTTCTGAAGAGCCTCCCGGGGCTGGGGCCGCAGGCAGGCGCTGGCGCTGCGCCACGGGTCACGCTGCGGCTCGCCGTCAACGCGGACAGCCTTGCGACCTGGTTCCTGCCGGCCGCCGCGGCCTATAACAAGGATGACCTGGCGCTGCTCGACATTGCTGTCGATGACCAGGACCATACGGCGGATTGGCTGAGGCGCGGCCAGGTGGTGGCGGCGGTTACGGCGCTCGGCCGGCCGGTGCAGGGCTGCAAGCGCCAGCCGCTCGGCGCGCTGCGCTATCATGCCACCGCCAGCCCGGCTTACGTCGCTCGACATTTTCCGCAGGGCGTCTCACCGGAAGCGATTGCCGCCGCCCCTGCCCTGACCTTCAACACCAAGGACCGGCTGCAGAGCGACTGGATCGCCAAGGCGCTGGGCCGCGAGATCGCCCACCCCACCCACTGGCTGCCCTCGTCGCAAAGCTTCGTCGATGGCGCTTTGCTGGGCCTCGGCTGGGGCATGAACCCGGCGCCGCTGGTGAAAGCGCATCTGGAGGCGGGGCGGCTGGTCGAGCTTATGCCCGGCATCTGCATCGACACGCCGCTCGACTGGCAGGTGAACCGGCTGATGGCCGAGGAGATCAAGCCGCTGACGCGCGCCATCCTGGCTGCCGCACGAGAGGGGCTGGTCCAACCTTGAGAAAGCCATCCATCACGCGGATGAATCGGTCGGGCGGAACCGATTCCAAGAAGTCGTTGGACCCGTGATTCCCGCATGAGCGAGACTCGCGCTCATGCCAGCCTCTCTCAGCCTGCCCATTCACCTGCGCCGCATAGACCCCGCGCGCAACATGGCCCGCTTCTACCGCCTGACCTTGGAGCCGAGCCTGTTTGGCCCAGTATCCATGGTTCGGGAATGGGGCCGTATCGGCACGCGCGGCCACAGGCGCATCGACCTCTTCGACCGGCCGCAGGAGGCGGAAGCGGCGCATGAGGCCCTGCTCCGCCAAAAGCTTGCCCGCGGCTACAGGCCCTGCGTGGCGGCCACGCCCGATACGGCTTGAGCGCAAGGCAGGCTTGTGCGCCGCGTTAAAGTCGCGGATCGATGATGCTGATGCCGTCGGGCGGCTTGTGGCCCATGTCCGCCAGAGCGGCTACGGCGGCTTCGAGCGAAATCATCTCACCCAGTAGCCGCTCCGGCTTGAGGCTGCCGCTCTCGATCATGGCGAGCATGGCGTCATAACGCCAGGCCTGCATGCCATGGCTGCCGTAGATTTCCAGCTCATGGGCAATGACCTGTGACATCGGGATTTCCGGCCGAGCATGCTCGGCCAGCATCAGCCCGACCTGAACATGACGGCCACGCCGACGAAGATTGGAAATCGAGTTGAAGCAGGTTTCGGGATGACCGAGCGCATCGATCGACAGATGCGCGCCACCGCTGGTGATCTCGCGCACGGCCTCGACGACGGAAACGACCTCGCGGCTGTTGACCGTTGCACTGGCACCGAGCGATCGAGCGCGCGCGAGCTTCGGCTCTGACACATCGATGGCCACCACCTGGGCGCCGAGCGCTGCCGCGATCATAATGGCCGAGAGGCCGACGCCGCCGGCACCATGCACCGCCACCCACTCTCCACCCCGCGCCCGGCCCTGGTCCACCACCGCGCGAAACGAGGTGGCGAAGCGGCAGCCGAGGCTCGCCGCGGTGGGAAAGTCCATGGCCTCGGGCAGACGCACGAGATTATGATCCGCCCGGTCGATCGCGACGAACTCGGCAAAAGAGCCCCAATGGGTAAAGCCCGGCTGGAACTGCGCCTCGCAGACCTGCTGATGGCCGGCATGGCATTCCCGGCAATGGCCGCAGGCGGCAATGAAGGGCACGGTCACCCGCTCCCCTACGCGGAAGCTTTTGACATCCGCGCCGACGGCAGCCACGACACCAGCAAATTCATGGCCGGGCACATGCGGCAGGCGAATATCCGGATCGTGCCCCATCCAGCCATGCCAGTCGCTGCGGCAGAGTCCCGTCGCCTTGACCTCGATCACCACGCCGCCGCGCGCCGGCACCGGATCGGCAACAGTGGAAATCTCGGGCATCTGGCCAAAGGCTTCAAACAGCATGGCTTTCATTGCAGGGGCTCCCTCTACCGAACAGGCGTGCACCTGCGCTTAGACTGCGAAATGCGTCGCCGCGCCAGACCCTTCGGGCGACAGGACATCCGAAAACTGCAGGACTGCTCGCCCTTGCAAATCCCGCATCAGACCTCTTCGGCGCGAAAGCCCTTGATTGCCGCCTGCCAGAAATCCGGATCGGCATAGTCGGTCGGATCGGCAATGCCGGCGAGATGAAAGGCCTCGCGCCGTTCCACGCAGGTTCCGCACCGTCCACAATGGCGCAGATCGCCCTTGTAGCAGGACCAGGTCTCGGCAAAGGGCACCTGATATCGGGCGCCATCGCTGACGATATCCGCCTTCGACAGGCGGACATACGGCGTGACGAGTTGGATCGAGGCGTATCCATCGAGCGCGGCATCCTGCATCGCCTGAAAGGCATCGATGAAGGCAGGCCGGCAATCGGGATAGATGAAGTGATCGCCCCCATGCACGGCGGCGGCCACCGCCTCCGCGCCGCGCGCGGCCGCCAGGCCGAAGGCGACGGCCAGCATAATGGCGTTGCGGTTGGGCACGACGGTCGCCTTCATCGTCTCCTCGGCATAATGCCCGTCAGGCACGTCCACATCGTCGGTCAACGCCGAGCCGGTCAGCTGCCGTCCAACCGGCGAGAGATCGATGACATCATGCGGCACACCGAGCCTGGCCGCCGCGCGGGCGGCAAAGTCCAGCTCCTTCTTGTGTCGCTGACCGTAATCGAAGGAGAGAAGCCCCATAAGGGTCTGCGTTGCGGCGATGCGGTGCGCGAGCGTGACCGAATCTAGCCCTCCCGAACAGACGACGATGGTTTTCATGGTGAGCGCCTTTCGTCACGACAGATATGCAGCGGGCCTTGGCGCAGGGGTCGCACCGGCGTGTCTGGGCAGCCCAGGCGGTTTGCCGTGCGTGATGACAGCTGTCAACTTTTTTGAAAACAGCGAGTCGTTTGGAAAATCAGGCGCGCAAGCGCGCAGCGGATGTGCGCTCGTCCGAAAGGACGGAACCCTCGGCATCGATGCAGACCCGGTTTCGTCCAGTCTCCTTGGCCTTGTAAAGCGCGGCATCCGCTGCGGCCATAATGCTTTGCCAGGCTTGAAAATCCGAGGGACCGACGGCAACGCCGAAACTGGCAGTGATGCGTAGCGGCGCCTTGCCCGGAAGCTCAAAAGAGAGATCGGCAATCGAGCGGCGCAAGGTTTCCGCCATGACGGCAGCCTGCTCCAGCTCGCCCGCAACGGTCAGGATCGCGAACTCCTCGCCGCCGAAGCGCGCGACCGTGGCAATGGCGCCGCTGGCGTCCCGCACGCGCTCGAGATGCTTGGCAAGACCGACAAGGATGTCGTCGCCCGTCAGATGGCCATGCGTGTCGTTGATGGCCTTGAACCGGTCGATATCGATCAGGATCAGGGCTGTCTGGCGCTGGTCGCGTTCGCGCTGACGCACGATCAGCTCCAGTGCCCGGCGGTTGTGCAGGCCGGTCAGCGCGTCGGTCTCGGACATGCGCATGGTCTGCTGCAGCAGGCGCTCCCGCTCGGCCAGCCGCTGGTCAAGCGCATCGAGCGCGGTAAACAGCTCGGCCAGTTCACCGCGATGGAGCCTGTCACCGGCCGCTGCCAGGCGCTCTCCGCGGCTCAGCTGCATCACCGCATCATGCGCGGTCACCAGCGGCGCGAAGATGGCGCGCGCGAGAAGGCGGCTCATGGCCAGAAGGATTACGGCGATCAGCACCGTCATTGCCGCGAAGGAGGCGATCTTCATCAGCGCGGCCCAGCGCCGCGCTTCGAACCGTTCGAGCATCGCCCCGAGGATCGCTTCGCGCGCAACATCGAGAGGGCGCAGGACGCGGCCGAATTCCTCGGTCATCTGGATGGCGTTGATCGAATAGGGCTTCTTCTCGATGCTGTCGAAGATCACCCGGTTGAGCAGCGCCAGCCCATCCTGCAGGAAGCCGACCCGCACCGCATTGATCGTATCGGCCATGCGCAAGTCGGTCTCGGCCGCCAGATCCTGCTCGATCATCGACCAGAGCTGGAGAACGCGGCCCTCCATGCGCCGGGCGGCAATGATGTTGGCAAGCGGCAGCGGCTCGCCCAGCGTCAACGGCACGATGACGGCGGCGCGCAGCCGTCCGCTGTAGTCACGCAGCTCAGCCAGCATACGCCCGAAAAAGACGGTGCTGGTCAGGTCGCCATCCTCGCGCGATAAGCGGCGCGCCTGCATATCGATCAGTTCTTCGTAAAGGTCGGAAACGACCAGCTCCTTGTCCACAGCCTCCTGAAGAGCGTCGCTGGTCAGTTGCGCGGTCGGAAGCACGGCCAGAGCATCGATCCGGCCACGGGCTGTGCTCAGCGCCGTGTGCAGCCGGTCCAGGATCTTTGCCGTCTCGCTCGTGGGGTCGCGGGCCTCGGGCAAGGCCTGGACCAGATCACGCAGGCCCTGGTCGGCCCGAGCCCGCCGCGTGGCAAGCTTTTGAATTAGAACGGGAGGTGCGGTGGAGCCTGCGCCGATGATGAGATGCGAGGGATTGCGCTCGGACGACAGCCGGCTGGAGACATCGAGCACCAGGCGATAGCGCTCGATCTGCCGGAGGTCATCGTTCGCCGTTACGAAATCGCGATAGGATCGGCTGAGCACCACAGCGGCGAAAATTCCGGTGCACAATAGCGTTACGATCACGCCCAGCCTGAAGAGGCCGTCGAGCCGCGCAATATCCCCGATCGATCGCAATTTCCGGTTCAAACTGGCGCTTTCATCACGCTGCACGACACAGACCCGCCCAAAGCTGATCGGCCGGGAGGGTAAGCGTCGGCCGCAGCGGGCGGTTTTACACAGCAGGAGCTTACGAAGAACCCCTTCCCGGAACCTTAAGATCGGCAAAATTTCGCGTCACGCGTGTCTTAATAGTCACGGCTCGCTTAATTATAGCGCGGACATGAACGGATAGGCGGCGAATGATTGCCGCTTTTGGTTGAGGCCGCACACCGTAAATTGGTCGTCAGAGTATGGTTCGAACGCGGCTATGCACAGGGCTGGCGCTTCTGAAGAAGCACGAAGGCAAGGCGCAGTTTGGTTCCGCAAATGATTGTAGCGGAGCAAGGCGGCTGTTGGCTTGCGGCCAGAAATCAGGTCCCGCCTACGGTTGACAGGCCGGGACGGCAGCGGCCATAAGCGCGGCCTTTCGACCCGCTGCCGCGATCATCCTGCCAAAACCGGAGCCAGCCGTTGAAACACACAAGCCTCTTCATCCTGGTTAGCCTTCTCGCCACCGGAACGTCCGCGCCGGTCTTTGCGCTGAGCAACGAGCGCCTGAACGGCCAATTGATGAAGCTCGATCCGGAAACGCGACTGGAACAGACCTGCGATACGGAGGTGATGGACCAGATCAATCGCGAGCGCAGCCGCTTCAATGTCGACAAGGTCATCGCCTACACCTTCAAGGACCCGGTCATCAAAGCCAATCTGATGGAAGCGCCGGGTGCGGCCCTGCGCAGCAATGGCCGCTGGTACCGGCTGTCCTTCCGCTGCCAGACCGGACCGCGCCATCTCGATGCGCATCAGTTGGACTATACACTTGGAGCCGAGATTCCGCGTGCCGAGTGGCCAGCGCATTACCTCTACGATTGAAGCGGATTGAGGCCAGGGCGCGAATGCCCGACCTGTCAGGTCGATGACGCCGGCGTGAAGCGGGCCACCAGCGCATGCCGGTCTCCGGGATAGGTGAAGCGCACATGCGTGACCGGGCCTTCCTGGCTCCAGGTCCTCCGCTCGACCACGAGACAGGGTGTGCCGCGCGGCAGGTGCAGCGCCGCCGCGGCATCAGCACTCGCGCCGATAGCCTGGATCCTGTGCTCCGCCGTGCTCCAAGGGACCTGGCTGACAAGCCAGGGGCCTGGCGGCAGGATGGTAAAATCGGCCGTGGCGGCATCCGGCACCGTGGCGAGATTGATCAGCCGCTCTTCCAGACAAAAGGGGTGTCCGCCGGCCTGGTGCAGGCAGGTCACCTCGAAAAGCGACGCACCCTTGTCCAGGTCCAGCCGCCGAAGATCCTCCGCCTTGGCCAGCCGCTTCCTGGCGCCGATGAGCGAAAACGCATAGGGCAGGTTGAGAGATTGAACCTCTGCCTGGATGTCGTGGATCTCCAGCACGGCCGACTGCGCCTGGGGCTGGGTGACGAAGCTGCCCGACTTGCGCCGCCTTTCGATCAGGCCGGCCTTGGCAAGCTGCGACAGCACCTTGTTGACGGTCATGCGCGAACAGCCGTAGCGCTCCGCCAGATCGACCTCGAAGGGAATGCGCGTGCCCGGCGGCCAGCGGCCCGACACGATGTTTCCCTCAATGTCTGTGAGGATGCGCTGGTGCAGCGTCTTGTCCCGGCCTTCGTCCATGCTGCTCTTTTCTCAGCTCCGCTCGATGCGCACGCGCGTCCTCTTCCATCACCCCGCATCCGCCCGTCTCTCAGCCAAGATGATGGAGATGCGGAAAGCGGCAAGATCGTTTCGCTGCCGCGACGGTCCATCGCTGGCATTCAAGCCTCCATCAGGTCGGCCATGGCGGCCTTGAATCGGCTGTTGATGGCCTCGCGATGGCGGTGACGGCCCTTTTCCACCTGCCGCACGCCGCCGGTCCACACACTATCGACCGCGACAGTGCCGGCAAAGATCCAGTGGTCGAGAATGCGGTCGCCAGCCGCGCCGGGTATGCCGCTGAGATCGAGCGAAACGAGATCGGCTGCCATACCGGCGCTCAAGCCGACGGGCGCTGCCAGCGCGCGGCCGCCACCATCCAAGGCCGCGGAAAACAGGCGTCCGCCGGTCGAGCAGCCGCTCTTCGCGATGACGTTGCGCGCGCGATGGGCAAGGCGCTGCGAATATTCGAGCTGCCGCAATTCCTGATCGAGCGCGATCAGCACGTTCGAATCGGAGCCGATGCCGAAACGGCCTCCGGCCTGCAGGAAGGCGGGCGCGGCAAAGGTGCCGTCGCCCAGATTGGCCTCGGTGATCGGGCAGAGGCCGGCAATAGCGCCGGCAGCAGCCATGGCCTGCACCTCTGCATTGGTCATGTGGGTTGCATGAATCAGGCACCAATTGCTGTCGACGGGCGCGTGTTCGAGCAGCCATTCCACCGGTCGCGCGCCGGACCAGGCGACACAATCCTCCACCTCTTTTACCTGTTCGGCCACGTGGATATGCACCGGCCCCTCGCCCGCCAGCGGCAGCAATGCCGCCAGCTCGTCCGGCGTCACCGCGCGCAGGCTGTGTGGTGCCAGGCCCAGCCGAAAGCCGGGCAGCGTTACTCCCATCGCGCGGCAGCGCTCAAGAAGATCGGCGAACGCATCGATCCCGTGGATAAACCGCCGCTGTCCCTCGATCGGCGCGGCGCCGGCAAAGCCGGAATGCGCATAAAACACTGGAAGCAGCGTCAGCCCGATCCCAGCGCTCTGGCTTGCCGCAGCAATGCGCTCCGAGAGCTCGGCGGGATTTTCATAGGGCCGGCCGTCGCGGTCATGATGCAGATAGTGAAACTCGCCGACGCGACCAAAGCCGGCTTCCAGCATCTCCATGTAGAGCTGCGCGGCCACCGCCTCGACATGCTCCGGCGTCATCGACAGGGCAAAGCGATACATCACGGTTCGCCAGCTCCAGAAGCTGTCGTCGCCTGGCCCCCGCTCCTCCGCAAGCCCGGCCATGGCACGCTGAAAGGCATGGCTGTGCAGATTGGGCATGGCCGGAACCAGCGCGGCACAGCGCTCGTCCCCCGGCCCCGGCTCGACGCCGGTTTCCACGCGGTCGATCCGGCCGGAAGAGAGCGTCAGCCGCACATTTTCGGCCCAGCCCTGCGGCAGAAGCGCCGACTGCGCATGCAATGTCACCATGGAAAGCCACTCCCTGTCTCTTCGGTCTCGTCACGCCTCACCGGATGACGGGATGGCGCCTGCCTCGAAATTCCGCTTGTCAGCCTGCTTATTATGTATATACATGTTCGCAGCGAAGAAAAGGTGCAATCGATGTCTCAAGACGATTTCGACCTGAGGGGAGACGGGCGCGAACCGGCAGGGCCGAGGCTTTGGCGCAATGCCCGCCTGGCCACTCTCGCACCGGATCGTCCGGGCCTCGGCATCATCGAGCATGGCGCAATCCTCGCTGATCGCGGCCGTATCGTCTATGCTGGCCCGCAGGCGGCGCTGCCGTCGAGCCTGCCTGCGGGAACGCAGACCATCGATCTCGATGGCCGCTGGGTCACGCCGGGCCTGGTCGATTGCCACAGCCACATCGTCCATGGCGGCAACCGCGCCCGTGAATTCGAAATGCGGCTGCAAGGCGCGAGCTATGAAGAAATCGCGCGCGCAGGCGGCGGTATCGTTTCCTCGGTCAAGGCCACCAATGCGCTGTCCGTCGAGGGCCTTGTCGAAAGCGCGCTGCCCCGCGTCGATACGCTGATCGGCGAAGGTGTCACCACGTTGGAGGTCAAATCCGGCTATGGGCTGAGCCGCGAGGGCGAGATCCGCATGCTCAAGGCAGCGCGCGCGCTCGGCAATATCCGGCCGCTTCGCATCGCCACCAGCTACCTCGCCGCTCATGCCTTGCCGGCCAATTACAGGGGCCGTGCGGATGCCTATCTCAACGAGGTCGTCCTGCCTGGTCTGGACGAAGCGCATGCGGCCGGACTGGTCGACGCGGTCGATGGCTTCTGTGAGGGGATCGCTTTTTCGCCTGCTGAAATCGCCCGCGTCTTCGACCGCGCCACCGCTCTTGGCCTGCCAGTCAAGCTGCATGCCGAGCAGCTCTCCAATCTCGGTGGGGCAAAGCTTGCCGCTTCCTATGGCGCGCTCTCGGCGGATCATCTGGAATATCTCGACGAAGACGGCATCGCCGCCATGGCCAAGGCCGGCACCGTCGCCGTGCTGCTGCCCGGCGCCTTCTATGCCATTCGCGAGACGCAGGCGCCGCCGGTGGCGGGCCTGCGCCAGGCCGGCGTGCCCATTGCGATTGCCACGGACTGCAATCCCGGCACCTCGCCGCTGACCTCGCTGCTGCTGACCATGAATATGGCGGCCACGTTCTTCGGTCTGACGGTGGAAGAGTGCCTTGCCGGCATAACCCGCGAAGGCGCGCGCGCGCTTGGCCTGCTTGCCGAGATCGGCACGCTCGAAGCTGGCAAATCCGCCGATTTGGCGATCTGGTCGATCGGAAGCCCGGCAGAGCTGGTCTACCGCATCGGCTTCAACCCGCTCCATGCACGCATTTACAAAGGCGAGGAAACCCGTCGATGACCCTTCTTCTGCATCCGGGCGCCGTGACGCTCGATCAACTTGCCCGGATCTACTGGACCGGCGAAGCCGCGCGCCTTTCGCCCGAGTTCGATGCGGGTATCGAGGCAGCCGCCGGTCGGATCGCCGAGATCGCGGCAGGCAATGCGCCGGTCTATGGCATCAATACCGGCTTCGGCAAACTGGCCTCGATCAAGATCGACAGCGCCGATGTCGCGACCCTGCAGCGCAATCTCATTCTTTCGCATTGCTGCGGCCTCGGCGCGCCGCTGAAGCGCGAGATCGTCCGGCTGATCATGGTGCTGAAGCTGATGTCGCTCGGGCGCGGAGCCTCCGGCGTGCGGCTGGCGCTGGTGCGGCTGATCGAGGCGATGCTGGAAAGGGACGTGACGCCCGTGATCCCGGAAAAGGGCTCGGTCGGCGCATCCGGCGATCTTGCGCCGCTCGCCCATATGACGGCGGTGATGATCGGCGCGGGCGAAGCCTTCTTTAAAGGCGAGCGGCTGCCCGGTAGCGAAGCTCTGAAGCGCGCCGGGCTTGAGCCCATCGTGCTTGCCGCCAAGGAAGGGCTGGCGCTGATCAACGGCACGCAGGTGTCCACCGGCCTGGCGCTCGCTGGCCTGTTCCGGGCGCATCGCGCGGCGCAGGCGGCGCTGATCACGGGTGCGCTTTCCACCGATGCGGCCATGGGCTCGTCCGCCCCCTTCCATCCCGACATTCACACGCTGCGCGGCCATCAGGGCCAGATCGATGCGGCGGCGGCGCTGCGCGACCTGCTTGCCGGCTCCGCCATTCGCGAAAGCCATATCGAGGGCGACGAGCGGGTGCAGGACCCCTATTGCATCCGCTGCCAGCCGCAGGTGGACGGCGCCTGCCTCGACATTCTGCGCAACGTCGCCCGCACGCTGGAGATCGAGGCCAATGCGGTGACCGACAATCCGCTGGTGCTATCGGACGGTTCGGTCGTCTCAGGCGGCAATTTCCATGCCGAACCCGTCGCCTTTGCCGCCGACCAGATCGCGCTCGCGGTGTGTGAGATCGGCGCGATCGCCCAGCGGCGCATCGCATTGCTGGTCGATCCCGCGCTGTCCTATGGCCTGCCGGCCTTCCTCGCGGTCAAGCCGGGGCTGAATTCCGGGCTGATGATCGCCGAGGTGACCTCAGCCGCGCTGATGTCGGAGAACAAGCAGCTCGCCCACCCGGCCTCCGTCGATTCCACGCCGACCTCGGCCAATCAGGAGGACCATGTGTCCATGGCCTGCCATGGCGCAAGGCGGCTTTTTCAGATGACCGACAATCTCTTCGGCATTATCGGCATCGAGGCGCTGACGGCAAGCCAAGGCGTGGAGCTGCGCAGGCCCCTGACGACAAGTCCGGCTTTGCAGAAAGTCATCGCCACGGTCCGCGCCGTCGTGCCGGCGCTGACCGAAGACCGCTACATGGCCGACGATCTGGAAGTCGCCAGCCATTTGATCGCCACCGGCGCATTGGTCGAAACGATCGAGCCCGACCTGCTGCCCGCACTGTCGGGGCGTTGAACGGCGCGGCATCGACGCCACGGACCGAAAAAAGGAGAGCTTGTCATGAGCAAGGTCGTGGACATCAAACAGGGGCGCTCGCCCGTCATCCTCGGCTTCCCGCATACGGGCACCGAGGTGCCGCCGGACATCTGGGCGCGGCTGAACGATAATGGCCGGCTGCTGGCCGATACGGACTGGCATATCCACCGGCTCTATGACGGGCTGCTGGACAACGTGACGACGGTGCGCGCCACCTTCCATCGCTATGTCGTTGACGCCAATCGCGATCCGTCAGGCGCAAGCCTCTATCCGGGCCAGAACACCACGGGCCTGGTGCCCGAGACCGATTTCGACGGCGTGGCGATCTGGAACGAAGGCGAAGGACCGGATGAGGCCGATCTGGCCGCTCGCCTGCGCGACTTCCACCAGCCCTATCATACGGCACTGGAGGCAGAAATTGCACGGGTGAAGGCGATCCATGGCGTGGCCATTCTCTATGACTGCCATTCGATCCGCTCGCATATTCCCTTCCTCTTTGAGGGTCGGCTGCCGGATTTCAACATCGGCACCGATATGGGCCGGACCTGCGACGCCCGCATCGAGGCTGCGGCCTTCGATATCGCGAATAGCGCGATCGACTACAGCGCCGTTCTCAATGGCCGCTTCAAGGGCGGCTGGACCACCCGGCATTACGGACGGCCTTCCGAGGGTCAGCATGCCATTCAGATGGAGCTGGCCCAAGCCACCCATCTTGCCGAGGAAGCGCCACCCTTCGCTTATGATGCCGGCAAAGCGGAGCGGCTGCGCCCCCATCTCGGCGCGATTCTCCAGCGGCTCGAAGCGCTTGCCGCCGACCTCACTGCTCAACGATAACAGGGAACTTCTGCCGTGACCGATCCACGCCACAACATCCGCGAGATCCGCGCGCCGCGCGGCAACGAGCTCAACGCCAAGAGCTGGCTGACCGAAGCGCCGCTGCGCATGCTGATGAACAATCTCGACCCTGACGTCGCCGAAAATCCGCATGAGCTGGTGGTCTATGGTGGCATCGGCCGTGCCGCCCGCACCTGGGCCGATTTCGACCGGATCGTCGCCGCACTGAAGAGCTTGAGCGACGAAGAAACGCTGCTGGTGCAGTCCGGCAAGCCGGTCGGCGTCTTCCGCACCCATAAGGACGCGCCGCGCGTTCTGATCGCCAATTCCAATCTGGTGCCGCATTGGGCCACCTGGGACCATTTCAACGAGCTGGATCAGAAGGGTCTCGCCATGTATGGCCAGATGACCGCCGGCTCCTGGATCTATATCGGCACGCAGGGCATCGTGCAGGGCACCTATGAGACCTTCGTGGAGGCCGGCCGCCAGCATTATGACGGCAACCTCACGGGCCGCTGGATCTTGACAGGCGGGCTTGGCGGCATGGGCGGCGCCCAGCCGCTCGCCGCCGTCATGGCCGGCGCCTGCTGCCTGGCGGTGGAATGCGACGAGACGCGCATCGATTTCCGCCTGCGCACCCGCTATGTCGACGAAAAGGCCCGCAGCCTGGACGAAGCGCTTGAGATGATCGACCGCTGGACCAAGGCGGGCGAAGCCAAGTCCGTCGGTCTGCTCGGCAATGCCGCCGAGATCTTCCCCGAGCTTGTCCGCCGCATGCAGGCAGGCGGTCCGCGTCCGGATATCGTCACCGACCAGACCTCGGCCCATGATCCGCGCAACGGCTATCTGCCAGCCGGCTGGAGCGTGGAAGAGGCCCGCGCCAAGCGCGAGAGCGACCCGAAAGCCGTGGAAGCGGCCGCCCGCGCCTCGATGAAGCAGCATGTCGCCGCCATGGTCGATTTCTGGAACGCCGGCGTGCCGACGCTGGATTATGGCAACAATATCCGCCAGGTGGCCAAGGATGAGGGGCTGGAAAACGCCTTCGCCTTCCCCGGCTTCGTGCCCGCCTATATCCGCCCGCTCTTCTGCCGGGGCATCGGGCCCTTCCGTTGGGCGGCGCTTTCCGGCGATCCGGAGGATATTTACCGGACCGATGCCAAGGTGAAGGAGCTTCTGCCCGACAATCACCACCTGCACAATTGGCTCGACATGGCGCGCGAGCGCATCGCCTTCCAGGGCCTGCCGGCGCGCATCTGCTGGGTCGGCCTCGGCGACCGCCACCGCCTCGGCCTCGCTTTCAACGAAATGGTGCGCAAGGGCGAGCTGAAGGCTCCAGTCGTGATCGGTCGCGACCATCTCGATTCCGGCTCGGTCGCCTCGCCCAACCGCGAGACCGAAGCGATGAAGGATGGTTCGGACGCGGTCTCCGACTGGCCGCTGCTGAACGCCCTGCTCAATACGGCGTCCGGCGCCACCTGGGTCTCGCTGCATCACGGCGGCGGCGTCGGCATGGGCTTTTCCCAGCACTCGGGGATGGTCATCTGCTGCGATGGCAGCGAGGATGCCGACCGGCGGATCGAGCGCGTGCTGTGGAACGATCCGGCCACCGGCGTCATGCGCCATGCCGATGCCGGCTATGAGATCGCGCTCGATTGTGCCCGCGAGCAGGGCCTGCGCCTGCCCGCCATTCTCGGAGAATAAGGCCATGCGTCTCCTCCCCGCCCGCCACCATCGGCGCATGCCCTGGAAGAATGGCGGCGGGGAGACGCGGGAGATCGCCATTTCCCCCGGTGCGACAACGCTTGTGGATTTCGACTGGCGGCTGAGCATGGCGCATGTCGCCAGCGATGGCCCCTTCTCGCTCTTTCCCGGAATCGAGCGCACGCTCTGCATTCTGAATGGCGCTGGCATCAGGCTGACGCCATCGGGCGAAGAGACGCGCCTCGTCACGCTTACGAGCCCGCCCTTCACATTTTCCGCCGAGATCCCCGTCGCGGCCGAACTCGTGGACGGGCCGATCCTCGATCTAAACGTGATGACCCGCCTTAGCGCCTGGCGCCACGAGGTTACGCCGATCCAGGCCGGCGAGGATATCTCTCTGCAGCCTTGCGACGCTGCGTTTCTGGTCTGCCGCGCAGGCGCCCTTACGGCCCGTGCCGGCGGCGAAACGGTCGAAATCGTCTCCGAGGATGCTGTCGATCTCACGAGCACGGCCGATTTGCGACTGGACGGTAGCGGCGATGGCTTTCTGGTCCGCCTGTTGCGGTAAAACAGCCCGCGGTGGCAACGCGCCTCTCCAGTGCGTCGATCATCCCGGCGTCATTCCCAGCGTTTGCCTGCGCCAAAGACCGCCTCGTCACCCTTGAATA
Source organism: Xaviernesmea oryzae (assembly GCF_900109605.1). Classification (GTDB taxonomy): domain Bacteria; phylum Pseudomonadota; class Alphaproteobacteria; order Rhizobiales; family Rhizobiaceae; genus Xaviernesmea; species Xaviernesmea oryzae. Next base: position 225,677 of record NZ_FOAM01000005.1, read on the forward strand.
GGGAACAAGAAATTTTACGACGTGCCCGGCAAATAGTCTATTCATTCTGTAGATATCCTCGCCACCCTCCTAGTCTGAAGCATGACAGGAGGATCTCATGACCCAATCCATCAAAAGGCTTCCTATTCTGGATCTCCGGCGTTTCGCGCCCGATCATCCCGAACGCGCCGCCGCGCTTGAGGAACTGCGTCATGTCGCACGCAGTCTCGGCTTCTTCTATCTGACGGGACATGGCATCGCGCAGGCCGAGATCGACGCGCTGACCGCGCTGGCGCGGCGCTTCTTCGCCCTGCCGCTGGAGAGCAAGCTGGAGATCGAAATGCGCCGCTCGCCGCATTTCCGCGGCTATAACCGTGCGGGGCTCGAATATACCCGCGGCGCACAGGATTGGCGCGAGCAGGTCGATTTCGGGCCGGAGCGGGAAAAGTTGACACTCGCGCCCGGTGACCCGCCGTGGAAGCGGCTGATCGGGCCCAACCAGTTTCCCTCGGCCTTGCCGGAGCTGCGCCCGGCCGTTCTGAAGTGGATCGACGATGTCACGGCGGTCGGCATCAAGGTGCTGCAGGCCTTTTCCGAAGCACTGGGGCAGACGCCCGATGTCTTCGCGCCGATCTACAGCAACGGGCCGAACCAGCTTCTGAAGATCGTGCGCTATCCCGGCCGTGACCAGACGGAGAGCGACCAGGGCGTGGGCGCACACAAGGATGGCGGCTTCGTCACGCTTCTGCTGCAGGATCGTGTCGGCGGATTGCAGGTGGATGACGGCGCCGGCGGCTGGATCGATGCGGCACCTATTCCCCGCACTTTCGTCGTCAATGTCGGCGAGTTGCTTGAGCTGGCCTCCAACGGCTATCTCAAGGCCAATATCCACCGGGTGGTGACGCCGCCGGCCGGCGGCGAGCGGCTGTCGATCCCCTTCTTCCTCGGCGCCAATCTCGCCGCCACCATCCCCGTGCTGGACCTGCCAGCGGCGCTTGCGGCGGAAGTCTCCGGCGTCACGCAGGATCCGCTCAATCCGCTTTTCCGCGAGGTCGGCCGCAACGTGTTGAAGAGCCGTCTGCGCTCCCACCCCGATGTTGCCCGCGCCCATCATGCCGACCTGATCGACCCCGCGCAGAAAGAAGCCGTACCGGCCTGAGGCCTGCGCTGCCCGAGACCTGGACCGCGACCTGCCGGACGGCCGGCAGGTCCTCGCCCCCTCCCTCAAGACGACACGCACACGAAAGGCAGAGAGCATGACCATCCACAATCCGCCTGTTGCCATTCCCGAAACGCCGGCAGCGCCGAAGGGCGCCTCCGGGCCGCGCAGTCTGCGGCGCCATCCCGAAACCATCGCGCTTCATGGAGGAGGCTTCCGCTTCGATCCCGCGACTGGCGCGGTGGCCGTGCCGATCTATCAAACGAGTTCCTACCAGCTTCCCGGCACAGAAGGAGCGGACAAGCTCTTTGCGCTGGAGGCGCCGGGCCATCTCTACACCCGCGTCTCCAACCCGACGCAGGATGCCTTCGAGCAGCGGCTGGCGGAGCTCGAAGGCGGAGCAGCGGCGCTGGCGCTGGCATCCGGCCAGGCGGCCTCGGCCTTCGCGATCTTGAATCTTGCCCGTGCTGGCGACAACATCGTCAGCGCCGCCGGCCTTTATGGCGGCACCTGGGCGCTGTTTGCCGCCACGCTGAAGAGCTTCGGCATCGAGACACGCTTCGTCGATGCCAACGATCCCGAGGCCTTCGCCCGCGCCACCGACGCGCGCACCCGGGCCTATTATGCGGAATCGCTGCCCAATCCCAAGCTCGAGGTCTTCCCCATCGCCGAGGTGGCGGAGATCGGCCGGCGCCACGGCATTCCCTTGATCGTGGACAACACTGCCGCGCCGCTGATCATCCGGCCGCTGGAGCACGGCGCCGCCGTCGTGGTCTATTCCACGACCAAATATATTGGCGGCCATGGCACATCGATCGGCGGGGCAATCGTCGATGGCGGCAACTTCCCCTGGGCCGATCTGGCCGAGCGTCTGCCGACGCTACACGAGCCCGATCCGAGCTATCATGGCAAGAGCTGGATCGAGAAGGCCGCTGCCATTGATTTCCATCCCTATATCCTGCGCATCCGCGCCGTGCTGCTGCGCGATATCGGCGCGGCCGTCAGTCCGCAAAATGCGTTCCAGTTCATCCAGGGGCTCGAGACCCTGCCGCTGAGGCTGCGCCAGCATAATGAAAATGCGGCTGAGGTCGCCGACTTTCTCAAGCAACATCCGAAGGTCGCCAAGGTGATCTTCCCGAAATTTCACGAGGGCAAGGCCGGGGAGCGGGCGCGGCGCTATCTCAAGTCCGGACATTGGGGTGCATTGGTCGGCTTCGAGCTGAAGGACGGGCGCGAGGCCGGCCGCCGCTTCATCGATAGCCTGCAATTACTCTATCACGTCGCCAATATCGGCGATGCCCGCTCGCTCGCCATCCACCCATCGACGACGACCCATTCGCAGCTGACCGCCGAGGAGCAGCTGGCGGCGGGCGTCACCCCTGGCTATATCCGCCTTTCAATTGGCATCGAACATGCCGAGGATATCGTCGCCGATATTGCCCAGGCGCTGGAGCGGTCCTGACGCCGTCGAAGACCTCGTCTGCTGGCCTCACGCGGACGGCAGAAGGGCATAACGCGCAAGTAGCGTGCGCAGCTTGGCATCCTGGTCGGCATCCGGCAGAAGAGCCGGCTGGCGGCTGGCACCGACCGACGGATCGCGCAGATAAAGCGCACGCTTGACCATGGCCGGCGCGAAGCCAAGGGCGTATAGCTCCGTTCGGAAGGCGGCAAATGTCGCCTGGTGGCGCTCGGCCTCGGCAAGGTCCCCGGCATTATACGCGCCGACAATGCCCGCCAGGACCTCCGGCATGGCATTGCCCAGGCCGGAGATACAGCCGGCTGCACCATTTTGCAGCGACCACAGCACCAGATGGTCCGGCCCGGAATAGACGGTGAAACCAGGCTTTTCCCTGGACACCTGCAGATAGGCCGCAAGCGTCTCCTGCGCGCCGCCGGAGTCCTTGATGCCGGCAATATTGCCGTGGTCGGCGAGCCGGGCCGCCGTCTCCGGCTCGATATGGTTCTGCGTGCGGGCGGGGATGTCGTAGAGATAGACAGGCGTCTTCACCGCATCCGCGATGGTGGAGAAGTGGCGCACCAGGCCATCCTGCGTGCAGGCGATGAAGAAGGGCGTGATCACCGCGATGCCGTCGACGCCGATGCGGTCGAAGGCTCGGGCGAGCTGCAGGGTCTCGAAGGTGGCGGGCATGCCGGCATTGACGATGACCTGCGCCCGGCCCGCCACCTCGTCCACCACCTCTTCCGTCAGCCGGATCTTTTCCTCATGTGTCAGCGCGGTGAAATCGCCGTTGGTGCCGGCGCACATGATGTTGTTGCCAGCTTCCACCTGCCGGCGCACTTGCGCACGGGTCGCGGCGTAATTGATCGTTTCATCGGTATTGAAGCAGGTCACGAGGGCGACGAAGGCGCGCTTGGGCGCGGTGCTGGTGGACATGATGGTACTCCGGTTTCTAGACCTCGTCCGGCTCAGGCGCGATCGCTTTGGCCTTGGACAGGGGAAAATATAATTTTGGCAGCGCCGCTCAGGCAGGTTCGAGACGGCGCGCGCGATGGGCGGCCTGAACCTCGGGATCGGGATCGAGGCTGGCGGCCAGCAGCGCCTGCGTATAGGCCTCGCGAGGGGCGTCGAAGACTTGGCGCACATCGCCGAGCTCCACCACCTCGCCCCGGCGCATGACCATGACCTGATCGGCGAAGTCGCGCACCACCGGCAGGTCGTGCGCGATGAAGATGAAGGAAATGCCGAGATCGCGCCGCAGGCCGTCGAGCAGCGCGATCACCTGCGCCTGAACCGACACGTCGAGCGCGGACACGGCCTCGTCGCAGACGATCAGCTTGGGCTCCAGCGCCAAGGCCCGGGCAATGGCGATGCGCTGGCGCTGGCCGCCTGAAAACTGGTGGGGATAGCGGCTCATATGCTCGGCCGAGAGCCCGACCTGGGCCAGAAGCTCGGCCACCCGCGCCCGCCATTTCGACTTCGGCAGGATGTCGGGATGGATGACCCAGGCCTCGGAAATCAGCTGATAGACGGTCATGCGCGGGTTGAGCGACTGTGTCGGATCCTGGAAGACCATCTGCAGGTCGCGCCTCAGGCGAAAGAGCTCGGCTGGGGAGAGGGTAAAGAGATCGCGCCCCTTCCATTCGGCAACGCCGCTATCCGGCTCGTCCAGCCGCAGGAGAACGCGGGCGAGCGTCGACTTGCCCGATCCGCTCTCGCCGACAATGGCCAGCGTCTCGCCGGCTGCGAGATCGAAGGATACCCCCTTCAGCGCTTCGAACGCGCCATAACGCTTGCGCACGTCGCGCACGGTGAGAAGCGGCTCGCGACGCGCCAGCGGCGGATGCATGTCACCCTTGCCGGGTGCGGCGGCGATCAGCTTTCGGGTATAGGCATGTTTCGGCGCGTGATAGATCTCGCGCACCGTGCCGGATTCGACCAGAACGCCCTTCTCCATCACCACGACACGGTCGGCGATTTCGGCCACCACGCCCAGATCATGGGTGATGATCAGGATGGCCATGCCGGTCTCGCGCTGCAGCTCCTTCAGAAGCGCTAGCACCTCGGCTTGAACGGTGACATCAAGCGCGGTTGTCGGCTCATCGGCAATCAGGAGATCGGGCCGCAGCGCCAGCGCCATGGCGATCATCACGCGCTGGCGCTGGCCGCCGGAAAACTCATGCGGATATTTGCCCATGGCACGCTCTGGCTCGGGAATGCCGACCCTGCCGAGCAGGCGCAAGGTCTCGGCCTCCGCCTCGCCGCGCGGCGTTCCATGAGCGGTCATCGCCTCCCGGATTTGCCAGCCGACGGTATAGACGGGATTGAGGTGGCTCAGCGGATCCTGGAAGATCATCGCGATCTTCCGGCCGTTCACCTCCAGCCGCTCGGCCGGGGTCATCTTCAGCAGGTCCTTGCCGTCGAGCAGGATCTCGCCCGAGGCGATGCGCCCGGGCGGCATGTCCACGAGGTTCATGATGGCCGACGAAGAGACCGATTTGCCGGAGCCGCTTTCGCCCAAAATGGCCAGCGTTTCGCCTCGGTCGAGCCTATAGGAAATGTTGCGCACAGCGGGCACGATGCCGGCGAGCGTGTGGAATTCGACCGAGAGATTGCGCACGTCGAGCAGAGGTTCAGCCATGACGGCCACCTTTCATTTCCAGCCGCCAGCGCTGCACCGGATCGAGCGCGATGCGCAGCCAATTGGACAGAAGGTTGAGCGAAAGCGTGGTGAGGATGATGGCGAGGCCCGGCCAGAAGGACAGCCACCAGGCATTGGTCAGATATTGCCGCCCCTGCGAAATCATCAGGCCCCAGGTGATCTCGGGCGGCTGGATGCCGATGCCGAGGAAGGAGAGCGCGCTTTCGGCCAGCATGACATAGGCGAAATCGAGCGTCGCGAGCGTCACCAGCGTCGGCAGAACCACCGGCAGGATATGGCGGAAAAGAATGCGCCTGCTGGACGCGCCCATAACCCTTGCTGCCTGAACGAACATGCGTTCGCGGATTTCCAGCACCTCGGCCCGGGCCGTGCGCAGATAGACCGGGATGCGGGTGATCGCCAGAACGAGGATGAGATTGAGGACGGAGGAGCCGAGCAAATAGAGCACGATCACGGCGATCAGCAGCGAGGGAAAGGACATGATGACATCGGCGAGCCGCATGATCACCTGTCCGAGCCGCGGCGAGGAAAAGCCGGCGACGAGGCCTAAAAAGGTGCCGGCAATGCTCGACAGGAGAACGGCGCCGGCCGCGACCATCAGCGTGTTCTGCGCGGCAACGATGATGCGTGCCAGAAGCGGCCGCCCCAGCGCATCGGCCCCCAGCCAGTAGAACCAGTCGCGGCTCCAGTCGAAGGGCGCGAGATTGCGGCCGCGCAGGTTCTGCTTGACCGCGACGTCATCGAGCCAATGCGGGCCGATGATGGCAAGGATCAGCACCATGATCAGGAACAGGGCGGAGACCAGCGCGAACTTGTCGGCCCACAGCATGCGCAGGAAACGCGCGGCCGGATGGGGCTCGGGCAGGATGGCGTTTTCGGTCGAGGACAGGCTCATCAATCGTGCCTCCTCAGTGGCGGATGCGTGGATCGAGCAGCGCATAGGCAAGATCGATCAGCAGGTTCATCAGGAAAATGGCAAGCGCGGTCACCAGGATCGCCGCCAGCACCACGTTGAAATCGCGCTGGAGGATGCTGTCGATCATCAGCTTGCCGACACCGGGAAAGCCAAAGATCGTCTCGACGATCACGGCGCCGTTGAGCAGACTCGCCGCCTGGTCGCCCATCACGGTAATGACGGGCAGCATGGCGTTGCGTAGCGCATGGACGAAGATAATCGGTCCCGCCTTGACGCCCTTGGCCCGGGCCGTCTTGACGTAGGCCGAGGACAGCGCGCCGATCATCGAGCCACGCACGACCTGCACGATGATGCCGAAGGGCCGCACGAATAGAACCGCGACCGGCAGGATCCAATGCGCCAGCGACCCCGTGCCCGAGGTCGGCAGCCAGGCGAGATGCACCGAGAAGACGACAATGGCGACGATCGCCACCCAGAAATCCGGCACCGAGGCGCCGACCAGAGAGACGGTGGAGGCGAAGCGGTCGAAAAAGCCGCCGGAGCGGAAGGCGGCCAGCGCGCCGACCACGATGGCCGCGACCGCGACCAGCGTCATGGTGATGACCGCCAGCCACAGCGTCCAGGTGAAGGCTTCCAGCACCACGTCCAGTGCCGGCCGTGCCTTGCGCAGGCTCTCGCCGAGGTCGCCGGTCAGCACATTGCCGACATAGCGGCCGAACTGGACCATGATCGGATCGTTGAGACCATGCAGCTCGCGAAACTGCTGCTTCAGCTCCGCCGAGGCTTCCACCGGCAGGAATAGCGCTGCCGGATCGCCTGTCAGCCGTGACAGGAAGAAGACGAGCACCAGAAGGCCGATCAGCGAGATCAGGCTCGACAGGGATCGCTGGCGAATGAAGCGAAGCATGGCAACCTCGATCGGCGGATAAGAGAAAAGGACGGCGGCGGAGGTTCCGCCGCCTGAGACCTGCCGCATCGAAACCATGATGCGGCAGGCCGTCTGGCTCGAACGTCGCGCAAAGGCGCTTATTTGATGCCGATCTCGGAGAGCTGCAGCATCGAGTTGGTGGCGATCGTCGGCTTCCAATCGAGACGCTCGGAGACGCGCGAGAAGCCGACCATGTGGAACAGCAGCACATCCGCCACCACGTCGTCATGCAGATAGGCGAAGAGCTGAGACCAGAGCTTGGCGCGCTCGTCGCCGACGGCGGCCGAGGCCTTCTGGATCAGATCGTCCACCTTCGGGTCGGAAAAGCCCGACTGCGTGCCCTTCGAGTCATATTTGAAGAACATGGTGAAGGACGGGTCGCCCTTGGAATTGTCATGCATGGCGGCGACGATGATCGGGCCGCGGCCTTCCTTGAACGGCTTCGAATAATAGCCCTCGTGCTCGGCCACTTCGACGAACTTCAGGTCGATCTTGAAGCCGACCTCCTGGAGCTGCGCCTGGATCGCCTCCATGATCTCCGTCACATTCGGGAAATTGGCGGTGCGGGCGATGATCGTGATCGGCGTATCGACCTTTACGCCGGCAGCCTTGGCCTCTTCCAGGAGCTTCTTGGCGCCATCCGGATCATAGGGGAAGACCTTCACATCCGGGTTCCAGCCGAGCGTGGTGGGCGGCACCAGCGCGGTGGCGAGCACGGCGTCCTGCGGCACCAGCGTGCCGAGGAATGCCTGGCGGTCGATCGCGAGATTGAGCGCCTTGCGTACGCGGACATCGTTGAGCGGGGCGATATTGTGGTCGAGCCGCATATAGACGGTCTCGCTGTCGAGATAGGAGAAGTCCGTCTTGTCATTGGTGGCGTCGAGCTGTGAGATCGACGGCGACAGATCGGCTTCGCCCGCTTGAACCATGGCGGCGCGCACCGAGGGGTCGGCACGGAAGAGATAGGTGGCTTCAGTCACCTGCGGCTTGGTGCCCCAATAGTCATCGCGGGCGGACAGCACGATCTGCTGGCCCGGCGTCCAGTTGGACAGCTTGTAGGGACCGGTTCCGATCGGCTCGCGGATGAATTCGAGCGGCGTTTCTTCCGGAACGATGGTGACGAGCGACATCAGAAGCGGCAGGATCGGCTGGACGGGATCGACCTTGAAGTCGACGGTCGCGTCGTCCACCACCTTCACATCCACTTTCATGCCGCCGAAGTAGCGGCGCGACTCGCAGGCATTCTTGTCGCTCATGATGCGGTCGAAGCTGTGCTTGACATCCTTGGCATCGAAGGTGGTGCCATTGGAGAAGGTGACGCCCTTGCGCAGGTGGAAGCGCCAGCTGCCGTCCTGCGTCTGCTCCCAGCTTTCGGCCAGACGCGGGACAACGCCCTTCTTGCCGCGCACATCGAGCTCCGTCAGCGTCTCGCTGACATTCTCCATGATGATGCGCCCGATATTGGAGCGCGTGGCCATGCAGGGCTCCAGCAGATCGGCCTCTTCGGCCAGAACGATCTTGATCGGCCCGGATGCAGCCAGGGCGGGCGATAGGCCTGCCGCAAGCGCACCCACGGCCAAAACGCCCAGTTTCACACTGCTTCTCATCTCAACTCCTCCCCGTCTGTTCATGACGTTCCAGCGCCTCTTCTCCACGGTCGCCGGCCTGCCCAAACCATCTAGTTTTCCCTCATCTTTGTCAAATTGTTTTGCGGTAACAGACGAAAAGAAAATTTTAACAGAGAATTTCATCATTATATTTCAATATTTTATAGGACTTTTTACAGCGGGATTTATTGTCGTTCGACGTTATAAAAACTTGACAACTTAGCGATTATCGCGATTTTCTGCGCGGCAGAGGAGAGCGCCATGAACCCTGATGCCATTGCCGAAGCCATGACGGGCACCTTGTCTCAGCGAGCACCGGGACGCATCGAGGCCTTCCTACCCTCGCCCATGGTGCAGAACCATGCGAGCTTTCTGCATGCGCTGCCGAATGGCGGGCTGATCTGTGCCTGGTTCGGCGGAACGCTGGAGGGCAAATCGGATATTTCGATCTTCGCCTCCGTGCTGACGCCGGGCGCGGAGGCTTGGGGACCACCCTGCCGCCTGAGTTTCGATGACGATCATTCCGAACAGAACCCGGTCCTGTTCGAGGCGCCTGACGGACGGCTCCTGCTGTTTCACACCGTTCAGCCCGCCGGAAACCAGGATGAATGCCGAATCCGCATGGCCGAAATTGCCATCGATCCGGCCGATCCGTTGCGGCTGACGGCAAGCGAAGGCAGCTATCTCGATCTGCCGCGCGGCTGCTTCATCCGCGCGCCGCTGGTTCTTCGCGAGGATCGCGCCTGGCTTCTGCCGATCTTTCGCTGCGTCTCCCGTCCCGGTCAGAAATGGACCGGCAGCCACGACACGGCAGCGCTCGGCATCTCGCGGGATGGTGGCAAAAGCTGGACGCTTGAGACGCTTAGCGATTCCATCGGCTGCGTTCATATGAGCCCGGTGGCGATCGGCGGCACGGCAAAGGACGGCCGGCTGGCCGCCTTCTTCCGCCGGCGCCAAGCCGATGCGGTCTACCGGACCGAGAGCGCGGATTTTGGCCTGACATGGTCGACGCCCGCGCCCACCGATTTGCCGAACAACAACTCCTCCATCGCCGCCATCCGCCTGGCCGACGGGCGGGTCGCGATGATCTGCAATCCCGTCAATGCGGCCGGTGTGAGCGAGCTGCGCGCCTCGCTCTATGACGAGTTGGGCGAGGACGATCAGCGGCCCGATGCCGATCCGGCGGGCGGCTGCGTTCCCGTCTGGGGCGTGCCGCGCGCGCCTGTTGCCGTCTGCCTGTCGGAGGATGGCGGCCTGAGCTTCCCCTCCCGCATCCTGATCGAGGACGGGCCGGGCACCTGCCTCAGCAACAATTCCACTGACGGACGCAACCAGGAAATGTCCTATCCCTGGCTGCTGGAAGGCGCCGACGGCAGCCTGCACATGACCTACACCTATGGCCGCCGCGCCATCAAATATGTCCGCCTCGCGCCCGGCTGGGCCGAGCCTTCTGAAGGGAATACCCGATGAGCGAGATCATTGGCATCACCATGGGCGACCCTTGCGGCGTCGGCCCCGAGATCACCGTTCGCGCCCTGGCGGAAATGCCGGAGGCGGAGCGCGCGAACACCCGCATCTATGGCAATCTGCCGACGCTGCAGGCCGCCGCCCACGCGCTGAAGATCGATCTCGACCTTACCCCCTTCGTGGCCGATCTGCCGATCGAGGGTGCGCCGCTTCCCTGGGGAAAGCTTTCGGCGGTTGCCGGTGACGCCGCCTTCCGCTTTATCGAGCGGGCGGTGCGCGATGCGGAGGCCGGCAGCATCGGCTGCATCGTCACCGCGCCGATCAACAAGGAAGCACTGAACGCCGCCGGCCATCATTATGACGGGCATACCGGCATGCTACGCAGTCTCACCGGCGCGTCTGCCGCTTTCATGCTTCTGGCCTCAGAGCGGCTGAAGGTCATTCATGTCTCCACCCATGTGGCGCTGGAGGAAGCGATCCGCCGAGCGACCACCGAACGCGTGCTGGCAACGATCCGCGCCGGCCACGGCCATCTCAAGCGCATCGGCTATGACAATCCGCGGATCGCCGTAGCAGGCATCAATCCGCACTGCGGCGAAAACGGTCTGTTCGGAACGGAAGACGATCAACATATCGCCCCTGCCGTTGCCGCAGCGCAGGCAGAAGGTATCAATGTTCAGGGCCCGATTTCGGCGGATACGGTCTTCCACCGCGCCTATTCCGGCAGTTTCGATCTCGTCGTCGCGCAATATCACGACCAGGGCCATATCCCGATCAAGCTCGTCGCCTTCGACACCGCCGTCAATGTCTCGATCGACCTGCCGATCGACCGCACCTCCGTCGACCATGGCACCGCTTTCGACATTGCCGGCAAGGGCATAGCCGACCACGGCAACATGAAATCGGCCATCGCCTATGCCCGCCGGCTCGTCGCCGGCCGCGCAGGGAAAGGATAAACGACATGGCAAGCGCTTCGATCACGCTTCATCAGCCGCGCCGCCTCGTTGTCGGCGCCGGCACCATCGCCGAGGTCGGCATCTGGGCCGGAGAGGTTGGCTCGACGCTGGTGCTGGCGACGCCGATCACCTCAGGCTTTGCCGACCGCCTGCAGCTAACAGGCAAGGTCAGCCTTTTCGACGCCATTCCCGGCGAGCCGGACACCGCCACGCTGGAGCACGCGCTGGCGGCCGCGCGCGAAGTCACGCCGGATCTGGTCGTCGGGCTTGGCGGCGGCTCGGTCATGGATGTGGCCAAGCTGGTGGCCGCTCTTTGGGATGGAGACCAAACACTGGCGGATGTGGCTGGGCCGAACCGCGTCGCCGGCCGGCGCACCCGCCTCGCGCAGGTGGCGACCACGGCTGGCACCGGCTCGGAGGCCGGGATCCGCGCACTGATCACCGATGAGGAAAAGGGCGCGAAGGTGGCGGTCGAAAGCCCGCATCTGATTGCCGATCTCGCGGTTCTCGATCCGCAGCTCACCTTCTCCGTGCCGCCGGCAGTGACCGCCGCCACCGGCGTCGATGCCATGGCCCATTGCGTGGAGGCCTTCACCAATCGGCGGGCCCATCCGATGATCGATGGCTTTGCCCGCATGGGCTTCCGGCTCGTCGGGCAATATCTCGCCCGTGCCGTAAAGGATGGCGGCGACACGCAAGCGCGCGAGGGGCTGATGCTCGCCTCCTATTATGGCGGCATCTGCCTCGGGCCGGTCAACACCGCCGCCGGCCACGCCATCGCCTATCCGCTCGGCACGCGCCTGCATCTGCCACATGGCCTGGCCAATGCCATCGTCTTCCCGCATGTGCTGGCGTTCAATGAGCCGGTTGTCGCCGAGAAGACGGCGGAAGTGGCGGAGGCGCTGGGCTTCGGCACCAATCTTTCGCAGCACGCCTTGAGCGAGGCCGCACAGCGCTTCTGCCAGGATCTCGGCCTGCAGATGTCGCTGTCCGCCCATGGCGCGAAAGAGGGGGATCTGCCGTCTTTCTCCACAGAAGCACATGCGATCCGCCGGCTCATGGACAACAATCCAGCGGATATGCAGGTCGAGGACGTGCTCGGCATCTACCGCGCGGCGTTCTGATAGGGCAAAGGCGCACCACCGCTCACGCTTGAACGACGAAGAAGGCGGTGCGCCAAATCCGCAACAGGAATGGAAGCCTGAACGGGGCACTTCAGCCGCCCTGTTCGGTGGCCGCCGAGACCAAGCCCTGAAGAACCACGGCGCGCGTCGCCGCCTTTTACAGAAGCTGGTGGGAGGATTGGAACAGCCGCTCGCGCGAGCCATTCAAATGCGATTCCATCAGCTTGCGCGCGCCTGCGCCATCGCGCGCGGCAATGGCTTCGGCGATTGCCTCGTGCTCGGCAAAGACGCGGGCGAGGCCTGCGGCCTCCCGCTTGACCGAGACGCCGTGAAATTTCATTCCAACGGCGATATGGTCCTTCAGCGCCTCCATGGCGGTGGAGAAGTAATTGTTCTGCGCCGCCCGGGCGATGGCCAGATGAAACTGATAATCGGCATCCTCGCGGTGCGATTGACGATTGGTGGCGTCACGCATCAGTTCCAGCGCCTGGCGGATGGCGGTGAGCCCTGCCGCGTCGGCGCGTGCGGCGGCCGCGGCGGCTGCTGCCGGCTCCAGCGTCAGGCGGAACTCGTAGCAGTTCAGGAGGTCGGCGACATTTTCCAGCTGGCCGAAGCCGAGCGGCTCACGCAGGCCCAACGCGCGCACGAAGCTGCCGGCGCCGCGTCGCGAATAGATCAGGCCCTGATCGCGCAGCCGCTTCAGCGCCTCGCGGATCACCGGACGCGACACCTCGAACTCCGCCGCCAGATCATGCTCCGTCGGCAGCCGCTCATCGGGCCGGTAAGCGCCCGATTTGATGGCCCTGTGCATGCGCTCGAAGACGATATCGGGTAGCGCCTTGCGCGTCGTTCCGTTGGCCAGCCCCATTTCAGTCTCGTCGTCCCTGCTTTCCGGCCCCAAGCGTGGCACCTGGGCCTGCCCTCACTTATTCACTGCAACCGCGAAGCGATCTCCGTCAAGGTCCCGGCATGGCCGAAGCCGCCGGATTTGGCGATGATGCAGCGCCCCTGTGCTTCCGCCACGCCGAGGCCCGGAAGGCACTCGCCCCGCAGCCGGAACGCATGCAACCCGGCCTTCAACAGCACGGCCTGCGCGGTGGCGCCGCCCGACAGCAGCCATGTGGCCGCGCCCTCGGTCAAGCCGGGTACGACCGACGCGGCGAGCCGCTCCGCCACCGCCTCCGGCGCGCAGGCTTCCGCTCCGGGGACGGCTTGCACCAACGTTAGCTGCGCGCTCGGCGCCTGCCTCGTCTCCGGCCCGAGATCGCCGTTGGGCGCCAGCCGCAGCTCGATGTCGCGCGCGGCGGTGAGCGCATCGATCTGGGCCAGCGTGATCGGATCGCGCGAGCCGATGACAAAGAGCGCCGCGCCTTTTGGCAGATCGACGGGGTCGGCCTGGGCTTTACCCGTCATCGCCTGAGCCAGCGCCTCGGAAAGCCCGCGTGCGCCAATCAGCAGGTCAGCGCCATCACGTCGTGCCTCTTCGAGCACCGCCCGCATCGCCTCATCCGAGGCGACATCGGGTATATGGCATCGATCGGCGTGGACGCCGAGCTGCGCCCGCACCGCAATCGGCGTCTCCACGCCGAAGCCCTGGACGAAGCCCTGATGCACCACGCGCCCGAAAGCAGGAATGGCCGGCGCCACCAGCGCCCGGCGAAAGGGCACCGCGTCGAGCTCGGCCGCAATATTGCCCTTCAATCGGGAGTCGACCTTCTTGAACAGCAGGACATCGTCGGGGAGCGCGGCGAGCGCCGTCTCCATCGCAAGGCGTGCGACGGCAGGCGCAACCTCCCTGCAGTCGAGATTGATGGACAGCACGGCCGGCCGCGCGTCGAGCGCCGCGCCGATCGCCTCCAGACGCAGCACCACCTCCGTGTGCAATCCGCGACCGGCAAAGGGCGCAGCCGCATCCAGGGCGCCCGTGAGATCATCCGCCAGAATGGCCAGCATCGTCCAAATCCAAATCTGTTGTTATCTTCAGATTGATGAAATCTGCTTATTTGTCAACGATCTGATTTGAATTGATGACAACCATCGCAATGTTCAGCGGTTTGATTGCCTGTAGGGCAAGTTCGTGGCGCGAGCGGACATGACGTGGACCAGTCTGCCGGCGGCTCACACGGCAAGACGAGCGAGGTTATGCAATTGGTTACGTGCTCGGGAAGGTAGAGACGTCGTGGAACGCGCGGGCATGGCGCGCTTCCGGCGCGCCTGCCGCGTGTGCTCTGCCGCAAGCGCCTGATTAATTCCAGCTCACGCCCGGCGTGTTGACGAGATCGCTCGTGATCGCGGAGCGAACGCAGTCGCGGCCGGAGGCCTTGGCGGCATAGAGCGCGCTATCGGCCTCGCGCAGCAGTTCTTCCTTCTCAGGCGCGGCAATGCTCCGAAGCGCCGCGGCGCCCACACTGACGGTGACGACGCCATGCTCATGGCCGGCATGTTCGAGGCGCATGTCCCTTACGCAGTTACACAGAAGGCTGCCGACCGAGATGGTTTCCGCCAGATTGGCCATGGGCAGGATCACCGCCACTTCCTCGCCGCCATACCGGGCGACGACGCTTCCGGTCATCGGCGCCAGCGTCGTTTCGATCACGGCAGTGATCTGGCGCAGGCATTCGTCGCCGGCCGGGTGACCATAGGTGTCGTTGTAGCGCTTGAAATGATCGACATCGATCATCAGCAGGCCGAGATCGGTGCCGCGTTTGAGCGCATTGGCAAAGACGGAATCCAGCGTCTGGTCGAAAGCCCGCCGGTTGGGAAGCTGGGTGAGACCGTCCGTATGCGCCAGTTCCTTCAGCCGGCTGTTGAGGTCGCGGAGCCGGGCCTCGCGCTCGCGTTGCGCAGTAATGTCGGAAAAGACGATGAGGAAACCGCCCTCGCCCGTCTTGCGCGTGCGCGCCTCGATGAAGCGGCCGTCGCGAAGGCGCAAAGCCCGGTCGCCGGGCTTGGACAGGACATCGACCGTGCGCTCGATCACATCTTCCGGCCAGCCGGATGGCGCTGCTTCCTCGCCCCGCTCGATCGATGCCTTGACGATGGTGAAGAGCGATTGGCCGGGCTGGCGAACATCGGCCGTCAGCGGGAAGAGTTCGAGCAGCCGCTCGTTTTGATAGACGAGCTTGCCGTTGGCATCGAACATCGACAGGCCGTCCGCCATGCTGGCCATGGCATCGGCCAGACGGCTCTGGGCGACCGAAAGTTCCTGCAGAAGATGCTTATATTCGGTAATGTCCCTGTTGTGCGTGATCACGCCGACGAGATGGCCATGCCGGTCCCTCAGCGGCACTTTCAGCGTCGACAGCCAGGCAGCCGATCCATTCCGCCGCACGAATCGCTGCTCGACTGTCAGCGGCGCGCCGGTCTTCAACGCCTCGACCTCGGCCTGGCGGAACCGCTCGGCCACCTCGAGCGAATAGAAGTCGTCGTCCTTACGACCGATTAGCGCGTCCGGCGTTGCGACACCCATCAACAGCGCCGTCGCCGGATTGGCCGCGATGAATCGGCCGGCCATGTCCTTGGCATTCAGACAGTCGGGCAGCGCCTCGATGATCGACCGGTACATGCGGTTTTCCACCGTCGCATCATGGCGTCGCCGCTCCTGCAGCAAAGCCAGACCCGCCAGTTGCGTCGCGCCGCACAGAACCAAGGCGAAGGGAATGGTCGTTCCCCTTGTCAGCCCCAGCCAGGTCGAGGGCGAAAGCTTGACGTAAAAGCCGAGAATGCCGGTGACCGCCACGCCAACGGAGAGGAGAACGACGTCCTTGTAGCGGATGGGTCTGCCGGATGTGTGCCGGTGAGCCAACAAGCCGACAGCGGAGGCAGCAAGCATTTGCGGAACCGCAACGGAAAGCCCGGTGCCACCGATCATGGCTCTGCGCAGCAGCCCTGCCATCAATGGCAGGGCGGCCGCAACTGGACCGCCGAAAAAGCCGCTGACGGCGAGAAACGTGTAGCGTGTATCGAGATACACGCCGTCCATGAACTGGAAGGGCAGCGACATGCAGGCCACCGTTCCGGCCGCCATGATCGCGCCGAGAACGAGCTGTTGCGCCCGCTCACCCCGCTCGGCGGCATGCCGGTGCCCCAACGTCCAGAAGCCTGTCGCCAGAGCGACAATGGCCAGGTTCGAGAGGAGGTCATGCCAAACGGTCATCGGTGTCTCACACGGTGCAATGCGGTGATTGTATAAAGCAGCGGTTAAGACATGGTGTGACACGTCAGCCAGACTGGGCGGATGCGACAGTTTTAGCTAACGGTCCGTATGGAAAACGGGCCAGAAATCAAGGGCAAAGAACCAACGAAGGCTGCGGCACGAACCTATCCGTTTTGCCGGGCTGGCTATGTCCTCGCATCGTCGGCTGAGGCCTGCAATCCCGGCAGTGCGAATCACCCGGCCTCTTATCCGCAGATCGACGCCAATCGATAGCTGTCCGTCACCTGTCTGCCGCGAAAAGTCACATCGAACATGGTCACAGATTGTTTGATCGCTTAGAAAGCCAGCGGAGACGCATGATCTGGCGCAGCAGCGTCTACCACTTTTTCGGAATATCTTTAAAAAGGCTTCCTGCAGCCAGGATCGCGGTTGCATTTCCGCTCCACAACTCGCAATCTTCGGCTGCTGTTCCAGCATCGATCAAGGTCTCGCTATGCAGAAGAAAATGCCCAACGCCGTTGACGCCCTTGTGGGTTCCCGTGTGAGGATGCGTCGCGTCATCCTTGGGCTCAGCCAGCAAACCCTGGCAGAAGCTCTGGGCGTGACGTTCCAGCAGCTTCAAAAATATGAAAAGGGTGCGAACCGCATCGGCGCTAGCCGGCTGCAGCGGCTCGCGCAGGTTCTGGACGTGCCCGTCGGCTTCTTCTTCGAAGGCAGCGTCGACAGTGGCGAGGCGCTCGCGGTGTCCGCCACGGCGGATCCGATCACCCAGTTCATCGGCAGCCGCGAAGGCATTGCCCTGATCACTGCCTTCGCATCGATCGAGGACAGGCAGGTTCGCCAGACGATCCTCAATCTCGTGCGCTCTCTGAGCAGCAATGCCAAGGCAGCGGAAGAGGACGAGGACGACGTGCAGCATCTGGCCGTCTCGCCCTGACATGACGGTCTTCACCCTTGCGACAACAGGCACCTGCCGCGTGTTTGACGCCAAGGGTGAGACAGTGCGCTGCCCGGAACTGGCGATCATTCTGATGGCCTATCTGCATGATGTCGGCCATCCCGTTTCCCGGCGGGATGCGGCATCGCTGCTTTGGCCGCAGGTCACTCCGGCAGCCCGGCTGACCAATCTGCGCTCGCTGGTGCGCCGAACCGTACAGGCTTTTGACGAAAAAGGCCCCTGCCCGCTGATCGTCGGCAATAGCACCCTGACGCTCGACCGGGCGCTGATGCGCGTCGATTTTGCAGTGGACGACGAAGGCGAGCCCTATGTCGAGCGTCTGCGCCGGCTGATCGCCGCCGTATCCGGCGGTTTTTTGCGCGGCGATATCGAGCCGAGCTCGCCGCTCTGGCTCTGGTCACGCGCGGTGGAGCGGCGCCTGCAAGGCTGTCTCGACAGTCTCGTCAAGCAGGCTGACGACAGGCAGGATCGGCAGACAGAAGCGCTGCTGCGCGAGGCTGCCGTCTATCTGGCGCCGGGCGGGGCGCATGTCTCCGAGGTGCGCCTGCCTGCCGCCGCCGTGCGCGAGGCCCCCAAGCCTTTTTCCATAAGCGCTCCCGGCGCGGTCGAGGGGTTGGAGCCGCATATGGCCGTTCCCCGGATCGCGCTGCTGCCGCCGGTTCCGGCCAAGGGGACGTCGTCCATCCTATTCCGGCTGGCCAGCGCCATGGTCGAGGATGTCACGATCGACCTCTGCCAGGAGCGGTCCTTCGTCGTCGTCTCTCCCTATACGGCCGACAAGCTGCGCGGCGAGGCCAATAAGGCCGAGTTTCTTCAGCGCCATCATGTCAACTATGCGCTGGACACCCGCCTCTCGGGCGAAACCCTTCTCGTTCAGCTGATCTTCTATCCGACCGACGAAATCATCTGGGCCGCTCGCCTGCCGATCGACAGAGACAATCTCGTCATCGGGCGGCAGAAGCTCATCACCGATCTCTGCACCAATGTGACGGGCCATATTCTGCGCTCGCGGGCGCGGCACGATCATTACCTCACCCACGCGGACGCCTACAGGCATTATCTCCTCGGCAGCCAGCAGATGCTGCACCTCAGCCTGCCCGCCATCCGCAAGGCGCGAAAGCATTTCAGGGCCGCGATCTCGGCTACGGATGGCTTCGCCCTAGCGCTGAGCAGCCTGTCGCGCACGCTCTATGTCGAATGGCTGCTGACCGCGCGCGGGGACCCCGACCTCCTGGCCGAGGCCGACCGGCTGGCTCGCCAGGCAATCGCGGTGGATCCGATGCAATCGGCGGGCTACCGCGAGCTGGGCATGACGCAGATCTATCTCGGCGATCTCGATCACAGCATCGAAGCGCTGGCCCATGCCGAACAGCTGAGCCCACACCATGCCGACGGCCTCTACAGTTTCGGCGACACCCTGGTGCATGCGTCGCGGCCGCAGGAAGCGCTGGTGAAACTCAACAGCGCCATGGATCACAGCCCGATCGTGCCCGACAGCTATCTCTGGTCGGCGGCGGGCGCCAATTATTTTCTCGGGCGTTATGGCGAGAGCATCGCCCTGGTCAACCGCATGAACGATCCATCCCCCGCCGACCGCATCGCTGCGGCCGCCTATGCCATGAATGGGGATCTGCGTCAGGCGCGTGTGCGCGTGCGCCGGGTGATGGAGGCCAATCCCAGCTTCGATGTCTTGAGGTGGCTGGATATGGTGCCTGTCAAGGATCAGGCCCATCTCGATCATTATCGGGAGGGTCTGCTCAAAGCAGGATTTTAGCAACACCCGCAAATAGAAGGACAATTTTGATGGCGGCTGTCTTTATTGCAATTGAGGGTTCATCCGATATTTGGGTGGCAGATCTCGAAGGTGGCACGGTGAGCAAGATCGAAGACCCTAGCGGAAAGCTCGCCGAGATCAACACGCTTGCTACAGGCGGGATTACGGTCATCAAGGGCGTCAAGCTGGCGATCAGCGTGCCCTCGTCCGACAAAGTTTTCTCGGGCCATTTCGAGGGCTGATCCAGCCTGATCGACATTACACGCGCGCTGCGTCACTCCCTGTGGCGCGGCGCGGCATAAAGGCATTATAGAATATGCTGTCGGCGGCACCCAAGACGCCGGAACCGGCACCCGCGCGATGCCTGGTTTCGGTGAAGCGGCGCATCAAGTCGTTCCTTACATAGCCCAAGCTGACGTCGAAATCCTCGCGGACTGCCCATCTTGCGTTGTATACAGCTTTCGAAATCAAGGCTTATACATGATAGCGGTAGCTAACCTCTGCGATCTTGTCGCTTGCAGCGTGTGCAACGCCAGTGCAACGCGCAGCGGGCCTCGCGCTGTGGCATGATTGAACACAATCAAGTCAGGAGTGCAGGAATGGGTTCGACATTGATCGCGGATTTACCAGAGGATCGCCGGGAGGAGTTGCTCGCTCTGGTGAACATCGTCAGCTATGCGCGCGATCTCTGCACCTCACTGGCTACGCCGCATGCCGCTGCTCTTCTGGAAGAAGCGCGCAACCTGCTCGTTGCCGAAGTCGAGGCCGAACTGAACCATGTGCTGTCGAAGGACAACATCCTGCGTGTGGCCACGACCCCGGCCGGCCGCTGCTGACAGCGCTTTTGTGATGGCAGTTTGGCTGCCTCGACATATGGCCCGCGCTTTGGCGAACCTTAGAGCAGCCTCATTCCTCGTCCACGACGTGCGGGATGGGGTCGTGCAGCTTCAGGAACACCCACAGCGCGGGCCTTAGCGCGTCAGGCGTCAGATGCGGTCGGCATCGTGCTGCAGCGGTAATCTCTCAGGAAGACTAAACTGCGCGCGCAGCAGCATGATGCCAGGATCTTCAAAGCCTTTGTCAGCAATGAGCTTGCGAATGAGCGATTTTTGCGCGCTACATTCGGCAAAACTAACAGACAGTTTTGACGTTCGCAACAATCTTCACGCACCTCAAGAGGTGGGCTGGAACGCCGTGGCAAGGCGTCCCAAGGCCGCAGATCGCCGATCGCGTGCGGCTTTCGGCGGCTCGGCTTCGATGGAGATCGCCAGCGGCGGTGCAAGAGTTCGCGCGCCGCTCTTGCCCTTTTCAACTTCTCCCTAGGTGATGGCCTCACATCATCTTCTAAAAAACGAAGATGGTCCGATCCGAAGGTGTGCGTGGCAGTTCGACGGAGCGACCCTCTGCTTCACCCTGAGCCGGATCGGCGCTTTGACGGCCTGCCCAGGAGACCCTATGACCGATGCCGAACTGCCGCCTGCGGCGCATGAACCCGATCCGGCGCTCACGCCTGAGCAGGCGGAGGAGGCACGCAGGGCCTATCTGCTGAAGCGCTTCTGGATCAGCGCGCGTGGCTATTGGAGCCGCAGGGGCGACCGGCTTGCCTGGCCGTTTTCGCTGGGATTGCTTGTCCTCATCGGCGCCAATGTCGGCTTTCAATATGGCATCAATGTCTGGAACCGCGGCCTGTTCGACGCGATCGAGCAGCGTGATGCCGCGAATGTCTATTCGCTCGGCGCGCTGTTTCCGCCGCTGGTGCTCGGCAGCGTCACGCTCGTGACGATTCAGGTCTATGTCCGCATGCTGCTCCAGCGACGCTGGCGCTCCTGGCTGACCAAATCGCTGATCGGCCGCTGGCTGGCCAATGGCCGCTATTACCAGCTCAACCTGATCGGCGGCGATCATCAAAATCCCGAGGCCCGGATCTCCGAAGACATGCGCATCGCCACGGAATCGCCCGTCGATTTCGTCGCCGGCGTCATCTCGGCCTTCGTCTCCGCCTCCACCTTCATCGTGGTGCTCTGGACCATCGGCGGCGCCCTGACGGTGGCGGTCGGCGGAACGGACATCACCATCCCCGGCTTCCTGGTGATTGCGGCCGTGGTCTACGCCACGATCACCTCCAGTTCCATCGCCTTTATCGGCCGCAATTTCGTTCGCGTGTCCGAGGCGAAGAACCAGGTGGAAGCGGAGTTTCGATATACGCTCACGCGTGTGCGTGAAAATGGCGAAAGCATCGCCCTTCTGGGCGGCGAGGAGGAAGAGCGCAACGACCTCGACCGCACCTTCAAGCAGGTGCGCGAACAGTGGCGGCGCCTGGCCCAGCAGCATATGCGCACCACGGTCGTCTCGCACGGATCGATGCTGATCGCGCCTGTCGTGCCGGTTCTGCTCTGCGCTCCGAAATTCCTCGCCGGCAGCATGTCGTTGGGAGAAGTGATGCAGGCGGCCTCGGCCTTCACCATCGTCCAGGGCGCCTTTGGCTGGCTGGTCGACAATTATCCGCGCCTGGCCGACTGGAACGCCTGCGCCCGCCGCGTCGCCTCTTTGATGATGTCGCTGGACGGGCTGGAAAACGCCGAAAACAGCGAGACGCTCGGACGCATCAAGCGCGGCGAGACACAGGACGACGTGATGCTCCGCCTGGAGGAGCTCTCGGTTTCGCTTGGGGACGGCACGGCCGTCGTCAAGGAAACCGAGGTGGAGGTGCGGCCGGGCGAGCGTGTTCTCGTTGCCGGCGAATCCGGTTCGGGCAAGAGCACGCTGGTGCGCGCCATTGCCGGCCTCTGGCCCTGGGGCGGCGGTCGCGTCGATTTCCACGCGGACAAGCACCTCTTCATGCTGCCGCAGAAACCCTATATCCCGTCGGGGACGTTGCAGCGCGCCGTCGCCTATCCGCGCGGCGCCGATAGCTGGAGCGTGGAGGAGATCGGCGTTGCGCTCGACAAGGTCGGCCTGACACAGCTGACCGAAAAGATCAAGGAAGAAGCGCCTTGGGACCACACGCTGTCAGGCGGCGAAAAGCAGCGCCTGGCCTTTGCCCGGCTGCTGCTGCATCGACCTGATATCATCGTTCTCGACGAAGCCACCTCGGCGCTCGACGAAAAGACGCAGGATGCGATCATGGCGATGATGATCGAGGAACTGCCCGAGGCGACGATCGTCAGCGTCGCCCACCGGGCAGAACTCGAAGCCTTCCACACCCGCAAGATCACGCTGGAAAAGCATGAGGGCGGCGCCAAGCTCGTCAGCGACGTCGATCTCGCACCCTATACCGGCCGACGACACATGATCTCCCGCTTCCTTGCCCGCACACCGAGGGCGCGCAAGCCGCAGGTGACCTGATGAAGGTTTGACGCTTCAGGAACAGGTGCCATTTGGCGTGGAACGGAAAGCGTTTTCCGCTCCATGCTGATGTCCCCTCTCGCCCCTTAAGTCCCTGCCGTGTGCAGGCTTGCCCCGATGTCGTCAGCGGATAATGAGCCTCGCGGAGATCTGGTAAATCTGACCTGGAGCGTGGGAGCTGGCATCGGTATCGGTCCTATGCTCCGACTGAACAGCTTTTGCTGTGTCGCATTGCTCAGGAAGGCGCTGCAGCTGATCCTCAGAAGCAAAACGTAAACCAGTTCTTTTGTTATCTTGCGGGATAGGGACCGAGCCTTTCGGTCTCCGGGCAAAAAACTACGGTTTTGGTAAGGGGCGACTGCTAGAGATGCGAGCAAGTGCCACCGGAACCGGCAAGGCGCGTGACGAGCCTTTTTGCGGAATCCCTTATGCGACGCGTGGAGAAGACAGCGCCAGTCCGCCAGTCCCGCCCGGTCATATGGGCGGCGGCTTTCATGCTGGCCGTTGCGGGCCTGATGGCGCTGCTGTCGGCGGATGTCATCTCCACCATGCGCAACGCCGCGGATGAAATCGACGCCAAGCGCTCTGTCAACGCCGTCAATGCCGCCATCCTCTCGGTGAAAACGCGGCTCGGCGCCACCTTGCGCGACAATGCCATCTGGGACGATGC
Organism: Xaviernesmea oryzae; assembly: GCF_900109605.1. Taxonomy (GTDB): domain Bacteria; phylum Pseudomonadota; class Alphaproteobacteria; order Rhizobiales; family Rhizobiaceae; genus Xaviernesmea; species Xaviernesmea oryzae. Next base: position 248,837 of record NZ_FOAM01000005.1, read on the forward strand.
CTATGCCGGGGTCAACACGGAGAACAGCGACAGCTGGATCCTCGAAAACTGGGGATCGGTCAGCGTCAACTATCCTCTCTATGACGGCGTCGCCGTTCTGGATCAGGAAGGACAGCAAGTCGGCGCTTATTTGAAAGGGAACCCGGTCCAGGCCATCACGCTTTTCGGCCCGGATCTCTTGGTGCAGTCGCGCGCCGCAGCGCTCAATCCAGACGCCAATCCGATCGTCAATTTCTACCCGAGCGCCGAAGGCGTCACCATGATCGCCACGCTCGCCATCCAGCCGGATAACTACAAGGCCGGGCCTGCCAGCACGAAGACGCTTTCTTTCTTCAAGATGCTCGACAGCCGCTTCATCAAGGCGGTCGCGGAGGATTTTCAGGTCGAAGGGCTTGTGCTGCGGCCGGAAAGAGCGGGCGGCGAACTCAACCTGGCCCTGCATGATCTGCGCGCCAAGCCCATCGGCTATCTCAACTGGCCGCCTAAGCGCCCCGGCACCGCCGTTTATACACGCATTCAGCCACAGCTCGTGGCCATTCTCAGCCTTTTCGCGCTGTTTTTCGTCGTCGTCGTCACGTCAGCGCGGCTGGAGATCCGCAAGATTCGTGGGTTTGCCGAAAAGGCAGACCATGACGCCACCCACGACGATCTGACCGGCCTTCTCAATCGCAGCGGCCTCAGCCGGGCAATTGCGGAGCTGCCGGAGGGTCCGGCGGTGCTGCATCTGATCGATCTCGACGGCTTCAAATCGGTCAATGACAGCTGGGGCCATGCCGTCGGCGACGAGCTTCTTCGCCTGGTCGGAGCCAAGCTGAAGGTCGTCCGTCCGGATGTCGTCGTGACCGCGCGGCTTGGCGGCGATGAATTCGCCATCGTTCAGCTCGGCAAGCGCGATCCCGCCGCCTTAGGCATTGCGCTGATCAAGGAGATATCGCGCCCCCTTCCGGTCGAAGGCAGAACGGTGGAGATCGGCGCCAGCATCGGCTTTGCACAGATTGTTCAGGGAATACCGGCGCTCGAAATTGTCCGCCGCGCGGATATGGCGCTTTATCGGGCCAAGGAGGATGGACGCGGCCGGGTGGTGGCCTTCGACGACGAGCTCGATATCGAGCGCCAAGAGACGAAGGCGGCCGAGGACCGGCTGAAGCAGGCGCTGGCACAGGGCGACATCACGGTCGTCTATCAGCCGCTCGTTTCAGCCCGCGATGGACGGCTGACCGGGGTGGAGGCCTTGGCGCGCTGGCCGGCTGCGCCGGATGGCATCGGTCCGGAGATCTTTATCCCCCTTGCGGAGAAGTCCGGCCTGATCGACAGCCTGTTCTTCACCGTTCTGTGTCAGGCAGTCGAGGGCGTGAAGGTCTGGCCGGACCTTGAACTGTCCGTCAATATTTCGCCCATTCAGCTTTGCAATCCGGAGTTCGGCAAACGTGTTGCCGCAGTGATCGCGGACGAGGCCTTTGCGGCGGACCGCCTGATCTTGGAAGTGACCGAAGGCGTGCTGATCGCACAGCCGGAGCAAGCCCGCCGGGCGATCGACGGCCTGCGCGCCATTGGCGTGCGCTTTGCCATGGATGATTTTGGCGCGGGCCATGCCAGCATCGGCATGCTCCGGCATTTCGGCTTCGAGAAGGTGAAAATTGATCGCTCCGTCGTCGCTTTGCAAGATCCCGTGTTGCTGAAAGCCATTATCGAGCTAGCCGCTGCCTTGCAGATTCCCGTCACGGCCGAGGGAATCGAAACCGAGGAACAGGCCCGGCTGGCGCGCGAAGCCGGCTGCGAACAGCTGCAGGGTTACCTCGTCGGTGCGCCCTTGAGCCTTGATGAGCTGATCGCGCTTAAGGATGGCGTACAAAGGCGCACCGGCACGTCGCGCCATTGAGAGCCTTTGCCGTGAGGCATCCGGCAAACGACGAGAGTGCCACTAAAGCATCGATCGATCCGGCGCGATGTTTCGGACCGCGCACCCGGTCAGCCACGGACCTATTCCCTGCAATTCGTGGCGCCGCACGAGGCTAAGCCGTCGACGAGAGGCCGTTCATGGCCGGTAGGGCGTTTCCTCCAGCCCCTGGAAGGGCAGCTCAACGGCAAAAAGGTCTCCGCCGAGGCCGTCCCGATTCATCGAGGTGATGAAGGCGGTTTTTCGGTCGCCGCCGCCGAAGCAGAGATTGGTGCCGTTTGGAACCGGCACATGGATCTCGGCATCGATGTGCCCCTCAGGCGTCATGCGCAGGATGCGCCCGGAGTCGCTCGCAGCGATCCAGTAGCAGCCGTCGACATCCATCGCCGCGCCATCGGGCCGGCCGAGCAGGGTCTGGTGATCGGCAAACAGCCGCCCCTCGCCACGCATGCCGCTTTCGGGATCGAAGTCGAAGCTGAGGATATGCGGATGGGCGGGAAAGGAGTCCGACACATACATGCGCCGCCCATCCGGGCTCCAGGCAAGCCCGTTCTGCACTTGGAAGCGGCCGCCCCGGGGGCTGACCATTCCGTTTCGACCGATGCTGTAGAGCGCTCCGGCCTCACCGTGCAAACCAGGCTTTGCGGCAATCGAGCCCGCCCAGAAGCGACCCTGCCGATCGCAGGCGCCGTCATTCATCCGCCAGCCCGCCGGCAACTCCGGCGCACCGAGATAATCGAGATGGGCCTCATCGCCATCAAGACGCAGACGGGCAAAGCCCCGATCGGTGGCGGCAATGAACCCCACGCCTTCGGCGAGTGCAAAGGCACCGAGTTGCACCGGCAGCGACCAGCCTTTGAGCCTCTCGCCCGCCACATCGACGCGCCAGAGCATCCGCGCGGGAATATCCGTCCAGTAGACGCAGCCCTCCGTCGCGTGCCAGACCGGGCATTCCCCAAGCCGGCAGCCGGGGCTGGCAAGGCGCTCGGCCTTGAAGATCGGGCAGGAGGCCGACATCCGGTCACATCCTGACGATGCGGCTTTCGCTCGCCTTGTCGAAAATCAGCAGCTTCTCGCTATCCGGTCGCAGCGCGAAGCGGTCGCCGGCGCGCGCCTGGCTGCGCTGCTTGGAGGAGACCAGCATCTTGCCGGCCGGGCTGTCGCAGATCACCGTCGTGTCCGAGCCCGTGCTTTCCACCGCGTCGACGGCGCAGACGATGCTGCCGCTGGCACCGGCCGCGACGGTCTCCAGGTGCTCCGGCCGGATGCCGATCAGCACGTTCCGCCCGCTTTCCAGCCGGTAGCCCTCGGGCAGCGGCAGCACGATCTCGCTATTGGCCGTATGCAGGGTCTTAGCCTCCGGCCCGACCATGGCGGGAAGCATGTTGATCGCAGGCGAGCCGATGAAGCCGGCGACGAAGACACTGTCGGGCCGGTCATAAAGGTCCAGCGGCGTGCCCACCTGCTCCACCCGGCCATCGCGCAGCACCACTATCTTCTGCCCCATGGTCATGGCTTCCACCTGATCATGCGTGACATAGACCGAGGTGGTGCCGATGCGGCGGTGCAGGTCACGGATTTCGCCGCGCACCTGGGTGCGCAGTTTCGCATCGAGATTGGAGAGCGGCTCGTCGAAGAGGAAGACGGAGGGATCGCGCACGATCGCCCGGCCCATGGCCACGCGCTGGCGTTGGCCGCCGGAAAGCTCCTTGGGCAGGCGGTCGAGCAGAGCTTCGAGGCCGAGCATCTGCGCCACCTCGTCGGTCTTGCGGCGGATCTCGTCTTTCGGCCGATGCTTGAGCCGAAGGGCGAAGCTCATATTCTCGCGCACGGTCATCTGCGGATAGAGCGCATAGCTCTGGAAGACCATGGCGATGTCGCGCTCCTTGGCGGCAAGTTCGGTGACGTCGCGCCCGCCGATGCGCACCTCGCCGTCGGTGACATTTTCGAGCCCGGCGATGATGCGCAACAGCGTCGACTTGCCGGAGCCGCTCGGGCCGATCAGCACGCAGAACTCGCCCTCGGCGATTTCCACCGAGACATTGCGGATCACATCGACAGCGCCGAAGGACTTGGACACGCCCTTGAGTGATACGGCTCCCATTTCACGTCTCCCAGGTCTTGTTTGAGCGAGCTTAGCCCTTGACCGCGCCTGCCATGATGCCGCGGTTGAACTGCTTCTGCAGAAGGAGGTAGCAGATGATCGTCGGGGCCATGGCGAGCAGGGTCGCCGCCACGAAGACATTCGGCGTGATCGTCTCATCCACCCTGAGCATGCCGAGCATGACGGGAATGGTGAAGAGCTGCTTGTCGCTGACGACCACCAGTGGCAGGAGATACTGATCCCAGATCATGATGAAGCCGAAGATGACGACGGTGCCGAGCGCCGGGCGCACCAAGGGCAGCACGACATTGGCGAAGATCTGCCACTCGTTGGCGCCGTCGATGCGCGCGGCCTCCTCCAGCTCCTTCGGCACGGCGCGCATGAATTCGGTCAGCATGAAGATCGAGAAGGCCCAGCCGACGACCGGCAGGATCATCGCCGCATAGGTGTTGTAGATCGAGGCGTCGATGACCGGAAAGCGCGCCTGCACCACGAGATAGAGCGGAATCGAGATCACCTCCTCCGGCAGCATCATGGTGGAGAGCACCAGCAGGCTGACGATGGCCGCGCCACGGAAGCGGCGGCGCGCCAGCGCATAGGCCGCAAGCGCGCTGACGGCGACCTGAAGCGCCGTGCCGACAATGGCGACGACGAGCGAATTCAGGAGATAGCGCCAGACCTGCATGTCGATCAGCGCCGTTTTGAAATTGGCCAGCGTCGGCTGCACCGGCAGGAGCAGCAGCTGGCCCGGCTTGATGACGAGCCCACTCAAGGCCGTGACGATGATGCCCCAGAAGGGGCCGACGAAGATGGCGAGAATGACGAGATAGAGCAGGATGCGCGCGGCGCGAACGGCGAGAGACGGTTTCATCGGCCCCTCCTCAGCGGCTCAGCCGCGCCTTGACCAGCGTCTGGATCAAGGTCAGCACGATGGTGGCGACGAGCAGCAGCAGGGAAACGGCCGAGGCATAGCCATATTCGAGGTTCTGGAAACCGGCCTTGTAGATGTGGGTCATGATGGTTTCGGTCGAGCCGGCAGGGCCGCCGCCTGTGGTCGCATATACCTCGGCGAAGACGCGGAAGCCGCGGATGAAGGACAGCATGATGACGACGGAGATGGACGGGATGATCCCCGGAAGCGTCACATGCCAGAGCATGCGTAGCCAGCTGGCGCCATCGACATTGGCGGCGTCGTAAAGCTCGCGGTTGATGCCGACGAGGCCGGCGACGAAGATCACCATGTCATAGGGCGTGCTCTTCCAGACCTGCATGAGCACCAGCACCCAGAGCGCCTGGCCGGGATCGGTGAGAAAGCCCTGCGGCGCGATGCCGAACTGATCGAGCACCGAATTGACGACGCCATAGGGCGCCGAATTGAACAGGATGCGCCAGATCTCGGCAATGATCGCGGCGCTGGTGATGGCCGGCAGGAAGATGGCGGTGCGGATGATGCGCAGATGCCGCGCCTGGCCTTCCAGCGCCAGCGCAAGGAAGAAGCCGAGCACGGAGGCGGTGAGCGTGGAGACGAGGACATAGGTCAGCGTGTGGGCGACCGCGCTGCGCAGATCCGGATCGGTGAACGCGCGGGCGAAATTGTCGAGCCCGACCCATTCGCTTTCGCCGTAGAACTGCACGTCATAGAAGGCCATGGTGAGGCCGGACACCATGGGATAGAATTTGAACCAGGTGAAGATCACCAGCGCCGGGGCCAGGAACAGCCAGGGGATCGACGCGCCCTTCCAGTCAATCCGGCGCGCCTTCCCGCGTTTAGCTCTGGTCGACTGCTGCGGCATGTCGTCCCCGAGGGGCAGATCGCGCGTTGTGGACATGGATCACCTCACCTCGTTGCGCGCAGGTCTGACGCGAGGGATCCGCGATGGACCTCCGCTGGGCGCCCGGCCAGTTGAGAAAACATCGGTTCGGCCGGCCTTCTCACCGGCCGAACCGTGCCTGGAAAAGAGGCCGCGCGCAGCTGAAGGGCCCGCGCGACGAGACATCAGCCTATTCGGCCAAGGCCTTCTGCTTGCGCAGCTCCGCCGCCATCTCCTGGTCGATGGATTTCAGTTCCGCTGGAATGTCCGAGTTGCAGCTCGCCAGGATCTTGTTAAAGCCTTCGGCCGTCAGCATGCGGATCGGCGTCCAGTTCGGCACCGGCGGCACATAATGGCCGCTCTTGTCGAAGACCTCCTTGAAGGTGCCCCAGCGCGGATCCTTGCGCACCGCGTCAACATCCACGGTTTTGTTGATCGGCAGGCGCACCAACGGGGTATGGCCGGTGCCCTCGCCCATGCCAATTTCCTGCCCCTCGGGCGAAATCAGATAGGCGATGAACTTCTCGGCGGCCGTGCGCGCCTTGGTGCCGGTCATGATATAGGCGCTGGTGCCTTCGGCGAGTGCTGCGACCCCGCCGGGGCCTGCCGGCGGCGGCAGCACTTCGATCTTGTCCTTGCCGGGCTGCTCGTCGAGAACGGCGATGTGATAGGGACCGGAGAGGAAGATGCCGGTCTGGCCCGAGCGGAAGGTCGGCAGGGCATCGCCCGTCGTCGCATTGATCGCGCCGGGCTGGACCAGGCCTTCGCAGAACAGCGAACGCATGAAGCCGAGCGCATCGGCCACCGGCTTGCTCTCCAGGTCCGGCTTGAAGCCGCCCTTCTCCTGCTTGACGAAATTGCCGCCAGCCGCCCAGATGAAATTGCTCATATACCAGCTGGCATAGCCGCGCACGGTGGAGGCCGGCACGCTCATGCCGAAGGTGTCGGCCTTGCCATTGCCATCCGGGTCGTTCTTGGTGAAGGCTTCGGCCAGCTTGTGCAGGTCGTCCCAGGTTTTCGGCTGCGGTAGGCCGAGCTTTTCGCGCCAGTCCTTGCGCACGAAGAGCGCGAAGGCCTGGGCCGAGATCGGCACGGAATAGACCTTGCCGTTCGCGCCTTTGGCGCTGTTCCAGGCAGCCGGCACGATCTGGTCGTTGCCCTCGATCTTGGTGGGATCGACTTCCTCGATAATGCCCATCTTCAGCATCTGGCCGAGCGCGGCATCATCATTGATCACCACATCGGGCAGATCGCGCGCGGCGGCGGCGCGGGCCAGGCGCTGCTCGAAATCCGTGCCGGTGTTGTAGCTCTCGACCTGAATGCCCGTCTTGGCGGTAAAGGCATCGGTCAGCGTTTTCAGGATCAGGGCCGACTCGTCGGTCTGGCGCGACCAGACTTTGAGGGTCTCGGCAGAGGCCGCTCCTGTTGCCGCCAGCAGCATCGCGCCGGCCAGAAGATGCGTGGTCATCCGCTTGAGCATGTCGTTCCTCCCAATCATGAGCGCGCGATCCCGGCGGGGCAGACGACGCTCGAAATCCTCTTGTCCTTTATGCCGATCCGGCATGCCGCCGGATCGGTTGGGCGGGGCTCCTCGTGCGCCCGCCCTTGGCTTTTTCCTCAAGCCGCCTTGTCGCGCCGGTGGGGTGCGATCAGCGCCTCGAGCATGCGCTCTTCCTCTGCGGTGAGGTCGACAAGCGGGCTGCGCACACGTCCGGCGGCAAAGCCCTGCAGGCGCACGCCGGCCTTCACGGCCGAGACCGCATAGCCCTTGCCGCGATTGCGGATGGCCATGAACGGATAGAAGAAGCTGTTGAGCAGCCGCTCGCAGGTGGCGCGGTTGCCGCTGCGCAACGCCTTGTAGAAGTCCACCGCCAGCGCGGGGACGAAATTGAAGACGGCGGAAGAATAGGTGGTGAAGCCCGCCGCGAGATAGGCTTCGGCGAAAAGCTCGGCGGTCGGCATGCCGCCGAGATAGGTCAGCCGGTCGCCCATGCGCGCGGTCACCTGGCGCACCAAGCCGATATCGCCCGTGCCGTCCTTGAAGCCGACGAGATTGTCGCACTCATCACACAAGCGTGCGAGCACATCCGGCAGGAGCACGCTGTTGTCTCGGTTATAGACCATGACGCCGATATCGACGGACTGGCAGACGCGCTTCACATGGGCGTAAAGCCCTTCCTGCGGCGCGTCGATCAGATAATGCGGCAGCAGCAGAATGCCGTCGGCGCCGGCCTTCTGGGCGGCCTGGGCAATCTCGACTGCCGTTTCCGTACCATAGCCGCAGCCCGAGACGATGGCCGTATCACCGGCCGCTTCCTTGGCGGCACGCACGATTTCCGGAACTTCGGAAGGCTTCAGCGAGAAGAATTCCCCCGTGCCGCCGGCGGCAAAAAGCACAGGCGCATCGAAGCCCGAGAGCCATTCGACATGGGCCTGATAGCTGTCGCGCTTAAACGCGCCGGCATTGTCGAAATGCGTGACCGGGAAAGACAGCAAGCCTGAACCCAAAGCCTGCTTGATCTCCTGCGAATTCATGCCGCCCGTCCTCCGTCTTGTCGTGCAGTGAAGGAAGGCTAGCACCGGTTTTGGCCGGCTGTCAATAATTCATATTATATCTTTGACAAACTTCTCTGATGAGCTTGGCGGTAACGCGACAGACTGCCGCGCAAATGCAGCTTCATCGCCGCCCGCGCGGCCGCTTCCTCGCCGTTCGAGATCGCCTCGACGATATCGGCATGTTCGCCGTGGATCTGCATCAGATAGCTCTGCTGCGAGGCCGGATCCTCCCCTTGGTTGAGCGCGGCGCGGGGAATGACGCTGCGGCCGATCATCGCCAGAAATTCTGGAAAGCGCGGATTGTTGGTCGCCTGTGCGATCGCCAGATGCAGCGCGAAATCGGCTTCGGCCGTCGGCTCGCCCGCCTCGATCAGCATGAAAAGATCGCGGTGACGCGCAAGAATCGCCTCCTCCTGCTGCGGCGAGCGGCGCTGGGCGGCCAAGGCGGCCGCCTCGATCTCCACCGCCGTGCGCAGTTCCAGAAGCTCGATGACGGAGGAGACGCGTTCGCGGTCAATATTCTGGAAAGGCAGGGAAACCGGCTCTGGCGCATCGAGCACGAACACGCCGGCGCCTTGGCGCGGCTCCACCAGCCCATCCGATTTCAGGGCAGCGATGGCCTCCCGGATCACCGTGCGGCTGACCGCATGTTCGGCCGTCATCTGGGCTTCGCTCGGCAGCCGCTCGCCCGGCTGAAAGGCGCCGGAGCGAATGGCCTCGCGCAGCTTTTCCACAAGCTGGGTCACCAGGGTTGCCTTGCCCTTGGGCGCTGTGGACGCCCGCTTCGTCTCTTCTGCCACCGTCATGTCCCGCTCCTCATGCCGTCTTCGCCGCCTGTTCCGCGTCGCGTTCAACCGCCAGTCGATCATCCCCTAGCCGGCGCCCGATCGCAAGATGCCCCTTCGCAAACTTATATGATGGGTTGTCGCTGATTTTGGCTTTCTGTATGCTTTGCGCACGCAAGCTTGCCAAAAGGCGTTTAGCGGGGGATTGACGTGCATCGACTTCTCATCACCGGCGCGGCCGGCGGCATCGGCCAGATCATGCGCAAGAAGCTGCGCTCGCTGGCCACCATTCTCAGACTGTCCGATATCAGCGATCTCGGCGAAGCCGCGGCGCATGAGGAAATCGTGCCCTGCGATCTTGCCGACAGCAAGGGCGTACGCGACCTCGTGGCCGGTTGCGACGGGATCCTGCATCTGGGCGGCATGGCCGGAGAGGCACCCTCCTCGCAGATCGTCGGCATCAACGTCACCGGCTGCCTCAATCTTTACGAGGCCGCGCGCGCTCACGGCATGCCGCGCATCCTGCTGGCCAGTTCCCAGCATGCCATGGGCTTCTACCGGCAGAACGAGCAGCTCGACGCCACCATGCCGATGCGCCCCGACGGTCTCTATGGCCTGTCCAAATGCTTTTCCGAGCTGACGGCGCAGATGTATTTCGACAAGTTCGGCCAGGAGACCGCGATCGTGCGCATCGGCTCCTGCTTCGAGGCGCCGCGCGACCGACGGATGCTGGCCACATGGCTCTCTTATGACGACTTCGCTTCGCTGGTGGATCGGGTTTTCAAGGTGCCAAGGCTCGGCTGCGCGACCGTCTGGGGCGTTTCGAACAATGATGCCCGCTGGTGGGACAACCGCGCCGCCAACTTCCTCGGCTGGCAGCCGAAGGACAATGCGGCCGAATATCGTGCCCATATCGAAGCGACCCAGCCGATGCCCGATCCCGCTTCACCCGCTTCGGTCTATCAGGGCGGTCCTTTCGTCGAAAAGCCGATCGTGCACGATCTCTAGACGGATCGCGACGCGAATAATCTGTTGGCTTGGCTCCCCCCCCCTGTATCTTCAAAACGGCCGTCGTGAAGATAAAAGTGGGAAGCCAAGCCATTCAACGCTTGCGGTCTTTGTCCCCTCTTCGAGATTGGACGATGCGCTGGCGCCTCACCGCGTCTTCAAAAGCGCGGCGATGTAGCCGTAGCAATAGGCGAAGGCGACCTGCTGCTGATTGTCGCCCGAGAGCGTCGGGGCATGGTCGGGCATGACCATATAGGCGTAATTTGTCTCGCGCAGCACGTCGATGACCGCTGCCATGTCGATGTCGCCATCGTCGGGGAAACTCTCGCGGAAGGAGTAGCGCTTGCCGACGATATTTCGGAAGTGAATGTTCATCAGCTTGCCGCGCGCGCCAAACCAGCGGGTGATCTCCGGCACCTCGCCGACATCCTCGACCATTTCGCCCAGCGTGCCGATGCAGAAATTCAGGCCATGGACCGGGCTTTCATGCATCTGGACGAAACGCTTCATCCCCTCGACCGTGCCGAGAACGCGGGTGACGCCCTTATAGCCCGGCGGGGTCGCGGGATCGTGCGGATGGCAGGCGAGCCGCACTTTTGCCGCCTCGGCCACAGGCACGACGCGCGCGAGAAAATAGTCGACCCGCTCCCAGATCGTCTCTTCCGACAGTACACCGGCAGGGCCCGGCTCGTTCTGGTCCACCAGATCCCAGCGAAACGCTTCGGCCTGATAGCCGCCGCGCCCCGGCTCCATCGGTGTGCGGGGAATGCCGATATAATTGAAGTTATATCGCACCGAGGGAATGCCGGCCGCCGCGCAATTCTCGATCAGGCGGCAGATGCCGTCGATCTGCGCGTCGCGGTCAGGGCCCGCCAGCAGGATATCGGGGCAGAGCGCCTTGTCGACGGAGACGGAATACATCGGCAGCTGCAGCATATCGAGGATCAGGCCGAAGCTCTCAACCGTCTCGCGCAGCCGTTCCAGCGCCGGACGGTTCCATGAGTGCCAATCGCCGTCCGGATTGGCCGAGACATGATCGACGCCGAGTTGCTTCATCACGCGATAATCGTCGGCATGGCGCGCCGGTAGCTGCGTTCCCAAATACATCTGCGGTCTCCACCCTAACCTATCATATAAGCTAGCATATAGATCGTATGATTTGGGTCAAGTGTGCCGCGGCGCCGGCAGCGTCCGATGCAAGGAGAGAGCCGGGGGAAACGATAGCTCCGCGTCCGTCTGCCCGGTCGGTCGGCACGCGCTCTAATGGGGAGTTACGGCATCGGCCTTTTCCAGCCGGATGAAGAAGACCACGGTCAGTAGGAGGATGATCAGGAGCAGGAAGAAGGCCGCAGCGGCGCCCTGATTGAGCGACAGGCCGAGAAAGGCCTTGCGATAGGCGAAATAGCTCAGCACTTCGGTCGATGTGCCGGGCCCGCCGCGCGTCAGCACATAGGGAAGGTCATAGGTTCTGAATTCATTGATCAGCTGGATGATGATGGCGATGCCCGCCACAGGCCGTAGCATCGGCAAGGTGATATAGAAGAATTGCTGGAGCGCGGTGGCGCCGTCCACCTCGGCGGCTTCGTAGGGTTCTTTTGGCAAGGCGGCAAGGCCGGCGGCCAGAAGCAGCACGACGAAGGATGTTTGCTGCCAGATATCGACGAAGACCATGGTCGATAGGGCCAGGTCGGCGCTGCCGAGCCAATCGACGCGTGGCAGGCCAGCCGTTTCCAGCAGATGATTGACGATGCCGAGATTGGGCTGCAGCAGCATCTTCCAGACCAGCGCCACGCTGATCGGCGACATGGCCATGGGAATGGTCAAAAGCCCGAAGTAAAGCGGCCGGGTGCGCACCGCGCGCTTCAGCATCAGGGCAATGGCCAGGCCGACAAGGAACTCGCCGATCACGGTGACGGCGGAGTAGCGGATCGTCAGCAGCACCGCGCCCCAAAACAGCCGGTCGCCGAAGATCACGGCAAAATTGTCAAACCCGACAAAGGGCAGCAGGCTCGGCTTCAGCAGGGTCAGCGACGACATCGCCATCAACACGGAGTAGCCGAGCGGAAAACCCATGACCACGGCCAGAAGCGCAAGGCCGGGTGCCGCGAAGGCCCAGCCGGTGCGCCATTCACGATCGAACCTGCCGGAAGCCTTCATGACGCTCGTTCCTGTTTTCATGCCTTCGAAAATAGAGGGTTGCGCCGGCCCAGGTGAGCCGGCGCAGGACGTGCCTGATCAGGCAGCTTGCTCTCTCGGCCTTAGCGGCTCATGAGCTCTTTCAGGCCGGCGGCCGATGCCTTGATGGCCTCATCCGTGGATGTGCCGCCACTGGCGGCGGTGGAGATCTGTGTGCCCAGAAGGTTTTCGTACTCAGCCGAATAGGTGAAGATCGGGAAGGACTGGCCGCTGGCGACCACCTGCTCGGCGGTCTTGTAGAAGGGATACTTGGCCAGCACCTCCGGATCGGAAAACACATCGGTGCGCACCGGCGCATGGCCCTGAAGCGCGCGCTTGACCGAGATTTCCTTGCTCTGCACCCATTGGATGAAGGTCCAGGCCGCCTTCTGCTGATCCTCGGGCACATTGGCCGGAATGCCCCAGCCCCAGCCGCCGCTTTCGCCATGGCCGCCGGGCATGACCGAAAGCGCCACCTTGTCGGCTGCCTCCGGGCAGGCCTTGGCATCGTTGATCTGCGGCAGCATCCACCAATAGGTGACCATGCTGAAGGCCTTGCCGCTGCACATCAGCCGCAGCGTGTCGTCAAGCGTGGCCGAGAGCGCGCCCTGCTGCGCGCCGTTCTTGATGTTGTCGATGTAAAGGTCGAGCGCCTTGCGGGCTTCCGGGCTATCCAGCACGACCGAACGGTCATTTCCGAGATAATGCCCGCCGGCGGAGAAGAGATAGTTCGAGAATTCCATGGCATTCGGATCGCCGCGCTGGCCTTGCATCGCCGAACCCTCAACGCCTGCCTTCGCCTTCATGAATTTCGAGACCGCCACATAGTCTTCAAGCGTCTGCGGCAGGGCCAACTCCTTGCCGGTCTCCTGCTTGTAAGCGGTCTTCAGCTTCTCGTCGGAGATGAGATCCGTGCGATAGATCAGTCCCATGGAGTAGTTGTACATCGGCACCAGCGGCATCTTCTCGGCGGTGCGGCCGAGAAGATCGAGCATCGACGGCACGAACGGCGCCGTGTCGAATTTGGAGGCTTCGGCCATCGGCTTCAGGTCCACCAGCCAGTTGGCTGCCGGAAACTCGCCCGCCCAGAGAAAATCGACTTCCAGAAGGTTGTAGGCGCTCTCGGCGCTGACCAGCTGCGTCACCAGCTTGTCATGCATGTCGGGATAGCCGATCTTTTCGAATTCGACCTTGATGCCCGTCTTGGCGGTAAACTCCGGCAGCAAGGCCTCGATGATCCGCGTTTCCGGCACATCCTCCATCAAGGCGCGCAAGGTGATATCGGCGGCCTTGCCGGCCGTGGCCGAGGCGGTCAGCGCCGTTGCGGCAAGGAGGCTGAGGGCGGTGGTTCGTGTCCAGGCTGAAGAGGTCATGATCGCTGTTCCCTTATTGGTTTTTGAACCCGCGCCCGAGACGCGGGGTATGCGAAAATGCGCAGTCTATTTCACGCTCCCATAGGTCAGCCCCTCGACGATGAAGCGTTGGATGAAGCGGGAGGCGATGACGAGCGGCAAAACGGCAAGCACGACACCCGCCGCCACGCTGCCGATCTGCACGCCGTTGGAGGTCTGCAGCGCAGCCAGCGCCACGGGAATCGTCTGCGTCGACGGGCCGCTGAGCACGAGGGCAAAGAGAAACTCGTTCCAGGACAGGATGAAGCCCAGCACGCCGGCAGCCGCCAGCCCCGGCAGCGAGACCGGCAGGACGATGCGCCAGAAAGCCCCCCATGCCGTGGCGCCATCCGTCAGCGCCGCCCATTCCAGATCCACCGGAATGGCCTTGAAGAAGCCCATCAGGATCCAGGTGAGAAAGGGTAGGTTGACGGCGGCATAGACGATGATCAGCCCGGTCAGGCTGTTGGTCAGCGCCAGGCCTTTGAGAAGCGTAAAGCTCGGCAGGACGAGTGCAACCGGCGGCAGCATCTGGGTGGCGAGCATGAGGAAACGGGCAAAGCGGCCGCCGGTCGAAAAGCGGGCAAAGGCATAGCCCGTCATGGCGGCAAATGGCAAAGCGAGCAGCACAGACCCGAGCGAGACGACGATGCTGTTGAGGTAGGACCGACCGAAGCGGCCTGAGAGCAGCGCCTGGTAATTCTCGGTGGAAAAGCCGGGCAGCAGGTCTGTGCTGTAGGATTGTTGAGGCGGGATGAAGCTGACGCGCAGCACCCAAAGCAGAGGAAGAACGATCGCGAGGCAGGCGGCGATCAGCCCGACATGCAGGGCGAGGCGCCGGCCAAGCGGCGGTTTTTCCGTCTCGGCGTTCATGCCGCTCCCCGAATGCTGGGGCGGGCAATCGCCTGCTCACTTTGTGGATCGAAAAGATGGGCCGGCAGAAGATCTGCATGCAGCCGCACCGTTTCGCCGACCTGCACATGGGCATGGCGGCTGAGACGGGCGGTCACCTCCATCGGTTTTTCCATCCCGCCACCCACCGTGCCGAGGACGATGATCTCCGCGCCCAGCGCCTCCACCGCCGTGACCGCGAGGTCGAAGGGCTGGGTGCGCGCGCCCTGCGGCGCTTCGTAAATATCCTCGGGTCGCAGGCCAAGGATAACAGTCGTGCCGGCCCGCGCGGCATAGGCGGCGGCGTGGCGTTGCGGCATGGTAAAGCGAAAGCCGTCGCTGCCCTCGATCACCAGCACGCCACTCTCGTCCTTCAGCCGCATGGGCAGGAGGTTCATGGCCGGGCTTGCGAGAAAGCGGGCGACGAACAGATTGACCGGATCGGCATAGACGTCGAGCGGCCTGCCCGCCTGGATCAGTTGCCCGTCTCGCATGATGCAGATGCGATCGCCCATGGTCATCGCCTCCACCTGATCATGGGTGACATGGATGGTGGTGCGGCCGAGCCGGCGATGCAGCTTGACCAGCTCAAGCCGCATTTCGGCACGCAGTTGCGCATCGAGATTGGATAGCGGCTCATCGAGCAGGAAGACATCCGGTTCGCGCACGATGGCGCGCCCCAGGGCCACGCGCTGCCGCTGCCCGCCGGACAGAGCCGCCGGCTTGCGATCGAGCAGATGCGACAGGCCGAGCAGGCTTGCGGCGGCTTCGGTCTTGCTGGCGATATCCTGCACCGAGGCGCCGCGCATCTTCAGGCCGAAGCCCATATTGGCGCGCACGCTCATATGCGGATAAAGCGCATAGCTTTGAAAGACCACGGCGACATTGCGATCGCGCGGCGCCACGCGGTTCATGTTGCGCTCGCCGATCAGCAAATCGCCCGCACTGATGGATTCGAGGCCGGCGATCATCCTGAGCGTCGTGGATTTTCCGCAGCCCGATGGCCCGAGAAAAATCACGAATTCGCCGTTCTCGATCCGCAGGTCGACGTCGCGAACGCCGTAGGACCCGTTTGGATAGAGCTTGGACACGCTGCGAAGGTCGATCGACGCCATCGGTCACTTTCCGTTTGATGCGCATGAGGACGCCGCCCCGCAAAGGGCGGCCGCTCGCTCTCGACGTGCCAGACAGGCCGCACAACAGCCCGCACCGGGGGCGCGGGCCATGGCTCACGTCATATAGACGCCGCCGGTGACGTTGATGCCCTGTCCAGTCATGAAGCGCGCGCTATCGGAGCAGAGAAAGACGACGACATCGGCGACGTCTTCAGGCGTTTCGATCCGCCCAAGCGGGGTCTGGGCCACATATTCGTTGAAGACCTGTTCGGCGCTGATGCCGCGCAGGCTCGCTTCCCATTCGATCTCGCGGCTCTGCATGCCGGTCTTGACGAAGCCTGGGCAGACCGCATTCACCCGGATGCCGGAAGGCGCGAGCTCGCGTGCCAAAGCCTGCGTCCAGCCGAGCACGGCGAACTTGCTGGCCGAATAATGCGCCAGCAGTGGCGCGCCTACCTTGGCGGCCAGCGACGCGGTGTTGACGATGCAGCCCTTGCCCTCTGCTACCAGATGGCGCCCGGCGATCTGGTTGGTCAGGAAGATGCCGCGGGTGTTGACGTCAAAGTTGAAGTCCCATTCCTGGTCGGTCAGCTCCAGCGCCTTCTGCATGGTCGACACGCCGGCATTGGCGATAACGATCTCACAGCCACCGATACGCTCCAGCGCGGTGGCAAAGGCCTGTTCGACCGAGTCGCGCTTGCGCACATCGACCTCGACCGCCACTGCACCGCCGCCGATCTCCGACACAGCTCGCTGCGCCGCGGCCAGATCGATGTCGGCGAGCGCAATGATCACGCCCTGTGCGGCCAATGCCTTGGCAATCGAGAACCCGATGCCGGTGGCGCCGCCTGTCAGAAAGGCGCGGCGACCGCGAAGCTCGGGAAAAACAGGCTGCGACATAGCTGCTCCTCTTTGTTTTGTTGCAAAATCGTATCCAACAAAATCTAACTCCGCAAATGTTTTTTCTGTTTGATTAAGTTCGTTTCGCTGCTTATGGTCGCTTCAGGACGAACGAGACCAGCCCCAGATCGGGCGTCGTCTCAAGGGCGCGGCTGAAGGATGTGAGAATGGTTTTTGACTGCTTTGGAGATCGCAAGAAGGTCGTGATCGCAATGGCGCATATCGGCGCCCTGCCCGGCGCGCCGCTCTATGACAAGGACGGCGGGCTGCAGAAGCTGATCGACGACGTGGCGACGGATGTCGAAAAACTGCAGGACGGCGGCGTCGATGCCATCATGTTCGGCAATGAGAACGACCGCCCCTACGTGTTCAAAGGCTCACCGGAGAGCATCGCTGCGATGACGGCGATCGTCCAGGCGATCAAGCCATCGCTGAAGGTACCTTTCGGCGTCAACTATCTTTGGGATCCGCTGTCCAGCGTCGCCATCGGCGCGGTCACCGGCGCCAGCTTTGTGCGGGAGATCTTTACCGGCCTGTTTGCGTCCGACATGGGCCTGTGGGAACCCGACTGCGCCAGCGCATCGCGGCTGCGCGCCCAGCTCGGGCGTCAGGACATGAAGATGCTGTTCAACATCAACGCAGAATTCGCGCACTCGCTCGACCAGCGCCCCATCGCGCTGCGGGCCAAGAGCGCGGTCTTCTCCTCGCTGGCGGACGCCATTCTCGTCTCCGGCCCGATCACCGGCCAGCCGGCCAACCAGTCAGACCTGCGCGAGGTCTGCGAAACCGTCAAGGACGTGCCGGTCTTCGCTAATACGGGCGTGAACATCGACAATATCCGCGACGTCTTCTCCATGGCCCAGGGCTGTGTCATCGGCACGCATTTCAAGGTCGATGGCAACACCTGGAATGCTGTCGACGCGGCCCGCGTCAAGCGCTTCATGGACGTGGTGGCAACGCTGCGCTAGGGCATGACGCCGAAAAACGGTTCGGCTTCGGGCTTGTAACTTTCGCACCGGATAGCGCCGACAGATTTCCAGGCGCGGCCCGATGCGTCAGAGCCTATGAGATCGAAAGGGCGTTCAGAACACGCCCTCTCGATCGGCTCTCGGCATGGCGAAGCCATGGCTTCGGCCGCCATGCTTCAACGACGCAGCCCTCTGACATGCAGGAATCGTCAGCATGAATACGGTCATCGGCCTGGATATCGGCACGACATCGACCATTGGCATTCTGGTCGGCCTTCCCGGCCAAATCCTGGCCACGGCATCCCGCCCGGTGACGCTGTCGTCTCCGCAGGCCGGATGGGCTGAGGAAGATCCTGCCGCATGGTGGGCCAATGTCTGCTCGATCATCTCCGAATTGCTCGACACGGCCGGTGTCACAGCCGCTGACGTCAAAGCAGTGGGCGTCACCGGCATGCTGCCGGCCGTCGTGCTGCTCGACGCGGAGGGCAACGTGCTGCGCCCCAGCATCCAGCAGAGCGATGGTCGCTGCGGGCGGGAGGTGGAGGAGCTGCGCGCGGAATGGGACGAGGCGGATTTTCTGGTGCGTGCCGGCAATGGCATCAACCAGCAGCTCGTCACCGCCAAGCTGCGCTGGATCGAGCGGCACGAGCCCGAGATTTTCGCGCGCATCGCCACGGTCTTCGGCTCTTATGATTACATCAATTTTCGCCTGACCGGCACGCGCGCGGTAGAGCAGAACTGGGCGCTGGAAGCCGGCTTCGTTAATATCGCCACCGACCGGATCGACGAAGAGCTCGTACGGCTCGCCCATGTGGCACCCGGCGTCGTGCCGCCCAAGCGCGCGTCGTCTGACATCATGGGGCATGTTGATGCGCGCGGCGCACATGAAACTAAACTAGTCGAGGGCACGCCCGTTGTCGGTGGCGCGGCGGATATGATCGCCTCTGCGCTCGGCGCAGGCGTGGTCGAGGCAGGCGATGTGCTGCTGAAATTTGGCGGTGCAGTGGACATTCTCACTGCGACAGACCGGGTCAAGCCCGATGCGCGCCTTTTCCTCGACTATCACCTTGTACCGGGCCTCTACATGCCGAATGGCTGCATGTCGACCGGCGGCTCCGCCCTCAACTGGTTCGCCCGCAATTTCGCCGGCGGCGAGGAAGCGGCCGCACGCGCAGCCGGACGCAGCATCCACCAGCATCTGGACATGCTTGCTGCCGACCGGCCGGCCGGCGCGGACGGGCTGACCATCCTGCCCTATCTGCTGGGCGAGAAAACGCCGATCCACGATCCTGCCGCCCGCGGCGTGATCGAGGGTCTGACGCTGTCGCATGATATCGGCCATCTCTGGCGCGCGCTGCTCGAATCCTATGCCTATGCCATCCGCCACCATCTGGAGGTGCTGGTCGATATGGGGCACGAGCCCCGGCGCTTTCTGGTCTCCGACGGCGGATCGCAATCGACGCTGTGGATGCAGATCGTCGCCGATGTGCTGAAGGCGCCGCTTCAGCGCCTGTCGGGTCATCCGGGCTCCTGCATCGGCGCGGCTTGGACGGCCGCCATCGGCGTTGGGCTGGAGAGCGACTGGCGCGGCGTCACCCGTTTCGTCACCTTTTCCGATCTGCTGGCACCGCAGGCGCAGACGGCCGCGGTTTATGAGGTTGGCTATCACCGCTACCGCGATCTCTATGCGCGTCTGGCGTCGAGCTGGCACGGCGCCAACTGATGCCGGCGCGGTTTCAAGCGATCGCCTGGGATATAGACGGGACGCTGGTGGACAGCGAGCCGCTGCATCACAGGGCCCTTGTCGAGGCCTCCTTGAGCTTTGGCACCGATCTGCGCGATCTGCCGGATATGGCCTTTCGCGGCATTCACATGGGCGATGTCTGGCACCTTCTGCGCAACCGTCTGCCGGCTGCCCTGGATGAAGCGACGTGGGCGGATGCGATCAACCGGCACTATGTTGCCGGGCGTCACGGGCTGAGCCCGCTGCCCGGCGCCGTCGATACGATCCGTGCCCTGCATCTGCAGGGGTTGCGCCAGGTCTGCGTCTCCAATTCATGCCGGCTGGTGGTGGATGCCAATCTCGATGCGCTGGGCATTGCCGATTGCATCGTCTTTTCCATCAGCCTGGACGATGTCATCGAAGGCAAGCCTTCGCCCCTGCCCTATAGCATGGCCGCCACCCGGCTGGGCCTCGTTCCGTCTAGCATCGTCGCCGTGGAAGACAGCGCGACGGGCATCCGATCGGCGAAGGCGGCCGGGCTTCACGCGGTGTTCCTGCGCACGGCCGAAAATGACGGGCAGCTGCGCGATATCGATCCCGACCGAAGCGTGGATCGACTGGCCGACATCCTGCCGCTTGTCGGCGCAGTCGCGGCACAGGTCACACAGGCGTGAGAATTGTGCGCCCATACCGTGTATCGGGCTCCCGCATTGTGTCACAAGGCACTATATGTTTGATTCGAACATGGTGTGTTTGAAACACGGGCGCCGGCAGCGTCGGCGGGGAAGATGAGACGAAGCGCAAATGGCGAGCGAGCGAACCGCAACCAAGGTGACTGAGAAGCCGAAATTCCTGGCACAGGTGCGCCAGGCGGCCATCATCAGCGAGCTCAACCGCGCCGGCTCGGTGACTGTCAGCGATCTTGCCCAACAGCTTGCCGTCTCGGAAATGACCGTCCGGCGCGATCTGGTGGAGCTGGAAAAGGATGCTCGTCTGATCCGTACCCATGGCGGCGCGGTCAAGCCCGACCGCGCGCCGCCGATCGCCACGACCGACAATTTCGATGGCGAAGAGCCGGCCTTCGAGGCGCGTCTGGCGCGCAACGCGACGCTGAAGCGGCGTATAGCCGCTACGGCGGCCGAGCTTGCCGGCGGCGCCCGCAGCATTGCGCTCGACGTCGGCACGACCACCTATTTCCTGGCCGAGGCGCTGACCCCGCGCCCGCAGGCCAAGATCTTCACCAACAGCATTCGCAGTGCCGGTCTTCTTTCGGGCCGAGGCATCGAGACCTATCTCGCCGGCGGACGGATCCGCAGCGAGGAAATGTCCACCAGCGGCCCCTCGGCCGTCAGCCAGTTCGAAACGCTGTGGTTCGATATCGCTTTTGTCGGCATTTCCGGGCTGACGGCAGACGGAATTTACGATTATTCCTTCGAAGAGACCGACATGAAGCGCGTCTATCTCACGCGCACCTCACGCCGTGTCGTGCTCTGCGATTCCACCAAATTCAACCGCATGTCGCTGGTTCTGGTCGGCGGCCTGCCCGATTTCAACACGCTGGTTTGCGATGAGGCGCCTGCGGGCGATCTGCAGGCGGCGCTGAAGCGCGCCGGGGTCGAGATCGTCGTCGCGCGCTGACGGAGACCCGCGAGAGAGCTGACGGGACCGGAGCGATCCGCGCCCTCTGGCATGCTTGGCACTGAGATTTCCGGTTGAAGATTGTGATATTCTGTTCGATATTGGTCGAACCCGATCTGCTCGCACAGAGCCTCACAGGCGCGGGGTCTTTCAGGGAGGATATCCGTCATGGTCCCGATACAAGCCGCGGCTGCGCCCGCCATGCCTTATGCCGACGCCGCCGTCGCGGCGCCCTTGAGGCGACTGATCGGCGAGGTCGGCCAACGCAGCGGCGAATTTCCCGCCTATCTTGCAAATCATCTGCCCATGGTGCTGGAGGCGATGGCGCGGCTTGGCGCCACGCCCGAGCGCCTGGAAGCCTACGCCCGCCACTACACACGCAGCCATGCCGTTCCCTTCCCGCCGCCGGCGATCGCCCCACTTGAGGATGACACCTGGCGCGCGGCGCTTGGCCGGCGCGAGCGGGAGACGGATCTGCGCCTCTATTTCGAAGGCGTCGTCGGCCGCATCGGCAGCGCGCAAGCGGTGCGCCTGAGCATGCCCGTTCTGGCGCCGGGCGTCGCCGCTTCGGCAACGCATGGTCTGATGCGGCTCGCCTATGCGCTCCTGCGCGCCGACGACAAGGAAGTGGCCGCCGCACTCGGCTATTGGGCGGCCACATACCTGCGTTATGAGGACGTGGCCCAAGACCGCCTGCCCGATACTGCCGATCCGCTCGCGCTTCTGATCGGCATGCGCGAAGAGCCGAGCCTTCAGGCAGTGGACGCACCGACCCATCTGCTATGGAAGTGGATCGAGGCGATGGGCCAGATTCCTGCTTTTCAGGATCGACTGGGCCGCCTGCAGGCAGCACCGGATCTTCTGGACCGAATGCGTCCGGCCGCGCTCGCGCTTTACGCGGGCACGATGAGCTTCGAGGCATTGCATGCCGTCACCGGCTGCCACTGGTTGCGGCTGGTCAGCCCCGTCATCGACGCGCCTGAGCAGCTCGCCCGGCATTTCTGGGAGGTGGTCTTGGCGCTCTATACCAAGATCGGCATGCCGCAACCGCCGGACGAGGCGATGCTGGAAAGCTGGCGTCGCCTGCCGCTGCCTGACGATCAGGAGATCGCCAAGGCCGCCGTCGCCTCGGATGACGAACATGACCATTCGCTGGTCTTCTCCGCCTTCGAGGAGTTTCGCCACACCGGCGACCGGCTTTACAAGGTGGTGGCGGCGCGGCGCGTCGGGCTGATCGACTGAGCGGACCCGCCGATAGCATGGTCTGACGGTTTAGAACTTTGCGAAATTCGAATGCGGTGCCAAAACGGCAACGCCGGTTTTAAAGCGTGTTGCATTCTTTCGGATCACAGTTCACGACAGAATGGTTTCACGGCTTGGCGCCCCCCTCATCCGACCCTTCGGGCCACCTTCTCCCCGCTGGAGAGAAGAGACATCGGGGAACCGTCCTATACCATCTCTAGCGCCGCAAGACCGGGTATATCCTTTTTCCGGCAGTAGATTAAGGCGCAAAGCGTTCGTCTCGGTCTCTTCTCCCCATCGGGGAGAAGGTGCCGGTAGGCGGATGAGGGGGCAGCCAAGCCTATAAATCATTGGTGTCGTGCACTTTATTCCAGAGTCGCTTCTCACGCTTTAAATTCTTGTTCTAAAGCATATCGGTATCGCAAAGCCGCTGTGCCCTTTTGCGCGACATGCTTGGCCGTACCGTCAGAGATGGGCCGCCTGCGGCTGGAAATGTGCTTTGTCATAGCCATCCAGCGCGCTGTAGAAATGGTCGAGATCGCTGACGAAAAGGCCACGGCAGAGGCCGGACACCAGCTTCGGCACGCCGGATTTCAGCCCGGTGATGCCATTGCAGATCGGGCCGAGGCTTGGCACGGCCATGCTGTTGAAAATGTGGATATGACCCAGCATCGGCAGGCTGCCCGGCCGCTTTTCCTGGAGCTCGAAGGCAGGGCCGAGATAGGGATAGGCGAGAAGATCGGCATCCTCCTCGCCCGGCGGCGGCGTGAAGCGATCCGCCCAGGTAGCGATCTCGGCGGCATAGGGCGCCAGTTCCGGCCGGCGGGTCAGGTCGACGCGATAGCCGGTGCCCAGCAGCAGATGATCAAACTCGAAGCGGCCTGCACCGGTCTCGACGCCAATCGTTTCGCCCTCCATGCCGATGGCCCTGACATCGGCTCCCAGCACCAGCCGGCAGGCCGGAGAGGCCATGGCGCGCCCATACATCTCAGCGGTCGGCGGCGTCTTGAAGGCGAACATGCGGCGGGTAAAACGATAGCGGTCGCAATCGGCAAGATCTGCGAAGTGGTTGAGAAATCCGGGGAAATTCGACCAGTCCAGCAACTCCGTGCGCGGCAGGCTGGGCGCGCGGGCGAGCACGGTGACGCTGGCAGCGCCCGCTTCCAGCGCCGCCACCGCCCAGTCGAAGCTTGAGGACGCCGCGCCGATGACGCCGACACGCCGGCCCGTCAGACAGCCGGCCGCAAGATCCTCACCGCTATGCGTGAAGCGCGCGCGGGGTACGGCATCGCGGACCAGGCACGGCACGTTCAAACCGCCCGCGCCTTCCAGCCCCGTGGCCAACACCACCTTGCGGCATGCAACACGGAGAGGTGTGCCCGCTTTGTCGAGATGAAGGCGCAGATGATCGCCCTCCGGCTGGATCGCCAGAAGCCGGGTCTCATTTTCCACCGTGAGACCCAGCACGGCGCGGAACCAGCCGAGATAGGCCATCCAGTCAGTCCGATCGATCTTGTCGAGGCTCTCCCAATGCGCTTCGCCATGCAGAGCTTCGTGCCAAGCGCGATAGGTCAGGCTCGGCACGCCGAGATCCGGTCCGCTCAGCGTCTTGGGCGAGCGCAAGGTTCGCATCCGTGCCGTGGTAACCCACGGACCTTCACAGCCGCTTCGCGCCGCATCGACGATGCGAACACGCTCCACGCCCTGGCGCTTCAAGCCGAAGGCAAGCGACAGTCCGGAAAGGCCAGCGCCAACAATGACGATGTCGGCCATGACCGACCCATCCAGATCTCGCCGCTCCGGCACCCAGGCGCGCGGCCCGGCCTCGATCGCCTGCAGATCATGGCGAACCTGCGCCTCCAGCCGCGTCAATCGCGCGCGGGCTGCGCCGTTTGAATCGGGAAGACAGGAGGGGTGGCCAGGATCCGGCGGCGTAGCGGGCATGCTCAGGTGCTCCAGCGTTTCCGCAAAGCGTAGCGAACAGCAGCACGTTGTAAAGTGTTAGATTCTGTTGCTTTGGCGATTTTGCAGTCGATCCGGGGCATATGAGCGCGCGCCGTGTCTCTGCATTGTCCTTTTCCAGCGCGTCAGGCTACCCTCGGCAGATCTTCTCAAAATGTCATAATTGATCAGTCAAAACAGTGGCGTACCGTCAGGAAGACAATCTGCCGGTTTTTCGGACAAACAGCTGTTCAACACTTAGGCAGGTTGCGATCCCTTTATGCAGACAGCGGCTTTGCAGCCGAGATCGTGTTATTTATGTGTTTTTTTGTTTGACTTGATGAAACGCCGAGATAACGTCACTCTTAATCAACACCAAAAAGGGAACGGGTGGCAGTCATGACGAAAGCATTTTCTTCCTTCATGCCGAGATCGGCCGCATATTCGACGGCCACGGTCATTTTCGCCTTGATGGCGAGCACCGCTTGCGTCAGCGCCAAGTCGCTTGACGGCGTCACGCTCACCGTCGCCTCGATGAATGACGGCTTCTCCAAGGTGCTGACCGAGCTCGCGCCCGCCTTCAAGGCAGAGACCGGCGCCGACCTCAAGGTCGAGATCATGGATTACGGAACGCTGCTCACCAAGACCACCGCCGACTTCATCGGCGACACCAAGGGTTACGACCTCGTGACGATGGACATCGTCTGGGCCGGCGCCTATGCCGAAAACAAATATTCTGTCGACCTCACCGACTGGGTGAAGCGCGATGCGGCCGAACTCGATCTCGACGATATCTACCCGGTGGTGCGCAAGTCGCTCGGCGAATATAACGGCCACTATGTCGCCTATCCCTTCGCGGCCTATGCCAATGTGCTCGCCTATCGCAAGGATGTGCTTGACGCAGCCGGGCTGAAAGTGCCGACGACCATGGAAGAGCTGGTGGCCGACGCCAAGAAGCTCAACGATCCGGCCAAGAAGCTCTATGGTTTCGTTGCAAACGGCCAGAAGGGGCCGGCGGTCGCGCAGGACTGGATGCAGTACAACAACCAGCTCGGCGGCTCGATCGTCGACAAGGATGGCAAGCCCGTCCTGAATTCGGCTGCCAACATCAAGAGCCTTGCCGTCTATAAGGAGCTGTTCACCGAAGCGGCCCCTCCAGGCGCCATCGAATATGACTGGGGTGGCCGCGAGGAAAGTTTCCGCCAGGGCATGGCCGTGTTCATGCAGACCTGGTCGGTCGGCGCGCCCGTTTATTCCGATCCCAAGGTGTCCAACATCGTCGGCAAGGTCGGCATCGCCGTGGCGCCCGTCGCTAAGGGCATGTCACCGCAATATGGCGTCGGCGGCTGGGGCCTCGCCATCAATGCCGATATCGACAAGCCCAAGCAGGAAGCGGCCTGGACCTTCATCAAATGGGTGACCAGCAAGAAGATCCACAAGGAGTTCAACATGATGGGCGCCGGCGGCTTCATGCGCAAGAGCCAGATGACCGACCCCGATCTGCTGGCGAAATACGACTTCCTGCCTGTCATCGCCGAGACCTATGAGCATGGTAATGGCGAATTCCGTCCGCGCATTCCGGAATATCCCGAAATCCAGGATCTTCTCGGCACGGCCGTGAATTCAGTTCTTGCCGGCGCCGCCACGCCCGAGGAAGCACTGGGCAAGGCACAGGACGCCGCCAAGAAGCTGTTCTGATCGGCCGATTGCCGATCCGCGCGCAAGTGGAAAGCGTGTGACGATTTCGACCCTTCGTCACACGCTTCATGTCTCGCTTCAGGCCTCTCTCGCAAAGCCCGCCATGCGCGCTTTGCCGGACATGCCGCAGGTTCTGCCGGTGTCGGCAAGCCCTTGACCTGTCCTGTGTGGGGCAGGCCCTATCCTCTCTGGCGAGGGGCCGGCGGTGCCGGCTATCTCCCGCACGTTGAGCCTGTTGCACCGATGCGCACCCGTTTCTCGGACCGCCGAAAATACTTTCTCTTCCTGATGGCCGCGCCGGCCGTGCTCTATGTCGCCGCTGTCGGGCTCTGGCCGCTTGCGCAAGGCATCGGCTACAGTTTCTACAAATACAATCTGCTGCGCCCTGCCCGCACGCAGTTCGTCGGCTTCCAGAATTATGTCGACATCTTCACCGACCCCGCGACGCGCAGGGCGATCCTCAACACCTTCCAGTTCACGCTCTTCAGCGTCGCCCTGCAGCTGGTGCTCGGCTTCTGCCTGGCAATGCTGCTCTGGCGCGACAGCCGGTTCAACCGCATCGTGCTCGCCTTCCTGCTGATCCCGGCCACCATCACCCCTCTGGTCGTCGGCCTGATCTTCAAGGCGATGCTGGGCGCTGATTATGGGATCATCGGCTTCTTTCTTGCCGAGGCCGGCATCGGCCCGCGCACGGGGTTGCTCACCGATGCGAACACGGCGCTCTGGGTGCTGATCCTGATCGATTGCTGGGAATGGACGCCGCTGATGACGCTGATCCTGCTTGCCGGGCTGAAGGCGCTTCCGGCCGACGTGCTCGAAGCCGGCCGGGTGGACGGGGCGACGGGCTGGCAGCGCTTTCACATGCTGATCCTGCCCCTGATGCTGCCCTCGGTGTTCCTGGCGCTGACGCTGCGCACCATGGATGCCTTCCGCGTCTTCGATAGCGTCTTCGTCACCACAGGCGGCGGACCCAATGATTCCACCAACACGCTGATGATGCTGGGCGTGAAGGAAGGTCTGCAATTCTTCAATGTCGGCTTTGCCTCGGCCGTCGGCAATGTCACGCTGCTGTTCATCGCGCTGATCGCCACCGTGCTTCTGTTGGTCGTGCGCCGCGCCGATGTGCGCATCAACGGAAAGTAGGCCGATGGCACGGGTTTCGACACGCCGCATCTTTCTGGAGCGCACCACCGTCCTGGTTGCCACGCTCGTGTTCCTGCTGCCGGTCTGCTGGCTGATCTCCACGGCCTACAAGCCGTCCAACCAGATTTTCTCCGTGCCGCCCAGGCTGACGTTCCAGCCGACGCTCGATCAGTTCCGCGCCGCCTTCGCGCTCTTCGATGTCGCGGCGCTCATGCGCTCCTCGCTGATCATCAGCATCGGCACGACTGTTCTGTCTCTGGTCCTCGGCGTTCCCGCTGGCTACGCGCTGGCAAGGTCGCGCTCGCGCTACTCGGCCGGCTTTGCCTATTTCTTCTTGGCCATTCGCATGATCCCCTCGATCGCGGCGCTCATCCCCTTCTATCTCCTGATGCGCGACATCGGCCTGCTCGGCACCTGGTGGGCGGTCATCGTCTTCAACACCATGCTCAATTGCGCCTTCGTCACCTGGATGATGTTTTCCTACTTCAAGGCCCTGCCGCCCGACATGGAAGAGGCGGCGCTGACCGATGGCTGCACGCAGATCGGCGCCTTCTGGAAAGTGGCGGTGCCGACGGTGCGATCCGGCATCATCGCCTGCGCGCTGTTCTGCATGATGTTCTCGTGGAATGACTTCCTGAACCCGATGTTCCTGACGACGCTCGACTCCAAGCCGATCTCTGTGGCGCTGCTGACGGCCTATGGCACCAAGGACATCACCTGGGGCACGCTCGGGGCGCTCGCCCATTTCTCCACGATCCCGATTGTCCTGATGGCGCTCGTCATGAACCGCTACTTCGTTCAGGGCGCGACCAACGGCGTACAGTAGGACAGACAGCATGGCAGAGATCACGTTCGAAAACGTCTCCAAGACCTATCCGGGCGGCAAGGCCGCGGCGCTGACCGATTTCAACCTCAGGATCGAGGACGGCGAATTCATCGTTCTCGTCGGCCCCTCCGGCTGCGGCAAGACCACGGCCTTGAGAATGATCGCCGGGCTGGAGGATATTTCCGGCGGGACGCTCAGGATCAACGACAAGGTGGCCAACGATCTTGCCCCACGCGACCGCGACATCGCCATGGTCTTCCAGTCCTACGCGCTCTATCCGCATCTGACGGTGGCGGAAAACATCGCCTTTGGGCTGAAGGTGCGCGGCGCCAAGCCTGAGGTGATCGAGAAGAAGGTGCGCGAGACCGCCGAGCTTCTCGAACTGACCGAGTTTCTGGAGCGCAAGCCGGCGCGGCTTTCGGGCGGACAGCGCCAGCGCGTGGCCATGGGCCGAGCCTTGGTGCGCTCGCCCAATGCCTTTCTCATGGATGAGCCGCTCTCCAATCTCGACGCGCGCCTGCGCGGCCAGATGCGCGCCGAAATCGCCCGGCTGCAGCGGCTGTCCGCCGTTACCACCGTTTACGTCACCCATGATCAAGTGGAGGCTATGACGATGGGCCACCGCGTGGCGGTGATGAACCGCGGCACGCTGCAGCAGCTGGACACGCCACGCCACCTTTATGACAAGCCGGCGAACATGTTCGTCGCGAGTTTCATCGGTTCGCCGCCGATCAATTTCATGGAAGGCGAACTGACCGCCCATGAAGGCGGACCGGCGCTGGCCTGCGGGCCCCTGATGCTGCCGCTCGGGGAGGCCGGGCGACGGCTGTCGTCGCGCCGTCCCGGCAAGGTGATCCTCGGCATGCGGCCGGAACATATGAAGATCGCCCCTGAGGCCGGATCGGGGACATTTGGCGCGCGTGCAGCCTTCGTTGAGGACCTCGGCGCGACCCTGCTTCTGCATATGGATGAACACGGCATCGCCATCGGCCATGCCAATATGGTGGAGGACGACCGCGACCTGATGACGACAGTCCCGAAACTGAAGGCGCTCGTCGACAGCAGCCATCGCATCCAGCGCGACGACCGAGTGCATCTGACCATCGATCCGGCGCTCATCCTGCTGTTCGATCCGGCGACGGGGGCAGCCGTATGAGCATGACGGCAAGACAGGAGGAAAGGCCGGCCTTCTGGCCGCTTGGTGGTCCGGTTGAGAAGACGCGCATCGCACTTGTCATCATCGACATGCAGGTGGATTTCTGCGCGCCCGGCGGCTGGGTGGATCAGCTGGGCGAGGACGTATCGAACACGCGCTCCGTGATCGCACCCATCCGCGAGGCGCTCGTTGCGGCGCGCGCGGCCGGCATTCTCGTGATCCATACGCGGGAGGGCCATGCACCCGACCTCTCAGACCTCCATGCCAACAAGCAATGGCGCACCCGCGTGCACGGGCTCGGCATCGGCGATGCCGGCAGGGACGGGCGCATCCTGGTTCAGGGCGAGCCCGGCTGGCAGATCATTCCGGAACTCGCGCCTGAAGCGGGCGAGCTGGTGATCGACAAGCCCGGAAAATCCTCTTTCCATCGCACCACGCTTGCCGACGAACTGGCCCGGCGTGGCATCGACCGGCTCGTGATCACCGGTGTCACCTCCGACTGCTGCGTGCAGTCGACGCTGCGCGATGGCTATGAGCACGGCATCGAATGCGTGCTTCTCCAAGACTGCACCGCCGCCGTCGAAAGCCCGAACCATCAGGCGACGCTCGAAATCCTCAAGGCCTATGGCGGGCGCTGGGGCGGCGTCAGCGATCTTTCGGGCTTTCACGCCATGCTGGAGGCCGCAAATGCCTGATGCTCCCCTGCCGATCCTCCCAACCCTGCCCCCGATCGCTGCACGGCCCTATGCCTGGCCGTTCGACGGCCGCTGGTCCCCTCATGACACGGCCTTGATGCTCCTCGGTTTCCAGGCAGGGCCTGTGGCATCGCTCGCAGCACAGGCAGAGCGTGATGCCGCCTGCGCGCTCCTGGCGGCCGCCAACGGGCTCGGCATGACCGTCATTGCCGTCAGGCGCGGTTATACGGCCGGGGAAGGCCCGCTTGCTGCCCGACGCCGGACGCTGGGCGATCCTATTCCCGCACATGGCAGCGTCGAATGGGCACTCGATGCGCAGATCGCCTTGCCGCAGGATGCGCTCCTGCTCGATATTGCCGGCGACAATGGCTTCTTCGGCACCGACCTCGAAGATCACCTGCGCCGGCGCGGCATCCGCAATCTGCTGATCACCGGCCTGCCCACGGAAGGCCTCGTTCACGCCACGCAGCGCGCCGCCAATGACATGGGCTTCGAATGCCTGGCTGTGGCCGATGCCTGCAAGGGCACCTCCGATGAACGCCATGCCGCCCAGCTGCGCATCACCACCTTCGGCAACGGCCTGTTCGGCACCGTTGCCCCTGCAGCCGAGGTGCTCTCGGCGCTTCGTTCCGTCTGACGCGCAGCGCCATCAGCCCCTTCGCGGGCGCTACTCGTCCCTGTTTTTCCGCATGTCGCCGCCTAAGCCGCTTGCGCCATGCCAGAGGAGCCTTCCATGTCCGAAATGCTTTGGTCCGATGCCACCGGCAGCCTCGATCTGACCACGCTCAGCCGCGCTTACAAGGCAGGCACGCTGACGCCGAGCCGGGTCGTAAACGCCATCTACGATCGCATCGCCGCCCGTGGCGAGGATCATGTCTGGATCCATCTCGTTTCGCGTGAGGACGCGCTGGCCACCGCACGCGCGCTGGAGGCCGAGGGCCATGACGGGCGGCCGCTTTGGGGCATTCCTTTTTCGGTCAAGGATTGCAACGACATCGTCGGCTTGCCGACCACCAACGCTTTGAAAGAGGCGGCCTATGTCGCTACATCCAGCGGCCAGGCGCTGGACCGGCTCTTCGAGGCCGGCGCGGTGCTGATCGGCAAGACCAATATGGACCAGTTCGGCATCGGCCTCGTCGGCATGCGCACGCCCTACGGCGCTTGCTCCAGCGTATTCGACGAACGTTACATTTCGGGCGGGTCCAGTTCCGGATCGGGCGTTTCGGTCGCGGCCGGCCTCTGCAGCTTTTCCATCGCCAATGATGCGGCAGGCTCCGGCCGCGTGCCGGCGGGCTTCAACAACATCGTCGGCATCAAGCCGACGCCGGGGCTGGTCAGCAATGCCTGTGTCTCAGGCGGCGGCTGCGTGAAGACCATCGAGACGCTTTCGGTCTTCTCCCTGACGGTCGAAGACGGCATGGCGGTTCTCGACCTGATGGCCGGCTACGATCCTAGCTATCCCTTCTCCAAGCCTGAGGCGGATGACGTCGTGCTGACGCCGATCGCCCCGCCCTCGCAATTCCGCTTCGGCGTTCCCAAAGGCGCGGCCCTGCGCTTCTTCGGGGATGGGGAAGCCGAGCGGCTGTTCAACGAGGCCGTCGCCCGGCTCGTCGCCATGGGCGGCGAGAAGGTTGAGGTCGATTTCGCCCCGTTTGAGGAAACCCAGCGCATTCTTTACGAGGGGCCCTGGATTTCCGAGCGCGCGCTCAGCCTCGACAAGGTGCTGGACACCTATCGCGACGCGATCCACCCCGTCACGCGGGAGATCCTGTCACGCTCCGGCAATTTCTCCGCGCTCGACACCTTCGCCGCCATCCACCGCATTGCCGAATTGAAGCGGGACACGAGGCCGGTCTGGGACGACATCGCCGTTTTGATGGTGCCGACCACACCGACGATCTACACCAAGGCAGAAATTGCCGAAAACCCGATCCAGCTGAACAGCAACCTCGGCATCTACACCAACTTCGTCAATCTTATGGGCCTGTGCGGCATTGCCGTGCCCAATGGCTTCCGCGCCGATGGCCTGCCGCTCGGCGTCACCTTCCTGGCGCCGGGCTTTGCCGAAGCGCGCGCGGCGGGCATTGCCGCCGCCTTCCACCGGGCCACCGGTCTGTCGCTGGCGAAATTCGACAATCCCTACCCGCCAGCCGAAGAGCCCGCGCTGCCCAATGGCTATCGCGAGATCGCCGTTGTCGGTGCCCATCTTTCAGGCATGCCGCTCAATCATGAGCTTGTCGAGCGCGGCGGCATCTTCCGCCGCAGCACAACGACGCGCGCCGCTTACAGGCTTTTTGCGCTCGGCGGCACCGTGCCGCCGAAACCGGCCCTCATCCGCGTGGCCGATGAGGGCGTGGCCATCGCCGTGGAAGTCTGGGCCTTGCCGGTTGCCGGCTTTGGCGATTTCATCGGTCGAATTCCTGCGCCACTTGGTGTCGGCAAGCTGGCGCTGGAGGATGGCTCCGAGGTGACAGGCTTTCTCTGTGAGGGTGCGGCGGTTGCCGGGCAAGCCGATATCAGTCATTTCGGCGGCTGGCGGGCCTATCGCGCGGCCGGAGCCTGAGCGAGAACGGACTGCATGGCCCGCTTCTTGCGTGAGCGGGTCAAGCAAAGGACGCTCTGAGGGCTGATCGCGACCTTCAAGGCCGCCAAGGACCTGGAGAGAGGCTGAAGGAAAAGGATGACAATCGTGACGGAGACGGTTTTCACGCAAGCGCGCCTGGCCGATGGGAAGCTGGTGGACATCCGGGTGCGCGATGGGCGCATCGCCGCCATCGAACCCGCAGGCAAGCTTCCGCCCAACGGCAATGGCCTGGATGTGGGCGGCGCGCTGGTCGTGCCCGGTTTCGTCGAGGGCCATATTCATCTCGACACCAGCTTCTTCGGCGATCGCTGGATTGCGCATCGCCCTTGCACCAACGGCTTCGATGTGCAGGAGCGCGTGACGTTTCAGGCTGAAAACATGGCGGCGGCCGCCCCCATGGCGGAGCGCGCGCGCAACCAGCTCGACCTCTGCATCACCAAGGGCTCGACCAGCATGCGCAGCCATGTGATGGTCGACGGGTCTGTCGGCCTCAAATCGCTCGAAACGATCCTCGACGTGCGCGACGCCTATCGCGATCTCATCGACATCCAGCTCGTCGCCTTTCCACAAAGCGGCATCCTGAAGAGCCCCGGCACGCCGGAACTGCTGGATCAGGCAATCGCGCTCGGTGCCGATCTGGTCGGCGGGCTCGATCCCGCGAGCTTCGATCGCGATGTGACGGGCCATCTGAACGTTGTTTTCGACGTGGCGCAAAAGCATGGCGTGGATGTCGATATCCACCTGCACGATGCCGGCACGCTTGGCGCTTTCACTATCGAGGAGATCTGCGCGCGCACGGTGGCGCTTGGCATGCAGGGCCATGTCGCCGTCAGCCATGCCTATAGTCTCGGCGATCTCGCGACCGATGCGCTGGGCAAGATTGCCGACCTGATTGCCGCAAGCGGGGTCGCGATCATGACCAATGCGCCGGGCGCCAGTCATTTTCCGCCGGTCGCGCGCCTGCGTGCCGCTGGCGTCACCGTTTTCAGCGGCAGCGACAATATCCGCGATTCTTGGTGGCCCTATGGCGATGGCGACATGCTGCGCCGGGCGGAGATCATCGGCTACCGCTCGGCCTTCTTCACCGACGAGGAGCTGTCCGCCGCCTTCGACGTGGTCACCGCTGCCGGCGCCAGGGCCCTGCGGCTGGAGGGCTATGGGCTGGAGGTGGGTGCGCGGGCGGACTTCGTCGCTCTGGCCGCCGAGCATGTGCCACAAGCCGTCGTTGCCGTGCCGCAAGACCGCCGCGTCTTCAAAGGCGGCCGGATGGTGGCGGACAAAGGCAGGGTGCTGCGCTGATGGCCGGTGTTGGGGGCGAGCCTGGCGACCAAACGCGGCGGACGGGCGCCATGATCGTCACCCCGCATCATCAAGCCACCGACGTCGGCGCGGACGTCCTCAGGCGTGGCGGCACTGCCATCGAGGCGGTGATCGCCGCTGGCGCGGCGCTTGCCGTGCTCTATCCGCATTTCTGCGGACTGGGCGGCGATGCCGTCTGGATGCTTTCTGACGCGCAAGGCCATGTCTCCTGCCTGCTCGGCATCGGCCAGGCGGCAGCCGTGAGCGACCCCGCGCGGATGCCGGTCATACCCCTGCGCGGCCCAGGCTCGGCGCTGACCACGGCGTGCCTGGTCGACAGCTGGGACAAGCTGATGATCCTCTCGGCAACGCAATGGGGCGGTCGGGAGGACCTCGCCGGCCTGATCGAGCCCGCCATCCGACTGGCGCAGGACGGCTTTTCCGTCAGCCCCTCTCAGGCTTTCTGGTTCGATTTCCGAGCCGGCGATCATGCCGGCTGGCCCGGATTTTCCCACACCTTCCAAGGCAGCGGCACGCAGCGCCAGCCGGATCTTGCCCGCACACTGGAAAGCATTGCCAAGAACGGCCCTCGCAGCTTCTACGAGGGCGATCTGGCTCGCCGCATCGCCCGAGGGCTGGCAGAGGCCGGCTCACCCCTGACCTCTGCCGATCTTGCCGCGACCGAGGCGCGTCTCACCGAGGCCATGAGCCTCAACTATCGCGATATCACGCTGTTCGCCCCACCGCCGCCGACGCAAGGGGTCACCACGCTCGGCATTCTCGGCATTCTCGCGCACCATGCGCTTCCCGGCGTGGCGCCGGGGGGCGCAGACCACATCCACCATCTCGTCGAGGCAGTGAAACAGGCCTTTCTCGACCGGGGACGGATCGGCGATCCAGATTTTTCCGACCCGGCAGCCATGGCCGGCCTGCTGGACCCCGCGCATCTGGCCGCCAAGGCACGGGCGCTCGATCCGCGAAAAGTGATGGACTGGCCGCATCTCTACCGCCAGGGCGACACTGCCTTCCTTGGCGCCGTGGATGCTGAGGGGCGCTTCGCCGGCGTGCTGCAGAGCATCTATTTCGACTGGGGCAGTGGCGTCGTCGTGGGCGATACAGGGCTTCTCTGGCAGAACCGCGGCGCGGCCTTCAGCCTCGACCGCAAGAGCCCCAACCTGCTTGCGCCTGGCAAACGTCCCTTCTACACGCTCAATCCCGGGCTTGCGCTGAAGAACGGTCGACCGCATCTGCTGTACGGCACACAGGGCGCGGATGGCCAGCCGCAGACGCTCGCGCTCCTCTTGAGCCTGCTGATCGACCATGGGCTGGACCCGGCAGCCGCCCTGTCGGTGCCGCGCTTCCTGCTGGGCAAGACCTTTTCCGACAGCCGGGATTCGCTGAAGCTGGAGGAAAATGCCGGGGCGGATGTGTTCGCGGCGCTCGAAGCCAGAGGCCATGCCGTCTCGCCGATTGCCGCGCTCAGCCCGCTCGGCGGACAGGCCGGCATCATTCGCATCGACAGCGACGGCACCATGGCCGGCGCGCATGATCCGCGCAGCGATGGCGGCGCGGTTCTGGTGTGAGGACATCGTGCCATGATCTTTGATCTCCTCATCCGCCGCTCCTCAACAGCCTCGAATGCTGCGCTTGTCGATATCGCGGTGAAGGATGGTCTGATCGCGGCGATTGCGCCGGATCTGCGTTGCGAGGCGGTCGAGACCGTCGATGCCGGCGGCGCCTTTGCCTTTCCCGGCTTCGTGGAAAGCCATATCCACCTAGACAAGGCCGGCATTCTCGGCCGCTGCACGCTGTGCGACGGAACGCTGGCCGAGGCCGTGCGCGAGACGGCGCGCGTCAAGGCGGGCTTTACCCCCGAGGATGTTTATGCCCGCGCCGCCCACGTGGTGGAAAGGGCGATCATCCACGGCACCACGCGGATGCGCAGCTTCGTGGAGGTCGATCCACGCGCCGGCTTCCGCTCGCTGGAGGCCTTGTTCAAGCTCAAGTCCGACTATGCTTTTGCCCTGGACATCGAGATCTGCGCCTTCGCGCAGGAGGGGCTGACACAGGAGCCGGCGACCTTCGACATGCTGGACGAGGCGCTGGCGTCGGGCGCCGATCTCGTCGGCGGCTGCCCCTATACCGACCCGGACCCACAGACCCAGATCGAGCGGATCTTCACGCTTGCCCGGCGGCATGATGTGGCGGTGGACTTCCATCTGGATTTCAGTCTCGACCCCGGCCGCACCGACCTTCCGGCCGTCATCGAGGCCACACGGCGCCATGGCTGGGGCGGGCGTGTGTCGATTGGCCATGTCACCAATCTCTCTGCCCTGCCGCCGGAGGGCGTGCGCGCCATCGCCGCCCGCCTGGCCGAAGCCGGGATCGCGCTGACCGTGCTGCCGGCCACCGATCTGTTCCTCAATGGCCGCACCGAGGACAGGCTGGTGCCGCGCGGGGTCGCGCCGGCGCATGTTCTGGCTGATTGCGGGGTGACCACCACCATTGCCAGCAACAATATTCTCAATCCCTTCACGCCCTATGGCGATGCGTCCCTGCTGCGCATGGCCAATCTCTACGCCAATCTCGCCCAGCTCGCCCGCGATGACGCCTTGGCCCAGACGTTCGACATGATCTCCAGCGCGCCCGCGCGCCTGATGGGCCGAACCTATGGACTTCACATCGGCGCGGAGGCGACCATCGTGCTTCTGGATTGCACCGGACCAGCCGACGCCGTGCGGGAAATCCCGCGCGTGATCGGCGGCTGGAAGAAAGGCCGACCCACCTTCTGGAACGGCCTTCCGCAGATTTTCAGGCCCGGTTGAGCGGCGGGCCCGACACCTGCCGCTATTCATCAGGTCATCAGTTACCCGCAACCTCTGGCCGCCTTCCGGCCACGCATTGACTGCGAGCAACGCGCCCGGATATTCGCGCCCGCCGGTGCATGATCCCCTGTCAGGCCGGCGCATCCTGGTCGCGGATCAGGGCCCGCGCGGCCACCATGTCGTCCGACAAGGGCCGGTCATCGGCATAGGGGCCGATATGCCTGCGCAGACACGCGTAGAGCGCCTGCGTGCCGGGCGCCCTTGGCGCGACGTCGGTCAGGAACTCGTGCGCCTGGGCGGCAGCAAGATATTCGATGGCGAGGATCTGCGCGGCATTGTCGAGGATCGTGTGCAGCTTCAGCGCCGCCGCGGTGGGATGGGCGAGAAAATCCTCCTGGAGACCGGAGGTGACGCCGCCATCGGTTGAGGCCGGTGCGGCCAGGCGTCGGCTGTCATTCGCGAGCGCCGCAGCCGTATATTGCGCGATCATGAAGCCGGAGCGACTGCCGGCGTCGCTGGCGAGGAAGGGCGGCAGGCCACTGACGAGCGGATTGACCAGCCTGTCGAGCCGGCGCTCGCTCATTGCCGAGATCTGGGCGAGCGCGATGGCGAGACCATCGGCGGCCAGCGCCAGCCCGGGTGCCACGGCATGGGCCTGCGAGGACACGATGGGCGCCTCGGGCGAGCCGGAAACGGCGGGATTATCAGTGACCGAGGCCAGTTCCCGATCGACGGTCGCTGCCACCTGGTCGAACAGATCGCGCGCGGCGCCATGGGCATGGGGAATGGCGCGCAGGCTCAGCGCATCCTGCGTGCGCCGGCCAAGGCTTGCGGCAATCAGCCCGCTGCCGGCAAGCCGCGCGCGCAAGGTTCGACCGACGGTCTCGATGCCTTCAGACGGACGCAGCGCCAGAATGTCCGGATCGAAGGCCGCCATCTGCGCGCCCGCGGCCTCCAGCGTCAGCGCACTGACCGCATCGGCCCAATTGAGAAACCGGAGCGCGTGCGACAGAGCGAGCGCGGCAAGCCCCGTCGAGCAGGCGGTGCCGTTGACGAGGCTCAGGCCCTCCTTTGCGCCGAGCACCAAGGGCTCCCGGCCGATCTCGGCCAAGGCCTCGCGGCCAGTCAGGCGCCGGTCGCCACAACGCACCCAGCCTGCCCCGATCAGCACCAGCGCCGTATGGGCATTGTGCGTCAGATAGCCCGCCGAGCCGCCGGCCGGCACTTCGGGGATCATATCCTTTTCCAGAAGGGCCAGCAGCGTCTCGACAATCACGGGACGCACGCCGGAATAGCCATGGGCGAAATTGGCGATCTGGGCGGCGATAATCGCCCGCACAGCCTCGCGCGGCAGCAGAGGCCCGACGCCGCAGGCATGGCTGAAGAGGATGTTGCGCGACAGCGCGGCCTGCGAAGCACGATCAACCACCGTATCGGACAGCGCGCCGACACCGGTCGTAATGCCATAGGCGCGCACGCCCGTTTCCACCAGGCTTTCGACGATCGACGCCGCACGCGCCAAGCGTGCCCAGGCGGACTCGGCAAGGCGCAGCACCGCACCATCGGCCACGGCGGCGATATCCGCCCAAGTCAGGAGCTGCTGATCTAGAACAATGGTCATGGCGCTTCTTCAAACTCGACGATTGGGGGCAAAAAGCATTGCGCCGATTCCGCTTTTCGGGCCAGCGCTCTAGGCGGGGCCGAGATGGCCGATGAACTGGCGAAAGGCGGGCGAGCCGCCGCCACCGAACATCTCTTCCGGCGTGCCGCTGCTGTCGACCACGCCTTCGCGCATGAAGACGACGCGGTTGGACACATTGCGGGCGAAGCTCATCTCATGAGTGACGACCAGCATGGTCATCCCCTCCTCCGCCAGCGCGCGCATGACGCGCAGCACCTCGCCAACCAGTTCCGGGTCGAGCGCGGAGGTCGGCTCGTCGAACAGCATGGCCTTGGGCTTCATGGCGAGCGCACGGGCAATCGCCGCGCGCTGCTGCTGCCCGCCTGAGAGATGGGCGGGATAGGCATGGCGCTTGTCGACGATGCCGACCTTTTCAAGCAGCGCTTCCGCCTCGGCGATGCACTCGGCGCGCGGGCGCTTGAGCACATGCACCGGTCCTTCGATGACGTTCTGCAGGATGGTCATATGAGACCAGAGATTGAAGCTCTGGAACACCATGCCGAGTTCGGATCGGATATGGTCCACCTGTTTCTGGCTGGCCGGCTGGTTCCGCCCGCCCTTCTTCACCATGCGGATCTCCTCGCCATCGACGAAAATCTCGCCTTCGGTGGCGATCTCCAAAAGGTTGATGCAGCGCAGGAAGGTAGACTTGCCCGAGCCGGATGCGCCGAGCAGCGAGATGACATCACCATCTTTCGCATCCAGCGAAATGCCTTTCAGCACCTCATGCGTGCCGAAGCTCTTGCGGATGTTGCGAACGGACAGTCGGGAAGGACCGGACATGAAGGCTCCGAAGATCAGCGGGGAATGGGGCTGGGCGAAGTGGGCGGCGCGCGCCGGTGCTTCGATAGGGCATATTCCAGCAGCGAAAGCGCCTGCAGGATGATGAAATTCAGCGCGAGATAGATCAGTGCCGCGCAGAGAAACACCTCCATGGTGCGGTAGGTCTGCGAGATCAGCCGCTGGGCAACGCCGGTGACCTCCCAGACCGTGACGAGGCTGGCAAGCGCAGTCGATTTCATCATCAGCACGATCTCGGTCGAATAGGCCGGCAGCGCATGGCGAAAGGCGATCGGCGCCAGGATGCGGCGCACCAGGAGGAAGCCGGACATGCCGATGGCGCGCGCCGCCTCGATTTCCCGTGTCGGCACGGCTCTTAAGCCAGCGCGGAAGATTTCCGCAGAATAGCCGGCCGTGCACAAAGCGAGCGAAAGCACGGCGCAGACCATCGGCTCGCGCAGGAAAGGCCAGAGGAAGGAATAGCGGATAACGCCGAACTGCCCCAAGCCATAAAAGACCAGAAACATCTGGATGAGCAGCGGCGAGCCGCGAAAGACGAAGATGTAGCCGCGGGCAAAGCCCGCCAGCAGCCGATTGCCGCTGACGCGCATCCAGACGATGAGAAGCGCCAGCAGGCCGCCGAAGAAGACCGACAGTGCAAACAGGATGAGCGTGGTCGGCACGGCCTTGATCAACGTCAGCATGGTCTGCGAGAGGAAGGCGATATCCATCTCTTACCCCCTGCCGATCATGGCGGCGGACTGGCTGCGGTCGGCCTGTCGCTCAGCGCCTTTGAACACCCGATCCGACAGGCTGGTCAGGATCAGATAAAGGCAGCCGCCGACGATATAGAAGAGAAAATACTGCCGGGTGGAGCCGGCCGCGACCTGGCTGGTGCGCATGAGCTCGGCCAGGCCGGTGACGGAGACCAGCGCCGAATCCTTCAGGCTCAACTGCCAGACATTGCCGAGGCCGGGAATGGCGAAGCGGATGACCTGCGGGAGCACGATGCGGCGCAGGCGCAGGCGCCTGCTCATGCCGATGGCCAAAGCGGCTTCCAGTTCGCCGGGGGGGATCGCAAGATAGGCGCCGCGATAGACCTCGGCCTGATAGGCACCGGAAATGATGCCGACCGCCAGCGCGCCGGCGAGGAAGGAGGGCAGGCCGAGAAAGCCCTCAAAGCCCAGCGCGTGACCAAGGG
Source organism: Xaviernesmea oryzae (assembly GCF_900109605.1). GTDB lineage: Bacteria > Pseudomonadota > Alphaproteobacteria > Rhizobiales > Rhizobiaceae > Xaviernesmea > Xaviernesmea oryzae. The sequence goes on from NZ_FOAM01000005.1 coordinate 288,870, forward strand.
CTGTAACGGCGGAGCTGCCGCCGAAATAGATGAGATAGATGATCAGAAGCTCCGGCACGCCGCGAAACACCGTGGTGTAGACATGGCCGACAGCGGCACGCAGCGGACGGCCAGAGAGCTTCATGGCGGCCACCAGCGCGCCCAGGACAGCGCCGATGGCGAGCGCCGAGGCGGTGACCGCCAGCGTGATCAGCGCGCCCAGGAGCAAAAGCGCGCCCCAGCCACCGGAGCCGAAGCCGAGAAGTTGCAGGCTTGTCATCATGCCGTTCCCGCTCTGGCGCTCTTTGCGGCGCCCTTGCCTGAATTTGCCCGGCGGCGCGGGAGAGCCTTACCCGCGCCGTCGCATCACCTCACGCAGGCCTGGCGGCACGATGACCACCGAGCCCGTCCTGCCCGATCAGCGCGGGCTCACATCGATCTTGAACCACTTCATCGACAGCGTCTTCACCGTGCCGTCCGCCAGTGCGGACTTGATCGCCTCGTTGAACTTGTCGCGCAGGTCGGTGTCGGCCTTGCGGATGCCGAGGCCTTCTCCTTCGCCCCAGATCGAGCCGACGATCTCCGGGCCCGTGAAGGCCAGCGTGTCGTTTGCGGCGGCAAAGGCGTTATTGAAATAGACGGCATCGTCGAAACCGAGATCGATCCGGCCGTTCTGAAGGTCGAGGTCGCGATCGGCGCCAGTCTTGTATTCGCGAATTTCGGCAATATCGCCGAAATTGTCATAGATGAACTTGGCGTAGACGGTGGCGGCCTGGATGCCGATGGTCTTGCCCTTGAAGGCGGCCTTCAGCGCGTCGATCTCCTTCACGCCGGTCTGGCCGGGGGTCATCTGGATCGTGGCGCCTGTGCCGGCGGCTTTCGCAAGCGGGCTATCCTTGGCCGTAGCGAAGGCGGCGGGCGTGGCGGCGTAAGGAATGGTGAAATCGATGACCTGCTTGCGCTCGTCGGTGATCGACAGCGCATCCATGATCACGTCGAACTTGCCGGCATTGAGCGCCGGGATCATGCCGTCCCAATCGGAAGCCACCAGCTTGCACTCGAGCTTTGCGCGCTCGCACAGGACCTTGGCAAGCTCGGGTTCGAAGCCGCCGAGCGTGCCGTCGGCATTGGTGAGGTTCCACGGCGCATAGGCGCCTTCGAGCGTGATGGTGACGGTCTTCCATTCCTTGGCCTGGGCGGCCGGGGCGGCCAGCATCGTCAGGGCGCAGGCGGCGGAAAGAAGGGTTGCGCTAAGCTTCATCAAGCAGTCTCCTCTGAGGGTTGGGTCGTGACCCTTGCGGGCCATCATCGGCGTGAATGCGGCAGACCTGCCTAAATCACGACGATCTAAACCAAAAGCACGGAAGACCGGGTTTCGAACGAAAATCGCCTGAGGATCTGCGCTCCAGCCCTGCTCCCGCGTAAACCACCGGTCTGCCGCCGGCTTGCCCAAGCAAACACATGGTTTTGCGCTGCCGGGAGGTTGTATAGGGCAGCATATGGTTTATTGTGGCTGGCGCAAGAGGAAAGTCGCTTTATGAGCATTTTCATGCACTGCAAAAGGATTAGGCAATGAAACGGACCGACGGGCTTGGCCGGCAGAGGGCGCAGGGCGAAACGACCCCGCTCTACAGGGGTGTCAAGCAGGCGATCCTGGAGCGCATTCATAGCGGCGAATGGCCGCCGCGCCATCGTGTTCCCTCGGAAAACGAACTGGTCGCCGAATTGGGCGTCAGCAAGATGACGGCGAACCGCGCCCTGCGGGAGCTTGCCAGCGAAGGCGAATTGGTGCGCATCCAGGGTGTCGGCTCCTTCGTTGCCGAGCGGAAGGGCTATTCCGCCTTGTTCGAGGTGCGTAGCATTGCCGACGAAATTGCCGAGCGTGGCCATGTGCACGAGGCGTCCGTGGTGGTTCTTGCCCGCGAAACCGCCTCTCCCGAGGTCGCAGACGCCTTGGAGATCGAGATCGGCGCACCCGTCTTCCACTCGCTGATCGTTCACAGCGAGAACAGCGTGCCCGTGCAGGTGGAGGACCGCTTTGTGCGCCCGGATGCCGCACCCGCCTATCTGCAACAGGACTTCACCACCACCACGCCGAACGCCTATCTGACCTCCGCCGCGCCACTCTCCGGCTCTGAGCATATCGTCGAAGCCGCCATGCCGCAGCCTTGGGAATGCAAGCTGCTGACTATTCTACGCACCGAACCCTGCCTGACGATTCGCCGCCGCACCTGGTCCGGAAGCCAGGTGGTCTCGCTCGCGCGGCTGATCTATCCGAGCAATCGCTATCGGTTGGAGGCGCGCAACGGCCGCATCTTCGAGGATCAAACGCGCTAACTTGTATAGGGAACTTGGGACGCGGTCGCCACCGCAAGACCAAGAGAGCCTGAAATGTCCTCCAGACGGCCAGCCATTCCATCTCGCCGCAGGTCAAAATTTCCATCGAGATTATAAACTATATTATATCATATATTGATTTTATGTCCTGCTGTGCCTTATCTTGGCGCAGGACGAGGTCGGGTATCATAGCGCGGCCCATCGCGCGGCTGGCGCTGCCGCTTGGGCGCTCGTCATGCACTTTGAGATGAGAAAACCGATGAGTCGGACACGGGAGGGCGAGCTTGCGGCCCAAAATATGGCGGCAAAAGCCGAAGAGGTTGCGCTTCTCCTGAAGACACTGTCGCATCCGGCGCGCCTGATGATCGTCTGCACGCTCGTCGATACGGAATTGGCGGTCGGTGAACTGGAGGCGATGCTGGAGCTGCACCAGCCGCATCTTTCGCAGCATCTTACCGTGCTGCGCGCCGCGCGAATTGTCGAGCCCCGGCGCGCGGGAAAGCAGATCTATTATCGCCTGACACAAGCGAAAGCCGCCGAACTGGTCGGCGCGCTCCACGCTATCTTCTGCAGGAGACCCGAATGATCAGCGTCTTTCTCCCTTCGCTTTTCGGTGGCGCGCTGATCGGCCTGTCAGCGGTGATGCTGCTGCTTCTGAACGGCCGGATCGCCGGCATCAGCGGCATTCTCGGCGCGCTGGTCAGCGGCACCGGCCTTGCTGTCAATCTGGCTTTCGTGCTGGGTCTGATGCTCGGGCCCTTGGCTTATCTGTCGGTCTTCGGCCAATGGCCGGCGGTGGAGATCGAAGCGGGATGGCCGCTTGTCGTGCTCGCAGGTCTTTTGGTCGGCTTCGGCACGCGGATGGGCTCCGGTTGCACCAGCGGCCATGGCGTTCTCGGGCTCGCGCGGCTGTCACCGCGTTCGATCGCCGCCGTTGCCACCTTCCTGGCAGCTGGCATTCTCGCCGTCACGGCTCTGCGGGCGGTGGCGCCATGACGCATCCCCTCGCCCGGCCCGCGGCTGCGCTCGCCTCCGGCCTTGTCTTCGGCTTCGGCCTGTCCCTGTCGGGCATGCTTAATCCGGCACGCGTGCAAAGCTTTCTCGATGTGTTTGGCGCCTGGGATCCAAGCCTTGCCTTCGTGCTCGGCGGCGCCGTGCTTGTCGCCTTTGTCGGCGTCCAGGCCATGAAGCGGATGAAGCGCCCCGCCTTCGACGACCGCTTTCAGCTACCGGCGAACCGCCGGATCGATGCGCGCCTGCTGCTCGGCTCGGCGCTGTTCGGCCTTGGCTGGGGTCTTGGCGGCTTCTGCCCCGGTCCAGCCGTGGCGTCTCTGTCGCTTGGCCTGCCGAAGATCATGATCTTCGTCCTCGCCATGCTCACGGGCATGATCCTCCATGACCGTGTTGTAAGAAAGCGCTGAAAGGCATCGCCGCGCTGCATACTGCGGCGTGAAGACGGTAGCTCTTGCAGGCAACCGTCTTGAGCAACACTGCTGCGGATCGTGCCCGACCGAGAGGCCGTGCAGATCCACGACACTTAAGACATGATCAGACCGCCATCGACATTGATCGTCTGCCCCGTGATATAGGCCGCGTCGTCGCTGGCGAGGAAAGTGACGAGCCCCGCCACATCCTCCCCGGAACCGGCGCGTTTCATCGGGATGTTTTCCACCCACTCCTTCATCAACTCGCCGGGCGCATACGTGCCGAGCAGCTTGCCCCACGCTTCGTCATTATAGGCCCACATATCCGTTTCGATAATGCCGGGGCAGAAGGCGTTGACGGTGATGCCATCGCGCGCCACCTCCTTGGCAAGACTCTGGGTGATGCCGACGACGCCCATTTTGGAGGCGGCATAATGCGGAGTATAGATGAAGCCGTCACGCGCCTGGCCGGAGGCGGTGTTGATGATCCGCCCGCCGCTTTTGTGCTTGCGCATGCGCGCGATCGCCTCCTGGGCACAGAGGAAGACACCCTTGGTGTTGACCGCCAACACCTTGTCCCACTCCGCCTCGGTCATCTCCTCGATCCGGGCGATGGTGATGACGCCCGCGTTCTGGATGGAGACATCGACGCGGCCGAAGGCTTCTTCCGCCCGGTCGTAGAGCGCCACGACGCTCGCCTTGTCGGTGACATCGCAGAGAACCGAGATGGCCCGGCCACCAGCCGTTTCGATCTCGCGCGCAACCTGATGCACCGCCTCCTCATTGGCGGAAACCACGAGATGCGCGCCCTCGCGCGCGAAGCGCTTGGCGATGGCCGCGCCGATACCCCGGCTTGCGCCTGTGATCACCACCGTCTTGCCGTCGAACCGTGCCATTTCATCCTCCTTGCCGGCACGGTCGGGCTCCTCTTCTGCCCGACGCCGCCAGCCCTTGTCGCGAACTCAGATTGCGGCCACGCCTCATGCGGCCCTGGCGATGCCTAGAAAATCCTCGGCCTTCAGCGAGGCGCCGCCGACCAGCGCGCCATCCACATGCGGGACGGCGAAGATACTGGCAGCATTGCCGGCCTTGACCGAGCCGCCATAAAGCAGGCGCATCTCCGCGCCTGCCGTGCTGAAACGTGCCAGCAGACCTTGCCGCATCGCGGCATGGATCTCGGCGATCTGCTCTTCCGCCGGAACGCGTCCGGTGCCAATGGCCCAGACCGGTTCATAGGCAATTGCAGTGTTCTGCGCCGTCGCGTCGTCCGGCAGGGAACCGGCAAGCTGTTCGGCGACCACCCCAAGCGCCCGCCCAGCGTCCCGCTCGGCTTCGGTTTCGCCGACACAGATGATCGCCACCAGACCGGCGCGGTAGGCGGCGCGGGTCTTGGCGGCCACAAGTGCGCTTGCCTCGGCATAGGCCATGCGCCGTTCCGAATGGCCGACGATCACATGCGACGCGCCAGCCTCGACCAGCATCTCAGCCGAGATATCACCGGTAAAGGCGCCGGCCGGCTGGGCGTGGCAATCCTGCGCACCGATGCGCAGGGACGTGCCGCGCACAAGGCGTGCTGCTCGCTCGACCAGCGTGGAAGGCGGGCAGAGAACGAGATCGCAGGCAAGATCACCGGCGGCCGCAGCCATGGCCTCGATTTCGCGCAGAGCCTCGCCCGTGCCGTTCATCTTCCAGTTTCCGGCGATCAGCCTGCGCGGCCGGCTGACGATAGGCGTGCTTTCCATCTCCATCACCAGCAGCAGAAGCCGCCATCCACCAGGAGATCGACCCCGGTGACGAAGCTTGCGGCATTGGAGAGAAGGAAGACGGCGGGGCCGACCATTTCATCGACATTGGCCATGCGGCTCATCGGCGTCTGCTCTTCGAAGAGCTTGGTCTGATGCACCATTTCCGGCCGGGTATTCATCGGCGTGGCGGTATAGCCGGGCGAGATCGTGTTGACGCGAATGCCACGCCCGACCCACTCCATCGCCATCGACTTCGACATGTGGATGACACCGGCCTTGGACGCATTGTAATGCGCCTGGCTGAGGCCGCGATTGACGATGACGCCGGACATGGAGGCGATGTTGACGATCGACCCGCGCCCATGCTTCAGCATGGCCTTGGCCTCGGCCTGGCAGGAGAGGAAGACGCCTTTGAGGTTGATGTCCATCAGCGTCTGATACTGGTCTTCCTCCATCTCCTCAGCCGGATTGGCATTGGCGATGCCGGCCGCATTGACGGCAAGCGAGAGCGGGCCGAGATCGGCTTCCGTGCGGGCAACGGCGTCTGCAAGCGCTGCCTTGCTGGTGACGTCGGCGGCGATCTGGATGGCCTTGCGGCCGGCCTTCTCGATGAAGGCGGCCGTGGTGGCCAGGCCATCATCCGTGCGCCGGTCGATCAGCGCGATATCGGCGCCGCATTGGGCCAGCCCCATGGCGATGCGCTGGCCGATGCCGCTGCCGGCACCGGTGACGAGCGCGACATTGCCGGACAGATCGAACAGACGCGGTGCGTTGAGCGTGATCTCACTCATCGCTTTTCCTTTCGTTACAAAGTTGCAAGTTCCATGACCGAGACGTCATTGGCCTCTTCACGGGAAAGAATGCCGGCCTGGTTGCCCTGGGCCAGAACGAGAATCCGGTTGGAGACGCCGAGCACCTCTTCGAGGTCCGAGCTGACGACGATCACCGCCACGCCGCGCCGGGCGAGGTTGACGATGATGTCATAGATGCCGGCGCGCGCGCCGACGTCGATGCCGCGCGTCGGCTCGTCCAGCACCACTACCTTGGGATCGCGCATCAGCCATTTGGCGATGACCACCTTCTGCTGGTTGCCGCCGGACAGATCGGAAGCCGGCTGCTCGCCCCGCCCCTTGACGCCGAAAGCGGCAATGGCCTTGTCGGCAAAGGCGCGCTTGGCAGACGGCGTCAGCCAGCGGCTGGCGAAGCGGTCGAGATTGGCATAGACGAGGTTTTCGCCGATGCCGTGGGCCACGACCAGGCCCTGCTCCTTGCGATCCTCCGGCACCATGACGATGCCGCGCGCGATCGCATCCGCCGGGCTTTTCAGCGCCAGCACTTCACCATCGAGCTTGACGCTGCCGGAGGCGACGGGATCGGCGCCCGAAATGGCGCGCACCAGCTCGGTGCGGCCGGCGCCGACCAGGCCGGCAATGCCGAGGATCTCGCCCGCCTTGACGCTGAAGGAGACATCGCGGAAAGCGTCTTCGGCCGAGGTGAGCTTCTCCACCTCCAGCATGGTCTTCGGCTGCGGCTCCGGCAGGCTCGGGAACATCCGCTCCAGCGAGCGTCCGACCATGCTTTCGACGATGGTGCGCACGGGAATGGCGCTGTCGGCAAATTCCTGCACCTTCTCGCCATCGCGCAGGACAATGATGCGGTCGGTGATCTTGCGGATCTCTTCCATGCGGTGGGAAATATAGATGATGCCGACGCCCTCGGCGCGCAGCTTGCGCACCTGCTCGAACAGCGCCTCGGTCTCAGCGCCGCCGAGCGCGGCCGTCGGCTCGTCGAGAATGAGGAGGCGAGCGTTCAGGGCCAGCGCCTTGGCGATCTCGATCAGCTGCTGATGCGCGGTGGAAAGGCCCGCGACCTTGCGCGTGGCCGGGATATGCAGGTTCAGTCGCGCCAGTTGCTCCTGCGCGCGGCGCACCATCTGCGCCCGGTCGACCACGCCGTTCTTCATGGGCCAGCGGCCGATGAAGACGTTTTCGGCGACCGACAGCTCCGGCAAAAGCTGAAGCTCCTGGTGGATCAGCACCACGCCTTTGTCGATCGCTTCGGCCGGATTGGCAGGCGCATAAGGCTGGCCGAGCCAGGTCATGCTGCCTTCGCTCGGGCTGCGCGAACCGGCGATGATGCCCGAAAGCGTCGATTTGCCCGCGCCGTTTTCGCCCAGAAGTGCGACGACCTCGCCGGCATAAATGTCGAAGCTGACATCCTTCAGCACCGGCACCGGGCCGTATCGCTTGGAAATTCCCTTAAGGGACAGAACCGGTTCGCGCATGGCGCACCTCGATGTGGCAAAGGAGAAGGATGGACCGAAGGACCGAGCCGGCGGCGTGGAGGGAGAGGTCCGCGCCGCCGTGGCCAGATGCCATGCCCCGGCTCGTGAGGAGCTGCCGGAACATGGCCTGTTGTCCCGGCCGATCAGCCATGCCGATCGGCCGGATGCAGCCTGCGATCAGGGATGCTCGGCGATGAAGGCGGCGACATTGTCCTTGGTGGTCAGTGTCGCATCCATCAGCTGCACCGGCTCGACCTTCTCGCCACCAACGATCTTGGCAGCCATTTCGACGGCCATGCGGCCCATCTTCTGGGTCTGCTGGGTCGCGGTCACGTCGAAGACGCCGTTCTTCAGCGCTTCGAGCGCGGCGGTATCACCATCGAAGCCGCCGACGACGATCTTGCCCGAGGGATTGGCGACCTTGATCGCCTGGGCCGCGCCGAGCGCCAGGCCATCGGCCTGGGCGAAGACGATGGAGACATCGGGATGGGCCTGCAGCATGTTCTGCATGATCTGGAAGCCTTCGTCCTGGCTCCACATGTTGGACCACTGCTCGGCCACGACCTTCACGCCGGAATGCGCCTTGACGGCTTCCATGCAGCCCTTGGTGCGGTCGACTTCAGGCGTGGTGCCCTTCTGGCCATGGATGATGACCATATTGCCCTTGCCGCCGGCCTTTTCGATGATGTGCTGGCAAACCGCCTTGGCCGAGGACACGGAATCGGTGGCCAGGAAGGTATCGCCCGGCGCGCCATCGGCATTGCGGTCGACGTTGATCACGGGAACGCCGGCGGCCTTGGCGAGCTTCACCGGAACGGTGGCGGCGGCCGCACCGGCGGGGATGTAAATCAGCGCGTCGATATTCTGGGTCAGGAGATCCTGGATCTGGTTGACCTGGGTCGGGCCATCGCCCTTGGCGTCGACGGTGACGACCGAAATGCCGCGCTTCTTGGCTTCCGCCTCAACCGACTGCTTGATCTGGTTGAAGAAATTCGCCTGAAGATTGGCGACGGCGAGGCCGACCTTCTTCAATTCCTTGGCCTGGACAGGCCCAAGCGACAGAGCGAGCGTGGCAGCGGTCGCCAGCAGGATGCGAGACAGTTTCATGAGTTCCTCCTTGGGGTTGATCGGGACCGGGGTTAGCATTCCTCCCCCCGCGGGCCCTGGGTCCGCGCCACCTCGGGCGGCACGGAAATTCTGGTCGAGCCGGACAGGACCTGCCGGCCTCAGCGACGCTTGCGGCGCACGGTCTCGGCCCCGACGGCGAGCACGATGACCACACCGATGATGACCTGCTGGATGAAGGGCGAGACGTTGAGAAGATTGAGGCCGTTGCGCAGCACGCCGATGATCAGCACGCCGATCAGCGTTCCGCCGATGCCGCCGGCGCCGCCCGACAGCGACGTGCCGCCGATGACGACCGCAGCGATGGTGTCGAGCTCATAGCCGAAGCCGCTCGATGGCTGCACCGAGTCGAGACGCGCGGCCAGAACGATACCGGCAAGACCGGCCAGCATGGCGCAGCAGACATAGACGGCAATGGTGACGCGAGCGACGTTGATACCGGCCAACCGCGCCACTTCCTGATTGCCGCCGACGGCATAGAGCATGCGGCCTTCGGCGCGCAACTGCAGGAAGGCCCAGGCAACGACGAGCACGACCAGCATCAGGAAGACCGTGGCCGTCAGGGCCCCGAAATGGCGGTCGATGGCCAGCATCATGAACCAGTCCGGAAAGCCGACGATCTGCTGGCCGTCGGTGATCATATTGGCGACACCGCGCGCGGCCGACATCATGGCCAGCGTGGCGATGAAGGCCGGCACGCGGAACATCGTCACCATCAATCCGACGAGCAGGCCGCTTGCAGCGGAAGCAGCAAGACCAAAGACGATGCCGACGCCCAAAGGCAGGCCCGCAACATTGGCCGTCCAGCCCATGACCATCATGGAGAGCGCAAGCACGGACCCGACCGAGAGATCAATGCCGCCGATCAGAATGACGAAGGTCATGCCGACGGACATGATGCCGAGCACGGTGATCTGATCGAGAATATTCAGCCCGTTGCGCGTCGACAGGAAGGTGTCGGTCGCCAGGCTCAGAAACAGGCAAAGGCCGATCAGGCCGATCAACGGACCCGTTGCGCCGCGCAGCCAGGACCAGGACGGCTTGGATGCGTGCTTCTGCTCATTGATGCCGAGTACGGACATCGTTTCCTCCCTCATCAGCGGCGCTAGCGGCTATTCCTCCCAAGCAGAATAAATATTCATGCTTGTTGGAAAATTCATTAGCAAGTCTCTTTTAACGTGTCAACAGCGCCGAACGCGCTTCATATGCTTTGCTGCATCGCAATAGCGCCGCACTCGCCCGAAAAACCGGCTTGACTAAAGAGCGAACTGTGCAAAAATATCTATACAAGAATATTTATGCAAAGAGGATCCCATGGAGATCAACGAACTCGAGCGGATGGCGCGCGCTATCCGCCGCCGCGATCTGGAAGCCGTCTACGCCGCCGGCGCCGGCCATATCGGCGGGGAAATGTCGGTGATCGACATTCTCACGGCGCTCTATTTCCGCGTACTCAAGGTCTATCCCGACCAGCCGAAGCACCCAGGACGGGACCGTTTCGTGCTCTCCAAGGGGCACACGGCCTGCGCGCTCTATGTGACGCTGGCCAAGCGCGGCTTCCTGCCGGAAGAGGAGATCGCCACCTTCCTCGCGCCGCATTCGCGGCTGAACGGCCACCCGAACTGCAACAAGGTGCCGGGCGTGGAAACCAACACCGGCCCGCTCGGCCATGGTCTGCCCGTGGCCATCGGCATGGCGAAAGCCGCCAAGCTTTCCGGCGCCGGCTACCACACCTATGTCGTCACCGGCGACGGTGAGATGCAGGAAGGCTCCAACTGGGAAGCGATCATGGCCGCCGCCCAGTTCGGCCTCGACAATCTGACGCTTGTCATCGACCACAACCGCTTTCAGCAGGGCGCGTCGCTCGCCGATACCAACGGGCTTGCGCCGCTTCGCCCACGCCTGGAAGCCTTTGGCTGGGAGGTTGCCGAGATCAACGGCAATGCCATGGCCGAGGTCGTTCCCGCGCTCGAACATCGCGCAAGCCGCCCCTATTGCATCGTCGCCCACACCAATAAGGGCCATGGTATTTCCTTCATGCAGGACCGTGTCGACTGGCACCACAAGGTGCCGAACAAGGATCAATATGAAATCGCTCTCGCCGAGCTGTCGGAGGCCCTGTAAATGAACGCCCCCCTTTCCCAGCCCAAGCTGTTCGCCACCCCGCAATTGTTCGATTGCCGCGATGCTTTTGCCGAGACGCTGGAAGCGCTGGCTGCAACGGACGAAACCGTGGTCGCCGTCTGCAATGATTCGGTCGGGTCGTCGAAGCTCGGCGGCTTCAAGACGAAATTTCCCGAGCGGCTCGTCAATGTCGGTATTGCCGAACAGAACATGGTCGGCGTCGGCGCCGGCCTCGCCAATGGCGGCCGCCTGCCCTTCGTCTGCGCCGCTGCCTGTTTTCTCACCGGCCGCGCGCTGGAGCAGATCAAGGCCGACATTGCCTACTCCAACGCCAATGTGAAGCTGGTCGGCATTTCCTCCGGCATGGCCTATGGCGAACTGGGCCCGACGCATCACTCGATCGAGGATTTCGCCTGGACCCGCGTCCTGCCGAACCTCCCCGTGATCGCCCCGGCCGATCGGATCGAGACGGCGGCGGCGATCCGCTGGGCCGCCTCCTATGCCGGACCCTGCTTCCTGCGCCTGTCGCGCGTCGGCGTGCCGGACCTTTTGCCGGAAGGCCATGTGTTCGAACTGGGCAAGGCCAATCTTCTGCGCGAGGGCGGCGATGTCACCTTGATCGCCAATGGCACCTTGACCCACCGCATCCTCACCGCCGCCAAGCTTCTGGCCGAGCGCGGCATCGAGGCGCGGGTGCTGAACATGGCGACGGTGCGCCCGATCGATGAGACCGCGATCATCGCCGCCGCGCGCGAGACCGGGGCGATCCTGACGGCTGAGGAGCATTCGATCTTCGGTGGCCTGGGCTCGGCCGTGGCGGAAGTCGTGGTCGACCATGCACCGGTGCCGATGAAGCGACTCGGCGTGCCCGGCGTCTTCGCGCATACCGGTTCGGCCGAAATGCTGCTGGACGAGTACGGCATGACGCCGCCCGCGATTGCCGACGCTGCAGCAGCGCTTGTTCAGCGCAAGGGCTGAGCCATCATCATCGATGGGTATTGGGTTTTCAGCCGGCTTTAGGGCATGGACTGAGAATCATCCGCTTAGCGCACGACGCGAATGATTATGGGCTTGGCGACCCCCTCATCCGCCTGCCGGCACCTTCTCCTCGCTGGGGAGAAGAGACCTAGACGATAGCCCAACGCTTCAATCGAACGCCTAAAAGAACATATCCGGTTTTTCGGCGTGTGAATTGGAATGCAGCGGCGCGGCGCGTTTCTTCTCCCCAGCGGGGAGAAGGTGCCGGCAGGCGGATGAGGGGGCGCCAAGCCGTGAAACCTTTCTGTCGTGTGCGGTGGCGACAAGACCACCGCTGTGCGGCCACCCTGCCCCCGGCCCGAAAAGGCGACGGCCGGGTAAGGAGAAGAAGCCGGGCAAACCAAACGGTTTCAGGCGGTTTATGGGGAGTGAGACGATGCGGGCCATTCTGGCGATCGACCAGGGCACCACCAATTCCAAGGCCATTCTGGTGGACGAGAGCGGGGCGCTGATTGCGCGCGGCGCATCGCCCGTCGGCATAGCCTATCCGCAACCGGGGTGGGTGGAACAGGACCCCAACCGCATCTGGGCTTCCGTCTGCGAGGCGATCGCCGCCTGCCTGGCCAGCGCGCCCGGCAGCGTCACCATCGAGGCGATCGGCATTTCCAACCAGCGCGAATCCGTGACCATGTGGGATGCCGTAACAGGCGATGCGCTCGGTCCGGTCTTAAGCTGGCAATGCCGCCGCACTGCGCCCGACTGCGAGAGGCTGTTGGCAGACGGCCATCAGGAACGGGTGCAGGCGATCACCGGCCTGCCGCTCGACCCGATGTTTCCCGGCCCGAAACTGCGCTGGCTGAGCGAGCGTGCGCCTGCCGGCGCCAAAGTGCGCCTGGGCACCATCGACAGCTGGCTCATCCATCGTCTCACAGGCGGACGTCGACATGTCTGCGATGCATCCAACGCGGCGCGTAGCCAGCTGCTCGATCTTGAAGGCCAGCAGTGGAGCCGGGATCTGGCCGCGCTTTTCGGCGTCGATCTGACACGGCTGCCCGAGGTTCTCGACAGCTCGGGCGATTTCGGCGTCACCCTTAGCGTGCCGGGCATTGCCGATGGGACGCCGATTCGCGCTGCGATCGGCGACAGCCATGCCGCGCTCTTCGGCCATGGTGCCTTCCATCCCGGTGACGGCAAGGTCACCTTCGGCACCGGCTCCTCGGTGATGGCAACGCTCGATGCCTATGTGCCCCCGCGCGATGGCATCACCACAACGGTCGCCTGGCGTCTCAAGGGCAAGCCGACCTTTGCCTTCGAGGGCAATATTCTCGTCTCCGCTGCCAGCCTGCCGTGGATGGCGGAGATCCTTGGCCTCGCCGATGTCGCAGCGCTGGTCGCCCTTGCCGAGACCGCCGAACCCGGCGGCCCTGGCTTTGTGCCGGCCTTTGTCGGCCTTGGCGCCCCCTACTGGGATTCGCAGGCGCGCGCGCTCTTCTCCCAGATCAATTTCTCTACCACGCGCGCGCAAATGGCCCGGTCCGTGACCGACAGTCTCGCCTTTCAGGTGCATGACGTCTTCAGCGCCATGCGCGGCCAGACGCGCACGGCGCTGGGCGCGCTCTTTGTCGATGGCGGGCCGAGCAAGAGCCGGTTTCTCATGCAGACCGTGGCCGACACGCTCGGCCATGCCGTTATCCAGTGCGAAGCGCCGGAGGCTTCGGCTCTGGGAGCGGCCTATCTTGCCGGTCTTTCTCTTGGCCTCTGGCCGGATCTCGACGCCATTGCCCGGCTGCCGCGTGCGCACAGCGAAATCGCTCCCGCGCCTCAAAAGGACGACAGCCGTCTTCGAACCTGGGCGGATGCAATTCAACGCTCGACCTTCTGCCCGCCGATGGCTAAAGGGGAGTGAGAGCCGCTTTCACGAACCTCAGGTTTTGAAAAGCGGCTCGTGAAGTCCCCGGAGCCGTCATGGGTCGCATCAACGAACTTCGCCTGATTTCCCGCGTGGCGCAGATGTATCACGTCGAGCGCAAGCGGCAGGCGGAGATTGCCGAGCATCTGCGCCTGTCGCAGGCCACCGTTTCGCGCATGCTCAAACGCGCGGAAAGCGAAGGCATCGTGCGCACCAGCGTCATTCCGCCCGCCGGCACCTATAACGATCTGGAGCAGGCGCTGCGCGAACGCTACGGCCTGCCCGAAGCCGTGGTGGTGGACTGTTCGGAGGACCGCGACGGCGCGATCATGGCGCGGATCGGCGAAAGCGCCGCCCATCTTCTGGAAATCACCCTGTCGCCGGGCGAAATCATCGGCGTGTCCAGCTGGAGCCAGACCATCTTCAAGATGGTGGAGAATATTCATCCGCAGAAGGGCGCGCGTGCCCGCTATGTCGTCCAGACCCTGGGCGGCATGGGCGATCCCTCGGTGCAGACGCATGCGACCCAGCTCACCGCACGACTTGCCAAGCTCACCGGCGCCGAGCCGAAGCTCCTCTCCGTGCAGGGCGTTACCTCGTCGCGCGAGGCCAAGCTGTTGATGATGGCCGACCCGTTCGTGCGCGACACGCTGGATCTTTTCGGCGCGATCACGCTCGCCATCGTCGGCATCGGCGCGGTGGAGCCCTCCGAGCTTCTGGCTCGCTCCGGCAATATCTTTTCGGCACGAGAGCTGGCTGATCTCGCCGAGGCCGGCGCCGTTGGCGATATCTCGCTGCGATTCTTCGACAAGGATGGAAAGCTCGTCAAAACCCCGCTCGACGAGCGCGTCATCGGCATGTCGCTCGAAGACCTCGCCAAGGTCGATCGCGTCATCGCGCTGGCAGGCGGCAAGGCCAAGACCGACGCGATCGCCGGCGCGCTTCGCCTCGGCGTCATCGACATGCTGGTGACGGACCGCTTTACCGCCGAAAGGCTGACGGCCTGACGGCAAAGCAAATGTGGACAAGATTGCCTGGACCGCGCTGCCGGGAACCCGGGCTAACAGTTCCACCTGCGTTTCGCAGACATCCGATGCGAAAACGACGAAGTGACAGCGTCGAGCCGATCCCGATGTATGGATCGACGCATTATGCGGTGCGTGTCGCCTCGACGTCGCGCACGGCGAGATCGGCAAGCGCCAGTGCGGCCTCGCGCGTAGCAGCGGCGGCGATGAAACGGCCATTGTGGCAGAAGCTCGCGCCCTTGACGCCGCTGGCCGCCTCGAGATCGGCGCCGGTCAAGCCAGCCCAGGCGGCGGGAAGATCGGCCCGCAGCTCGAAGCCTTCCTCAGACCTGCGGATGCCGGTCAGGCACCAATCACTGTCGCGCGGATGAACGACGAAGAGCAGGTGGTCGGCCCCGGCCTTGACCACCGCCGAGCGGAACGGCATGCCCATCGGCAATTCCAGGATGTGTCCCGGTCCGGCGGTCTCGATCGCTCTCAGCACCACGGCCTCGGCGCGCAGCTTCGCGTGGATTCCCCCGATCTTGGCCTCGACGAAGCTACGGGCAATACCGACAGCGCCGTGAAAGGCCCGGTCGGTCGCCGTCGGATCCGGATCGTCGAAGGGCGGCTTGAGCGTTTCGAGAAGCGAGGACAGTGTCAGGCCCGCCAATGGCCCGGCGCTTTCCGGGTTCAGAGCGCCATTGTCCGCGAGATCGATCGGCAGGACGAAGCTGGTATCGAACGCTTCATGCACCGTCTCGATCCAACCGGTCGGAACGGCCTGGGCCGCGAGATAATCACGACCGAAATGTTTCCAGATCAGGCCGAAGGAGCTGAAAGGCTGTCCATCCGGGCGCATCGGCGCGCCACGCTGGTGGTGATCGAAGATGCCGAGCTGTGCATCATAGGCGCCGCCGACATCATAGACGATCCGGTCCTCGCCGGCCGTGATCCACTCGCGCGCGCGGCTGCGCACGAGCTGGGCATCGGGAAAAAGCCGCGTGAGAACGACGCTGGACAGCACCTCGTCCGCGTGAAAGCCGCCGGAATGCGTAACAAGAAAATTCGGAGCCATGCCGGCGCGACCCATCGTTTCGTGAGGATGGAACGGCACATACTCGCTTGCAGCAGGCAGAACAACCCACTCGGCCAGCGGATCGCTTCCAGACAACAGATCTTGCCACAAACCGCACAGCTCGAAGCGCGGAGGGCCGCCAACAAGATCGGCATCCAAAGCAGACCCTGGGCCAAGTCTTCGACACAGAGGAGCTTGCCGCCGGCAGGAACGCCGACCAAAAACCGGCGACAGCCAGGAAAAAACGGGCAGGCTTCAGCCCAGATGTCTCTTAAGCCTCGCCTTTCCTGACGAACAGAATCGCGACAGAGCCTGCATCGATCCTGTCACAAGAAAGTCCGCAAGTGCTTACGCGTCCTGTTCATCTTCCGTCGAAGCAGGCGTTGCAACGGCGTTGTCGGCGCCGGACCGAGGTGCGTCATCCGTAACCTTCGCCGAACGCTTTCGTGGCTTGGCAGTCTTGGCGGAGGGGGCAGAGGTGGGGCGCGCCTTCGCGGCGGTCTTGCGGCCCTTGGCGGGCGCCTTCTTGGCGGGAGCATCGGCCGCCTCGCTTACCGTCTCAGCGGGGGCAGCATCAGCAACGGTCTCGCTTTCGGCGGAGGCTGGCGCGGCGGCGCGGCGGCCGAGACCGATACGCTTGGCAGCAGCGCGGCGTAGCTCGGAATAGGACGGGGCGACCAGAGGATAGTCGGCCGGCAGATCGTAACGTTCGCGATATTGCATGGGTGACAGGCCATGGCGCGCCAGATGCTGCTTCAGCGCGCGGTAGGGCTTACCATCGATCATGCTGATGATGACGTCGGCAGATGCCAGGCTCTCTTCGACGGAGACGGCCGGCTTGTAGGTCTGAGCTTCCTCCACGGGCGCGACAGGGGTCTCCTGCGCCTGGGGCTCTTCGGCGTCAGAGCCCTGCGCAGGCACAGCGGTCGGTGCATCGCCCGTCAAAGCCGCGCGGGTGGCACGCACGAGCGTGGGAAGATCCTGACTGGCGACGGGGTTGTTGACCAGATAGGCGCTCAGCAACTGTACTGTCAGATGGGCATAGTCAGGTTGCTCAGCGAGGGCCATATCAAATCCTTGGCGTTGTGACGGGATAACATGCTCTATTGGAAGACTCAGCAATGTACGTCGCGGCAAACAAAGTCAAGCCGATTGCCGGGATGAAATGCTTTGGCGAAAACATCTTCAACATATCGAGTTTACTTGGCGATCATCAATACATCCTTGGGTTGGCGCTCGCAAGATTTACGCTCAACATGGTGTACAATTTGAAGAGGTAGCTTTCTGGAAATATCCCGCTGCGGAGGTCTCAGATCTCCGGGAAGTTCCTGGCCAAATGATCGATCAAAGCGCGGACAGCCGGCGGAAGGCCGCGCCGCGTGGTGAACACGAGATGGACGATGCCATCGGGACTGCGCCAGTCCGGAAGAACATGCACGAGCCGCCCCGCCTCGATCTGCGCACGGCAGGCATGATCGGGCAGGAAGGCAACGCCCAGCCCTTCAGCCGCTGCCTCGCAGAGGAGCGTGAAGTCCGCACAAGCCATGCGTGGCTCATGGCGCAGGACATGGCGCGTGCCGTCGTCGCGCTCCAATGTCCATTCCGCATCGACGGGCCTGTCATTGACATCCAGCGTGGGGAAACAGCCGAGCGCGTCGATATCCGTGCCAAGTGCGCGCGCCATGCTCGGACTAGCGACCAGGATCCAGCGTGATCGGCCAAGCGAGCGCATGGTCAGCGAGGCATCGCTGGTCAGCGCGCGGCGCACCCTGAGCGCGATATCGACGCGCTCCTCGATCAGATCCACGGCGCGATCGGTAATGACGAGCTGAAACTGCACACGGGGATAGCGCAACAGGAAGCGGCGCAGCAGCGCTGAAACGAGAGGCGACAGTCCCTTCGGACAGCTCATGCGGATGCGCCCATGCGGCTCCGCCTGCGCTTCGGCCACCAGCGCCTCCGCTCTCTCGGCTTCCATCATCATCGCCCGGCAGCGTTCGTAAAAGCTCTGCCCGACCTCGGTGATGCGAAAGCGGCGGCTGGATCGCTCGATCAGGCGCACACCAAGTCTCGTCTCCAGCGCGGCGATGCGGCGGCTGAGCTTGGACTTGGGTTCGCCAAGCGCCCGCCCCGCCGCGGTAAAACCGCCGTGGGTGACGACCTCGGCGAAATAGACATAATCATTCAGATCGGCGCGCATCATCGTTCCTCCTGTGGAACGCTATGTGCCATGTTTGCCGGCTTTCAGCATCATCGTTCCAGGCGCATTTCTGTGTTGCGGCACGACAGCTGTGCAACACAAGAGAAACGACAATGACAAACAGGTTTGAAAACAAGGTCGTAGTGGTCACGGGCGCAACCAGCGGCATCGGGCTTGCCACGGCCAAGGCGTTCGCAGCAGAAGGTGCGTCGGTTTTCATCACCGGGCGCCGGCAGGCGGCGCTGGAAGCGGCAGTCGCGGCGATCGGCGGCCGGATCACCGGCGTGCGCGGCGACATGGCGAAACTCGAGGATATCGATCGGCTCTATGATGCCGTCCAGCAGGAGCATGGCCAGATCGACGCCGTCTTCGCCAATGCCGGCGGCGGTGAATTCGCACCATTCGGCGCCATCAGCGAAGAGCATTTTTACGCGACCTTCGACACCAATGTGAAGGGCGTATTGTTTACCGCGCAGAAGGCGCTGCCGCTTCTCAAGGATGGCGGCGCGATCGTGCTCACCGGCTCCACGGCAGGCACCGAGGGAACGCCGGCCTTCAGCGTCTATTCGGCCACGAAAGCGGCGGTGCGCAGCTTCGCGCGCAACTGGATCCTCGATCTGAAGGAGCGGCGCATTCGCGTCAATGTCGTCAGTCCCGGCGCAACCCGAACGCCGGGCCTTGTCGGTCTTGCCGGCGAGGATGCGGGTGAGCAGCAAGGTCTTCTCGACTTTCTCGCCTCGCGCATTCCGCTCGGCCGCGTCGGAGAAGCCGAGGAGATCGCCAAGGCGGTGCTGTTCCTCGCATCTGAGGATGCAAGCTTCATCAACGGCATCGAACTCTTCGTGGATGGCGGCCAGGCCCAGGTGTAAGCGCCGCGCGCCTGCTCATGTCGACGCGCGCCATCCTCGCGCAAACCCGCGCCGCGCTGTGCGCGAGGCGTCTCAGCTCTCCGCAAGGATGATCGCCGCGCCCTTTTCCGCCACCATCATCGTCGGCGCATTGATGTTGCCGGCGGTGATATTGGGGAAGATCGACGCATCGACGATGCGCAGGCCGGCAAGTCCGTGCACCCTCAGCTTGGCATCGACCACGGCACAGCGGGCGTCCGGACCCATCGCGGCCGAGCCGCAGAGATGGTAGATCGAGCCGGCCGATTGGCGAAAATAGGCCAGCAACGCCTCATCGCTGCGCGCCTCGGCCGAAGGCGGCATTTCGGCTTCGGTGATGGCGCGCAGTGCCGGCGCTTCCATGATCTGGCGCACCAGCCGGCTGCCGGCCACCACCTCCTCTTCGTCCCGCACCGTTGTGAGATAGTTGGGCTGGATCGCGGGCGCATCGGCTGGATCGGGCGAGCGGATGGTCACGCTGCCACGGCTCGTCGGCCGGCAGGCATTGAAAGCCAGCAGAAAGCCGGAATAGGGCTCCGGCTTCAGCCCGGCCTTTGGGTCGGCAGGGATACGGTAGGACAGCGGATTGAAGTAGAGCTGGATATTCGGCCGGTCCGCTCCGGGGCCGGCGCGCAAGAAGGCACCAGCTTGGTTGACGCTGAGCGCCAATGGCCCCTTGCGCGTGAGCAGATAGCGCAGCGCGTGGCGCGCCTGGCCGAAGAGGGAGCCGAGCTCGTCATTCAGCGTCGGGACGGTGGAGCGATAGTAAAAGCTCGTGCAGAGATGATCCTGCAGGTGTTGTCCGACAGCCGGCAGATGATGCAGCACGGGAAGGCCCAGCGCTTGCAGCAGCGCGCCATCACCTAAGCCGGAGAGCTGGAGAAGCTTCGGCGTATCGATCGCGCCGGCGGACAGGATCACCTCACATCGCGCATCATAAGTGGCCATGCCTGCCGGCCCCATCACCTCGATGCCCGTCGCCCGGGCTTCCGCCGAAACAAGGATCCGGCGAACCTGCGTGTTGCGCAGGAGGGTAAGGTTCGCGCGCTTCAGGGCCGGACGCAGATAGGCCATGGAGGACGAACAGCGCATGCCGTTGCGCGTGTTGATGTCATAAATGCCGGCGCCTTCGATGCTGTCCCCGTTGAAATCGGGGTTCAGCGGCCACTGCAGCTGCGCGCAGGCATCAAGAAAACGATCGGTGATCGGATGGGCCTGGCCGCGCATGGGCGTGACGTGGATAGGACCGTCCCCGCCGTGCCAGGGGCTGTCGCCGGCGGCATGGGTTTCCAGCTTACGGAAATGGGGCAACACATCCTCATAGCCCCAGCCCACATTGCCGGCCGCCTTCCAGTCCTCGAAGTCGTCCTTTGCGCCGCGCACGAAGATCATGGCGTTGATCGAGCCTGAGCCGCCCTGCACCCGCCCGCGTGGCGCGTAGATCCGGCGACTGTTCAAAGCCGGTTCGGGCTCGCTCCAATACATCCAGTTGACCCGGGGGTCATAATAGGACCGCGCATAGCCGATTGGGATGCGGAACCAGGGCGAGCTGTCGCGCCCACCCGCTTCCACCAGCAAAACCCGGTGCCGGCCGCTCTCGCTCAGGCGGGCGGCGAGGATACAGCCGGCCGATCCGGCGCCGACGATGATGTAATCATAGGCCGCGCGCGCCATGGCTAACCAAGCGCCGGTGCGAAGGCTTTCACGTCGGCCGGCTTGTCGTCCATCTGCAGATGCAGGCGCGTTCCCCGGTAAGGCGAATGCCGGGCAACGGCATCGCGATCGAGCTCCACGCCGAGCCCCGGCTCCTCGGAAGGGATGAGATAACCATCCTCGAAACGCAGCGGCTTTGTCAGGATCTCGGCGTAGAAGCCGGAGAAATCGACGATGGCTTCGTGAATCAGGAAATTCGGCGAGGCGGCGGCCAGTTGGATGCTGGCGGCAGCGCCGATCGGGCCGTTGTAGAGGTGCGGCGCGATCACGGCATAATGCGCCTCCGCCATGCCCGCGATCTTCTTGCATTCAAGAATGCCGCCGGCCCGCGCGACGTTCATCTGCAGGATCGACGCTGCGCCAGTTTCCAGCACCCGCTGAAATTCGTATTTCGTCGTCAGCCGTTCGCCTGTCGCAATGGGGATCGAGGTCTTGCCCGCCACCTCGGCCATGGCTCTTTCCTGGCCCGGCGGCACGGGCTCCTCCAACCAGAGCGGATCATAGCGCTCCAAACGCCGCGCAAGGCGGATCGCCGAGGCAGGGGCCATTTGCCCATGGGTGCCGAAGAGGAGGTCGGCGCGGTTGCCGACGGCTTCGCGCAGCCGGGCGCAAAACACCTCGCACCGCTCCATCACCGCCAGCGAAAGATGGTGGCCGGAATAGGCGGTATAAGGCCCGGCCGGATCGAATTTGAGCGCGGTGAAGCCCATGTCGAGCATCTCAAGCGCACAAGCGGCGGCGAGGTCCGGATCGTTGTAATCATAGGCGCCGGCGGCATTCTTGGGGTAGAGATAGGTGTAGGCGCGCAGCCGGTCATGAACCCGGCCGCCAATGAGCTTGTGCACCGGCTTGCCGGCCGCCTTGCCGATGATGTCCCAGCAGGCGATCTCCAGCCCGGAGACGATGCCCATCATCGTCGCGTCCGGCCGCTGGGTAAAGCCGCTGGAATAGGCCAACCGCCAGAAGCGCTCGATATCGTGCGGATCATGGCCGAGCAGATAGCGCTGAAACACATCCTCGATCAGCGGCACCAGCGCATTCGGATCGAAAGCGGTGGAATAGATTTCCCCGACCCCCTCGATGCCGTCCTTGGTCTGAAGACGCACGAAGATCCAGTACATTCCGCCGATATGCGGCGGTGGCACGGCAACGACATCGGTGGAAAGGGAAGCGATCTGCACTGTCCTGCTCCTCCATGCCTCCTGCGCCGGCTGCCAGCGGATATCCGGCCATGCTCGCGCAGATACCAATGACGCAGCCGCCCCGGACCGTCCA
The DNA here is from genome assembly GCF_900109605.1 of Xaviernesmea oryzae. Classification (GTDB taxonomy): domain Bacteria; phylum Pseudomonadota; class Alphaproteobacteria; order Rhizobiales; family Rhizobiaceae; genus Xaviernesmea; species Xaviernesmea oryzae. The sequence continues at coordinate 310,932 of NZ_FOAM01000005.1, forward strand.
TCCTGGTCGCATCATCACGGCAAGCGTAAAGCGCAATTTGGCTGAGGATATCGCAAGGCCGCCATTGGCAGGCCGAACCGCGGCATGATGCGCATAGCGAGCGCCCCATCACGAAAAAAAGCCGCGAGGCGGATGCCGCGAGAGAGATATGTAGATGTGTTGGAGGCGCGCCTCGTCAGCGGCAAGCGTGCCGCTTGACGATCGGCGGGCGCAATCGAAACCCAACGCAGGCAGAGCCGACGGGATCAGCCATGCCCGCGACATCAGTTCATTCGGCGGCCACCCGCCGTTCGGCCGCTTCGCGGCGCTTGACCGCCTCGATATCGCGATAGCGGTCGGCCGGGTGTGTCTTCGGCAAATACGGCCCCTGGCCAAAGAGCTTTTCCCGCAGCGTGCCGGGCTTGTAAGCCGTCGGATAGGCACCGCGCGCCTGCAATTCCGGAACGATGTAGCCGACGATGTCTTCAAAGCTATCTGGCGTCACGGCATAGGCGATGTTGAAGCCGTCGACATCGGTCTCTTCAACCCATTCCTGGAGGATATCGGCGATCCGGCCAGGGGAACCGACGAAGACCGGCCCCATACCGCCAATGCCTCCAAATTTCGCGAGCTCGTCGATCGTCCAGGTTTTGTCGCCGCCGGCGATATGCTCGACAAAGGAGTGGATGGCGTTGGTTTCGATCCGTTCGACCACGTCGGTGGGCGCATATTGGCCGAAATCGATACCGCTCCAGCCGGACATGAAGGTGAGCGAGCCGTCATAAGAAATATAGCGGCGATAATCCTCGAACTTGGCCTGCGCCTTGGCCTCGGTTTCGTCGGTGATCAGGGTCACCAGCGTATAGATGAAGACCGACTTCGGATCGCGCCCGGCTTCCGCGATCCGCTGCCGGATATCGGCGACATAGGCCTTCAGCACGCTCTTGGTCGGCGCGGCGACGAAGATGCACTCCGCATGCGCGGCGGCGAAGGCCTTGCCGGGCCCGGAAGCACCCGCCTGATAGAGAACCGGCGTGCGCTGCGGCGAAGGCTCGGTCAGCCCATAGCCCGGCACCTCGAAGAACTGCCCCTTATGGCCGATCTCATGCACTTTTTCCGGATGGGTGAAGACGCGGTTTTCGCGGTCGCGCACCACCGCGCCTTCCTCCCAGGAGCCCTCAAGGAGCTTGTAGAGAACCTCGACATATTCGGCCGCGACTTCATAGCGATTGTCGTGGCGGCGAAGGCCACCCTGGCCGACGTTCTTGGCACCGCTTTCGAGATAGGAGGTGACGATGTTCCAGCCGACCCGGCCCTTGCTGTGATGATCGGCGGTCGCGATCCGGCGGGCGAAGGTGTAGGGATGTTCGAACGAGGTCGAGGCGGTGATGCCGATCCCTAAATGCTCGGTGGCCAGCGCGATCGGCGCGGCGAGTTGCAGCGGATCGTTGACAGGCAATTGCGCCGCCTGATGGATCGCGTGGTAATTCGAGCCCTTGTAGACGTCGTAGTAGCCGATGACATCGGCGATGAAGATCCCGTCGAAAATGCCCCGCTCCAGCGTCCGGGCCAGATCCTGCCAGTAGTCGAGATCCTTGTAGGTCCAAGATTTGTCGCGCGGATGCGCCCAGAGGCCCGGCGATTGATGCCCGACGCAGTTCATGTCGAAGGCATTGAAACGAATATGACGCGCCATGAGCCGATCCTGAAGAAGCGATGATCCAGCCCCTCTTATCGGTCATTCCAGAGCGACAATAACAGTAAATCTATTTTTTTGGTGGACAAATTTGGAGAAAATCCTTCCCTGCACTGACCATTTCGCCAGATGCCGTGCTTATGGCGGCACGCTATTCCGGCTTTCCTTCTGGACCCTTACGGCAACAATGTAAGCCGCTGCGCGGACAAGTAGAATTTTGTAGAAGGAAATCAGTAACAAGCAATGCATTCTGGATTATTATTTTTTTATAGAAAAAAATACTCATATATAGAAAAATCAAGAAAAACAATCTTGTTTAGCGGGCTTGTCGGCCTATTGGACGGCGGCTAAGCGTCGGGCATCGTTTCGTCGATTGCTAAAATATGAATCGGCGTCGCGTGTCCACCTCCTCAGACGGAAGAACTCGATGTCCAAAGAGCCTAAGCATTTCACCACGCTCGGCGATGTTGCCGCCCGCCAGCTTGCCAATGCCACCAAGACCGTGCCGCAGATGGCCAGCATCACGCCGCGCTGGCTGGTGCATTGCCTGGAATGGCAGCCCGTCGAAGCCGGCATCCTGCGCGTCAACCGTGTGCGCAACGAGGACCAGGTGGTTGTGGAATGCTCCGGCCGCGACGAACGCTCCCTGCCGCAGACCTTCGTCGATTACGATGCAAATCCGCGTGAATACATGCTCTGCGCCGTCAACACGGTGGTAGACGTCCACACCCGCATTTCCGACCTCTATTCCTCGCCGCACAACCAGATCGCCGAGCAGCTGCGCCTGTCGATCGAGGTTATCAAGGAGCAGCAGGAAAGCCAGCTGATCAACAGCCCGGAATATGGCCTGCTCGCCAATGTCGCCCCCTCCCAGCGCATCAAGAGCCCGACCGGCACGCCGACCCCTGACGCGATGGACAGCCTGATTACCAAGGTCTGGAAGCAGCCGGCCTTCATTCTGGCCCATCCCGACGCCATTGCCGCTTTCGGCCGCGAATGCACCCGCCGCGGCGTTCCCCCGGCAACCGTCACCATGTTCGGCTCGCCCTTCCTCACTTGGCGCGGCATCCCGATCGTTCCCTCGAACAAGCTTCCCGTGGTCAAGGGCAAGTCGTCCTTCATCCTGCTGCGTGTCGGCCAGGAACGCCAGGGCGTCGTCGGCATCTTCCAGCCGAACCTGCCGGGCGAACAGAGCCCCGGCCTCTCGGTGCGCTTCATGGGCATCAACGACAAGGCGATCGCCTCCTATCTCGTCTCGCTCTATTGCTCGCTCGCCATCCTGACCGAAGACGCCGTTGCCGTTCTCGAAGACGTCGATATCACGAAGTTCCACAACTATGGCTGATATCCCCTCCTCTCTCCTGACACCGGGAGCGCAGGCGCCGGATTGGCTTCCGGATCCGGCCTTCCTCGCCCAGATGGCCAATGCGTTGCTGCACGCATTGCCGGGCGAGAACCCGGTTCTGCCGAGCGGGGCAGGCGGCGCATCCGCGCCATCTCTGCCCGCCGCACCCGTCACGCCGCCCATCGTGGTGGCGCAGGCGCCCGCTCCCTTGGCGGCGCTGCCCGTCAGCGCGGATCCCAACATACCGGGCCTTGCCGAGCAGGGCATCTTGGGAACGGGGTCCAGGCCCTATTTCCTGGGTTATGGCGAGCGCCGCACCGGCTTCGAACCGAAGCCGATTGCCCCCCTGTCGCAAAGCGTGCCCGGCGATGCCGAGTTGGCTTCGCTTCTGGGCAGCAAGAACGCTGCTCCGAAGGGCTTCGAGCCCGGCCGCGGGGCTTCCGGGAACCAGGCCGCGAAGGCTCCCTATTTCCTGAACGCCGTGCCGAAGGCCATAAGCCCAACCTCCGGCTCGTCCGCCTATTCGCCCGAAACCGCTCGCGGCGATTTCCCGATCCTCTCGGAGCGGGTCAATGGCAAGCCGCTGGTCTGGCTCGACAATGCGGCAACCACGCACAAGCCGCGTCAGGTGATCGACCGTCTCAGCTATTTCTATGAGCATGAGAACTCGAACATCCACCGCGCCGCCCATGCCTTGGCGGGGCGTGCCACGGATGCCTATGAAGAGGCCCGCGAGACAGTTCGCGGCTTCATCAATGCGGCCTCGGCGGACGAGATCGTCTTCGTGCGTGGCACCACCGAGGCGATCAACCTTGTCGCGGCCAGCTGGGGCCGGCGCAATATCCGCGCTGGTGATGAGATCCTCATCACCTGGCTGGAGCATCACGCCAACATCGTGCCCTGGAAGCGGCTGGCGGACGAGACCGGCGCGATCCTTCGCGTCGCGCCCGTCGATGACAATGGCGACATCATCCTCGACGCCTATGCCAAGCTTCTGGGACCGCGCACCAAGCTGGTCTCCCTGACGCAGGTGTCCAATGCGTTGGGCACGGTCACGCCGGCGCAGCTGATGGTGGCTATGGCCCATGCGGCAAGCGCGCGCGTTCTGGTGGACGGGGCGCAATCGGTCTCGCATATGCGCACGGATGTCCGGGCGCTGGATGCCGACTGGTTCGTCTTCTCCGGCCACAAGGTGTTCGGCCCCACCGGCATTGGCGCGCTCTATGCTCGCGCCAATGCCATCCCGGAAATGGACGCCTATCAGAGCGGCGGCAACATGATTGCCGACGTGACCTTCGAGCGTATCCAGTATCAGCCCGCGCCCGCCTTCTTCGAAGCGGGCACCGGCAATATTGCCGATGCGGTCGGTCTGGGGGCAGCGCTGAAATATTTGGAGGCCAAGGGCATCGAGGCGGTTGCCGCGCATGAGGAACATCTGATCCATCATTGCGTTGATCGTCTTTCCGCCTTGCCCAAGGTGCGCATCGTCGGTGCGCCGAAGCATCGGGCGGGCGTCGTCTCCTTCGTGGTGGACGGAATGAAGACCGAAGAGGTCGGTCAGGCTCTGTCGAAAGAGGGCATCGCGGTGCGATCCGGACACCATTGCGCCCAGCCGATCCTGCGGCGTTTCGGGCTGGAAAGCTCGGTACGTCCGTCCTTCGCGCTTTACAACACGACGGGCGATATCGACGCGCTGATCGACGTGGTGCGCAAGCTCTAGCTCTTTCCAGCCGGGGCGCGACCCCGAGCGTATGGACGGAGCAAAAGGCATGGTCGGCCTGGACTTTAGGTCCCGGCCGGCCCGTTTCATGCAGAATTAGCGGCGGCCGACAAGGCCGCGCTGGATCGGGCGCGCAGACGCTTGGGTTCTTTGAGGGGAGGCATGCCATGCATTTGTTCGTCAACGACGCTTTCGCACTCGAGCCGGTGGCCGTCAGGCAGGTCGGCGATATCTGGGCTCAGCTGTGCGAGGAGGCCGTGCTGGCCGCCAAAAGCGATATCGCGCTGACTCGGGCGATGAATGCCGCCATTCTCTATCATGGCAGTTTCGCCGCAGCGCTGACGCACCGCCTGGCCCTGAAGCTCGCCGATCATGATCTCGATGTGGACGAGCTGACGGTGGCGATCACCCAGGTCTTCCTCAGCGATCCGGCGATCCTCACGGCCGCCGCCGCCGACCTTCTGGCCATCAAGGAGCGCGACCCCTCCAATGCCGAAATCCTGACGCCCTTCCTTTACTTCAAGGGCTTCCTCGCGTTGCAGGGCCAGCGTGTCGGCCATTGGCTCTGGCACCATGACCGCCTGCACTTTGCGCGCCACCTGCAAAGCCGCATTTCGGAAGTGTTGGGCATCGATATCCACCCCGCCGCGCGGATGGGCAAGGGCATCATGCTCGATCATGGCAGCGGTCTCGTCATCGGCGAGACAGCAGTGGTCGAAGACGACGTCTCCATTCTCCAGAACGTGACGCTGGGCGGCACCGGCAAGGAAAGCGGTGACCGTCATCCCAAGGTCCGTCACGGCGTGCTGATCGGCGCGGGCGCCAAGATCCTCGGCAATATCGAGATCGGCGAAGGCGCCAAGATCGGCGCCGGCTCGGTGGTCGTCCGCTCGGTCGCGCCCTACACCTCCGTCGTCGGCGTCCCCGCCCGCCCCGTCGGCCATGCCGCGCCCGGCTCCGCCCTACCCGGCGTTTCCATGCAGCAGACATTGGACGAGCCGGATTATGTGATCTGAGCCGGCATAGTCGTCGCCGACCGGACCTCATAGCGATCAGACGCACATTGCCACGGCGCCTGCGTCGGCATCGATGGCCGGACACCTATTAAGGCCGCACCGGGCCAGAGCATTTCAGAGGGTCGTGCCGGAGCAGGCTCGACGCTCAGGTTTTTCGCTTCGCATTTCCGATAGCCGCCAACCTCTCAGTCTCTGCCCATCCATCGGCCGATACTCTGTCAGCGCGAGCCTTTTAGCGCCTTCTAGCCACGGGCCCGCCGCAATGCAGCGCCCCAACGCTGCCCGTCCTGTCACCTTGCTTCAACGATCGCCTGAAAGCCGGCATGCCTGGCGCGGCGTTACGTCCGCCTGCGGCGACTGCGCGTTGGCAATGCCTTGCTCCAACATCAGCATGCCGATGCCGACCGGCACGCAGCGAGACCCTCCGCCTTGCTGACCGCCGTCTGAAACATTAGGGCGGCACTCAGCCCACTTTTGCTGCGATCACCGCACGGCCAGGCGTGCCAGAAGATGCGCCATCGGCAGCGCCCCGTCATCCCCTTTCACTGCGGATCAAGCCTTGGTTTTGCGCAGCAGCGCAGGCATCCAAAGCCGCCCACTCATCACCCTCACCTTTTCCACCGCCTCTGGAAAAAATGGCAGCCATGCGCAAAAGCGCTTGCACCCCTCAGTTTGTTTGTTAATGTGCCTAACAATCGCTGGAAAGATCCGGAACGGATGCCCGGCAGGAACAGCAACATGCATCAGGAGACCATTCGATGAGTTTCAAAGCTGGCTTCGGCCTCAGCGCGCTGGCGGCAGGCGCTCTTTTCTCCGTGGGAACGGCCCACGCTCAGGAGAAGGTCACGCTCGAATACTGGGTTTATTCCGACTTTGCGCAGGGCGAGGCGCTGAAGCTGCAGCAGAGCTTCATCGATGAATTCGAAGCCAAGCATCCGGGACTGACCATCAATATAGCCGGCAAGGGCGACGACGATCTGCTGACCGGCCAGATCGCTGGCGCCGCCAGCGGCAGCGGCCCCGATGTCTTCATGAACTCGACGTCGGCCGGCGCTTCGCTCGTTCAGGCCGGCGCGCTGAAGAACATCTATGCCGAATGGATGGCGATGCCGGACAGCTTCCGCGCTCAGTTCAACAAAGATCTGATCGCGATGTGCACGCCGAAGCCGGAGACGATGTACTGCATCCCCTATACCGGTTACGGCTCGCTGATGTTCCGCAACCTGACGGTGCTCGAACAGGCCGGCGTCGACACCAAGGCGCCGATCAAGGATTGGGCCGACTGGCTGTCGCAGATGGAAAAGGTCAAGGCCGCCGGCAAATACGGCGTTCCCGACATGACACAGAACTGGGCGTCGTTCCTCAACATCTATTCCGGTGTGGCCGAAGCCAGCGAATGGGGTGCGGATTTCGAGACCAAGAAGACGCTGATCAATCCGGAAAAATATGCCAAGACGGCCGAATTCTTCCAGAAGCTGAAGCCCTTCTCCACGGGCACCAACATCAACGACCAGGCGACGCGCGATCTGTTCATCAGCAACGAACTGGCCTTCTACATCAACGGCCCCTGGGTCAATCCGCCGCTGGAGCAGGCCGCCAAGGCCTCCGGTCTGAAATATGACTGGGTGATGGTTCCCGGCGCGACGGAAGGCAAGAAGGCTGGCGTGCAGGGCTATGAGTTCATCGGCGTGGCGCCCAAGGCCAATTCCAAGCTCGCCTTCGAATTCGCGGCCTTCGTCACCGAGAAGCAGCAGATGACGCGCTGGGCCGCAGCACTCGGCCGATACAACAGCAATGTGGAGTCACTGGCGGATCCCTCGGTATCCAGCAATCCGCTTCTGGCTGCGACCTACGAGTCGGCGAAGACCGCTCTATACAACAAGCCGCCCTTCTTCCTCGGCACCTTCCCGAACAGCTACTGGTCGGCCATCACCGACAATGCCTCGGCTGTAGCGGATGGCGACATGAAGCCGGACGAAGCCGCCTCCGAGCTGATCGAGCAGCTGAACGAAATCCTGGCTGACGGCTGACGCTGATGCAGCAGCCGGTTCTTGCCGGCTGCTGCAGGCCTCGCGTTGAAGGAAATATCATGTCATCGAGAACGACGCGCAGCATCGCGCATTACCTGATGCTGTCTCCCTTCATGCTGCTCTTTGCGGTGTTCTTTCTCTATCCGATCGTCAGCGGGTTGTTCTATTCGTTCTTCGAATGGAACGCGTCGCAGACCTCGCATTTCGTCGGGCTTGCCAACTACACCAAGGTCTTCACCTCGCGCAATTTCGAGAAGGCGACCTGGAATCTCCTGATCTATGTCTCGATCACCGTGCCGCTCGGCATCTTCGTCGCTCTCAGCCTGGCACTGCTGGTCGATAGCTTCAGCGGCTTCTGGGCGAAGTTCTTCCGCAGCGCCTTCTTCATTCCGGTGGTCATGCCTTTGTTCCTGGCCGCCACGATCTGGCGCTGGATCTATGCGCCGAATTTCGGCCTGCTGAACACCATTCTCGGCTGGTTCGGCATGCCCTCCGTCCAGTTTCTGAACGACACCGGCACCATGCTCTATGCGATGATCGCCGTCGATGTCTGGGTCTCCGCCGGCTTCAACATGGTCATCATCCTGGCCGGGCTGAAGAACGTGCCGCGCCACTATTACGAGGCCGCGCGTCTGGATGGCGCCAGCACCTTCCAGCAGGTCGTACATGTCACGCTGCCCTCCATCCGGCCGGTGCTGTTCTTCGTGATCACCTACGGGCTGATCTCCGCGCTCCAGGTCTTCGATGTTCCCTGGCTGCTGACCGGCTCGTCCTTTGCCGAATATGGCGGCCGCGCCAACGCGCTCCTCTTCCCGGTCATGGACATGATGGGCCGCGGTTTCGGCAGCGTCCGCTTCGGACAGGCCTCCGCCTATGGCTTCATGCTGACCATCCTCATCGTCTGCGTGACCGCCGTGATGTTCGCCCTGCGCAAGAAATTTGGTGACGCATGAGCACGACCGTAACGCCTGCCGCAACTCTCTCGTCCGCTTCCGCCTCCATTGCATCACGTCGGTCCGTCTCGATCGCGACCATCCTGAAATGGCTCGTCGCCATTTGCGTGGCGATCGTCGCCGTGTTCCCGATCTGGTGGATGTTCAACGTGGTCTTCTCGCATCCCGGCGTGCCGATCTCGATCAATCCGCGTCTCTACCCGACGTCGTTGAGCGCAGGGCTGAACAACATCCTGACCATCTTCACGGAGACGGATTATCTTAGGGCTTATTATGTCTCGGTGATGTACACGCTGCTGACCATCATCGGCATCCTGCTCTTCTCGTCGATGGCAGCTTTCGAGTTCGCGCAGTTCCAGTTTCCCGGCAAGAACCTGCTCTTCGGCATCGTCATGATCTCGCTCATGGTGCCGAAGGCCGTCACGATCATCCCCACCTACCTGCTGACGGTGCAGCTCGGCTGGCTCAACACGATGCAGGGTCTGGTCGTGCCCGGGCTTGCCTCCGCCTTCGGCCTGTTCATGCTGATCCAGTTCATGAAGAGCATTCCCGCGGAAATGATCGAGGCGGCCCGGCTGGATGGGGCCAACCACTTCCAGATCTACTGGCATGTGGCGATACCGCTGTCGAAGAACGCGCTGATCACGCTCGCGATCCTCACCTTCATGAGCACCTGGGGCAACTACATCTGGCCGCTGATCGTGGCGCCGAGCCCGACCATGTACACGGTCGGTCAGGTGGTGGGTCTGTTCAACGCGCCCTATTCGCACACCACGGTCGATATCGTCATGACGGCCAATCTGCTCGCCGCCGTCCCGCCGCTGATCTTCTTCCTGATCTTCCAGCGCCAGATCGTCGAGGGAATCGCGCACTCCGGAACCAAGGGCTAGGCGCGCCTCACGCCTCCCCACACCCTCCGCTTCTGACCGCAGTCTCCTGCGGCGCGACCAGCCATGAATAAGGTCATCGCCATGTCCAGCTTACAGATTTCGAACGCCGCCAAGGCCTATGGTGCGGTCCCAATCCTTGATAACATCAACCTCGATATCGCCAGCGGCGAGTTCGTCGTCTTCGTCGGGCCGTCGGGCTGCGGAAAATCCACGCTGCTGCGCATGATCTCGGGGCTCGAAGACATCACAGCTGGCGAGATGCGCCTGGATGATCGCGTCATCAACCATGTCGATCCTGCCAAGCGGGGCATCGCCATGGTGTTTCAATCCTATGCCCTTTATCCGCACCTGACCGTGTTCGAGAACATGGCCTTCAGCCTGACCATGGCGCGCGCGCCCATGGCCGAACGCAAGGAAAAGGTCGAGCGCGCCGCCGAAATCCTGCGGCTCACGCATCTGCTGGATCGGCGGCCGGCCCAGCTTTCCGGCGGGCAGAAACAGCGCGTGGCCATCGGCAGGGCGATCGTGCGCCAGCCAAAGGTCTTCCTCTTCGACGAGCCCTTGTCCAACCTCGATGCCGAGCTGCGGGTGCAGATGCGCGCCGAGCTGATCCAGCTGCATCAGCGCCTGCGCGCAACCATGATCTACGTCACGCACGATCAGGTCGAAGCGATGACGCTCGCCGACAAGATCGTCGTGCTGAACGGCGGCCGGATCCAGCAGGTCGGCCGCCCCCTCGATCTCTATGACGATCCGGACAACAAGTTCGTGGCCGGTTTCATCGGCACGCCGACGATGAACTTCCTGTCTGCGCGGGTGAAGGACGTGGCGGCCGACCACATCGTGGTGTCAGGCCTTGGCGGCGATACCGCAGCCGCCGGCCTTGTCATTCCTTTTGCCGGCTTCGATCCCTCGATCCGCGAGATCCAGCTCGGCATCCGGCCAGAGCATGCGACGATCGCCATCGACCCTGCCTCGGCCGAGGGCCTGGCAGCAAAGGTGACCCTCGTGGAGGAACTCGGCGATCTCACCTCGGTCCACACGGTTCTTGCCAATGGCGAGCGGCTGGTGGCGCAGAACCATGGCCGCCGCCACAGCGGGGCCATCGAAACGGTCGTCCGCATCGCCGCCGACAAGGCGCTGGTCTTCGATATGGCGGGGCAGCGCCTGCGGCCGGCCAAGGCGTAAGCGCAGCCGCGCACGCCTCTCATCATACGAATGACGTCTGGAGAAGAACCATGAACGGCATCACCGTCGGGATCGATATCGGTGGTACGAAAACCCATCTGCGCGCCTATGATGCAGATGGCCATGCCGAGGATCTGGTCGTGCCGAGCGCGGATTGGCGCCGGCGCGACTGGGTGGAGGACGCACGCGCGCTGACGGCCTTCGCCGAACGGATGGCCGACGGACGACCGGTTCTCACCATCGCCGTCGGCGCCCATGGCTGTGACAACCAGGCGGAATGCGACGCGCTGGAGGCGGGCTTCCGCGCCGTCACCGCCATCCCGGTCAAGGTCGTGAACGACGCCGAACTGATCCCGGCCTCCATCGGTCAGATCAATGGCATCGGCGTCGTCGCCGGCACCGGCTCCATCGCGGTGACCCGGAACGCGGATGGGCGCATGCTCGTCGCCGGCGGCTGGGGCTGGGTGATCGGGGATGAGGGCAGCGCGGCGGGCTTGATGCGCGAAGCAGGCCGGGCCGTGAGTCTTTATCTGGATTGCGGCGGCGCGCTGGACGAGCCCTTGGTCAAGGCCCTGTTCACCGCACTCGACATCGACAATCCCGCCCGCATCGGCAGCCAGATCGCTAGTGCCGGCGGCGCGGCGGCGCTCGGTGCCCATGCACCGATCATCTTTGCCGCCGCCTCGGCCGGCTCGACGATCGCGCAGACGGTGATTGCCGAAGGCGCCGGCGCGCTGGTCGATCTCGTCGCGCGGCTGAAGCAACTCGGTGCGGAGGCGACAGCCGTCGTCGCGGGGGGTGGCGTCATCGTGGCCCAGCCAGCTCTTGCCCAGGCCTTCGTCGAGGCCATGAACGCACGCTTCAACGGCGCGCTGTCGGTCGCCATCTATCCTGGCCCACCCGTGGAAGGCGCCTGCAACATCGCCAAGGCTTTTCTTGCCGCACAGACGGCCGAAATCTCCGGATCGCTCGGGCGCACGGCCTAGCATGATCCCCTCAAAATGATGCGGATCGGCATTTCCTATTTCAGATCAGATGTTTGGAGCGGCACGCCCGTCGCAGAGGCCGTGTGATGCTCCAGGCTTCGGATATGTGCGCATCCCCGCCCCCGCACGATCAATCAGGGGGATGCCGCCACTCCAGCAATTCAGGGCGCCGATCTCAGCCATGCGCCCTGCCCAGGGCCGGCCATTTAGCCGGCATTTCAACCGAAAGGACGCCCCCGTGAGCTATCGAGCCACCATTGCCCGCCAACCGGATTCGCTGCGTGACAGCATTGCCGCCGCCAGCGCCGATCTAGCACAGATCGACGTCTCGCCCATGTCCTCCGGCCTGATCGGCGTCACCGGGATCGGTGCGAGCTTTGCCGCAGCGACCGTCGTTGCCGGTGAGTTCCAACGGATCGGCAAGCGCGCCCAGGCCATTCGCGCGGTCGATTTGATGCAGGGCGGCAACTTTGCCGACAGCATCATCGCCATGTCCGCTGGCGGCCGTAGCATCGAGCCGGTCACGGCAATCAAGGCGCATGCGGAATGCGTCTCCTTCGGCATCACCAAGGAGGGCAACAATCCCCTGTCGGCGGCCGTCAACGCGCATATCCACTTTGCCAGCGGCTCGGATGCCACGCCGTCCAGCACCGGCTATACTGGAACGCTGGTGGCCGCAGGCCTGCTGGCCGACAAGGTCGCTGGCAGCCCGTCGGTGGACTGGTCCGCGCTGCCGGATCTGGCGGCCGATGTTCTGAAGCTGGCCGGCGCGCGGATGGATGCGCTCGCCGCGATCTTCAAGGACCGCCGCGCCATCGACTGCGTCGGTGCAGGCTCTTCCTTCGGCACCGCCGATGGGGCCTCGTTGCTCATCCGTGAAGCCGCCCGCATTCCGGCCGGCCCGTCCGACACGCTGCATTACCTGCATGGGCCCATGGAGCCGATGGATGCGACGACCGGTGTGGTGATCATCGGCGACACCAGGGAGATCAAACTGGCGCAGGACATGGCCGCCATCGGCAGCGGTGTTCTCTTGATTACAGCGGAAGACGTGCCGGACGCGCAGAACCTCGTCGTCATCAAGGTACCAGCCCAGTCGAGCCGGATCGCCCGCGCCATCCTCGACATCCTTCCGGCGCAGCTGCTTGCAGCTACCCTGTCAGATGCCGCCGGCCTGACAGACACCAAGTTCCGCTACCGCCAGACGGACACCAAGATCGCGGCCGCGTAATCGCACGATCTTGACCGGACAGACAGAAAGGGAGGCGGCCCATGCGGCTGCCTCTTTTGTTTTGCGAGACCGGGAAAGAGGATGTGCGATCAGGCGTCGATCAGCGCCGACTGCGCATGGGCTGCCGCCAGTTTGCCGATGCCCAGCAAAGTCGCATCCGCGCCGAGCGTGCTGGTCTCGATTTCGGTCGCATAACTCAGCCGGCCGACCTCCTCCCGAACATAGGGAAGGAGCACGGGGAGGCTGCCGACCCCGCCGCCCAGCACGACGAAGCCCGGATCGATGACTGCCACGCAGGCGGCAATCAGCCGTCCGACATCCTGCCCATGCCGTTTGACGTGAACGAGCGCGGCTGGATCGCCCTCACCGGCACGGCGGAAGAGATCGATGCTGTCGCGCGGCGGATCGTGATCGGGCCAGTCCGCACGAACACGCGCCATCAGCGCATCGGCGCCGATATAATCCTCCAGCGTTTCAGGCTGAGGCACGTCGCTTGCGCTCCAGGGAAAGGGCAGATGCCCAAGTTCGCCGGCCGCACCATTCTGCCCGCGCACGACCTCACCGCCGAGAACTGTGCCCATGCCGATTTTCAAGCCGACCTGGATGAAGGAAAAATCTCGCCGGCCGGCCGCCGCACCGTAATTATGTTCGGCGATCGCGGCGCAATTGACGTTGTTTTCCAGGATCAGGGGCACGCCTGAGGGCGGGGTGAAAGCGCCGAACATCCAGGTCTCCTGACCAGGCGCCACCATGCGCGACTGGCCGGTGACGCGCGCCGGCACGGCCACGCCAATGGCACGCAGCGGGCCCCAGTCAGGAACGCAGGAGGCCAGCGACTGCGCCACCGCGTCATCCACCTTGCGGCTGATCTCCGCGCTCATATGCCTTTGGCCCGATGACAGCGCATAGGTCCCCGTCAACAGCACCCGCCCGTCCAGATAGGCGACGCGATAGCGGATCACCGTGGAACCGGCATCGATGGCGATGGTGTGACCAGCACCCTTGCCGATCCGGTAGATCGACGCCGTTCGGCCGGTATGGCCCTGCGCCTGACCGACGACTTCGACATAATCCAACCGGCTCAATTCGGTCATCGCCGCCGACAATGTCGGGCGCGACAGGCCGAGATCCTGGCAAAGTTGCGGACGCGTGGCCTGGCCGACAGCAAGCAGGCGTTTGAACACCGCGCGTGCGCTGGAGGTGAAGCTGGCCGGTAGGGCCGACGTGGCGAGGGAGGCAAGGGACAAAGCACGGGCTTTCATGGGTCAGGAGCGGTTTTTTACAGGAGGCCATACCGCTTGGTAAAGCTGCAAAACAAACGTCCGGCTCATGAAGAGTGATCTTATCTTGAGAAGGTGCTGCGCCCACGAACGTGCCCCGCTGGGCTGGCGGATCTCAAATCCAGCCGAGCCAGGCGAACCAGAGATAATCCAGGGGCGCGAGCAGCAGCAGGGTGATGACCGCGAGAAGCAGGGCCAGGCGGATGCCGTCGCGTGGCGGGACCTTCGCCATGCCCATGGCCACGACGATGGGCGACGCCTGATAGGGCAGCAGCGGGGTGGCATAGCCGATCACCTGGATCATCAGCGTGGCACCCAGCGAAAAACCGGTCGAGGTGGAAAGGCGTTCCGCCAGGGGCGTATAGAGAGCGGGAACGCCGTTGGCGGTGACGACGAAATTCAGCGCCGTGACCAAAGAGAGCAGTGCGGCGAAGTTGCCCCCCGGCCGCGCCGGATCGAGCGGCAGAAGGCCCACCACACTCGCCCCGATCATCGACCCCAGGCCGGACTGCGAGACGAAGGCAGCAAGCCCGAGGATGCCGGCGATATAGAGACAGGTTCTCAGATTGACGCCGGATGCAAATTCGTCGCCGTTCAGGAACCCCACTTTCGGCAGGAGGCAGAAACAGGCTGCGGCAAGGCCGATCCAGGCCGGCGAGATGCCATGCAGCGTGTCGCTCATCCAGAGGCCGAGGGTGACAGCGAGCAGGGCCACCAGCCGCCATTCCGCCTGCGTCATGGGCGCCTGGGCGAGCGCTGTTGCGGGCAGACGTGGTCTGGCGGGAAACAGCCAGCAAATGCAGAGCGCCAGCGCCAGTCCCTTGAGGATGCCGAGCACCGGCGCATGAAGCGCCAGATAGGCGAGATAGGACAGGCGAACGCCATAGGCGCTATCCGCGGCCCCGGCCATGATAAGGTTCGGCACATTGGCCGGCAGGATGCTGGCGGAGAGTTGGAAAGTGCCGAATCCTACGGCCAGCGCCAGGCCGATACGGCCTCGATCCGTGACGGCAAGGCCGCCCTGCTCGGCTAACGCCATGACGATCGGCATCAGCAGGGCGATGCGTCCCATGTTCGAGGGCATGACGAAGGCCAGCGCATAGGTCAGCAGAACCACGCCAGCGACCATGCGCCACCAGGAGCCCGCCAGATGCCCAGCCAGCAGCGCGGCGACCCGATCGGCAAGCCCCACCTTCCGGATCGCGGCGCCAAGGACGAAGCCGCTCAGGATCAGCCAGAAGGCAGCTGAGGAAAAGCCAGAAAACAGAATGTCAGGGGGAACGAGATGCAGAATGGCCGCCGCTGTGAAGAACAGCAGCGCAACCAGATATTCCGGCAGCAAGGCCGTAGCCCAGAGCCCGATGGTGGCGGCGACGAGGATCGCCGAAAGTATCAGGCTGCTATCCATATCGCACTCCCTTCCCTTTTCTTTTCTCAAGGGTAAAGGCGAAAGCCGCTGGACTGAATGCGTATCTTCGGATGGAATGCTTCGGAAAACGCGAAGGATCGCCGATGCGCCCCGATCTCGACGATCTCCGTCTTTACCGGCACATTGCGGAAGCAGGCAGCATCACGGCAGGGGCGGCGCGCGCGCATATCGCGCTGGCGGCGGCGAGCACGCGCCTGCGCGACATCGAGCTGGCAGTCGGAACACAGCTGATGGCGCGCAGCCGCCAGGGCATTACGCTGACGCCGGCCGGTCATGCCCTGCTGGCGCATGCACAGGATCTTCTGGCGCAGGCCGAGCGCATGCAGGAAGACCTCGCTTCTTATGCAGACCGGGCGGGCGGCCATGTCCGGCTCCTGTGCAACACCAATGCCCTGACGGAATTTCTGCCCGAGGTGCTCGGCCGGTTTCTGACCGCCTATCCCGGCACGACGATCGATCTTCAGGAGCGGCTGAGCGACGAGATCGTCCGGATGGTCGCGCGCGGCCTCGCGGATATCGGCATCGTCGCCGGCACGGTCGAGACAGGCGCGCTGCGGGTCATTCCGTTCCGCTCGGACCGGTTCGTGATCGTCGCGCCGAAGGGTGATCCGCTTGGCGACAGGGAAAGCATTGCCTTTGCCGACGTGCTGGACCGCGATCTCGTTGGCCTGGAGCAGACCAGCGCGCTGCAGCGGTTTCTGGCCGGCAGAGCCGAGCGCGACGGCCGCCGTCTGCGCTTGCGCGTTCAACTGCGCAGTTTCGATGCGGTCTGCCTTCTGGTGGAAGCCGGGGTCGGCGTCGGCATCGTTCCGGAGACAACCGCACATCGGGCCGCACGAATCATGGCGCTGACGATCATTCCGCTGCAGGACAGCTGGGCGCGGCGCGACCTGCAGCTATGCCTGCGGGCACAGGGCGACATGTCGCCAAGCCTGCGCCGCCTGATCGACTGCCTGGTATAGGCTGGCGCAACTGCCTGTCCGACACCGAGCATGATGATCCCACATCCTCCGAGACAGAGATCGACAGGGCGCTCTGCGACCCGAGAGAGACGGGACCGCATGCACCCGTGAGGGCGCATGCGGTTTGTTGGAGGATCAGCGAACGCCGCCGCTGACGGCAATTTCCTCGCCTGTTACCCAGCGCGCATCGTCGGAGGCCAGGAAAGCGACCACATCGGCAATGTCATCCGGCTGGCCGGCGCGGCCAAGCGGCGTCTGCGCCACCATGCCGGACTCCATCTCTGAGCCAGCGATGCCGGCCGTGTGCGTGCCTTCGGTCACGACGAAACCCGGGCTGACGGTGTTGACCCGGATGCGGCGGGGCCCCAGCTCCTTGGCAAGCACGCCGGTGATCGCAGTGACGGCGCCTTTGGTGCCGCTATAGACTGCGGTCGATGGCGGATGGATGCTGGTGACCACAGAGGAAATGTTGATGATGCTGCCGCCCTCCTTCAGGTGCTTCGACGCGGCCTTGGTCGTCAGGAGAACACCCAGTACATTGACGTCGAAGTGACGGCGATAATCCTCCTCGGTCACGTCCTCGATCGCCGCGAAGCCATAGACGCCTGAGTTGTTGACCAGCACGTCGAGCCCGCCGAAAGTCTTGATCGCTGTGTCGATCAAGGCATTGGCCTCCGCCCCCTTGGACACATCGCCCTGAACGGCGATGGCCTCGCCGCCGGCAGATGTGATGGCGCTAACCACAGCCTGCGCGCCCTCGGCACTCGACGCATAGTTGACAACGACCTTGGCCCCATCCCTGGCCAGCGCTTTTGCGATGGCCGCGCCTATGCCCTTCGACGCGCCCGTGACGATCGCGACCTTGCCCTCAAGTTTCGACATATTCCTGAACCTTTGCGATGGGCCGGCGCCAAGAGGGCGCCTCTAGTCCCATAGTTCAGAACATCGGAACTAGTGAAGTCGAGTTCAAGATCCTATATGGATAAATCATGCGACCTTTTTTTCACCCCGCGACCGAAGACTTGCGCCCCGACGCGATCCTCCATGCCCTGGCGGATCCCGATCGCGCGGCCATTTTTACCCGGATCGCCACCCAAGGCTGTGTCGGCTCCTGCGCGACCCTGGCCGCGCTCGGTGACAGGATCATCCCGAAATCGTCGCTATCGGCCCATTTCAAGGTTCTGCGCGAAGCGGGCCTGATCCGCAGCGAGCGCCAGGGTGTTGAAATGCGCAATCACGCCCGCTGCGCCGATGTGGAGATGCGCTTTCCGGGCCTGCTGACGGCGATCCTGAATGCCTATACCAGCGGCCCGATGCCCGGGCCGCGTTCCTAAGATCCAGTGGGCGTCGGAATGGACAAGCCACCGGTGCGTCGCGATCTTCGGCATACTCCTTTCCGCCGGCGATCTTGACCGCCGGCTTGGGTCGTGGAGACAGGAGACGGTCGGGCCATGGGCGAAGAGATGCCGATCGCCCCGTCCCATCGCCCTGCGCGCCGTCATCCTCACGCAGCACGAACGAGCTCGGCCGCGACATCCCGATAAGCGTGCAGCGGGCGGCCGAGAAGCGTCGTCAGCCTTTCGACATCGCCTGCCTTCGGCACCATGCCGTCGCTGACATAGCGCTCGGCCATCAGCCGCATTTCATAGGCTGTCCATTTCGGCATGAAGCGCGCCATCGCCTGCTCAAACCCGCTTGGATCATCGCCGCCATAGACGATCGGACGGCCCAGGAGGTCGGACCAGATCCGGGCGACTTCGGGGCCTGTCAGCGTGTCCGGACCGACGATGTTGATCGTGTCGAGCGGCAGCTTGCCGGCAGCCTCGTCGCGGCGGATCAGCTCGATGGCTGCGACCTCGGCAATGTCGCGGGCATCCACCATGGCGATACCCTTGCTGCCGAGCGGCATGGGGTAGACACCATGATCGATGACCGTATCCTTGATCATCACCTCATTGTCGATGAAGTAGGTGGGACGCAGGATAGTGGCGCTGAACCCCATCTCGGCCAGCATGCGCTCTGCGCCGAACTTCACCGCGAAGTGCGGCACATTCACCGCCTGGTCGGCTTCGAAGACCGAGAGATAGACGACGCGCTCCACGCCAGCTTCGCGGGCCACATTCAGCGCGATGATTGCCTGGGTAAATTCATCGCCAGTGACGGCGTTGAGAAGGAACAGCGTGCGTACGCCGTCGAAGGCGCGGCGGAGCGCGTCGATATCCAGCAGATCGCCCTGCACCACCTCAACTCCGGCGGCAACGTCGACCTTGGAGGGATCGCGGGTCAGCACGCGCACGGCCGCGCCACGCTGGACGAGCTGCTGGACGAGATGGCGGCCGACACGGCCGGTGGCACCGGTTACGAGAATGGTCATTGTGGTTTCTCCTGGGTTGCGTCTTGTTGACACCACCAAGATAGTGATCCAAGAATTCTGCGATAGACGGCGATTTTGGACACATCGTCTCACAGGTGGAACAGATGGACCTGCTCGCGCTTGCCGATTTCAATCTGGTTGCCCGCCATGGCGGCTTCGGCAAGGCCGCGCGCGCCTCAGGCCGTCCCAAAGCGACGCTGTCACGCCGGGTGGCGGAGCTGGAGGAAAGCCTGGAGCTTCGCCTGTTCGAGCGCGGCGGCCGGCTGCTGAAGCTGACACAGGAAGGCCGGGCTTTGTTCGAGCGGACGAGCGCATTGCTGACGGAACTGGACGAAACGGCGAGGGCGATCGCCTCTGGCGGCCATCGTCCTCGCGGCCGGCTGCGCATCAGCGCCCCGCTTTTGTTTTCGCAGACCGTGATGGGCCGGCTGGCAGCAGGGTTCATCCTGGCCTTTCCGGAAGTCCAGCTTGAGATCACCACGGACGACCGCGCCGTCGACATGGTCGAGGAAGCCTATGACCTCGTCATCCGCGTCAATCCAGTGGCCGACGAAAGCCTTGTTGGCCGCGCATTCCTGCAGGACCGGCTGGTGGTCGTCGCCAGCCCCAGCCTTGCCCTTCCTGAAGCCGGGATTGCCGTGCCTGCGGTCGTCAGGGGCGCGATCACCGAGGCGGAATCCTGGGAGATCGCAAGGCCTGAGGGGCCAGTGCGCCTGGCAGTCAAGCCGGTGCTCAGCCTCTCGTCCTTTACGATGGTGCGCGATGCCGCACGCAGGGGCGTCGGGGCGGCGCGCCTACCGCTCTCGCTTGCCAGCGCCGATATCGCTGCGGGTACGCTGATCAGCTGGGGCGAGGTAAAGGGATTCGAGACGGCGCTCTGGGCGCTCTACCCCTCACGACGATTGCTCAATGCACGCGTCCTGGCCTTTTTGGACTATCTGAAGGCCACCTTTCCAAAAGGGACGCCGGAAGAGCTTGCCGCCTATATGGGGAACGACGCGGCCCGTATGACGGCTCGATGAGGTGTCGCGTGTAAGCAGCTTAAGGTGCTCTGCCGCATCGCCCCATCGGTCTTGTGTCCAGGCTGGTGCATCGAGGCTCATCATAGCCTACAGCTGTGCAAGGCGCGGGGAAGATGCTTGATTTCCGTCCGCAGTCATTTACGTTGACGTTAACGTCATTTCACCAGGAGAACGGACATGAACGACCTTGTGACCCGCGTGAGCGAAAATGTGGGCATTGCGCCAGATAAGGCGGAAAAGGCCATCGGCATGATGCTCGGCTTCCTCCAGCGGGAAGCGGCCGACGGTCCCGTTGCCCGCATGATCGAAGCCACGCCCGGCGCGACCGAGCTGGTCGCGCGCTTCAACGGCGAGGGCACCGGCGAAGGCTCCGGTGGCCTGCTTGGCAAGGTGATGGGCGCCTTCGGCGGCGGCGGGGTCATGGCGCTTGGTCAGCAATTGATGTCCCAGGGTCTCGGCATGGGCGAAATCACCGCGCTTGCCAAGGAAGTCATCGCCTTCGGCAAGGAACATGCCGGAGAGGAAACGGTGGACGAGGTGATCGATTCCATTCCCGGCCTGCGCCAGTTCGTCTGACCCACAGCGCGACGGATCGCTGACCGATCTCGTCCGAAATTAGAAGGATCACTCCCAACGCTCAGGCGACTGCCCACGGTTGCTCTCAGGGGATCTCCTTCTAGCGAGACGTCATCCTCGGACCTGTCCCGAGGATCGGCGCCGCCAAAGGAATCGACGAAGTGCACAGGCTCGGAACATAGCCGGGCACAACGAAACGAGGCCCTGCGTTTCAGCCATCGACCGGAAATCTTTTGAGAGAACCCGATGCATCCGAAGGGGGCACCGGGTTCCCATGAAGGATGCGTCTGCTGCTCGCCCTCAGGCGGCCCTGTCCCAGGCAGGAGCAAGGCCGTTGGGATTGACGATGCGCCCATCGGCCTTGGCGAGCCCATGGATCGCCGCCATCTCATCCTCCGTCAGCGTGAAGTCGAAAATCTCGAAATTCTCCTTCAGCCTTGACGCGGTTGAGGTCTTGGAGAGCGCGATGACGCTGAGCTGCTGAGTGAGCCAGCGCAACGTCACCTGTGCGGCGGTCTTGCCGTGGCGCGCGCCGATATCGTTCAGCAGCGGATCTTTCGGCACCCGGCCGTCGGCCATGGCGTAATAGGCCGTGATCGACATGCCCAAGCGATGTGCGGCATCGAGCACCGGTGTCTGGTCGAGATAGGGATGATACTCGACCTGATTGGTCACGATTGGCGCCTGCGATGCCTTGACCGCTTCTTCCATCTGGTGACGGTTGAAATTGCTGACGCCGATATGGCGCACTTTACCGGCCTGCCGCACCTTGTTCAGCCCTTCCACCGCCTCGGCAATCGGCGTCGGGCTACCCGGCCAATGCAGAAGCAAGAGATCGACATGATCGGTCTTGAGCTTGCGCAGGCTTTCCTCGACGGAGGCTTCCAGCTCACCCCGTCCAAATCGATCGACCCAAACCTTGGTGGTGAGAAAAACCTCATCGCGCGCGATGCCGGACTGCTGGATCGCCGCGCCGACTGCTTCCTCGTTCTTGTAGATCTGGGCCGTGTCCACATGGCGAAAGCCCAGCCGCAGCGCCTGCGGCAGGATATCGAGCACTTCGGCATCCGGCATGCGGAACGTGCCGAAGCCGAGCGCCGGGATTTCGGCGCCATGCGCCTTGACGGTGATCATTCACACTCTCCTTTGCGTATTGCGCGCCGCCTTCAGCGGCCCGCGTGGACAGGATCACGGCTCATCTCTTGCTGCCGGAGGCGACGCGGGATCGGCCCATGCCCTGCCCGTCCGGCTTTTGCCGTGATCCCCGCTACATCCGAGCCTTGGATCGGTATCGATCCGGACGACGAGGATGCAGCGACTTGAAATCCTATCGGCCTTTTTGTCGTGGGCGATCCAAGGATCGTCACGGGTTTTCCGAGCGGCAACGACCGGCCAAAACCACAGAGTGCATGGGGACACAAACAATGCCCTGCATCGTCCCCTTGATCGCTGATTCGGCAGATCTTGCGCTTGCAACTCCGTCCGCGCGGTCCGGGCTCTGGATCGACGCCGGTCTTGCTCGCCGTGTTTCCGGAGGAGGAACTGGCGCAGCACGCCTATGCGTCAAGGCAAGCGGCCAGATCCTGCCTCAGAACGATACCTTCAAAGACGCAGCCGCCTGATCAGGCATGCATCTCCAGGCTTTTCAGGCTCGGCAGAATCAGGTCTGGCGCATGATCGGGATATTCGTCGGCTTGGGCCTCGCGGTTGATCCAAACCGTGCGGAAGCCGAAGCAAGCCGCCCCGGCGACATCCCAGCGATTGGCCGACTGGAAGGACACAGCTTCGGGATAGAGGCGGTAGCCGGTCGTCACCATCTCATAAAGCGCTGGGTCGGTCTTGTAGCGGCATACCGCATCGGCCGAAAAGACGTCATCGATCAGCATGTCCAGTCCGGCGCGCTTGACCGCCGCGTCCAGCATGGCGCGGGTGCCATTGGACAAAAGCGCGATGCGGCCGCCGCGCGCCTTCAGCGCATGCAGCACGCTCGGCACTTCGTCATAGCAGTCGATGGTCCAGTAACTGTCCAACAGGGTAACCCGCGCCTCCCGAGGCACGCTCGGAAAGGTCGCCAGCGCATGATCCAGGGCACGCTCGGTCAGCGTCCAGAAATCACGCCAGTCGCCCATGAGGGCGTGGGTCCAAGAATATTCCAGCTGCTTGCGCCGCCAGAGCGCCGACAGCGCCGCCGCATCCGGCCCCAGCGCCGAGGCGTGGGCGCGCGCGGCGGCATGCACATCGAACAACGTGCCATAGGCATC
Organism: Xaviernesmea oryzae; assembly: GCF_900109605.1. Lineage (GTDB taxonomy): Bacteria > Pseudomonadota > Alphaproteobacteria > Rhizobiales > Rhizobiaceae > Xaviernesmea > Xaviernesmea oryzae. Next base: position 333,870 of record NZ_FOAM01000005.1, read on the forward strand.
GAAGACATAGACCGAAGGCGTCATGGTTCCTCCCGAACGCCTGCGCCCTCTCCCGCCGCGGCAGCATCATGCATCCAATCGACACAGTGCTTTCAGTCTGACGCATCAGTCATCAGATCCTGTCCGAAGAATGGCGCGGCAAACAGCGGGAGCGAACGCATCATATATTGGGGATATAGGCGCACTCTCGCATCGCACAATGGCCGTGCGACGCAAAAGATCAGGAGTTTGCTGGCGGTGATAGAATGCCGCGTCTGGCCTTATCGCATTCTTGGAGATGAAGGCTTCGCGCGCAAACAGGCTAGCCGCTCAGCCTCGAACGGCCGGTGCTAGGCCACTGTACGGCATGATCGCAGACGCATGATCCGAGGCCACTCGGTCGGACCCTCAGCCCTTTGCGGGCTTCCAGACCTTGGCCGGGAAACGCAGAGCCTGGCGCGCCAGCTTGCCTTTCAGGCTGAGATGCGCATCGCAGAGGGTGACGACATGGCGGTTCGGCTTGGCTTCCGGGCGCAGCATGTGGAGATTGGCAGCGGCAGCCTCCGGCTCCATGTAGCGTCCGAGAATACCGAGCGCCAAAGCCGGAGCGCGACCGAGGCCGCGCAAACAATGGACCAGCAGATGCGCATCGGCCGGCAGCCTGTCGATAAAAGCGAAGGCCTGATCGACCGCTTCGGCCGTTGCGGCATGCGGCTCTTCCTGATCGAGCGCATCGCTGAAGATCAGTTGCAGATGATTTTCGTCCGGCAGGTCGATCATTGACAAAAGCTTGGTGCCCGGCGCGCGGATGGAAATCAGATGGCTTGGCGCCCAGAGACGCCGATTATGCCGCGCTTCGGTCTGTGAGGCGACCATCATGCGGATTGGCCAGCCATTCGGGTGCCCGGGATTATCCGCCAAAATCGGCGTAAAAAACTCCTCGACCTGCTTCTCGGCCAAACGCGCCATCGGTCTTCCCCACTGATTCTCATGCCCCACCTCAGTTTATCGCGGGCTAAACATGAGGCAAGCTTGCGTTCATCATGCGCACTGCGAGACGCGCTGCAACCGACAAGCCTCTTTGCGGTGAAGCGCCTGTGACGGCCCGCAGTAGCCTGCCTCGTTTTGGCACAGCGTGGCGCCATGCATGCGGGGCTAGGCAAGCGAGGGTCGCCACGCTGCGTGCGACCGTGCTCTTATTCCACCGGCGGGATGGCCTTGAGATAGGCGGCGATGGCCGTGCGGTCTTCAGCCGGAAGGCGGGCGATGTTCTGCTGCACTTCCGCCATGCTGCCGCCCGCGCTGTCGAACTCGGGCGTGAAGCCGGTTTCGAGATAATTGGCGATGTCGGCGGCGCTCCAGCTGCCGATGGTCTTGGACGCCGGGGTGATGTTCGGCACCTGCCCCTCGCCTTCCGGGTTGGGCGCACCGGCCAGCCAGCGGCCGGAGACGAAGCCGCCGAGGCTATTGCGCGGAGTATGGCATTCGCCGCAATGGCCGGGGCCCTCGACCAGATACTGCCCGCGCAGCACAGCTGCATCGGCATTGGCAAGCGCAACACGGGGCGCGTCGCTGAAAAACAGCAGCTTCCAGCCGCCCAGCGCGATCCGCAGATTGTAGGGGAAAGGCAGCTCATGCGGCGGCGCGACCGCCTCGCTTTTGGGCAGGGTCTTGAGATAGCCGAAGAGATCCGACACATCCTTCGGGGTCAGCCGGCTATAGGACCCATAGGGAAAGGACGGGTAGAGATGCTCGCCATTCCTGCCGACGCCGCGCGTCATCGCATCGCCGAACTCGGCTAGGGTCCAGGCGCCGATTCCGGCCTTTTCGTCAGGTGAGATATTGGGAACGTGGAATGTGCCGAAAGGGCTTGTGAGCGGCAGTCCGCCTGCAAGCACTAGCTTCGCCTCCCCCTGCGCGCCCGGCACCGCGTGACAGCTGACGCAACCGCCGGCCCAGAAGATGCGCTCGCCATTGGCGAGATCCGGTGCCGGAAGGCCCTGCCAATGGGCGGCCGCCTGACGCTCCGGCTTGGTCAGAAACCAGCCGAGCGCGCTGACAAAGGCAAGGACAAGAAGCAGGCTAATGCCGATACGACCCCGTCTGCGCCGCATGCGCGTCTCCCTCTCGAACCCGGTCCACCAACGCGGCGCGTCTAAGCCGTCCGCATTTTATCAAAACGTCGACGGAATGTTCGAAACATCCAACCTGCGTCATAAAGCCCGAAAGCCAATTCTGTTTCAACCGGTCCGCGAATTTCGGCAGGCGAACAGCCTGCCTCCGGCGGAAGGGGATGACGACGCGGCGTCGAGGTCGAGGGCACTCGAGAGAGTGCCTGAAGGAGAACTCGGATCAACCCAGCTCCGCTGCAGGATCGCCAACCTCCTCTAACTGGGTTTGGGTCCATGCCACTGCCCGGCCGCCGCGTCGCGGATGCGCGCTATTTCTTTACGCGGTAGCTCTGGTGACAGTCCGAACAGAGCGGGCCCAGCTGGCCGACGGCGGCGCCGACGGCGGCCTGGTCGGCAGGCAGCTGGGCCAGAAGCGTGTCGGCTTCCTTGGCGAGGTTCGCAGCCTTCGCCTTGAAGTCGTCCATATTGCTCCAGATCTTCGGGCTGGCTTCCGACTTTGCATCCGAGCCGGGCGGAAACTGATCGGGGAAGGCCTTGATGTTCTTGCTGATGGTTTCGAGCGAGGTCTTCACCACAGCCGCATCATAGGGCTTCTGGCCCTTGGCGATCGCGCCCAGCGCGCCGACCGAACCGCCGATCTGCTTCATCATGCCTTCGCGCACGTCCTGCGGCTCGGCCGCCGTGACCGCGCCGGCGGCAAAGCCGGCCAGTGCCAGCGACATTACAACGGTTTTCAGCTTCATGGGTCCTCTCCTTGGATCGACGCCCTATGGGCGGCATGTCTTTGACAACTTACGCATGATTGCATGTCGCTGCCGTGAAGGAAGTCACTTTTTGCGTGATCAAGATGATGCTCGCCGCCCAGCCGGCAACCTCGAAAAGGCTGCTGCGCAACGAAAAAAGCCCCGGCGCATCGGCCAGGGCTCTCATCATCGTCAATCCGGATCGGCTTAGGCCGAAGCCTTCTCGTAAAGCTCCAGCACGTAATCCCAGTTGATGAGATTATCGACGAAGGCTTCGAGATATTTCGGACGGGCGTTGCGGTAGTCGATGTAATAGGAATGTTCCCAGACATCGACGCCGAGGATCGGCGTGGCGCCATGCACCAGCGGGTTTTCGCCATTCGGGGTCTTGGAGATTTCAAGCTTGCCGTTCTTGACCGAAACCCAGGCCCAGCCCGAACCGAACTGACCGGCGCCGGCGGCGAGGAAATCGGTGCGGAACTTGTCGTAGCCGCCGAGATCGGAGGCGAAGGCCTGCTCCAGCTTGCCCGGCAGCTTGTTGCCGCCGCCGTCCTTCTTCAGCCAATGCCAGAAATGGATGTGGTTGTAATGCTGGCCGGCATTGTTGAAGAGCGGCTGGTTGGTGCCGTAGGACTTCTTGACGATCTCCTCAAGCGACAGATCGGCCAGGCCGGCTTCTTCTGCCAGCTTGTTGCCATTGGTGACGTAGGCCTGGTGGTGCTTGTCATGATGATATTCGAGCGTCTCGCGCGACATGTAGGGCGCAAGCGCATCGTAATCATAAGGCAGATTCGGAAGCTCGAAAGCCATGGTGGTTCTCCTTTTGGCATCGGTTTCGTCACGGAAAGCCGTCGCCGGGAACATAGGCAGAGGGCCGCCGGGTGGCAACAGCGGCCAATCCATAAAGCCTGAGCTTTGCAGAAAATTCTTGCGCGGGGGAAAACTTGACAGCGCCGAGGGTGTTGGCATCATAGCCAACATGAAGGCGGAGATGGTTCATCGCTCGAAAAGCGTTCTTTCGGATGGCGCGATCATCGAAATGGTGATCTGGCGCGTGCCGGAGCCTGTGGCCGGGAGCCTGCATTCGTTTAAATACAGACTCTTCTATGGCCGTGACGGGGTTCGCATCGTCGGCTTCGACAACGAGAGGCAGAAAGGCGACAATTGTCACCTCGATGGCGTTGAGACGACCTATCGCTTTACGAGCGTCGACCGGCTTGTTGACGATTTCCTCGCCCACGTAAAAAGGAGGCGGAAATGACCAAGGCATTGATCCGAATTGTGCGGGACGACGCCGAGGCGCTTGAGGACGCGGCTGCGCGCTTCAGGGAAGCCTGGGCAGGACGAGGCGACAGCCAGGTGGTCCTGACCTTTTCTTCGCCGACACAGCTCTTCGAGGTGCTCTCGCCGAAGCGCTGGCAGTTGATCGAAACTTTGCAGGCGACCGGACCTCAGTCCCTGCGGGCACTGGCACGTGCGCTGGGGCGCGACGTCAAGCGCGTGCATCAGGATGTTCATCAACTGATCGACTGGTCCTTGATCGCTCACGACGAGGCCGGCCGCGTCTTCGTCCCTTTTGAGGTCATCCATGCCGACTTCGATTTGCGGGCCGTCGCCTGACTTTTCGTTCGTCGCCTGTCGCCCGCGCGCAAGCGTGCGGAAATCGCCGTTGATCGAGACGAGTCAAAGATGAACCAGTCTCCAACCGGCATCACCGCTGTCTTCGACGCGGAGGTGCGCGTATGGGTTGCCACCAGCGAGGATCTTGATGGCTTGGCCGTGGAGGCTGACACCATGGAGGCGCTGGCGTGCAAGGTCGCGGCTGCCCTGGAGGATCTGATTGCCCTCAACGGCTTCGCACTTGAAAGCTGGCATCTCTGTCCGAAGGAAACCTTCTGATCCCCGGCCTTCATTTCGCCCGGATCTTAACCCTCTGTTAAGCGATCCCACCCCTGGAGATCGCAGATCCATGGCGCTTGGCGCTTCCCAAAGATTGCAGGACGGCGTCGAAGCCGTCGAAACCATGACGCGTTTCGCGCTGGCGGTTCTGGCGCTGGCCTCGGGCGTCTATACCTATCTCGGCGTGCGTTCGATCCTCGATGGCTCGGCAACCGCCGTGTTCTTCGCAGCGCTGATCTATTCCAGCGCCGTCTCGGTCGCCATCTATGCCTTCTGGAGCTATATGGCGCGGTTCTATCCGCATGTGACCGGCGCCACCGGGCGCGGGGCCATGCTCGGCGTGATGGCGCTCGGCTGCGCCATGATCATCGCCATGTCCAGCTGGCTGAATGCCGCCGCACTTGCCGGCTCCGCCGCGCTCGAACAGCATCTGGCCGAAACGCTGGAGGATTATACCGGCGATCTCGACAGGGCACATCAGAATGCGCTGGCCGCCCAGAGCCTGCTGCCGGATATCCAGCGCACGCAGGAGCGCTTCAACCGCCTGGCCGAGCAGGAACGCGCCACCGGCGCGCTGACCGGCACCACCGGGGCCGGCAGCGTCGTGCAGCTGTTGAGCCAGATGGCCGCGCAACTGAAGGAGCTGGAAACCGGCATCAATGCCTCGCGCGAGCGGGTCACCACCCTGTTCGACCAGGGCCGCAAGCATCTGGAGACCATGCGCGGACTGGTGTCTTCGCCTGGCGCCATCGACCCCCGGGCCGATCAGTTCGCGGCCGAAGCCGTGGCGCTGACCGGCGTCGTCACCTCGCTGGAGCAGACCTCGATCGCGCCGTCGGTCAAGCGCGCCGCCGACGATCTCTCGCTCGGCTTCATCGCGCCTGTGGCCGACGGGCAGGAGGCGAACCTTGCCGACCGGCAGGACAAGGTGATGGAAACGATCCGCACGTCCGTCGCCGCCCAGTCGAAGGTGCTCTCGAACGCGGCCGACGAGATCCTCGCCCGGCCTCCGGTGGCCGAGCGGCGCTTCGTGCCCCTGTCTTCGGCCGAAGCCGTGCTGCGCTATGCCGGGGATTTCATTCCGAGCTGGGCGGGGGCGATCTCGATCGATCTCCTGCCCGCCGTGCTGATCTTCATGCTGTCGATCGTCCACGCCGCTATTCGCCGGCAGGACGAGCGCCTGCCCTTTGCCGAACGGATCACCGCCGCCGAGCTGTTGAAGGCGCTGGAGGTGCAAAAGGCTGTGACGGCAGGCGGCGTCGATCTGGCGGCCATTGCCCGCGACAGCGAGGCTGCGGCCGAGGCCTCCGAGGATCGCTCGGCCACGGTGACCGCGCTCGACGTGGCGGCCAAGGCGTCGCGCAAGGGACCGCCGGCATGACGCTGACCGACGAGGCCATGCAGCGTCCGGCAGCGCAGGCCGGCGAGACGCCGGCCGGCCGGGCCGCAGAGCCGCGCCGCGATAAGATGAGCGAGGCCTGGCAGAGCGTGAAAGCCTATGCGCTGAAGGCGGATGACGGCACGCTGATGCGCCATGCCTTCCAGATCCTGCTGGCGGCCGCCCTGGTCTTCGTTGTCATCGACTTCCGGGAGATCAATGCCGCCAAGGCGCTTGCCCCCTTCGATCCACAGGCGCCCGGCGCCGCGCCGATCCTGCCGCCGGCCCTGACCGAGGGCGAGCCCGAGGCGCCGCCTTCGGAAATCACCACGGAAGCCGAGCAACTGAAGAATGCCATCCGCTTCGAGCTCCAACCCGGCGGTATTCTGCGCGCGCAGGGCGCAATCGATCCTGGCGCGGCCGAACGGTTCAGAACGGAAATCGAGGCGCGCGGCGAATATGTGAAGACCGTGCTACTCGACTCCCCCGGCGGCTCGGTTGGCGATGCGCTGGCCATGTCGAAGCTGATCCGCGAACGCCAGCTCGATACGAAGGTGGAAAAGGGCGCCCTCTGTGCCTCCTCCTGCCCGATCGTCTTTGCCGGGGGGGTGGAGCGGACGGCGGAAAAAGGCGCCGTCATCGGCGTCCACCAGATCTTCAACGGCTCGACCACGCGGCTCTCGCCCGAACAGGCCATGTCAGATGCCCAGCGCACCACGGCGGAGATCACCCGTCATCTGGAAGAGATGGGCATCAAGCCCGCGCTCTGGCGCCGCGCCATGGAAACCCCACCCGACCGCCTGTTCTATCTCAGCGCCCGCGAAATGGAGGCGGACGCGCTGACCACGCCGCCACCGCCGAAGCCGGTGGCTGCCAGCCGAGGCAAAACGGCGTCTCCCCAGTAAGGAGATAAGGCCGGCTCCAAATCTCCATCTTTCCGCTTCGGCTCGCCTTAAAAATCCGATGTGTCGCGCGCCCATTCCATGTAGAGGCTGCGCGCCTTTGCGGCGACGGGGCCTTCCGGCAGATCGCGGGCTTCGAGCCGGGTGACGGAGGCGACCTTAGCGTAATTGCCGGTGGTGAAGATCTCGTCGGCCGTGTCGAAATCGGCAGGGGTCAGGCTCGCTTCCACCACCTCGAAGCCCGCGCTTTTCAGCAGGCCGATGATGCGGGCGCGGGTGATGCCGGCCAGGAAGGTGCGGTTGGCGGCGGGCGTGAACACCACGCCGTCCTTAACCATGAAGACATTCGATGAGCCGGTTTCGGCGACATGGCCGAGCATGTCGCGCACCAGCGCATTGTCAAACCCGCGCGCGTGCGCCTCGCGCAGGATGCGGGCATTGTTGGGATAGAGGCAGCCGGCCTTGGCGCCTGTCGGCATGCATTCATTCGTCGGCCGGCGGAAGGGCGAGAGTGTCAGCGAGATGCCGCCGGCGCGCGCCGCCATCGGCGCTTCGAACAGGCATAGCGCGAAGCGGGTGGATTCGGGATCGACCGGCACCAGACCGGGCGCGCCATGCTCGCCCCAATACATCGGCTTGATATAGATCGCCGTCTTGCCGTCGAAGCGGCGCACACCCTCAAGAGCCAGCGCCTGCATCTCATCCGCCGCGATGGTCGGCTTGAGGTCCAGCGCCAGAGCAGACCGGTTCACCCGCTGGCAATGCAGATCGAGATCGGGCGAGATGCCATCGAACCAGCGTCCGCCGTCAAAGACGGTCGAGCCCAGCCACATGGCATGCGACGTCGGGCCGATGAGCTTGGGATTGCCCTCCAGCCATTCGCCATCGACGAAGGTCCAGGTGTTCGAGCGGGCGGCGGTATCGACGGCCATGATGGTCTCCTGCGAAGCGGCGATCGCCTCTCTTTAGGCAGGGAGCTCAACGAGAACAACCTTGAAGAGCCATGCATCACATCATGTCATGGCAGGCGCTCGCGCGATTGATCCATAACGAAAGGCCCTCTCGGCGCTGCATTTCAGCGCTGCGTTCTCTCGGTTCTGTCGGAAGCGGACAAGCGGGCCGGCGCGTCAGGCTTCTGCGCGGACCGGCCGCGCCGCCCTGCTCCGCAACAGCCGAACCAGCTGGAGAATAGCGCATCTGCCGGCCCTTGAGCGACCAAGGCCCGCCACAGCAGCGCCCTGGACATCGACCTTTGCCGGGAGATCGACCTGCGCAAGCGGACCAAGAGATATTGCCGGGCCGTCGGGGTCCGGCAGTCGAAAGGCAGGAAAGGGCAGGTCGGCCAGAGCGCGGACATCCATCCGCGCGATATCGGGATCGCAGAGGAGATCCTCGACTGTCAGATCATCGGACCGACGCCTGTTTTCGGTCCAATATTCTTGGGGCAGATCTTGGCGGCTCCAAATCGGCATCATGGCGCGGTCTCCTCATACCTGCGGCCGAAAGCGGATCGCGCGGCATGGCTTTAGTTTTGCGCCTGTTGCGCCGCCTGAACAATTGAGTTTACCACGCCATGCCTATAGCTTTTCTCCATGAAGAGCCTGAACCTCGTCCATCTGAACGGCCTGCGGGCCGTGGAAGCCGCCGCCCGGCTGGGCTCGCTGCCGGCAGCAGCGCGTGAGCTGGGGGTCACCATTGGCGCCGTGAGCCAGCAGATCGGCAAGACAGAGCGCCAGCTTGGCCGGCCGCTCTTCCAGCGGCTGCCGCGTGGGCTTGCGGTGCTGCCGGAAGCGCAAGGGGTGATCGCGGAACTTGCGGAAGGATTTGTCCGGCTGGAGCGTGCGGTTGCCGAGGCGCGGCGGCGTGACGAGACTGTGCTCACCATCTCCGTTGCACCCGTCTTTGCCGCCCGCTGGCTTGTGCCCCGACTCGATCGCTTCGAGGCGCGCCATCCCGGCCTGCGGCTGAGGCTGGACGCCACCACGCGGCTGGTGGATCTGGACGCCGAGGGTGTGGATCTCGCCATACGTGTCGGACGCGGCGATTGGCCGGGCGCTGGTGCCGAGCTGCTTCTGGCGCAGCAGGTGTTTCCCGTCTGCGCTCCGACGCTGGCGGACTCCCTGCATGTGCCGGCGGATGTTCTGCGTCTCCCGGCCGTGCTGGATGGACGCTCGATGTTTTCCTGGGATCTCTGGCTCTCGGCTGCCGGCCTCGGTGGGCAAAGCATGTCGGTTCGCCACGTCTTCAACGAGGCGTCGCTCTGCCTGGATGCCGCCATTGCCGGCCAGGGCCTGTTTCTCGCCTGGCAGACCATTGCCTGCGATGCGCTTGGCGCCGGCCGGCTGATCGCGCCATTCGAACTGCGCGTGCCGACCGGCCTCGGACATTACATCCTGACGCCGCGCGGGCGACGCCTTGGCCCTGCTGTGACGGCGCTGAGGGCTTGGCTTTTCGATGAAATCGCCGAGGCGGCTGGCCTGCCTTCCCGATGAACCGTTCAGGCCGCCTCGGCCTCGCGGCGGGCCATCATCGTCTGGAAAGCCGGCCGCGCCTGGCAGCGTGCAAGCCAGGCCTTGACGCGCGGATGGCGGTCGAACAGCGCGGCCTCGCTCATGGCATAGCGAAAGATCTCGGCCAAGTTGAGATCGGCCACGGTGAAGCGGTTGCCCAACACATAGTCATTTTCAACCAGATACCCCTCCAGAAAGGAAAAGCCTCGTTCGAGCGCCGCCACCGCCTGCGCCACCGTTTCCTTCCCAGCCAGGGTTTCCTCCTGCCCGGCATCGTAGGTCTGGACGATGCGTACGGCCGCAGGTTCGATGCTGGTCGCGGCCCAGAGCGTCCATTCCAGGATCAGTGCTTCCTCGCGCCCATCGGCGGCGGCGAGCGGGCCGCCATGCCGGGCGGCGAGATAGAGCGTGATCGCCAGCGATTCCGTCAGCACCAGCCCGTCCTCCTCGATCACGGGGATCTGCGCCATTGGGTTGAGCGCAACGAAAGCGGGCGACTGGGTGTTCAGAGGCGCATCCGCTGCGTGCGGATCGGCGAGCCGCCGAGCCTGAATCACCGGAACCGAGCGAAAGGCAAGCCCAAGCTCTTCCGCCAGCCAATAAGCCCGCGATGCACGCGAGCGATAAACACCGTGGATCGTCAGCATGATCGTTCTTCTCCAAGTTCGAACCGGGCCGGATATAGGGCACTGCTGGACGCAGCCACGCCGCGGCGCAAAGAACAATCTTTTAAAATTCGGCCTCGAAAGGGAAAAGTCGGCCTGGCGCAATGCTTGTATGAAATCTGGTGATGATCAGACTGCAGAAAGTCGACATCCCACCGCCCGTTTCGGAAGTTTTGATGACGCTTGGCAGCCAAATGACGATTTGCTTTTAGAGAAGAATAACGCCTGTCTTGTAGAAACGAGCCATTGCCGGGACGGAAACGGGAGACAAGGGTGGCAAGGACCAAGCAATCCACCGACAAGGCGGACGCTGCGCGCCCCCGCAATGAGGATACGATCCGTCTTCTAGAGGCAACGCGTAAGCTTGCAGCCCATCTGACACGCAGCGCCGAAGACGATGCATCGGATGGCTATGACCTCGTCCAGCGATTTTACTGGATGGAGGAGATGGTCAACCATATTCCCGACTTTCTCTACGCCAAGGATCGTGAGGGCCGTTTCCTGATCGCCAACCGGGCAGTGGCGATCGAAAACGGCTTTCAGGATCCGCGCGATCTGGTCGGGCGCACCGATATGGAGCTGCACGCCCATCCGGATGTCGAGCGGATCGCCGCCAATGAGCGGCACGTGATCGAAACCGGCCAGCCGATCATCGACCTGGAGGAACGCGCTCTTGTCGAGCATGATGGCGAACGCTGGCTGACGACGTCCAAGGTGCCGCTGCGCGATGTCGAGGGCAATACGATCGGCATCGTCGGCATTTCGCGCGACATTACCGACAAGCGTCGGGCCTATCGTCTTCTGCGCGACCAGGCGCGACTGCTGGAAATGATCGCGCAGGGGCGATCGCTGACCGAGATTCTCGATCAGCTGCTGCTGGCGGTGGAAGAATATTATCCGGGCATTCTCTGCTCTGTGCTGCTGCTCAGCGAAGATGGGCGCACGCTGCTTTCGGGCGCTGCGCCGACGCTGCCTGCGGCCTATGTGGAGGCAACGAGCCGCGTGCCGGTCCAGCCCGTGGCCGGCTCCTGCGGCACCGCCGCCTGGCGACGTGAGCCCGTCGAGGTCTGCGATATCGCCACCGATCCGCTCTGGGCGAGTTTTGCGCATGTCGCCCTATCCTACGGCCTCAAGGCCTGCTGGTCGACGCCGATCTTCGACCATGCCGGCGACCTTCTCGGCACCTTCGCCATCTATTCGAAATCCGCCGGCCTGCCGACGCGGGAGCTGAGCGACCTCATCTCGATGGCCGTGCATCTGAGCGGCATCGCCATCGAGCGCCACCGCACCGAAGAGCGCATCGCCTTCATGGCGCATCATGACGGGCTGACCGGCCTGCCCAACCGCGCGCTGTTCGATTGCTGTCTCGACGATGCGCTGGATACGGCACGGCGGGACGGCAGCATGGTCACGCTCGCCTTTCTCGATCTCGATGAATTCAAGCTGGTCAATGATAGCCTCGGCCACCATGTGGGCGACAAGGTGATCAAGACGGTGGCCCGCCGCATCCGTCGGTGCCTTCGGCCGGGCGACATGGTTTCGCGCATTGGTGGGGATGAGTTCGTGGTGATGCTGCGCAGCGCGCGGCAAGAGCCGCCAAGCCTGACCATTCGGCGCATGGAGCTGATCCGCCGCGTGATCGCCCGTCCGCAGATGCTGGATGGCACGCCGCTGCGCATGACCTGCAGCATGGGCGTGGCCACCGCCAACGAGGGCGGCGATACGGCCAGCGAACTCATCGCCAATGCCGACGTGGCCATGTATGCCGCCAAGCGCCGGGGCCGCAACACGCTCCTCTTGTTTCGCCAGGACATGGCGCTGGCCGCCCAGACCAAGCTGCGCAATATCGAAGAGCTGCGCCGTGCAATCGACGAGCAGCAGTTCCATCTTGAATATCAGCCACTGATCTCGGTCGAAACCGGCCGGGTCTTCGGCGTTGAGGCGCTGGTGCGCTGGAACCACCCAACGCGCGGGCGGGTGCCGCCCGCCGACTTCATTCCGCTGGCGGAGGAAACCGGGCTGATCGTCTCGATTGGCGATTGGGTGCTGCGCACGGCCTGCGCCCAGGCCGTTGCCTGGGGCGAAGAGGGTCTGCGTCCCCTGACCGTGGCAGTCAACGTTTCCGCCCGGCAATTTCGCGAGAAGGGCTTGCATGCCAGCGTTGCCGCCGCCCTGTCCAAGAGCGGGCTTTCGCCCGAGCGGCTGGAGCTGGAGCTGACCGAAAGCGCGATCATGGAGGATGTACCGACCGCCCTCTTCACGATGAACGCGTTGCGCGGGCTGGGCGTGCATCTGGCGATCGACGATTTCGGCACCGGCTATTCAAGCCTCAGCGCGCTGAAGCACTTTCCCGTGCGGCGGCTGAAGATCGACCGCTCTTTCATTCGCGACATTCCACGTGACCAGGACGATATCGCCATCACCGCCGCGATTCTCTCCATGGCGCAGAAGCTCAATCTTCAGGTCATTGCCGAGGGCGTCGAGACGGAGGAGCAACTGGCCATGCTGAAGGAGATGGGCTGCAAGGAAGCCCAGGGCTTCCTGATCGGCCGGCCGGCCTCCCCACAGGCCGTGGCCGAGCGCCTGCAGGGCGAGGCCGATAGCGCCGCCGGCTGATCCGACGCCTGCCGATCGGTGCGTGGCAAGCCGGACGGGCGGCTGTCCGGCGGCTGACGACAAGGTAAAACGCCGCTTTCGCATGGGAAGCGTGGCCCAAGCGCCACAGCTGCGCGGCGAGGACAGCCTGACGCATCGCTGGGCGGTCAAGATAAAGGTTGCGCCCTTTGCCTTGCGGCGGGGGCGCGCTATGTGAACGGCGATCGGTAACGATGGCCGGTCCCTTTTCACAGCGTAACGGGAACCAGGAATCGATGCGCTTGCCTTCCTCTCTTTCTCGCCGGCAGTTCTTGAGCCTGTCGGGCGCGACGGTCGCCTCCGCCGGTCTGGCCTCTTGCGCCACCTCGACGGCCGAATTTCGCCAGCAGACCGCGCCTTATTTCCGTCCGGTGCCCGATCAGGTGACCATCACCTATCAGGAACCTGTGGCGACCGCCTGGCGCGGCGGCCCGATCGAAAACAGCGGCCTGCCGCCGCAATCGGCCTATTATGCCAGCGTTTACGGCCCCGTCTTCGATGAAGGCTTTGCCATTCCGGCCGTGCCCTATCAGCAGATCGATCCGCGCTTCTACCGCCAGCAGGTGGCCGATCCCTTTGGCGAAGCGCCGGGCACGATCATCGTCGACACCAAGGACCGCTTTCTCTACCACGTGGAAGCGGGCGGCCGCGCCATGCGCTATGGCGTCGGCATCGGTCGCCAGGGCTTTGCCTGGTCAGGCCGCGGCGTCATCCAGTGGAAGCAGAAATGGCCGCGCTGGAAGCCGCCGAATGAAATGGTGGCCCGCCAGCCGCATCTGGCCGAATATTCCATCGCCAATGGCGGCATGGCGCCCGGCCTCAACAATCCGCTGGGCGCGCGCGCCATGTATATCTTCAAGGACGGGCAGGACACGCTCTACCGCCTGCACGGCTCACCCGAATGGCAGTCGATCGGCAAGGCCGTCTCCTCCGGCTGCGTGCGCCTGATCAATCAGGACGTGATCGACCTTTACGATCGCGTTCGCGTAAAATCGCCGGTTCTGGTGATCTGACCATCTCGGATCCGCGGCTGGCGCCAGCCGGCCGCGGACATGGCTTGAGTGATGTGTCTGCGTTCGGCTTGCACCGTTACGCTCAAGACCGCACATCATCAGGCCTGCATGATCGGAATGTTCCGAGCATCTGCGACAGCCGGCTGGCAGCGATGACGGAGGAGCGTTCACGGCAATTTCAAGCGTCGTGTGGGCGAGCGGTCCGTGTCATGACGCTCGATTTTCATGCAGCCGTGTTTCAGCAAGAAAAGATGTTTAGCTGCACAGGCCGTCCGTCAAGGCGCCGCCGTGCCCCCTATGGGCTCTTGAAATACCGGAATGTGGCGGACACAGCCATCGAAGCCAAGGGGCGAGGGACGACGGCCTTGCATGCCGCGCGTCATGCCGCGAAATCGTCGAGCCGCAGGAGGCATCCCAAACGGTGTGCGGCTACAGGGCTTGGCGAGGATGTCACGCTACATGTGTTGCAGCACAAGCAGGCAAGATGGCTGATCAGACGATGGTTGATGCCCTTGGGGCTACAGCGTCTTTGGGGTTAATTATGGAGGAGCTCAAATCGAGCTAAGCAAATGTCCAACAGGCGGTTGCAAACCCAGTCTGAAACAGTGCACAGCCGGCCCGGTCAACGCTTCGCGCCAATCTTCAGGAAAAGCTTTCGGGAAATTTATCAGTCTTCTTAGAGACTTAACTGGTCGGAGTGGAGTGATTCGAACACTCGACCCCCACGTCCCGAACGTGGTGCGCTACCAGACTGCGCTACACTCCGTGACCAGTGGCGTCTCTATAGAACAGGAGATTTTCGACCGCAAGCGGGATTTTTAAAAACTTCATAAGCGCAAGGCGGCCTGTGGATAGCGAAATTCCGTTGGAAATTTCGGGTGATGCTGTAGAGCCTTCTGGCATGCGGCCTGTCCTGCGAAAGCTTGCCGGATCATGGTCGCCGCCCGATCTCCCGTTTCCGTCCGGCGCGGCCGGACCGTTTGAGGACCGTTTGATGATCTCCCGCCTGATTGCCCTTTCCGCCCTTGCCCTCACCCTTGCCAGCTGCGCCACCGCTGAAAGCGGCCCGGTCAGCGTCGTGCGCACCAATGCCGTGGAAGCCAGGTGGAAAGGCCAGTCGGCCGGCCCGTTCTTCGCCCAGTTCGGCCCGCCGGCCAGCGATGTCGAAAGCGGCGACCAGACGCTCTACACCTGGCGCGGCGGCCGGCGCGACAATCTGGGCAATGGCAAGCGCGGCCCCTGGCAGAGCTGCTCGGTGCAGTTGACGGTCTCCTCCGATTACACGATCCGGTCCGTGCGCATTCTCGGCGATCGTCCGACCAGCAAGGGCCGGACCGTCTGCGAGGATCTGCTGGCACCGCAGAGCCAGGGCTAAGGGTTCGTCTACTCCAATTGATTGGACAGGAGAAGGCCAGCGGCATGACGGCTGGCCTCTTCACAGCCTTGGACCAGCTGCACGGTGATGTCCGGAGGATGTTGGGTCAAGGCGGACAACGGCTTCGCGTGCGCTCGTCCGACACCAAAGACTGAAGACACGGGTCCCGAATCGGGCTCAGATCCGGGATGCTTCCTGCAGGCCATCGTCTGCTACAGACGGAAGAATGTAATCGACTGACAGAGTCGATCGCCCGGATGCCAGCGACTTTTTGTGCGCTGCATGCCTCGAGCCGGCGTCATTGGATTGGCCTCATCTCAAGACCGATGTCCGGGCGGCGAGCGGCTACCTCAAACGTAAACGCTGAGGACGACATCGCGCTGGCTAGCATAGCGCCTGATCGGCACAAGCAGCACTTTACGGGTTATTTTCACGCTTTTCATCGAAAGAACGGACAGACCCTTGGCACCCATACGCATGGAACGGCGGACGCCACGCTCGCGCATGCTTCGTATGTTTACACTTACCAATAGCGAGCGGAACGTGCGCAAGATCGGTTTGCCGGGCGATTTCGCGGTGGACGACATTAACCCTTCCGAAACCAAAAAGCCGCCAGATCTTGACCGGAAGCGCCTTGCGATCCACAGATTTTGTGGCGAGACGATACAGGTCTTCCAGCTCTAGTCCCTGGCAACCAGGACAAGGGACGTCGAAGAGCCGGCGAAAGGCAGAGCCTTTCAGGACGTCGGACGCATCGGTCGCGATCCGGTCAGCTCCGGTTCATCTTGGGCGGCCTAGACATGAGGTGTGCAGAGCCGCGCTGCGGGATCGCAACAGCGATGTGCAGCAAAGCGAAGGCATCGAAAAGCCGACTGCCCGTCCCCGTCGCTCGATCAGAGCGCGGGACGCGGCAGGGAATGAAAAGGCCGGAATGCGGGGGCAGATCCGGCCGAAAGGAAAAACCCTCAGCCTGCGCACCCGCGCTCCTTCAGACAGGATCGCCGGCGCCAGGTGGAACAGGAGAAACACCATGCATGGGGCACGGACCGTTCAGGCCGACATCCAATATATCAACACCTTCGACTTCTACCGGCTGGTGGATGAGAAGATGCGGGCCAAGGGCTGGGATGGCCAGATCTATGACGAAAGCCTGAACCAGAGCGTCATGGAAACGCTGCTGGTCGACTACAAGATCTGGCCGGAATGCTGGAAGTCGCTGCTCGACGATAGCCAGCGCAGCAGCCTGATGAAGGAGGCCGCAGCCTCCCGTCGCCAGCGCCGGGCGAGCTGACAGGCGCAGCCTCTGTCAGGCGCCGTCCGCAACACGGACCGCGCCTGGCACGACGGGGATGTGAGCGCATTCCCTGCCTCCGAAGGACACGACATTCTTGACACCGCAGGCCATGGCTAAAAGAGGCATCCGACAGCTCTGGCGCTCACGGGAGGGAGGATGGCTTTGGACCTGCTCGGTCTGAACCTGTCCGTCACGATCCACACCCGATTGCGGGAGCAAAATCTTAGGCGAAAGCCGCTGATCCCTCTCGCCATCCGCTCTGATCGGGACAACGAAAGGATAGGCTGAGAGCGACGTTGCCCAGCAGGTCATGATCGCAATGCAGATGAGGCAGCCGGCCGTCGACAAGATAATCGATGTGGTCGCGATGAAGCTCGGCCTCGCGGCCACGCCACGACTCGCGAACATGGTCAGGGCCTGCCTGGCGGCCCTGCGTCTTCTTCTCACTGATCTTCACACGCGCCGCCCATGGCGGTCTCGATCAAGGCGCGAACCTGCGCGTCAGCCATGGAAAAGATGGCGCTCTGCTCCCTCCCGCCTGCCGGTCAACATCCGGGCCGTCAGAAACCTTGAGCCGCTTTCAAACCGTGCGCAGACGCCTGTTCACCGACGTCGGTCCGGGACCGTCGTATCGGCTCCCTCTTCGACGCGCTTTGCCCTTGACACCGTTTTAGCGCGACTCTAAAAACGTAATGTTATAACGTTTTTTGAAAAGGAGTTGCCGATGCCCTCCCCTATGATTGCCGACAGCCGTCTGCCTGTTACCGTGCTCTCCGGCTTTCTAGGTGTGGAGCCTCAAGAGGTTGTCCCCGGTGAGACCGAGGCGACTGATAGGTGTTTGCGCTTTTAGGCTGCCATGTGGCCTGTGCCAATTGTACATGTGGTTCCAC
Source organism: Xaviernesmea oryzae (assembly GCF_900109605.1). Lineage (GTDB taxonomy): Bacteria > Pseudomonadota > Alphaproteobacteria > Rhizobiales > Rhizobiaceae > Xaviernesmea > Xaviernesmea oryzae. The sequence goes on from NZ_FOAM01000005.1 coordinate 351,284, forward strand.
ACGGGCAGATGCATTTTTCGATGCTCGGATGAGGGATAGGCGCGAGCATAAGCCCATTCCTTCAAGGCTGTCTGGATGAAGCGTTCGGCTTTGCCGTTGGTCTTGGGCGTGTAGGGTCTGGTTCGGATATGCTTGAGCCCGAGCGCCTTGCAGGCCTTTGCAAAGTCCTTGGCTTTGTAGCACGCGCCATTGTCGGTCATGACGCGCGTGACGGTGACGCCGAGGCTTGCATAATAAGCGACTGCTGCCT
>NZ_FOAM01000010.1 GCF_900109605.1 Xaviernesmea oryzae
TCGATCATGTGCTGCCAGTCATCCGTCAGCCCCAGTTCAACGAGGGTCTCAAGCAGAGCGTCCCAAACTCCTTGTTCAGCCCACCGGCGGAAGCGCACATAGACCGAGTTCCACTTTCCGTAGCGCTCATGCATATCGCGCCAGGGGCAGCCAACCCGAAGAACATGCAGCATACCGTTCAGGTATCGTCGATTGTCGTGCGAGGGCCGGGATTTCCTACCGCGTTCGGTGGGTAACAGACCCTCAATGATCCGCCACTCCATATCCGTAAGGTCGCCACGAGCCAAAGCTGCCTCCCAAAAAGCAGTCTTGAATCATGCTTCCCCTGATTTGGAAATCCACTTTGTCAACAGGGCCTAGCATAGGGAGATGCTATTAGGAGCTGCCGCTGGAAAGGGATATATGTTACTGCTCTGCGTTAATATATCGAATACCAAGGATCCTTGATCGTCTTCACGGTCATCCGTCTCTGCGCCGGGTTTTTGTCTGATCTTTGCTTGCCCTGATGAAGCTACGATGAGCTGAAAATCCTCCTTGCACAGATTAAGCCAAATCTGCCTCATGGACGCAGACGTCGGACAATTTTCACCGCTCTCGCATCGATTCATCTTCGTATTGTCGAATAGGCGAGAGCAGATATTGAATAATCCTTCGGGAGCCGGTTTTGATTTCCGCTGTCGCCGCCATCCCTGGTTTTAACGGCTCTTGTCGCCCATCGATCGTCATAAACTTGGCGTCTGGCTCAATGCGCGCCACATAGGCGGGCGACAGGCTACCAGAATCCGTCTGCGTCCCTTTGCTATCGCCGCCTTGTCCGGTAGAACCCACCGCGCGTTTGTCGTCTGTGACCACATCGGCACTCAGGGATGTCACATGCCCCTGGACGAGACCATAGCGCGTAAAGTTATAGGTCTCGACCTTGATCTGAACCTCTTGTCCCACCCGGATGAAGCCGACATCTGCGTTTGCCACCTTCACTTCCAAGTTAAGCGGCCGGTCTTCAGGAACAATCTGCATAAGCGGTTGTGCGGATGTGACAACGCCACCCAGGGTATGGACCGCCAACTGCTGAACAATTCCGTCGATGGGAGCCGTCAGTTTGGTTTCCGCCAGCCGACGTTCGGCCTTCAACAAATCCTGCGTAAATGTCCGCACGTCCTGCTCTGCATCGGATAAATCGCTCAGAACCTGATGCTGGTATTCGGCCGCGATCTGTTCCTTTTGGCGGATGAGCGATTGAGCGGCCGCGAGCAAACTGATGAGCTGGCTTTCTGCCACGACGATATCGTGTTTGGTCTCCGTGACAGGCTGCTGCGCGTCCAGCAACTGAAACCGATCGCCGACCTGTTTTTCAAACATAGCGTTCCGAATGGCCAGCCTCTCCTCAAGGATCGGCAAGGTTGCCTTCAACTTCTCCATGCTCGCACGGACCTCGTCGGCATCCGCCTGCTTTTGGGCAACCTGTTCGTTGATGGCTTCGATCCTGGCCGCCTGCTCGCTGGCCTGAGCGTGAACATAAGAACGCGCCAACTGGACCTGACTGTCGGCTATTCCCTCCGGTGGTGCGAACACACGTTCCACCTCTTCTGGTTTTCCTAATGTTTTTAGGGCTGTGAGCCGCGCCGTATCAAGCCGAGCTTGCTGCAGTTGATGGACGATCTTGTCTCTTTCCGCCAGGATTTCAGTTTCATCGAGACTGATCACAAGATCCCCGGCATGAACCCTGTCGCCATCCTGTATGTGAATTGCGCTCACGATGCCTGTTTCGAGAGGCTGGACAATCTTGATCTTGCCTGCAGGCACCAAAAGCCCTTGTGCCGACGCGATAATATCGACGTGTCCAAGGTAGGACCACACGAGGGCAAGGCAGAAGAACAGGATGATAATAAATGCTGTCGCCCTTCCGACAGGCGACGCGGGCGTCTCAACGATCTCCAGGGCGGCTGGAAGAAACTGCCGCTCCTGTTCGTGACGGGGCGGTGTCTTTGGCCATGGCAGAATATGGGCGGTTTTTTGCTCAGGCGACACTGTTGACACTCGACTGGAGACGAAGAAGCGATGCGTATCGGCCATTTGTGTTCGCAAGCTCTTCGTGGCTTCCATCCTCAACCAGACGCCCGCGCTCAATCGTCAAAATGCGATCGGCATGACGGACGGCAGAAAGCCTATGGGCAATGATGAGCACAGTCCTGTTCTGCGCGATTTGCAGCATGTTTTCCTGGATGACACTCTCGCTTTCATAATCGAGAGCGCTCGTTGCTTCGTCAAAAATGAGGATCTTTGGATCCATGACGAGGGCCCGAGCGATGGCAATACGCTGCCTTTGCCCACCGGACAGGTTGGCACCGCGCTCTCCAACAGGGGTGTCATATCCGTCGGGCAATTCGAGAATGAAATCGTGGGCGCCGGCTAGTTTTGCCGCCGCCATGACGCGTTCAATCGGCATCCCAGGATCGGCAAGGGCGATATTGTCTCTGATGGATTGGTTGAACAGGACGTTTTCTTGGAGAACGACACCGACTTGCCGGCGCAGCCAGGTGATATCGACCGCGGAGAGATCGACGCCATCGACAAGAACCCGCCCGGACTCGGGCAGATAGAGCCGTTGCACAAGTTTCGTGAGAGTGGATTTGCCTGAACCGGAAGGGCCCACGATGCCGACCGTCTGCCCCGGAGGAATGGTGATGGTGATGTCCTTCAGGATTTCCGGCCCATCCAGCTTGTATCGAAACGTCACGTGTTCGAACGAGATGCCACCGCGTAAGGCCGGAAGCGCCGCTTTTCCCGGTGCGAAGCTGGGCTCCGGATGGGTGTTTAGAATGTCGCCGAGACGCTCGACGGAGACTCGGGCCTGATGAAAATCCTGCCAGACTTGCGCAATTCGCAGTACAGGACTTGCGACACGACCTGCGAGCATATTGAAAGCCACAAGCTGACCGACCGTCATGCTGCCCTCGATCACGGCCTTCGCACCGAAATACAGGACGATGGCGGTGACGAGCTTGCTGACCAGCTGAACGCTCTGACTTGCCCAATTTCCGAGCGACAACAACCGGAAGCTTGCATTGACGTAGGCTGCAAGCTGTTCCTCCCACCGCCTTTGCATCTGGGGTTCCACGGCCATGGCCTTCAGGGTCTGTATGCCGCTGACCGTTTCCACCAGGAAGGATTGGTTTTCTGCACCGAGGTTGAATTTCTCATTGAGGCGGCGACGAAACACAGGCGTAACGCTTGCGGAAATGCCAACATAAAAGGGGAAGGACGCAACGACGATTCCTGTAAGCGCCACTGAATAAGACGCCATGACGGCGAGAAAGACGCAGGTGAAGAGGAGGTCCATGACGAGCGTCAGGGATGAGCTGGTCAGGAAGGAGCGAATGTTTTCCAGTTCGCGAACGCGGGCGACACTATCACCTGCACGTCTGGCCTCGAAATAGCCTATCGGTAGAGCCAGCAGATGATGAAACAGACGGGCGCCGAGTTCCACATCGATGCGGTTCGTGGTGTGTGAAAAGGCGTAGGTGCGCAAGCCCGTGAGGACGGTCTCGAAGATGGAAATTGTGACGAGGCCGATGATCAGAACATCGAGCGTTGTCAGACCGCGATGAACCAGGACCTTATCAATGACCACCTGGAAGAACAGCGGAGAGATCAGCGCGAAGACCTGGAGGAAGAAGGATACGACAAGCACCTCGGCAAGGAGGCGTCGGTATTTGACCATTGCCTGCAGGAACCAGGAGATATCAAACCGACGGGCGAGCGATCCGAGCTTGACACGGCGGGCCATCAAGATGAGACGACCGTTCCATTTTGTTTCGAACTCGCTGCGGCTAAGTTCCTGAGCTCGTCCGAGACGCGGATCCTGAATGATGACACCGGTCTCGGACACCTTGCCAAGGATAAAGAAGCTGCCGTCCCTCGCTTGTGCGATTGCCGGTAGCGCGGTCTTCTGAAGCCTCTCCCAGTGGCTTGAAAGAGCGCGTGCCTTAAACTCGAATTCCTTCGCGCAGCGTAGGATTTCCGCCATGTTGATGTCGGTTCCACCGAAGCGATGACGGATCTGCTCTGCATCTGCGGCCACGCCATTTAGCCGCAGAAGCAGGACAAGCGCTTCAAGCCCGCCGTTTGACGCCGGCTTACTCATACTCATTTTGCTCAACATGACGCCTCATACAGACCCTAGAGCATCGGACTGAAGAATAGTGCTCAGCTTGATGCTCTAGTTCTTTGTTTTTGCATCGGATTTCTCCGAAAACCGGTTCCACTTTTCGGTCCGATGCTCTCGCGAAACCAACGTCGGCCCCTCAATGGTGCCAAGCGGCGGCGATCGCATTTTGTAGCGTCGAGTCAGTCGGCATTTGCGTTGCTGTTGCTGGGTTGAAGCCGCTGTTATGGGACGAATAGCTGGCCATGGCAGACACAAGCTGCGTGACCTGGCTATCCAGTTTCGATCCATCCGTCGTGGCAAAGCTCTGGACCGGCGCCGTCGGCGAGTCGCCGAACCAATTGTTGATCGTCAGGTTGTCGTTGCTACTAAGGATCTGGATACTCAGGTTTTTACCAGATTGGGAGAACCAGACATTCTGGCTCGTTAGGCTGCTCGCAAAATCAACCACGCCGGTATTCTGACCGCTGGCAGCCGCAATCGTGTCCTGGCCGGCGCCCTTTCCAAACATATAGGTTTCGCCTGTGCCGCTCACCGTCGCCATATTGTTTCCACTTAACGTGATGACGTCGTTGTTGCCGGTAATAGTCGCGCTGGCTCCGGATTCGAGCTTCACGGATCCATCGCTGGTCTGGACGGTGTGACTGCCAGTCGATGCTACGTCGATCGCGTTGGTCTTGCCCGATGTTTTGACTGTTTCAGAGGTAAGATCACTGATCTGATTGCCGTCACCTGTGAGTGTTACGGACGCACCTGATTGCACGGTCACCGAACCACTTGTTATTGCAACCGTGTTGCTTAGACCGGCGAGGGTAAGCGCGGTCCCGGAACCGGCAACGGTGATAGCGTTGCTGCCATCGCCCAGAACGGTCGCGGTTTTGAGGCCGCTTTTGACGGTTATCGTCGATCCCTTCGTGATGACAGTTTCGTCAGACCCGGTCATGTCGATTGTCGTGCCATCGCCCGACGTCGTTAATTGCGAGTACGAGCCCTTGACGGTGACGGCGTTCTTGTCGCCGGCGAGGTTCAGGTGTACGTGGTCTTCGAGGGTAACCGTCGCGCCGGAGGCGGAGGCGCAGGCCCCGTCGAGGGTTGCGGCATCGATGATTGCCCCTGTTCCGTTCACGGTGACGCTCGATCTCGACCCAGATTCCTTGATGTTGAGATTATTGCCCGTAACGGTGAGGCCTGCGCCAAAGGTAACAGGACGTCCTTCGAAATCGCTATACCCATCGCTGACGTTGATGGTCGAACCGTCTGCGACTGTCGCAGTCGTCTGTTCAGAACCCAAAACGGTCAGTGTAGTACCTGACCCCAAAGCCGTGACTGTTATTGGGTATTTGGAATAGGCCGCTTTGATGTTATTTCCGGTTCCGGTCACCGTCGTCGAACTAGAGCCCCCGAGTATCAGTGTACCATTTGATATTGCGACCGAATTTTTTCCATTTGCGAGGGTAAGCGCGGTCCCAGAGCCGGCAACGGCAATGGTGTTGCCATCGCCACCAACCGTCGCGGTTGAAACGCCGGATTCGACGGTGACCGTCGACGATCCTATCGTGCCGACCGTTTCGTCGGACCCGGTCATGTCGATCGTCGTTCCGCTGCCCGAGGTCGTCAGTTGCGTGCCTTTGCCCTTCATGGTGACGGCGTTCTTATCGCCGGCGAGGTTCAGGCTCGCGCCTTCTTCAAGGGTGATTTTCCCGCCGGAGACCGAGGCAATGGCATATCCCCTGGTTGCGGCATCGATGGTTGCCCCTGTTCCGTTCACGGTGAGGTGGGAGGTCCCGAATTCCTTGATGTTGAGATTGTTGCCTGCAACGGTGAGATTTCCAGCAACGTTACTCATGGATGTGGGCGAGGATCCGACGTTCACGGTCGAACCGTCTGCCACAGTTGCAGTCACGACCCCAACCAATGCGGTCAAGGTAGTGCCCGTTCCCAGCGCGGTGACTGCGATAGAGCGTTTTGCGTCGTAAGCGGAAGCGATTATGCTATTCCCAGTGCCAGTCACAGTCGTTGAACTCTTAAAACCGTCGAGTGTGAGTGCGCCATTCGTTATTGCAACCGTGTTGCTTTCGCCCCCGAGGGTGAGAGCGGTGCCAGAGCCGGCAACGGTAATGGTGTTCCCATCGCCCTCAACCGTCGCGGTTGTGACACCGGATTCGACAGTGATCGTCGATCCCTTTGTGGCGACCGCTTCGTTGGACCCGGCCATGTCGATTGTTGTGCCATCGCCCGATGCCGACAATTTCGCGTACGAGCCCTTGACGGTCACGGCGTTCTTGTCGCCAGCGAGAACCAAGAATGCGTAGTCTTCGAGGGTAATCTTCGCGCCGGAGACAGAGGCCCTGCCGCGGCCGTAGGTTGCAGCATCGATGGTTGCTCCTGTTCCGTTGATGGTGAGGATAGGGTAACGCCCGAATTCCCTGATACTGAGATTGTTGCCCGTAACGGTGAAATTTTGGTCATCATAGCTATCAGACCCGACGTTGACGATCGTACCGTCTGCGACTGTTGCAGTCGCAGGTCCCAGGCCCGACAAAGTTAGGGTGTTGCCTGTATCCAGAACGGTGACTTCGATCGCGTAGTTTCTTATATCACCAGTCTTGATGTTATTTCCAGTTCCAGTCACCGTCGTCGAACTATAGTCTCCGAGAGTCAGCGTGCCACTCGTCATTGCAACCGTGTTTTTTTGACCCGATGCGGAAACTGTATTGCTTCGACCGGTTAGTGTAATTGCCAGCCCCGAGCCGGCCACGGTGACTGCGTTGCTGCCATCGCCCAGAACGGTCGCGGTTTTGACCCCCGATTCGACGGTGATCGTCGATCCCTTCGTAGTCACCGTCTCGTCCGACCCGGTCATGTCGATTGACGTGCCGCTTCCAGAGGATGTCAACTGCGAGTACGAGCCCTTGAGGGTGACCGCATTCTTGTCGCCGGCAAGGCTCAGGATTGCGCCTTCTTCGACGGTGATCTTTCCGCCGGAGACCGAGGCACTGGCAAGGCCTTTGGTTGCAGCATCGATGGTTGCCCCTGTTCCGCTCACGGTGAACCTGGCGTCATTCGTTGCGTTGATGTTGAGATTGTTACCCGTAACGGCGAGACTTCCGATACCGCCTGAGGATCCGGTGGCGTTGACCGTCGAACCATTCGCCATCGTTGCAGTAATTGCACCCTTGCCCGATGCGGTCAGAATATTGCCTTTGCCCAGCGCGGTGACTGCGATCGCAGATCCTGCGGAGGAGGCATTAATGTTATTGCCGGTTCCGGTGACCGTCGCCGAGGTATTGTCCACAAGTGCGAGCGTGCCACTCGTTATGGCAACCGTATTGCTTTGACCTGCAAGGGTGAGGGTCGTCCCGGAGCCGGCAACGGTGACCGCATTGCTGCCGTCGCCCTGAACGGTCGCGGCTTTAACACCGCCTTCGACTGTAATTGTCGATCCCTTCGTGCTGACGATTTCGTCGGACCCAGTCATGTCGATTGTCGTGCCGCTGCCCGAGGTCGTCAGTTGCGAGTGGGACCCCTTGAGGGTGGCGGCATTCTTGTCACCGGCTAGGTTCAGGAGCGCGTTGGCTTCGAGAATGACCTTCGCGCCGGAGACTGAGGCGCTGGCGAGGCCCAAGGTTGTGGCATCAATGGTTGCCCCTGTTCCGGTCACGGTGAACCTGGCGTCATTCGTTGCGTTGATGTTGAGGTTGTTGCCCGTGACAGTGAGACTTCCGACACCGCCTGAGGATCCGGTGGCGTTGACCGTCGAACCATCCGCCACCGTTGCGGCAATAGTGCCCTTGCCCGAAGCGGTCAGGATATTGCCCTTGCCCAGCGCAGAGACCGCGATTGCAGATCCTGCCGAATAGGCATTGATGTTATTCCCCGTTCCAGTCACCGTCGTCGAACCATTGTCGCCAAGTGTGAGCGTGCCATTCGTTATGGCTACCGTGTTGCTTTGACCTGCGAGGGCGAGGGTGGTTCCCGAGCCGGCAACGGTGACGGCATTGCCGCCATCGCCCTGAATGGTCGCGGTGGTGGCGCCGGATTCGACGGTGATCGTCGACCCCGATGTGACGACCGTTTCGTCGGACCCCGTCATGTCGACCGTCGTGCCGCTTCCCGAGGTCATCAATTGCGCGGAGGCGCCCTTGAGGGTGACGGCATTTTTGTCGCCGGCGAGGGTGAGATCAGAGCTGGCGCTGACGATGGCGGCGCCATTGCTCATCGTCACATTGTTTCTCGAACCACTGGCATTAACATTGTCAGCGGATCCAATCACAGTGACAGTGTCATCACCCTGGATGTCGATGCGGTTGGTATCGCCCGTCACCGTCAGAGTGTCGTTGGCGGCCTGTGTGACGAAGCCATTGCTCATGGCCAGGCTGTTCTTGGTTCCGTTGATTGTCAGACCGTCGCCCGCTCCTACTGCGGTGATCTTGTTCAAATCACCGTTTAGCGTGAAGCCAACAATACCGGCTTCGAGCGCAATGGCGGACTTGGAGGACGTGGCAGTGGCATTCGTGCCGACGACATCAATGCTGATGCCTGAACCTCCGGTGTTTACGCTCCCGTTCGTTCGCAAGATAATCTGGTCGCCGTTGCCGTTCAGATCCACCGTGCCGTCATCCACATAGCTGACGACAGTGTTGTTGTAGATCGAAGACACGCGCTTGGTTCTGATCGATGCGGTTTCCGATAGCTCAGTGGTCACTCCGTCGATGTTGTTCGCCGTCGTGTCTTTCGTTGTTCCCGTTGAAGACAGGGCCTTCGTCTCATCGATGCCGTTGGCGATCTTGCCGCCGAACGTGCTTTCGGTAACGGTAAACTGTCCGCTGCTCGAATTGGACGACGTCGTGATCGTCTTCACGCCGTCGGCCGATACAACGCCTGTGGACTGAAGCTTATCGATGACATAGACATCCGAATAGGTATTCTTGTCGGTCTTTGTGCCGCTTACCAGTTTTTCCTTGGTGTCTGTCGTGACGATCGACTGGCTGCCGTCGATATTGTTCGTCGTGACCTGCTGGTATCTCTCGATATATTGGTTGGCCAACGTGTCCACGAAGGACACGGTCTTGATCCTACCGTCCGCGCTGATGGTCGTCGTCTGGGTGTAAGGATTGTTTGCCCCGTCAATTAGATTGGCGGAAATCGTGACGGCACCGCTCAGATCAGTTTTGCTGATCTGCGTGCGGTTGTAGATCGCGTTTTTGTTGTCGTCCACGGCGCCATTGGTATCCCACTGGAGGGTGGAGGTCAGCCCGTCGGCGCTCGTGGTCAATACGCTCTTCTGATGCAGCGTTCCGTCGGAATTGAGTTCAACGATCGTATCGACCTGGCTTCCGTCGCCATTTTTGATTTTCGTCTCGGTGCGCGTCCGGTCCGTCGTGCCGTCCGCATCCAGATCATAGAGCGTCGTAATGACCAAGCCGTCGGCGCTTATCGTCGTGTTCACGGTGCCTTTCGCGACACCTGCTGACGTCTTGTCCACCAGGTTCTCGACGCTGCTTCCATCGATACCGGTCGTAATCGTCTCGACCTGCTCGTAGATGCCATCGCCGTCGGCATCCCGCTGGATGGTTTTGGTGAGATGATCTGCGCTGGCCGTCGTGATCACCGTGTCTTTCAGCTTGCCGGCGCCATTCGGATTACCAGTCACATCATATTCAGTGATGGTTTCCACGTGCGAACCGTCAAGATTATTCACAGTCTTATCGACACGTCGAACGGTATAGGCGCCTGTGCCGCCGACATCGATGAGCTTCGTGACGGTCAGACCGTTGGCGCTCGTCGTAGTCTGCGACTGCGACAAGAGCTTGCCGCCGTTCATGTCGGTCTTGACTTCGGTCCTGCTTCCATCGGCGTTCAGCGCGGTATTGTCTGTCTCGACCTGATCATAGCTTGTCCCTGAGCCTGCCGTATCCCAGCTGCGGGTGACCTTGAGCCCGGTCGCGTCGGTCGAGATCAATGTCCTGAACTGGAGGTGGCTTGCCGCGTCGTAGGTCGTTTCGGATACGGTCTGCGACCCGTCCGTGTTCACGACGGTGTTCTTGGTCACAGTCCGGTAGAGCGTGCTGTCTGCAGCACCCGTATAGAACTGCTGCTTGACGTTCAGGCCGCCAATCGATTGCTGCGTGACTTCCCGCGCAACAACCGTATTCGAGGCGTCGCTATAGGTGACGGTGTCGATCGAACCGCCATCCGCAGTCAGAACACTCGTGTCCGTCACGGTCTGGTCAAAGACAGCGGCGCCGGAGCTGAGTTTGCCCGTCGTGTCCCGTTGCGTCGTCTTGTGGGTGCCGACACTATCCGACCATGTGAGATAGGTAACCTGATCCTTCAGTGTGATACCGTCCGGAGCGTAGTCCTTGACGGTTTCCAGCTTGCTGCCATCTGCACGGACTTGGCTGGTCTCGATCCAGTCGTTCTTTCCATTCCCGTCAACGTCTCTATCAATTTCTACAGACGTACCGTCCGCGCTGGTAACGGTCTTTGTGGAATCGTGAAGTGTTGAACCGTAAAGATTGTTGGTGATCGCCGTCTGCGTGCCATCATCAGCAAAGCTTGTCGATGAATTGATGGTATTGCTAACGAAGACACCGCTCTGCGCGCGGACGGTCGACGACGTCAACGTTTTGGAATGCGTGGTCGTGGCAGTTTGGAAGATCACGTTTCCGGCGGCATCCTTCGCAGTCACCGTTTCGGTCTGGCTATCGTCGGCGCCGAGCGTGATGAGGTCATCGACCGTCTCCTGCAGCGACATGCTGTTGGAGCCGTTGGAAAGTCCAAAATACTGGGTGGTCTTGCGCAACCCATTTGCCGCCTCCCAGAGCACAGTCTTGTCACGTGCCGCGACCCAGCTTGCGACGAAATCCTGCGAAATGGTGATCTGGCTTCCGTCCGCTTGCAACGACTTGGTGACGCGCTTGTCGACCACGCCGTCACCATCGATATCCTGTGTGACAGCGACAACGCTTTTGTCGGCGCTGATCTTGGTGATCGCCTTGCTCACCAACAGGTCGGTGACCTTGTTGGCGCCTAAACTGCCGCTCTCTGCAAAGACGGAAATTGTTTCCGTTGTCGCCCCGGTGTAACCACCGGCACTGTCCACGTCGTAAGTGACGACGTCCGTGTCCTTTTCGTTATAGACAAAATCGGTTGCGGATTTGCCGACCGCGCCATTGATATCGGTCCATACTGTCTTTGAAAGACCGTTTGAGGACGTCACGGTTTTCGTAACCGACTTCAGCGTCGTGCCTGAAGCGTTATGCGTCAGATTCTGCGCTCCGTACCAGTTGGTGACGACTTCGGTCTGGCCGCCATCGACATTTATAGTCGTTTCGTCATCCGATGTTTGCGTCACATAGCTTGGCACACTGGTCGCCGAGACCGATCCAACTGCCTTATATTGTGCGATTTTGGAAAGGTTATTGCCCGATACCGTCGTCGATGTTGAACTGACAAGAGTCGTATTGGTATTCGATAGGGTCTTTGCGTTGTAGGCATTGCTCACCACGCGGAGATCGGTGAGTTCGGTCTTGGAGCCATCGCTGTTGTAGACGATATTATCGGTCGTGCGGCGATTGTAAGCGCCCGTTCCCGTCTCATCTGTCCAGGTCGTCGTGGAAAGCCCATTGGCGGACTTGATGCTTTCGCGCTGCGACAGCATGACCGCCGCCTTCGTCGAGAGATTGTAGCCGGCCTGCGTGGTCTTCGTCGTCGTCGAGCCATCATCGTTCACGTGAGCGACAACGGTGACATCCGCCTTGCCGTCACCCTGAGAGTCGATCGACGTTGTGACCGTCTGGTGGTCGGCGCTGGTCACGATCGTGGCGCTGGAAAGAAGTTTTGTGTTGGCGCCGTTATGACCAAGGTTCTGATCGCCCCACCAGACCGTCGTCGCAACCGTTTTGACACCAGCCGCTACCGTGGTCTCCAGATCCGTTGTGTGGTCGAACACGGCAATTCCTGAGCTTCCCGTCAAGCCGCGGCTATCGGACTTGCTCAGCACCGACAGACCGTTGGAACTGGTCGTTGTCTGTGAAACATCCAGCAGCGTTCCATTAGCGCTTTTGTCTTTGACAGTCCGCACGCGATTGCTGGCGGCGTCGACGACCGTGATGTCGGAATGCTCTGTTGCCCCGATCCCACTCCCGGCCAGGGTCACATCGGTCGTCACCGAGATGCCGTCCGCACTGGTTGTGGAAACGGCCTGTCTGATGAGCGCCCGATTATGGGCAAAGTTGCTGACGGTGGTGACCTGTGCGCCAGCACTGCCCGGAACGACCGCGATTGTCTGGTCGTCCCTGCCATCACCATTTGTATCGATATGCGTGGTGATGGTCTTCTTGTCGGCGCTCGTGTCCTTGGAGACAGACGAGGCCACCGCTCCGGAATTCCACTTTGTGGTGATTGTTTCCTTGCGCCCACCGTCCGATGCGAGCGTTGTCGCGTCCACCGTTGTCGTCAGGTACGCCACCGCGCCCGTGGGAGACTTAAGACCGAAGTCGTCCGTGCTCGTGGTGATTGTCAGGCCGTCGGTACTCGTCGTTTGAACATTCGCGGTCATCAACGAACCATCGCTGCTCACCTTCTGCGCGGTGACAGTTGTGCCGGCGTTGGTTGAAATGGTGACAGCTGTCGAAGTGGAGTCGATCGTGCCGTCGCCATCTGCATCCAGCGTCCGAGTAACGGTCGCGCGGTCCGCGCTGACCGTTTTGACAGTCTGCTCAAGCGTCTTGCCGTTGCTGCTCGCAGTTGTGACCGTTTCGATGCTACTGGCACTGGTGTTGGGGTTGAGCTGAATGACATCGGTGACAACCTTGTCGAAGGCCTCTGCCGAACTTGTCGCCGCGCCGACATGGTCAGTCGATGTCGTTTTTGTCAGTCCATCCGCTGAGGCCGCGATCTTGACCGTGCCAGCAATCGAGCCGTCCCGGTTCAAATGGGAAGTCGTATTCGACGTTGCTCCCGTTGCAGCCTGGACATAGGTTTCGACCGTGTCGTCATGGCCATCTCCGTCTGTATCTACGCTTGTGGTAATCGTGACGTTCTTTGACGCATCCGTCGTTGTCACCGTGGTCACGCGCGAGGTCACGACGACGTTGTCCGTACCATAGTTGGTTTGCGTTTCTGTCGTCGTCGATCCCGAGGTTTTGGTCACATCGGTCATGAAAGCGTCGACGACACCATCCGCATTGGTGTCATAGGCAAAGTCGCTGTGCGCGCCGTTGGCATCACTATAGGTCGTGACAGTCGTGATCTTCGTCTTTACGCCCGAGTCGTCTGTCTCAACCAGCGTCTCGACGGTCTTGCCATTGTTCGACGCAGAGGTATCTCCGAGCGAAACGCTACTCGTCTCAAATGCGAATGTCGCGTCGCCCGCGAGACCGGTTGTGCCGTCGGTCTTGATGAACGTGGTTGTGCCGGTAATCTTTGAACCGTCGGCGAAGGTTTGCCCGGCGCCAAACGCCATGAGGTTGATGGAAGCGACGCCCGCTTGCGCCAGCGTCAGAACCTTGCCATCGACGAGCACGCGGAACTTGGAAAAGACCGCGTCGTTGGCATCGAGCTTGCCGTCGTGGTTGCTGTCAAAGAGATGCGCAATGGCTTCGAGGTCGGATTTTGCAGACGGATCCCAAGCCTTGAAATCGATCTCATTCAGACCATCGATCTTGTTGTCGCCATTGACGTCGATCGCAAGAACGCCCTCGCCATCCGCGGCCCAGGCCGTGTGGTTGACACGGCCATGACCGGTCATGTCGTAGTAATGCGTGGACGCGGCAAGCGTCTTGATCGTCAGGCCCTTGCCCGAGAGATCCAGGAGGACAGGCCTGTCATCTCCATCGTCGTCGTTGCTGTCGTTGTCGTCTCCGCGATCATCACCATCATCATTATCGTCGTCGCGGTCGTCGCTACCGTAATCGCTCTGCCAATCATCGTCATTGTCATCATCGTCGTCGAAATTATCCTGCCAGTTATCGTCATCATCGTCCTGCCAGTCGTCGTCATTCCAATCGTCGCGACTATTCGCGCTAGGCTGCGGCAGTTGCGGCTCTGGTTCCGTCAATTCTCGCAGCGTGACAGGTGTATGAACCGGAGAAACAGGATCAACCGTGACAGCCGTTTGCGGCGCCTGATAACCACCCGCAGTGGTCCTGTTGATCGCAGCGCCTAGGTCAGACGAAGCGACAGTGGATGCTTGTGGCTGCGAGGGGTCTAGGTAGCCGTAATTACTCGGTGAAACACTAACCGTCTCATCCTGGTACTCAACCGTGCTCGCACTGGATGTCAGCCCTTGGGCGTTTATGGCATCAATGAGCTCCTGTTCGCCGCCATTAAGTGGCTGCGCGTCTGTAAAATATTCCGTAACTGCCCATACTGGTGTTGATAAAGCAACTTCGACTACCCCGAGCAAAACGTCACTTGCTGTTAATACTCCAACACCAGTAATCTTTGCTGCTTGTGACTCAACGCCACTGATAATATTTTGGAGATTTTGATATGCGGTCGAATTCTGATAGAAGGCGTTATTGATGTCGTTGGCTAGCTGCCGTGCAGTTTTTTCGTCCAAGCTTAAAGAATCAAGTCTGTTTGTGAGCAAGCTCTGGCTCTTTAAAGCTTCTCGCATCTCGTCTTGGAGATTGATATATTCTTGTTTAATAGCTGATTTTACAGATAATGCATTATCTCCCAAACCAGTGAGAAAGCTATCTGTAGCGCTGGTAATTTCTCTGAGCGGTTCGGTGTACGAGTTCAGGTGTCCGCCGGTGTGTGCAGCCCATCCAGTTTCATTCGCAAGCTGCTGCGTCGTCGGCAATTTTTGAATATTTCGTTCTATGTCGTCTTTCTGCAAATCGAGTTCTGTGAACACTTCTTTGTATTTATCGAATATTGATTGAGGAATGACATGATGATTTTCGTATTCTGCCACCTTGCTCTCCCGTAAAATAATTTATTGATTCAATTCAATTTGACCAATTTCCCTGAACGAAATATTCTTTATTTCCTTTTCTCTGCATTTGTTTTTAAAGTAATGCGTGCAAAAAAAACCTCCAGAATATTCTGCTAACCGAAATAGACGAGCGTCAATCATTTCAATTTCTCTAAAATTAAAATACGTCTCACGAAGTATCATGAAGCTCCCAATGCTTGAGAGTATTACATTTGATTTTTCAAAGTTAATGGCATCTCTAAAGATTTTTATTGTAGAGCATAGCCAAAGCTCTGGTCCGGGCTCGCCGTTTTTGTATTCAGTCGCGCACTTACGGAAGTCGCATGTCCTTGGCGCCACCTCTTCGATCAACACTTTAAACTTTCCTGAAATGAAAAGAAATCCATCAATATATTCTATGTCTCGGATTGGACGTCCGAGCTTGGAGTCAATAATGAAATGTGGTGCTTCTGAAAATTCTGGAATTGTCCAGGGGCCGCGTGTGATAGAAAACAGACCATCAGGCCAGCCATCCTTTGCTCTTATTCCTGACTTGTCAGGTTGGAGTGTGTTATAATTTACGAAATTCCAGCCTGGACCACGATTACTTCCTCTCGGCTGTAATTCATAAACTTTTAAATCGGTTCTTGATGGTCCCAAGATTGTCGCTCTTTCGTGGCTGGGCTGACATTATTTCATTGAAAATAAAGTCCATAAACGTCTGCATCGTGGAGAATAGATCTCACGAGTGCCACGCGCACCGCTTCGCTAGACCCGATGCTGAGTGTGTCTCCATCTTTCAATGTCATCTTCTGCTCCAACAGACTTGCGCCGACCGTCAGAAGAAAGGGATGAAGCTCAGCTGGAGATCCGGTAAATCCTCTTGCTTCAATTTCTAATAAACCGAATTCAGTAAGGCCCTTCGTCGAAGCCATAATTCCGGGTCGCGGAAAACTTCCATCTTTTTCGCGCGCGAAGAAGCAAGACAGGAACAGCATCGGAGCCGGCCGATCGCCCTCCTGCAGAATGTGCGACACCAGTTTCGCCGGTAAAAGCGTACCTGAGGAGGCATAATGTACGCCAATGGCGGAAGGTGAGGCAAAAAGAACGCTTTGGAGTATGCGCTGAAGGGTCAGCGCGCGAGCCCGAGCGCCATCGCCCGCAGCAACCGACACCACAATATGCGCGCTATGGCGACTGAGTTCATCCCACGCTGTGGGCCAGAACCATGCATTGACAAAGGCAGGATCTGTTTTCGCCATCGGCGCATTTGCTTCAAAGCACATGACGCTGCAAACAAACCCTCTATGGAAAAAAACGAATAAAGGATCCTTATCTTTATTACTGGAAATATCAGCTGAACAGTCAGGAAAATTATTCCGCAAAGCATTTCGCAAATTCGCCTGATCTGAAAAACCAAAATCTCGCAAGAACACCACGGCTATCATTGATTCAGAATTTCTTTTATCTTTAATTCTGCTATCGAAATGCGACATTATAAACGATCTTTCTGCCCACTTAATGATTTATTTACCTAAGAATGCATAGTGTGAATCAAGTGATTCTATATATAAGCCTTATTATATTGTCGATAACATGTCCCGCATCTTTGTGGAGCAATCAGATTAGGACAGTGACGCTGTATTTGTGTCGCTATCAGGCACGTTACGAAATTCATAATTCAAGGGGTTTTGCGAAGTAAATAATTTTCATAACATTGCCGGCACCAAACTATTTTCTATATTAGCATCGTATTTTATCATTTTCGTGAAGCTTGGCGTCCCTGAATGAGGCTTGGTTGCAGATGCTATGAGGCGGACACCGACTGCCCTCGTGTCATTAGACCCTGAGCCGAAAGAACTCTATAAGCATGGCACCTTGCGAGCCTGCTGCTGAGAATGCGGATGTGGGCAATAAGCATGTAGGCTTCAGCAAAAACCATTGATTTCTCCACTTCTTGGTCAGTCGCTTGCATTGGCCAAGTCAGGCGAATGTGTGCTCTACGACCCAGCAATACGGCAGCACTTCGATGCCTTTTGTCTTGTCTATTCGCTTGACGATTTGCAACGTGTACTTCGCGCTCCTACGCAACGCAGCTCGCAGCTTCAGACCGGCATAACCACCATCGGCCAAGACGTGCCTGAGCCACGGCCAGCGTTTCAATCGCGGATGCGACAGCGGTCCTTATCTGCCAGAGAACTTCATGTCGGTCGAACCCGCGAACTTGACGCTACGGCTTGCGACCGACGGTTTCGTGCCACAACTTAACTTCAAGCAAGTCGGAGATGAACAAGCGGAGCGAGATTTGAAGGGCACGTCTGATTGTGGACGCTTCGCATGTTTAGCTTGGGCTTCTGCCAGCCGAAGGGGAGCAGATTGCCCTGATTTTGCCAGATGCCGCGGGCGTTCGCAGTTCTGTACTGAAATGGCGCACCCGACAGGATTCGAACCTGTGACCTTTGGAATCGGAATCCAACACTCTATCCAGCTGAGCTACGGGTGCATCCATCGGCCGCCGAGGCGCCGAAGCAGGTGGATGAGGCGTTCATAGCCTAGCTTGCGGCGGGCTTCAATGGGAAACCGGGGCTTTCCGGCAGAAAGCGGCGCGTGCTTGTGCGTAAGGGACGAGCGGGGGGCGGCGTGTGGTGTGGTGGGACGATCCGATGAGGGCCGGGCGGCGTAGGAGGAGATGGAAGGCTTGGCGTGCAGGCCAAAGCGCATATTTTAAAGCCGCCTTGTGGTGGCCGCTGCTGACGTGGCCGAGCGGGAGGAGTGGATGATGCAGTCGTTGCGGCAGGGTTTCACCGCGCTCGTGATCGTGGCAAGCGGCGGCATAGGCGGTGCCGTCGCGCGGGCGCTGGACGGCGCGCCTGCGGCAGGCCAAGTTCTCCGTCTGTCTCGCAGCGTCGATGGGCTGGATATCACCGATGAGGCGCGTGTGGCTGCGGCGGCCGAGCGCATGAGCGGGGAGCTGGATGGTTTCGACCTGATTTTCGATGCCACCGGCGCGTTGGAGATCGCTGATGACCGGCCGGAAAAATCGCTGCGTGCGCTGGATCCCGCCGCCATGGCCCGGCAGTTCGCGGTCAATGCCATCGGCCCGGCGCTGTTGATCAAGCATTTCTCACCCTTCTTGCCGAGGGATCGGCGTGCGATCTTCGCCACGCTGTCGGCGCGGGTCGGCTCGATCGGCGATAACAGGCTGGGTGGCTGGATCTCCTACCGCGCGGCCAAGGCGGCGCTGAACCAGATCGTGCGCACGGCCTCGATTGAACTGGCGCGCAGCCGGCCGCAGAGCCTGCTCGTGGCGCTTCATCCCGGCACGGTGGCAACAAATCTGACACAGACCTATGGGCAGGGGCATGACAAAATGGCGCCGGATGCGGCCGCCCACCGGCTTCTGGCCGCGCTGGATGGCCTGCCGGACGACGCGAATGGCGGCTTTTTCGCCTATGATGGCAGCAGGATCGAATGGTGAGCGCGCGCAATCTGATCCTGATCCTCGGCGATCAGCTGTCCCTCGATGTCAGCAGCCTCAACGGCGCTGACCCGAAGATTGACCGCGTGGTTCTCTGTGAGGTGATGGAGGAGGCAACTTATGTGCGCCATCACCCCAAGAAGATCGCCTTTCTCTTTTCCGCCATGCGCCATTTCGCCGAAGCGCTGAGGCACAAGGGCTTTTCGGTCGATTACACCAAGCTCGACGATGTCGACAACAGCGGCTCCTTCACCGGCGAAGTGCGGCGGGCGGTGCGTGCGCTTCGGCCTGAGCGGCTGATCGTTACCGAGCCGGGCGAATATCGCGTGGCGCAGGCCATGGCCGGCTGGCAGCGGGATTTCAACCTGCCGGTCGAGATCCGTGACGACAGGCGCTTTCTCTGTTCGCGCGCAGACTTCGCCGCCTGGGCCAAGGGTCGCAAGGCGCTGCGCATGGAATATTTCTACCGAGACATGCGCCGTCGGACCGGCCTTTTAATGGATGGCGACCAGCCGGTCGGGGGACGCTGGAATTTCGATGCGGAAAACCGAAAGCCAGCCTCGCAAGCGGGCGACGACCTGTTTGCGCCGCCCGCCAGACGCGCGATCCGGCCTGATCGGATCACCGCGCAGGTGCTCGAGTTGGTGTCAGCACGGTTTTCGGCGCATTTCGGTAGCCTCGAGGGTTTCGATTTCGCGGTGACGGCCAAGGACGCCGAATCTCTGGTCGATGATTTCGTCACCCATCATCTGCCATCCTTCGGCGACCGGCAGGATGCGATGCTCACGGCCGATCCCGTGCTCAGCCATTCGCTGCTGTCCTTCTATGTCAATGCCGGCCTGCTGGATCCGCTCTCCGTCTGCCGCCGGGTCGAGGCTGCTTATCGAGCGGGCAAGGCGCCACTAAACGCTGCGGAAGGCTTTATCCGCCAGATCATCGGCTGGCGGGAATATGTGCGCGGCATCTACTGGCTGCAGATGCCCGGCTACGCCGAAAACAATGCGCTCGACGCCAGCCGCGCCTTGCCGGATTTTTACTGGACGGGCGAAACCAAAATGGCCTGCGTCAGTGCCGTCGTTCGCCAGACACGGGACATGGCCTATGCCCACCATATCCAGCGGCTGATGATCACAGGCAACTTCGCGCTTCTGGCGGGCATCGACCCGCAGGCTGTGCATCGCTGGTATCTGGAGGTCTATGCCGATGCCTATGAATGGGTGGAAATGCCCAATGTCATCGGTATGAGCCAGTTTGCCGATGGCGGGCTGCTCGGCTCCAAGCCCTATGCCGCCGGCGGCAGCTATATCAACCGCATGTCCAATTATTGCGGTGGCTGCGCCTATGACGTGAAGAAGAAGACGGGCACGGATGCCTGCCCCTTCAACGCGCTCTACTGGGACTTTCTCGCCCGGCACGAAAGTCGCTTCCGCAGCAATCGGCGCATGGCGCCCGTCTATGCCAGCTGGGCGCGGATGGCGCCGGAAACGCGCAAGGCCTATCGCGAGAGCGCGGCCGCCTTCCTGCGCGACCTCGACCGAGCCCCCAAAACCTACGGACAGATTGAGCCTGATCAAGCATGAAACCAGCCGGCAAATGAAGCTGGCACTCATTATATATAGAGGGCCAGATTTTCATGCGGGCCGGCTGCTGATCTGGGCGGGGCAGGCCGGTTGTCGAACGGGCCTGCCCCTGTCGGTTTCGTGTCGCGCTCAGGCCATCTGCATGGCGCCCGGGCCGGGAACGGCCTTGGCCGGAACCTTGCCCAGAATGATCATGCCCAGCACCTCGTCCTTGGTCACGTCCTCCGTGCGGGCGTGACCGACGACCTGGCCGTTCTTCATCACCGAGACGCGGTCGGCCAGGTCGAAGACATCGTGGATGTCGTGGCTGATCAGGAAGATGCCGATGCCTTCGCGCTTCAGCTGCTTGATCAGTTCGCCGACCTGCGCCGTTTCCTGGGGGCCAAGCGCCGCGGTCGGCTCGTCCATGATCAGGATGCGGGCATTGAAGAGGATGGCGCGGGCAATCGCCACCGACTGCCGCTGCCCGCCCGAAAGCGCCTTCACCGGCTCCTTGAAGCGGCGGAAGTTCGGGTTCAGCCGGCCCATGACCTCGCGGGCCTTGGCCTCCATGGCCACGTCGTCCAGCGTGCCCCACGGGGTGCGCAGCTCGCGGCCGAGATAGAGATTGGCGGCAGCGTCGACATTGTCGGCGACGGCGAGCGTCTGGTAGATGGTCTCGATGCCGTATTTCTTGGCGTCGCGCGGATTGCCGATCTCGGCCGGCTCGCCATTGATCAGGATCTCGCCACCATCGCGCTTGTAGGCGCCGGAAAGGATCTTGATCAGCGTTGACTTGCCGGCGCCATTGTGGCCGAGCAGGGCCACGACCTCGCCGGGATAGAGATCGACCGAGGCATTATCCACGGCATGGATGCCGCCGAAGGAGATCGAGATGTTCCGCATTTCCACGAGCGGCGTCTGATTGTCCAACATGGTCCTCTTCCTTAAGACTGTGACCGAAGGAGCGCGATAAATCGGCTCACTTGGCGCGCGCGCGGTAGACGGTGTCGAGCCAGACGGCGATGACGAGCACCATGCCGACGACGATGCGCTGCAGCGGGCTGTCGATGCCGAGCAGCACCATGCCGGACTGTAGCGACTGCATCACGAAAGCGCCGAGCATGGCGCCGGCGATCGTGCCGGTGCCGCCGGCCAGCGAGGTGCCGCCGATGACGGCCGCCGCGATCGTATAAAGCTCGTCCAGTTCGCCCTGCGCATTGGTCGCGGCGTTGAGCCGGGCCGTCGAAATCGCCGCCGCGATGGCGCAGAGCGCGCCCATCAGCGTGAAGATGCGCACGGTGACCCAGCGGGTCTTGATGCCCGCAAGCTCGGCAGCCTCGGGATTGCCACCGATGGCGAAGACATAGCGGCCGAAGCGCAGGCGGGTGGAGATGAAAGTCATGATGATGCCGGCCGCGATCGCCATCAGCACGGGAACGGCGATGCCATGCGGGATCAGCAGCCCGCCTTCGGGCCAGGCGATGGCGTTGGCATCGGCATAGCGGCGGGCAATGTTGGCCGGCCAGTAGTAGGAATTGGCGACGGTGACGAAGCCCAGCACCATGACACAGCCGACGCCGCCCAGGACATATTCCGCCCAGACCGGCCTGCGGGGAAAGCCGAAGCGCTTGCGCTGGCGGCGCGCATGCAGGAGCGCCCAGATGATCGCAAGGCAGGCGACGAGGCCGACGATCCAGCTGGCGGTCGCGCCGATCGAGCCTTCGGTGCCGCCGCCCATCAGGCGGAAGGTGGGGTCCATCGGCGCCACGGTCTGGCCCGAGGTGACGAACCAGGTGGCGCCGCGCCAGACCAGCAGGCCGCCAAGGGTGACGATGAAGGAGGGCACGCCGAGAAAGGCGATGATCAGCCCATGCAGCGCGCCGATGGCAGCGCCGGTGACAAGACCGATCAGGAGCGTCAGGGCCCAGATGGCGGGATGGCCGAGACCGAGATATTGCGGCAGGATCTGCGCCTGGGCGACGCCCATCACCATGCCGCAGAAGCCGAGCACGGAGCCGACCGAGAGGTCGATGTTGCGCGTGACGATGACCAGCACCATGCCGGTGGCCATCACGGCGACCGAGGATGTCTGCACCGTCAGGTTCCACAGATTGCGCGGCGTCAGAAACAGGCCGCCGGTGGAAATCTGGAAGCTTACCCAGATGATCAGGAGCGCCCCGATCATGCCGAGGAGGCGCGTGTCGATTTCGGTCGCGCGGAAGAAGCGGCGCACCGGATTTTCATTGGCGCCGCGCGCCACGTTCAGATGCACGCTGTTGATCGTGTCGGCCATGATGCTGGCGCTCTCCTCAACCCCTTGAAGATCGTCTCGAGGCGGCCGGTCAACCGGCAGTCTCTCAGGCACGTGCGCCCTGGCCGAACCCTGCTTTCGGCAGCGGGTCGCTCAGGCAGGGCTTGGCCTTCTGTGAAGCAGGACCACGATGCAGGCTGGCGGCTGCATCGTGGTCCACGGCCTCCAGGCAATCGCCACCGCAAAAGGCGACGGATCCTGCGCGGTGGCCGGTTTGCATCCGTCTTGCCGATGGGGCGCTCACGCTCCTATCGGCAAGACGTCGTCCTTACTTGCAGGCGGGGACCTTGTCGCCCTTGACGCCCTGGCAGGCTTCCGCCTTGGTGATCCAGCCGGCGTCGATCACGGTGCCGAGATTGGCCTGGGTGATCGGCTGCGGCTTCAGGAAGACCGACTTCATCTCGGCCTTTTTCGGGCCGCCATTGAAGGTCTGGACGCCGGAGATCTGGTCCATGGTCTTGCCACCGGCCAGCTCCACGGCGATTTCGGCGGCGCGCTTGCCGAGTTCGCGGCTGTCCTTCCAGACGGACACGGTCTGGGTGCCGAGTGCGACGCGGTTCAGCGCGGCCTTGTCGGCATCCTGGCCGGACACCGGAACGGAGCCGGCGAGGCCCTGGGCGTCGAGCGCGGCAATGGCGCCACCGGCCGTGCCGTCGTTGGAAGCGACCACCGCGTCGATCTTGTTGTCGTTGGCGGTGAGGAACTGCTCCATGTTCTTCTGGGCGATTTCCGGCTTCCAGCCATCGGTATAGGCTTCACCGACGTTCTTGATCTTGCCGGCGTCGATGGCGGCCTTGACCACTTCCATCTGGCCCGAGAACAGGAAGTCGGCATTCGGATCGGCGGAGGAGCCCTTGATGAAGACGTAATTGCCTTCCGGCTTGACCTTGAAGACCTCCTGCGCCTGCAGGCGGCCGACTTCCTTGTTGTCGAAGGTGATGTAGAAGGCGGCCGGGTTCTCGATCAGGCGGTCATAGCCCACGACCGGAATGCCTTCAGCCGCTGCCTTTTCGATGGCCGGGCCGATGGCGTCGGAATCCTGGGCCAGAACGATCAGTGCATTGGCGCCCTGCGAAATCAACGATTCCACGTCGGTCAGCTGCTTGGCCGGCGACGACTGGGCATCGGCGGAAATGTACTTGTCGCCGGACTTGGCGAGCGCGGCCTTGATGGCGGCCTCGTCCGTCTTCCAGCGCTCTTCCTGGAAGTTCGACCAGGAGACGCCGACGACGAGATCCTTCGCCTGGGCAACCGAATTGAGCGACATGATGACGGCAAGGCCCGTCATCAGCTTGAACACTGATGTCATGAAGTCCTCCCAAAGGCCGGCCTCCCGCCCGAACCTCCCGGGCGGCTCCCATCAGCCGGCATATGACCGGAAAGACCGGAAATCCGGTTTTTCTCGACAGTCGAGAAAATATTTGGCAGATAGAACTTGGCCTGTCAACATGGGTCACAAGAGGATTTCGATCGAAACATGCGGCCGCGCCATGTCCACATTTGCCTGAGATGGGCGTCGCGACGAGCGAGGCATGGATGCTGATCCGCTCGTCCACGCCAGAGGCGCTGCGCCAGAACAACAGCCTCGCCGTGCTCTCGGCCATGCGTCGGCAGGGCATGATGGCCCATACGGATCTCTGCGCGGAAACGGGGCTGGCCTCCGCCACCGTCTCTGCCATTACCGCCGTGCTTGAGCGCGATGGGGTGATCGAACGGCTGGAGCAGAAGCCGGCCGGCGGCCGCGGTCGTCCCCGTGTCCTCTTCCAGCCGCGCCGCGATTTCGGCTATGTCGCCGCTGTGCGCATTTCCTCCGACGTGGTCCAATATTCGCTGGTCGATTATGCTGGCCGGCTGATCGACCGCTTCGAGGAGGCGCGCGTGCATGCCGATGGCGCAACTACCGCATTCGGACAGAGCTTTCTCACTGCGCTCGCACGGCTTGCCGAACGCTCCCGCTTGGCGCGCGAGCAGGTTCTGGCGGTTTCGATCAGCTCCAAAGGCATCGTCGATGCCGATAGCGCTCGCCTCTTGTGGTCGCCGGTGCTTGGCGGCGCAACGCTCGATTTCGCCGGGCTGATCAGGCCGCTCTGGCCCGCGCGGGTGATGCTGGCCAACGAGTCGCTGCTGGTTGCCCAGGCCATTGCCGGCAAACGGGAGGCGGAGGGACATGCGCCGGCGCTGGCCGCCCTCTCGCTCGGCCACAGCATCGGGCTTGGCGTCGCCCGGCGCGACCGGCATGGCGAATGGGAGGTCACGGCTCCGAATTTCGGCCATATGCAGCACATGGCCGGAGGTTCGCTCTGTCGTTGCGCGAGCCAGGGCTGCGTCGAGGCCTATGCGGGCTTTTACGCCGTGCTGCGCACCGCCTTCCAGGTTCCTCCGCAGACGATCCCCGCCAAATTCGTGCCGATCACGGAAATGGAAAAGATCGCGGCGCAGGCGCGCGCCGGCAACCGCATGGCGATCTACGCTTTCCGCCAGGCGGGGCTGGCGCTCGGGGCGGGGCTGGCGCGGGTCATCAGCCTCTTCGGCCCCATGCCGGTGGCGGTGACCGGCCCTGGCCTTCGCTTTCTGCCGCTGATGCAGGACGGCCTGACCGATGCCTTTGCCGAAACCCATGAGGGGCGGCTGAATGGTGTGCCGCCGATCCTGCCGATGACGGGCGAGGATGAGCTGGTCTTCGAAGGCCATGTGAGCCGAGCCCTGGCCGAGATCGACCTGACGCTGGCAACAGCGCGCGCGAGCTGAGCCGGACGGGGCGGCATTAAAAAACCCGGCAGTCGCCTGCCGGGTTTGGGTCAGATCGCCTTGCCTGTCCTGGTGGATTAGAGCGCAACCTCGATCTGGCGCTTCTCCGTCACCGACTTCACGGCCGCATCCGCCAGCAGCAGGGCGGCGAGACCGTCTTTGCCGGAGGGTGAAATGGTCGCGCCTTCCTCGATGGCGGCGATGAAGCCGGCGATCTCGTTGGCATAGGCCTCGGTGTAGCGGGTCATGAAGAAATCATGCAGCGGCGGACGGGTATAGCCCTCGCCATTGGCGATCTCGATGGATACCGCACGCTGGTTTTCGGCCGAAACGACCCCCTTGGATCCATGCACCTCGATTCGCTGGTCATAGCCGTAGGTGGCGCGCCGCGAATTGGAAATCACGGCCTGTCGGCCGGACGCCGTCTGTAGAATCACCGACACGCTGTCGTAATCCCCGGCCTTGCCGATCTCCGGATCGACCAGCACGGCGGCATGCGCCGTCACCGTGACCGGCTCTTCGCCGAGCAGGAAGCGGGCCATGTCGAAATCATGGATGGTCATGTCGCGGAAGATGCCGCCCGAGCGCTTGATGTAATCGACCGGCGGGGCGCCGGGGTCGCGCGAGATGATCGTCACCATCTCGACATCACCGATCCGTCCCTCGTCGATTGCCTTGCGCACCGCCATGAAATGCGGATCGAAACGACGGTTGAAGCCGACCATCAGCTTGCCGCCGGTCTGTTCCACCACGTCGAGGCAGGCACGCACGCGCTCGGCATCGAGATCCACGGGCTTTTCGCAGAAGATCGCCTTGCCGGCGCGGGCGAAACGCTCGATCAGATCGGCGTGTGTGTCGGTCGGTGTGCAAATGACGACGGCGTCGATATCGCTGGCCGCTTCGATCGCCTCGATCGTGCGCACGTCGCAGCCAAAGGCGTCGGCAATCGCCTGCGCGGCCGCCGGGAAGGCATCGGCCACGGCCACGAGCTTTGCCTTGGCATCGGCGCTCACCGCCTTGGCGTGAACCTTGCCGATACGTCCGGCACCCAGAAGACCAAATCTGACAGTCATGGTTTTTCTCTCGATCGCGCGGCCAAGGCCGCAGTTGAAGCGGGTGTGATCGCGCTCACCCTGCAAAAGCGCCGCGGACTGTGCCCGCTTGAAATCGTTGGGACCGTGCCGGCGCACAGCGCTCGAAGGCAGTGCCGCACGCCCGTCGCAATCCGTCCGTCTACACCATGTGTTTCGGAACGTATTGTTGAAAAAATCCAGTGGCGGAATGTTTATTCCGCTCATTCCACGGCCGTCAAGCGCTGGCTTCAGCACGGCGCCGCTTTCCCTCAAGGATGAGAGGCCACGGCTTTGTGAGCGAGAAAAACATCGACGCCCGGCATCTTCCCATTGAATTTGCGGGGCAGGAGCCGCAAAACGCGGCTTTGCTGCATCCAAGAGGCCTCAATGATCAAGCTGATCGATCCGGACCATCCGTTCTACCGGCCGCTCTGGCGGCGGCTGCTGATCGTCGGCGCCTGCTTTGCCTGGACGGGGGTGGAGTTCTGGAATGGCGAGCAGACCTGGGGCACGATCTTCCTGATCATTTCCGCCTATGTCGTGGGCGCGCTGATCCTGTTTTTCAAGCCAAAGACGCCGGATGCGCCTTTTGCCGGCATCGAACCTGCCGTGCCCAGCGAAGCGGCTGCGCCAGACGAGGTTGGCCGGGACGACAAGCGGCCTTGATGCCGGGCATGTGATGGTAGAGCGCGTCGGCGTGATTCGCCTTGCCGTGCGCACATCTCACGCGTTTGGCTGCATCCTCTACCGCTACCCCTCAGGACGAGCGGCGTGCCTTCCCTGGCGTGGCCTGCGCAGCCTCTGCCCGCCGGCGCAGGCGCCTTGCAGCTTCGTCGATCAGCATATTGGCAAGCGTCATGCGCCGCGTGGCGGCTGCCTGAAAGGCCGCGTCATGACGGTCGGGATGATTGAGCCTGGCAAAGCGGCGTCGTTTTTCGTTCAGGCTTTCGAGCGTATCCGTGGCCGACAGGCCGAGTTCCGCCGCGATCTCTTCCGGTGCGAGGCGCTCGAGATGGCGCGGCATAGTCCGCTCGGTCTTGACCTTAGGCTCAGGCGCAGCGGCGGCCTTTGGCTTTTCAGGCGCGGGAGGAGCCTTGCCGGCGGCATGCGCTGCTTTCGGGCGAATCGCGGCGTCGTCTGGTTCCGTCTCCTGACCGAACGCGCGGTAGGCCCCTGCCGCATCAGCCCCGTGATGCAGGTCCGCACGCGTGCGATCGGGCGCGAAACCAGCCGACAGGCCCTGGATGGCGGAGATCGACGGGGAGGGGGCTGCGTTGGCGTTCTCACCCTGTTCGGCGGCCAGACGTTCCAGCACGGATTGAAACACGGATCGAGCGAACATGGCTGCGGGCCCTCGGCAAAGATCCCCCTACTATGCCGGCTCGGGGTGATGCGAAGCTGACGTGCCCTGCTGGAGAATGAGGTCGTAGAGCAGCTTGGCGCTGGGCGGCAGGGCCCGGCCGCGCGCTGTGATCAGGCCATAGGGGCGGATCTTGATGGGGAAGCGGCTGGGCAGGACGCGAATGCCGCCGAGCTGCCCGCCGCTGCCATCGATGACCGTCGCGACATCATGGGCGACGGGCGCGACAGCATTGGTGTTGCGCACGATGGCAAGCGTCAGGATGATCGAGGACGTGTTGATCACCGTTTGCGGAAACGGCACGCCGGCATCCATGAAACTGTCTTCCACGGCTCGGCGCAGAAGCGTGCCCGTTGGCTGGAAGACCCAGTCGTAACCCGGCAGATCCGCCGGCTCCACCGCCTCGCGCTCCAGCAGCGGATGGCCTTCGCGCACGATCAGCCGCACGTCCTCCTCGCCGATCACCACCATGTTGAACTGCCGCGGCTCGACATCGTCAGGCACCCGGCCGATGACGAAATCATGCCGCGCGGCCAAGAGTTCGCGCACCAGCACATTGCTGTTTTCGATCTGCACGCTGATCTCGATGCCGGGATAGGCGGTGGTGACCTGGCGAATGGCCGGCACGGCCAAGCTGAGCGCAGGCCCCGTGACCGAACCCAGCGAAACCTTGCCGCTGCTGCCGACCTTCAATTCCGCGATCTCGCGCGTCGTCTCGCGCAGTTCGAGAAAAATGGTGCGCGCCCGCCGGGCCAGCGCCTGGCCATAGCGCGTGAGCTCGACGCCGCGGGCCACCCGCTCGCACAGGGGCGCCTGAAGCACGCTTTCGATCTCCGTCAGCATGCGCGAGGCGGCGGGCTGCGACATGCCGAGCGCTTCCGCCGCGGCGCTGATCTGCCCGTGATCCTCGATCGCCAGAACGAGCTGAAGATGGCTCATTTTCAACCCGGACCGGAATATCCCCAGGCCAGCGCGATCATCTGAGCGTGTAGGGCGCGCAGCCTTGTCGATCATGGATTGTTTTCCTTCCGGCCGCTGCAAAGCGCTTGGCAAGGTCTAAATGCCATGCTTCACTCACATTTAAGCGATAATTGACCTAATTAGTCACACTGTTTGACCATCATATAACATCTTTGATATGGGCATACACCTATATTGCATTTGACAGTTATGTCGTTTGATTCCAGTTTGCCGCCATGTGCGTTGCGCGGGGGAGGTGTGGGCCGGGAGGGCTCCTTTCATACCCAAAGCTTCAAGCCTGTTCCGGCCTCCAGGGGAGGCAAGGGATGGCTCCGTGTTGCACATGCCAAAGGCGGCCTGCGCCGCCTGTCCGAGACCCAAGGGAGAGACTGAATGAAACTGCTGACCTCACTTCTGGCCGCTGCCGCCATCGGCGTGGCCTCCTTCGTCGCGCCCGCCATGGCGGCAGAGAAGGGCGTCGTGGGCATCGCCATGCCGACCAAGACGTCGACGCGTTGGATTTCCGACGGCGAGACCATGGAAAAGCTGTTCAAGGAAGCCGGCTACACCCCGGACCTGCAGTTCGCCGATGACGATATTCCGAACCAGCTGGCCCAGATCGAGAACATGGTGACCAAGGGCGCCAAGGTCCTCGTGATCGGCGCCATCGACGGCACCACGCTGTCGGACATTCTCGCCAAGTCGCATGAGGCCGGCGTCAAGGTCATCGCCTATGACCGCCTGATCCGCGACTCGGGCAATGTCGACTACTACGCCACCTTCGACAACTTCCAGGTCGGCGTTCTCCAGGCAACCTCGCTCGTCAACGGCCTGAAGGCCAAGTTTGCCGGCGTAAAGCCTTGGAATGTCGAGCTCTTCGGCGGTTCGCCTGACGACAACAACGCCTTCTTCTTCTATGATGGCGCCATGTCCGTCCTCAAGCCGCTGATCGACAGCGGTGACATCGTCGTCAAGTCCGGCCAGCAGGGCATGGACAAGGTCGGCACGCTGCGTTGGGACGGTGCTGTTGCCCAGGCCCGCATGGAAAACCTGCTGTCTTCCAACTACACCGACGCCCATGTCAACGGCGTGCTGTCTCCCTATGACGGCCTGTCGATCGGCATCATTTCCGCGCTCAAGGGCGTCGGCTACGGCTCTGGCGAGCTGAAGATGCCCGTCGTTACCGGTCAGGACGCAGAACTGCCCTCCGTCAAGTCGATCCTGGCTGACGAGCAGTATTCCACCGTCTTCAAGGACACCCGCGAACTCGCCAAGGTTACGGTCAGCATGGTCGACTCGATCATGAACGGCAAGGAACCGCAGGTGAACGACACCAAGACCTACGACAACGGTGTCAAGGTTGTTCCGTCCTACCTGCTGAAGCCGGTTGCCGTCGACAAGTCCAACGCCAAGGACGTTCTCGTCGGCTCGGGCTACTACACGGCCGCCCAGCTCGGCAACTGAGCCGAACCCGTCACTCCCGGAGAGGGACGGCACTGGATGCCGCCCCTCTTTCAAACGTGGCACATGGACAGGCGGTGGCCTTTTGGGCCGCCGCCCGTTGCTTGATTGGCACGTTCCGCCTGTCTGTTCTCGCCAGCGTCACGCGCTTACGCTTCATGCGCCGACCGGCCTGCATGCGCGACGCGTGGCAGCCGCCAGCGCGAGACCGATCACGAAGGACAGGTCCTGCCGCCATGACGGCGCACGGATCACCTGAGGAATACCGGACATGACTAAAATTCTCCTCGAGATGCGCGGCATCACCAAGACGTTCCCGGGCGTAAAGGCGCTCGACAACGTCAATCTGCAGGTGCGCGAAGGCGAGATCCATGCGCTCGTCGGCGAAAACGGTGCCGGCAAGTCGACGCTGATGAAGGTGCTGTCTGGCGTTTATCCCGCCGGCAGCTACGAGGGCGACATCGTCTATGATGGCGAAGTGCGCCAGTTCTCGACCATCTCCGACAGCGAGCATCTCGGCATCATCATCATCCACCAGGAGCTGGCGCTCGTGCCGCTGCTCTCGATTGCCGAGAATATCTTTCTCGGCAACGAGATGGCGAGCGGCGGCGTCATCGATTGGCGCCAGACCTTCGCCCGCACGCGCGAGCTCTTGGCCAAGGTCGGCCTGAAAGAATCGCCGGCCACGCTCATCACCGATATCGGCGTGGGCAAGCAGCAGCTGGTCGAAATCGCCAAGGCGCTGTCGAAGAAAGTGCGCCTGCTGATCCTCGACGAGCCCACCGCTTCGCTCAACGAAACCGATTCCGATGCACTGCTGACGCTCTTGATGGAGTTCCGCAAGCAGGGGATGACCTCGATCATCATCTCGCACAAGCTGAACGAAATCAAAAAGGTGGCCGACAAGATCACCGTGATCCGCGATGGCGGCACGGTAGAGACGCTGGACTGTCACAAGGAAGAGATCGGCGAAGACCGGATCATCAAGGGCATGGTCGGCCGTGCGATGGAGGATCGCTATCCCAAGCGCGAGCCCAAGATCGGCGAGATGCTGCTGGAAGTGAAGAACTGGAATGTTTTCCACCAGCAGCACCGGGACCGGCAGTTCCTGCACGACATCAATTTCAGCGTGCGCGCTGGCGAAGTGGTCGGCATTGCCGGCTTGATGGGAGCAGGGCGCACGGAAACGGCCATGAGCGTCTTCGGCCGCTCCTGGGGCCACAAGATCACCGGCGAGGTGAAGATGCGCGGCCAGCCGGTCGACGTCAGCACCATCCGCAAGGCGATCGACGCGGGCCTCGCCTATGTCACCGAGGACCGCAAGCATCTCGGCCTCGTGCTGATGAACAACATCATGCACAACACGACGCTCGCCAATCTGCCGGGCGTTTCCACCAGTGGCGTAATCGACGAGCGGCGCGAAGCCAAGGTGGCGACCGATTACCGCGCGCGGCTGCGCATCCGCTCGCATTCGATCTATCAGGAGGCGGTCAACCTCTCGGGCGGCAACCAGCAAAAGGTCGTCCTGTCCAAGTGGTTGTTCACCGATCCGCAGGTGCTGATTCTCGACGAGCCGACACGCGGCATCGACATCGGCGCGAAATACGAAATCTACAGCATCATCAACCAGCTCGCGGCCGAAGGAAAAGGCATTCTGATGATCTCGTCGGAAATGCCTGAGCTCCTCGGCACCTGCGACCGCATCTATGTCATGAACGAGGGACGCATCGTGGCGGAGCTTTCCAAGCAGGAAGCCAGCCAGGAAACCATCATGCGCGCCATCATGCGTTCAGGGGAGAAACACTGATATGGCTCTGGAAACCAGCGCGCCATCGCGCCAGCCATCGCTGGGCGACTATCTGAAGGCCAATATTCGCGAATACGGGCTGCTCGTCGCGCT
Organism: Xaviernesmea oryzae; assembly: GCF_900109605.1. Classification (GTDB taxonomy): domain Bacteria; phylum Pseudomonadota; class Alphaproteobacteria; order Rhizobiales; family Rhizobiaceae; genus Xaviernesmea; species Xaviernesmea oryzae. The sequence continues at coordinate 31,946 of NZ_FOAM01000010.1, forward strand.
CGTCGTGATCATGATCTTCTTCCAGGTGATCACCGACGGCGTCCTGTTCCGCCCGGTCAACATCACCAACCTCGTTCTGCAGAACTCCTTCATCGTGATCATGGCGCTGGGCATGCTCCTGATCATCGTCGCAGGGCATATCGACCTGTCGGTTGGTTCGATCGTCGCCTTCATCGGCGCGATCTCGGCGATCATGCTGGTGAAATGGGAAATCCACTTCCTGATCGTGGTTCCGGCCTGCCTCATCCTCGGTGGCGTGCTCGGCGCGGCCCAGGGCTATTGGGTGGCGTATCAGAAGATCCCGTCCTTCATCGTCACGCTCGCCGGCATGCTGGTCTTCCGTGGCCTGACCTATCTGGTGCTGCAGAACCGGCCGATTGGTCCGTTCCCTCCGGATTTCCAGCTGCTGTCGACCGGTTTCGTTCCCGATCTTCTGCCGCTCGGCGATCCTGCCACCAGCCTGATCAAGAACTATTTCGCGCTGATCGTCATTCTCGCCCTCGTCGGTTATCTGATCTATTCCGGCTTCCGCGAGCGCAGCATCAACCAGCGTCACGGCACGGAGAACGAACCCTTCGTCTTCTTCCTGCTGCAGCTGATCATCATCAGCGCGGTGGCAATCTTCCTCGGCTTTCAGCTGGCTACCTATCGCGGCCTGCCGAACGTTCTGGTGGTCATGGGCGTGCTGATCGCGCTCTACACCTTCGTCACCACCCGTTCGACTGTCGGCCGACGCATTTATGCAATGGGTGGGAATGAAAAGGCGGCCAAGCTCTCGGGCATCAACACCGAACGGTTGACCTTCTATACCTTCGTCAACATGGGTGTTCTGGCTGCGCTCGCCGGCATGATCATCGCTGCCCGCCTGAACTCGGCCACCCCGAAAGCCGGCGTCGGCTTCGAGCTCGACGTGATCGCGGCCTGCTTCATCGGCGGCGCTTCGGCCTCGGGCGGTGTCGGACGCATCATGGGGGCCGTCATCGGCGCCTTCATCATGGGCGTCATGAACAACGGCATGTCGATCATGGGTCTGGGCATCGACTACCAGCAGCTCGTCAAGGGTCTGGTGCTGCTCGCCGCTGTGTTCTTCGACGTCTACAACAAGAACAAGGGTTGATCCGTCCAGTCGGTTCTTTCGCTTTCAGAGCCCGCGGCGCCTCGGCGCGCCGCGGATATCGCTTTTGCAGGAGGTGCCCGGATCGCATGCAGCTGTGCATCCGGCGGGGAGGGGCGCAGCCGCGCTAGACGGCGGCCCTGATGAACAGGCCAATCAAAATTGGGCCATGAAGAATGAGGAAGGTGAAGGCAGTGCTGATTTCCCAGGTGAAGGCCGAGGACGGATCGATCATCGTGGCGGTCCGCGAGGAGGGTGGCGAAGCGCGCGCGGTGAAAGGGGCTGAAAGCCTTTATGCGCTGGCGATGGAGGCCGCCAATTCCGGGCGTGGGCTGAAAGAGGTGATCGAGGCGTACGGCCTCGGCGAGACGGTGGATCTCAAGGCTGCCGCAGCCGCCAAGTCCTTCCTGCCGCCGATCACCCATCCCGATCCCGCCCATCTGCACCTGACCGGTACGGGCCTGACCCATCTTGGTTCAGCCGCCACGCGCGACGCCATGCATGCTGCCGTTTCGAAGGTGGAAGAGGGCACGACCGACACGATGCGGATCTTCCGCATGGGTCTGGAAGGCGGCAAGCCGGCGGCAGGGACAATCGGCGTGCAGCCGGAATGGTTCTACAAGGGCAATGGCTATGCGTCGGTGGCACCCGGCGCCGATCTCATTTCGCCGGCTTTCGCCGATGATGGCGGCGAAGAGCCCGAAATGGCCGGCATCTATGTGATCTCCGACAAGGGCCAGCCCTTCCGCATCGGCTTTGCCGTTGCGAATGAATTTTCAGACCATGTGATGGAGCGGGTCAACTATCTCTACCTCGCCCATTCCAAGCTGCGCCCGGCAAGCTTTGGCCCGGAAATCCGCCTGGGCCTCCCCCCTGAGGATATTCGCGGCACCTCGCGCATCCTGCGCGATGGACAGGTGATCTGGGAGAAGCCGTTCCTCTCCGGCGAGACCAACATGTCGCACAGCTTCGCCAATCTGGAGCACCATCACTTTAAGTACGGCCTGTTTCGCGCGCCCGGGGATGTGCATGTTCACATGTTCGGTACGGCGACGCTTTCTTTCGGTGACGGCATCCGTACGCAGGCAGGCGATGTGTTCGAGATCGAGGCCGACGGCTTTGGCTTGCCGCTCTCCAATCGTTTGACGGTGGCAACCGTCGAGGACGTGACGGTCGAGCAGCTTTAAGGCCCGGCTTTTCGTGTGGCGCGCGCCAGCCGTCCGGCGGCTGGTTGCGGAGCCCGGTAACATATGAAGGATTGAGACGATGAAGAAGAAGGCGGAATGGCCGCGGCGGTTACGCTCCTATGACTGGTTCGGCGGCACGGGCAAGAATGCCATCATGCACCGCTCCTGGATGAAGAACCAGGGCCTGCCGGCCGACACGTTCGACGGCCGCCCGATCATCGGCATCTGTAACACCTGGTCGGAACTGACCCCGTGCAACGCGCATCTGCGCGACCTCGCCGAGCGCGTGAAGCGCGGCGTTTACGAGGCAGGCGGCTTTCCGGTCGAATTCCCGGTCTTCTCGGTCGGCGAAAGCACACTGCGCCCGACGGCCATGATGTTCCGCAATCTCGCGGCCATGGATGTCGAAGAGGCCATTCGCGGCAATCCGGTCGATGGCGTCGTGCTGCTCGGCGGCTGTGACAAGACCACGCCGAGCCTGCTGATGGGCGCGGCCTCGGTCGACATTCCGGTCATCCTCGTTTCCGGCGGCCCGATGCTCAACGGCAAATGGCGCGGCAAGGATGTCGGCTCCGGCACGGCGATCTGGCAGTTCTCGGAAATGGTCAAGTCGGGCGAGATGAGCCTGGACGAGTTCATGGATGCCGAGCAGGGCATGGCGCGCTCCGCCGGTTCCTGCATGACCATGGGCACGGCCTCGACCATGGCGTCGATGGCTGAAGCGTTGGGCATGACGCTGCCAGGCAATGCCGCCATTCCGGCGGTCGATGCTCGTCGTCGGGTCATTTCGCAGCTCTCCGGCCGTCGTATCGTCGACATGGTCAAGGAAGACCTGAAGCCTTCGGACATCCTGACCAAGGAAGCCTTCGAAAACGCCATCCGCGTCAATGGCGCGATCGGCGGGTCGACCAATGCCGTGCTGCATCTTCTGGCGCTCGCCGGCCGTGTCGGCGTTGATCTGTCGCTTGACGACTGGGATCGCCTGGGCCGCGACGTGCCGACCATCGTCAACCTGCAGCCCTCGGGCAAGCACTTGATGGAAGAGTTCTATTATGCTGGCGGCCTGCCGGTGGTGATCAAAGCCGTGGCCGAAATGGGCCTGCTGCACAATGATGCGATCACCGTCACCGGCGATACGATGTGGAATGGCGTGAAGGACGTGGTCAACTACAATGACGACGTCATCGTGCCGCGCGAGAAGGCGCTGACCTCGTCGGGCGGCATCGCCGTGCTGCGCGGCAATCTGGCGCCTAAAGGCTGTGTGCTCAAGCCGTCGGCCGCCTCGCCGCATCTGATGCAGCATACCGGCCGCGCCGTGGTCTTCGAAAGCATCGAGGATTACCACGCCCGCATCAACAAGGATGATCTCGACATTGACGAGACCTGCATCATGGTGCTGAAGTACTGTGGTCCGAAGGGTTATCCGGGCATGGCCGAAGTCGGCAATATGGGCCTGCCGCCCAAGGTGCTGAAGAAGGGCATCACCGACATGATCCGCATTTCGGATGCGCGCATGTCGGGCACCGCCTATGGCACTGTGATCCTGCACACCGCACCTGAGGCCGCCGAAGGCGGACCGCTGGCGCTGGTGCAGAACGGCGACACCATCACGGTCGACGTGCCGTCCCGCTCGATCACGCTCAACGTGTCGGACGAGGAACTGGCCCGCCGCCGCGCCGCCTGGGTCAAGCCGGAGATGCCGGTCGAGGGCGGCTACGGCAAGCTCTATATCGACACGGTCACCCAGGCCGACCAGGGCGCCGATCTCGGCTTCCTCATCGGCAAGCGCGGCAGCGGCATTCCGCTGAACCGCGACAGCCACTAACTTGCTGAGACAGGCGAAAGCCTGATGACGATCGAGGCCTGTCCGACCCTGTCGGGCAGGCCTTCTTCTATCTTATGCCCGAGTGCTAGCGGGATGCAGGTCTGGTCATGCGGCAGGAGGCCCGCCAGTGTTGCGAGGTTCCTGGCAGAAGGCTGATCGGGCGAATATTGCGACCGCCGGTGTCCGCTGTTAGGCTTGCCTTCCTTCCTGGGAGTGCTGTCATGAAGTCGGTCGGTGCAGAAGATCTGGGACCTTTCGCGGAGACGGTGTTGGATGAGATGTCTGGCATGAAGCAGCCTTTCATTGTCACCCGTCATGGTAGACCTGTGGCCCTTGTCTCGCCTCTCTCCCAAACGGCTGTTGGTGGGGGCATTCTGGGGGCTCTCAAGGGCAGTATGATTTCTTACGATGATCCGCTTTCTCCTGTTGCTGAGCCTGGAGACTGGGACAGCCATCTCGTGATGGTGGTGGACACGCATGTCCTGATCTGGGCGCTCGAGGACAACGGGCGCCTGTCCGCAGCAGCGCGGGACCAAATCAAGCAGGCGGCCCAGCTTGCGGTTTCGGCCATCTCGATTTGGGAGATTGCCATGCTTGTCGAGCGGGGCCGTCTGGTGCTCGCGCAGGATCTGGATCTATGGATCGCCAAGGCGCTCTCGCTTCCGCAAGTGATTCTTGTGCTGATCGAGCCCGCGATTGCGATCGACAGTGTGCGCTTGCCGCAGCCGTTCTATGCCGATCCCGCCGACCGTATGATCGTCGCCACCGCCCGGTTTCTGCAGGTTCCTTTGATGACGGCCGATCGCGTAATTCTTGCTTATGCGCAAGCCGGGCATGTTCAAGCGGTGGCCGCGGCGTGATTTAGGCCTCCTCCTCCCGCGCGCCAAAAACCTCCTTTGCCGCAAACAGCCCATTGAGCGCGGCTGGGAAGCCGGCATAGACGGCCATCTGCATGAGAATTTCGACGATCTCCGCACGGGCAAGGCCGACATTCAGACCGGCGGCGATATGGACCTTCAGCTGCGGCGTCGCATTGCCCATGGCCGCCAAGGCCGCGATCGTGGCGATTTCCCGCTCGCGCAGGTTCAGGCCGGGACGGGAATAGATGTCGCCGAAGGGGAATTCGAGCAGATAGGTGGCGAAGTCGGGCGCGATATCCGCAAGGGCGGCGACAACCTTTTCGCCGGCTTCTCCGTCAATGGCTGCGAGCGCTGCGCGGCCGCGCTGCAGCCGGCTCGTGTCGATCGTCTGGTTCATGGTCCTCTGTCCTTTCCTCTGCCGCGCGATAGGTGGCGATTTTGCTGTCGAGGACGGTCAGGCAGGCTGAGAGATCGGCGATCTGGGCGCGCACGCCTTCACGGTGGGCTTCAAGCAGAGTGCGACGATCTTTGTTCGTCACAGGCCCCTGCTGGCGCCAGGCCGCGTAGAGCAGCATGTCGCGGATCGGCATGCCTGTTGCCTTGAGTTTTCCGAGAAAGGCGATCCAGTCGAGGATCGAGGCATCGTAATCACGCCGCCGGCCACCATCCCGATCGGCATAGGGCAGAAGGCCGATGCGCTCATAATATCGGATCGTATGCGCCGACAATCCTGAGCGCCGCGCCAATTCACCAATCTTCATGCTCTCAAGCTCACCTCTTCGCATCGCCTGCGTCATGACGACGGGCGATGGCCGATCCGGCACTGCCTGGCCGACCGTCTTTGCAGGGCGGACGGTACGAGTTCGAGCGCACTCTCAGTCAAGCGGCATTCGGAAATATTTTGAGGGGTCTGCGGCTTGCGATCAGCTTTGGCTCTGGGACTGGCTTTGTTCGGAGACGGTAACTGATACGGTCAGCGTTTCATTGGCAGAGCCATTGACGAGGCCGGAGATCGGCGCGGCGTCCTTGTAGTCCAGCCCGGTGGCGATGCGCACATAACGGGCATCCGGGCAAAGCTTGTTGGCGGCATCGAAGCCGACCCAGCCGAGGCCCCGCAGATGCATTTCCGCCCAGGCATGACTCGCAGGCTGTGCGGTGCCATCTTCGGTGAGCAGATAGCCCGAAACGTAGCGCGCCGGGATCGACAGGGCTCGGGCGGCCGCGATCATCACATGCGCATGGTCCTGGCAGACGCCCTTGCGCTTCTCCAGCGCCTCGTCCGCCGTCGTCGCGCTCGCCGTTTCGCCGGGTACGAAGGCGATAAGTTCGTGCACGGCGGCCATCAGCGCATGCATGACCGCCAGATCGCTGTCGCCGCTCATCGATTTCGCAAGATCGCGGATCGGCTTGGTGCGTTTGGTCTGCGGCGTGTCGCGCAGGAACAGCCAGAGCGGCACGAAAGACTGGTGCGCGCCGAAAACGCCCGAACGATCCTCCGTCTCCACCTCTCCCTTGGCAATGATGCGGATCGCCTCGCGCTCGCCCTCGATGCTGACCAGCTCCACATGATTGCCGAATTGATCGTCATAGCCGACCTGCCGGTTCGCCCCGTCCACCTCCGTCGACCAGGACAAGACGGTCTGGCCCACCGTGGTCGGCGGGGTCAGCCGCAGGCGCTGCAGGGCATAGGAGACGGGAGTGCCGTAAGCATATTCAGTGGTGTGGTTGATCGTCAGGCGCATGAAAAACCCTTTCCAGGCGCGGACCAGGCAAAGCGGCATAGGCGGCCGGTTGGAGCGCGCATCCAATCATCAGGAGACGAGGCCACGACATGGCGACAAATGCGCGCGGCCTTCTCCCTTTATGTCAAGTCTCGCCAAGCCCGCATCGCCGGCTTGGCACCCAAGCCTCTGCCCGTCACTCCCTCTGAAAAGGCCGCCTCACAGGAAGCGATAGCCCTCCGAGATTTCCTGGCTCAGCTGGTTGTTCTGATTGATAAAATCCTCGATATATTCGTGCAGGCCCTGATCCATCACATCCTTGATCGAATGGTGCTGGAGCGATTTCATCGTCCGTTCGGCCGTGTCATGCGCTGCATGACGATCGCTATACTCGCGCTGGAGGTGCTGAAGATTGCCGAGGATCTGCTCATAGCAATAGGCGAGCGAGCGCGGCATGCGGTTGTTGAGGATCAGGAAGTCGGCGATATTGGCGGCCTTGTATTCCCCCTCATAGACCCACCCATAGGCGCGATGGGCCGAGACGGAGCGCAGGATCGATTCCCACTGCACATTGTCGATCGAGGAGCCGACCTGGGTGACGGCCGGCAGCAGCACGTAATATTTCACGTCGAGGATGCGCGCGGTGTTGTCGGCCCGCTCGATGAAGGTGCCCATGCGCGAAAAGTTGAAGATGTCATTGCGCAGCATCGAGCCATGGAAGGCGCCGCGGATCAGCCCGGTCTTCCGCTTGACCGCATCGATCACCTCCGGCAGGTCGGCGGGCTTCAGCCGCCGGGCCAAAAGGGCCTTCAGGTCCAGCCAGCATTCATTGGTGGCCTCCCAGGTTTCGCGCGTCAGCGCCGTGCGCACCATGCGGGCATTGTGGCGCGCCGTTTCGATGCAGGACAGCACGCTCGACGGATTGGCCTTGTCGCGCATGAGGAAGTCGATCGCTTCGCTCCAGTTCTGGCCATAGATCGACTCATAGACATCGCCGACGCCGGAGGTCTGCAGTACGCCATCCCAGAGGTCGCCATTCATATGCGAGCGGGTGAGCGACATGCGCAGGCCGGCATCGACCAGCCGGGCGCTGTTTTCCGCCCGCTCGATATAGCGGAACATCCAGTAGAGGCCGTAAGCGGTTCTGCCGAGAAGCATGATCAGTCCTCCAGAACCCAGGTATCCTTGGTGCCGCCGCCCTGGCTGGAATTGACCACCAGCGAGCCGGCCTTCAGCGCCACGCGGGTGAGCCCGCCGGGGATGATCTGCACCTTGTCGGACACCAGCACATAGGGCCTGAGATCCACGTGGCGCGGCGCGATGCCCTTGTTGACGAGGATCGGCACGGTGGAAAGCGACAGCGTCGGCTGAGCGATGTAATTGCCGGGCCGCGCCTTCAGCTTTTCCGCAAACAGCGCGCGCTCCTTGCGCGTCGCCGTCGGGCCGACCAGCATGCCATAGCCGCCGGAGCCGTGAACCTCCTTGATCACGAGGTCTGCCAGGTTCTCCAGCACATATTTCAGACTGTCTGGCTCCGAACAGCGCCAGGTCGGCACGTTTTCCAGCAGCGCCTTTCGGCCGGTGTAGAATTCTACGATCTCCGGCATATAGGAATAGATCGCCTTGTCGTCGCAGATGCCGGTGCCGGGCGCATTGGCGATGGTGATGTTGCCGGCGCGGTAGACATCCATGATGCCGGGCACGCCGAGCACCGATTCCGGCTTGAAGGTGAGGGGGTCCAGATAATCGTCGTCGACGCGGCGATAGAGCACGTCGATCTGGGCATAGCCGCGCGTCGTGCGCATCTTCACCCGGCCGTCAATGACGCGCAGATCCGAGCCCTCGACCAGCTCGACACCCATCTGGTCGGCCAGGAAGGCATGTTCGTAATAGGCGGAATTGTAGATGCCGGGCGTGAGGATGGCGATGCGCGGCTTGCCCTGACAGCCTGGAGGGGCCAGCGAGGCCAGACTCTGGCGCAGAAGATAGGGATAGTTCTCCACCGGCTGCACCCGGTTCTCATGGAAGAGATCCGGGAACATCTGCATCATCGTTTCACGGTTTTCCAGCATGTAGCTGACGCCCGAGGGGGTGCGGGCATTGTCTTCCAGCACATAGAACTGGTCTTCCGCCGTGCGCACGATGTCGGTGCCGACGATATGGGTGTAGACCCCACCGGGTGGGCGCATGCCGATCATCTGCGGCAGGAAGGCGTCGTTGCGCTCGATCAGCTCGCGCGGGATGCGGCCGGCCTTGATGATTTCCTGCTTGTGGTAGATGTCGTCGAGGAAGGCGTTAAGCGCGATGACCCGCTGCTCGATGCCCTGGGCGAGGCGGCGCCATTCGCTGGCGGAGATGATCCGGGGGATGAGATCGAAGGGGATCAGCTTTTCCGAGGAATCGGCATGGCCGTAGACGGCGAAGGTGATGCCCGTCTTGCGAAAGATGTTCTCCGCCTCTTTCGACTTGGCGATCAGGCGGCTTCTGTCCTGGCTTTCAAACCAGCTGTTGTAGGTCTTGTATGGCGGACGCGGCTCGTTGTCCGCCGTCATCATTTCGTCAAAGGCCAATGGCGCCATCCCCTTGTTGTCTTCGCCAGCCCGTCTTTCATGCGAGGATGCGGATATTCCTCCCGCTTTCCCTCGGATGAGGCGCCTGTCCGCTCGGATTTCTCGCTCGATTCCCTGCAGCCAGGCGGACAACAGAAAGGTTGTGCCAGCCAGCGCAAGAGGAAAAACCGGGGCGGATTATCGAAACGCCATTGTTTCGACAGGTCCTGACATGAACCATTTGAGTACAACATCTGCTGCAATGCAAGAAGCTTAAGCCTCTTCAATCGAAAGAAAAAAGAGCAAAGGAATCAAGGCCCGCCTGTGGAAAACCCGTAAAACGTCTAAAACAGCCAAATCTGCAACCGGCATGTGTCGCCAGCGCTTTTCGCGCTCTTTTCAGGCGGCGGCGTTGAAAGGCCTTGAGGTTGAGCCTCAAGGAAATTGTTTTGACGCCATCCCGCGCCAGGCGCTAAAGCGACGCGTCATGTCCGGGAGTTTCCCCGCCTTTCACGTCTTTGTCCGAATGTTTGCCGTGATCGCCAGATGGCTTCGCAGTCCTGTGCCACGCCGTGGCTGTTGCGCGTTGTGCCCGCTCTGTCCATCGCCTCTTCGAGAGAGGGTCCTGCCTTGCTGCTTGCGCGTTTTTCGCCCGTGCTCTTCGTGGCGCTCTGGTCGACCGGCTGGGTCATGGCGAAATATGCGGATCTCTATGCCGACCCGCTGACCTTTCTGATCCTGCGTTACGGGTTGGCGGCCTTGATCTTTGCCGGGCTCTGCCTGGTGATGAAGGTGCCACCCCTGAACACCGGCAAGGCACGGGCGCATGCGGTGGTCTCCGGCATGTTCCTGCATGGCTTCTATCTCGGCGCGGTCTGGTGGGCGATCGGGCAGGGCGTGCCGGCGGCGATCTCCGGCATTATCGCCGGCCTGCAGCCGCTGATGACCGCCATCGCCGCGCCGGCCATGACCGGCGAGCGCCTGAGCGGCCTGCAGCGGCTTGGCCTTCTCTTCGGCTTCTGCGGCATTGCGCTGGCGGTCTTGCCGAAAGCCATGGCCAGCGGGGCGATGGCGGATGCGGCGATCCCCGCTTTTCCCGTCGCCATCAACATCATCGGCATGGCGTCCGCCACCTTCGGCACGCTCTACCAGAAGCGTTTTCTGCAGGAGGGCGATCTGCGCCAGATCGCGCTTCTCCAATATATCGGCGCGCTGATCGTCACGATCCCGGCCGCCCTGGCGCTTGAAAATCTGCGCGTCGTCTGGCGGTTGGAGCTGTTCGCCGCGCTCGGCTGGGCGGTGCTCGGCCTTTCGGTCGGCGCCATCGGCCTGCTCCTCTATCTCATCCGCCGCGGCCAGGTCTCGCGCGCGGCCTCGCTGATCTATCTCGTCCCGCCGCTCGCCGCAGCCGAAGCCTGGGCGATGTTCGGCGAGCCGCTGACCGCGCCGATGATCGCCGGAACGGTGATCGCGGTGGCCGGCGTCTATCTGACCAACCGCAAGGGGCGTGAGGCGGTCGCAGCTTCAGCGTCCTGAGCGGGCCGGCTCACGCCTGCTTCTGCGCCCGGTAGCAGCGCAGAAGCTCCTCGACATCGATACCGTCGATCGTCATGCCCGCAAGATTGCAGTCGCTGATGCTCAAGCCGGACAGGTTGGCGTCACGGATGCGCGTGCCGGCAAAGTTCGCATTGGCCACGTCCCAACCGGAAAGGTTGACGTCGTGAAGGTGCGCGCCGGCGAAATTGATGTCCTGAAACCTCGCGCCGGCCAAAGTGCATTTCTGGAAGGTCGAGCCACCGAGATTGGCGTTATATGCGTCGAGCCGTTCGGTCACATCATGCAGCTTCATGCGCTTGGTCTCCGAAATCATGTGGGCGTGCAGAAGGTTTAAGCATCGGGCAGGACTTGTCAAATATGAGACATTTCTCATAGTCATGTAAGTGCTATAGGTTGGCCGTCTGCACAGAAGACGCGACACGCTTCTTCAGTCGAAGTGGTAAACGGCTTGGAAGCGCTGGCTCCTGTTGCGACATCTAAGCTTTGACCAGATTGCCGCTGTGTCGGTTCAACACTTTTCTCACCCGAAAACGCCAAACGGCCGGGCTTTCGCCCGGCCGTCTGCATCTCATTGATCGCTCGCTCGCGGCTTATGCCGCCGCTGATCAGGCTTCTTCGCGGCGGGCGCCACCTTCGCGGCGCTGGCCCTGTGCCGGTGTGCCGCTGCCATGCGACGGACGGCTGCGGCGGCGGCCGCCATTGTTGTTGCGCTTGGCGAGCTGAGCCTGGTGCGCGGCTTGGGCGGCCGGGCCCTGACCCTTGCGGTGGTCCTTCTTGCGCGGTGCCTCGTCCAGAAGCTCGTCGCCCGCAAACGGGCTCGGTGCCTTCGGCATGCCACCCTGGCTGCGGCCGGCGCCGGCCTGCGCGCGCGGTGCGCCCTGACCACGGCCTTCACCACCACGGCCCTGGCCGCCGCGCGACTGGCCACGGCCGCCGCGGGCCGGACCGGCCGGCAGAACGCCGACATGCGGCTGGCCGCTGGCGACGGTGATCGAAATGCCCATCAGCTTTTCGATGTCGCGCAGCAGGCGTGCTTCGTCCGGGGCGCAGAAGGCGATGGCGATGCCATCGCGACCGGCGCGCGCCGTGCGCCCGATGCGGTGGACATAGGCATCCGGCACTTCCGGCAGATCGTAATTATAGACATGGGTGACGGCCGGAATATCGATGCCGCGCGCGGCGACGTCGGTGGCGACCAGCACCTTGATCTCGCCATCGCGAAAACCCTTCAGCGCCCGCTCGCGCTGGCCCTGGCTCTTATTGCCATGGATCGAGGCGACCGAATAGCCGACGGCTTCCAGATGCTTGGCGAGCTTTTCGGCGCCATGCTTGGTGCGCGAGAAGACGATGGCGCGGCCATCGGGATTCTCGTTGAGCGTCTGCTTGAGGATCGTCGTCTTCTGGTCCTTGCCGGGCACGAAGTGGACATATTGCTCCACCTTGTCGGCAGCCTTGCCGGGCGGGGTCACCTCGACCTTCTTCGGGTCGGTCAGGTAATCGCCGGCAAGCTCGGCAATCGACTTCGGCATGGTGGCCGAGAACAGCAGCGTCTGCCGGTTCTTCGGCACGAGCTTGGAGATCTTGCGCAGATCGTGGATGAAGCCGAGGTCGAGCATCTGGTCGGCCTCGTCGAGCACGAGATAGCGCGCCTGGGTCAGCGTCACCGCCTTGCGGTTGATGAGGTCGAGCAGGCGGCCCGGCGTGGCGACGAGAATTTCGACGCCGCGTTCCAGCTGCTGGGCCTGCCGGTTGACCGAGGCGCCGCCGACGACGACACCGATACGCAGCGGCATCTTCTTGACGAAGAGCTTGAGGTTGGCGGCGATCTGGTTCACCAGCTCGCGGGTGGGGGCAAGGATCAGGGCGCGGATGTTGCGCGGATCGGCGCGCTTGCCGTCGGCAGCCATGCGCTCGATCATCGGCAGACCGAAAGCGGCCGTCTTGCCGGTGCCGGTCTGGGCAAGGCCAATCAGGTCATGGCCGGCCAGAACAAGAGGAATGGCTTCTGCCTGGATCGGGGTGGGCGTGGTAAAGCCCTGGGTGCTCAGGTGAGACACCATGTCCTGGGAGAGGCCAAGATCGGAAAACGTGGTCAAACTAGTACCTTTCGGGGGCGCCAGGACACGTGGACGCCCCGCCTCTTTGCTTAGAAAGAGCGGCGGCGAACGGATCTGGCGTCAAGAACCCCGCGTGACATGGGAACTTGTGGGTTGAAGATTGATGCGATGTGCGCTGGCAGGCCGGGCAACCGGCCTATGAGAAATCCATAAACTGCGCAGACCCCCTCATGCAGATCTTTCTGGCTGCAAGCACGCTCACGCGGACGGCCGGAGGGGACGCAAGGGCTCATGTCGGCCTTTTGCAGCCGAAAGTCAAGGCCTTGCTGAGCGTCAACCGGCGGTCTTGGCGGTCTCGGCGCGTTGGCCGCAGAGCATCTCTCGCTTGCCGGCAAAGCCCGGCCGACGCTCCACCTGAAAGCCGGCGGCGATGAGATTGCGGCGCACGAAGCCGGCGGCCGCATAGGTGGCGAACCGGCCGCCCTCGCGCGTATGGGCATAGACCTGGGCCATCAGTTCGGCCGACCACATGTCGCCATTGCGCGACGGGGCGAAGCCGTCGAGATACCAGGCGTCGAAGAGGGCGGTTTCCGCCGCAAGCCGTTCGAGCGCGACACCGCAGACGACCGTGAGCCGCATGTCCGGGGCAAGGTCGAGCACCATTTTTCCCGCCGGCGCATCAGGCCAATGGGACAGCAGGCAAAGCCGCTCGGCCTCAAGCTCCGGCCAGCGGGCCAGTGCGCGCTCGATCGCCGCGCGCGGCATGGGGAAGCGCTCGAAAGAGGTGAAGGCGAGGCGGGCGCCCGGCGGCGCGGACAGCTTCCATTGCCGCCAGGTCTCCATGGCGTTGAGCCCGGTACCGAAGCCGAGCTCGCCGATCGAAAAACACGCGTCCGCGTCAAGTGCCGCCAAGCGCTGCGGCAGCGCGTTTCCGCTCAGGAAGACATGGCCGCATTCCAGCCGCCCATCGTCCCGGCAGTAGAAGTGGTCCGAAAACTCCCGGGAATAGGGCATGTCGCCGTCGAACCAGTCCAGTGTTTGCTGGGCGGCCGTTTGCTCGTTCGGCGTCTGCGCAAGGATGGCCGCTCCGGCCGCCTCGTCGGGATGCTCCGGGCGCTGGATCATCGCCATAGTCTCCTGTGCTGCCGGCAGCCCTGACGGGATTTGCCGATGCGGACAATCATCGCCATCGCGCTTCCATTCCGCGCCATCCAATGCCGTTCAAGCGCCTGTCCTTACGACCATTCCGTCTGGACGGACAGCCATAACGCCCGCATCGGGCAAGGCCAAGAGGACTGTTTGCCTGCCGGATCTTACGCAAATCATTTGCCCCGCCATCCTATCTGGTGGACAAGCACACGGTGGCGCTGCGGCCAGTTCTAGCAAGGCGCGCTACCGGCGGCTCGACCTATGGCGAACGATCACGTCACAGTCCCGATCCGCTTCATTCGATGTGTCAACCGCTTCTGCGGCTGATTCAAGACAGGCGCCTAACTGTCGGAAAGATTTGTCATGCCTGCTGTTTCCTCGATCCCTATTCCCGCGCTGCATCGCGCCGATGTGCTGGTCATCGGCGGCGGGGTAATGGGCTTATGGGCAGGGGTCATGGCTTTGCGGGCGGGCTTGAGCGTCTGCCTTATCGAAGCCAGCCGGATTGGTGCGGGGGCAAGTGGCGGCCTGCTCGGGGCACTGATGCCGCATATGCCGGACCGCTGGAACGAGAAGAAGGCGCTGCAGCGCGAGGCACTTGTCAGTCTGGAGAGTGAGATCGCCCGCATCGAGGCCGAGACAGGCCTGTCCTGCTTCTATCGCCGCTGCGGGCGCATCATGCCGCTCCTGCGCCCGCAACATGTCGAGCGTGCCTTGCGCCATGGCGAGGATGCGGCGCAAAACTGGCCGGTCGGGCATGTATGGCGGTTCGAGGCTCAGCCCGGCATTGAGGGCTGGCCTGATCGTGCCGGCGCGCCGGCGGGCATTGTGGTGGAGACGCTGACCGCCCGTTTGTCTCCACGTGCTTTGCTCGGCGCCTTGGATGCGCGTCTTCGCGCCGATCCGCATTGCCGCGTGATCGAGGACGATCCCGTCCGGTCGTTGGATGCGCAAGAGGGCAGCGCTCTCTCTGCCTCCGGCCTGCGCCTCGGCTTTTCAGCCTGCATCGTTGCTGCCGGTGTCGAAAGTTTCCCTTTTCTTGCCGAGGGGCTTCCAAGCAGCGCGCCCCCGCTCGGACAGAAGGTCAAGGGCCAAGCGGCGCTTCTCGACGCGCGGATCGATCCGGCGCTACCGATCCTGTTCGCCGATGGACTGTATGTGGTCGCCCATGAGAATGGACAGGTGGCGATCGGCAGCACCAGCGAGGAGCAATTCGCCGATCCTGCCTCGACCGATGAGCAGCTCGATGCGCTAATCGCCCGCGCGGTGGCTCTGGCGCCCGGGCTGGCAGGCGCGCCGGTGATCGAGCGTTGGGCAGGATTGCGGCCGAAGGCGATCGGGCGCGAGCCGATGGTGGGGCGGCATCCAGATCTGCCGCGTCTGTTCGCCTTGACCGGCGGCTTCAAAATCTCCTTCGGCATCGCCCATCATATGGCAGAGGCCGTGGTGGGCGAGATCCTGGGCAGGCCGATGACCTTGCCACAGCCCTTCCTGCTGGCAACCCATATGTCGCTCGCCCGAACCGGTGGCAAAACCCGGGCATGAAAAAGGCCCCGCGATTATCGCGAGGCCATCGACAAATCGATATGCCGGCTCGGATTTACATCCAGTAGGGCGGCACGCCGTAGTAGTCGTAGACGCGTCGGCCATTGGCGGCGTCCCACTGATAGTCTTCGTCACTGCGATATTTCGGCGCCTTCTCGACCTGCTCGCGGGTCAGATCGGTTCGATAGCCGCTCAGCCGTTCGTGATAGGTCAGCTTTTCCCAGGGAAGCGGGTAGTAATCGCTGCCGATGCCGAGAAATCCGCCGAAGCTCAAGACCGCATAGGCCACACGACCGCTGCGCTTCTCCAGGATCAGGCGCTCGATCGTGCCGATATGGTCGTCATTCGCACCGTAGACGGCGGTGCCCTCGACCTTGTCGCTGGCAATCAGATCATGCGTTTCGGTGATGGTCGCATCCTGCCGGTCTGCGCCTTCGAATTCCGCGTCCCGCGCCGTTGCATCCTTCAGTCCTGACCGACGCAGAATGGTGTCTTCAACCGTCATGACATCCTCCATATCCAGCGCTTGCTTCTAATACAGCGCTGTCAACTCAATGAATCTGGGGATGGTTTGGTTCCATGCGCGCGCCAAGTCCGTGCCGCGTTCGTGCTCCTGTCATGCAAATCGCGTAGCGCCTTTGACAACCACCGGAGATTTCAGATCAGCATGCGGTATGCTATCGGCTTCACACCGTCCGTTTGCGACCCCTTGACCTTGGCCGCCGCCGAGTGGCTGGGCCGCAATCCCTATTCGGATGCCCTTTGCGAGCAGCCGCATGTCTCCGGCATTTCCGCGCAGGAACTGGCCTTCTACACCGCCGTGCCCCGCCGCTTCGGCTTTCACGCCATGCTGCGGCCGCTCTTCCGCCTGGGTGATGGGGTGGATGAGGCAGCCTTGTTGAACGCGCTTCTGCGGTTTACCAGCGAGAGGGCGCCTCTGGTCCTGCCCCGCCTGTCCGTGCGCCTGAGGGACCATTGCTTCATGCTGGCGCCGGCGGCGCCAAGCGAGGAGATCCGGCAGCTCACGGCCGAAGTCCTGGAATGTTTCGAGCCATACAGGGCAATGCTGACCGATGCGGAAATCGAGCGGCGCGATCCTGACCGGTTGACAGCCACGCAATTCGCCAATCTGCATCGCTGGGGCGATCCGCATGTCATGGATGAACACAGCTTTCATATGATGGTGACCGGCCCTGTGCCATTTCCATCCCAATTGCGTATCGCCACCGCGCTGCAGGCGCATTTCGAGGCCTTCTGTCTGCGGCCGCTGGAAATCTCCAGTCTCGCGCTGTTTGTCGAGGCGGGTGCCGGCGCGCCGATGCGGGTGCACTCGCAGCTGCCGATGGGGAAGCTACCGACCCACCGTGTGCGCCCCCGCACCATCGCCGCCAATGAGGATGGGCACCGCCCTGCGCCTGTCGGCGAGGCCAAGGTGGCGCTCGCCATGCGCTCTCTAGTCCCGGCGCGCTGAGAAACCTGGTGGGGCGCAGCGAAGCCTTGCGCTTGCAAGGTGCCGCCGCGCGTGTTGCCGACGCCCCGCAGCGCAGCAATTTCGTCCTCGACTTTCGCCAAGCCGCTGCTTAACCTGCCGGCAAAAAGGGCAGAAGGGGCAACAGCTTCATGGATCAGAAGGTCTATCCGCGCGATCTCGTCGGCTATGGCCGCCATATTCCGGATGCACGCTGGCCGGGCGGCGCGAAGATCGCCGTTCAGTTCGTCCTGAATTATGAGGAGGGCGGCGAAAGCTGCATTCTCGACGGTGATCCCGCTTCGGAACATCTCCTGTCGGAGATTGTCGGCGCCGCCCCCTGGCCGGGCCAGCGCAATCTCAATATGGAATCGATCTACGAATATGGATCGCGTGCAGGCTTCTGGCGCTTGCACCGGCTGTTCACCGAGATGAACGTGCCCGTGACCGTCTACGGCGTGACGCTCGCCATGGCGCGAAATCCCGATGCCGTGGCCGCGATGAAGGAAGCAGGCTGGGAAATCGCCTCCCACGGATATCGCTGGCATGAATACAAGGATTATCCGCTGCCGCTGGAACGCCAGCATATTCTCGATGCGGTGAGGCTCCATACGGAACTGACCGGCGAGCGGCCCTACGGGATGTATCAGGGCAAGCCTTCGACCAACACCTTGAAGCTCGTGATGGAGGAGGGCGGCTTTCTCTACTCCTCCGACAATTATTCCGACGACCTGCCTTTCTGGGTGCCCGGTCCCGAGGGCAAGCCCTTTCTGATCATTCCCTATACGCTCGACACCAACGACATGCGCTTTGCCACGCCGCAGGGTTTCAATGCCGGGGATCAGTTCTTCGCCTATCTCAAGGATGCCTTCGACGAGCTCTATCGCGAGGGACAGGAGGGCATGCCGAAGATGATGTCGGTCGGCCTTCATTGCCGTCTCGTCGGCCGGCCGGGCCGTATCGCCAGCCTGCGACGCTTCATCGATTATGTGCTGTCCCATCGCGATGTCTGGGTGCCCCGCCGTATCGAGATCGCCCGCCATTGGCACGCCCATCACCGGCCGGATTGGTAGGCGCCGGCGCCGGAACGGCTGGCCGCAGCGTGCATCCAACCCCATTGGCACTCTGGGCTGGACGCAGCCGCTCATCTATGGATTGCCACGCGCGATACCAGAAGGCGGCGATGCCGGTTTTCGCGATCCGACCCGTATTTTGGAAGGACGTATGGACAAGACCGCGTTTATTGCCCGCTTCGGCGGCATCTTCGAGCATTCCCCCTTCATCGCCGAGCGTGCGATTGATGCCCATCCAGATTTGTCGCTGACGGCAGAGGCCGTGCATGGCGCCATGGTTGCCGCTTTCAGGGCGGCCTCGCATGCGGAGAAGCTCGGCGTGCTGCGCGCCCATCCCGATCTCGCAGGCCGTCTGGCAATCGCAGGCGACCTGACCGAAGACAGCAAGGCGGAGCAGGCCTCTGCCGGGCTCGACCGGCTGACGGCGGACGAGCATGCCCGCTTTACGGCGCTCAACGATGCCTATACGAGCCGCTTCGGCTTTCCCTTCATCATCGCGGTCAAGGGCTTGGGCAAGGACGATATCCTCGCCGCTTTCGAAGCCCGCATCGGCAACGATGCCGATACCGAATTTCAGACGGCGCTGGCCCAGGTGGAAAAGATCGCCCGCCTGAGGCTGACAGCCCTTTTGCCGTAAGGAGACGCCCATGTTCGACACCACCCCGACCGCCCTGCCGGACTTCACCATCGGCGCCGTCAATCTCGCCTCCGCCCGGCTCGGCGCCACCGCGCTCTACTCGACCGACGAGTTCTTCGCGCCGCTCTCGCGCATGCTGGCGGACGAGCCGGCCAAGTTCCTGCCGGATGTCTATGACGACAATGGCAAGTGGATGGATGGCTGGGAAAGCCGGCGCAAGCGCGTGGCCGGTCATGATTGGGGCGTGATCAAGCTGGCCATGCCCGGCGTGATCCATGGCTTCGATGTCGACACTAGCCATTTCACCGGCAATTATCCGCCCCATTGCGCCATCGAGGCGCTTTACCTCGAAGCCGGCGAGCCGACCGACGAGAGCCCCTGGGAGGAGATCCTGCCAAAGTCTCCGCTCGGCCCCGGCATCGGCGCGGCGGCGCATCATTTCTTCCCCATTGCGACGGGCGGCAAGGTCTATACCCATCTGCGCCTCCACATCTTCCCCGATGGCGGCATCGCCCGCCTGCGTGTCTACGGCACGGCTCATTTCGACTGGTCGAAGGTCGGCGCGGATGAGGAAGTGGATCTCGCCTATATCTACAATGGTGCCAAGTCGCTCGCCTGGTCCAACGCCCATTACGGCGTGCCGGACCAGATGCTCGGGCCGGGACGGGGCATCAATATGGGCGATGGCTGGGAAACGGCCCGTCGGCGCGGCCCCGGCCATGACTGGGCGATCATCCGCCTCGGCCATCCCGGCCTGATCCGTCGCGTCGTGGTCGATACCGCGCATTTCAAGGGCAACTTTCCGGACACGTGCCAGCTGCTCGGCGCCTATCTGCCCGGCCATGGCGACACCTTCAGTGAGGAAGACATCGCAGCCTCGGAAAACTGGACGCCGATCCTGCCGCGCCAGAAGCTGTCGATGGATCATATTCACGAATACGGCGCCGATGCCGTGGCCAATATCGGCCCGGTCACCCATGTGCGCTATGCCATGTTCCCCGATGGCGGCACCAGCCGGCTGCGGCTCTTCGGGGTCAAGGCCTGATGGCCGAGCAGCTGACGCCGGAACCCTTGACGCCAGAGGCCTTCGCGCCTTTCGGATCGGTGATCGAGGCCGATCCGGCGGCGATGCGGTTGATCAATGGCGGCAATACCGAGCGCTATCACGCGCTGGCCGAGGCGGAAGCTTACGGGGAGGGCGCGCGCACCATCCTCAACATCTTCCGCGGCAGCCCGCGCACCTTCCCTTATGCGGTCACCATGATGGAGCGCCACCCGCTCGGCTCGCAGAGCTTCTCGCCGCTGTCGGGTGGCGATTGGCTTGTGCTTGTCGCACCCGATGAGGCCGGCCGACCTGGCCGCCCGCGCGTCTTTCGCGCCCGCGGCGACCAGGGCGTGAACTACCGCGCCAATGTCTGGCATCACCCGCTGATGACGGTCGGCAAGACCACGGATTTTCTCGTGGTCGACCGGGCAGGCGAAGGCAGCAATCTCGAAGAATTCTTTTACGACATGCCCTTCCTCATCGCGGAGCCCTGACACGCATGACCGGCCTCACCACCCATGTTCTCGACACAGCCCGTGGCCTGCCGGCCGAAGGTCTTGCCATCGATCTCTACCGGATCGAGGGGGAAGCGCGCACGCTCATCAAGCGTGTCGTCACCAATCAGGACGGCCGCATCGATGGCGGGCCGATCCTGTCGTCCGGCGCGGATTTCCTGGTCGGCACCTATGAGCTGGTCTTCCACGCCGGCGCCTATCTGCGTGCGCTCGGCACCGCCCTGCCCAAGCCCGCCTTTCTCGATATCATCCCCATTCGCTTCGGCATTGCCGACGAGACGGCGCATTACCATGTGCCGCTCTTGATCTCGCCCTATGGCTATTCGACCTATCGGGGGAGTTGAGATTGCTTGACGTCGGCCGGCCTCAATCGCATCTTTGGCTGGGCGAGCCTGTTGCGCTCTCTGATGAAGGATGACGTCATGCGCAGTGTCAGCGCCGTTTCCGCGCAGAACGATCTCGATGATCTCCTCGACACCGTGGCCGATGGCGGTGAACCCGTGGAGATTGTGGGCGGAAGACATTCTGCTGTCCTGGTGGACAAGCGGGATTATGACAGCTTGATGGAGACACTGCATCTCCTGTCGTCGCCTGCTAATGCCGAGCGCCTGCTGTCGGCCGCTGCCGATGTGTCTCAGGGGCGCAATCTGATCCAGGCCGAGCTGCGAACGACCAAGGAATAATGCGGTGCTTCTCGTCTGGCATCGAAATGCCTGGGAAGATTATCTTTACTGGCAGGAGCATGACCGAACGCTGCAGGAGCGGGTCAACGACCTCATCAAGGATATTCTCCGACATCCTTTTCAGGGCATCGGGAAGCCCGAGCCACTACGCCAAAACCTCAAAGGCTATTGGTCCCGCCGCATCTCAGGCGAACACCGGCTGATCTATACCGTAACAGGTACTGGGGATCAGCAGGCCGTGACGATCATCCAATGCCGATTCCATTATTGAGAGAGCATCAAGCTGCCACCAGCCCCGCCTTCGCCGGCTTACCCGCCACATAGGTCTCCGCGACCGCCCGGTCGTCGCCCATGGTCTGCAACAGGAACAGCTCGTCGGCGAGCGAGCGGATGACCTCCGCCTTCAGCGCCATGGCCGGCGTGGCGGCGACGTTGAGAACCACGAGATCGGCATCGCTGCCGGGCGCCAGCGTGCCGATGCGGTCTTCCAGGCTGAGGGCTTCGGCATTGCCGAGCGTCATACGGTAGAAGCTTTCGAAAGGGTTCAGCCGCTGGCCGAGGATCTGCTGGATCTTATAGGCCTCATCCATCGTGCGCAGCATGGAATAGCTGGAGCCGCCGCCAATATCGGTCGCGACGGAAACGCGCACCGGTTTTGCCCGGCCGGTCAGCTGTTTCAGCGGGAAGAGACCGGAGCCGAGGAACAGGTTCGAGGTCGGGCAATGCACCGCCACCGAACCCGTCTCGCTCATTGCGTCCATCTCCCGCTCCGACAAATGGATGCAGTGGCCGAAGAGCGTCTTGGGGCCGAGCAGGCCGTAGCGGGCGTAGACGTCGGTATAGTCGATCGCGTCCGGATAGAGCGAGGCGGTGAAGCTGATCTCGTCGCGGTTCTCCGACAGATGCGTCTGGATATGCAGATCGGGAAATTCGCGGGCGAGCGCTTGCGCCGCCGACATCTGCTCCGGCGTCGAGGTGATGGCGAAGCGCGGGGTGATGGCCACATGGTTGCGGCCCTTGCCGTGCCACTGTTCGATGACCGCGCGGGTCTCGTCATAGCCCATTTCGGGCGTATCGAGCAGGCCTTGCGGCGCATTGCGGTCCATCATCACCTTGCCGGCGACCATGCGCATGTCGCGCTTCAGCGCCTCGGCGAAGAAGGCGTCGGCGGAGGCTTTGTGGACCGAGCAATAGGCTACCGCGGTCGTCGTGCCATGGCGCACCATCTCATCGAAGAAATGCGTGGCGATGCGCTGGGCATGCGTGCTTTCGACGAAGCGGCATTCCTCGGGGAAGGTGTAGGTGTTCAACCATTCCAGGAGATTGGCGGCATAGGAGCCGATCACCTGCATCTGCGGAAAATGCAGATGCGTGTCGATGAAGCCCGGCAGGATCAGATGCGGCCGGTGGTCGATCTCGATGGCCTCGCGCGCGCCCAGATCGGCGCGAACCCGCTCATAGGCGCCGCTGGCGACGGTCAGCCCGTTTTCGATCAGCACCGCGCCGTCGCTCTCATAGGTGAAGGCGGTGGTGTCGGTCAGATCGTCGGGCAGGCGGGTGAAGGACAGCGTGCGGCCACGCAACAGGGTCAAGGTCATGGTCAGCGGGTCCTGGCGGCGCTTTCGAACCAGGCGGTCAGAAGCGCGCGTTCCTTTTCGGTCATGTCGGTGAGGTTGCCGGGCGGCATGGCATGCGCGCGGCCGGCCTGGAGATAGATCTCGCGCGCATGGGCGGCGATCTCGGCGTCGGTGTCGAAGCGCACATTCTTCGGCGGACGGGCGAGGCCTTCATAAACGGGTTCGGCCGCGTGGCACATGGAGCAGCGCGTGGAAATCGTTTCTTTCACGGCCGGGAAATGTGCATTCTCGGCGAAGCGCTGGAAAGCCGGCGCGACCGCCTCGGCCGCTCCCTCGGGCGCGCTCGCGCGCGGCACGGTCGACAGCCACATGATCACGATGAACAGGATCAGCGTCACCAGCCAGGTCCAGGTCGGCCGCCCCTTGCGGGCATGGGTGGTGTTGAACCAATGGCGGATGGTCACGCCCATCAGGAAGACGAGGGCTGCAATCACCCAATTATAGGCCGTGGCGAAGGCCAGCGGATAGTGGTTCGACAGCATGAAGAAGATGACGGGCAGCGTCAGATAATTGTTGTGCAGCGAGCGCTGCTTGGCGATCTGCCCATATTTTGGGTCCGGCATGCGCCCGGCGATCAGGTCCGCCACGACGATGCGCTGGTTCGGCATGATGATGAAGAAGACATTGGCCGACATGATCGTGGCGGTAAAGGCGCCCAGATGCAGGAAGGCGGCGCGGCCGGTGAAGATCTGCGTATAGCCCCAGGCCATGGCGACCAGCACGACATAGAGCAGGCCCATCAGCGCCCAGGTGTTCTTGCCGAGCGGCGATTTGCACAGAAGATCGTAGCAGATCCAGCCGATGGAGAGCGAGGCGAGCGACAGCAGAATGGCGACGGGCGCGGAAATGTCGAGCACGTGCCGGTCGATCAGGAAGAGATCGGCCCCGCCATAATAGACCAGACAAAGCATGGCGAAGCCGGACAGCCAGGTGGCGTAGCTTTCCCATTTGAACCAGGTGAGGTGCTCAGGCATGGAGGCCGGCGCCACCAGATATTTCTGGATGTGATAGAAGCCGCCGCCATGCACCTGCCATTCCTCGCCATAGGCGCCGGGCGGCAGATGGGGGCGCTTCACCAAGCCAAGGTCGAGCGCGATGAAATAGAAGGACGAGCCGATCCAGGCGATCGCGGTCACCACGTGCAGCCAGCGCACGGCAAAGGTCAACCATTCCCACGCGATCGCATATTCATACATCGAGCACCCCTGACATCATTTGCCCCATCGGTCATCTTGCAGAAAAGCGCCTGAGGGGGAAAGGGCCGTGTTCGACTTAAATGTGGACGTTTGACGCGCAGGCCCGGCTCTTCGCGGCCTTTTGCCTTCCGCTTGCAGTTGCCGCCTGCTTCGCCCATTCTGCCCGTGCTGCTGAGCCGCCGTCTTCAGCTTGGTTTTGCGGATGGGGGCCCGGCGTTTCCGTCAGCAAGATCTTCGCCTTGCCCGCCTGAAGGATTGAACTTCTATGCCGCCTCTCGACCATCTGCTGGCATTCCTGGTGACGACGGCGCTGTTCGCCTTTCTTCCCGGGCCTGCCATGCTCTATGCCGCAGCGCGCACGGTTGTAGGCGGTAAAAAGGCCGGGTTGAACGCGGTGCTGGGCATCCATCTCGGCGCCTATGCTCATATCGCGGCTGCGGCTGCCGGGCTGTCGGCGCTGTTTCATGCCGTGCCGATCGCTTATGCAGCCGTGAAACTGGCCGGCGCTGCCTATCTCATCTGGCTGGGCATCGCCTTGTTCCGCGCCAAGGATGAGGAGGGCGCAGCCGGGCAGCCGCAGCGCGTGGCATCCGCCCGCAAGGCCTTTGCGCAGAGCGTGATGGTCGAATTGCTCAATCCGAAGACGGCGATCTTCTTCCTTGCCTTCCTGCCGCAATTCGTCGATGCCTCCGCCGCCTTCCCGCTCTGGCTGCAGTTTCTGTTGCTCGGCCTCCTCGTCAATTTGATCTTCACCCTGGCCGATCTCGTCGGCGTGCTTCTGGCCGGACTGATCCTCAAAGGTCTTCAGCGGTCAACAAGGGCGAAGCTCTGGATGCGAAAGGCCGGGGGCACGATCCTGGTCGGCCTAGGCCTGCATCTGGCATTCCAGAAAGCGTAAACCTGCACTCTCTCAAGGCGCGGTGCGTCAATGCTCGCGTGGTCGGCCGGCTCTTAGCCCGGCATGGCCGTGTCGACTGAATCCTCCGCCGCCATTTCCGCCAGGATCCAGTCGCGAAAGGCCTTGATCTTCTGCTGATGCCGTCGGCGCTCGGGATAGACGAGCCAATAGTCGCGCCCATCATTGCACATCAGTTCGAAGGGCTGGATCAGGCGGCCACGTGCGATGTCGTTGCGATAATGGGCGGGGTTGATGATGGCCACGCCCTGGCCGGCGAGGGCCGCACCGGCATCGAGCGACTGAATGCCGAAATCGTTTTTCGGCCGCAGCGCCAGTTCCCCAGGGTCGACGCCGGCGGCGGTAAACCAAAGCCGCCACCAGATATCCGTCGGGCTGATGATCGGCAGTTTGAGAAGATCGGCGGGGTTCTTCACGCCGCCGATGCTCTCGGCCAAAGCGGGGCTTAGAACCGGTGCGAAATCGAGTCGCATCAGGAAATGCGCGCATAGTCCCGGCCAATCGCCCCGGCCCCAGCGAATCGCGATATCGCCAGGTGTTCGGTCGAAATCGATGGTCTCGCCTGCCGCCTTCAACCGCACCGCAATCGATGGCTGCAGCATGTGGAAGCGGCCGAGATGAAAGGTCAGCCATTGCTGGGCAAAGGTCGGCGGCGAATGAATGAGCAGGATCTCCTCGGTCGGCGCGCGCGCGGCCGCCAAGGCCTCGCCCAGAAGATCCAGGCCTTGTACGATCTTCGGCAGCATGCGCTCGGCTGCATCCGTCAGCGCGATCTGGCGCGGCCTGCGCAAAAACAGGGGCTCGCCCAGATGGTCCTCCAGAAGCTTGATCTGGTAGCTCACCGCCGTCTGCGTCAGCCCCAACTCCTCGCCGGCGCGGGTGAAGCTCTGCAGCCGTGCCACGGCTTCGAAGACGCGCAATGCATGCAGGGGAACCTGGCGGGATATCTTCATGGATCAGTGCTCCTGATGGCAAGGTGAAGAGATTGCATTGGATTCCCAGTCTGTCCAGCGGGAAGCTGAAAGCAGTTTTCCTGATGTTGGATCTCGACGATGACCTCCCTTGCAAAAGATCTCGCAGTGCCTTTCGCACCCGGCAGGTCCTCCCAGCTTGCCGCCTTTTTGAAATGGATCTGCATCCGCATGGCCCGTAGCAACCACAGGCTGGAGCTTGAACACGTGCCTGACCACGTGAAGCGCGATATCGGCATTCTCGATGGTCGGGAGCCGAAGCGGGACGATCCCAGCGTCTGGCCGGTGTGGCGGTGAGCTTGGATACGAATGCTTGTCAACGTGCGCCAAGGGTGGCGTTGGCAGGCGCTTGAGCGAGCACCGTCAGGATCTCCGCCGCTGTCAGGGCGGCAATGACGGCGGGGCGCTTGTCGCGCACGGCGCTGCCTCCGATCGGCAGGGTCAGGCGATCACTCTGCGAGGGCGATAAGCCCTCTTCACGGGCATAGCGGCGAAAGCTCGCTCTCTTTGTGGCCGAGCCGATCATCCCGACATAGGCGAAATCTCCGCGAGCAAGCGCACGTGCGGCGATGAGGAAGTCGAGGGCATGATCGTGGGTGAGGATGAGGATAACGCTGCCTGCGTCGGCGGCATCGATCTCGGCTTCCGGCAACGGCGTCAGCCGCCTGTCGATGCCAGAAGGCAGGCTGTCCAGTTCCTCGGCGCGGCTTTCGATGACGCAGAGGCGCAAGGGCAGCGGTGCCAGCGCCTGAGCCAGCGCCTTGCCGACATGACCGGCGCCGAAGAGCAGGATTCGAGGCCACGCCTCGGCTTCAGCCACCTTGCCGGCCAGAAAGGCTGCACGCGCGGTCTCGTCGAGGCGGGATAGCCGAAGGCTTACGCGCCCGCCACAGCATTGGCCGATGGCAGGTCCCAACGGCACGTCGCGCAGGAGCGGTCCGTCGCCAGACGTCAGAAGTCGTCTTGCCTCATCGATGGCAAGATATTCGAGCTGGCCGCCGCCGATGGTTCCAAACAAGGCGCGAGGCCCGACCAGCATGAAGGCATCGGTCTCGCGCGGGGCGGAACCCTTGACGTTAACGATCTCGACCAGGACCAGTGCCGGCTCGGCATCGAGAAAGGCAGCGAGCCCGTCCATTCCTCAGCCTCGCTTCAGCCGCTCCACGGCCATCAGCACGCGTTCCGGCGTCGCCGGCGCGTCGAGCCGCGGACATTCGCGATAGTCGGCGACGGACGCGACCGCCATGGACAGCGCTTCGAGCACGGAAATTGGCAGCATGAAGGGCGGCTCACCCACGGCTTTGGAGCGGCCGATGGTCGGCTGGCGGTTTTCCGACCAGTCGGCCAGCTTGACGTTGAAGATCTTCGGCCGGTCGGAGGCGAGCGGGATCTTATAAGTGGAGGGCGCATGCGTGCGCAGCCGGCCCTTGTCGTCCCACCAGAGCTCTTCGGTCGTCAGCCAGCCCATGCCTTGAACAAAGGCGCCTTCGACCTGGCCGATATCGATTGCCGGATTGAGCGAGCGGCCGACATCGTGCAGCACATCGACGCGCTCGACCAGATATTCGCCCGTCAGCGTGTCGATGGATACTTCCGAGCAGGAGGCGCCGTAAGCGAAATAATAGAAGGGCATGCCGCGCCCGGTTTCGCGGTTCCAGTGGATCTTCGGCGTCTTGTAGAAGCCGGCGGCCGAAAGATGGACGCGGGCGAAATAGGCCTGCTTGACGAGGTCGGGGAAGGACACGCGCTCCTCGCCGATCTCCACATGGTTCGCCACGAAACGGATGGCATCGGGCGTCGTCTGCCAGCGCTCTGCGGCAAAGGCGATCAGCCGCTCCTTGATCTGGCGTGCCGCGTCGAAGGCCGCCATGCCGTTCAGATCCGAACCGGAAGAGGCGGCGGTGGCCGAGGTGTTCGGCACCTTGCCGGTGGTCGTGGCGGTGATCTTCACCCGCTCGAGATCGACCTGGAAGCAATCGGCAATCACCTGGGCGACCTTGGTATAGAGGCCCTGGCCCATTTCCGTGCCGCCATGATTCAGGTGGATCGAGCCATCCTGATAGACATGGACGAGGGCACCGGCCTGGTTGAAGGCCGTCATCGTGAAGGAGATGCCGAATTTCACCGGCGTGAGCGCGATGCCCTTCTTGATGACCCGGCTTTTCGCGTTGAAATCGAGGATGGCGGCGCGGCGAGCCTGGTAATCGGCATCGCGCTCCAGCTCGTCCACCAGACGGGCGATGATGTTGTCCTCGACCTCCTGGTGATAGGGGGTGAGATCGCGGCCAGAGCCCGGCTCGCCATAGAAGTTGCGTTTGCGCACCTGAAGCGGATCGAGGCCGAGCGCATAGGCGACCTCCTCGATCATCCGCTCGCCGCCGACCATGCCCTGCGGCCCGCCAAAGCCGCGATAGGCGGTGTTGGAGACGGTGTTGGTCTTCAGCGGCTGTGAGGTCAGAAGCACATGCGGGTAAAAATAGGCATTGTCGGCATGAAACAGTGCGCGGTCGGTCACCGGGCCTGACAGGTCGGAGGAGAAGCCGCAGCGCGCGGCGTAATTCGCCTTGACCGCGAGGATATGGCCTTCATCATCGAAGCCCACCTGATAATCGACCAGGAAATCATGCCGCTTGCCGGTCGCACACATATCCTCGTCCCGGTCAGGGCGGAATTTCACTGGGCGGTTCAGTTTCTTGGCGGCCACGGCGGCGAGTACGGCGAACTGGTTGCCCTGCGTTTCCTTGCCACCGAAGCCGCCGCCCATGCGCCGGACCTGGACGGTGACCGCATGAGAGGGCACGTCGAGCACGTGGGACACCATGTGCTGTACCTCGCTCGGATGCTGGGTCGAGGACCAGACGGTCACATCGTCATCCTCGCCGGGAATGGCGAAGGCGATATGGCCTTCGAGATAGAAATGCTCCTGCCCGCCGATGCGCATGCGGCCACGGAGCTGCCGCGGTGCGTGATCAAGCGCCGTCTCAGCCTCGCCGCGTTTCAGCGTCAGCGGCTTGGTGACCAGCGTTCCGCCCTTCTCGATGGCGTCCGCAGGGTCGATGATATGCGGCAGGTCGCGATAGTCGATCTTCGCAAGCCGTGCGGCGCGGCGCGCTTGGTCGCGGGTCTCGGCAATGACGACGAAGGCCGGCTGGCCGTGAAACTGCACGAGCCCATCCGCCAGCACCGGCTCGTCATCGAGATGGCTGGGGCTGATATCGTTGGAATGGGGCATGTCGCGCGCGGTCAGGACGCAGACAACGCCCGGCGCCTTTTCGACGTCGGAGAAATCCATCGACAGGATTTCCGCATGCGCCCGGTCGGTCATGCCGAGCGCGGCATGCAGCGTGCCAGCCGGCTCCGGCATGTCGTCGATATAATCCGCCGAGCCGGCTACATGCTTATGCGCGGAATCATGCCGGCGCGCCGCATGCATTGGGCCAGAGAGAGGGGTGACGGTCTTGTCTTCGAAAGCGGTGGCATCCATGGAAGATGTCCTCCTCTTGAGGCTGCCTCATAAGGCGGCGATATCAAAGGCGAGGGCACGGCGAGCACGCCGCCGTTTCACTCGATTGCATGGACCCGCACATGGCGCGAGCCGACCCCAGCGCTTCAGGCAGCGCCTTCGAAGCGGGTCAGTTCGCAGCCTTCGCCGCGCGTTTCCAAATAGAAGCGGGTCAAGAGATTGGCGGCCGCTAGGTTGCGATAGGCGGCGCTGGCGCGCCAATCTGTCAGCGGCTGAAAGTCTTTCGCCAGCGCTGCCTGGCCGAGCGCGACCGTCTCCTCGGTCCAAAGGCGGCCAATCATTGCCGCTTCCGTCTGCGACGCCCGCTTCGGGGTTCCCGCCATGCCGCCAAAGGCGATGGACAGCGTCTTGACCTTGCCATCGGCATCGAGCCTCAGATGGAAGGCGCCGCAGAGCGCGGAAATATCCTCATCCCGGCGCTTGGAGATCTTGTAGACGGAGAAATGCGCGTCAGGGGCGAGCGCCGGGATGAACAGGCTCTCGACGAACTCGCCGGGCTGGCGGTCCTGGCGCCCGTATTGAATGAAGAAATTCTGCAGCGGCAGGCTGCGGCTGCCTTTCTTCGAGCGCAGGGTCAGTGTCGCGCCGAGCGCGATCAGGGCCGGCGGCGTGTCGCCGATCGGCGAGCCATTGGCGACATTGCCACCAATCGTGCCCATATTGCGCACCTGGTCGCCGCCGATCCGGTCGATCAGCCGGCCGAAAGCAGGGTAGAGGCGGGAAAGCAGCGGATAAGCGGCGGAATAGCTGACGCCGGCGCCGAGCGTGACGCCTTCGGGTGTTTCCTCGATGGTCTGAAGTGCGTCCAAGCCATTGATGAAAACCACGGGCGCGATCTCGCGCATCTGCTTGGTCACCCAGAGGCCGACGTCGGTGGAGCCGGCAACGATGGTGGCCTGCGGATGGCTGTCCAGCACCTCGGCCAGCGCCTCGACCGTGCCAGGCACGACCAGCCTACGGCCTTCGCCAACGGCGATGGTCGCGCCGGTCTTCATTGCCTTCAGCTCGGTCTTCACCCGCGCGCGCATGGCGAGGATGGGATCGAAGACCGCATCGGGCCGCGCCTCTGCCACCGCCTCGGCCGCGCGCACGATCGGTTCATAGCCGGTGCATCGACAGAGATTGCCCTGAAGCGCCTTTTCGATATCGGCGCGGCCGGGCCGGTCCTTGGAAAGCCAGAGCCCGTAGAGGGACATGACGAAGCCCGGCGTGCAGAAGCCGCATTGCGAGCCGTGATAATCGACCATGGCCTGCTGCACCGGATGCAAGGCCCCGTCTTTCGCCGCCAGATGCTCGACGGTCACCACGTGAGTCGCATGGAGCGAGCCCACGAAGCGGATGCAGGCATTGACGCCTTCATAGACCAACTCGTCGCCTGCAAGCCGCCCGACCAGCACCGTGCAGGCTCCGCAATCGCCTTCCGCGCAGCCTTCCTTGGTGCCGGTCAGCCGGCGGGCGAGGCGCAGATGGTCAAGCAGAGTTGTCGTCGCGCCGACATCGTCGAGCGCCACACTGCGATCGTTGAGGATGAAGCGGATCGTGCCGGTGTCCGATGTCATGCTGCCCCGTCTGGATTCTTGTTGTCGTCAAACTATGCCCAAAGCGCTGTGAGTGACAATTGCATTTTTCGCGCCATGCTGGCTCTGTGACGGTTGCCGAGAGCCACAACGCTGGTGCGGAGAACGGTGCGTTCTTGGCTGAGGGACTGGCGCGGATCGCTGGGCGGGACTATCTGTCAGCTATTGATCAAAGTCGATCGAATTGTCCGGGAGCGGTGCGATGGAATTGGGGCTCTACACCTTCGCGGATGTCGATCCGCAGGCGCCGCGAGGGCGGGGGCCAGAGGGCGAGGAGCGCCTTCGTCACCTGATCGAGGAGATCGAACTGGCCGATCAGGTCGGGCTCGATGTCTTCGGTCTTGGCGAGCATCACCGGCCGGATTACGCCGTCTCGGCGCCTGCCGTGGTTCTGGCGGCTGCGGCCGCGCGCACCAAGCGCATCCGCCTGACCAGCGCCGTCAGCGTGTTGTCGTCGGATGATCCGGTTCGCGTCTTCCAGCAGTTCTCGACGCTTGATCTGATATCGGGCGGGCGCGCGGAAATCATGGCCGGGCGCGGCTCGTTCATCGAGTCCTTCCCGCTCTTCGGCTATCGGCTGGAGGATTATGACG
Organism: Xaviernesmea oryzae; assembly: GCF_900109605.1. Taxonomy (GTDB): domain Bacteria; phylum Pseudomonadota; class Alphaproteobacteria; order Rhizobiales; family Rhizobiaceae; genus Xaviernesmea; species Xaviernesmea oryzae. The sequence goes on from NZ_FOAM01000010.1 coordinate 63,344, forward strand.
AGCTTTTCGAGGAAAAGCTGCGTCTGCTGATCGCGCTCAGCGAAAATGAGGTGGTCGATTGGGAGGGCGGCATGCGGCCCGCGATTCACCAGCGCGGGGTCTATCCGCGTCCGCTTCAGGAGAATCTGCCGATCTGGGTCGCCGTTGGCGGAACGCCGCAATCGGTGGTGCGCGCTGCCGCGCTCGGCCTGCCTTTCGCGCTGGCTATCATCGGCGGCGAACCCGCGCGCTATGCACCGCTCTTCGATCTCTACCGCGAGGCCGCACGCCGCTCCGGCCGCGATCCGGCCCGGTTGAAGACCAGCATCAACGTGCATGGCTTCATTGCCGACACCACGGATCAGGCTGCCGACCAGTTTTATGGCCCTCAGGCCGCCGTGATGAACCGCATCGGACGGGAGCGGGGCTGGGGTCCGACCAACCGAGCCCAGTTCGACCAGTCGCGCGGGCCCAATGGGAATCTGTTCCTCGGCGATCCCGATCTGGTGGCCGAGAAGATCATTCGCCATGCCCGCATCTTCCGCAATGACCGGTTCCTCCTGCAGATGGCGATCGGCCTGATGCCGCATGACCAGATCATGCGCGGCATCGAGCTCTACGGCACCAAGGTGGCGCCCATGGTGCGGCAGGCCCTTGCCAGCGATGCGGCGGCATGAAAAAGCGGTTGCGATGACGGCGTGCCTGCACGCCGACCAGCCAGCCAAGGCCGGACAGCAGAGATTGTAGAAAAGCATGACCCTCGACAATGACAATGATCTTGAAAAGCTGAAGGAAATCGGCCGCATCTGTGCCGACGCGCTGCAGACCATGACGGCGGCGCTGGAGCCCGGCATGACGACGGCGGAGCTGGATGCGATCGGCCGTGCCTTGCTGGAGCGCGAGGGCGCGCGCTCGGCGCCGGAGCTCTCCTATAAATTTCCCGGCGCCACCTGCATCAGCGTCAATGAGGAGGTCGCGCACGGCATCCCCGGCAAGCGCGTGATCCGCCCGGGAGATCTGATCAATATCGACGTTTCGGCCGAAAAGGATGGGTTTTTCGCCGATACCGGCGCATCCACCTTCCTGCCGCCCGTCAAATCCTCGATCGAACGCCTGTGCCGGGACGGCCGCCGGGCGCTCTTCGTGGGCTTGAGCGAGGTGCGTGCCGGCCGGCCTCTGTCGGCCATCGGGACGGCCATCGGTGGCTTTGCCCGTAAGCATCGCTATACGCTGATCACCAATCTTGCCAGCCACGGCGTCGGCCGTTCGCTGCATGAGGAGCCGACCGAAATTGCCACCTGGCCCGACAAGCGCGACAAGCGGGTGATCACCGATGGCCTGGTCTTCACCGTCGAACCCTTCCTGTCGCTCGGTGGCCAATGGGCCGAAGGCGGCGAGGACGACTGGACGCTTTATAGCGAGCCCCGCGCGCCGACCGTGCAGTTCGAGCACACGGTGGTGGCCACCCGGACGGGCGCGGTGATCGTCACCATGCCGAGCGTCGCGGCGTGAGGGGGCAGACGAAAGGTGCGGGACGATGAGCGCTGGCCTGCGCGGCGACCGGCGTCGGCTGGCCTCGACGGCTTTGGCCGGCGCCATCGCCATGGCGGTTGCCATGGGCTTCGGCCGGTTCTCTTTCACCCCCATCCTGCCGGGCATGATGGGTGACCTGCATTTGACGGCGGGCGATGCCGGGCTGATCGCCTCGGCCAATTTCATCGGCTATCTGGTCGGCGCGGTTTGCGCGGGCCAGGGCTGGGGCGAGGGGCGGGAAAAGACCATCGGTCTCGGCGCCCTGCTGGCCACCAGTATGCTGCTTGCCGGCATGAGTCTCGGCAGCTCCGTCATCCTCTTTGCCACCCTGCGCTTCCTGGCCGGTCTCGCCAGCGCCTTCGCGATGATTTTCCTGTCGCAGATCGTGCTCACCCGGGGGGCAGAGGCGGGCAATGCACATGTGCAGTCCGTGCATTTTGCCGGTGTTGGCCTGGGCATCGCCGTCTCGTCGCTGCTGGTCTTCCTCGTCACCACCAGGCCGAACGCCGCCTGGCCTGCGTGGCGCGAAGCCTGGGCGGGCTCGGCGCTCGTGGCGCTGGCCGGCACTGCGCTGGTCGGCCTGCTGCTTCCGGATGGCGCGGCCCGCAGCGGCCACGAAGCCGGCCAGCGCGAAGCGCCGCTCCTCTGGTCGCGCGCCTTTTCCACCGTGGCGCTGACCTATGGCCTTTTCGGTTTCGGCTATGTCGTCACCGCCACCTTCCTTGTGGCCATGGCGCGCGGCCAAGCGGCCCATGCGGTTGCAGGCGGGCAGATGGTGGAATTTCTCTGCTGGTTCGTCACTGGGCTCAGCGCCGTCGTGTCGCTCTTCGTCTGGCGCCCCGTCATGGCCCGTTTCGGCATCGTCCGGGCCTATCTCTGCGCGTTGGCGCTCGAGGCGGTGGGCCTGCTGCTCACGGTCACCCTGCCTTTTCCGCTGGCACCGATCCTCGGCGGGCTTCTGCTGGGTGCCACCTTCATGGTCATTACCGCCTTCGGGCTCCATCTTGCCCGCGCCCTGTCTCCCGGATCGGAGCGCAAGGCGCTGGCGATCATGACCGCTGCCTTCGGCATCGGCCAGATCATCGGGCCGCTCGTTGCCGGCTGGCTGACGGAACGATCCGGCACCTATACGCCCGCTACGCTCGCGGCCGCCGCCGTGCTGATGCTGGCTGCCGGCGTGCTGGCGCTTAGCGGCCGGTCGATCCGTGCAGCGGCCAGGCTGTGAGCGCCGGACCGCCTGCCGGGTCCGGCCGGCCAAGTCCAAGCATCCTTAAATCGCTGTAAGGTTCCGTCCACGCAATTGTTTCATGCGCGGTTCTGGCCTAGCGTGACGCACCTGCGAAGCACGCATCAGACCGTGCGCATCAAAGCGAGTGCCACCTTGTTCCATTCCTTCTTCCCGAAGCCGAAGCTGTTCTTCACCTCCCTCATCGTCTGGACGCTGGTCTGCATTTTTCTCTGGTATGGCTTTGTCGCCGATTGGGGCAATTCGCTGGGCTATACCGCGCCGCCTGAAGGACAGACGCCGATCGATCTGCGGTTCTTCCTGACCCCCGACAATCGATGGTTCTATTCCTATTTTATCGTCTGCACGCTGGCCTTTTGCGGCACATGGACGGTGCTTGCGCGCAATCACCCTTGGATTGACTGGTCGATTTGGGGCTCGGCGCTGATCATCTTCTCGACCTATTTCGGCGTGCAGGTCTATGTGGCCATCAACAACTGGCGCCGTCCCTTCGGCGACCTCCTGCAAAATGCGCTGACCGGCAAGCCGGGCATCACCGTCGGCGATTTCTACTCGCTGATGCTGGTCTTCTGCCAGATCGCCTTTCTCAGCATGTTCGTCTCGATCATCACCGACTTTTTCGTCAGCCACTACGTCTTCCGTTGGCGCAATGCCATGAACGACTATTACATCTCGAAATGGGAGAAGGTTCGCCACATCGAAGGCGCCTCGCAGCGTATCCAGGAAGATACGATGCGCTTCGCCAATATTCTCGAGGGGCTGGGCGTCAGCCTGATCAATTCGGTGATGACGCTGATCGCCTTCCTGCCGATCCTTTTTGCGCTGTCGTCCTATGTAACGACGCTGCCGATCATCGGCGAGATCCCGCACACGCTGTTCTGGCTGGCCATTGGCTGGTCGATCTTCGGCACGGCTTTGCTGGCGATTGCCGGCATCAAGCTGCCGGGCCTGCATTTCCGCAACCAGCGCGTTGAAGCGGCCTATCGAAAAGAGCTGGTCTATGGCGAGGACCATATGGACCGTGCTCAGCCGATCACCGTGGTTGAGCTGTTTTCAAACGTCAGGCGTAATTATTTCCGCATGTATTTCCACTATCTTTACTTCAACGTCGCTCGCTATTTCTATGTGCAGGCCGACGCCCTCTTCGTCACTTTCATGCTGGTGCCGACGATCGTCGCCGGCAAGATCACCTACGGCATCTACCAGCAGATCTCCACGGCCTTCGGCCAAGTGTCGAACTCGTTCCAGTATCTGGTCAATTCCTGGACCACGATTATCGAGCTGCTGTCGATCCACAAGCGCCTCAAGGCCTTCGAAGCGGCGATCGACGATGCGCCGCTGCCGCCGATCGACGAGCGCTATCTGAGGGGCGAGAGCGAGGAACAGCAGGCGCCGGCCGCGCCCTGATCCCGTGTTCACGACTTCCCCATGAAACGGACAAGGGCCCCGGTTTTGCCAGCCGGGGCCCTTGTCTTTGAAAGATAATCCGATGCGCTTTAAAGCGCGCCCTGCGCCGGCCGGCCGGCATGGTCGCTTTTCAGCCGCTCAAGCGCTTCCGCATAGCTGACGCAGGCCACGTCCTCTCGGCCGCAGGTTTCGCTGAGGAAGCGCTCCAATGCGCGCCAATAGGCGCCGCCATTCATCTCCACGAAATGAAAGCCGAGCTGCAGCGGCACGCGCTCACCCGCATATTGCGCCTCAAAGGCTGCGCGATAGGCGGCAATTGTCCGCTCCTCGAAAAGCGCGCTGTCCTTCTTGTTCTCCACCCCCATGGAGTGGCGAACGAAGAGATTGTAATCCATGGCAATCACCCGCCGCGACGAGGGCCCTTCCGGAATGGTCGGCAGGCCGAAGCGCGGAAGGCCATCCTCCTCGACAGGCAGCGCCGGACCTTTGGTCACCAGGCTCGCATCATAGGCGAATCCCGCAGCCTGCTCGGCCGGCAGCAGACCGGCGCTGGTCGAAAGATAGGGCGCGCGAAATCCGTGGATCCCGTGATGCGCGAAGTCCTGCCAGCCTTCCGGCTCCTCGGACTGGATGCCGGCCGCCTCCCAGGCGCCGCCGAGCGCCTGCGTGAAGGCGGCAAATTCGCGCGACCAATCGTCTTTCGTCCAATCCTTGCCGTCGAAATGGCCGCAGGCATGGCTGCCAATATCGTGACCGGCCTGATGCGCCTGCCAGATATGGCGCACCCGGAGAGCGATCTCCTCCTGGCTCTGGGCAAAGCCGACATTGGAGCGACCGACCGAATGGCCTGGAGCGGCATAGGCCCTGCCGCCTTCTTTCTTGGTCATCAGAAAGGTGCAGGAGAGAAAATAGGTGAAGTGCGCATGCGTCCGTGTGGCGAGATCCAGGCTGCGAGACCAGAGCGCATTGTCATGGGCGCCATCGAAGGACACGATGACGAGCTGGGGCGGGCGCGGCGCCTGCGCTTCGGCTGCTGGCGCAAGGACGCCGAGAGCAAGACAGGCGGGGAGAAGCATGGACAAAGCGGAGCGATAGGCATGCATGGGCTTGGCATAAACCTGTGGGGAGATGATGCGCGGCGAGCGCGAAGGTGCCGTGCCGGCGAGAGGTGCTGTAGCCTTTCGGTCAGCAATGCGGCAAAGCTTTGATCAAGCTCAATGCATCATGCTTGCGCCAAGCTGGTCCAGGCAACGGCCGCCTGCGTAAACGGAGCCAGAGCGGCGAGGTCCGTGCAGCGGAATGTCGAACGGAGGCGGCCGGGCCCGGCTGAGACCCCGCTCAAGGATTGATCGTCGCGACCGCTCGACACGATCCTGTATGATCCATCCGGCGATTTCGGTTTCGCCGCAGATGCAGTATCACTTGCCCCTGGAGATCCGTCGACCCAGTCGGATGTTTCCGCTGACCATTTCACCCAAGGCGCGCTTTCATGACCCTGCTCATTCTCGGCATTCTGATCTTCCTCGGCTCGCATCTCGTTCATGTCGTGGCGCCGGGCTTTCGCACCGCCGTGATCGCCCGGATCGGCGTTGGGCCATGGCGCGGGCTTTATTCGCTCGTCAGCCTCGCGGGCCTCGCGCTGCTGGTCTATGGGTTCGGCGAGGCGCGCGCCGTCACCGGCATGCTCTACAATCCGCCTGTCGGCCTGAAGCATCTGACGCTGCTGCTGATGGTGCCGGCGATGATCTGTCTCGTGGCCGGCTTTCTGCCGGCCGGGCGCATCGCGGTGGCGGTGAAGCATCCGCAGGTGCTGGCGGTCAAGATCTGGGCGCTCGCGCATCTTCTGTCCAATGGCGAGACCGCCTCGGTCATTCTCTTCGTCGCCTTTCTGGCCTGGGGCGTGATCCTGCGCATTTCGCTGAAGCGGCGGGAGAGACGGGGCGAGGCTGTTCTTCCCGTGTTCAAATCGTCGCGATACGACACCTACGCCATCGTTATCGGCCTGCTTCTCTACGCGCTGATGGTCTGGCGTCTGCATGAATGGCTGATCGGCGTTTCGCCGCTGCCCATGAGCTGAGCGAGGAAGGGGCCTACCCTGGTGGGCCCATGCGGAATTTCAGGCCTTGCGCGGCGGGCATGGCGCTGCGCCCCCTTACATTCGGCGCAAAATAGGCTAGAAGCCGGCATTCCGCTTGATGCATCGGGCCGGCAGATGACACCGTCTTTCGCTCAAGCGATGCCCAATTGAAGAGCGAGCGCATCGGCCCTGTCGGGTCGGCGGCGTGCGCTCATGCAGACGAAGAAGGCCGGACAACCGGGGACGTGGATGGCGAACCAGAACGACAGCTTCATTCGTGAGGTCAACGAGGAGCTGCGCTCCGATCAGGTGCGGGCGGCCTGGCTGCGCTTTGGCGGCGTGATCATCGCCATCGCGCTTTTGATCGTCGTCGGCACGATCGGCAAGGTTGCCTATGACTACTGGCGCGACAGCTCGGCTTCCGCCTCTGGCGACGCCTTCCTGGCCGCGCTGACGCTGGCCAAGCAGAGCCGCACCGACGAGGCCATCGCCGACCTCAAGACGCTCGAAGCCAATGGCCATGGCAGCTATCCCGTGCTGGCGCGCATGCGCGTTGCCACGCTGCAGGCGCAAAAGGGCGATACCGCCGCGGCCATCGCTGCCTTCAAGGCGGTGGCGGACGATCAGAGCGTCGAGGCGCCGATGCGCGACGCCGCCAAGCTGCGCGCGGCCTATCTGATGATCGATACCGGATCCTATCCGCAGGTGGCGGCCGAGGTGGAGCCTCTGGCAGTTGCCGGCAATCCGATGCGCCACTCTGCCCGCGAGGTCCTCGGCCTCTCGGCCTACAAGGCAGGCGACAAGGAAAAGGCGAAGTCCTGGTTTCAGGCCATTGCCAATGATGCCGAAAGCCCGCGCAATGTCGCCAACCGCGCGCAGATGCTGCTCGACGTGATCGCCTCGGGCGGCGATGCCGGCGCGGCTGGATAAGAAAGAACAAGGACCATGAGCTTCACCGTCGCCATCGTCGGCCGGCCGAATGTCGGAAAATCCACGCTGTTCAATCGCCTGGTCGGCCGCAAGCTCGCGCTTGTCGATGACACGCCCGGCGTGACGCGGGACCGGCGGCCGGGCGAGGCGCGGCTGGTCGATCTGCGCTTCACCATCATCGATACGGCCGGTCTCGAGCAATCCGGCCCGGAGACGCTCCAGGGCCGGATGTGGGCGCAAACGGAAGCCGCCATCGACGAGGCGGATTTGACCCTGTTCGTCGTGGATGCCAAGGCGGGCCTGACGCCGGCCGACGAGACGCTGGCCGAAATGCTGCGCCGGCGCGGCCGCCCGGTGGTGCTGGTTGCCAACAAGTCCGAGGCGCGCGGATCCGATGCCGGCTTCTACGATGCCTTCACCCTCGGACTTGGCGAACCTTGCCCCGTTTCGGCCGAGCATGGCCAGGGCATGCTCGATCTGCGTGACGCGATCGTCGAGGCCATCGGCGAGGACCGCGCCTATCCGCCGGCCGACGACGAGGCGGAGACCGACATCGACCTAAGATCCTTGGCAAGCGACGACGAGGACGAGGCCGAGCCGGCCTATGACGACACCAAGCCGCTGCGCGTGGCCATTATTGGCCGGCCCAATGCCGGCAAATCGACGCTGATTAACCGCTTTCTCGGGGAAGACCGGCTGCTGACCGGACCGGAAGCCGGGATCACCCGCGATTCGATCTCGGTCGAGTGGGACTGGCGCGGCCGCACGATCAAGATGTTCGACACCGCCGGCATGCGCCGTAAGGCCCGCGTGCAGGAGAAGCTGGAGAAGCTGTCGGTGGCCGACAGCCTGCGCTCGATCCGTTTTGCCGAGAGCGTGGTGATCGTTTTCGATGCCACCATTCCATTCGAAAAGCAGGACCTTCAGCTCGTCGATCTCGTCCTGCGCGAAGGCCGCGCCGCCGTGCTCGCCTTCAACAAATGGGACCTTGTGGACGATCCACAGGCGGCACTTGCCGATCTGCGCGAAAAGACCGAACGCCTTTTACCCCAGGCACGCGGCATCCGCGCGGTGCCGATCTCCGGCCAGACGGGCTACGGTCTCGACAAGCTGATGCAGTCGATCATCGATACGGACAAGGTCTGGAACCGGCGTGTTTCCACCGCGAGGCTCAACCGCTGGCTCGAAAGCCAGCAGATCCAGCATCCGCCACCGGCCGTCTCCGGCCGCCGGCTGAAGCTGAAATACATGACCCAGGTCAAAGCCCGCCCCCCGGGCTTCATGATCTCCTGCACCAGACCCGACGCCGTGCCGGAAAGCTATCTGCGCTATCTCACCAACAGCCTGCGCAATGATTTCGACATGCCGGGCGTGCCGATCCGCCTGCATGTGCGCGCCTCGGAGAACCCCTTCGAGAACCGGAAGAAGCGGTAGAGCCATATTAGGCCGACGCGTCATCGCGTCGCCCGGTATCATGACTAACGCAACGTCTCCTGGCGGGACTGGAAAACGGCCAATCGACGCCCCTGTCAGCTGCAGGGGCGCTCGCTTCCAGCGCCTCATGGCCGCACCTCATGCGACTGCCTTGGGAAACAGCGGCGGCGAAGCCAGGCAGCGATCCTAGGATCGCGGCTTCGAGGCCCCTTCCGCTACCACCAGCTGAGAACCTGCCCGGACTTGGCAAGCTCTTGCCGCAGGCGCTGGACATCCACCTTGTTCACATTACCGCCAGGTGCCAGCGCGGCTGCGGCGCCCGCAGCCTGGCCAAGCACCATATAGGTCGGCTCCACCCGGATGGATGTATAGGCGACATGGCTGGTGGAGATCGCAACCGAAACCAGCAGGTTGCTGACCTCCTTCTGGCTTGGGAGCATCACCCGATAGGGAATTTCATAGGGCGAAAGCGAGATGCCGTCGCGGATATCCTCGGCGATATGCCCGTTCAAGACCGTGCGGATCATGCCATGCTGATCCAGAGGATAATAGCCGAGCCCGATGCCGTCGCTGAAGCTCGTTCTCTGTTTCAGATTGTTTTCGGTCAAAACAAACTGACCGACCAGGCGCCGCGCCTGACGCACATACATCTGATAGGGGAAGTTGTCATTGTCGACGAATTCGTCCGCGCAATAGCCATATTGCGCTGTGAATTCCCGGGCTTTCTTGGGAACGCGCGGGTCGCTGACCGCAAACCAGAAATATCCCTGAATGTAGCTGCGGACGGACTGTCGAATTTGCTCGCGCTTTGCCTCGTCGCCGGTTGCATAGTCATAACCGACATTCCAGACATTGGTGCTGAAAAACGAATTGGAGTTGACGTCCTGCTTGTCGTTGACGGTATCGCCGCCGCCGATGAAATATTGGCTGGAAAGGTGCCGGCCCTTCTCCGCCAAGGCCGCGATGAAGCGTGCCACGGCCTCATATCGCAGGGGATCATAATCGACCGGCTTGGTGAAGGGCCGCATGTTCTTCGGATCGGTTGTCACGCAGAGGCGATAGTTGTAAGCCATCAGGCTCTTATCCGCCTTGCCGACAGGCTGCTGCCCGATGGAGGAGAGACCGGGCAAGAGGCCGCTCGCCGGTTTACGGGGCACGATATAGGGATCGATGACCAGATCGATCCTGTCGCTGCCATCTCCCACATGCGGATAGGCAAGCTTCTGCACGCCTGCATCGTCCTCACGGTATTTCGACTTGGCTTCGCGCCCGACGATGGTACGAACGCCGGCACGCATCATCAGATCGCCTTCATAGCTCGCATCGATGAAGCTGCGTCCGCAAAAGCTTTGCCCTGATGTTGCCGTCAGGGATTGGATCGTTTTGCCGCTGCGGCGAATGGAGGCGATCAGCTGCCCTTTGACAAGCCGGACATTGTTCTTTTCCAGCATGTCGCCAAAGGTGCGCTCTGCCCATCTGGACTCGAAATAGGCGTATCGCGCATCGCCGATGCCGTATTTATCCTGGGCCTTATCCAGGAATTCCTTGACGATGCCGCCGTAAATCCCGCGTTTGCCAGCCGTGTCGGTCTTGTTCAGACCACTCGTCATCATTCCGCCAATGTGTCGTGTCGGCTCGAGGAGGATGACGTCCTTCTTCAGCCGCGCGGCCTGGATCGCTGCGGCTATCCCAGAGGGCGTCGCGCCATAGACGACGACATCCGCACGGGCGCAGCCGGGCTGCGATGCCGCTTCAGTCTCTGATACGGAAACGGGTGCGCTCAAATCGCCCGTCGACAGTTCCTGGGCGGCAGCACCGGTCCGCGTTGCCATGGTGTCCATCAGCGGCATGGCGCTCAGGATCGAGGCCAAGATTGCTGCACGCCTTTGTCTCACAGGCTTATCTCCAATGTCCGTTTCGCGTTTGTTTTGAAGCATTAAATGAAGGAGACGATCTGCGGTTCTGATCGTTGACCGCCTCGGCCGGGCCCGTGTCAGGACTTCAGGCGGATGGACTTGTCCCATTTGAGCACTTGTCCTGCTTTGAGCAGCGTGCTCCTGAGTTTGGCGATGCTGACCTTGCTCACGTCGCCGTCCGGCGCCAGAGCTGCCGCGGCGCCAGCGGCCTGGCCCATCACCATATAGGTCGGTTCCATCCGGATAGAGGTGTAGGCGACATGGCTGGCGGAGACCGCCACCGAGACCAGAAGATTGGTGACGTCGCTGCGATTTGGCAGCAGCGCACGATAGGGGATCTGGTAGGGAGCAACGGAGAAGGGGTAGCGATTGTCCTCGGCAATATGGCCGTCTTGCACAGTGCGGATCATGCCATGCTGGTCGAGCGGCGCGTAGCCAACCCCGATGGAGTCGAGGAAGTTCGGCTTGTTCTTCAGATCATTCTCGGTCAGCACATATTGGCCGACCAGCCGCCGCGCCTGGCGAACGTAAAGCTGGTAGGGAAAATTGTCGTTGTCTGTATATTCGTCGGCGCAATAGCCGTATTGCGCTGTGTAATCCCGCGTGGCTTGAGGCACGCGGGGATCGCTGACCGCAAACCACATCAAACCCTGGATGAAGCTGCGCACCGACTTGCGGATCTCCTGGCGCTTGGCTTCGTTGCCGACAGCGTAATCATAGCCGATATTCCAGACATCCGTGCTGAAATAGGCGTTCGAATTGACGTCCAGCTTGTTCTTCACTGTGAGATCGGCGCCGACGAAATAGTTCTCCGAAATCGGCTGGCCCTGCGCATTCAAAGCCGCAATGAACCGGGCATGTGCTTCGTAGCGCATCGGGTCGTAATCGGCCGGTTTGGTGAAGGGGCGCTTGTTGCCGGGCGTGTTGGTGACGCAGAGCCGATAATTGAACGCCATCACGCTCTTGTCGGCGGATCCGATCGGCTGCTGGCCAATAGGCGACAGGCCGGGCAGCAAGCCGCTCTGCGGATCGCCGGGGACGATATAGGGGTCGAGGACCAGCTCGGTCGGGTTGGTTCTGGAGCCAACAGGGGGAAGGCGCAGCTTGACGACGCCGGCGTCCTCTTCCCCATATTGTGCCTGCGACTCGCGGCCGACGATCGTCTTTGCGCCCGAGCGCTGCATGAGATCGCCCTCATAGCTGGCATCGATGAAACTCGTCCCGCAAAAACTTCTACCCGAGGTCGTGGTCAGAGACTGGATCGCGCGATTTTTCAGCTTGACCGAAGAAATCAGCTGGCCTCGAATGACCGTGACCTTGCTGGCGTTCAGCATCGTGCCAAAAGTCTGCTCGGCCCACTTCGCTTCGAAATAGATGCGAATCGGATCCGTCAGCTGATAGGTCGTGGTGGCCTTGTCGAAGAATTCGGTGACAATCCCGCCATAGACGCCGCGATGCGGCGCCGCGTCCGTCCGGCTCAGGCCGCCCGCCATCATCCCGCCAATATGCTGGGTGGGTTCGAGAAGGATGACCGTCTTCTTCAGCCTTGCAGCCTGGATCGCCGCTGCGATGCCACTTGGGGTCGCGCCATAGACGATGACATCGGCGCTCTTGCATGTGCCACGGGACGCTGACCGTCTCGCGGCGTCTCCTTCCGTCTCGAGAACGGGATTGGCAAGTTCCTGTGCCTGGACGAACGTGCAGGAGACCGAGCTGAATGCCATAACCATGGCGAGCACAAACGTGGCGATCGCGCCTGTCCGACGTGCGAGCATTCTATCCATATCCTGTTTGTCCGCGGAATTGACTTTGAAGCGGCGCAGCACGCCCCAATCTTCCGGATCACATCAATATGGCTTGTTTATAAAACAAACACGCGTTAGCGCCAGCGGATAATCTGGCCTGCGGCAATTAATTCGCGCCTGAGTTGTACTATGTTGATATTGTTGACGTTTCCGCCGGGAGCCAGGGCGGCGGCTGCGCCTGCGGCCTGGCCCAGCACCATATAAGTGGGCTCTACCCGAACCGAGGTATAGGCCACATGGCTCGTCGACAGCGCGACAGGTACGAGCAGATTGGTTATCTCGTTACGCTTGGGCAGCATGGCCCGGTAAGGGATCTGGTAGGGGCCGACAGAAATGCTCTCGCGGATATCCTCGCCGATCGCCCCGTTCAGCACGGTGCGGATCATGCCGTGCTGGTCCATCGGGTAATAGCCAAGCCCGATCCCGTCGCTGAAGGTCGCTTTCTTTTCCAGATCGTTTTCTGTCAGCACATATTGCCCGACGAGCCTGCGCGATTGCCGGACATAGATCTGATAGGGAAAATTCCCATTGTCGGCAAACTCATCGGCGCAATAGCCGAACTGCGCCGTGTAGGCCCGGACGTCTTCCGGAACGCGCGGATCGCTGACGGCGAACCACAGCAGGCCTTGAATATAGCTGCGCACGGAAGCACGAAGCTGCACACGCTGCGCCTCGCTGCCTGTCGCATAGGCATAGCTGATGTTCCAGACGTTGGTGCTGAAAAAGGCGTTGGAATTGACGTCGAGCTTGCCGTTGACCGTGTCGCTGTTGCCAATGAAATAGTTGGGCGATATTGCCTGCCCATTGGCATGCATGGCGGCGATAAAGCGCGCCAGGCTTTCATAGCGCAATGGATCGTAATCCGATGGCTGGGTGAAAGGGCGTAGATTGCCCTGCACCTGGGTGACGCAGAGGCGATAGTTGAACGCCATCAGGCTTTTGTCCGCAGCACCGATGGGTTGCTGACCGATAGGCGAGATGTCGGGCAGAAGGCCGCTTTCCGGTCTTCCGGCGATGACATAGGGATCGATGATGATGAAGTCCGGCTGGGCGGTCGTGGCGATATTGGGATAGGCGAGCTTTTGCACACCGGCAGCATCCTCGCCATATTTCGCTTTAGCCTCCCGTCCGACGACCGTGGTCACCCCGGAAAGCTTCATCAGGTCACCTTCGTAACTCGCATCGATATAGACGCTGCCGCAGAAGCTGCGCCCGGCTGTGGTCTTCAGCACGGACAGGGTCTTTCCACTGCGTTTGACCGAGGCGATCAGCTGCCCGCGCACCAGCTTGACGCCGTCGTCGCGCAGCATCGCGGCAAAGGTTTTTTCGGCCCATTTGGATTCGAAATAGATGCGAACAGGATCGGTCGTCCCGTAATTCGCCCGGGCACGATCGAGGAACTCCATGACGATCCCGCCATAGACGCCGCGACGCGGCGAAGCGTCGGTCTTGTTGAGCCCGCTCGCCATCATGCCGCCGATATGCATGGTCGGCTCAAGGAGCAGAACCTTCTTTTTCAACCGTGCTGCCTGGATCGCGGCCGCAATGCCGGCCGGGGTGCCGCCATAGACGATGACATCGCCGCGCGTGCAGCCAGCAGCAGCCGGGCCTTCTTCGGTCAGGGCAGGGCCGTCGACCGGCGTGGTCAATTGCTGCGCCTGCGCCGGATGCCACAGGCCGAGTGCGGCCATCAGCAACCAAGCGAAAGCAGGGCGATAAGAGTGTTTCAGGCGAGGCTGGCTCATGGTGAAGGTCTCGGCGGTTGGTAACTGGCGCCGGATGGCGAGGTGTTCAGGCGGTCTTTGCCTTAAAGCACGCCCAGAATCATCTGATCCAGCCTTGTCTCGGTCTGATGCGGCCGTGCCGCTCAGATGGCGAGAGCTTCGCGCGGGATAAGGGCGCCAGGATGGCCGATGACGCTTGCGGCGATCTTGGCGGCGTGGGCCGCCGCGTCCTCCACCGACGCGCCTGATGCGAGCCCGGCCAGGAAGACGCCGTTGAAGCTGTCGCCCGCGGATGTGGTATCGACCACTTCGGCCACCGGATGAGCCGGCACATGAACCGTTTCGCGCCCTGCCTGGGCGATGGTGACGCCCTTTGCCCCATCCTTGATGACGACGCGTTCGACGCCGAGGCCGAGATAGCGCGCCTGCGTTGCGGCGATGTCGGCATCGCCGAAATGGGTCGCTTCATCGTCGAAGCTCGGCAACAGCAGGTTTGCAGCGCGTGCCCCGTCGGTGATCACACGGCGCATGCGTTCCGCATCGTCCCATAGGCGAGGACGGATATTGGGATCGAAGGCCACAAGCTTGCCGGCCGCCTTTGCGCGCCGCATTTCGCTGAGCAGCGTCTCCACGTCGTCAGGCGGAAGGATCGCCAGGGTGATCCCGGAAAAGGCAATGATATCGGCGGCCTCCATAGCCCGGCGAAGATGGTCGCCGTCCTGCGCCAGCAGCCTGGCAGCGGATGTGGAGCGCCAGTAGGAAAAGCTGCGCTCGCCCTTGTCCAGATGGATCATGTAGAGGCCTGGCATCCGGCCCTCGATCCGCGTGATGAAACCGGTGTGGATGCCATGTTCGGCCATGAAGGCCAGCATGTCCTGCGACAGGCGGTCCGTGCCCAAAGCGGTCAAGTAGGAGACCCGGAGACCCGGATCGCCACAGAGGCCGGCATAATAGGCAAGGTTGAAGGTGTCGCCGGCAAAGCTCTGGCGCAAAAGGCCATTGCCGGCCTGGCCGAGCTCCACCATGCATTCGCCGATCGACAGAAGATGGACCATGATATCGTTCTTTGCTCCCCGCGCGGGCGATGGCCGCACGCCTCAAGCGGATGTTCTGACCGATTCGCTTGAGATCGCGAAGCCAAAGGTGAGAGAGGATTGACCGAGGCACGCCGGAATGGGCAGGCGGCACAAGCAGGCACGCCGGGCTCGCTGAAAATTCTGCGGGCGCATTGGCATCGAAATCGCACGAAGCAGGCTTGGCATCTTTCCAAGCGTGCCGAGTTGGCTATCCTTGCCCGCAGACTGTCCCGTCCCCGCCTCGATCCGCTGGAGCATCCCATGACGCCTTCGCCGAAATCCAATCCCGACTGGTGGCGCGGGGCGGTGATCTATCAGGTCTATCCGCGCTCGTTCCAAGATACGGGCAATGATGGGATCGGCGATCTCAAGGGCATTACAGCGCGCCTCGATTATATTGCCGCGCTTGGGGTCGATGCCATCTGGCTCTCGCCCTTCTTCACCTCGCCCATGGCCGACATGGGCTATGACGTCTCCGATTACTGCGATGTCGATCCGATGTTCGGCACATTGGCCGATTTCGACGAGATGATGACGCGCGCCCATGCGCTGGGCATGAAGGTGATCATCGATCAGGTGATCTCGCACACCTCGGACCAGCATCCCTGGTTCAAGGAGAGCCGGGCTAGCCGGAACAATCCCAAAGCGGATTGGTATATCTGGGCAGATGCCAAGCCGGACGGCACGGCGCCGAACAATTGGCTGTCGATCTTCGGCGGGCCGGCCTGGGAATGGGACGGCGTGCGCAAGCAATATTACATGCACAACTTCCTGACCTCGCAGCCGGACCTGAATTTTCACAATCGCGCTGTGCAGGATGCGGTTCTCGATGCTGTCCGTTTCTGGCTGAAGCGCGGCGTCGATGGCTTCCGCCTGGATACGGTCAATTACTATTTCCACGACAAGGAGCTGCGCGACAACCCGCCTGTCACTCGGGATGAAAGCGCGCCCGGTCTCGATGCGCCTGACGTCAACCCCTATGGCATGCAGAACCACCTCTATGACAAGACGCAGCCCGAGAATATCGGCTTCCTCAAGCGGCTGCGCGCGCTTCTGGACGAGTTTGGCGAGCGGGCAACGGTGGGCGAGGTGGGGGATGGCGCGCACTCGCTGAAGACCACGGCCTCCTATGTCTCGGGCGGCGACAAGCTGCATATGTGCTACACATTCGACCTGCTCGATCCGCGTTTCACCGCCACCCATATCCGTGACTGCGTGGCGACCTTCCAGGATCTGGTCACCGATGGCTGGGTTTGCTGGGCCTTTTCCAATCATGACGTCGTGCGCCATGTCAGCCGCTTTTCCGCCCATGAGGAGGACCGAGCCCGCATCGCCAAGATTGCGATCTCCGTGCTGGCGACGCTGAGAGGATCGATCTGCCTGTACCAAGGCGAGGAACTGGGCTTGACGGAAGCCGAACTCGCCTTCGAAGATCTTCGCGATCCCTATGGCATTCGTTTCTGGCCGGCCTTCAAGGGACGGGATGGGTGCCGTACGCCGATGCCCTGGACGGCCAAGGGCGCGCAGGCCGGTTTTTCAAAGGGCAAACCCTGGCTGCCGGTGCCGGCGGAACATCAGGCGATGGCGGTGGACAGGCAGGAGAAGGACGCCCAGTCCGTCCTGGCGCATTATCGCGCCACGCTTGCCTTCCGCAAAAGCCAGCCGGCGCTGATCGACGGATCCCTGCGCTTCATCGAGACGGAGATGGACATTCTGATGTTCACCCGGGAGAAGGGCGAGAACCGCCTGTTCTTCGCCTTCAACCTGCATGATGGCCCCCAGACCGTGCCCGTGCCGAAGGGCATTTCGCTCGCTGCGCCTCTGGCAATGCCCGGCCATGCGCCTCGGCTGGAGGCGGGCGAGTTGCATCTCGAGGGCCTAAGCGTCTTTTGCGCGACGCTTGCCTCCTGATGCCGAGGAAGGCGGATCTGTGCATCCGGTGTGCAGGTGAAGACGATGCCGCCGCTTGGTGCGCTCTGCGCACCGCCTTGTGGCCTGACGCGCTGCGCGAGAAACATGCGGCGGATATTGCCGCGATGCTTGCGGCCATGGCCGCAGGCGATAAATCCTCGGCACTTCTGGCGTTCTGCGATGCAACGCCGTGCGGCCTTATCGAGCTTTCGCTCCGGCACGATTACGTCAATGGCTGTGAGACGTCGCCGGTCGCCTTCGTCGAAGGCTTGTTCGTTGCCGACGCTTTTCGCCGCCGGGGGATTGCGGCTGCGCTGATCGCGGCTGCTGTTGATTGGGCCCGCGTGCAGGGCTGCCGCGAACTGGCCTCCGACGCCGCGCTCGACAATATCACCAGCCATCGCGTTCATCTGGCGGCAGGTTTCGAGGAAACCGAGCGGGTGGTCTATTTCCGGCGGAAGGTTTGAAGGGGGCAGGTTCAGCCGATGAGCCGGTCATAGTCTGCGTGAGAGCCGATCCAGAACCAGACGAGGTCATGGCCGTTACGCACCGCAAGAGCGCGCCATTGACGCCCGACGCGCACGGACCAGAAGCGGCCAACCTCCTTAAGGTGAAGGGAGGGGTCCCGAGGATCCGCCTTTAGCAATTCGAAATTTCGGTCAGCGACATCTTGGATCTCTTTGGGTAAGGCAGCGTAGCTTTTCCAGAAGGCGGCGGTAGCGTGATGCTTCACAACGGCTTGGTCTTGCCAGCCCGAAGCTGTCCGAGCGCCTGATCGGCAAGAGCATCAAGAGCGCCTTTCTGGACATCGCTCGTGAAGCGGTTATCCCATTGGCGTGCCTGATAGGCCTCGAACCATGTCGCGAATTCGGCCAGTTCGCGGGGTTCCAGATCCCGCACGAATTGTTCAATCTGCTCCAGCCTGCTCATGGTGATGTCCTTTCGTGCATGCGCTCACCCCAACCTACCCGATCAGCGCGAAGCGGTCGACATCGACCATGCCCTTGTCGGAGATCTTGAGATGCGGGATCACGGGCAGAGGAAGGAAGGCAAGTTGCAGGAAGGGTTCGTGCAATGTGGCGCCGAGCGCGAAGGCGGCCTGGCGCAGGTCTTTGAGCGTGTCGCGCACGGCTTCATAGGGTTCAAGGCTCATCAGCCCGGCAATCGGCAGGGCGATCTCGGCCGTGAACTGACCCTTGTCGACGACAACGAAGCCGCCGCCGATCTCGCCCAGGCGGTTTGCGGCCATGGCCATATCGTCTTCGCTGACGCCGACCACGCAGATATTATGGCTGTCATGGCCGACGGTGGAGGCGATGGCGCCGCGCTTGAGGCCAAAGCCCTGGACGAAGCCGTTAGCGTGGTTGCCATTCTTGCCGTGACGCTCGATCACCGCCACCTTGATGATGTCGTGGTCGAGATCGACGCCGGTCTGATTGCCGTTCGAGGGCAGCCGGTAGCGCCGATGCTCTGTGATGATCTTGCCGGGCAGAACGCCGATCACGGGCACATCGCCTTCACTCGACGGCACCGCAAAGGCCGCCGCATGAACTTGGCCCGCCTTGACGCTATCCAGCCCGACCGGCGCGACCGAGGCGCGGGTCGCAAACAGCGCCTCGTCGACCGTTCGGCCGCCGGAGATCACCTGCAGCGGGCGGCAGGTTTCCAGGCTGTCGACGATCACGAGATCGGCGCGCCAGCCGGGCGCTACAAGCCCGCGATCCATCAGCCGGAAGGCGCGCGCGGCCGAAATCGAAGCGGCGCGGTAGACGGCAAGCGGATCGGCACCGCAGGCGATCGCCTCCCGGATCATGTGGTCGAGATGGCCTTCCTCGGCAATGTCGAGCGGATTGCGGTCGTCGGTGCACAGCGCCAGGAAAGGCGAGAGACGCTCGGTCAGAAGCGGCATCAGCGCATGCAGATCCTTGGAGACCGAGCCTTCGCGCAGGAGAATGTGCATGCCCTTGCGGATCTTTTCCAGCGCCTCTTCGGGGCTCGTGCATTCATGGTCGGTGCGGATGCCGGCGGCGAGATAGGCGTTGAGCTCGAGCCCACGTAAGAGCGGCGCATGACCGTCGATATGCCCGCCCTGAAAGGCCTCCAGCTTCGCCAGGCAGACCGGATCCTTATGGACCACGCCGGGAAAGTTCATGAATTCGGCGAGCCCGATGACCTTGGGATGGTCGCGGAACGGCAGCAGCCGTTCGATCGGCAGATCGGCGCCGGATGTTTCCAGATGCGCGGCGGCCGGCACGCAGGAGGAGAGTTGGACGCGGATGTCCATGATCGTGGCGTCGGCCGAATCGAGAAAGTACTGGATCCCCTCGGTGCCCAGCACATTGGCGATCTCGTGCGGATCGCAGATCGCGGTGGTCACACCATGGGGCAGCACGCAGCGGTCGAATTCGTGCGGCGTGACCAGCGAGCTTTCAATATGCAGATGCGTGTCGATAAAGCCGGGAACGACGGTTTGGCCGGCGATGTCGATCTCCCGAACGCCCTGATATGTGCCGCAGGTGCCCACGATCCTGTCGCCCGAAATTGCGATGTCCGAGGCCACCAGTTCGCCGGTGACGAGGTCGAAGAACTGACCGCCCTTCAGCACGATATCAGCCGGCTCCCGGCCGCATCCCTGGTCGATCAGTCGTTCGAGATGAGGCGTCATGGCAGTCTCCGATCCGGCTTGCTTCGCGGCAACTCTAGGCAAGAAGGCGCGCTATGCGAAGGGGCCATGGTGAGGCGCCTGTGCACAGGGCGGGGGGCACGCCTTCCATCCGGCATGGGGTCAGCCTGTCTTGGCCGCATCGAAGCGGCGGCGGGCCTCATCCACGGCGGCCAGATTGGCCTCGGCCCAGAGCCAGACCCCGCAAAAGGCCTCACCAAGACCTAAGCCCAGCGTTGTCAGCCGGTAGTCCACCCTTGGCGGGATCACCGGATGGATGGTGCGCCTCACCAGCCCATCGCGCTCCATCTGCCGCAGCGTCTGGGTCAGCATCTTCTGGCTGATCGTGCCGATCTCCCGGCCGATCTGCGAGAAGCGCAGCTCGCCCTTCTCGGCAAGAAGGTCCAGGATCAGCATCGTCCATTTGTCGGCAACGCGGCCAATGAGATCGTTCACCAGCGCTTCCACACGGGGATCGACGCTCGACGAAGTCGAGAGATGCGACACAGGGGAGGCCGATGCCGCAACCTCCGGCGTTTTCGAGGGTTCATCTACCGCGCCGTCGCGGGGCAGGGTCATCCGGTCAACGGCGGGCTCGGTCATCGCGGATCACTCTCCTTCAGGTAAGTATCAATCTATCAGGTGCCTTCTTCCCAAGGGAGAGTATCAGATCCACATTCCCGCGCATCCATCCGATCGCAAAAAGGACGAAAGCCATGAAACAGAGCGGAAATACGATCCTGATCACCGGCGGCACCTCAGGTATTGGCAGGGCGCTGGCGGAGCGTTTCCAGGCGGCGGGGAACACGGTGATCATCGCCGGGCGGCGGCAAGGGCTGATCGACGAGGTCGTGGCGGCCAATCCCGGCATGCGCGGCTATACGCTCGATATCGACAGCACAGCCGGTATCGAGAGCTTCGCCAATGACGTGCTGGCGCAGAACCCCGAGCTCAACGTGCTGATCAACAATGCCGGCATCATGC
The DNA here is from genome assembly GCF_900109605.1 of Xaviernesmea oryzae. GTDB lineage: Bacteria > Pseudomonadota > Alphaproteobacteria > Rhizobiales > Rhizobiaceae > Xaviernesmea > Xaviernesmea oryzae. Next base: position 84,028 of record NZ_FOAM01000010.1, read on the forward strand.
GCTTTGAGGATGCGGCTGCCGTGCGCGATCTGGCCGATGCCGAGGCGACGATCACCACCAATCTGCTGGGCCCGATCCGGCTGACCAATGCGCTGGTCGGCCATTTGAAGAGCCGGCCGGATGCGGCCATCGTCAATGTCACATCAGGTCTCGCTTTCGTGCCGCTGGTCGCCACACCGACCTACAGCGCGACGAAAGCGGCTCTGCATTCCTACACCGTCAGCCTGCGCGAAATTTTGAAGGACGCGGTCGAGGTGATCGAGCTTGCGCCGCCGGCTGTGCAGACGGACCTTACCCCCGGCCAGCGCGACCGGCCGGGCTACATGCCGCTGGGTGATTTCATCGATCAGGTCATGGCTCTGTTTTCACAACAGCCGACGCCCTCGGAAATCCTGGTGGAGCAGGTCAAGTTCCTGCGCAATGCGGAAGCCGAAGGCCGCTATGAGACCGCGCTGACGACGATCAACGACTTTGCCCGCAAGGCGCGCGAAGGCCAATCATGATCGTCTGATTGGAAGCATGCCGGCTGAATTATCCCGGCGGGCATTGCTGTTTCTTGAGCGTCCGATTGAGAGAGGATACCCGCCTTTCGGTCGGATGCATTTAGACATAGATGCCCGCCATGCGCCGCCAGGCTCCGGCCCGGTGAGCGCGCCCTTCCCACAGGTGCAGCTGATGCGCAATGCCCTTGCGCGACAGCAGCTGGCTAAAATGGAGGTTATTTTCCAGGAAGGGATCTTCCGCCCCGATGGTCAGCACGATGTCGCGCTGGCGCAGAAGGTCGAGCCGCCAGCCCTCGAGATTGGGCAGGAAATGCGCCGGCGTGTGGAAGTAGATGTCCTCGTCGTAATAGCCGGAAAACAGGTTGGAGAAATGCTCCACCTCGATCGTGAGGTCATAGCGGCCTGAGAAGGCGACGAGTTTCCGGAAGCGTTCCGGGTGGCGGAAAAATAGGCCGGCGGCCTGGAAGGCGCCGAGGCTGCATCCCTGCGCGATCACGCAATCATGCGGATTGAGGGCGGCCATCAAAGGCATGACTTCATGGAGCAGATAGGCTTCGAAGGCGCCATGCCGGCGGATGCGGTCGGCCGGATGCAGGCGCGTGTCGTAAAAACTTTCCTTGGCCAGGCTATCGACGCAATAGAGCTGCAACTGGCCGGCTTCCACCTTCGGCGCCAAGGCCTGGACGATGCCGAGATCCTCGTATTCGTAGAAGCGACCATCGCGGGTCGGGATCATCAGCACCTTGGCCCCGGCATGGCCGAAGACCAGAAGCTCCATGTCGCGGTGAAGGCTCGGGCTGTACCAGCGTCGATAATCCCTGTTCATGTGGCCTTGAAATGTTCGCGGACCCTGTCTTTCAGGGCCTGATGCTGCGCTGCGTTTTCAGGATAGTCGGAATGCCCGGCGTCGAGGATGAAGATTTGATTAAAGTCGTTTTTCGGCAAGGCATTGGCGATGGAAAACTGGCAGGGCGGGGCCACCGCCGGATCGAATAGGGCCACGGCTGCGATCATCGGCACGCGGATGCGCGCAGCCGCCGTCGCCGCATCATACATGCGCAGCATCTCCAGCACCTCGGGATGGCGTCGCGCATAAAGCTGCACGGAGCGGGCGCTGCCGATGCAGGGCAGTTTCAGCCAGAGCGGGCGGTTGCCGAAGGTAGGCACTTCCAGCATGCCCCGGTCGATACGCGGATCAAAGGGAATGCCCAAAGCCCCAAGCCCGCCGCCGAAGCTGATGCCGCTATAGCCAACGCGGCCATGGGCTTGGGGAAAGAGCGCGAGCAGCGCGGAGACCGCCAGCCAGAGATCTTCCACACAGCCGCCGATGATGTATCGGCTCGGCTTGTCGATATCGTGCAGCACATGCCAGGCCGCATTGGGCGAGATCGGCGGGGCCGCGCTGCGCGACATGCCGCGAAAGCAGGGAAAGAGGATGGCCGTGTTTTCCACGGGAAGGTCCAATTCCGGCGCGTCCCGCCCGCCATAGCCGTGGCCGACGACCAGCCCGCGCGTGACCGTGCCCGTGCGCGGCGTCAGCAGCCAGCCACGGATGGTCATCCGGTCCGTCGAGCTGTAGGCGATGTCATGGACGATCCAGTCGGGATGGCTCTCCTGCGCCGGGCTAAGGACCGGACGCGGATCGACCGTTAAAGCGCGTGCGTAACGCTCGCTCCAGGCGGCATCGAAGCCTGGGGGCGCGTCCGGCGGCTGAAGGGATGTCAGCATATCCAGGGTGTAGCCGTGCGAGGGGTCGAAATCGTAGTCGTGCTTGAACTGGGTCATGCGCAGCTTGTTCCGCGAAATTTCAAGGGTGGCAAGAGTGTAGCCGCAGGCGCCGTGCGCCAGGCGTGAGACATGGCCGTCTCAGCCGGGGGCATGGCGTCATGTGTCGCTGCCCATCTCCTTGAAGCCATGCCCTATTTTCAAGCATGCCCGTATTCCGGACCCGGCCGGCGCTCATCGTTTTTGCACGTGCAAAAAGCGCTTGACCCCCGTGCGGTTTGAGCGCAAGGCCCTGTTTGGCGGACCAGCCGCTTTTCTCAAGGACACACCTCATCATGGACCCCGACAGTCGAAGGTCGATTCCGATCCTGCCTGTCCGGTAGCGGCGCATGGGCGCGCTCCGGCGGGACGACACGTTCTCAAAGGAGACGCCAATGCTGCGCATGTATGTTCGCGAAGCACAACGCCTGACACTGAGCCAGGACGAGCCGGGAATGTCCGCCGAGACTGAGCGGGACGGCGCGCAGGCTGGCGCCCCGGTGCCTGCCGTCCTCTGGTATGATTTGATCAGCCCCACCCCGCACGAGGTCAAGCATGTCGAGCATGATCTCGGCATTGCCGTTCCCACGCGAGACGAGATGGAGGAGATCGAGCTCTCCGCCCGGCTCTATCAGGAAGATGGCGGCGAGTTCATGACCGTCACGGCCCTGAGCAAGCTCGACGGCGACGAGCCGATGAAGACGCCGGTGACCTTCATCCTCAAGGGAGCGACACTGGTCACCGTGCGCTATGCCGATCCGAAACCCTTCGCGCTGTTCACCGCGCGGGCGCTTCGGGTCAATGCGCATAGTTACAGCCATGGCGAAGAGGTCATGCTTGGCATTCTCGAAAGCGTGGTCGATCGCATGGCCGATGTGCTGGAGCGGATCGGCAATGAGATCGACATGATCTCGCGCGAAGTTTTCCGCTCCAAGACCGGCTCTTCCACCAAGAAAACCAGCAACCTTCAGTCGCTGATCGAGCAACTCGGCCAGAAGGGTGATTTTCTCTCCAGCGTGCGGGAAAGCCTCGTGTCGATTTCACGCATGGTCGCCTATCATGCCGCTGTCGAGACCTCGGGCCGCAAGGTTGCCAAGGAGGTGCGCCAGATGGTCAAGCTTCTGCAGCGTGACACGGTCTCGCTTGGCGATCACGCCACCTTTCTGTCCGGCAAGATCAATTTCCTGCTGGATGCGACGCTCGGCCTGATCAACCTCGAACAGAACCAGATCATCAAGATCTTCACCGTCGCCTCGGTGGTCTTCCTGCCGCCCACCATGGTGGCGTCGATCTATGGCATGAACTTTCAGGCCATGCCGGAGCTGAGCTGGGTGCTGGGCTATCCCTGGGCACTGTTCGTGATGTTCCTCTCGGCTGCCGGTCCCTTCTATTATTTCAAGCGGCGCGGCTGGCTTTAATTTCGTAAAAGGCGAAAGACGCCGCCAGACAGAACGCAAAACGCCCGGGACCATGCCGGTCCCGGGCGTTCGAGGCAGAAGCCTTCATCTTGAAACGGTGGTGCACCTTAACGCGCGTCCTTCTTCTTGGGCGCGGGCAGCAGGCCTTCGCGCTGGGCCTTCTTGCGGGCGAGCTTGCGCATGCGGCGAACGGCTTCGGCCTTTTCGCGAACGCGGCGCTCGGAGGGCTTCTCATAGAAGCTGCGGGCCTTCATTTCGCGAAAGATGCCCTCGCGCTGCATGCGGCGCTTCAACACGCGCAGCGCCTGATCGACATTGTTGTCTCGAACAAGAACCTGCATGATCTCTCCTTTCGCAGCCTGAGGCTGCTGTTTCCTTCGATGTGTCGCAAATCTCCAGATTTGCTCACAGGCCGTCCGTCGTCATCTCAGCCGGGCCGCTACATATTGCTGCGCGACCTGCTTCGGACAGATGGCTGGTTTCGTGTTGCGAGGCTCAAGCATAGGGCTTTTGCATCGGCTTTTTCCAAAGACGGACGTCGCAGTGCTTCGATGATCAAGGTCAAGGAAATCGAAGATGCCGTCTGAGGCGGTAAGGCCACGGGGCCGCAGCCTTGAAAAGCGTATGGCGATTGCACCATCCGCACGAGCGCTTTGCGCCTTGTTTTGATGTATATCGTTCCCGCAAAACCGGTTCACGACATAGAGAGAGGAACTGGCCACCAGACCGCATGGGACGGCGGGCAAGATAAAGGCCGGGCGAACCCGGCCTCCGATCCATTCGCTGCCTTCGTGACGAAAGCCTTTTGGCAGCGGTCAGACCAGGCACGATCGGATCGATCAGGCAGCCTGGAGGTTTTCGGCGGCGCTACGGCCCGAACGCTTGTCGCGAACGATTTCGAAATTGACCTTCTGGCCATCGTTCAGGCCGCCAAGGCCCGAACGTTCGACGGCAGAGATGTGCACGAAAATGTCCGCGCCGCCATCGTCAGGTGCGATGAAGCCGAAACCTTTGGTGCTGTTGAACCACTTGACGGTACCACTGGTCATAACGATTCCTTTCAATCGTTGATGGTTTCCGGCCAAAGCGGCCGGCTTGAGATCGACAATGAGAGGAAATCTGGCAGGGCCCGAAGGCGACAGGCGAAGACGCAAGCAAAGTTCGATGGCCGAAAGGTAAGTGTCCGACCATCCGAATGCAAGCCGATCCGGGCAAAAAGCGGCTTTTGCCTGGGTGTAGGGCCTACCGCCGGCCAGACGGAAAGGAAGGTCAGGAGCGGCGCAATGCTCCAGCTACGCCGGTTTCAAGCTGCCGATAGGTGGGTGATGATCGCCCTTGAGCCAATGGCGTTAACGAGTTTTCATTGTTTGTGGCGCAGCGTCACCCGCCGGTGAGCGCCTGTGCTAGACCATGCGCCAGAACGACCCTCAAGCCCGGATGGACGTCAACCCATTCATGTCCTTCAATCCAAGGCGCCAGCGGGCTTGAAGGCCGATGGGCTCGGGGAGGGGCGAAGCCAGAAAGGATCTCTCGCCGGTGTTCATGCGACCCTTATTGACTGTTCTGGCCCTGATGGCCGGTGTCGTGAGCGCACAGGCCGATGCGCCCGCCGGCGAACTCGTGCTTTTTTCCGCCGATGGTGCGGGCCAGCCAGCAGCTGTTTGGGGTGCCGGTGGTGTGGAGCCGGAGCTTCAGGATAAGGCGGCCTGTGTCAGCGTTCCCTCGGGCGGCGCGCCCTGGGACAAGATGATCGGCATCAATGGCGTGCAGCTGCGCGGCGGCCAGAGCTACCGCCTCTCGATTTCGCTCCAGGCCGACAAGCCGGTGTCGGTGCCCGTTCTGGTCCAGCAGGATGCGCCGCCTTATAAGGCGCAGACTCGTCTGGTGGCCAAGTTGCAGCCGGGCCAGCCTATGGATTTCTCCGTCAATTTCATTGCGCAGGACAGCAAGCCGTCACAGCTGGTGCTGCATCTGGGCGGAGTGGCGGTGGACTACACCCTGTGCCTTGCCCAAGCCACCATCGCCCTCTCCATTCCCAAGACCGGCCGCAAGCTGCCCGCGCTGATTGCCGTCAATCAGAGCGGCTATGGCCTCGGCGCCATCAAGCGCGCGACCTATATTGGCGGCGACGAGCCGGTCGATTTCAGCCTGATCGATGCTTCGGGCAAGGTGGTGATGTCAGGACGCGGCCGGCCGACGATCTATGATCCGACGGTCGGCGCGAATGTGCAGGTGCTGGACTTTTCACAGGTGCAGGTTCAGGGCGCGGCGTTTCGCCTGAAGGTCGGGGCGCTGACGAGTGATCCGTTCTCGATCGGCAAGGATGTGTTCGCGGCCCTGCGTATCGACGCGCTGTCCTGGTTCTATCCCCAGCGCAGCGGCATCGCCATTGACGGCAAGATCGCCGGGGCGGCCTATGCGCGCGCGGCAGGCCACGTCGGTGTGGCGCCCAACCGGGGCGACAAGGATGTCGGCTGCCTGACGGGCAAGGCAGCCAGGACCCTTTATGGCGACTGGTCCTGCACCTACCGGCTGGATGTCTCCGGCGGCTGGTACGATGCCGGCGATCAGGGCAAGTACACCGTCAATGGTGCCATTGCCGTTGCCCAGCTCATGGCCGCCTTCGAGCGCGGGGCAAAATATGCCGGCGCCAGCTCGGCCGTTTTCAGCGACAGCCTGTCGCGCATTCCCGAAAATGGCAACGGCGTGCCCGATCTCCTCGATGAGGCGCGCTGGGAGCTGGAATTCCTGTTGAAGATGATGGTGCCCGATGGCGCACCGCTAGCCGGGATGGTGCATCACAAGGTTCATGACACCAAATGGACCCAGGTGCCGATGCTCCCGGCCGCCGATCCGATGGAACGGGCGCTGCATCGGCCATCGACGGCCGCCACGCTGGCTTTTGCGGCCGTGGCGGCGCAGGGCGCCCGCTTGTTCGCTCCCTATGACGAAGGTTTCGCCAAGCGTCTTTCGGCTGCGGCCGTCAAGGCATGGAAAGCAGCGGGCGACAATCCCGTGCTCTATGCTCCGACCTCCGACGGCCAGCAGGGCGGCGGCGACTATGACGACGACGATATCGAGGATGAAACCTATTGGGCAGCAGCCGAACTCTATATCACCACCGGCGCACCCTTCTATCTCGACCGCCTGAAGCGCTCGTCCCATTGGAACGATGACGTCTTTTTCCAGGGCAATACGGCCTTCGACTGGCGCAGCACCGCCGGGCTCGGTCGGGTGCAGCTGGCCCTGTTTGCCAAGGCCATGCCGGCGGCCGAGCGCGGCGAGGTGGTGCAGTCGATCGTGGACGCGGCCGACCGGTTTCTGACGCTGCAGGCGGAGGAAGGCTTCGGCCAGATCTACCGTCCAGGCGATGGCAAATATGACTGGGGCTCGAATCAGATGATGCTGCAGAACATGGTCGTGGTTTCCGCCGCCTATGATCTGACGGGGCGCAACGGCTATCGCGACGCGGCAGGCGAGGGCATGGATTATCTGCTTGGCCGCAATGCCATGAACCTCTCCTACATCACCGGCTACGGCACCCGTTTTGCCCGAAACCAGCACAGCCGCTGGTATGCGCATCAGGTCGATCCTTCGCTGCCCGGTCCGCCGGTCGGCACGCTTGCAGGCGGGCCAAACTCCACGCTTGTCGACGAGCTGGCGCGCGCCAAGCTGAAGAACTGCCCGCCGCAGCTTTGCTATCTCGATGATATCAATGCCTGGGGCTCCAACGAGATGGCGATCAACTGGAACGCGCCGCTGGTCTATATGGCGTCCTTCCTCGCGGAGCCCGGCCGATGAGGCAAAGCCGATGACCCGACCTTCCACCACCGGCATAGCCTTTGTCGGCTGCGGCTTCGTCGCCGATTATTACGGGCTGACCCTCGCCAACCATCCGTCGCTGCGGCTTGTCGGGGTCCATGATATCCTCCCCGAGCGCAGCGCTGCCTTCTGCCAGGCTTGGAAAACGCGGGCCTATGACAGCCTGGAGGCGCTGCTGGCGGATCCCGAGGTTGAGATTGTCGTCAATCTCACGCCGCCGCATGTCCATGCCGAGATCAATCTCCGGGCTTTGTCGGCGGGAAAGCATGTCTATTGCGAGAAGCCTCTGGCCATGGCCATCGAGGATGCCGAGGCAGTAGTTCGGCTGGCGGAAGAAAAGGGTCTGGTCATTGCCGGCGCGCCGGCCAATGCGCTGTCTTCGGCACGCGCCCATTGCGCCCGTTTGCTCGGCAGCGGCGTGATCGGCAAGCCGCGGCTGGCCTATGCCGAAATGGAGGACGGACCGGTCTTTCGCGGCAACTGGCGCAGCTGGAAGAGCGCCCAATCCGGCGCGCCCTGGCCCGGTGTGCATGAATTCACCATCGGCTGCACGCTGGAACATTCCGGCTATGCTGCGAGCTGGCTGGTGTCGCTTTTTGGCGCGGTCGATCACGTCACCGCCTTTGCAAGCCTTGCCTTTCCCGACAAGGGGCCGGGCACGGAGGGCCTGTCGCTTGGCCACGACTTTTCCGTCGGCTGCCTTGCTTTCCGCTCAGGCGTGTCGGCCCGGCTGACCAGCGGGCTTGGCGCGCCTCGGGATCGCTCGCTGACCATCGTCGGCGACGCGGGGATCATCGTGGTGCGCGATCTCTGGGACGAGTTCTCCGCCGTGCATGTCGAGCCCTTCGGGGCGAAACGCCCGTTCTGGCCGCGGCTCGTTGACCGTCTGGAGCATGAGATTGGCCGAAAGCTTGGTTTTCGCCTGACGGCCGGGCGCAGCGAGGCCTATCCCAAGGGCAAGCGAGTGCTTCCGCCCTATCCCTCGCGCATCGACTTCGCGCGTGGCGTGGCGGTTCAGGCGGAGGCGATCCGTACCGGCACCGCGCCCTATTTTTCGGGCCGCACTGCCTTGCACCTGACCGACATCGCCCTGGCGCTGCATGCCGGGCTCAACCAGCATCGACCGCTGCCGCCTGCCGCCTCCGCCATGGATGGCGACAGGACGCAAAGCCTATCCTGACTGCCGCGAGTTTTCAGGCGGTTGGGCGCGGATCCGGTCGAGGATTGCAAGCGCCTCGATGCTGCGCGCCAGCGGCATGGCTGAGAGCTGGGTCTTGCCAGCGTAAATGGCACGGCTTGCGGCTTCGATCTCGAAGCCGAGGCCGCTGCCCGGATGCGGGAACTGGCGGACACCCGGTACGAGCGGCCAGGCCGTCAGCCGCTGCAGCAGCTTGCCGGCAAGCGCGTGACCCGATGCGCCGAGCTGGCGTGTGACCATGCCACTGCGCGATAGGTAGAGGCGGGGGGCGGCGATGAAGGGCTGATCGATGATCAGCGCACCGGTCTCGCCCGCGATGACATAGCGATTGGTCTCGGTTCGATCGAAGCCGCAGGCAAGTTCGGCTGAGAACCCCTCATAGGCGAGCCTCATGTCGGCCCGCATGTCCACACCTGTGGAGGCGGCCTGCCAGCGGCCTGACATGTCTTTGGGACTGCCGAAGAGATGCAGTGTCAAACCGACGAGATAGATACCCAGATCGAGCATTGCCCCGCCGCCAAGCTCTGCCGAAAAGAAGCGGCTGCGAGGGTCCTCCGGCTTCTGATAGGCGAGCTGCGCGCTGACCTGTCTGATCTCGCCGATCGCGCCCTCCTGCAGCAAATTGCGCAGCTGGGTGATCGCCGGGAGAAAGACGGTCCAGAGCGCTTCCATGGCGAAACCACCATGCGCTTTGGCCGCAGCCTGGATTGCGCGGCCTTCCTCAGCCGACATGGCAAGCGGCTTTTCCACCAGCACGTGCTTGCCTGCGGCCAGCGCGCGCACTGCCTGCTCGGCATGCTGGGTGTTGGGGGTGGCGATATAGATCGCATCGACATCATGGGCGAGCAGAGCATCGAGATCGGGAAGGCATGCGAGCCCGCCAAAGCGCTCCGCATAAAGCCGTGCCCGGTCGGGTCGACGGCTCGTCACCGCCGTCAACCGGGCATTCGGGACAGATGCAATATCTTGAGCGAACGTAATGCCGATCTCGCCCGCCCCGATCACGCCCCAGCGAAGCGGAACCGGACTTGTCCTCACCAAGTCCATCAAATGGTCTTGCCTCTCCCGCTGGCCTAGATCCATGCCTGCCTCAGATCTCCTTGAATCGGCTAAAGGTTCAGAGATGATCAGCGCATCGTCTCTGAAGTGTTCCTCTATTTCGTGTGCATCTCAGCGGACGCTTGAGACCGTAAAAGGAAAGAAGACGTAAACATACTTTCTGCCGCCGTCTGCCAGACCTTCAGAGACGTACGCAGCCTTTTTCTTGTTCAGCCGATATAGCCGGATGCAAGGATTTTGTTAGATCACAAATACGTAAGCTGAGCGTGAATCTTTCTGCCGCCCAACATGCTTTCAACGCTTTCGTGGTGAAGGCATTGGGATGGATCCGTCAGGACGAGTGCTTCGCCGTTCAGTCCTGCCCAAGAGCGTTGAGGCCAAAAAAAACCGGGCTGCCGAAAGGCGCCCGGTATCAGAGGGAGGCCCGCGACGGACAGACCGGACACACGGCTTAATATAGGCCGAGATCCGGTTGATCCTGCGAAAGCCATTGCGATCCCAGCGGCAGGAGCGGCCACTGGAGATGGGCCGTTGCTCCTTCGCCGGAATGTGATGATGCGGCGCTATCCTCCCAGATATCCGCAGTGCCGGTCCACCGGCCTCCCGTTTGGTCCAGACATCATGGCCGAACGTGTCTGGTCTTTCATTCCGCCCCGATGCCGGAATGCCTTATCCGCTGTGCGTGCGGAGCAAAACCGGACTCTGTGAGGCGTGACAGCCTCGTTCAGGCCGTCTTCTTCTTGCCGCTTTCGATCTTCTCATCCACACCATAGATCTCGGTGAGGGTTTTCAGCACCTTCATCACCGCTTCGGACGAGCTGGAATAATAGATCGTCTGTGCATCACGTCGGGTGCTGACGAGGTTTTGAGCCCGGAGCTTCGAGAGATGCTGGGAAAGCGCCGACTGGCTGAGGCCGACCTGGTTCGCCAAGGCGCCGACGGCGATTTCCTCTTTGACCAGGTAGTTCAGAATCATCAATCGCTTTGGGTTAGCCATGGCCGAAAGGAATTCGGCGGCCACTTCGGCTTCGTCAATATCGGTAGGGTTTGTCGCTGGCATATTATCAAACTCCGTGCGCTGGCGCTTTTGCACTACAAGGTTAGCTCCTACGATCATTAGGGTAGTCGCATGCAAGAACAACCGCGTACTGCAAAATTTAGGGGCGGTAAGGTCGATTAAACCGAACCAGGCTTGAGACTTTGCCTTCAGATCTGCGGCAAGACATTGAAACTCTTCGTATGTGACTGAAGGGGCATTCAATCACAATGAAAGCCGCTACTGATTTTAAGGTGCTGTCCGATGAGATCCAACCCCCAGATTTGGCGAGAGTTCCCGATCCCTTAAAAAAGAATCGTGAATACAGAAATCTCGTCTCCGGGTATTTCAGACTTCTCCTGTCAAGCAAAGTCACATCGTTTTTAAGGCAGATGTTAAACGTTGATCAAGAGATCAAAAAATCGTGACCACCGATTCGTAAGGCCTTGCCGAATCCGGCGATGAGATGGCCGTGCAGAGGCAACAGGCGGAAGAAGCCGAAATCGGGAAAATCGACGTAAAGCGAAGATGTTGGATGACGGGCGAGGAAGCGAGCCCGCAACCTGGCGTGATCCTCACCGGATCGCGGCACGGCGACAGCGTCGGCCTGCAGCGTGAGCCGTGGATGGGCGAGCGGGTCGCCTTTGCCCGGTTCGCCGACCAAGAGCGAACAGCGCCGATCGCTCACAAGCGCCTTGGTATGCTGCGAAAGATCGGACACGAAGAGGCAGGGCACACCATCGATATCGGTGGCAAACAGGATTCGGCTGACGAAAGGATGGCCGCTCTCGGGATCGATGACCGCCAGAGCGGCATAAGGCGCGCCGTCGAGAAGGCGGCGCGCCAGGGCTATGTCATCGTCGGTCGCGTCCCGCCTACGGTCCGGCCCCTTCGGCCGCTCAGCGTCACTCATTCGCGTATCTGGCGATGGCGCGTCAGCCCTTCCACCACATTTTGCAAGTCGATGGTGCCGATGATCGCGCCATTGTCGACCACGCCGATAGCCCCTGGCTGGCGGGCGAGGGCATCGAGAATATCCACCAGCGGCGTGTCCGGCCTGGCCGTGGCGGTCACCCCGGCCGCGTTCGGCGTGGCGACGACACCCGGCGCCATCACGTCAACGGCCGAAAGCATGGTGATCGGGTTCATATGCTGGACGAAATCGGCCACATATTGATTGGCGGGATTTTTGACGATCTCCTGCGGCGTCCCGCACTGGATGATGCGCCCGCCTTCCATGATGGCGATGCGATTGCCGATTCGGAAGGCTTCATCCAGATCGTGGCTGACGAAGAGGATGGTCTTTTTCAATCGCCGCTGAAATTCCAGCAGCTCGTCTTGAAGACGGGTTCGGATCAAGGGATCGAGTGCCGAGAAGGGCTCGTCCATCAGCAGGATCGGCGCGCCTGTGGCAAAGGCGCGCGCCAGGCCGACACGCTGCTGCATGCCGCCCGAGAGCTCCTGCACTTTGCGCTCCGACCATTGGCTCAGATTGACCAGTTCGAGTTGCTCGCTCACCCGCCGGCGCCGTTCGGCGTCCGGCACGCCGGCAAGCTCAAGGCCGAAGCCGACATTGTCGGCCACGCTACGCCAGGGCAGGAGCGCGAATTGCTGGAAGACCATCGAAACCGTGTGCATGCGGAAATCGCGCAGCGCCTTGGCGGAGGCGCGATAGGGATCGATCGTCGTGCCTTTGACCGTGCGGACGCCGACATTGCCGCGCACCACGGGCGCGAGCCCGTTGACCGCGCGCAGCAGCGTCGACTTGCCGGAGCCCGACAGTCCCATCAGCACGAGGATTTCGCCTTCGCGAACGCTGAGTGATGCGCCGGCCACACCGAGCACCAGGCCCGTTGCCGCACCGATTTCGTCGCGGCTGCGGCCCTGATCGACCATCGCCAGCGCCCGTTCGGGCCGATCGCCGAAGACGATGTCGACATTGCCGAAAATCACTGCGTCGTTCATCACGCGTCTCCCGCGTCGGAGGACCGGAAGAGCCGGTCGAGGATGATGGCCAGGATGACGATACAGAGGCCCGCCTCGAAGCCTTTGGCGACATTGACCGTGTTAAGCGCGCGCAGCACCGGCACGCCGAGCCCGTCCGCCCCGACCAGCGCGGCGATGACCACCATCGACAGGGAGAGCATGATGGTCTGCGTCAGCCCGGCCATGATCTGCGGCATGGCAAAGGGCAGCTCGATCTTGCGCAGCACCTGGCTCGGGGTCGCGCCGAAGGATACGGCCGCTTCGACCAGGGAAGGAGGCGTGGAGATGATGCCGAGCCTTGTCAGCCGGATGGGCGCGGGAATGGCGAAGATCACCGTGGCGATCAAGCCCGGTACCATGCCGAGCCCGAACAGGATGAGCGCCGGGATCAGGTAGACGAAGGTCGGGATCGTCTGCATCAGATCGAGGATCGGCCGCAGGATCGCATAGAACCAGGGCCGGCGGGCAGCGGCAATGCCCATGGGGATGCCGACTGCCATCGAAACGGCGCTGGCTGCCAGCACCAATGCCAGCGTCTGGGTGGTTTCCTTCCAATAGCCCTGGTTGATGATCAGCAACAAGCCGAGCAGCGTAAACAGCGTGATGCCGATCGACCGCCGGAGCCACCAGGACAAGCCCGTGACAGCCGCGACGACGACGAGCGGGTGCGGCGTCTGCAGCACGAACAGCAGCGCATCGACAACGGCGAGCAGCAGGTTGGAAAGCTGCTGGAAGAACAGCTCGAAATTGGTCGTCAGCCAATCGACGAACGCCTTAGCGGCAACGCCGATCGGCACGCGATGTTCGGTCAGAAATTCCACCGGCTTGGGTCCATCTTCGTTGATAGGAGCATGGTCAGGGCTGTTGGGCCCAGCTTAAAGCCTTTGAGGCAAGATATGTAGGCCCATTTCGCCTATGGGGCGCGCTAAGCTTTTGATCAAAATTATGTTTCCCTGGCGCCATCCGCTGTTCAGGCTTTGCAGGGGCTTTCCTTCAGGATCGGCACAGCCCCTGCAGGATGCGAACGCCGGGTGGCAGCCATTTGGCTTGGAGGCAGGGACCATTAGGGCATGGAAAACCAATTCGCGGCCAAGCGACATGAAATGATGATCTGCCCAACGGATGTCTGCGCGATCGCATCCGCATGTTGCGCGGCTGGCCAACAGGCCCCGGCTTGCGCAAGAGGTGCACCGCATCTCTTCCTTCAAGCGCCGGCCTGGTAATAGAGGCCGACGCTTGAAGCGGAGCGAAAGCAGGCGGGAACGCGCCTTTACAGGCCGAGCTCGCCCTTGACGGCAGCCAGAGCATCGCCACCGTCCTTCGTGGTCACGCCAGCCAGCCAGGGCTCGACAGCCTTGGGATTGGCCTTCAGCCACTCCTTCGCGGCCTTGGCCGGCTCTTCGCTGTCATTCAGGATCTTGCCCATGATCTGGTTTTCCATCTCCAGCGTAAATTTCAGGTTGGAGATCAGCTTGCCGACATTGGGGCATTCCGCGACATAACCGGCGCGGGTGTTGGTGTAGACGGTTGCGCCGCCGAAATTGGGACCGAAGGTGGAGTCGCCGCCGGTCAGATAGGTCATCTTGAAGGTGGTGTTCATCGGATGCGGCTCCCAGCCGAGGAAGACCACCGGCTTGCCGGCCTTGTCCGCACGGGCAACCTGGGCGAGCATGCCCTGTTCGGAGCTTTCCACCAGCTCCATGCCGCCCATGCCCATTTCCTTCTTGTCGATCAGCGACATGACCAGGCGGTTGCCGTCATTGCCGGGCTCGATGCCGTAGATCTTGCCGTCGAGCTGGTCCTTGTGCTTGCCGATATCGGAAAAGTCCTTGATGCCGAGTTCGGCGCCCTTGGCGTTGGTCGCGAGCGTATACTTCGCGCCTTCCAGATTGACGCCGATGGAATCGACCGTCTTTTCCTTCAGATAGGGGGTGACGTCCTTTTCCTGGGCCGGCATCCAGTTGCCGAGGAAGACGTCGATGTCCTTGTTCTTCAGCGATTGGTAGGTGACAGGAACCGATAGAACCTTGATGTCGGCCTTGTAGCCCAGTGCCTCGACAATGGCGGCGACGGTTGCCGTGGTCGCGGTAATATCGGTCCAGCCGACATCGGAAAAGCGGACGGTGCCACAGTTCTTCGGCTCAGCGGCCAGCGCCGGCGAAAAGGCCGCCGTTGCGAGAGTGAGGGCGAGGGCCCGCGTGAGTGTCTGCTTGCTTACAATGCGCATGTCATTCCCCTTTTCATGATGCGTTAGGCAACCATCAATTCTCCGCCAACTCAAGCGTGCTGA
This sequence comes from Xaviernesmea oryzae, assembly GCF_900109605.1. Classification (GTDB taxonomy): domain Bacteria; phylum Pseudomonadota; class Alphaproteobacteria; order Rhizobiales; family Rhizobiaceae; genus Xaviernesmea; species Xaviernesmea oryzae. The sequence continues at coordinate 99,104 of NZ_FOAM01000010.1, forward strand.
TGTTGGAAGCCAGTTTAGGGGGTCGTGTTTCAGGTGCCGCCGCAGGCGCGACGCGCAATGTCGCATGTTCGCCGCAGCGGCGGGGTTTTGGAGCTTGTCCCTTTCCTGCAAGGGATAGGCTGCACGCAAAAGCCTGGTTCTGCAGTCTTGTGATCTTGCTTGTGGATAAGGTGGTGTCCCACTGTAATGACCATTAACAGTCATTTTGCCGGATTGATCGTGTCTAGCTTCAGCGTGGTTGATGCCAAGGCGCGTTTTTCCAGGTCTCGTCGATAAGGCGGCGAATGGCGGCTTTGTCACGATCACCCGGCCTGGGAAGGCGGCCACCGTCCTGGTTTCAGTGGATGCCGCCGAGGCAGCCCGCAAGATGCTCGCCCGCCCTCAGCCAAACTTTGGCGATTTCCTGATGGCCTACCCAGGCAAGGACGAAGCAAAGCGCGTTGAGGCTCAGTTGCGTCACGCCGATCTATGAATGGGTTTCTGATCGACCCGAACATCCTGTCGGTTCTCGCGCCCGTTAAAAGATCGCCCCCTGCTGACATGCGCCAGTGGTTTCATGCGCAGGGCGTGGCAGGTATGCTCTATCTCTCCGCAATGACCATTGCTGGAAATCGAAGCCAGCCTGAGGGCCCTACATCGCAGAGGCGGTATCGAACAGGCGAAACATCTTGCGGCCTGGCTGGATCAAATAACCGATCAATTTGCTGAGCAGATCCGCCCCATGGATGCCAAGGTCGCGCGGATCGTCGGTGTTCTGGATGACGAAGCCGAGGCAAGAGGCCGTCACCTTGGGTTTGGCGATCAGGTGATTGCCGCCACCGCCCTTGGTTATGGGATGACGGTGATTACAACGAATCTCAACATTTTCAGCCGCTTGGAGTGGCTTGTGAGGGCCCGTCGTTTTTTCAGAACCCTGGATCCGAGCGGCTCGCTTCTTAAGAATATGCTGATGTATACTCTTCCCTTCCGCCGGGCTCCGCCCTAACTGCCTTGGAACAGAGCGTAATCGGCGTTTTGGGAGGGACAGGCGATGGGCAGCATGGAGCGGCATTTGAGCGGCGCGGGCGAGGGGGAGGGCGAGCTGAAACGGGTGATGGGCCCGGGTCTGCTGCTTCTCTTCATCGTCGGCGACATTCTCGGCACCGGCATCTATGCGCTGACGGGACAGGTGGCGCAGAAAGTCGGCGGGGTCGTCTGGCTGCCCTTTCTGATTGCCTTCGTCGTGGCGCTGCTCACCGCTTTCAGCTATCTCGAGCTGGTCACCAAATATCCCAAGGCCGCTGGCGCGGCGCTTTACACGCACAAGGCTTTCGGCGTCCATTTCCTCACCTTCATCGTCGCCTTTGCGGTCATGTCCTCCGGCATTACATCCGCTTCGACGGCATCGCGCGCCTTTGCCGCCAATTTTGCGGCGGCGATCGGGCTCGATGCCGGGACGATCGGCGTCACGCTGGTGGCCGTGCTCTTCCTGATGCTCGTCGGCCTGGTCAATTTCCGCGGCGTTGGCGAAAGCGTGAAGATGAACGTGGTGCTGACCGTCGTCGAACTGACCGGATTGCTGTTGATCATCGGGATCGGCGCTTATGCAATCCTCGGCGGGCAGGGGGATGTCTCCCGCGCCTTTACCTTTGCCACACCTGGCGACAGCAGCCTGATCTTCTCGGTGATCGCCGCAACATCAAAAAAAAAATTCGCCATGGTCGGCTTCGAGGATTCGGTCAACATGGCCGAAGAATGCAAGGACCCGAGCCGCATCTTTCCCAAGGTGTTGTTGGGTGGGCTGATGCTCACGGGTGTCATCTATGTGCTGGTTGCCGTTTCGGCGATTACGCTGGTGCCCGCAGCCGAGCTCGGAGAGGGGGAAACGCCGCTTCTGAAAGTCGTGCAGGCCGGCGCACCCGGCTTTCCGATCGGCATCTTCGCTGTGATCACCATGTTCGCGGTCGCCAATTCGGCGCTGATCAACATGATGATGGCCAGCCGCTTGATCTATGGCATGGCGCGCGAAGGCGTCTTGCCGGACGCGCTCGGCCGGGTCCATGCCGGCCGGCGCACGCCCTATGTCGCAATCCTGTTCACGAGCGCAATCGCCTTGGCGCTGATCATCTTTGCCGGCAGCGTGCCGGCGCTTGGCGGCACCACGGCACTGTTGCTGCTCTGCGTCTTTGCCATCGTCAATGTCGCCGTGCTGGTGCTGCGCCGCGATCCGGTCGATCACAAGCATTTTCGCACGCCAACGATTCTGCCGGTGCTTGGTGCCGTCTCCTGTGCCTTCTTCGCGGGGCCGTGGACAGGTCGGGATCCGGTTCAATATCTGATTGCCGGCGCGCTTCTGGCGCTGGGGGTGGTGCTGTGGTTCGCCACGGTGCGCTTCATGCGCGTCCGTCCGCTGCCAGCCGAATAGACGGCTGCGCGTACTCGTCGGTCCGTATCCGGGCGCGCCTGTGCCCGGATTGCCTCTTCAAACAGGCAGCGATCTTGCGCAGGTGCGCGTGGCAGTGTAGAAGATGCGCATGCGCAAGATTTCGATCAGCATGAACTGGTGGTGGGCCCGCTGACAGCGGCCTCGACCCCTCATGCGTTTGAGATGCGTGATTGAGACGACAAGCCGCCCGAACATTCGAGGCGGCTTTTTTCATATTCAAGCCGCAGCAACGGACCGGGCCTGAACGGAGCGAGTGAGCAGATGGCGACGACAATTCTGGCCGATGGCGGCGAGACCTATCAGACCAAGGGCGGGATCACCGTCACACGCCGCCGGCGAGAGGCATCGTATGGAACCGCCATTTCCGCCTATGTCGACCAGCTCGACGAGCGGCGCGGTGCCGTCTTCTCCTCCAATTACGAATATCCCGGTCGCTATACGCGTTGGGATACGGCCATCGTCGATCCACCGCTTGGTCTCTCCTCCTTCGGCCGCGCGCTGTGGATCGAGGCCTTCAATGAACGTGGCGAGGTGCTGCTGGAGGTGATCGCCGATCATCTGGCAACCGTTGCCGACATCACGCTCGGCACGCGCAGCGCCCGCCGCCTCGACCTCACCATCGATCCGCCCGCGCGCGTCTTCACCGAGGAAGAGCGTTCGAAAATGCCGACGGTCTTCACCGTTCTGCGCGCGGTGACGGCGCTGTTCTTTTCGGCGGAGGATTCCAGCCTCGGCCTTTATGGCGCCTTCGGATACGATCTCGCTTTCCAGTTCGACGCGATCGACCTGAAGCTGAAGCGGCCTGATGACCAGCGCGACATGGTGCTGTTCCTGCCCGACGAAATTCTGGTCGTCGATCATTACGCCGCCAAGGCCTGGATCGACCGCTATGATTTCGCCAAGGGTGATCTGACGACGGAGGGCAAAGCCGGCGACGTGACGCCGGAGCCTTTCCGCACGGTCGACAGCATCCCGCCGCATGGCGACCATCGTCCGGGCGAATATGCCGAGCTCGTCACCAAGGCCAAGGAAAGCTTCCGCCGAGGCGATCTCTTCGAAGTCGTGCCTGGCCAGAAATTCTTCGAGCGCTGCGACAGCCGCCCTTCGGAGATTTCCAACCGGCTGAAGGCGATCAACCCGTCGCCCTATTCCTTCTTCATCAATCTCGGGCATCAGGAATATCTGGTGGGCGCTTCGCCGGAGATGTTCGTGCGCGTTTCCGGACGACGGATCGAAACCTGCCCGATTTCCGGCACGATCCGGCGCGGCGAAGACCCGATCGCCGATAGCGAGCAGATTCTCAAACTGCTGAATTCCAAGAAGGACGAGTCCGAGCTGACCATGTGCTCGGATGTCGACCGCAACGACAAGAGCCGGGTCTGCGAGCCGGGCTCGGTCAAGGTCATCGGCCGCCGGCAGATCGAGATGTATTCGCGTCTCATCCATACTGTCGATCATATCGAAGGCCGCCTGCGCGACGACATGGACGTCTTTGACGGGTTCCTCAGCCATGCCTGGGCGGTGACGGTGACAGGTGCGCCGAAGCTCTGGGCCATGCGTTTCATCGAGGAGCATGAGAAGAGCCCGCGCGCCTGGTATGGCGGGGCCGTCGGCATGGTCGGCTTCAATGGCGATATGAACACCGGCCTGACGCTGCGCACCGTGCGCATCAAGGACGGCATTGCCGAGGTGCGCGCTGGCGCCACCTTGCTCAATGACTCCGATCCGCATGAGGAAGAAGCCGAAACCGAACTGAAGGCCTCCGCCATGATCGCCGCCATTCGTGACGCCAAGACCGGCAACCGCGACAAGATCGCCCGCGACGTCGCTGCCGTCGGCACGGGCGTCAAAATCCTGCTGGTCGACCATGAGGACAGCTTCGTCCACACGCTCGCCAACTACTTCCGCCAGACCGGGGCGGCGGTCGTCACCGTGCGCTCGCCGGTGCCGGAAGAGGTGTTCGACAGCGTCAAGCCGGATCTCGTCGTGCTCTCGCCCGGGCCCGGCCGTCCCAAGGATTTCGACTGCAAGGCGACGATCAAGAAGGCGCGGGTGCGCGAGCTGCCGATCTTCGGCGTCTGCCTCGGCCTGCAGGCGCTGGCCGAAGCCTATGGCGGCGATCTGCGCCAGCTCGCCGTTCCCATGCATGGCAAGCCGTCACGCATCCGCGTGCTGGAGCCCGGCCTGGTCTTCTCCGGGCTTGGCAAGGAGGTGACGGTCGGCCGCTATCACTCGATCTTCGCCGACCCGGCCAGCCTGCCGCGCGAGTTCATGATCACCGCCGAGAGCGAGGACGGGACGATCATGGGCATAGAGCATGTGAAGGAGCCGGTCGCCGCCGTGCAGTTCCATCCGGAATCGATCATGACGCTCGGCCATGACGCCGGCATGCGCATGATCGAGAACGTCGTGGCACATCTGGCCAAGCGCGCGAAGGTCAAGGCGGCCTGAGCCGTGAGCGCCGAGGCGATCACGATCGAGCCAATCCGCGAGGGTCTGATCGAGGGCTTTCATCGAGCGCTCGACGTGGTCGCCCGCGAGCGTCGCTATCTCATCTTTCTGGAAGCGCCGCCGCTTGATGGTACCCGTGACTTCGTGCGTGACAATATCGCCAATGGCCATCCTCAAATGGTGGCGGTGGCGGCGGGCGAGGTCGTTGGCTGGTGTGACATCCGGCGCGAGGGCCGGCCGGCGCGAAGCCATTGCGGCATTTTGGGCATGGGGATCATCCCTGATTTTCGCAATCAAGGCTTGGGAAAGCGCCTGATCCTACGCACGATCGAAGCGGCTTGGGCTGCTGGGATGCAGCGAATAGAGCTCACGTGCCACCACGATAATCCGCGCGCGGCGGCGCTCTATCGTAAGGTCGGCTTTTGTGAGGAAGGTCTGCTACGCAAAGCTGCGCGCATTGATGGACATTTCATCGATCTGATCCAGATGGGCCTGCTGCGTAGCGATTATGACGCGGTTCCTTCGTCGTCATGATCGACGGTTCGAGACGGTGAGCGTGTCGAGCAAGTGACCTGGCGTCTGGTTTTCTTTCGAGCTGAAATGGTCTAAGAGCCGCCCGGGCACGTTCCGGCGCTGCGGTCGTCGGAACAGATGTGTCCTTGGCACTTTGCTGAAAATTGAGAGCTTTGCTCTACCGTGGGTCTTCGAGCTCCAGCTCATCCTTAGGGCTGCTGCAGCACCTCGCCCTTTTCTCAGACGGCCTCAGGCCCGAACCCTTGTTTGAGGATCCCTCATGGACGCAGCCAATAGCGCAAGGGCGCATCGCCTGGCCTTTTGGGGCATTCCGCTGTCGATCGGCGTGCTCGGCCTGAAATTGATGGCCTGGTGGGTCACCGGTTCCGTCGCGCTTCTGTCGGACGGGCTGGAATCCATCGTCAACGTGGTGGCGGCGATCATTGCTTTCGTGGTGATTTCCTACGCCGCCAAGCCGGCAGATGCCTCCCACCCCTTCGGCCATCACAAGGCGGAATATTTCTCAGCGGTCATCGAAGGCGTGCTGATCGTCGTGGCCGCCCTGATGATCGTTTACGAGGCTGCCCCGGCGATCTTCGATCCGAAGCTGCCGGAAGCGCCGGTGCTCGGTCTCGCTATCAATGCCGCCGCCGGTATCGTCAATGCCATCTGGGCAGGCGTGCTGCTGCGAGCTGGCAAGGCGCTACGCTCGCCGGCGCTGGAGGCAGACGGGCATCATATCTTCTCGGATGTGGTGACATCAGGCGGTGTGCTCATCGGCCTCGCGCTCGCCTTCCTCACCGGCTATGCGGTGCTCGATCCGCTGCTCGCCGTGCTCGTGGCCTGCAACATCCTCATCCAGGGTTCGAAGGTGATTGCCCGTTCGGTCGATGGCCTGATGGATCGCGCGGTGCCGGCGGAGGACGAAGAGGCGATCAAAGCGGCGATCGCGTCCCATGCCGGCGGCTCCCTCGGAGTGCACGACCTCAAGACCCGCCAGGCGGGTGCGGCGATGTTCGTGGATTTTCACCTCGTCGTGCCTGCCGGCATGACAGTGGGTGAAGCGCATCTTATCTGTGACCGCATCGAGGACGCGATCCGTGCCGTCCAGCCCACGGCCAAGATTGCCATCCATGTGGAGCCGGAAAGCGAAGAAGCGCATGGCGTGCGCGTGAAACTGACAGGAGGCCGCAAGGCATGACCAAGACGGACGTAACAGGGCTTTCCCAACTGGGGCAGAAGACGGATCTGCCTGCCAACCCGGACGATGCGGTGCTGGAGCGGGTACCGAGCGGGCATCAGGGCGCAGATTTCGTCGTGCGCTTCACCGCGCCGGAATTCACGTCGCTCTGCCCGATGACCGGACAACCGGATTTTGCCCATATCGTCATCGATTACGTGCCGGCTGGATGGCTGGTGGAATCCAAATCCCTGAAGCTTTTTCTCCATTCCTTCCGCAACCACGGTGCCTTTCACGAGGACTGCACGCTCGACATCGCCAAACGGCTCGTCGATCTCCTCGCACCGAAATGGCTTCGCATCGGCGCCTACTGGTATCCGCGCGGTGGCATCCCGATCGATGTTTTCTGGCAGACGGGCGCACCGCCCGAGGGTCTCTGGCTTCCCGATCAGGGCGTGCCGACCTATCGCGGCCGAGGCTGATCCACGGCTCCACTGAGCGTGGCGGTATTCTGCCTTGTGATCGCCTCCGCCTGACGAGATCGTGATGCTCGTGCTTCTGCCGAGCATCAGCGATGTGTCGACAGATGGATGTCGGCAGATCCTCGGGACGAGCCCGAGGATGGTGTGGTTTCGCGGTGGCGGCCTTCTCCGAAACTGGGGTAGGTGAGGGCTTTATATCCCCCGATCTCGGAAGACCTCCAGCTCAGACGTTCGAACTGTCGTCGCCGAAGCCGCCGAAGTCATCGCCGCCGAAGCTGTCGCCCGGATCGGCATCGGCCTGCTGAAAGCCTCCGTCATCCTGGCCCCAGCCGCCATCCCCTGCATTGCCGGGATCAGAGGCCTCGGTGATCGCGTCATCGCCGTAGTAATTGTTGACGATGGTTGTCTCCTCGATCGGCGAGCCGGCGAGCGTTTCGCCTGGTGCCGTCAGGCCCTGCTGCGCCATATGACTGCCGAAGAGGCCGCTCAGCGAATTGGCCAGCAGCATGCCGCCGGCCACGCCAGCCGCCGTGCCAAGCGCGCCGCGAATGAAGCCGCCGCCGGCCGATGGCTGCTGCGGCGCACCGCCCCAGGGGCCGGGATTGCCGCCATAGGCAGGCGGTGGGCTGCCATAGCCCTGCTGCCCGCCATAAGCGGGTGCCTGCGGAGGCGGAGCACCGTAGTTGCTCGGACGCGGACCCCAGGGGCCGCCGGGTGCGGCCTGTGGGCGGGCATCCTCGCGGGCTGGCTGCGGCCGGTCGTTGCTGCCGAAGATCGAGCTCAGGAAGCCGCCGCCTTGTTCAGGCGCCCGCGTCCGGTTCGCTTCCAGATCGCGCAGCCGCGCTTCCAGCTCTTCGATCCGGGCGGAGGCCGCTTCCAGCCCCTTTTCCTGAATGATGACGGCTTGCGCGAGATAATAGGTGGCCGAGGGCTGGGCCCGAACGGCCTGCTCGATCAGGGCTTCGGCCTCGCGGTCGCGCGGGGTATTCGAAGCCGCCTTCACCCTGTCGAACAGGGCGGTCAAAAGCTGTTTTTCATCCGGGGACATGCGCGCCTCCTTGAAACGCCGTTTCGTTCCTGGTTCTAGGAACGGACGTCCACGCCAATGGTTCAAGCCGCCCTGTCCCGGATTTGAGACCGGCGGCGCCGGTGCAACGACCGGCACAGCATGAGTTAGGGGGCGATCGTGACAAATGGAAGTCTGTTTATTCTTACATTTGCGTAATCCGATGGAGCCTACCATCGTCGGCGCGGCGGCACCCGGCTTCAGGCGGAGGCTGGAAACCATATCGGCGAAAACGCCACGCTGACGGCAGGCATGGCCGTGCTTGTGCGGCAAGGCGCATTGTTTTCGCCGTCGAGTCGCCTTATCTGGAAAGCGGACATCACGAAGCATCCCTTGGGGAGAGACGCATGAACGAAGACGACGACGACAAGAAGACGGAGTTGCCGCTGGGCAAGGAAACCGAGGCGAACCTGTTCAAGTCTCGTTCGATCTTCATCTATGGCGGGATTACGCAGGATCTGGCGCAAAAAGTCTGCTCGCAGCTGATGGCGTTGGCCGCCGCCGGCGATGACGACATCAGGATTTTCGTCAATTCGCCCGGCGGCCACGTCGAATCGGGCGACAGCATTCACGACATGATCAAGTTCGTGAAGCCGAAGGTTTGGGTCATCGGCACCGGTTGGGTCGCCTCTGCGGGCGCGCTGATCTATGTTTCCGTGCCGAAGGAGCGCCGGATCTGCCTGCCGAACACCCGCTTCCTGCTGCATCAACCGTCTGGCGGCACGCGCGGCATGGTCTCCGATATCGAGATCCAGGCACGTGAAATCATCAAGATGAACGAGCGGCTGATCAAGATCTTCTCCAAGGCCACCGGCCAGCCGGAAGAAAAGATCGCCAAGGACATCGATCGCGACTACTGGCTCTCGGCCGAAGACGCCGTGGGTTATGGATTGGTCTCGCGCATTGTCACCAATGTTGCCGATATTTGAAGCCTCGCGCTTCTGACATCGAAGGCCCTGCCTAGTGACCGGCGGGGCCTTTTTCATGTCTGGCTCCATGATCAGCCGTGGCTGGTGGCCAATAGCGGGTATTCCGACAGGGCTTGGTCCATGGCCACGAGCCGCAAGCCCTCAATGGCGCATTGGGCGAGCAGCAGACGATCGAACGGATCGCGCGTCGGTGGCTCGGGCTGGACGTGAAACAGCGCATGGCTGGCTTGAACGGGCATGATTGTCATGCCCAGACGCGCAATCATGTCGGGCAGAGTGTCAATTGGCACACCGAAGCCAAGCTTGCCGAGCCGAACCTTTATTGCCATTTCCCACAGCGTCGCTGCGCTGATGAATGTCTTGTTCGGTTCCGTGAAGCGGCCGGCTGACAGGGGCTCAAGAAGGACTTGAATCGTGGCTGGTAGTCGGTTCGTTGAATCCATCAAGATCGCAATGAAGATCTGCGTGTCGAGAAGCAGCCTCATTTTTCGCCTTCAAGCGCCGGCAGTGGCGTGATCAGAAAATCCACGGGGAGCGGATCGTCGAAATCTTCGGCAACGTAGGTGAAGATGCTATCGATCCCCTTTTCCCGCTTGTAGGCGCGAAACGCCTCCAGGCCTGGCATCGATCCGGTTTCGGTCGTCTTCTCCGGCGGCACGAGCTCGATGACGGGTTTTCCGTCAAGCGTCAGCGTGATGCGCTCGCCCGCTTCCACGCGGCGCGCAAGCTCTCGCAATTGGCCCTCGGCCTCGATCAGCGGCAGGATGGTCATGGAAATTATCATAGCGCGCCGGCCGCCTGCTGGCAAAGCCATGAACCCTTTGCGCGGATGCGATCCGCGCGGTCGCTGCCGAATTTCACGGCAAGGCTTGCCCTTTATTTCGGCGGTCGTTATAGAGGACGCATGACGAACAACGACGTGACAGAGATGCGCCAGAGCCAGCCGGAACGCGACAGCGTCCGCCAGCGCGCCCGTGCCTTCACGTCTCTTCTTCTTCTCGGCCTTACGCGCGGTTGCCGGGTTCTTTGAAGGAGCGCCCGGCAGCCGAAAAGCCCGCCGGCACAGCTCCTTGCAATCCGTCCAATTTATAAGCCATAGAACGCCATCGGCGTCGCCTTGTCGCTTACTTTCTGCCGAGATCGGGGAGTGGCCATGCGCGAAGCCTGGTCGTCAGACGAAGAGAACCCGAGAGATGATCGTCAAGACCCACCCCGTGAAGCAGGGCATGCCCGATGCCGCGCGCAAATATCGGCCTTATCCGCCGGTGGCCCTGCCGGACCGTACCTGGCCCTCCAAGATCATCGACAAGGCACCGATCTGGTGCTCCGTCGATCTGCGTGACGGCAACCAGTCGCTGGTCGATCCCATGGGGCACGACCGCAAGGCCCGCATGTTCCAGCTGCTGTTGGACATGGGCTTCAAGGAAATCGAGATCGGTTTCCCCTCCGCCTCACAGACCGACTTCGACTTTGCCCGCTGGTGCGTGGAAGAGGGGCATGTCGGCAAGGACGTCTCCCTGCAGGTGCTGGTCCAGTGCCGGCCCGAACTGATCACCCGCACATTCGAGGCGCTGGAGGGCGCGCACCGGCCGATCGTGCATTTCTACAATTCCACCAGCGAGCTGCAGCGCCGCGTGGTGTTCGGCAAGGATGTCGCCGGCATCAAGCAGATCGCCACCGACGCAGCCAAGATGATCGCCGACATGGCGGCTAAGGCCGGAGGCGGCTACCGCTTCGAATATTCGCCCGAGAGCTTCACCGGGACCGAGCTGGAGGTGGCGCTGGAGATCTGCAACGCGGTCGTCGAGATCATCAAGCCGACGGCCGACAACAAGCTGATCCTCAATTTGCCCTCGACGGTCGAAATGTCGACGCCGAACATCTATGCCGACCAGATCGAATGGATGTGCCGCAACATCGACAATCGCGAGAACGTGCTGATTTCGCTGCACCCCCACAATGATCGCGGGACGGGCGTGGCGGCGGCCGAACTCGGCCTGATGGCCGGCGCCGACCGCATCGAAGGAACGCTCTTCGGCAATGGCGAGCGCACGGGCAATGTCGATGTCGTGGCCCTGGCGCTGAACATGTATACGCAGGGCGTTGATCCCAAACTGGATTGCTCCGACATCGTGCGCATGCGCGAGGTCTATGAATATTCCAACCAGATGGTCATTCCCGAGCGCCATCCTTATGTCGGCGAGCTGGTCTACACCGCCTTCTCCGGCTCGCATCAGGATGCGATCAACAAGGGTATGAAGGCGATCAAGACCGCCAATCACACCTTGTGGGAAGTGCCCTATCTGCCGATCGACCCGCAGGATGTCGGCCGCTCCTACGAGGCGATCATCCGCATCAATTCGCAGTCCGGCAAGGGTGGCATCGCCTATATCCTGCAGGAGGATTACGGCATCAACCTGCCGCGCAACCTGCAGGTGGAATTCCGCGAAGACATTCAGCGCATCACCGATGAAGGCGGCAAGGAACTGCCGTCGAAGGCGATCCATGCTCGCTTCCTCGAGCGCTATGTCGAGCAGCCCGGCGCGCGCCTGCGCTTTGTCGAGCACCACACCTATCCCGCCGGCACCGAGCATCCAGGCCAGCGCGTGGTTGCGGCTGAAATCATCGACCGCGGCGAAACAAAGCAGATCGAGGGCAAGGGTAACGGCCCGATCGACGGCTTCGTCAATGCGCTGTCGATTTATCTCGGCATTCCCATGTCAGTGGCCGATTATTCCGAACATTCGCTCCAGCACGGATCGAACGCCTCGGCCATCGCGTATGTCGAGCTGGAACACCCTGAGGGCAAGCTCTTCGGCGTCGGCATCAACACCAACATCGTCGCCGCCTCGCTGGAGGCGATTGTGTCGGCGGCCAATCGGGTGATCGGGAACTGAGTGAGACAGTGGGGCAGGGCGAACACCCTGCCTCTCTTCATTTTGGTCTCTTAATCCTAGTCGGACTGACGCTGCCTCACGTCCGTTCGGCAAGCTCTTCGGCCAGGCCGCGCAGATTGGCGTCGGAAGAAGGGCCGATCAAGGCGTGGGTGATGCCGCCGGAGGTCCAGGAGAGCATGGCGAGATTGTCACGCATCGTTTCCGCAAGTGTTCCGGCGCTGTCGCTCGTGGCGGCCAGCGGCGCCTTCATCAGACAGAGAGCGACGACGTCGCCATCGCCATTGCGATACAGCAGGGTGGCTGCAGGCTTGCCTTCTGCCACGATCAGCCGTCCGCCTTCGAGCGTGAGCTGGCGATCTGCGAGATCGGGCAGGGCGAAGCCGATGCCGGCTCCTTGCGAGAGCCAGGCAACCAACCGGTCCGGCTCGGTTGCGGTCATCTCCACCAGATGGCCCTGCTGGCGGGTGTGAATGCGATAGGCGTCGATCATGTCGTCACGCCAGTTGCGCGCGGGTGCCAAGCTCTCGGGCGGAAGCTCGTCATTCATCGTGCGGCCGATCAGAAACCCCGTCGAGCCACCGATCAGCACCAGCGCTACGCCGCCGCATAGAAACCGCGGCCAAAGCTTCACGCGCTTCGGCTTCGCCATCGTGGTGGCAACACGCTCCTGCGCAGGCATGCTCTGTTCGGCGCCGTTGCGCATCTGGCGGACGAGAGAGAGAGGCAAGGGATCGCTCAGCATGGTCTCGAACGCGGCCTGTCCTGCCTCGCCGCCGGCCTTCAGGCGCTGATAGAGGCGGCGTGCCTCATCGTCGCTCTCGACCAGGCGCTCCAATTCGCGTCGTTCCACCTCATCCACTTCTCCGTCGATCAGAGCGGACAGACGCAAAACAAGGGTTGAACCAGTGGCGTGGGGCAAGGAATCAGGCTCGTTTCTCAAAAGTCTTCGTCTCTTGGGCAGCAAAGGACATGCGCGCCTCCGCCACCTGGCGCATCACCGCCTCATGCGGAATGCCGAGAATATCGGCTGCGACCTCATAGCTGAATTTCTCGACATTGACGAGCAGGAAGGCAGCTGAGGAGCCGCTTGGCAGCGGAATGATCCGGGCTGCCGCTTCGATCGATTGGCTCTCCGGCGCCAGCACCAGGCTTTCTTGACGCAGGGCACGCATCAGCCTGTAGACCCAGGCATCGAGCCTGATATCGGCGGCCGGTTGCCCATGGGCGAGCGCGCGCAGGCTGACGGCACCGACCATTTCGTCTGCTGCCTTGGCGCTGGGACACAGCGTCATGGCAAAGCGCCGCAGCCGCGGCAGAAGCGCCACGAGATCCTTCATGAAATTTTGCGAGTCCGCTGCTGGATGCATTGCTTTCCAACCATCGGTTCAGTGATCGCCTGGCCAAAAACCGCTCACCTTGGCGGCAGGGCCATGTCGATCCGGTTTCACCACAGGCGATCGATGCTGATCGGTGACTGCCTGTCTTCAAACGGGAGGCTTCGTATCAGGCTGGATGCCGGCGGCATCCGGTCAAACGCAAAATGGCGCACGAAGCAGTCTAGAGATTCTCTCTAGCATAAAAGCGGGCGGATCGCCATCGCCGGTGCCAGCATGATGCACGCGCGAATTGAGAGATGCGGTAGGCTGCCTGTTAGAATTCGTCCGTCTGCGCCAGTTGAAGGCTGCGTCCGTCAGCGGCGAGCTGGAAGCGTTCGCGCCGGCAAAGCCATTGTCCAGGGCTGCCATTAATGGAAAACAGGTTGAATCCGGCTGGCGGCTTGTGCCCGCCCACCCCTTGAGAAGCCGAGGCGATGCCGACGACCGGCACCGGGCGGATCTGGCCGCGCAGCTGATAGACGGTGTTCAAATGTGTGTGACCATGCAACACCAGCTCCGCGCCGCCAGAGGAGATCACGGCGCCGAAGCGGCGGATCCCGATCATCCGCTTGTGCATGGAGGTCGCACCACGGATCGGCGGGTGATGGATCATCACCACCCGGAAGAGGCCGGCCTCGCCTGCGGCGCGCAGGAGATTGACCGTCTCGCGCGCCTGCCGCCGGCCGAAATAGCCGCTGGCAGCGAAAGGCGGCGTTGCCACCGCTGTCGAGCAGCCAATCAGCGCGACATTTCCGCGGATGCGCAAATAGGGGAAACAGTGGAAATCCTCATTCCAACTCTCCGGCGCCCGCTCGCCGCGCATGAACGGATACCAAGCTTTGACCGACTTTTCATAGGCGCCGGGGACATAGGCATCGTGATTGCCGGGAATGATCGAAATATGCTCCGGCGACCCGGCGGCGGTCAGCCAGGTTTTGACGGCCTCGATTTCGCGCGAGGATGCGAGATTGACGAGATCCCCCGTGATCGCCAGATGATCGGCGCCGGCCGCCTCCACCGCATCCATCAAGACCTCCAGCGTGTCGCTGACCATGTGCTTGCGGCGATTGCGGTGCCAGTTGACGAAGCCGGTGATACGCTTTGACGCGAGTTCGCGCAGCGAAAGATCTGGCAGCGGACCGAGATGGACGTCGGAAATATGGGCGAGCTTGAACATGCGCTTTACCTAGCGCTCGACCTCGTCAAAGAAAACCGGCTGGCCTGGATTTTGGCGAAATTGGGATCAGCCATGCGATATTGCCGAAACTGGCTTGTTCCCGCTGTGGCGAACGCGTCCGTGCGCAGCCCGACTTCTCGTAGCGAATGCGTCACGATGGATCATCTCACCGACGAGCGCTAGGCTCCTTGTAGTACGCCTGCTTCTTAGCCCAGGCTCTCCCGCCCATGCGGACTGTCCAGATCCAGAACCGGGCCAAGAGGGACGATCCGCGTCGGGTTGATCGTCGGATGGCTCATATAATAGTGCCGCTTGATATGATCGAAGACCACGGTCTCCTTCACGCCCGGAACCTGGTAGAGATCTTTCAGATAGGCCTGCAGGTGCGGATAGTCGGCGATGCGGCGGATGTTGCATTTGAAATGGCCGACATAGACGGCATCGAACCGCACCAGCGTGGTGAAGAGCCGCCAATCGGCTTCCGTCAGGTGAGCGCCCATCAAATAGCGCCGGGTCGACAGTCGGGTCTCCAACTCGTCAAGCATGGCAAACAGCGCCGTGACGGCCTCTTCATAGGCATCTTGTCGCGTGGCAAAGCCGGCCTTGTAGACGCCATTGTTGACCGCGTCATAGATACGCGCATTCAGTGCGTCGATCTCGCTGCGCAGATCCTGCGGATAGAGGTCGAGCGTCGAGCCGGTCAGCCCGTCGAAGGCGGTGTTGAACATGCGGATGATCTCGGCTGATTCATTGGAAACGATCCGGCCCAGCTGCTTGTCCCAAAGCACCGGCACGGTGACCCGGCCGGTAAAGGACGGATCGGCCTTGACATAGAGGTCGGCTAGCGTTTCCGCCCCGAAGAGGGGATCAGCCGTGCCGCCATCGCGGTTCTTGAATTCCCAGCCGCGCTCCAGCATCAAAGGGTCAACCACGGCAAGCGAGATCATCGCGTCCAGGCCCTTCAGTCGGCGCACGATCAGCGTGCGATGGGCCCAGGGGCAGGCATAGGATACGACAAGATGGTAGCGGCCGGCTTCTGCCGCAAAGCCACCTTCGCCACTGGGGCCGGCGCTGCCATCGGCCGTCACCCAGTTGCGAAAGCGCGACTCCTGGCGCTTGAAGCGGCCCTCGGTCTTGTCCGTGTCGTACCAGACATCCTTCCATACCCCCTCCACCAGCATGCCCATGGTCGTGCCTCCTGCCGTTTCGCTGCCGCTTTCCGTTAGAGATAAGGGTTTTGTGCGACAGGCATAGGTCCTTCCCGTTGAACACTGCGTTTCTGCTTGACGCAGCTCGCAGTTCTGCTATCCGGCAAAGGAGGCGGCCCTGTGCTGCCGAGCCGATCATCTTTCTCAAAACGGATATCTAGCCCTTGTATCCTGCAGGACGCTCGCGACGACGCTGACGATCCCACATGCCAAACCCGAAAGGGTGGCATGGTCTCGCTCGTTTGTTTGCCGGCCACAGTCTTGCCAGGTTGCCTGATGTTCCAGAAAAAGCATGACCTCGTCTATCTCACCGAAGACGCCACCCATGATGCCGCGATCGATCTGATCAACCGGGAAGCCTTCGGCCCCGGACGCTTCACCCGGGCTGCCGCGCGCATCCGGGAGCAGGGGCCGCATGATCGGAGCCTCTCCTTCGTCTGCGCCGACGATGGCGAGACGATCGCCTCCGTCAGGATGACGCCCGTGAGCGCGGGCGAGGTCAGGGGGCATCTGCTCGGCCCGCTCGCGGTGCGGCCGTCGCACAAGAACAGAGGCATCGGCCGCGAACTGGTCCGCATTGCGGTGGAAGCGGCGCGGCGCAAGGGCTCGCAAGGGGTGATTCTCGTCGGCGATCCGCCATATTATGGGCCGCTCGGCTTCCAGCCCGTAGCCTATGGCAGCCTCATTTTCCCAGGTCCTGTCGATCTCGCCCGCATTCTCGTCGTGCCAATGGTGGACGATATCGACCGGCTTTTGCATGGTGTCATCGCCTGGCGCCCGGCGTGATCCCTGCATGATTTGCGTGCCGCCTAATCTTTGGCCGGCAAATCAGATCAACTGCCCAGAGAATAAGCAGGCGCAGGGGTTAAGACCTTGTCTCTCCAATCATTTTTTCGTGAGTGGAATTGACGGCTGACGGTTTTCCGTTAGCTTTTCATTTATCTTAAACCTTTGGCTCGGTTCGTCTCAGCGCGGAAAGTGGTGGGAGATGGTATCTCGTTGGCGGCTTGGCGCCCTGGTCACGGCGCTCGTGCTTTTCTCCTATTGGGCGTTCGCCATGCCGGCGCCGCGCTGGCGTAGTTTCACGCCGCCGCCACCGTTGCCTCATGCCGACGAGAGCGGTTATGCCGCCGTCAACGGCATCCACATGTATTATGCCATCTTCGGCAAGGGCAGGGGCGATCCGGTTCTGCTGATCCATGGTGGCATGGGCAGCGGCGATGCCTGGGGTTTCGAAGTGCCGGAACTGGCCAAGACGCATGAGGTGATCGTCGCCGACAGCCGCGGTCATGGGCGCTCCACCCGGCTGCGCATGCGCTACACCTATGATCTCATGGCCAAGGATTATATCGCGCTGCTCGACCAACTCGGCATCGACAAGGTGGCGCTGGTCGGCTTCAGCGATGGGGGCATTATCGGTTTGGATATCGCCATCCACCATCCGGAGCGGCTGACCAAGCTCTTCGCCCAGGCCGCCAATGCCTCGCCGCAAGGCCTGTTCGATTATGGCGGCTCGGACGGTCTGGCAGCCAAGGATGACGATCCCGATGATGCGGATGATTTCCACGCCTTCAAGGCGGCGATCGAGACCATGTGGCGGACGGAACCGAACTTCACGCAGGCTCAGCTTGCGTCGATTCCGGTTCCAACCGAAATCGTGGTCGGCGATCATGACGAATTCATCCGGCCGGAACATTCACGTTACCTGGCGGAGACCATCCCAGGTGCCAAGCTGGTGATCCTCAGGAATGTCAGCCATCTCGCTCTGGCTCAGGATCCGGCCCAATATCTCCATGCGATCCGAAACTTCATCGGCTCCTAACGGCCGGCGAGGTATCCGACCTCAGCCCGGCTTGGATTCCTGCGCCCGCCGCACCACCGGCACGGCGCAGGCCTCGCCGCCCGAAAACAGCCGCGAGCGTGTGAGGAAGCGCTTCTCTCGGCCATTGTCGAGGGAGAACATGCCGCCGCGGCCGGGCACGACGTCGATGATCAGCTGGGTATGGCGCCAGGCTTCGAACTGACTTTCGCTGATATAGACGGGCACGCCACCGATCTCGCCGAGCTTGATGTCGCGGTCGCCGACGATGAAGTCGTCCGCCGGATAGCACATCGGCGAGGAGCCATCGCAGCAGCCGCCGGACTGGTGGAAGAGGATCTGCGGATGGTCGCGCCGGATCTCCTCGATCAGGCTGAGTGCTGCCGGCGTCGCGGTCACGCGCGGCTCGCCGAGAGTCTCGTTTGTAAGCGTTTCGGCGTCGATCACGCGCGTCTCCTCTCGCAATATTCAAAGAAGTCTTCGGATCTTGTATGTGCTTGACCCGCCGCGTGGCGCGCGGCCACGGGCGGGTCACAAGTTCAGCTCTGCTGTCCCAGCACAGCAGCAACATTGAGATATTCTGCTCAGAAGAAGCCGAGCGCCTTCGGGCTGTAGCTCACCAGCATGTTCTTGGTCTGCTGGTAGTGGTCGAGCATCATCTTGTGGGTCTCGCGGCCAATGCCCGATTGCTTGTAGCCGCCAAAAGCGGCATGGGCCGGATAGGCATGGTAGCAATTGGTCCAGACACGGCCGGCCTGGATGTCGCGGCCGAAATGGTAGCAGCGATTGGCGTCGCGGCTCCAGACCCCGGCGCCGAGGCCGTAGAGGGTGTCATTGGCGATTGCGAGCGCTTCCGCATCGTCCTTGAAGGTGGTGACCGAGACCACAGGGCCGAAGATCTCCTCCTGGAAGACCCGCATCTTGTTATGGCCCTTGAACACGGTCGGCTTGACGTAATAGCCGCCGGCAAGATCGCCTTCGAGCGTATTGCGCTCGCCGCCGATCAGCACCTCGGCGCCTTCCTGGCGGCCGATATCGAGATAGGACAGGATCTTTTCTAGCTGTTCCGACGAGGCCTGGGCGCCGATCATGGTCTGCGGATCGAGCGGGTTGCCCTGTTTGATGGCCGCGACGCGGGCAATCGCCTTTTCCATGAAGCGGTCATAGATCTTCTCATGCACCAGCGCGCGGCTCGGGCAGGTGCAGACCTCGCCCTGGTTGAGCGCGAACATGGCGAAGCCTTCGAGCGCCTTGTCGAGATAGTCGTCATCCTCGGCCATCACATCGGCGAAGAAGATGTTCGGCGACTTGCCGCCGAGTTCGAGCGTGACGGGGATCAGGTTCTGGCTGGCATATTGCATGATCAGCCGGCCGGTCGAGGTCTCGCCGGTAAAGGCGATCTTGGCGATGCGCGGGTTCGACGCCAGCGGCTTGCCCGCTTCCAGGCCGAAGCCATTGACGATGTTGAGCACGCCGGGCGGCAGGAGATCGCCGACCAGTTCGGCGAAGACGAGGATCGAGGCCGGCGTCTGTTCGGCCGGCTTCAGCACCACGCAATTGCCGGCGGCGAGCGCCGGAGCGAGCTTCCAGGCCGCCATCAGGATCGGGAAGTTCCAGGGAATGATCTGGCCGACCACGCCGAGCGGCTCATGGAAATGATAGGCGATGGTGTCGTGGTCCACCTCGCCGATCGAGCCTTCCTGGGCGCGCACGCAGGAGGCGAAATAGCGGAAATGGTCGATGGCGAGCGGAATATCGGCCGCCATGGTTTCGCGCAGCGGCTTGCCATTGTCCCAGGTCTCGGCCTTGGCCAGAAGCTCCAGATTGGCCTCCATCCGGTCGGCGATCTTGAGCAGGATGTTGGCGCGCTCCGTGGTGGAGGTGCGGCCCCATTTTTCGCGGGCGGCATGGGCGGCATCGAGCGCGGCTTCCACATCCTCGGCCTGCGAACGGGCGATCTGGCACAGCACCCCGCCGGTGATCGGCGTCGTATTGTCGAAGGTGCGGCCGGACAGCGCCTCGCGCCATTCGCCGCCGATGTAGTTGCCATATTTCTGCTTGAACGGGTTCTCGACGATCTTCTGGTGCAGCATGGTGTTCCTCCTCCGAAAACAGATTGCGAGCATCTGTGGATGGGAAGGTGCGGCAAAGGCCGGGACGAAAACAGGGCCTGCCAGTCGGTGACGTCTCATGCCTGTTTCAAAACTGCGACAGCTGCGCTGCGGCAAGCATGTTGCGTCGCACTTGATTCGACGGCGTGCAAGACCCTCCTAAATCAGGCTTGCATCCTTGTCGGCCTTGTGGATTGCTCGGGTTTTTTAAATGGGGATCTCTCATGTCGATTGAACACTGGCTGGCTTTCGTTGCCGCATCATCCGTCGTTCTGGCCATTCCCGGGCCGACCATCCTTCTGGTGATCTCTTATGCGCTCAGCCACGGGCGCTCCGTGGCCACGGCCACGGTGGCCGGCGTCGCGCTCGGCGATTTCACGGCGATGACCGCTTCCATGCTTGGGCTGGGCGCGCTGCTGACGACATCGGCCGGCCTGTTCACACTGCTCAAATGGGTCGGCGCGGCCTATCTGATCTATATGGGCGTCAAGCTCTGGCGTGCGCCTGTCGGCGAGAGCCAGGCATCGCAGAGTGAGGGCACAGCTCCGGCGATCAGGCCCTTTCGCGTGTTTGCCCATACCTATGTCGTCACCGCGCTCAATCCGAAGAGCATCCTGTTCTTCGTTGCCTTCTTGCCGCAATTTCTGGATGCGACACAGCCGCTGCTTTTGCAGATGGCGATCTTCGAGATCACCTTCTTGGTTCTGGCGACGCTCAATGCCACGCTTTACGGCATCATGGCGTCGGCAGCTCGGCGCTCGATCCGCAAGCCGGGCGTCCAGCGTCTCGTCAATCGCACGGGCGGTTCCCTGATGATCGGCGCGGGTCTGGTGGCGGCCGGCTGGCGTAAGGCAGCCATATGACCCTGCTTCGGCTTTAGCCCGCGATGCGCTGTTCGAGCGTGTGTACGCGTTCCGACAGGTCGCTGATCGACAGCCGCTCATGCGAGCCCCTGCCGCTCAAGGACTGGTTGTAATGCGACATGGCCTCCGCCCTGAGGCCACGCAGGTCAAAGGTACCGGATGACAGGGTGCTTTCAAGGTCGGCCAGACGGTTGGACAGGCCGCCGAGCCGGCTGAGCATATCGCTGCGGAAGGGCGTCAATTCGTCGCGAATGCCCCATACATCCTGCCGGGCTGCCTCGAGCTGCTGGCGCACGGTCGAGATTTCCTGGCGCAGCGCGGCAAGCGCCTCACCCGCGGCAGCGATGTTGGTCAGCACAAAGCCGATGTCGCGGCCGGCAAGAAGATCGGAATGGCTTGTTTCGTCGGCGGGACTGCCTTGGTCCTCAGAGGCCCGCGTGGTCGCGTGGGCGCTCGTGACATGAACGAGCTCGGAAAGTTCGGGGCTTTCGGAGAGACGCTGGGCGATCTCCTGCGCGGTGACAAGCGTCGTCGGCGCCGGAGACGGGCGCACGGTCTCGCCGCCTGCTTGGTCTTCCGGGTCGCGTCTTGCTGGGGGATCGTGCCTGGAAAGGCCGCGCTCGCCCGGCGCTCTGATGCCGTCCGTGATGGACATAGGCTACTCCGAACTCAAAACCTCCTGTCGTTCCATCTCGTTCCGGCCATCGGCGCCATCATGGTCACCGCTGATTCTGCGCGCCGTGCTTTTCTCTTGAGCAGAAGGATGACGAGCCAGCCTCCGAAGCCGCGCTGAATGCGGTGGAGACGGCACTGTCAAACCATGGGCTCGACAAGGAAACGCGCCGTCGCGTCAGTCCGTCTCCATTCCGGCGCTTCTACGCAAAAAGAATGACGGGCCTGGGTACAGCTTCCCCGCGTCCGATCTGCGGCAGAATCAAAGTTTTACAGTCTATCCCACGCGGCTTTTCAAGGCGTGGGCTGTCTTCACAGAGATGCGCGCAGTCCGGCCATCGAGCCTGCTGTCCGCTATCCTTAAAGCATCGTATTTTAACAAATCGTGCAAGCGCATGGGATCTAGCGGCAAAATGCAGGCCGTACTGCAACGCGGTAAGCCGATGTTTCAATTCACCTGCAGCCGTTTCATCTTCCGATAGAGCGTTGCGCGGGAGATGCCGAGGCTGTCGGCAGCTTGCGAAACATTGCCGCCGCTGCGCGACAATTCCCGGCGCAGCGCCGCACGCTCCGCCTCCAGCAATGGCTCGCCTTTCAGGCCGGCATCTTCACCGAGCAGATCGGCGGCCGGCACGCCAACGGCGATGCGCTCGTCATCCAGCCCCAAGCGCAGCCGAGCCGCACGGGTCGCGCCCAGCACAAGATCGTCGCGATCGATAGCAAGGAGCGCCGGCGCCGCCTTGTCGACCGGCACCAGCAGAATGCGTGCCTGTGGAAAGGCGCGCCGGAACAGATTGGTCTCGATGCGCTGCGCCGCCTCGCGCACCGCGTGGTGCAAAATCATCAGTGCCATGTCAGAGGCGTCATCGCGGCAGGTGGAAATGTCGATAGCGGCGGTCACCCGGCCCCGGTGATCGCGGATCGGGGCTGTGGCGCAGGAAAGCCGCGTATTGCGACTCAAGAAGTGTTGGTCGCGCTCGATCAGCACCGGGCGCTCATCGGCCAATGCCGTGCCGATCCCATTTGTGCCGACACTGGCTTCGCTCCAGATCGTCCCGGACCAGAGGCCGACACCCCGAAAATCCTTGTCGTCGCCGGCCGCGCCGCGCCGCTCCAGGGCCACGCCGCGCTCGTCGGTGAGAAGCAGGCAGCAGCCCGCCTTGCCGACCATCGAAAACAGCCGGTCGAGTTCGCTGCTCGCTTCCTCGATCAGCGGCGAACTGCGCTCACGCGCGGCCCGGAACTCGCTGTCGCCAAGCCGATCGGGAACACGAGCCTCTTCCGGCGACAAGCCATAGAGGGTCAGGCAGCGCCGCCAGGACGCGGCAACGGGCGAACTGGCAGCCGCCGACGCATGATGCGCCACGGCCTGGACATGGTCTGAATGGTTCATCCGCTCTCCTCCCCGAAAGCTGATGCGCACACTATAGGCCGGCCACAGCCATCCGTCCATCCTCCGCTCTCGCCGCTTGAAAAGTCCCGCGCCGAAACCTCGCAGCGTGTATTTCGATGCGAGTGCGGCGCCGATCTTGAAGGGTCTGTCCGGCCAGGCGCCGCTCGCGATCCGACAACCACTGGAGCTTTGCCGAAGAGGGCAGGGGCGGCGGACGACGATCCGCCTTCCTGAATTTTCGCATCGGGCAGCGCCTGCCTGATTTCGGTTGACGGCCCGATAGGCTAAGCACGCACAAAGCGGGTGGTGACGGGCAGCTTCCAGGCTTCGCGTCGCCGGCTTCGCCGATACGTCCTCCGCCTGAAATCGGATATGCTCATGCTGCGCGATTTTTCTCCCCAGAGCACTGTCATGGGGCTTCTCGCCGCCTTTGTCGGCTTCGCAAGTTCTTTCGCCGTGGTGATCCATGGGCTCGTCGGTGCAGGCGCCAGCGAAGCGCAGGCAGCCTCCGGCCTTGCCGCGCTCTCGATTTCGATGGGCCTTTGCGCGATCGTTCTGAGCCTGTGGCGTCGCATGCCGATCAGCATCGCCTGGTCCACGCCTGGCGCCGCGCTCCTGGC
This sequence comes from Xaviernesmea oryzae, assembly GCF_900109605.1. Lineage (GTDB taxonomy): Bacteria > Pseudomonadota > Alphaproteobacteria > Rhizobiales > Rhizobiaceae > Xaviernesmea > Xaviernesmea oryzae. The sequence goes on from NZ_FOAM01000010.1 coordinate 122,286, forward strand.
GGCGACCGGCGCGATCCAGGGCGGCTTTCCGGCGGCCGTCGGCGGCTTCCTGCTCTCGGCGCTGCTGCTGATCGCTGCCGGGCTCTTCAAGCCCTTTGGGCGGCTGGTCGCGGCGATTCCGCCGGTGCTGGCCAGCGCCATGCTCGCCGGCGTGTTGCTCGGCCTCTGCCTTGCGCCGGTAAAAGCCGTGGCGTTCGATCCGCGCCTGGGCCTACCCATCGTGCTTGCCTGGGCGATCGCCGGGCGGATCCATCGTCTGGCGGCCGTTCCTGCCGGCTTGCTTGCTTTCGGCGTGGTCGTGGCGCTGGGCGTGGATATACCTGCCGATGCCGGCGCGCGCCTGGCGGCAAGCCTCGGGCCGCGCTTCGAATGGGTCACGCCCGTCTTCAGCCTGGGAGCGTTGGTCACTGTGGCGCTGCCGCTCTTCGTGGTGACCATGGCATCGCAGAATATTCCGGGTATTGCCGTGCTGAACGTCAATGGCTACCAGCCGGCGCCAGGCGGGCTTTTTGCGGCAACTGGCCTGTTCAGCCTGTTCAGCGCCCCATTTGGTGGCCATGCCGTCAATCTCGCCGCCATCACCGCCGCCATGTGCGCAGGCGAGGATGCCCATGCCGACCGCAGCAGGCGCTATTGGTCGGCAATTGTCGCCGGCGTGGCCTATGTGGTCTTCGGTCTGCTCGCGCCGACCATCACGGCGCTGGTGGCCCTGGCGCCGCCAATCCTCATCCAGGCCGTTGCCGGTCTTGCGCTGATCGGCGCTTTTGCCGGTGCTGCCGGTGCTGCCTTTCGCGACGTTGCGACGCGCGAAGCGGCGGCCGTCACCTTCCTGGTCACGGCCTCAGGCGTGTCCTTTGCCGGCGTATCCGGCACGTTCTGGGGGCTTGCGGCCGGCGGCGCCGTGCTCGCCATCGCGCACATCGGAAAGAAGCGCGGCTGACGTTACGGCTGCTGCGCCACAAGGCGCAGCAGCCGGACAATGGTCTCAAGAGGATTTCCGGCCGCTTCAGGCGGCTGTGGCGGCCGGGATCAAAGGCGGATCGAGCGTCATGCGCGTGACGACGGCGATATCCTCGGCGATCTGCGGCCGGCCGAAGAGATAACCCTGCACATGGCAGCAGCCTTCATGCTGCAGGAAAGCCATCTGCTCCTCCGTTTCCACGCCTTCAGCCAGCACGGGAATATCCAGGCTCTGGGCAAGGATGATCGTGGAGCGCACGATGGCGGCCGAGGGGCGGCTGACTGTCACCGCGTCCACGAAGCTCCGATCGATCTTGATCTTGTCGAAGGGGAAGTTCTGCAGCGTCGCCAACGAGGAGTAGCCGGTGCCGTAATCGTCCATGGCAATGCGCACTCCCAGACCCTTCAACTGCTGGATGATGGCCAGCGCCTTGCGCTGATCGGCAATGATGCCGGACTCGGTAATCTCAAGCTCCAGCCTCGCGGCATCGAGTCCCGTCTCGGTCAGGATCGCCTGCACACGCGCGGGAAAGCTGCTGTCTGCAAGCTGGGCCGGGGCGACGTTGACGGCGATCGACAGCGGCCGGGTCCAGCCGGATGCCTCGCGCGCGGCGGTGAGCAGCACCCAGTCGCCCAGCCTGTTGATGAAGGTGCTGCGTTCGGCAAGCGGAATGAAGTCGGAGGGCGGGATCAATCCGAGTTCGGGATGCCGCCAGCGCAGAAGCGCCTCGTAGCCCACGGTCTCACGCGTCTCGACATCGTTTTGCGCCTGATAGACGAGGAAGAACTCGCCACGCTCGAGGCCGCACTGCATCGCCATGGACAGCATGCTGCGCGTCCGTGTCGCATCGTCGGCTGCACGGTCGTAGACGCGGATCGCCTGGGCGCCTGCCTGTTGGGCGCGGTCGAGCGCCAGCGTCGCATGGGTCAGCAGATCCTCCGCCGTCATGGTAGATGGCGTTGCCGCCAGCATGGCGATCCCGGCGCAGGGGCCTGCCGTCAGGCTGCCGCCCTCCCAGGAAATCGGAGCCTGAAGATCTTCGATCAGCTGTGTCGCCAGCCGCAGCAGTCCGCTCTTGGAGGTGTGCGGGCAGACGATGGCGAACGTCTCGCCCGTGCCGCGGGCCAGGAAATAACGCTCGCCGAGGGCTTCCCCGAGTCGCACCGCGACACCGCGCATCAGCGCATCGGCGGCGGTGAAGCCATGGCCGTCACTCACCTCCTTCAGGCGGTCGAGCGCGATTTTGATGACCCCGGCATTGCGCGCCTCGTCGCCATGGGCGATCAGCGTGTCGATATAATCGACCAGGCTGGCGCGGTTCGGCAGGCCGGTCAGTGCGTCGTGCATCGACAGGTGACGGAAGCGCTCGGCGGCACTTTCCTGCGCATGGGCATCGATAAAATAGGCCGCGGTGCCGAAGCTGATAATGATGCCGGTCACAGCGCTGACCAGGATCGCCATGAAAGCATCTGGCACCAGCTGGGCGGAGACCACGATGGTCGGATCCGCCTCGATCGTCAGGGCCGTCATGGCGGTGAAATGCATGGTGATGATCGCCAGGATCAGGCTGGCCGTGCTTGCATGGCGGCAGAAGGACCAGAGCGGCCGGGCCATGCGGTTGCAGACGAGAACGCCGAAAGCCACGCCCAGTACGATCGATGCGAGTACGAAGCCGCGGTCCCAGACCATCCGGCCTTCGATTTCATAAGCTGCCATGCCGATGAAATGCATGAGCACGATACCGCCGCCCAGAACGGCGCCGCCCAGTTCAACCAGCATGCTCCTGGCGGACAAGGTGCTGATCAGCAGGCCGAGCAGCGTCGTGGCAATGGCGACCAGCAGCGAGATCATCGTCAGATCGGGCGCGAAAGCATGGCGCATCGACGGAGAAAAACTCAGCATCGCGATGAAATGCGTCGTCCAGATCGTCGAGCCGCCTATGATGCCGGCCATGAAGATCCAGTTCAGCCGCTGCAGGCCAGGGCTTCGCCGCGCGCGGCTGTAAAGCTGGGTGGTGATAGTGGAACCGAAGATGCAGATCGCCGCCGCGACAAGCAGCAGGGTGATATCATGGCGCGTGGTGATGCAGGAAACGACGGTCAGCATGACGCGCGCCCCATTGATGCCAGGCGCTTTTTGGCGAGCGCCGCCAAGAGCGGCAGGGCACGCACCAATTTCGTTTTTCTCATGCTCGATCTCTTTGCGCGGCCGATGCTCTTGGACAAGACATGAAGCGATCTTCGCATGGCGCTCTTAAGTCTTTATATGCAGCATTGGCTAAAAGGCGCGATATCGCGTCGTTTGACGGTGTGTCGATGAAAAGCCCTGACCGTGCGGTTGAAAAAGTCCGGGATCTCGTCTATGGAGCCCCGTCCGCGCGGACACCCTTGGAGGCAAACGCGGACGGAGCGTTTCGGCGTCTCCCGCTCCGGTGCAGCCTGGCTGCTTAACGAGCGATTCTCCAGATTACAAAGACGAAAAAAGGTATAGCCATGAGCCACGCATCCTACGAGCTCAAGGCCCAGAAGCGCGACCGGGTTGGTAAGGGGTCCTCCCGCGAACTGCGCCGCAACGGGCTTATTCCCGCCGTCATCTACGGCGACAAGCAGCAGCCAATCTCGATCTCGCTGCCGAGCAAAGAAATCACGCTGAAGATCCACGGCGGCGGTTTCATGACGACGGTCGCCACGATCGACGTCGATGGCGAGAAGATCCGCGTCCTGCCGAAGGACTATCAGCTGGATCCGGTCCGCGACTTCACCATGCATGTCGACTTCCTGCGCGTCACCAAGGGCAGCTCCGTCGACGTCGAAGTTCCGGTTCACTTCATCAATGACGACAAGGCCCCCGGCATCAAGAATGGCGGCGTTCTCAACATCGTTCGCCACACGGTCGAACTGACGGTTCCGGCCGACGACATTCCGGAAGCGCTCACGGTCGATCTCGAAGGCCTGAGCATTGGCGACAGCGTTCACATCTCGCAGGTCAAGCTGCCGAAGAACGCAACGCCCGTCATTGCCGATCGCGATTTCACCATCGCAACCATCGCTGCACCGGCCGTTCTGCCGGAAGCCGAAGGCGGCGAAGCCGAAGCCACCGAGGAATAAGGCGAGAGCCTCTTCTTCCTCTACAAGACGGGCGCGCGGCCCCTTTACGCGCGTTCGATCGATCGAAAACCCGCCGTGCGCCAGCGCCCGGCGGGTTTTTTTGTCCTGATCGGCGTCAATCCAGAGGCGGTTTCAACTCTGCTTAAGTTTTGTCTGGTTGTATGGCCGAAACTGTAAGAGCGGGACAATGATATGGACCGGGGACTTAAAACTGTGGCGTGGTGCGAACGATGATGCATTCTGTCGAGCGTCGTTTCGTCGTCACCATCTGCGCCGCAGTATTGGTCGTTGCGACACCGCTGCTCTATCTGTTTTTGAGCCTTTCGGCGGAACGTATCAGCCGCGAGCGGCTGGAGAGCAGCCAGGCCATCTTGCTGACCAGCGCCCAGGCGATCGCCAAGCCCGTCTGGGATTTCGATCGCGAGGGCGTACACTATGTGCTCTCCGCCCTCCTGTCGCATGACGATATTGCCTGGGTTGACCTGACGGATGATAGCGGCAGCCTGTCGCTGCGCCTGCCTGAAGAGAGCCGGCAACAGCAGCCCGCCAATGTGCTGACCCTTTCGCTGCCGGTGGACTACAAGGCGCCAACGGGCATGCGCACCGTCGGTCGCCTGACCATCGGCGTGCACCAGCTAGGCCTGATCGACCGCTTCGGCATCAATGATTTCGGCGCCTTTGGAATTTTTGTCGCAGCGGTCATGGCGATCTTCCTCGTTGCCATCATTTCAAACCGCGTCACCATCATTCATCCGCTGATGCGGCTTGCCGATGCCATCGAGGCGACGCGCCTGTCCGGCTCGCGCCATCAAGTGACCTGGCAGTCCGACGACGAGATGGGCCGGCTTGCCCGCAACTTCAACGACATGCAGCAGCGCCTCGAACGCGATGAGGCGGAGCTGGTGGAAGCGCATCGGCGCACCACCGCGATCTACAACATGACGCCGGCAATGCTGTTTTCGATCGGGGAGGGCCACCGCCTGACCGCGGTGAGCGATTACTGGCTGCAGGCCACGGGCTATCATCGCGCGGCCGTCATCGGCCAGATCTTCACCGATTTCCTGGAGGCGGAGGCGCATCAGGCCTATCTCGATCACCGCGAGCTGGTAATCGCGCAGGATTGCGATCTCTGCCAGGTCACCGTGCCCTTCATCAAGGCGGATGGCACGACCATCACCGTGTTGATCACCGAGCGCCGCCCTCCCGACGGCCTCGACGACGATCACGCGACCCTTTCCGTGATGACGGACGTCACTGCGCTGAAGCAGGCGGAAAGCCGCAACCATATTCAGGCGATGACCGATCACCTGACCGGCCAGCTCAACCGCCAGGGTTTCGAAAGCGCGCTCGGCAAGGCCATTAGGAGTGCCGACAAGCATGGGCTTGGCCTTGCCTGCCTTTTCATCGATCTCGACCGGTTCAAATGGATCAACGACCATTTCGGCCATGCGGCGGGGGATGCCGTTTTGCGTGAGGTCAGTATGCGCATCCGCTCGGTGCTGCGCGAGGGCGACACGCTGGCGCGTCTGGGCGGCGACGAATTCGCCATCCTGATTCTCGACCGTGACGCCGAAGCCTTTGCCCAGACGGTTGGCGAGCGCATCTGCACCCAGCTTGCCGAACCGATCGAACTGGCCGGGGCGGTTGCGGCCATCAGTTCGAGCCTGGGCATCGCCGTCTACCCGAACCATGCCGGCAGCGCCGCCGATCTCCTGCTCAAGGCCGACATGGCCATGTATGGCCGCAAGCATGATGGCAAGAACGGTCTGCTGGTCTATCATCCGGCCCTGATGGATGCTGTACGCGAGCGCCACGATATCGAAGCCAGCATCGAGCTCGGCCTTCGCGAGGACCTGTTCGAGGTCTATCTGCAGCCGATCGTCGATCTGGGCACGGGCCGCATCGCCGGCTTCGAGGCACTGATGCGGCTTAGCCATCCCGAGCAGGGCATGCTGCCGTCGTCGCGCGTCATCGAGATCGCCGAGGAAACCGGCCTGATCGGCCGCATCGGCGAGCGTGTGCTGGAAAAGGCAATCGGGCATCTCAAGCGGTTGAGTGCGCTTGATGGCATCGAATCGACCTATCTGGCGCTCAATCTCTCGCCGCTGCAATTCGAGGAGTCCTTGCCGACACGGCTTGCGGCGCTTCTCCTGAAGCATGAGATTGCCTCGACCCGGATCGTCATCGAAATCACCGAGGCGGTGCTTCTGGCCGACAATCCGGACATGCACATGGTCATGGCGCATCTGAGCGAATTCGGCTGCCGGATTGCGCTCGACGATTTCGGGACCGGCTACTCCTCCTTGAGCTATCTCAACCGCTTCCAGGTGGATATCGTCAAGATCGACCAGTCCTTCACGCGCACACTGGCCAGCGATCAGCCCGACGTGCGCCGCAAAAGTCGGATGCTGATCAAGGGGATCAGGACGATCTCGCAGCAGATGGGCTGTGCCGTCGTTGCCGAGGGCATCGAGAACAAGGAACAGTGGCTTTCGCTGCGCCGGCTAGGCATCGACCACGGACAGGGCTATCTTTTCAGCGCTCCGCTCTCCATCGATGGGTTGATCGAGATGCTCGAAGAGAAATCCGAGGTCAAGCATGGGCTCACCTCGTCGGAACGCCTTGAGGAGACACATGAGTCCGTCGTTTCGACCGGCTGAGAAGGACGGCATCGTCAGGCATCTTTGGCGGTCTGTTTTGCTGAACGGCTTCGCTTGGCTTGGTCTTGTGTGTTTCAGCCTTCTGTCGGCGACAGTTGCCAAGGCCGACCCTGGCGATGGTCCTCCCCTGAGGCTTCTGACGGAAAACTACGCACCCTTCAATTTCGAGGAGGCGGGCGCTTTGACCGGGGTCTCGGTAGAGCAGCTGAAAATCATGCTGTCCGAGGCGCACATCGCCTTTTCGATGGAGATGCTCCCTTGGGCGCGCGCCTATGGACTGGCTGCACGCAGCCCGTCGACCTGCATCTTCTCGACGATGCTCACTCCGCAGCGCCATGACCTCTTTAAATGGGTCGCGCCGCTGTATCACGAAACACAGATGCTGGCCCGTCGCCGTGGGCCGGAGCCCGTGCCCGCCAGCCTGGAAGAGGCCCGCAAGCTGACGGTGGGCGTCTACATCGATGATGTCGCGGCCGATCTGGCCCGTGCACAGAAATTCGACCATATCGACACCTCGCCCAGCTTGGAGTCCAGCTTGGAGAAGCTGCTGGCCGGGCGGGTCGATCTCATCTATATCGGCCGCTCGACGCTCGACCGGCTCCAAGCCGAAGGACAGCCTATAGAGCCGGCCTTGGCGGCCTACAGGGCCGCCGGTGGCCTGGCCTGCAATCTTCAGACACCGGATGCCACGATTGCAGCCTTGCAGCAGGCGCTCGACCGGATGATCGCCGATGGACGGCAGGCTGCCCTGTTCAAGCGTTTCGGCATTCGCAGCGACCCGTAACAAACGCAAGCCGATGTTGGCAGGGCAGCCCCATCCGCCAGACCAGCGGCAAAAACACCTTCACGCCGGGCTGCATCTTGCGCTAAAGCCTGTCGCGATCTGTCAGATCTGCTTTGCACTCGACGGTCCGGTTCAAGCATGTCGCGCATGATCGCTGCACATGCCTGCACGATCATTCAAGGGCGCCGGGCAGGGGGGACTGACGGGAGTCAGGCCTCTAAATGGCTGGCCTGACGGCTAGATCCGAAAGGAAGAGGGCAATGCGGATTCTCGCCGGGCTCGGCAATCCGGGCGCGCAATATGCCGGGCACCGGCACAATATCGGCTTCATGGCACTGGACGCGATCCATCGCCGCCATGGCTTTTCGCCATGGTCGAAGAAGTTCAAAGGCGAGATTGCCGAAGGCACGCTGGGCGGCGAGAAGGTGCTGCTGATCAAGCCCCAGACCTTCATGAATCTGTCGGGCGAGTCGGTCGGCGAAGCCCTGCGCTTCTACAAGCTGGCGCCAGCCGACCTGACCGTGATCTATGACGAGCTCGACCTCGCGCCCGGGCGTGCGCGCATCAAGGTCGGCGGTGGTCATGGCGGGCACAATGGCATCAAGTCGATCGATGCCCATTGCGGCACCGATTATCGCCGGCTGCGGCTCGGCATCGGCCATCCCGGCTCGAAGGAGCGGGTCAACGGCCATGTGCTGGGCGATTTCGCCAAGGCTGACCGGAGCTGGCTCGAGCCGCTTCTCGATGCGCTGGCCGATCATGCCGACCTTCTGATCCGCGGCGAGGACTCGCAGTTTCTCAACAAGCTGGCGCTGGCCGTCGGGGCACAGGCCGAGCCGGAGGAGAAGCCGGCCAAGCCGAAGAAACCGGGGGGTCAATCGCATATCCGCCAGGCACGTCCCGGTCAGATGCCAAAGGCCCTGCCGGAAACCGGGCCGATGGCGGAGATGCTGAAGAAGATGTTCGGACCGGGCGACAGTTAAGCCCTGAGTGAAATCGGCCGATCGGTGCTTGTCTCAGTCTTCCGGTTCCGTCTTCATCAACATCGGAAAACCGGCTTCCTTGGCGAGATCCATGGCCTCGGTGACCTTGGTTTCGGCGATCTCCTTGCTGCAGACGACCACGACGCAGGAGCCGAGCTTATGCGCCGTCATCATGATGCGGTAGCCGGTCTCCTCCGCGATGCGGAAGACGGCCCGCAGCACGAGCGTGACGAATTCGCGCGGCGTATAGTCGTCATTATAGAGAATGACCTTGTAGAGCTTTGGTTTTTCAAGCTTCGGACGGGTCACGGTCTTCGGCGTGGTGGTCGTGTTCTCGCTCATGGCTTCGTCTCTCGGCGCTTGCGCTGGCGGGCGCATCCGGCACTGGTTGTGATCTGAAACTCGGCATTGTTGCAGGCCTTGCGTCGGATCGCTATCGCGCAAGCGCTTTAGGATCTTGCGCCGCATGCTGTCAGCAGCTAAACGCGCGGCCCGATCTTCGCATTCCGGGTTGCCAGCCGCGCCAACAGGTCCAGTGGCCTGAAAATAGGCCGGAGCAGGCCATCCGGCAAGCAGGTCCGGCGTGGGAAAGCGGCCCGGAGCCCAGCGGGCTTGACCGGCCGCGGCGTTTCCCCCATAGCCACGGCAACACACAACAACCGACGGAATTTCGGCCGATGGGCTTCAAATGCGGTATTGTCGGGCTGCCGAATGTCGGCAAGTCCACCCTGTTCAACGCGCTGACCAAGACGGCTGCGGCCCAGGCGGCCAACTATCCCTTCTGCACGATCGAGCCGAATACGGGCGAAGTGGCCGTGCCGGATCCGCGCATGCGGCAGCTGGCGGATATCGCCAAATCCAAGGAAATCATCCCGACCCGCATCTCCTTCGTCGACATTGCCGGCCTCGTGCGCGGCGCCTCGAAGGGAGAAGGGCTGGGCAACCAGTTTCTCGCCAATATCCGTGAAGTCGATGCCGTGGTGCACGTTCTGCGCTGCTTCGAGGATGACGACATCACCCATGTCGAAGGCCGGATCAATCCGGTGGCCGATGCCGAGACGATCGAGACCGAGCTGATGCTTGCCGACCTCGAAAGCCTTGAGCGCCGCACCGAGCAGACGCGCAAGCGTGCGACCGGCAAGGACAAGGATTCTCTCGCAGCCCTGCCGATCATGGATGCCTCGCTGAAGCTGCTGCAGGAAGGAAAGCCGGTTCGCACCCTTCTGTCGACGCTCGATGCCGAGGGTCTGGGCATTCTCCAGGGGCTCAACCTCCTGACCGCGCATCCCGTGCTCTATGTCTGCAATGTCGCCGAGGGCGATGCAGTGGAGGGCAACGCGCATACCAAGGCCGTGGCCGAGATGGCCAAGGCGCAAGGCGCCGAGACCGTGATCATCTCCGCCGCGATCGAGTCCGAGGTTGCGCAGCTTCCCGAGGAGGAGTCGAAGGAATTCCTCTCCGCGCTGGGTCTCGAAGAAGCCGGTCTCGACCGGCTGATCCGTGCCGGCTACAAGCTGCTCGACCTCATCACCTATTTCACCGTCGGCCCCAAGGAAACCCGCGCCTGGACGATCCAGCGCGGCACCAAGGCACCGCAGGCCGCCGGCGTCATCCATTCGGATTTTGAACGCGGCTTCATTCGCGCCAACACCATCGCCTTTGACGACTATATCCGTTTTGGCGGAGAAACCGGCGCCAAGGAAGCTGGCAAGGCCCGAGACGAAGGCAAGGAATATGTCGTCCAGGACGGTGACGTCATCCACTTCCGGTTCAATACGTAACCACGTTGGGCGTTATCATCGAACCGCAGAGGATGCGGTTCGATGAGCTCAGGTTGGATAGCCGGTCGGATCGCTCTTCAAAGGCGCCTTGCCATCCTCGCGTCTGCCTTGAGATTCAGGAGGGGCTTGGCAGGGACCGCGGCCGAAGACCGAGGCCAACACGCGTTGGCCTTCAACGGCGCTGACGATTCAATGCCCGTCGAATTCCACCAGGGTGCGCACGTCGACGCCGAGCGCTTCCAGCTTCTTGCGACCGCCGAGTTCCGGCAGGTCGATGACGAAGCAGGCGGCGACGATGTCGGCGCCCATCTGACGCAGCAGCCGGCAGGCGGCTTCGGCCGTGCCGCCGGTGGCGATCAGATCATCGACCAGAATGACCTTTTCGCCTGCGGTCACCGCATCACGGTGCATCTCCATTTCGTCCACGCCATATTCCAGGCTGTAGGCAATGCGCACGGTATCATGCGGCAGCTTGCCCTTCTTGCGGATCGGTACGAAACCAGCGGACAACTGGTGGGCGATGGCGCCGCCAAGAATGAATCCGCGTGCCTCGATGCCGGCAACCTTCTCGACCCTGTTGCCTGCGAAGGGATGAACCAGCTCGTCGACGGCGCGGCGGAAGGCACGCGGTTGGCCGAGAAGCGTGGTGATATCGCGGAAGACGATGCCAGGCTTGGGGTAATCCTTGATCGCTCGGATCGAGGCTTCGAGTTCCTGTTTCAGGGAAGCGGTCATGGGAAGCAGGGTGCCTTCACAGCTGTTTTTGACGCGTAGGCATACCATCCCCGTCAGCCTTTGGCACATGTTTCTTCACTGGATGGACAGGCTTTTGAAGCCGCTCTGGACAGGCGGATCACGGAACTTTTCGCGCCTGTTTCGAGTTCGGCTCTCAGCCGGCCAACAGAGCATAGTGAGGCTTTCAAGGGTTTGCCGCGGCGTGCCCTTGAGAAATGGAGAATGCGCCGGTTCTGACAGGAGGAAGCCATGAGACTGTTTGAATGCGGCACACTCGTGCCAGGCTGTGAGTGGCATACCCGTGCGGACAGTGATGCCGAAGTGGTTCGTCGCGCGGTGGATCATCTGCGCCAGACCCATGGCGAGGAGACGATCCGCGAAACCATGGTGGAGAATATCAAGGCACGCATCCGGGATGATGCCCCGCAGCCTGCGGAGCAATAGGACGATCCTTACCAGAGATGGGCCTATTGGCGCTTGATTCGATCGCTCACCCGGCGCGGGATTGCCTTGCATGTCTGTCCGCGTTGAAGCGGTCACGAATCCTCGGCACGGGGCCGAGGGCTTTGTAATACTCCGAAGCTACACGGTGGCGTGTAGGAGTGACGAGCTAGAGCAAGAGCTGCGTAAAGCGCGTCCTGAAAAGACTCACGCGTTCGACGGCTTGGCGTCCGCCACCGCCGTGGCCAGGCGTGTCAGCAGCGATTTGCGATCTGCGGCGAAATTCTCCGCCACCCATTGCTCTTCAAGCATCGACAGGATGTCGCCCACTGCAGGCCCTGCGGGGACGCCTGCAGCCAGCACGTCGGCCCCCGTCAGGGGAAAACGAGGCTTTTCGAAGCGCTCGGTGCGCGCAAGCAGTCTCTGAAGAGCGGCAATCCGCTGAAGCGCCTCCGGCTCGGTCTCGCGCTTGGAATGGGCCAGCGCCAGGTCGAGCTTCAGCCGCATGAGCGCGCCATCGGTGCCGTCCCGATAAAGCCGGCGATCGAGCGCCGCCTCGGCCGTCTTTTCCGGAATCGGCAGGCACGCAGCCCAGCGCGTCAGCCGGGCCGCTTCCGATTTGGAGAGGCGCAGTCTCTGGCAGAGCGCGGCGATCCGCTCGGCATCGGGCGGGAGCATGGCGACGAGGCGCAGGAGCGGATCAGGCGTCCAGCCAAAGGCATCCTCCGCCGAAACCAATCCGGGAATGGCGTCGATGCCCCATTTCTCGCTTTCCGGCAGGATCGCGGTGAGAACGCCCGATGTGCGCATCCATAGCAGCGCCCGGCCGGGATCGGGCGCTGTCAGGAGCTTCTTTGTTTCCGACCAGACCCGTTCGGCGGAAAGCGAGGCCAGATGATCACGCGCTCGCGCGCAGGCCTTCAAGCCCTCGGCATCCGGCCTGCCGCTGCCATACCAGGCGAAGAAGCGGAAGAAGCGCAGAACGCGCAGATAATCCTCCGCCACGCGTTCGGCCGCCACGCCGATGAAGCGGATGGTGCGGCTTTCGATATCGGGCAGGCCGCCGACATGGTCGTAGATCCGCCCCTCGGCATCGGCATAGAGCGCGTTGATCGTCAGATCGCGCCGGCGCGCATCCTCTTCCCAGTCGGTGGTGAAGGCGACTTCGGCATGGCGGCCATCGGTCGTGACGTCGCGGCGTAGCGTGGTGACCTCGAAGGGCTTGCCGTCGATGACAAGCGTCACCGTGCCATGGGCAAGCCCCGTCGGCACGGATTTGATGCCTGCGGCATCGGCGCGTGCGATCACCTCGTCCGGCGTCAGCGTCGTGGCGAGATCGATATCGGCGACCGGGCGGCCGATCAACGCATCGCGCACGGCGCCGCCGACGATGCGGGCTTCACCGCCTTCGGCATTCAGCACGGAAAAGACGCGACGCAGCGATGGTGCCTGGAACCAGGCTTCCTCAGCGAGCGAGATCATGCATAGAGCCTTTCATAGAGCATGCGCAGAATGCCGGCGGTGATGCCCCATATGTTTCGCCCTTCAAAGGGCATTTCGTAAAAATGCCGCTTCTCGCCATTCCAGTCGCGGCTTCCACGGCGATGGTTTACCGGGTTCATTAGAAAGGAGAGTGGTACGTCGAAGACCTGATCGACCTCCGCCGGATTGCGCTTCAGTGTGAAGCCAGGCTTGATCGTGGCGAGAACCGGCGTGATGCGAAAGCCCGACAGAGCGCGATAATGCGGTAGGCGGCCGGCCGGCTCGACGAAATGCCGGGCAAGCCCGATCTCCTCCTCGGCTTCGCGCAGCGCCGCCTCCTCGATCGAGGCATCGGTGTGATCGACCGCGCCGCCGGGAAAGGCGATCTGGCCGGAATGCTTGCGTAGATTGGCAGTGCGCTGCGTCAGGATCACCCGGCCGTCCAAAGGGCCGCCATCCACCACGCCAACAAGCACGGCCGCATCCTTCAGTGTCATCGTTTCCAGCACCGGCACGATGGAAGGGTTGATGAGCATGTCGCCATGCTCCCGCCAGGCCATATCGATCGGGCTTCCGCTCTGGCGGGTGGCACGGGCGCGGAAATCCTCGGCGGAAAAAGGCGTGCTCATGTAGACTGCCGGGCGAGTTCGGCCATGGTCATCACCGGGAAGAACATGCCGGCCGACCGCAGCGCGAAAACCGGCTCGCCGTTCTGCTCGATCTCTTCGCCCAGCGCCATCAGCTCATGCGTCACGGCGCGCGACAGCAGCGCCTCCAGCCGGCCGCGCACATGCAGATAGGGCTTCAGCGCCTCGGTTGCGGGGTCGATGACGAAGCGCAAGTGGTGTTCCGTGCTGGCGGTCACGACATCGCCCACCTGCGTGCGAAAGGTCAGGCGCTGGGTCTCGCCTTCGCCCTCGGCATGCATCTCCACCGCAAGAAAGGGTGCGTCGGCTACCCGGATGCGCAGCTTTTCGACAGGCGTGACGAGATAGGTCGCGCCATCATCGTCCTTTCGCAAAACGGTCGAAAACAGCCGCACCAGTGGCGCGCGGCCGATCGGCGTGCCCATATACCACCAGGAGCCATCGGCACGGATTTCCATGTCGATCTCACCGCAGAAGGGCGGGTCCCATCGCTCCACCGGTGGCGGCCCCTTGGTGCTTCCATTGGCCTGCTCGCTGGCGCGCGCGATCAGGCCAGAAAGCCCGTCCATCCCGGATGGCATGGCATGCCCGGCTGGCGCGTCCGCTGCTGTCGCATGGCTGGTCTCGGCCTCTGCCATCGTTCCGTCCCGTTTCGTCCTATGCTGGCTGCAGGATCGGGGTCAAACCTGTCCCCGTGTTTCACGAGATAGTGCGGCTTGCGCGTCTTGTCAGCCGGAAGGGGCTGTCTAAGTTGGAATTTGGACTGTTCGATCCCCCGGGGTTGATTCGTTTGCCAGGCCTTATGAAGGCCTTTCGCGCGGAGCGTGGCGGAGCCTGCCCGCGTCTGACCTTAGGAGACGAAGCATGGGCGTGATCGCCTCCACCGAACCCCTCCTCGACGAGAAGGCCGTGATCGCGGCGGCCGAAAAGGCGCTGGAAGAGATTGCCGTCGTCCGCCAGGAGGTGGGCAAGGTGATTTTCGGGCAGGAGAGCGTGGTGGAGCGCACGCTTCTGGCCATTCTCTCCGGCGGCCATGCGCTGCTCGTCGGCGTGCCGGGTCTGGCGAAGACCAAGCTGGTGACGACGCTCGGTATCGTTCTGGGTCTTGATGCCAGCCGCGTGCAGTTCACGCCCGACCTGATGCCGTCGGATATTCTCGGCTCCGAGGTCATGGACCAGGACGAAACCGGCCGCCGCTCCTTTCGCTTCGTCTCCGGCCCGATCTTCACCCAGCTGTTGATGGCTGACGAAATCAACCGCGCCAGCCCGCGCACGCAATCGGCCCTGCTGCAGGCCATGCAGGAATATCATGTGACGGTGGCCGGCCAGCGCAACGACCTACCGCGCCCCTTCCATGTGCTCGCCACGCAGAACCCGCTGGAGCAGGAGGGCACCTATCCGCTGCCCGAGGCGCAGCTCGACCGTTTTCTCCTGCAGGTCGATGTCGATTATCCCTCGCTGGCCGCCGAGCGGCAGATCCTTCTGGAAACCACCGGCACCGGCGAGAGCGAGGTGCGCGGGGTCATCACCGCAAGGCAGCTTCAGGAGATCCAGCAGCTCATTCGCCAGATGCCGGTGTCCGACAGTGTGGTCGATGCAATTCTAACGCTGGTGCGGTCTGCGCGCCCTGGCCAAGGGCATGCCGAGACCGACCGGCACGTGGCCTGGGGTCCGGGCCCGCGCGCCGGCCAGGCGCTGATGCTTTGCGCGCGCGCCCGCGCCCTGTTCGACGGGCGCCTTGCGCCCTCCATTGACGATGTGGTGGCGCTCGCCGAGCCGGTGCTACAGCACCGCATGGCGCTGACCTTCGCCGCACGCGCCGAGGGCATGGCGGTGCGCGACGTGATCGGCGGACTGGTGAAAACCATCCGCGCTTCGTGAGACAGGACGTTTGATGGCATCGATCGGGCATATCGTCGCGCCCACGCCCACCGGTGAGGTTCTCTCCCGCGCGCAGGCCAGGGCGCGCCTTGTGCCCGACTGCATGGTCGAAGCGCGGCGGATCGCCAATACGGTGATCTCAGGCTGGCACGGCCGGCGTCGGCGCGGCATCGGCGAGAATTTCTGGCAGTTCCGCCCCTATAGCGACGGCGAAAGCCTGGCGCGGATCGACTGGAGGCGCTCGGCTCGCGATGACCATACCTATGTGCGCGACCGGGAATGGGAGGCCGCGCACACGATCTGGCTCTGGGCCGATCTCTCGCCCTCGATGATGTACAAATCGACCTTCGGCGCGGTCTCGAAGGAGAGCCGGGCACTGGTGATCATGTTGGCGCTGGCCGAGATCCTTGCCCGCTCCGGCGAGCGCATCGGCTGCCCCGGCGTGATGGAGCCGGTCTCCGCCCGCAATGCGGCCGAGCGGCTGGCAACGGCGCTGATCCATGCGCCGCTTGCCGAAGGCCTGCCGCAGACCGCCATGATCCGGGGCTTCAGCGATCTCGTGCTGATCGGCGATTTTCTCGATCCGGCCGACGAGATCATGGCGCGGCTCGGACCGCTCGCGCGGCGCGGGCTGACTGGCCATGTGGTCGAGATCGCCGATCCGGCGGAGGAAACCTTTCCCTATGCCGGCCGCACTGAATTCACCGATCCGGAAACCGGTGAGAGGCTGACGGCGGGGCGGGCAGAGGCACTACGCGAGGATTATCGCCGCGCCTATCTTGCCCGGCGCGAGACGATGGGTGCGGCGCTGCGTCAGCTCGGCTGGACCTTTACGCCGCACCGTACCGACCATCTCGCGTCGGAAGCACTGGTGGCGGTGCATATGTATCTGTCGGGCATGCCGGCGGCGGAGCGCCATGGCGGCATCGGCCGCGCGCAGAAGGCGAGCTCATGACCTTTCTGCCTTTCGTCTTTGCCAATCCGCTGATGCTGGCGGCACTCATTGCCCTGCCGGCGATCTGGTGGCTGCTGCGCATGACGCCGCCGCGCCCGGTGACGGAAGCATTTCCGCCGCTGCGTATTCTGGCGAGCGTGATACGGCGCGAGGAAACGCCCTCGAAGAGCCCGTGGTGGCTGACGCTTCTGCGCATGCTGATGGCCGCCGCGCTGATCTTCGCCATTTCCGACCCCGTGGTCAATCCGCGCGCCAACAGCCTGTCGAGCGACGGGCCTCTGGCACTCGTGATCGACAATGGCTGGGCGACGGCCGGCGACTGGGCGCGCCGGGTTGAAACCGCCGAGGCGCTTGTCTTAGATGCCGAGGCGCGCGATCTGCCCGTCTCGATCGTCTTCACCGCCGAGCGCGAGCAGAATGCCATTCCCGGCACGGCGGCCGAAGCGCGCACCCGCCTTGCCGCTGCCCGGCCACAGCCGCTTCCAACCGATCGGATCCACGCCATCGATGCGCTGTCGAGCGCGCTGGCCGGCACGCGGATCGGCACCCTTGCCTTCCTCAACGATGGTCTTGCGGAAAACGATGCCCGCGTCACTTCGGCACTCGCGGCGCTTCAGCCAGCCAACACCCGCATCATCGCGGGCGACACCGCGCCGCTGGCTGCCCTTTCCAAGGCCGATAACGACGCCCAATCGATGCGGGTGACGGCCACGCGCCTGCCGTCGCCGACGCCGCGCAGCCTTACCATCAGCGCGCTCGATACGCGCGGCCGCGCGATTGCCAATGGCACGATCGACTTTGCCGCCGGCGAGGGAACAGGAAGCGGAGAACTGGCCGCACCCTTCGAACTGCGCAATGATTTCGCCCGGATCGCTGTTGCCGAGCCGGACAATGCCGGCGGCGTGCTGCTGCTCGATGATGGCTTCCGCCGCCGCCGTGTTGCGCTGCTGTCAGGCGAAGCGCGCGACCAGTCGCAGCCGCTGCTCTCGCCACTTTATTACATCAACCGGGCGCTCGCTCCCTATGCCGATCTGGTGCAGCCGAACGAGACAGATCTGTCGGTCGCGGTCCCCGAGCTTCTGGCGCAGAAGCCCTCCATGCTGATCATGGCCGATATCGGCCGCCTGCCGGAGGAGGCGACGGGCGCGCTCGTGCAATGGCTTCGCAATGGCGGCACGCTGGTGCGCTTTGCCGGCCCAAGACTCGCCGCAGCGCCGGCGGACGATCCGCTGGTGCCGGTGACGCTGCGTCAGGGCGAACGGGCGCTCGGCGGCGCGCTCTCCTGGTCGCAGCCGCAGCCGCTGGCCGATTATCCCGCCGGCAGCCCTTTTGCCGGCATGCGCCGCCCGGATGGCGTCACCGTCAACCGCCAGGTTCTGGCCGAGCCGACCGCCGATCTCGCCAGCCGCACCTGGGCAAGCCTGGCCGATGGCACGCCGCTGGTGACGACGCGCAATGAGGGCGCGGGGCGTATCGTGCTCTTTCACGTCAGTGCCGAAGCCACCTGGTCGAACCTGCCGATCTCGGGCGATTTCGTCGAGATGCTGCGCCGGGTCGTGCAGCTGTCGCGCAGCGGCGGTGTGGGCGAAGCGGGTGTGGGCAAACCGCAGGCCCTGCCGCCTTATCGTCTGCTCGATGCGCAGGGCGTTCTCGTCAGCGAGACCGGACGCGCAAAGCCACTGGAACTGACCGGAACCGCAGTGCCCTCGGCCGAGTTCGACCACCCGCCCGGCCTCTATGGCTCGGAGGAAGGCTTCGTTGCCGTCAATCTTCTTCCGCGCGAGGCGACTCTCGCGCCGATCGATCTTGCCGGCCTGTCAGTGCCCCATGCCAGCGAGCGGCTGATCGGGGCGGAAAGCTGGTCGCTGAAACCTGCCTTGCTGACGGCTGCCATGCTGCTTCTCTTGATCGACACCCTGATCGTTCTGTTCATGGGCGGCGCGCTTTCGCGGATGAGGGCGCGGCGGGCGGTGGCCGCGCTGCTGGCGGTTGGCCTTCTCGGCCTGCCGCTGGCGCTGCCGGACACGGCGCGCGCCGATGACGCCAAGCCCGGCGACGAACAATTGATGCAGGTGCTCGACAACACCCATCTGGCCTATGTCGTCACCGGCGAGGCGGAGGTCGACCGCCTGTCGGAGCGCGGCCTTGCCGGACTCACGGAGTTCCTAACCTATCGCACCACACTGGAGCCGGGCCCCCCCGTTGGCCTCGACATCTCCAAGGATGAGCTGTCGGTCTATTCGATGATCTATTGGCCGATCTCGGCCACGGCGCCGATGCCGAGCCCGCAGGCGATCAGCCGGATCGACGCCTATATGCGCGGCGGCGGAACGGTGCTGTTCGACACGCGCGATCAATTCACCAGCCTCGGCGGCAATGAGGGCGCGAGCCCGAATGGCGAGCGGTTGCGCGAGATCCTTGCCGGACTCGACATTCCGCCACTGGAACCCGTGCCAGCCGACAATGTGCTGACCAAATCCTTCTATCTGCTCTCGACCTTCCCCGGACGCTATACGGGCAGCCCGTTGTGGATCGAGGCGCAGCCGCGCGGCGAGGGCGAAGAGGCCGGGCGTCCCGCCCGCTCTGGCGATGGCGTCACGCCGATCATGATTACCGGCAATGATCTGGCCGGGGCCTGGGCAATCGACGCGAATGGTCAGCCGCTGCTGCCCACCGTGCCGCCGGATGAGACACAGCGCGAATATGCCTTCCGCGCCGGCGTCAACATCATGATGTACATGCTGACAGGCAATTACAAAGCCGACCAGGTCCATATCCCCGCGCTCCTGGAGCGGCTGGGCCAATGAGCGGCGGTTGCCGCTGGCAGCCGTCCTCATGGGCGCAACAGGAATGGTGAATGCCATGACGATCGAGTTTTCCCCGCTCTTGCCCTGGATCGCCATCGGCGTTCTGGCCGCTCTTGCCCTGGCTCTGGCGGTGGTGGGGCTTGCGCGGCGTGTGCGGGGCACCGTCTTTCGTGCCCTGGCCCTTGCTGTGGTCGCCCTGGCGCTTGCCAATCCCATTCTGTCCCAGGAAGAACGCGCGCCGCTGTCGACCATTGTCGCCGTCGTTGTGGACCGCAGCCAGAGCCAGGCAAGCCCCGAGCGCCGGACGATGACCGACGCCGCACTCCAAGGGCTAAAGGATCGTTTGGCGCAGTTTCCGCAGATCGAGGCGCGCTTTGTCGATGCGGCCGACGATCCGGACACCGAGAGCCCGTCGACGCGGCTGTTCACGGCGCTGAACAGCGCGCTGTCCGATGTGCCGCCGGCCCGTGTCGGTGGCGCGATCTTCATCACGGACGGGCAGGTGCATGATGTGCCTGACATCAACCAATCGCTCGGCTTCGACGCTCCCGTTCACGCGCTGATCACCGGGCGGCCGGACGAGTTCGACCGGCGGGTGGAAATCGTCAGCGGCCCGCGCTTCGGCATCGTCGGCGAAGAACAGACGGTCACCTACCGCGTGATCGATGACGGCCCGACGCCGGCGGGGCAGGCCCAGGTGACAATCAGCCTCAACGGCCAGGAGATTGCCCGCCAGCCGGTGACACCCGGTGAGGACATCCCCTTCCGCTTCACTATTCCGCGTGGCGGCAACAATATTCTCGAAGTCGCCGTTGCGCCGCTTGCCGGCGAGGTGACCGAGGCCAATAACCGCGCCGTCCATGTGCTCGACGGCATCCGCGAGAACCTGCGCGTGCTGCTCGTCTCTGGCGAGCCGCATTCCGGCGAGCGGGCCTGGCGCAATCTCCTGAAGTCGGACGCCGCGGTCGATCTCGTGCATTTCACCATTCTGCGTCCGCCGGAAAAGCAGGACGGCACGCCGATCAACGAGCTGTCGCTGATCGCTTTCCCGACGCGCGAGCTCTTCGTCGAGAAGATCAACCAGTTCGATCTGATCATCTTCGACCGCTATCAGCATCGCGGCGTGCTGCCGATCCTCTACTACGACAACATCGCCCAATATGTCGAAAATGGCGGCGCGCTCCTGATCGCCGCGGGGCCGGAGCATGCCGGGCCGGATTCGATCGCGACGACGCCGCTCTCCGCCGTGCTGCCGGCGAGCCCCACGGGCAGCATGACCGCCAAAGGCTTCTATCCGCGTCTTAGCGACGAGGGCAAGAAGCATCCCGTCACGCGTGGGCTCGAAGGCGCCGATTCCGAGCCGCCGCATTGGGGCCGCTGGTTCCGCACCGTCGATGTCGATCCGCCGCAGGGACAGACCGTGATGCAGGCGGCCGATGGCAAGCCGCTGCTGGTGTTGAACCGGGTCGGCAAGGGCCGAGTGGCCATGCTTCTGTCCGACCAGGGCTGGCTCTGGTCGCGCGGCTTCGAAGGTGGCGGCCCGAGCGTGCCGCTCTATCGCCGCATCGCGCACTGGTTGATGCAGGAGCCGGCACTGGAAGAAGAGGCCTTGACCGCCCATGCGGCCGGCCGCCAGCTTGAGATCGGCCGCCAGACGATCAAGGGCGATCCGGGCCCGGCGACGATCACGCTGCCCTCCGGCCGTCAGGAGCCGGTGACGCTGACCGAGGCTGAACCGGGCCTTTACCGCACGCGTATTCCAACCAGCGAAATCGGCCTGTTCGAGATCGCCAATGGCGAATTGTCGACGCTCGTCCATGTCGGCGCCGTCGATGCGCCCGAGTTCAAGGCCACCGTCTCGACCCCCGCGCTGCTCCAGCCATGGGCCGACAAGACCAAGGGTTTGGTGCATCGTGTCGCGGCCGAGGGAAATGCGGTCGATCTGCCGTCGATCCTGCCGGTGCGCGGACCTGTGCGGGTGGCGGACAAGCAGCGCCTGTCGCTGCGCATGACCGACGAGACCATTTTGAAGGGTGTCAACTCCATGCCGCTCTTTGCCGGCGTCCTGGGGCTTGCCGCGCTGCTTCTTGTGCTGTCGGCGACCTGGCATCGCGAGGGCCGCTGATGCCACGCTATTGCGGGCGCACGCGGTAGAGGCGGAGCGGGCTTTCCGTCACGCTCTCGACGCGCTCCAGGTAAGGCGGCACTTCGCCGGCCAGCAGCTTGGCCGCCAGTCCATCCGGGCTTTCCTTCGCCAGCATTTCGGCCGAGCCTTCGCCGGGGCAGACGACGACCAGCGTCACCCCGGCCTTGCGGATCAGGGCGAGGGCTTCATCGATAGGCGCTAGGCCGATCCGCAATTCCGCCAGCATGCCCGCCTGGTTTCGGTGATAGGGCGCAGAGAGGATATGCTGGTCCGTATAGCGCAGGATCGCCGTGCCCATATCGACGGGGGCCGCGACGAGGCCGACGGGCTCGCGCTGCAGGGGGGCGAGCGCCGCTGGCGTCGTGCAGGCTTTGCGCGCCTGGCCGTCCGTGCCACGCAGCGATGTCGAAAGCGGGCTTGGCTGGCCAATGAAGGCAAGCGCCGCGAGAGCCCAAAGGAAGGGCACGCTCATTGCCGTGAGGCCGATGAAGGCGGCGGTGCGCAGGACATTGCGCGGGCGCGCCGCTGGAGAGCCATTGCGAAAATCGGCATCGGGATGATGCTCTGATGCAAGCCTCAGGCGCGTGCAGGCATCTGCAAGCGGGAAGAGCGCGATGAAGCAGGCGAAGATGCCGCCGCGTACCTGGATGACCGCGACGCCGAGCGAAAGCAGGATGAGCGCCAGCAGGATAAGATGCGCCTCCCGCCTATGCCCTTGCACCAGGGCGACGACACAGGCGATCGCGCCGACGATACCGACGGCATAGGCGCCCGGGACCAGCTCCGGCGCATGGCGCCAGAGGGCAGGCAGGGATTGGGCCTCCAGCACATAATCCAGCCAGAGCCGGCGCAAGAGCGGATCGAGATTGGCGAGCGGATCGCCAAGGCATTGCGGCGCGACCTCCCGGGCGAGCAGCAAGACGAGGATGGCGCACACACCGAGACCGGCGAAACGCAGGCCGCGCCCATATCCGCTCAGGCTCCAGGCGCAGATGGCGAGCATCAGGCCGCCGGCCACGCCCAGGGCCACGAAAGCGATGGAAAGACTATCGCAGGCAGCCACGCCATAGCGTGCCGGTGGGATGGTCGTCATGAAGGCGAAGAGCAGGCCCCCGGCCAGCGTCAATCCGAAGGCGATGGTCGAGCCCGCTCTTCCAGCCCCGTGCCAAGCCCAGCGGAGCGCGACACAGGCGCAGGTCATGGCCATCAAAGGGGCCGTCTCCGCACCGATGGCCATGGCCAATGCAACGCAGAGCCCTGCGACAAAAGCGCTGCGCCGCCGATGCGCCGGATCGAGCAGCATGGCGACCATCAGTGAGACCAGCGCGATCTGCGCATTGTGATGGTCGATAGCGCCGGGGTCGAAACGGGACGTACCGGCAATGAAGAACAGTCCGAGCATGAGCGCCACGGAAAGCCCCTCCTTGCCCGCCAGATGGCGCGCGCCGATGGCGAGCCCCCAGAAGACCGGCAGGATGAGAAGAAGCGGCCAGACAGCCAGCGCCGCGGCTTCGGCCGCAAGTGGGGGGAGGACGGTGCGGAAGACGAGGATCAGGCTCGCGATCGGCAGATCGATGAAGCGAGACCAGTGCATCAGCGTGCCGCCGGCGGGGCCGAGCCGCATCTGCGTCATGTCGAACCAGCCTTGCCCGGACAGGAGGTCGCGCACCTCGATCAGGCGCATGACGTCGTCATTGTCTGCACCGACATAGTCTGCGCCGGAAAGCCAATGGGGCAGGGCGGCCAGCAGCATGGCGAGCAGCGCATAGAGGCTGGCAAGGGCCAGAGGCGGCAGCCGCTCCAGAAGACCGGCCCGAGCCGGTGCGGAAGAGGGGAGGATCTGTGCCAAGCGGATCTCCTCGACCATATGGCGGCAGTGCGCCGGGCACCCTCTGGCGGGGCTCGATGTCAGACTTTGTTAAGGACAGCGTCGCCTAGGGTCGCCAATGCTGCACATCTTCAACCTATGCTTAACCCGCATAAGAAAAAGTGAATCCCGAAAGACACATAGCGTCAGTGGATAGCGAAGAAGGGCTGGGCAAGCCGATCTTGCCAAAGCAGGTGAAGAGCGCGGCAGTGCGGAGACGAAACAAGGCTCTTTCGCGGATCTTTTCGTAAATTGAGTCTGACAAATTCGTCAGGCTTTTCTTTTGTAAGGCATTTTTGCCAGTGTGCCGCTGACCTGACGGCTTGAACGACGCTGTATCGAAATGGATCAAGCGTCCGGATCTTGCCGCTATTCGCGCCGAATGATGCATGGGTTCAAAACTCTGGAGCACTCGCCTCGTGCGCATGAGGCCGCGCGGCGCTCCAGAAGGGCATGAGGATGGATAGGATGCTGGACGCGCAATGGAATGGTCTGCGCATCGCTGTGCTGTTGCCCTGCTACAATGAGGGCGCCACCATTCTGTCCGTGGTCACCGGCTTTCGCGCGGCGCTGCCGGGTGCGCGCATCTATGTCTATGACAACAACTCCACCGATGACACGGCCATGCGCGCAGCTCTGGCGGGGGCAACGGTGATGCGTGAGCCGCGCCAGGGCAAGGGCCATGTGGTGCGCCGCATGTTCGCCGATGTCGAGGCGGACCTCTATCTGATATGCGATGGCGACGGCACCTATCGGCCGGAGGATGCGCCCGAATTGCTGCGCCGCCTCCTTGGTGATGGGGCCGATATGGTGGTGGGCACGCGGCGCGGTGTGAGGGAGGATGCCGGCCGCCAAGGCCACGCCTTCGGCAACCGGCTGTTCAATCGCCTTTATCGTGGCCTGTTCGGTGCCGACTTTACCGATATTTTCTCAGGCTACCGCGCCTTTTCCCGCCGCTTCGTCAAAAGCTTCCCGGCGGTCTCGGCTGGCTTCGAGATCGAAACGGAGATGTCGGTCCACGCCTCCCAGCTCAAACTGCCTGTCTGCGAGATCCCGCTGGACTACGGCCGGCGCCCGGAGGGCTCGACGTCGAAGCTTTCGACATGGCGCGATGGTGCCCGCATCCTCTGGATGTTTGCGATGCTGATGAAGGAGACGCGGCCTTTTACGTTTTTCGCGGGCCTTGCGGCCGCCATGTTTTCCGCAGCGCTCGTCCTCGCCATTCCTGTTCTGGTTCATTATGCCGAGACCGGCCTGGTCCCGCGCCTACCCAGCTGGATGCTGGCTTTGGCCCTGACCCTGACGAGTTGCCTGATGCTGACCGCCGGGCTGATCCTCGACAGCCTGGCACGCGCGCGCGCCGAGCAGTTGCGCCTGCATTACATGCAGCTTCCCGCGCCGGCGCGGCTGATCGAGCTTGCGCAAGGCGCAGCGGATGAAGCTTCTCCCGGAACCATCGTGGCCATCGGCAAGCCAGGCGCGCCGATCGACAAGGCCGATGTGGCGTGAGTCGTTTCGTTCGTTTTCTTGCCGTCGGCGCGGTCGGTTTCGCTGTCGATGCCGGCGTGACGCTGGCCTTGATCGATATCGGGGCCAATGCCTACGTTGCCCGTCTGGTGGCAATTGGCCTGGCGCTCATCTGCACCTATCTGATCAACCGAGTCGTGACCTTTGAGGCCGAGGGCCGCGCCAATGCGCGAGAAGGTGCGCGCTACGGCAGCATCGGGTTAATGACCAGCATCATCAATTATCTGGTCTATAGCGGCCTGCTGACTGGCATTCCGCGTCTGCCGCCGCTCCTGGCTTTGGCAGCCGGCTCTGCCGTGGCCACCGGGCTCTCCTATGTCGGCTATTCGCGGTTGGTGTTTCGCAGGCGGCCCTAGCGACGACCGGGCGGCTCTGCGCGTGAGGACGCCGGAACCGTGCATGCGACAAACGAAAAAGGCCCGTGCATCATCGCGATGGGCCTGTTCCATGTGCTCATGCACTGCGAGCAGCTGAGCTTGCTGCGTCCGTGCTCTGCCTGCGGCGCCGGCCTTTCCCAGGCCTCAGTCGAAAAGGCTGGAGACCGATTCTTCCTGGCTGGTGCGGTTGATGGCTTCGCCAAGCAAGGTGGCCGTGGAGATGACGCGGATATTGTGCGCGGACTGGACTGCCGTGGTCGGCTGGATCGAGTCGGTGATCACAAGCTCCTTGAGCTTGGAGGAAGCAACGCGTGCGACGGCGCCGCCGGACAGGACACCGTGGGTGATATAGGCGGTGACGCTGGTCGCGCCGTTCTTCAGCAGCGCTTCGGCGGCATTGCAGAGCGTGCCGCCGGAATCGACGATGTCGTCGATCAGGATGCAATCCTTGCCGGCGACGTCGCCGATGATGTTCATGACCTCGGATTCACCGGGACGATCGCGGCGCTTGTCGACGATGGCGAGCAGACAGTCCAGACGCTTGGCGAGCGCCCGGGCGCGCACCACGCCGCCGACATCGGGCGAGACGACCATGACGTTGCGCAGGTCGTAATTCTCCTTGACGTCGCGGGCGAGGATTGGCGCGGCGTAGAGATTGTCGGTGGGAATGTCGAAGAAGCCCTGGATCTGGCCGGCATGGAGGTCGAGGGTGAGAACCCGGTCGGCGCCGGCCTCGGTGATCAGATTGGCCACCAGCTTGGCCGAGATCGGGGTGCGGGGACCGGGCTTGCGATCCTGGCGGGCATAGCCGAAATAGGGAAGAACGGCGGTGATGCGCTTGGCTGAGGAGCGGCGCATGGCGTCGATCATGATCAGCAGTTCCATCAGGTGATCGTTCGTCGGAAACGAGGTCGACTGGATGATGAAGACATCCTCGCCCCGGACATTTTCCTGAACCTCGACGAAGATCTCCTGATCGGCAAAGCGGCGGACCGTGGCGCGACCCAGGGGAAGATTGAGATAGTTGCAAATCGCTTCGGCGAGAAACCGGTTCGAATTGCCCGCGAAAACCTTCATGAAACGCCCGCCTGTCTGACTTGCAGTGCCGCGCCGCGCCCTGCGGCCTGTGCGCTGCAAACCCTGCCGATGTGCCGCCTGATCCGGTCTTTCGCCCGTTGCGGGCGGGTTGACAGGATCCTGCTTGTCCAGCTCCCCGAAGGCGCGGAAACAAGCCGCCGACGGGAGCGAAGTGTCGAGAACCTCGAACGCCGGCCCATCAGACGCTGAACGTCTTTTCAAAGGCAAAAAGCTGGGGCCGATTGGCCGCTTCTTAACGCCGATCCGGCCGAATGCAAGGGCTTTGACCAGCACTTTTCCGCTTTATCCGAAAAAGATTAACGCGTCTCAGCCCCGGTTCGTGGCTGCCCAGGATAGATAGGCGGCAATCGTTTTCTGCCCGATCGCGCGCATGGTCTCCGCCGGTACGGCCGACCAGGGGTCGCGGGCCGTGGCGCGCACGCTTTCCTGGCCCTGGAGCCGGGTCAGACGGTTGCCGCTCGCATCCAGCACGTCCCAGACATAGATGACCGTGGTCTTGCCGCCATCCGACAGCGCCGAGAGATAGCCTTTCAGCATGTGGCGCGCCTTGGGATCGGCTGTCGTCTTGATTTTCAGCCCCTGTGCACGGGCATCGGCGCCCAGCGCACCGGAAAGCGGCTCGACCGCCGAAACGGGTGCGCCGATGATCGGCAGGAAGCGAACGGTGCCAGCCTCGCCGCTCTCGGCGGGAGCTAATGCGGCGGATGCGCCATTCTCCGCTGATGGCTCGGTTGCCGTGGTATCGCTCTGTTCGTCGCTTGACTCTTGCGGTTGCTGGGTGGCACGCCGCGTGTGTGCTGACGGCTGTGCCTGCCGTGCCGGCTCTGCCAAGGCTGCGGTTTCGCGCACTGGTCCCCGCCGCATCGGCTGTGCCTCTGGCTCGGCTTCCAGCCGATCGGGCCCGCGCTGCAATTGCGAGGCCTGGGCGTCGAGAGAGCCCGCCGGATCGCGGTAGGGTGCCGACGGTGCGGCATAGGCGACTTCGGCCGAGGGAACCGGCTGCAGCGAGCCGGTGGCCGGCGCCAGGCTCGCATGGGCGACGGTGCGCATCGGGGCGGCATGCACCACATCCGGTTGGCGCTCGACGGCGGCCAGATCCTGTTCGGTCACCGGCGGGGAGTTGATCGAACTCTCGCCGACATCGACCTTGGGGATCAGTGCGTCGGTGGTGTTGCAGGCGCTGAGTGCCGTGGCAATCAGCAGGCCCTGTGCCACGAGGCCGGTCATTCGGGTCATCCGGGCCCTCCTCTTGCGGTTCAAGAGCGGGCCGTGGGGCGCTTCATGCGCATGGAATACGGCCCTTTTCCTGGAGCGCGCGGGCGAAGCCGTCAAACGGAATTCGCCCCGCAGCCTTAAGGAACCGTAGCAGGATTTCCTTACCCAGCGGTGAAGCGGGACAGCCAAGATCTGAGCCTTGACCGTCTAAAGCCGCCCGCTAGACGCCGTGGCGAACGAGCGGGACCGGCGACCGTCGGTACGTGCGTTGGAGACCGGAGTCATCGCTCGGCGACGCGTTCGGGGGCGCCCCCGCGTCAGACCTCGATAAAGTCCAGCCCGTAGCGCGAGAGTGCACGCGGAGCACCATCCGTCGTCAGATAGGTCTGGCCCAGCGTCATGGCCGTGCCGCTGTCGGAATCCATGATGATCATGTGCACGAAGAGCGACATGTCCGCCTCGATGGGCTGCGGATTGCCGGCATGGAACATTTGGCTCTCCATCCAGGAGGGCGAGAAGCGCGCGCCGAGCGCATAGCCGCAGGCGTTCAGCCGGTGACGCGTCAGGCCGCGCTCGTCCATGATCTTGGCATGGACATCGAACACCGTGCCGAAATTGTTGCCGGGGCGCAGCACCATCTCGATCGCCTGGATGGTTTCGCGCGCGGCGCTGTAAAGCTCGCGGTGGCGGTTGGTGGGCGCGCCAATGACCACCGTGCGCATCATGGCGGCATGGTAATGGGCGGCGACACCGGCCCATTCGAGCGTCAGCTGGTCATTGTCGTCGAGCGTCCGGCGTCCGGCCTTGTACCGGCAGAGCAGCGCATCCGCGCCCGAACCGATGATGAACTCATTGGCCGGATAGTCGCCGCCGCCAGCGAAGACCGCGCCCTGCATGGCCGCCAGAATCTCGGCTTCGCTGCCGCCGGGACGGATCAGCGGCAGGGCGGCATCGAGCGCATCGTCGGCAAGCGCTGCGGCCTTTTCTACAAAGGTGATTTCAGCCGGGCTCTTGATCAGCCGCAGGCGGCCGACGAGAAGCGACGCATCGACCATTTCGCCGAAGGTGGCGAGCTGATGGTCGAGGAGGCGGGCGACACGGCCGGTCATGCCATGCGTGTCATATTCCACGCCGATGCGCGCGCCGAGCAGGTCGAGCTCGCTCAGAAGGTTCTTCAGATCCATGGTCGGATCGGCATTGACGCGATCGACCCACACCTCGATACGGCGGATATTGGAGGTGTGGCGGGCTTGGCGCAGGTCGGCGGAGCGGGTGAGCAGCACCATCTCGCCATCTGCCTTGACCACCAGCGTCTGGAAGAAACAGTAGCCGAACGTGTCATAGCCGGTCAGCCAGTACATGCTTTCCTGCGCGAAGAGCAGCATCGCATCGAGCTTTTCCTCGCGCATGGTCGCTGTCAGCTTTTGCAGGCGCAACGCGTATTCGTCGTCGCTGAAATGCAGGGCCATCTTATGCCTCGTTCAGGAAGATTGCGGAAATCTGCCGGCCGTAATCCGGCTCCCCGGCATGGGTGGTGCGCCGATAGGAGAAGAATTTTTCGGCATCGGCATAGGTGCACAGGCCCAGGCTCTCGGTCGCGATGCCGTGCTGCGTCAGCCGCGCCAGCGTATAGGCGGGCAGGTCGAACATGAAATGCCCCTCCTTGACCGAGGGCGTGAAGAAGGCGGCATTGCCGCCATCGGCTTCCAGAAAGCGCGCGGCAAATTCCGCACCCACCTCGTAATGAGCGGCGCTGATCGATGGACCGAGACAGGCGACGATATGGCTGCGCTGCGCACCGAGCGCCACCATGGCGTCCACGGTGGCTTCCAGCACGCCCGTCAGCGCCCCTTTCCAGCCCGCATGCGCCGCGCCAATCACCCCGGCCTTGGCATCAGAAAAGAGGATAGGGCCACAATCGGCAGAGAGCACGCCGAGCACGATGCCGGGCGTGGCCGTGACCAGGGCATCGGCTTCCGGCCGCTCCATCCTGTTGCTGTCGTCGATCGTGACCGCGCGCGGCGAATGAACCTGATGGACGGTGGCCAGGCGGTCCAGATCGACGCCGAACCAGTCGGCAACGCGGCTGCGGTTCTCCATCACCTTTTGCGGCACGTCGCTGGAGCCAAGGCCGACATTCAGTCCGGCATAAATGCCCTCCGAAACACCGCCCGCGCGGGTAAAGAAACCGTGGCGCACGCGGCCGCCGGCATGCGCCGTCAAGAGCGGGCTCGTGGCCGGCGAGAGATCGTCACGCATGAAGAATGCCTTTCGGAGAGTGAACTGGCCTGGCGGGCCGCCGGACTGCGACATTTAGCGCTGGCTGCCGTCGCACGTTAAAATCGTTGCGCAAGTCTTCCATCATCACTTCCGGTCTCAGGACTGATGCAGCAAGGGAACGCATCCGGCCGCAACCGGTTCAGGGGAAAAGGCCCAATCGCGGCAGTGCGATCCAGCACGCCTGCTCATGGGGTCAAGGCGTCAGCTGAAGACGGGGTTGCTTTCCTCAAGCACCCGTCTTCCGCCGCCCGGACGGCGCGCGGCATGGTGGCCGCCGGTGCCGTCGCTGTCAATCATGCCC
Organism: Xaviernesmea oryzae; assembly: GCF_900109605.1. GTDB lineage: Bacteria > Pseudomonadota > Alphaproteobacteria > Rhizobiales > Rhizobiaceae > Xaviernesmea > Xaviernesmea oryzae. The sequence goes on from NZ_FOAM01000010.1 coordinate 152,321, forward strand.
CGGCGTCCCCCTCCTACCGGTGAGTCCGGACGAACCGAGACCAGGCCTCTCCGTCAATCGCGATTGCGGAAGGGTGCGATCGGTACCTTGGGATAGCTGACGGCCAGAACCTTGAAGAGATCTCCCATCTTGCCTTCGCCGGCACCGACAAGCCGTTCAACATCCTGGCGGATGCTGTCCTGCATACCGGAATCCTTGTCCCGCCCGAGCGCGGAGGCGCGTTCCGCCAGGCCGAGCGCCAGAAGAAAATCGCCCTGATGGCCTAAGCCGTTGACGGTCAGGCCTTCGGTCACTGCGCGTCGGGCAAGCTGTTCGAAGTCGACATGGCTGGTGATGTCCGCTTCTCCCGGATGGGCGAGCGGCGGATCGTAGGCATGGTCGCGCACGGCCTGCAGCGTGTCGCCAAAGCCCGTGGCCATCGTGCCGTAATCGATGATCAGTGCTGTGCCGCCATTGTCGCGCAGCCAGGTGCACAGTGCCTGCATCACCGCGTCGCGTGCGGGTGCGATCTCGAAGATCGTGCCGAGCGGCAGGTGCTGGGCCGGGCTTGGCAGCAGCTCAGGGTCCAGCCCGGCGATGCCGGCGGCAAAAGTCAGCCTGTCCTCGCTGTCGAGCCCGACCAGGCGCTCCTTAAAGCCTGTGGCGGTCTTGACGAACTGGCGGATGGGGATCGCATCGAACAGCTCATTGGCCACCAGCAGGGTGAAGCCCGGCGGCAGGCTCTCGAAATTGTCGTGCCAGGCGATCTTGAACTTGTTCTCGATCAGCGTCTGGCCCTGCACCTTGCGCAGCCGCTCGCTGGTCTCGACCAGATGCACGTCGAGCCCCTCGTAGAAGCCGGGTGCCAGCTTGGCAATCACGCGCAGAATATCGGCCATCATCGTGCCGCGTCCGGGCCCGATCTCGACCAGATTGATCTCGGCCGGCTCGCCATGACGCTGCCAGGCCTGGATCAGGAAGATGCCGATCATCTCGCCGAACAGCTGGCTGATCTCCGGCGCGGTGATGAAGTCACCCTGTAGGCCGAAGGGCTCGCGCGTTTTGTAATAGCCATATTCGGGGTCGGCGAGACAGAGCGAGAAATAATCCGTGACGCTGATCGGGCCGTTGACGCGGATCAAGGCGGCGATCTTGCGGGCAAGTGGCGTAGGCATCAGGCTTCCCCCCGTTCGGAAGAAGACAGGGCCGCAGCGCGGCGGGCGCGCAGGATCGCCCAGAGGCCGAGCGCCACCATCGGCAGCGACAGAAGCATGCCCATGGTCAGCCATCCGCCAAAGAGGTAGCCGAGCTGTGCGTCCGGTTCGCGGAAGTTCTCGACCACGATGCGGGCCAGCCCATAGCCCGTAACGAAGGTGCCGGCGATCAGCCCTGGCTGCTTCAGCGCCTTGCCGCGATAAATCATCAGGGTCAGCACGAGGAAGAGCAGGATGCCTTCGAGGCCTGCTTCATAAAGCTGGCTCGGATGGCGCGCGAAAGGCCCGCCGGTCGGAAACACCATGGCCCATGGCACGTCGGTGATCCGGCCCCAGAGCTCGCCATTGATGAAGTTGGCCAGGCGGCCGAAGAACAGACCGATGGGCACCACGGCCGCGACCAGATCGAACAGGCTCCAGAGCGCAATGTGGCGCTTGCGGGCGAAGATCACCATGGCAAGCACGGTGCCGATAAGTCCGCCATGGAAGGACATGCCGCCATTCCAGATCTGGATGGCGCGCAGCGGGTTCTCGATCACTGCCGCAAAATCGTAGAACAGCACATAGCCAATGCGTCCGCCGAGAACGATGCCGGCAGCGACCCAGAGGATGAAGTCGTCGATCGCCTCCAGGCTCGTCGGCGCGGTATCGCGCCGCCAGAGCTTAGGCGTGGCCAGCAGCCTGCGCGCATAGCGCCAGCCGATGACGATGCCGGCGACATAGGCCAGGCCATACCAGTGAATCTTGATCGGGCCGATGGTCACGATGACCGGATCGATCTCGGGGAAGGGCAATATCGACAGAAGTGTCGCGACGGTTTCCAAAGGCGGCTTTCCATCCTTATCTCGCGCGGACCATGGCCTTGCGCGGCCATGGGGTCAAGCCGCCCTCCAAGGCTTAAGGATGTCGATTCACGTCTATTTTCCTTGCATCGGATGCACGCGGCCCCTACCTCAAAGTCAGGTTCTCACCGCAGCCGGAGATTTCGATGACCACAGGCACCAATCGCATTCTGGATGACTTCGCCAAGTTGATGACCGATGCGGCCGGCGCCGCGCAGGGCGTCCGGCGGGAAATGGAAACGGCCTTCAAGGCGCAGACGGAACGGTTTCTCAATTCGCTCGACGTCGTCAAGCGCGAGGAGTTCGAAGCCGTACGGGAGATGGCGTTGAAGGCGCGCGCCGAAAACGACGTGCTGGCCGCGCGCCTGGCCGAGCTGGAAGCAAGGGTCGGCGGCGAGAAGACGGCAGGCCCGACCGCCGGCGCGGCTTCTGAAGGCTGACCGGCCACCACCCCTTATCGCATGGCATCACGGCGCCGCTTTGGCGCCGTTTTCATGTCCGGAAACAGCTGCCCAAGCGTGTCTTCCGGCACGAACCCACAGGTTTGATGCAAAAAAAACCAGCCTGTGGACAGGTGCCAAAAACGCTGTTCGCTGAATCATTTATCCCGCCCGGCTGAATCATTTTTCCAAGCGCGAACCGGGCCTTGCGCGGCTTTTTTGAGGAGCGGGGGCTGGTTTGCGGAATCGCTCGTTATACACTGATTTTAAATGATGATTCGGAACGAGCGGCGCAGTGCCCGGCCTGCCGGGACTATTGGTCCCGCCCTCGTTGAAATCATGAGTATGTTTGGCCGGTTGCAGTTTCGCGTGGCGTCATGCCGCGCGGGCACGGGAGCGTTTGCGCTTTCGGCGGGCCAGGGAGACGAGACATGCGTCAGAGGCGGAAAGGCGAGCTTTTCCAACTCGGACGCGGAACATGGTGCGATAGCCCGATGAGAATGGAACTGCAGCGTCAATCCAACCCGGTCGACATGATCGAGTTCGTCGCCGCCAATAACGACTGGAGCTTCGAGCGGTCGGGCGAGGACGAGATCGCCATGACGGTTGCGGGGAAATGGGCGGACTATCATATCTCCTTCTCCTGGATGGAGGAGTTCGAGGCGTTGCATCTGGCCGTTGCCTTCGACATGTCGATCCCCGACGACAGGGTGAGCGAGGTCAACGAGCTGCTCTCGCACATCAATGGTCAGGTACTGATGGGCCATTTCGATCTCTGGCGGCAGGAGGATGTGGTGATCTTCCGGCAGTCGCTGCTCCTGGCCGGCGGCGCCGAGCCGACGGATCGTCAGGTCGAGGTGCTGCTCTCAAGCGCGCTCGACGCCTGCGAAAGCTATTTCCAGGCCTTCCACTTCGTCGTCCGCAGCGGTGTGGATGCACGCACGGCAGTCGAAGCGGCGCTTTTCGAAACTGTCGGCGAGGCGTGAGCATGGCTTTGGCGGGTGAGGGGCCGATCGTCCTGATCGGCGCAGGCAATATGGGCGGGGCCATGCTGAAGGGCTGGCTCGACAAGGGTGTAGACCCGGGCGGCATCATCGTGGTCGACCCCGGCGGCGCACCGGCGCTTGCCGGATTGATTGAGGAAAAGGGTGCACGGCTCGAGCGCCAGGCGCCGGCAGGGCTTGAGGCCGGCATTCTCTTTCTGGCCGTCAAGCCGCAGGTCATGGACGACGTTCTGCCGCCTTTGAAGAGCCTGGTCGGCCCAGGCACGGTCGTCGTTTCCGTCGCGGCCGGACGTACGCTCTCCTATTTCGAACGGCATCTCGGCGAAGCCGCGATGGTGCGCGCCATGCCCAATACGCCGGCGATGATCGGTCGCGGCGTCACCGGGGCCTATGCCAATGCGGCTGTCGATCCCTCCGCACGTGCGCGCGTGCATGATCTCCTGAAAGTCAGCGGCCCGGTCGAATGGGTGGAAAAGGAGGCCGATATCGATGCGGTCACCGCCGTTTCCGGAAGCGGCCCGGCCTATGTGTTTTATCTCGTCGAATGCATGGCGGAGGCCGGTCGCAAGGCCGGTCTTCAGGCGGACCTCGCCATGCGCCTCGCGCGGGAAACGGTCGCGGGGGCCGGTGAACTGCTTCATCGGTCCCCCGACGCCGCCGCAACGCTGCGGCAAAACGTGACGTCCCCCGGTGGCACCACGGCGGCCGCGCTCTCCGTGCTGATGGCACAAGAGGGCATGCAGCCGCTGTTCGATGCCGCCATTGCCGCCGCGCGCGCGCGCGCCGAAGAATTGGGCAAGGCCTGACCACCATGAGCGATCCGATTCCATTTTCCGATTTCGAGAAGGTCGATATCCGCACGGGCACGATCGTCGAGGCGCAGCCTTTTCCCGAAGCGCGCAAGCCGGCCATCAAGTTGGTGATCGACTTCGGTCCCGAGATCGGGATCAAGAAATCCTCCGCGCAGATCACCGTTCATTATATGCCGGAAGGTCTTGTCGGCCGGCAGGTTCTGGCCGTGGTCAACTTCGCGCCCCGACAGATCGGTCCCTTCCGCTCGGAAGTGCTGACACTCGGCTTTGCCGACGAAAGCGGCGCCATCGTTCTGGCTGCCGTCGACAAGCCGGTGCCGAACGGCCAGAGGCTGATGTAAAATAGCTTTTTAGCGTATCTTTATATGCTATCGTTTCGTGATGACCAACTCGGGCCTTGTTAGGCCTGCGAGACGGCGTTCTGGGGCGAAGGCTTGACGCTGGGAAATCACAAGGATGCCTACCTCACCTTCGTTCAGGTGAAGGAGAGATATGAAGGGCTGACCTACCACCGCTGTGGCGTCGGTCTCAATCATCTTGCATTTCGTGTCGAGGGACGGGATGCGGTGGATGCGCTCAGGGCATTCTGCCTGGAGAGCGGCATCGCCTTGCTCTATGACGACCGCCATCCCTTCGCCAATGGCGGCGACAGTCATTATGCGCTCTATGTCGAAGATCCCGACCGCATAAAGGTTGAGTTTGTGGCGGCATAGTGCTGTGTGAACACGCGTAGCGTCCGGCTGAGTAAACTTAGCGGCCGGTTACGCCGGCACCCGCACCACCGCCCTCAAGCCACCGAGCGGGCTGTCACCGAGGGTGACGTTGCCGCCATGGCTGCGGGCAATGTCGAGGGCGATGGCAAGGCCCAAGCCCGTGCCGGAGCTGTCGAGGTTGCGGGCCTCGTCGAGGCGGAAGAACGGTTTGAATACGTCGTCGCGTGCGCTTTCGGGAATGCCGGGGCCGTCATCGTCGAAGGTGATGGTGAGCCAGCGGGCGCTGTGGCGCGCCTCCACATGCACCCGCTCGGCATAGCGGTAGGCATTGGAAGCGAGATTGGCGACCAGTCGGGTGAAGGCATTGGGCCGCACGCTGATCAGGTCTTCGCCCTCGACATCGACCGTCAGCGCCTTGCCATGCAGCTCGGCCTCGGCCTTCAGCCGGGTCATCACCTCGCTCAGGCGCAGTTCGCCGACGTCCTCTTCCGCCTCGCCACGGGCGAAGGCAAGATAGCCTTCCAGCATGTTCTGCATGTCTGCCACATCTTCATTCAGCCCATCCAGATCGGGATTGTTGCCGGCCAGCGCCAGCTGTAGCTTGAAGCGGGTCAGAATGGTGCGCAGATCATGGCTGACGCCTGTCAGCATCGCCGTGCGCTGCTCGATCTGGCGTTCGATCCGCTCGCGCATCTGGATGAAGGCAAAGCCAGCGCGGCGCACCTCTTCGGCCCCGCGCGGCGAGAAATCGTCGATCTTCTGCCCCTTGCCGAAGCTTTCGGCCGCACGGGCCAAAGCCAGGATCGGCCGGATCTGCCCCCGCAGGAAGAGAATGGCGATGGTGAGCAGCACCAGCGAGGCGCCGAACATCCAGACGAGGAAGATATGGGTGTTGGACGCGTAGGCCTGGTTGCGCCGCACGAAGACACGGGCCATGCGGTTGTCATCGATGCGGATGCGGATCTGCACCGTGTCGCCGAACGTATCCAGCCAGAAGGGCTTCTTGATCTGATCTTCGATCTCGTCACCGAGGATCCGGTCGAGAATGCCGAAGATCGGCCTTGGCCGCTCCGGCGGGAAGGGCTGGAAGGGCTCGATGATCACCGTCAGGTTCATGTGCTCGCGCGCGATCCGCACGATCTTGTCATAGTCCTGCGGCGGCGAGCTTTCGATCAGCTCGATCACGGCGGCGATCTGGCCGGTGACGGCGGCGGACAGGCGCTCGGTGACCAGCTGCCAATGCCGCTCCATGAAGACCGAGGCGACGATGGATTGCAGCAGCACCATAGGGATGATGACGATCAACAGAGAGCGGGCGTAAAGGCCCATGGGCAATTGGCGGCGCAGCCAGCGTGTGGCGCGGCGATAGGGGCCGGGCACGGCGCGCAGAGCGTCCGTCAGGGTTTCGGTGGTCGCCATGGCTTTCCCTTTCATGCGCGTCCGCGCCGGCATGCACCACGATGCCGATCGCAGCGGCATGGCTTGAAGATCATGCGCGCGGGGCCGAAATGCAAATCGACGACAGTCTCACGCCGCCGTCTCAATCGACGCTGAGCCGATAGCCGATGCCGCGTACGGTTTGCAGAAAAACGGGGTTGGACGGATCGTCCTCGATCTTGCGTCGCAGACGGTTGATCTGCACGTCGATCGTGCGCTCGCCGACCTCGGCATCGTCGCCTACCAGCTCATGGCGCGGAATGGTTTCCCCCGCACGCTGGGAGAAGAGCATCATGATCTCCTGTTCGCGGTCCGTCAGGCGAATATGGTCGGCACCACGGCGAAGTTCCTTGCGCACCACGGAGAAGGTGAAGGGGCCGAAGATCACCTGCTCCACCTTGTGGGCCTTGGCCGGCGCATTGCGGCGGAGAATGTTGTTGATCCTCAAAACCAGCTCGCGCGGATCGAAGGGCTTGGGCAGGTAGTCGTCGGCGCCGGCTTCCAGGCCTTCGATGCGGGCATTCTGCTCGGCCAGCGCGGTCAGCATGATGATCGGCACGGTCTTGATCTTGCGCAGGCCCTGGGTCAGCGAGAGGCCCGTTTCGCCTGGCATCATCACATCGACGATCAAGAGATCGAAATCCACGCCTTCCAGCCGGCGCCGAGCCTCCGGTGCATCGCTGGCCGTGGTCACGCGGAAGCCCTGCTCGACCAGATAGCGGTTCAAGAGATCGCGGATGCGCCGGTCGTCATCGACGATCAGAAGATGCGGGGCATCGTCGGCAACCCGGACCTTTTTCTGCTCCATGTCTTTCTCCTCCCTCAAGCCGGCCTGATCTGGTTATGCCTCATCATGATTGCGCATGGCGGTGAGAAACCGGATCACCGTTTCGCGAGCACCCGGCCCGGCGCGTGCCAAGGCCTCGGCGATCCGGCGTGACTGCGGCGCGGCCAGCGCGCGCGCCAGGGTCTTGCCCTCCCGCGTCGTATAGAGCTTGCGCTGGCGGCGATCCTCCGGGCCTGCCACCTGCTGGATATAATGCCCGTCGATCAGTTGCTTGAGCACGCGCGCCAAGCTCTGCTTGGTAATGTTGAGCGTGTCGAGAAGATCGGCGACGGTCATGCCCGGTTCGCGATCGACGAAATGCAGAACGCGATGATGCGCCCGCCCGAAGCCGCGCTTTTCAAGGATCACATCGGGATCGCCGGTAAAATCGCGATAGGCAAAGAACAGCTGCTCGATGATCTCGTAGTCGAGCGGTTCCGGCTCCGTCGGCTTTTCCGGGCGCAGCCGCGCATCCTGTCTCACAATTCCGTCGTCTCGTGCTGTCACGCCGCCACCCATGGCTATCTTCTGCCCGGCCGGCGAGCCGGATTCGTCGGGTCGTCTTCGGTCACTACAGCAAGTGCGCCGAGACTGGGAACCGTTTTCGCCCTCAGGCTGCAAGAATAGCATCAAAACAGCGTCAATCGCCCCGCGGAAACCAGCGCGGCGATAGCATAGCGGTCGCGGCCGATGCTCCGCCTCGCAAGATTGTGGCCTTTATGCAACGCGGGGTCATCGTCAAAATTCACGACGCGCGCTTTTGTGCAAAAGGCGGAACCAAATCGCGAAAAAACCCGTTTTCGCCGCAAATCAAAATGCGCCGTGCCAAGATCGTCATCTGCTTGTCCGGCACTTGTTTCGAGACTCTGGTGCTGCGGCCGTTTCAAGGTGTGGCATCGACAAAGGACCCGCGATCATGAACCCTGATTTCGCAGACCAGTCTTCCTCCACCGTCCGCCAGCTGCGGCCCATCGTCATGGCTGTGATTGCCGCAAATCTCGCAGTATTCTCGCTGCTGATGACGACCATCAACCTGCCTTCGCCGCATCACGACCCGATCGCTATCGCCGACGTCGATTGAGCATTGACGGGCCGTCTCACCCCGTCTTGCAAGACGGGTTATGACCAGCTCGCCCGATCCTGCCAGAGCGCCTTGCGCTTGATAACATCACGGACCCTGCCGCCTCCGATGGCGGCTTTGTTTCATACGCCCGACCGGGTCTGATTGCGAGGGCTGACATGGCGGCCCCGCTTCCTCTATAGACGCTGCAACGCGTCGATCACAAAGAGGGGCATCATGCTTCAGGCAGGCATCATTCCGGTTACGCATTTTCAGCAGAATTGCACCGTGCTGTTCGACACCGAGACCCGCGAGGGCGTGGTGGTGGATCCTGGCGGCGATGTCGACGTCATCCTGCAGACGCTCTCTGAAAACGGCTTGAAGATCCAGGCAATCTGGATCACCCATGGCCATATCGACCATGCCGGCGGCGCCAAGGAGCTGAAGGAACATCTCGGTGTCGACATCATCGGCCCGCATCGCGACGACGCTCCGCTTCTGGCAAAGCTGGAGGCCCAGGCTGAACGTTTCGGCCTCGCTATGAAGGTGGAAAATGTGGTGCCGGACCGCTGGCTGGAGGAGGGGGATACGCTCTCCTTCTCCGGCCATGTCTTCGACGTGCTGCATTGCCCGGGACATGCGCCCGGTCACGTCGTTTTCGTCAACCGCGCCCAGAATTTTGCCCATCTCGGCGATGTGCTCTTTCATGGCTCGATCGGCCGGACCGATCTGCCGGGCGGCAACCACCAGCAATTGCTCGACTCCATCCGCACGAAGATTCTGCCGCTCGGCGACGAGATGGGCTTCATCTGTGGCCACGGCCCAGGCGGGCGGATCGGCGAGGAGCGGCGAAACAACCCTTATCTACGCGGTCTTGACGGCGGCGCGACGACACCGTGATCACCTTCACGAAAAGAAGGGTCAAGGATCAGTGCCAGCTTCTTCGATCGAAGGCGGTTTGAGCCAGGATTATCGGGAAGGTTAAGGCTTCGACCGCGCGTTCGCTTGGCGACGCGTATGGCACGATCAGACAGCAAAAAGGCCGGACAGGCCGGCCTTTTTCCAGTCTCTATGCGTTGGTGTCAGCCGGCTGTGCAGAAGTGCGAGCGACCATCCATGCCGACGTAAGTGCCTGAACGGCTATCGAAGGAGCGATAGCGGTCGGCGCAATAGCGGTACCAGGACTGGCTCCACGGCTCGAGCGTGCCATAGGTGCGCACAACCGTACGCGGCTGATAGACCGGCGCGCTTTCCTCCACATAGGTATAGCTCGGACGATAGACCGGCTCCGGCGGTGGCGGGTCGATATAGACGCGTTCCTGGTAGGCGGGCTGCGGCTGGCTGGCAACAGCGCCGCCGACGATCAGGCCCGTGGCAAGGCCGAGCGCGCCGATGGCGACAGCATCGCCGCGCGAGACGCCGTGGCGGTGATGACGATAGCGCCAATCATCCGCATGAGCCGCGGTGACGGGCAGAACGGTTGCCACGCTGGCAACGGTGAGAACAAGAGCTTTGATACCCTGTTTCATGGTGTCGATCCTTGCGGGTGCCGGACCATTCCGGCGGATAATGACAGCACCCTAATTCAGTCTGGCTGAACCAGGGCTGAACGGAATTTCGTAACCTAAAACAGCCGATTTTCCGCTTGAGGAAGATCTAGGAGCCGCTTGTGGCGGCGGCAAGGCGGGCTTGGGAACATTGCAGAGCGAAGGACTGCATCGTGATTTTTCGCTGGTCGGTGGTGCGATGACTTCGACGTTTACCAAGCCAATACCACGGCAGGGTGATCCGCCCTTTGCAACGCAATCCAGGTCGCATCCAGCCGGACATGATCCTGTCAAGAGAAGCACCAAACTTGATCGCATCTGTGGAAGATTTCGTCAGCCGGTCCAGGCAAAACGTCACCGCGGGATGACAGCGCTCCAATGGGTCTCCGACCCGCTTAAGTCTTCGAGTTTGGCCCCATGCTTCAGGGAAGACAAAAATAATACTTGAAGCAAACAAAAAGCAGGCCAAAAACGCCTGCTTGAAAACAAATAAACCTATAACGGGAGGCCTGCCAAGAGGCCACCCGCCGTCTCGCGGCGACGATCACGCCAAAAATCAGCCTTCCAGATCAGCCGGCGATTTCAAGATTGACGGCCTTGGGGCCCTTGCCACGGCGATCCGGCTCGGTATCGAAGCTAACCTTCTGATTTTCAGAGAGGCCATTCAGCCCCGAAGCCTGGACGGCAGAGATATGAACGAAGATGTCAGCGCCGCCATTGTCCGGCTTGATAAAGCCGAAGCCCTTGTCGGTGTTGAAGAATTTAACAATGCCAGTTTCGGCCATGCGTCAGGTCCTTTTTCCTCTGCCCGTGATCATATCGGGCAGTATTCAATGATAAGCGTGCGGCAGGCAGGTCTCGACTATGAGGAAAGGGTCCTGTTCTTGCAGGCTTGAAGAGCGTTTCCGATCCTCGACACCTACCCGGAAGGTTTTTTTGCGCTTCCGGCGCGCATCATTCAAGGTCTTCCCGTGTTCGCAGCTTGCCCGAACATCATTAGCTTGCTGTGTTTGATGCCAATAAGCAAGCAAAAGTTTTCTGACGGTAATACCGCGTTATTTCATCCACAAGACGGTCAAAAACACAGCATCGCCGCGATTTTGCTGTGAAAGCTCAAACCGTTGAAATCTTTCGCATTTATTTAGCGTCCGCTTATTTGCCTATCGCGGCTGGGGCTGGCCCGTCTCCATGTTGGACCGAGTTCGGCGAGCAGAATGGCGGCAAAAATGGCCGCGCAGCCGAGATAGCCGATCGGGGGAATCGCCTCGCTCAGGAGGAGGGCACCGAAGAGGGCGGCGAACAGGGCTTCGCTGGACAGGAAGATTGCGGCCTGCGGCGCCGTGGTAAAGCGCTGCCCCACCACCTGGAGGATGAAGGCCACGCCGCTGGAGAAGAGCCCGGCATAGAGGATTTCGACCAATGCGCCGGAGACGGCCTCGGCCGAAATCGGCTCAGAAACGGCGGCCACGGCCAGGCCTCCGGCCGCGCAGACCAGGAACTGGACGAGCGAGAGCGCCATGGGGCGCCCGCTCTGTCCCGCGAAGATGCCGACCAGCACCACCTGCACCGCCCAGAGGAGCGCGCAGAGGATGGTCCAGGCATCGCCGGTGCCGAGGGCCGAAAACGAGCCGCCGCTCAGCAGGAAGATGCCGAACAGCGCCAGCGCGGCAGCAGGCCAAACCAACGCATGCGGCCGGCGGCGCAGCACGATGACGCTGAGCAGCGGCGTGAACACGACGTAAAGGCTGGTCAGAAAGCCGGAATTGGTGACGCTGGTCGTCAGCAGGCCGATCTGCTGCGCGGCAGCGGCTAAAAAAAGCGCCATGCCGATGGCGAGAAAGCCGAGAAGCGTGCCGCGCGGCACGGGTTGGGCGTCCGGCCTGCGTGCTTCCCACAGCGCGAGCGGTGCGGCCACGAGACTGGCCAGAAGAAAGCGCAGCCCGATGAACCAGAACGGGCCGAGACTGCCCATGGCTGTGGATTGCGCGACGAAACCAGCGCCCCAGATGGCGCCTGCCAGCAAAAGACAGAGATTGGCTTGAAGTCGGGTCATGGAGCGGCTGGCCAGGGCTTGGAGACGGAACGTCGCGCGGGCGCTGGGAACGGGCATGGCTGTTCCCTTGGATGCGGCGCGATCATGCCGGCTCGATTAGCCGCTTTCCAGACGGTCTTCAAGCGGCGGCCCATGGTCGCCAGCCTGCTCGGGAAAGCGCTTTTGGCTCAGAGGCCGATCCACACGTTCAAGATGTCGAAGCCCAAGCCCGAAAAACGGACTGCGTGCGATGCCGGCCCCCGCCGCATTGCAGGCTTTCATCTTCGTTCCGACGGATTCAGGCCCGCTGCATGCCGCCAACAATGGCCGGGCGGCTGCCGATGAGAGCTCCGTCGCTTTTCAGGATCAGCCCCTTGGCGATCATCAGCAGGCCCGCGAGGGCAACAAGCGCGATCACGGCGACGATGACCGTCTCCAGGGCATTCAACCCGGCGAGGAAGCCGGACGGCTGGGCTTCGCCGGCGCTTGGGGTGGTCGATGTTTTGCGACGCTCGCTCATGATCAGGCCTCTCTGCTCCAGCCGCGCAGCTGCCAGCGCCAGAGGCCGAAGGCGGTGGAGGCCATCATGGCGACGGCAAGCAGCATGGTGCCGAGCAGGATATGGCGATCCGCCGGAACATGACCCGCCGCCCAGGCCCGTGTGCTCGCGGGCGCGATGGATCCGGTAATCATCCGGTCGGCCGCGAAGCGATCGCCCGCGCTGGAAACGCCGACCAGGGCTGCCGCAGCACTCTGCCCGTCATCGGACAGGGCGTCGGCCAGGGCCTCGGGGGCCCCGATCGGGAAAAGCTTTTCGCCGCCGGCAACGCGCGGGATCGGCTGGGCGATCTCGGATGCGGCTGATGGCAGCGGCGAGAAAGCCAGCATGGCCAGCGATGCGGCAAGAAGAACGGGACGAGCGCGCCGGGGCGCGCGTGCGGCAGGGCAGAAGGGCGGCATGTGGGGGCTCCGGGAAGCGATTCATCGCAACGCTCTAGATTAAGGCCTTCAAGAGGGCGCCAAAGGGACGGAATTATGGCGGGCCCCGCCATTTTTGATGGTGAAAGAAAGGCATGGCTCAACCTGCTAAGTCCATGTCTGCGTTAAGAATTTGGTAGGTTTCGCGTAAGGTCCGTATGCGCGTTTTGTTGTGACGCGCCGCGCGCTGATTCGCCGGTTCGCGCGCATGACCGGTCGCAGCCTCCTGCCGCCTGCTTTTCTGTCCCCGCAACGCCTTTACGCTTGAAGTCGCGCGCTACATTCGACATACAGCTTGGTCGTCGGCGAGCCGCGCCTTCATGGGGGACGGCCGCCGCGCGGCATGTCGCTTTTCCAGGCGTCGTGAGGCTTGCGGTCGGAGGATCGCGCGATTATCGGCCCTCTTCGGGTCGGGCTTCATCGGCGGGCAGGGCGGCCCCGTTCGCTCAACCCCCGTGACAACGACCCAGGACCTTGATCATGGCCTTCCTTGCCGATGCCCTTTCCCGCGTGAAGCCGTCCGCCACCATTGCTGTTTCCCAGAAGGCGCGCGAGCTCAAAGCCAAGGGACGCGACGTGATCGGCCTGGGGGCCGGCGAGCCGGATTTCGACACGCCGGACAATATCAAGAATGCCGCGATCGACGCGATCAAGCGCGGCGAGACGAAGTACACGCCCGTGGCCGGCATTCCCGAGCTGCGCAAGGCGATCGTCGCCAAGTTCAAGCGCGAGAACAATCTGGATTACACGCCCGAGCAGACGATCGTCGGCACCGGCGGCAAGCAGATCCTGTTCAACGCCTTCATGGCGACGCTCAATCCCGGCGATGAGGTGGTGATCCCAACGCCTTACTGGGTCTCCTATCCGGAAATGGTGGCCCTGTGCGGCGGCACGCCGGTCTTCGTCGCCACGACGCAGGAAAACAAGTTCAAGCTGACGCCTGAGGACCTCGACAAGGCGATCACGCCGAAGACCAAGTGGTTCATCTTCAACTCGCCGTCCAATCCTTCGGGTGCTGCCTATAGCCATGACGAGCTGAAGGCGCTGACGGATGTGCTTGTCAAGCATCCGCATGTCTGGGTGCTGACGGACGATATGTATGAGCACCTGACCTATGGCGACTTCAAATTCGCGACACCCGTCGAAGTCGAGCCCGCCCTTTACGACCGCACGCTGACCATGAACGGCGTGTCCAAGGCCTATGCCATGACCGGCTGGCGCATCGGCTATGCCGCAGGTCCGCTGGCTCTGATCAAGGCGATGGACATGATCCAGGGCCAGCAGACCTCGGGCGCCTGCTCGGTGGCGCAGTGGGCTGCCGTGGAAGCGCTGAACGGCACGCAGGACTTCATTCCGGTCAACAAGAAGATCTTCGAAGGCCGGCGCGATCTCGTGGTCTCCATGCTCAACCAGGCCGTCGGCATCGAGTGCCCGTCGCCGGAAGGCGCTTTCTATGTCTATCCCTCCTGCAAGGGGCTGATCGGCAAGACGGCGCCCACCGGCAAGGTGATCGAGACGGACGAGGACTTCGTTTCCGAGCTTCTGGAATCGGAAGGCGTGGCCGTCGTCCACGGCTCTGCCTTCGGCCTTGGCCCGAACTTCCGCATTTCCTACGCGACATCTGAGGAACTGCTCGAGGAAGCCTGCAAGCGTATCCAGCGCTTCAGCGCGGCCTGCCGCTAAGGCGAGGGGCTAAGCCAGGACGGGTCATGAGAACTCGTCTGGGCTCATCTTTCGAAGACCTGCTTGCCTGGAACATCCTTGTTCCGAGCAAGCGACATGCGCGGCAGCAGTGCGGGATGCTTGAGGAGAAGCAGCTCGTGCCTGCGGGGAAGAGGACGCACGGCACCCATGACGCTTGCGCAGCACCATCGGCTTTATCTTTGCTTCTTCTTTTTCGCGCTCAGCCTCGGGGCGCTGCTGGCGCGCATGCCCGACCTGCAGGAGACGCTCGGTGTCGACAAGTCCGAGCTCGGCCTGACGCTGATCGGCATGTCGATCGGCGCGCTGATCGCGCTGACGGTTTCCTCGCCCTTGATCGCCGCTCTGGGCGCACGCAAGACGGCCTATATCACCATCATCGGCACGGCCAGCTGCTATGCGCTGGTCCCGTTCATGCCGAATGCGCCGGCAGTCTTCGCCGTGCTCTTCTGCGCCGGGCTTCTGGCTGGCGCGTTGGAGATCAATCTGAATGTCGAGCTGGGCCGGGTCGAGGCTGAAACCGGCTGGTCGATCATGAGCCGGGCGCACGGGTTCTGGAGCGCTGGCTTTTTTGTGACAGCGCTCCTGGCCTCCTTTATTCGCCAGGCCGAGATTTCGATGGGCCTGCACCTGACGACCGCGCTGGTCGTGGTTGTCCTGGCCGGCCTGCCTGTGATCGGCGGCCTGAAGGATGCGCCGGCGCCAAAAGGTCATGCGGAAACGACGCCGCGCTTCGCCTTTCCGACGCTCGGGCTCCTGCCGCTCTGCCTGATCGGCATTGCCGCCTTTCTGGTCGAGGGCGCTGGCGTGGACTGGTCGGCGATCTACATGCGCGATGTCTATGCCGTCGAGCCCGTGATTGGCGGGCTCGGGCTCACGCTTTTCACCTTCTTCATGGCCTTGATGCGTCTTGTTGCCGATGTCGTCGTGGAGCGCTACGGCGCGCGCCTGGTGGCATCGTCCTTGCTGATGCTCTCGCTGGCGGGGCTTCTGGCGGTCGGCTTCTCGCAGCATCCGGCCATGGCGCTGATCGGCTTCGCCATGCTCGGCGCCGGCTGCAGCGCGGTCTATCCGCTTGCTGTTTCCGCTGCCGCCCAGCGCATCGACCGCCCCGCCCATGTGAATGTCGCGGCCATCGGCCAGGTGACCTTCATCATCTTCTTCCTGGCCCCGCCGCTGCTCGGTTTCGTGGCAGAAGAAGCCGGCATCCGCGCCTCCTACCTGATCTGCCTGCCGCTGGTGGTCGTCGCGCTTGCCTGCGTGCCGGCGCTGAAAGGGCGGGCGACGCGCGCGCGGGCAGCCGCCTGAACGACTGCTCGCGTGCTTTCATCACGGCCTATGACTTGAAGGGCGGGCGAGTTTATCGCTCCAAGGGGCCCCGCTCGTCGAGCGTCAGCTGGAGGAAGGTCAGGTCCAGCCAGCGGCCGAACTTCGTGCCGACTTCGCGCAGCGTGCCTGTCGGCACGAAGCCGAGCTTGGCATGAAGGGCGACGGAGGCGGCGTTGCCCGCCTCCACCGCGCCGATCATCGCATGCTTGCCCAGGCCGCGCGCGCGCTCGATCAGGGCCCTCATCAGGGTTTCGCCAACGCCGGTACCGCGAAAACTGCGTTCGACATAAACCGAATGCTCGACTGTGAAGCGATAGCCGTCAAAGGCGCGCCAATCGCCGAAGGAGGCATAGCCGGCTACGCGCCCATCCTCGCCGACGGCGACCAGAATGGGATAGCCGCGTGCGATGCGGTCCGCCATCCAGGCACGGCGATTGTCCAGATCCACGACCGTTTCGTTCCAGATCGCCGTCGTTGTCTCGACGGCGTCGTTGTAGATGGCGCGAATGGCGGGCAGGTCTTCATCGAGGGCATCGCGAATCAGCATGGGCAACTCCTTCCGGTTGCCCCGGGCTACTGCATAATGCTGCAAATCGAAATGGATTACCGAGACGTGCAGGGCGCGGATCGAGGTGCTTCTGCGCGACGGTCATGCGCGCCTCAGACATAGTCCGTACCGCCCCCGCCAGGCGGCGGCGGTCGTGCGGGATCATAGGCAGCGTCCATGCACGAGGAGGTCGATCGGCACGGGCCTTAACGTTCCCAACGAGGTTATGGATAGCCGCCTGCTCATGCCGGCCTCCGGCGATGCGCAGGCCATCGAGGGCAAGGCGCAGGTGCGAGCCATGGGATCACGCCTGCGCCTTGAGGAGAGAGCTTACTCGGCTGCTTCCTGGGTCAGCGACGGGTAATCGGTATAGCCCTTGGCGCCGCCGCCATACATCGTGTCCTTGTCCACCTGGTTTAAGGGAGCGTTGTCCCTCAGCCGGGCGACGAGATCAGGATTGGCAATGAATGGCTTGCCGAAGGCGATCAGATCTGCCCTGCCGCTTTCGATGGCGTCGATCGCCAATTGCCGGTCATAGCCATTATTGGCCATCCAGGCCGCCTTGCCGCCAGCCGCCTGATAGGCCTGGCGCAGGGCCGCATAATCGAAATCGGCAAAGGCGCGATCACCGCCCGTGGCGCCCTCGATCACGTGGACATAGGAAAGGCCATACCTGGCCAGACCCTTGACCACATGGGTGAAGAGCGTCGACGGATCGTCGTCCTGCACGTCATTGGCGGGCGTCACCGGCGAGATGCGGATGCCGGTGCGGCCGGCACCAATCTCCTGCGTGATCGCATCGACCACTTCGAATAGAAAGCGAGCGCGGTTTTCGACCGAGCCGCCATAAGTATCCTCGCGCTTGTTGGCGCTGGAGCGCAGGAACTGGTCGATCAGATAACCATTGGCGG
Organism: Xaviernesmea oryzae; assembly: GCF_900109605.1. Lineage (GTDB taxonomy): Bacteria > Pseudomonadota > Alphaproteobacteria > Rhizobiales > Rhizobiaceae > Xaviernesmea > Xaviernesmea oryzae. Next base: position 169,693 of record NZ_FOAM01000010.1, read on the forward strand.
CGTGGATCTCGACGCCGTCGAAGCCGGCCTCAATGGCGGCGCGAGCAGCCTTGCGGTAATCCTCGACAATGCCGGCAATTTCTTCGGTTTCAAGCGCGCGGGGCTCGGAGGTGTCGGCGAAGCTGCCGGTACCATCCTCGCCGATCAGATAGGTCTTCGACTTGGCGGCGATGGCAGAGGGCGCGACCGGCTTGCCGCCATTGGGCTGCAGGCTGGTGTGAGAAATACGGCCAACATGCCACATCTGCACGACGATCTTGCCGCCCTGCGTGTGGACTGCCTCGGTCACCTTGCGCCAGCCATCCAGCGCTTCCGACGTGTAGAGACCGGGAACGTCCGCATAGCCCTGGCCCTGATGGGTGATGGCGGTCGCTTCGGTGATGATCAGCCCGGCGGTGGCGCGTTGTTCGTAATAGGTGACGTTCAGCGTATTGGGCACGGCCTTGGGCGAGCGGTTGCGCGTCAGCGGCGCCATGACGATCCGGTTGGCAAGTTCGATGTCGCCGGCTTTGATCGGGTCGAAGATCGAGGTCATGAGCAATTCCTTTAATGTGGGGACGTGGCTTGAAGCGAGGGATGGAAAGGCGGGGTGACGAAACGGCAGGTCAGAGCGTGGCGCCGAGATCCTTCAGGAATTTGGCGATCGTCTCCTCGTTGCGCTGGTAGAAGATCCATTGCCCCACGCGCCTGTTGGTCACGAGGCCGGCGCGCTGGAGAACCCGGAGATGGGCGGAGACGGTGGACTGCGACAACCCGCAGCGCTCGAACTGGCTGGCGCAGACCCCCATCGACAGGGGATGCTCCTGGCTGGAAAAATGCAGCTCAGGCTCCTTCAGCCACGCCAGAATATCCAGCCGGGCAGGGTTCGAGAGCGCTTTGAGAATTTCGGCGCGATCCACGTTCATCTCCGCGCGACAAGGAATGAACGCCTTGTCGCTTCGTTCATATCGAAAAAATTCGATATCCCGATATAGGGATCGGTCCACGACGATTTAAAGGGCCATGTCGAAAAAGACGGACAAAAAAAAGGCCCACAGCGTGTGCCGGGGCCTATCAGGTGTGAAGGTTTGAAACCTCCAGAGGGGAACAGCTGACGCGATGGCACTGGGAGGTGGCCATCATGTGCCTCAGCTGAGATTGCATATGATACAACGCGGGATGGAAAACAAGAGCAGCCGGCTCAAAAATCATCAGCATCCTGAATCAATGGCAAAAAAAGAGGCCCACAAGTAAACTTGGGGCCTTTAAGTGTGAAGGTCTAAAACCTCCAGAGGGGAACAGCTGCTGCGACGGCACTGGGAGAAGACCGTCATGTGCATCAGCTGCAGTCGATATGCTCGCTTTTTGGGCGATGAACAATCAATAAATATGCATGCCAGCCATGATGACAGCGCACCCCTGCCTGTTTTGTAAGCAAAATACAAAGCCCCGCGCCAAGGTAGGCGCGGGGCTTCAAGCAATTCACATGGCGATGGGGAGAGTTAGGCTACCGACGCACAGCAGCCTTAAAAACATGCAGCCGGCTTCAGAAATTCCAGTTGCGGGCCTTGGCGACGATGAAATCGCGGAAGACCTTGAGCTTGGCGGCGTTTTTCATCTCGTCAGGATAGCAGAAATAGGTATCGAACGAAGGAATGTCGGCCTGAATCGGCAGCTGGATCAGGCCCGGATCGCGTCCGACGATATAGTCCGGCATCATGGCAATGCCGATGCCGAGCAGGCAGGCACGCTTGATCGAGGTCTGGCTGTTGATCTGCAGATGGGAGGGGCGGGGATTGTCGCTCTCGCGCCCGGCGATCTCCAGCCAGTTGACGTCGAGCAGATAGTTGGGCGCCGGCTCGCCAAAGGTGATGATCCGGTGGTTGTCCAGATCGGCGATCGAATGCGGCTCGCCATGCTTGTTGATATAGGAGGGCGCGGCATAAAGGTGCATATGCACCGTAAACAGCTTGCGCTGGATCAGGTCCGATTGCTGGGGCTGGCGCAGGCGGATGGCGCAGTCGGCATGGCGCATGTTCACGTCCAGCTCCTCATTGTCGAGGATGAGCTGAACCTGCATGTCGGGATAGAGGCTGAGGAATTCCTGCACCTTGTCGGTCAGCCAGCCCTGGCCGAGGCCGACCGTGGTGGTGATGCGCAGCTTGCCGCTCGGCTTGTCCGTGGTTTCGGTCAGCTGAACGCGCACGCTTTCCAGCTTCATCAGCACGTCATGCGCTGTGCGATAGAGGATTTCCCCCTGCTCGGTGAGAATCAGGCCGCGGGCATGGCGGTGAAACAGTTTGATACCGACATCCTGCTCGAGCGAGCTGACCTGGCGGCTGATCGCCGACTGCGACAGATGCAACTTGTCGGCCGCATGGGTGAAGGATCCGGCCTCCGCCGCCGCATGAAAGATGCGCAACTTGTCCCAGTCGAGCGGCATGCCGTCTCCCTCTTATGGGGGGCGAGCGACCGGGCCATGCCTTCAGCCGCCGAGCTCCCGTCTCCCCCCTTGTTTTCGTTCCGCAAGACGGATGCCGCAGGTTTGATCCAGCCGCTGGCCGCGCCATGCGCTTGCCCGCGCATCTTAGCAGCAGGCGGTGTTCGTTATCGACCGCCAATGCGCCCCTGCGCCCGGCGGGTCGCAGACCTTATTCTGCGGCAATCGCGACCGGAAGATGGCCGGCCAGATAACGCTCCGCTTCCAGCGCCGCCATGCAGCCCATTCCCGCTGCGGTGATCGCCTGACGATATTGGTCGTCCGTCACGTCGCCCGCGGCAAAAACGCCCGCGACATCGGTGGCGGTTGAATCCGGCGCGGTCCAGAGATAGCCGTTGGATTTCAGTCGAAGCTGGCCTTTGAAAAGGTCGGTTGCCGGGGCATGGCCGATTGCCACGAAGACGCCGTCGATCGGCATCGGCGTGATCGCACCGGTTTTCACATTGCGAAGCGTGACGCCATTCAGCGAGGCCGGCATTGGCGGCTTTGCCGGCGCGCCCTCATAAGCGGCGATCTCATGATCCCAGAGAATGCGGACATTCTCCTTGGCGAACAGGCGGTCTTGCAGGATGCGCTCGGCCCGGAAGCCATCGCGGCGATGGATGACGGTGACAGTTTTGGCAAGGTTGGAGAGATAGAGCGCCTCTTCCACGGCGGAGTTGCCGCCACCAACCACGATCACATCCTTGCCGCGATAGAAGAACCCGTCGCAAGTGGCGCAGGCGGATACGCCAAAGCCCTTGAAGGTCTCTTCCGTTTCGATGCCAAGCCATTTCGCGCGGGCGCCCGTGGCGATCACCAGTGTGTCGGCCGTCCATACCGTGCCGCTGTCGGTCATCAGCCGGAAGGGACGGACCGAAAGATCGACGCTGGTGACAAGGTCGCTGACGATTTCGGCGCCGACATGGGTTGCCTGCTTGAGCATTTCGCTCATCAGCCAAGGCCCCTGGATCGGATCGGCGAAGCCGGGATAGTTTTCCACATCCGTGGTGATCATCAACTGCCCGCCTTGCTCCATGCCGGCGATCAGCACCGGCTGCAGCATGGCGCGCGCGGCATAGATGGCGGCGGTGTAGCCGGCGGGGCCGGAGCCAATGATCAGCACCTTCGTATGGCGGGAGGTCATGCACGTTCCTCGACTGGCGGAGACAGGGTCAAAAACCGGCCGCCGCTTGGGTTTTATGCCTTAGTTTAAGGATCATCCCCCCTTGCTTTCAAGGGTGCTGCGCCTTTTACCACAAGCGCAGCGCCATTTGCCGTCCAAAATGCGCGGTCTTGTTGCAGGCCTGCCGCGGCAAAGGCGCGCCCTGTGCCATAAAGGGTCAAGACGAGGCAAGCGATCGGTCTGATGCGAAAAAGGTCCTGTCGCGACCGCGCTTGCGCATGCGCCCATCAGATTTGACTCCTTGTCGCCTTCTTTCTATCGAAGACGGCCAAGCGCATCCCATGAAATCTCGGTGTGGAGGCTCCGTTGCAGCATCGTCACATGCCCGCCCGGTGCTTTCGGCGATTGTTGTGTCGAAGGCCGAACTGGAGGGGCGATGATGCGGGCTGGGAGTGGCGGGCACCAGGCAAGCCAAGCCGGATGATGACGTCACCGTTTCCCAATGCATGAGGATGCCATTTGAGCTTTGTTGCCACTGCCTATCCACAGCCTTTTCCAGCGGAGCCTCAGCGCGGCCCGATCGACCGGGCGCTGTCAGCCTGGGAAACGCGGCGTGTGCGCCGCCGCCGCGCTCGGGAGCAGGCAGAGGCACCGCTTTCGCTTGCGGGCGGCCGGTCCTTGCGCCCGCTCGCGGCGGAAGACCTGGGTCTCGTCACCTTCACCCACAATGACGCCAAGTTCCTGCGCTCCTTTCTCGCGCATTATCGGCGGCTCGGGGTCACGCGCTTTATCGTCGTCGACGATCAATCCCGCGACGGCACGGCCGAGAGGCTGGCGGCCGAGGCCGATGTCGATCTCTGGAGCTCGCCTCTGCGCTACAAGGATGCGCGGCGCGGCAAGCTCTGGCGCGAAGCCTTGCTCTCGCTCTACGGCACGGGCCGCTGGTATCTTTCGGTCGATTCCGACGAATACCTCGTTTACGACAGATGTTTCGAGCGGCCCTTGCCCGCGCTGATCGCAACGCTGGACGCAGCCGGGCAGAAGCGGATGATGGCGCCGATGCTGGATCTCTATCCGCGTGGCCCCTTGAGCCTCTATCCCTTCCAGGGCGCCGACGACACAATGCCCTGGGAGGTGGCTGACGGCTATGATGGGGATGGCTATCTGCTGCAGCCCAACCGCCGCTTCCTCAGCCTTCGCGGCGGCCCACGCCAGCGTATGTTCTCCACCGAAGCCGAACTGGCGAAATATCCGCTGTTGTACTGGGACGAGAGCTGCAGCTTCGGTGTCAGCGTGCATCAACCCTTGCCCTTCACGCGCAATTTCACCGCGCCGCAAGGCGTGCTCCTGCATTTCAAGTTTTTCGCCGATTATCGCCATAAGACCGAAGCTGCCGTCGCCGAAGAGCAGCATTTCAATGGTGCCCAGGTCTATCGCACGATTCTCGATCGCGTTGCCGATCAGGGCGACCTGGATTTCACCTATTCCGGCACTCGGCGTTTTACCCGCCCGGAAGAGCTGGCAAGAGCGGGCTTCATGCGCGAATGGGCGGAGCAGCCAAAACGCGGTCCATTATAAAAGAAATTACTTTAACATATAATGCGAATATTATAGGTTCCCGCCCGCAGGATGATCTCCTGCAGCAGGCCGGCTTGTTGCCCGGCTTTAACGGGACCGTTCATGCCGCAGAGTTACGCCTATCCCAATCCCGTGCTGCCGGATGCATTCTTCAAGACAGGACCGTTCGCCTATCTCCGGGCATTGAATGCCAACAGGCGTTTCAGCAAGCGCCGAGCGCGGCTGGCGATGTCAGATCCCACGTTGCGTCGCTTCAATCTCGCGCCACCACGCGCGCTACGGGCGGATGATATCCCGCTGGTGTTTCTATGTCATAATGACCGCGCGTTCCTGCCGTCCTTCCTTGCGCATTACCGGGGACTGGGTGTTACGCGCTTCATCTGTGTCGATGATGCCTCCACGGATGAGAGCCAAGCATATCTGGAGGCCGAGCCCGATGTCGATCTCTGGATCTCCGATCTGCGCTATGGCGCTGCCAACCGTGGCAGGCTCTGGCGCGAGAGCCTGTTCGAGATTTACGGTCGCCATCGATGGTACGTCAACGTCGATGCCGACGAATATCTGGTCTACCAAAGCTGCGCCGAGCGGCCGCTCTCCAGGTTGATCGACAGGCTGCAGGCCTTGGGGATAACGCGGCTTTCCGCGCCGATGATCGACTTTTACCCGGCAGGCCCCGTCGGAGATTTCATCTTTAGTGGCGACAGCCGCGTCATGCCCTGGGAGGTTGCGACCCATTATGATGTCGCCGGCTATGATCTGTCGCGCTCCTCCATCTCCCTACAGGTCAGGGGTGGCCCGCGTCGGCGGATCTTTGGCGCGGATGTTCAGCTCATCAAGTTTCCGCTGCTCTATTGGGACGATGCCTGCAGTCTCGGCACGTCAATCCACCATCCCATACCCTTCCAGCAAAATTTCGCGCCCATTGCCGGCGTGCTGCTCCATTTCAAATTCTTTGCAGGGGTCTCGGCCCGCTTCGAACGCATTTCGTCAAACGGCCAGCATTTCGGCGGCGCCGAGCACTACAAGCTGATGCTCGGTCATATGGAGGACTTGAACAGGCTCGATTTTACCGATTCGGTCTCCCACCGCTTTGCCGATCCTGACAGCATGGTCGAGGAAGGCTTCATGCGCAGCCTATGGCCAGTTCTCTAAACAGGGCCGCATCGGCCGCCCTCAGGCGACCCTTCGCTTCACCTTGATGCCGCGCAGAAGACGTGGCACATCTCGGTCCTTCGCCCATCGGGGTGGCAAGACGGAACGACAAGAAGAAGGCGGGGAAGCGTGCTGCGGGCCGAGCTCGACGCGATCGATCTGAAAATCCTGCGCGAATTGCAGGAAGACGGTCGGATCACCAATGTCGATCTGGCCGAACGCGTGGGCATTTCCGCCCCGCCCTGTCTTCGCCGCGTGCGCAAGCTGGAAGAGGCGGGCATCATCCGCGGCTATCGCGCGATCCTCAACGCGCCGTCCCTTGGCTATGATCTCGTGGCCTTCTGCATGGTTGGCTTGAAGCACCAGTCCGAAGCCGATCTTAAAGCTTTCGCCGCGCGCACGCGCGATTGGCCGATGGTGCGCGAAGCCTGGATGGTTTCGGGCGACAGCGACTATCTCCTGCACTGTCTGGCGGAGAATCTTGCAGCCTTCCAGGATTTCGTTATTGAACGACTGACGGCCGCCGACAATGTCGACACCGTCCGCACCATGCTGACCATTCGCAAGGTCAAGGAGGCCGCGCTCGTCGGCCTCTGAGGAGGGCGATGGTCTTGCCGGTACTGGCGTGGGCGCGCCGATAGGCCATGCAGCCCAAGAAATGAAGGATGATCGTGACGAAATTCCTGCGCTCTCTGCGCCGACGTTGGCGCATCCTGACCGAGGCTGAGCGTGTCCGCCTCGATGGCATCACGATCGATACCCGCAAGGGCCACATCGCCGACGACATCCGTGCCCTGATCTTTCGTGAAGCCTATGAGGATACCGAGCGGGCGCTGATCCGCAACGCCTTAAGGCCCGGCATGCGGGTTCTCGAAATCGGCGCCGGCCTCGGCGTGGTCAGCCTGATTCTGGCGCGGATCGCCGGGCCCGGAAAGGTGCTGGCCTATGAGGCCAATCCGACGCTGGAGGCCAAGATCCGCGGCAATTTCGCCCTCAATTCCAGCCTACCGGAACTGCGCATGAAAGCGTTGACGGTGGATGGCGCACCGGTGCGGTTTTTCGTCGATGGCGCACTTCTCTCGTCGAGCGTGTATGACCGCGCCAAGGGCCTGAACGCGACGATGGTGGAGAGCGATGCTTTGCCGGCCGTGCTGGCCGATTTCCGGCCGGATATGCTGGTCATCGACGTCGAGGGCGCCGAGGTCGATTTGCTTGGCCTGCCGAACCTCGATCCGCTGGCTCATATCATCGCCGAACTGCATCCCCATATTGTCGGCGATGCGGCAATCGATGGGCTGATCGCGCATCTTGCGCGCCTCGGCTTCCAGCTGGCGGAACGCAACCGCAAGGCTGCCTATTTCCGTCGGGACCTGGTTCATGTCTGATGCGAAGCTGCCGCTCTCGGCCTTCATTATCTGTTTGAACGAAGAGGCCTATCTCGGCGCCTGTCTCGACAGTCTCGCCGAATGTGCCGAAATCGTCGTGGTGGATTCCGGCTCGACGGATGGAACGCAGGCCTTGGTCGAGCGCTATATCGCTGGGGGCTGGCCAATCCGCTTTGTCCATGAGGCCTGGCGCGGCTATGCCGGGCAGAAGCAGTTCGCCCTCGATCTGTGTACGCAACCGTGGCGGCTCAATATCGACGCCGACGAGCGGCTGGACCGGGCTTTGCGAGACAGCCTGCCGACGCTTCTCGCCGCGCCGCCTGAGATCGTCGGCTGGAAGGTCGCCCGCCGCCCTTATCTCATCGGCTATGGTTATACGCCGGCCCGTGTGCGTGAGCGCAAGAACCTTCGGCTGATCCGGGCAGGGCAGGGCGCCTATGATCTGGCACAGGCCGTGCACGAAGGAATCGTGCCCCGGGGGCGCGTCGAGAAAGCCTCAGCCGGCGGTCTTCTGCATTACCGCCCGCTGATCCTCGACGAGCAGATCCTCAAGGAAAACAAATATTCCACGCTGAAGGCCGATCAGCAGACCGCTGAAGGGCGGCGGCCGAAGGCGGCGAAACTGATCTTCTCGCCATTGCTTTATTTCCTGCGGCTCTATCTGCGCAATGGCTTATGGCGCTGTGGTCTTCCGGGATTCATCGAGGCAATGACCGGCGCCGTCTATGCTTTCCTCACCCAGGCAAAGCTCTACCAGCGGGATGCCTTGAAGCGGCGCCCGAACGTGGACGATGCGAAAGGGCGTTAGATGCGGGTCTTGCACATTCACTTCGGCAAGGAGGGCGGTGCCGAGCGATTCTTCGTCAATCTGGTCAACGCATTGCATGAGCGGGGGGTGGAGCAGCAGGTGCTGATCCGGCCCGGCCGCAGCTGGCGTGGCGAGATTGAATGTGCCGCCACAGTGCATGAAGGGATCTTCCGGCGCATCTCGCTCTCGCGTTTCCTGTTGGCCTTTCGCCTGCGCCGCATTCTCAAACGCTTCAAGCCGGATGTGATCGTCTCCTGGCAGCTGCGCGCCAGCCGCTTCATGCCCGCCGTCGATGGGGTCAAGCGCATTGCCCGGCTCGGGGATTATCCCGAGCATCTCGGCTACTACACCCATTGCCAGACGCTTGTCTGCATCACACCTGACATGGCGCAGCGGGTGCGCGCGCTCGGCTGGACACGCGGGCTGGAAGTGATTCCGAACTTCACCCGCTCACGGCCCATGGCGCCCGTGGCGAGAGCCGAGATGTCGACCCCGGAAGGAGCCTTCGTCGTCCTCGGTCTCGGCCGTTTCGTGCCGCGCAAGGGCTTCGATCTCCTGATCAAGGCCATAGCGGCGGTCGAGGGCGCGTTTCTCTGGCTGGTCGGCGACGGCCCGGAGCGCGGCAATCTGGAAGCGTTGGTGGCGTCCCTGGGCTTGAGCGAGCGGGTCCGCTTTACCGGATGGCGCACCGATGCCTATGCCTATCTCGCGGCCTCGGACGCGTTCGTCATTCCGTCCCTTCACGAGCCGCTCGGCAATGTCTGCCTGGAGGGCTGGGGCGCAGGCAAGCCGACGATCGCCTTCAAGGCGGAAGGCCCCTCCTTTGCCATGACTCATGAAGAGGATGCGCTGATGGTCGAGGTCGGCGATGTCGATGGTCTCGCGGCCGCCATCACGCGGCTGCGTGACGACGAGGGGCTGCGCACGCGGCTTGTGGACGGTGGGCGACGCACCATCGAAACGCGCTTTTCGGAAGACGCCATCGCTTCGGCCTATCTGCAACTCTTCGCTGGCCAGGACAGCTGACGCATGCAGGTCGTTCACTATCACTTCGGCAAGGATGGTGGGGCAGAGCGCTTCTTCGTTCAGTTTGCCAATGCGCTGGCCAGGCGTGGCGTTTACCAAAGCGCTATCATCCGGCCAGACCGGGCCTGGCGGGCCGATCTCGATCCGTCGATCAAGGTCGAGGAAAGCCATTTCCGCAATCTTTCACCGGACCGCTTCCTGCTGCCGATCAGGGCTGCCCGCATGGCCCGCCGGCTGAAACCGGATGCGCTGATGGCCTGGGCGCCACGCGCCAGCATGCTGATGCCTGCCTATCCCGGCTGTATCAAACTTTCCCGGCTTGGCGACTATCCGCCGAAGCTCGACTATTTCCGCAACAGCGACATGCTCGTGTGCAATACACCCGGCATCGCCGATCACGTGCGCAAGCTCGGCTGGACACGCGGGCTCACTGTGATTTCGAACTTCACCGATACGCAGAGGGTGGCGCCGACAGACCGCGCGCAATGGAAAACGCCGCAGCATGTGCCGCTGATCGTTTCGCTCGGACGCTTCGTGCATCGCAAAGGCTTTCACACGCTGATCGAGGCAGTGGCGCGACACTCATCCGCCTATCTCTGGCTGGCGGGCGAGGGGGAGGAGCAGGACGCGCTGACACGACTGGCGCGAGAAAAGGGCCTGGGCGAGCGCATCCGCTTTCTCGGCTGGCAAAAGGATGCGCGGCCCTTCATCGCGGCAGCCGATGTGTTCGTCATGCCGTCGCTTCATGAGCCGCTTGGCAATGTGATCCTGGAAGCCTGGGCGCAGCGGCGGCCGGTGGTCTCCTCGCGCTCGGAAGGGCCGTCTTGGTTCATGCGCGATGGTGAGAACGGCCTGTTGGCGGAAATCGAGAATGTCGATAGCTTCAGTGCGGCCATCGAGGCTCTGCTGGCAGATCCTGCCTTGGCCGCGCGTCTGGCCGAGGGGGGGCATCGCACGCTGTTGAGCCAGTTTTCCGAGGAGGCGGTGACCGGCGCCTATCTCGACCTGTTCAGCCGCCGGCCATGAGCTTGTCATAGACCTTGCCGATCGCTTGCGCTTCGCCCTCGATGGTGAAGCGCTCGCTGACGCGCGTGCGGCCGCGCTTGCCGGCCATGATGCGTCTGGGGTCATCATCCATCAGTTCGGCGCAGCCGAGCGTCAGGCCAACCGAGTGATCGGCCGCCACGAGCAGGCCCGTCTCATCTGGTCCCGTGACGATGATTTCGTTGAAGGCGCCAACCTCGGTGGCGACAACGGCCACTTCACTGGCCATGGCTTCCAGGGGCGTCAGGCCGAAGCCTTCCCAGCGCTGCGGCGCGACGAATAGGTCCAGAACCCGGTACCATTCATGAATATTCGTCTGTTCGCCGACAAAGAGAATGCGCTCGCCGAGCCCTGCCTGGGCCGCCCGGTTTTTCAAGTCGCGCTCGAAGGCCTTGTGCTTGGATGTCGCGCGCCCGGCGATGACCGCAACCCACTCCGGCCGATGCGGCAGCAGCGAGAGCATGGCTTCGACGAAGAGGTCCGTTCCCTTTTGCGCACGCACGCGGCCGAAACAGCCGACGATCTTGGCCTGCTCGGGCAGGTTCAGCGCCCGGCGCGCCGATGCCTTGTCGGAAGCTGGCGCAAACCGTTCGATATCGATGCCATGCATGATCACGGCGCTATCGCGTTTCAGGTAGCGGGCCGTCTTTTCGCTTGTGGAAATCACCGCGTCCATCTGGTTGATCAGCCACTTGGTCCAGCCGGTGTGGCGGCGCTGCGAAGCGGAGGTGAACACCAGCCGCAAGGGCATGCGCAGGAGGTCGCGCAGGACGATGCCGGGCAGCATCTCAATATTGCGGCGAGCATGCCAGACTCGGGCCGGCCGGCCGGGCGGCGGCTGGCGCAGCCGCATCAGGTCCCTAAAGCGCAGATGCGGAAGGCTGTCGGGAAGTCCGGGGCCAAGCACCGCGATGCGTCGGCCGAGACGGCGCTGTACCGGAACCAGTTGAATGATGGTCGAGGTTACGCCTGAAAGCCGGTGCTTGAAATTCGGCGCGATGACGTCGATTTCAGCCGGATCGACCTGCGGAGGCTGCCCTGCAGGCTGGCCGCTCACGGGGGCAGCACCCAGATCGTCCTCGGCCATGATGGGATCCTGCCGGTTCATGAGCGGCAGGTCCTGGCCGGGAGGGGCATCTTTCGAGACGAAGGAAAGAGCATCGCACGTGTCCGGCGGAAACGCATCAACCCCAGTTGATGCTGATGATTTCGTAGGCCTTCGAACCGCCAGGCGCGACGACCTCGATGGAATCGCCCACTTCCTTGCCGATCAACGCACGGGCGATGGGCGAGGAGATCGAGATGCGGCCGGCCTTCACGTCGGCCTCCTGATCGCCGACGATCTGATAGATCTTCTCTTCGTCGGTGTCCTCGTCGACCAGCTTGACCTTGGCGCCGAACTTGATCGTCGAGCCCGACATTTTCGACAGATCGATCACCTCGGCGCGGGCCACGAAGTCTTCCAGCTCGCCAATACGGCCTTCGTTCAGGCTCTGGGCTTCCTTGGCTGCATGGTATTCCGCATTCTCCGAGAGATCGCCATGCGCGCGTGCTTCCGAGATCGCCTCGATGATGCGGGGGCGTTCTTCCTGCTGGCGCCAGCGCAGTTCTTCCTGCAGCTTGACGAACCCGCTCTGCGTCATCGGTACCTTCTCGACCATTTCCCTGTCCTTCACTGCTCGCGCGGGCCCGCCTTTTGATATCAGGCGGCCCCGACGCAAAATAAAACGGTTTGCGAAGCGTCAGCCCCGAAACCGTCCAAACACCAGGTTGAGGCTTATAGCAGATGCGACCCCGCTAAAGCCAGAATTTTCGGGCTTCTCCATCCCGCCACGCCCTTTGCAAGGCGCAGCTTTCGCATGTCTCGCCTAGTTCTCGGAACTCCTGCCCATGGCCAGACGTTGTCTGCAAGGCCACGCGAACGAAGTCTCTCCGCGCGTGACATCACCATGACATGGAGCGGCAACGCGCCGGCTTCAAGGGCGTGGACAGTCCGCAAGGCGGTCTATGATGCATCGTCTTGTGGATGTGCGGGGATGAAAGGCAGGTAGGGAATGACGGACGAACTTTCACCGATGCAGATTGAAGGCCGGCTCAACGCCTATCGACGGCTCTTGGTCGGGCTTGCCACGCATCTGGCCGCTCTTCCAGACGGACGCGCGGCGATCGAGGCCATGATTGCCGATGCCGAAACGGTGGATACGCAGGACGAGGACCCCGGCGTGCTGCCCGATCAGGGCTTTGCCGGGCAAGAAATCGCGGACGAGGAAATCCGCCACATCCTGGGCTCGGCTCTTGCCCGCCGTCAGGCCTTGGAAGCCGGCGCCGGTGGCTTGACGAAGCAGGAGGCGGCAGAATGAGCAATCCGAACATCAGCAGCCAGACAGATTCCAGCGCACCCGCGTCTCGGAGCGCTGATATGCCCTTGCACATCTATCGCCTGGTGCCGATTGCAGCACCCGATGATCCCAGGTGGGACAATGCGCCAAGTCATGGTGAGATCCTGGTGCGCGCCGCATCGCCCGCCGATGCCCGCATCGTTGCAGCTGAGGCCGAGCTCGATTTCCTCGAAGTGGACGCCATGCCGGCCGAGGGCACCTCGACACGCATGGCCAGCGCCTTTCGCAGCGAGAAACTCTATACCGTGATCGAAGCCGGCAGCGAATACGGATTCACAGAGACGGGCGAGCGTGGCGTGATCGATGGTCTGGTCCGTGTGGACACGATCCATCCGACGCAGGTTTGAGGGCCTGATTTTCAGTCGGAGATGGCTCCCTACGGCAGCCTTGTGCCGAATATCAGGGGTGGGCCCAGGGATCCCGATCATTGTTTGTCGCTGGGTGTTGGCTGCTTAATGCCAATGTCGATACAGCCAAGCTCGGACAATCAAGTTCCTGATTTTGATTGCAGCGCACACGTCGCGACATGCATCGCCGCCCATCGAAGCATCCGCCTTTGCTATTGCGTCGGCCAGTCGCCCGTCAACGATCAAGCAACGTCCAGAAGCGAAGGCGAAAGCTGCGATCGCGCGTTCAGCAACTCCATGCCGACAATGTGTCCAGCCTCGTCGTAATCGAGAACGAGATTCTCCGAGACCTCAGCGCTCTCCACAACCGCTTCCTCCGACAAGCGGATATAGGCTGCGTCGGATGCAGGATCATATTTAATGACAGGTCTCATACAGGCTTCCTCGCATCTCGGTCGATGAAGGCTGATACTATACGAATTTCCGCCGCACCTTCAACGCAAGCAACACGCAGGATCCTCCCTGCGCGTTGGTCTATGCGTTTGAAGCGGCGTTCAATCTCCGGATCACGAGCGTCGGCCTCAATTCAATCCGGCTGTTCGACCGCGGCTACGATCCAGTCTTTTGATAGATCTCGCTGGGCGATGACCGCTTCTGCATGCAGCGAGTAGCGGATCGTCTTGCCCATGCTTCAGAAATAGCTCTGCAGAGGCCGCACTTCCAGGTTCCCCGCCTTCAGCGCCTTGATCGCGCTGGCTGCGGCTTCGGCGCCCGCCATCGTGGTGAAATAGGGCACCTTCTGCATCAGCGTGGCGCGGCGCAGCGACTTGGAGTCCGAGATCGCCTTGTTGCTGTCGGTCGTGTTGATGACGAGCTGAACCTGGCGGTTGCGGATCGCATCCTCGATATGCGGCCGGCCTTCCTGCACCTTGTTGATCTTGGTGGTGGCAATGCCCTGTTCTTCCAGGTAGCGGGCGGTGCCGCCGGTGGCCAGAACCTTGAAGCCGATCTCGGTCAGGATGCGGATGGCGGCGAGCACGCCGACCTTGTCCTCATCGCGCACCGAGACGAACACCGTCCCTTCGCGCGGAAGATCGACGCCGGCGCCGAGCTGAGCCTTGGCGAAGGCGACGGCGAAATCCGTATCGAGGCCGATGACCTCGCCAGTCGAGCGCATTTCCGGCCCGAGCAGGATATCGACGCCGGGGAAGCGGGCGAAGGGGAAGACGGCTTCCTTGACCGCGATATGCTTGAGCTTGCGCGGATCGGGCTTGGCGCCATAGGCGGCGAAGGCATCGTCCAGGCTCTCGCCGGCCATCACGCGCGCGGCGATCTTGGCGATCGGCGCGCCGATGGTCTTGGCGACGAAGGGCACCGTGCGCGAGGCGCGCGGATTGACTTCGAGCACATAGACCTTGCCGTCCTTGATGGCGAACTGCACGTTCATGAGGCCGCCGACACCGAGCGCCTTCGCCATGGCCTTGGCCTGGCGCTCCAGCTCGTCCAGCATCTCGGCAGACAGCGTGCGCGGCGGCAGCGAGCAGGCGCTATCGCCGGAGTGAATGCCGGCTTCCTCGATATGCTCCATGATGCCGGCGACATAGACGTCCTTGCCGTCGCTCAGCGCGTCGACATCGACCTCGATCGCCTGGCTCAGATAGCTGTCGAAGAGCAGCGGGTTCTTGCCGAGCAGCGTGTTGATCTGGCCGGTCTTGTCGTTGGGATAGCGCTGCTTGATATCTTCGGGCACCAGTTCCGGCACGGTGTCGAGCAGATAGGTCTGAAGCTGGCCTTCCGAATGGATGATCTGCATGGCGCGGCCACCCAGAACATAGGAGGGGCGCACGACCAGCGGGAAGCCGATTTCGGAAGCGACGAGACGCGCCTGCTCGACCGAATAGGCGATGCCGTTGTTCGGCTGGTTGAGGTCGAGCTTCATCAAAAGCTTCTGGAAGCGGTCGCGGTCCTCGGCCAGGTCGATCGCATCAGGCGCGGTGCCGAGGATCGGAATGCCGTTCTTTTCCAGCGCTTCGGCGAGCTTCAGCGGCGTCTGGCCGCCGAACTGGACGATGACGCCGACGAGTTCGCCCTTTTCCTGCTCTGCCTTCAGGATCTCGATCACGTCCTCGGCCGTCAGCGGCTCGAAATAGAGCCGGTCGGAGGTGTCGTAATCGGTCGAGACGGTTTCGGGATTGCAGTTGACCATGATCGCTTCGAAGCCGGCATCCTTCAGCGCGAAGGCGGCATGGCAGCAGCAATAGTCGAACTCGATGCCCTGGCCGATGCGGTTCGGACCGCCGCCGAGGATAACGACCTTCCTGCGGTCGGAAATGCCGGCCTCCGACCGCGTCTGGCCGACGAAGGGCGTCTCATAGGTCGAATACATATAGGCGGTCGGCGAAGCGAACTCGGCGGCGCAAGTGTCGATCCGCTTGTAGACGGGGCGCACGTTCAACCCGTTGCGCAACTCGGCCACTTCCTTCGGGCGTTTGCCGGAGAGGGTGGCAAGCCGTGCATCGGAGAAGCCCATGGCCTTCAGGCGGCGCAGGTTTTCCGCGTCTTTCGGCAGGCCATGCTCGCGCACGCGCTCTTCCATGTCGATGATGGCTTTCAGCTGGGCGATAAACCAGGGGTCGATCTTGCAGCTTTCATGCACTTCAGCTTCGGAAAAGCCGAGACGCAGCGCCTGGCCGACCATGCGCAGCCGGTCGGGCGTCGGCGTACCAATGGCCGCGCGGATGGCGGCCTTGGCGTTTTCGCCATCGTCGATCCCGGGAATTTCGATCTCGTCCAGGCCGGTCAGCCCGGTTTCCATGCCGCGAAGCGCTTTTTGCAGCGATTCGGCAAATGTCCGGCCGATCGCCATGACCTCGCCAACCGACTTCATCGCCGTCGTCAGAACCGGCGAGGCACCGGGGAACTTCTCGAAGGCGAAGCGCGGAATCTTAGTCACGACATAGTCGATCGACGGTTCGAAGGAGGCCGGTGTCGCGCCGCCGGTGATGTCGTTTTCAAGCTCGTCCAGCGTGTAGCCGATGGCGAGCTTGGCCGCGATCTTGGCGATCGGGAAGCCGGTGGCCTTCGACGCCAGGGCGGAGGAGCGCGACACGCGCGGGTTCATTTCGATGACGACGAGGCGGCCGTCCTTCGGGTTGACGGCGAACTGCACGTTGGAGCCGCCGGTCTCCACCCCAATCTCGCGCAGCACCGCGATCGAGGCGTTGCGCATGATCTGGTATTCCTTGTCCGTCAGCGTCAGCGCCGGGGCAACGGTGATCGAGTCGCCGGTGTGAACGCCCATCGGATCGATGTTTTCGATGGAGCAGATGATGATGCAATTGTCCGCCTTGTCGCGGACAACCTCCATCTCATACTCCTTCCAGCCGAGCACGCTTTCCTCGATCAGGACCTCGGTGGTCGGCGAGGCGTCGAGGCCGCCGGAAACGATCTCGAAGAATTCCGAGCGGTTATAGGCGATGCCGCCGCCTGTGCCGCCGAGGGTAAAAGAGGGGCGGATGATGGCGGGCAGGCCCACATGGTCAAGCGACTGGGCGGCAACGGCCATGGCATGGCTCATATAGCGCTGCTTGCGGTCGGTCTCGCCAAGGTTCCACTGATTTTCCAGCGCGTCCAGCGCCTTGTCCAGCTCCGGTCCGGACAGGCTTTCCTTCAGCTTGTTGCGTTCCGCCTCGTGGGCTTTGCGGTCGGTGTCCTTGATGTCAGTCGCATTGGCCAGCATGGATTTCGGCGTTTCCAGCCCAATGCGCGCCATGGCCTCGCGAAACAGTGCCCGGTCTTCGGCCATGTCGATGGCCGCCGGCTTGGCGCCGATCATCTCGACATTGTAGCGATCGAGCACGCCCATGCGCTTCAGCGAAAGCGCCGTGTTCAGCGCGGTCTGTCCACCCATGGTCGGCAGCAGCGCGTCCGGGCGCTCCTTGGCGATGATCTTGGCCACCACCTCCGGCGTGATCGGCTCCACATAGGTGGCGTCCGCAAGGTTCGGATCGGTCATGATCGTCGCCGGATTGGAGTTCACCAGGATGACCCGGTAGCCTTCCTCCTTCAGCGCCTTGCAAGCCTGGGTGCCGGAATAGTCAAATTCGCATGCCTGGCCGATGACGATCGGGCCTGCGCCGATGATGAGAATGGATTTCAGGTCTTGGCGCTTCGGCATCGGCTTTTTCCATCTAGCGGGCTCGCGCGGAAACCGGCCAGGGCGACGGACCGCCGGCCAGCTGTGCAAGCTTTTTATCAAATTCAGGCTAGAAGCGGCTTATAGGGAAAGGCCAGAGGAAACGGAACCCCATAAATCGCGCGATCGACAGCAAAACCCGATCTCACTTGTTCGCAAAGTGCTGGCGAACCGCATCCTGGTAGCTGCGACTGACGGGAAGGGCGCTGCCATCCTGGCCGATGACGATCAACCGGCCGTCTTCTCGCCTGAGGTCGGCGACGAACGCATCCGCCACCCAATGCGAGCGGTGCAGCCGCAGGCCCGGCGTGGCGCCAATCTCGCGCAGCGCATCGGAAAAGCGCAGGAGCACGAGCTCCCGTCCGCGGGTGGTGACGATCTCGGTGTAGTGATCTTCGACCGAAAGACGCAGCAGCGGACCACGATGATGCGGTTTCAGCCGCGCGAGGATTGGCGCCGGTGGCGCAATCTCTGGCTCTAGGCCGGCCGGCTGCTGCGACCCTTCTCCGTCGCTTGCCGGCAGTGGCCAGTCCAGAACGCTCACATCGCTCGAGGCCGGAGACTCCGGCCGAAGCGTCAGGATCGTCAGAATGCAGAACAAGGCGCAGAGCGGCAGGGACTGGGCGGCGCGCCAGGGCACGAGGTCGAGCGCGAGCGGCCCGTCGCGCAAGAGCGCATCGAGCACCACCAGCGACAGGCCGATTGGCAAGGCGGCCATCAGCGAGCCGACCAGCATGCGCAGGACCGTATTGGGCAGGTGCGGTTTCAGCGCCCAGTCGGCAAGCACGCTGGCGCCGATTGCGATCGTCCAGGTCACGGCGTGGATGGCCAGCCAATAGCCCAGCCGTTCGGCGGGCATCATCGTCTCGCGCGTGCCATAGGGACCGGTGACGGCAAACAGCGCGACGATCGAAAGGAAGGTGCCCCAGAAGCGGGGCGAGCGAAGCACGGTCTGCATTTCACGAAGCGCGGATGGCAGAAGAGGTCGATTCACGAAATACGCCCGTCGGTTACGCCAATTCGATTGAGCTCGGCTTCTTCTTGGCCGAAACCGGCGTCCTGTTCAACCGCCGGGAAGGATCGCTCGCACCGACGTCGCAGACCGCGAACCGGCCGGCTGCCTCAGATCCAGTCCCTGTCTGAAATTGAAACAAGGAGCTTTCATGACGCTTGCGCCCCTTCTCGCCGCGCCACCGGCGGTGCAGATCCATGTGGCTGCGGTTCTTCCGGCAGCCATCCTCAGCATCGTGCTTCTGACCGCGCGGAAAGGAACGGGCGCGCATAAGCTGTTCGGCCGCGTCTGGGTCGGGCTCATGACGATCGCCGCCCTGTCGAGCTTCTTCATCCATGAGATTGGCGGGCTCTACGGCTTCAGCGCGATTCATCTTCTGTCGGTGCTGACGCTGGCAGGGCTCTGGGCCGCCATTGCCAAGGCCCGCGCTGGCGATGTGGCTGGGCATCGCCGGGTGATGCTGCAGCTCAATGTCGGGGCACTGGGCATCGCCGGCGGCTTCACTCTCCTGCCCGGCCGGCGCATGGCGGCGGTCTTATTCAGCGGAGGCCATATCTGGCTTGTCCTTGCCGGCCTTGCCATGTTGACACTGGCTGCAGCCCTCCTTTTGCGGCGGCGATTGGTCTGAAAAGCGGACCGATCCGGAGGATTTGGTCCTTGAGCATCCAAGTCGGCTTACGTGCTGCCGTCGCTCTGCCGAAAGCCTATGCCATCCCTGCGGCAGCACCTCGCGCTGATGGCCGGTGCACATGTCGAACCGGCACAAGCATTCGCTGACCGAAGAGGCAGCAAGCACCCTTTGTGAATTTCATACGTGCTTACGGATACAAAGCGATGTCTTCTGCGTTACCCCGCCGGGCCGAGCCCGGCAGATGTGCTGCCGCGGGGCCCTCATGCGCATCCGGAGAGGGAGATCAGCCATGGAATGGAGAGGACGCCGTCAGTCCAGCAATATCGAGGATCGCCGGGCCGAAGGGCCTGTCGGCGGTGGGTTCGGCGGTTCCGGTCCAGGTGGTGGCTTTCGCATTCCCGTCGGCTCGGGCCGTGGCGGCGGCCTCAGCATCGGCACGATCATCTTTCTGGTCGTGATCTATTTCGTCTTCAAGGCCATGGGCATCGACCTCCTGCAGGTCGTCAGCGGCGGCCAGCCGACGCCCGCCGGCTATGAGCGCAGCGCCCAGGAAAGCTCGCCGGGCGAGGAGGATACGAAGGCCTTTGTCGCCACCGTCCTGGCGGAGACGGAGGATACTTGGAATGGCATCTTCAAGGCGAACGGCGAAACCTATCGTGAGCCGAGGCTCGTGCTGTTCCGCAACGCCATCCAGTCAGCCTGCGGCAATGCGTCTGCGGCCTCCGGTCCCTTCTATTGCCCCGCCGACCAGAAGGTCTATCTCGACATGTCGTTCTTCGACGAACTCTCCCAGCGCTTCAAGGCGTCGGGCGATTTCGCCCAGGCTTATGTCGTCGCGCATGAAGTTGGCCATCACGTACAAAACCTGCTCGGCATACTGCCCAAGGTCAACGAGCAGCGGCAAAATATGAGTGAGGCGCAGTCCAACCAGATGTCGGTGCGCACGGAACTTCAAGCCGATTGCTTTGCCGGCATATGGGGCAAATATACCCAGCAGAAGGGCCTGCTCGAACAGGGCGATCTGGAAGAGGCGCTGAACGCCGCCACCCAGATCGGCGATGACACGCTGCAGCGCCGCACGCAGGGCTATGTGGTGCCGGAGAGCTTCAACCACGGCACATCGCAGCAGCGCTCGACCTGGTTCAAGCGCGGTTTCGACAGCGGTCAGCTTTCGGCCTGCGATACGTTCAACAACCCTGTCTGATCCAGTTTCACCGCGTATGGAAATAAAAAGGGCGCTCTTGCGGGCGCCCTTTATCGTTGAAGCATGTGGTCTTGCTCAGGCGGCGGGCTTGGCGCCCTTCAGTCCGTAATAGGCAATGAAGACATAGCAGAGGATCGGCAGGAAGAAGGCGTGGTGAATGCCGATCGCATCGGCCAGAGCGCCCTGTGCAAGGGGGATCAAGGCGCCGCCGACGATCGCCAGGCACAGCACGCCCGAGCCTTCGCTGGTCCGGTCGCCGAGCCCGTTCAGCGCCAGGCTGAAGATCGTCGGGAACATGATCGAGTTGAAGAGGCCGATGGCCAGCACCGACCACATGGACAAGGGGCCGGAGGTCAAGACGGCAATGGCAAGCAGCAGGCCGGCCACCACGGCATTGAAAGCCAGCACCTTGCCGCCATCGATCACCCGCATGACCGCAGCGCCGATGAAGCGCCCGATCATCGCGCCGCCCCAGAAATAGGTGACGTAGTGCGCGGCGCTCTTTTCCGGCAGGCCGGCAATGGTCGGTTCGGCCATGAAATTGATCAGAAAGCTGCCGATGCTGACTTCCGCGCCGACATAGAGGAAGATGGCGACGGCGCCTAGCATCAGATGGCGATAGGACCAGATCGATGCCTGCCCCCCGGTTTTGGCCGCCGGTGCCTCCTCGCGGATGACGGGCAGCTTCAGGATCGCAAAGATCACCGCGAGCAGGAATAAGGTTCCTGCCAAGATCATGTAGGGGATGCGCACCGCATCCGCCCCTTCGGCCGGTGACATATTCACGTCAGCGTCTTTGAGGATGAGAAGCGCGCCGACGAGCGGGGCGATCGTGGTGCCGAGCGAGTTGAAGGCCTGCGTGAGCGTCAGCCGCGCCGGTGCCGTCTTCGGATCACCCAGCACCGTTACATAGGGATTGGCCGCCACCTGCAGAATGGTGATGCCGGAGGCCAGCACGAAGAGTGCGCCGAGGAAAAAGGAATAGGCCCGGCTGAAGGCGGCGGGGATGAACATGGCGCAGCCGATCGCCGCAATCACGAGGCCGGCAACCACACCGCCCTTGTAGGAGATGCGCTTCACCAACGCCCCGGCCGGGATCGACATGATGAAATAGGCGCCGAAGAAGCAGAACTGAATGAGCACCGACTGGGTGTAGTTCAGCTCGAACACCTTTTTCAGATGCGGAATCAGAATGTCGTTCATGCAGGTGATGAAGCCCCACATGAAGAACAGGCTGGTGAGCGCCACGAGAGCTGGCGCATGTGCGCCGGCGGCAGCCGGCGACGCTTGCGCGGTGGAGCGATTGGACGAGATCGAGGCCACAGAAAAACCTTTCGAGAAATCGAACCGGATCGAGGTGCTGTGAACAGCCGCCGCATCGGGAAGCATGTCCTTGTGAACGTCCTCAAAGC
The DNA here is from genome assembly GCF_900109605.1 of Xaviernesmea oryzae. Classification (GTDB taxonomy): domain Bacteria; phylum Pseudomonadota; class Alphaproteobacteria; order Rhizobiales; family Rhizobiaceae; genus Xaviernesmea; species Xaviernesmea oryzae. The sequence goes on from NZ_FOAM01000010.1 coordinate 191,470, forward strand.
GGCTGTGCTTGATAAAGCCAAATTGACATTCGCGACGGCGAAAGAACGAATATTGCGGACCTCTTACGGCCGCTTTTCTTGCGATGCAAGGATTACCAAAGCGCTTTGAACAGCTTCAGCTAGCGCTACCTCATGCCCTTAGCCGCTTGCTGCGCTGCGATTGGCCTCTCACAGGCGGGACAAGCTCGGCTCATTGTCGTTACGGCACAATTCGGCTAACCGCTTCGGCAGGAGCCGGCAGCAGGTCGGGGGGAGGACCATCATGGATGCAGACAGGCCGGCAATCGGCTCGATTGGCGAGAAAGCGGCGCGGCGTGGCCTTGCCGTCGTCTTCACCATCATGCTGCTCGACATCATGGGCCTTGCCATCATCATGCCGGTGTTGCCGACCTTTCTGCAGGAGCTGACGGGCGATCCACCGGCCCGCGCGGCTGTGGATGGCGGCTGGCTGCTCTTCGTTTACGCATCCATGCAGTTTCTGTTCGCCCCGACCGTCGGCAATCTGTCGGATCGCTTCGGGCGCCGGCCTGTGCTGCTTGTCTCCGTGCTGACGTTCGCATTGGACAATCTGATCTGTGCGCTGGCTGACAGCTATTGGATTCTCTTCATCGGCCGCATCCTGGCCGGGGTCAGCGGAGCGAGCTTTTCCACGGCCTCGGCCTTCATCGCCGATGTCAGCGACGAGCGCAGCCGTGCGCGCAATTTCGGCCTGATCGGCATTGCCTTCGGCGTCGGGTTCACGCTCGGCCCCGTTGTCGGTGGGCTGCTCGGCAGCTTCGGGCCGCGCGTGCCCTTCTTCGGCGCGGCGGCCCTGTCCTTCCTCAATTTCTGCGCTGCCTGCTGGCTCCTGCCGGAAACGCTGCCAAAGCCGCTGCGCCGCGCCTTCGACTGGCGCCGCGCCAATCCCATGGGGGCGTTGAAGCAGATGCGCGGCCGCCCAGGCTTGATGCCGGTGCTTGCCGTCTTCTTCCTCATCTATCAGGCGCATGTGGTCTATCCGGCCATCTGGCCCTTCGCGGGTGCCTATCGCTACGGATGGTCGGAAGGGCAGATCGGCCTTTCGCTCGGCGTCTATGGAATCGTCACCGCCCTGGTGATGGCGCTCGTTCTGCCGCGTGTCGTCGCCACGTTCGGCGAGCGGCGGACCGCGATCCTCGGCCTTGCCACGGGTGTGATCGCGCTGATGGGCTATGCGCTGGCCTGGCAGGGGTGGATGGTCTATCTCGTGATTCTGGCGACCCCGCTGGAGGCCGTGGCCGATCCGCCCTTGCGCAGCCTTGCGGCTGCACGCGTGCCGCCATCGGAGCAAGGCGAACTGCAGGGGGCTCTTTCCAGCCTCTCCTCGCTCACCTCGATCGTCGGACCGCTGATGTTTGCCTCGGTCTTCGAAGCCTTCACGCGCGACGGCGCGGCCATTGAACTGCCGGGCGCGCCCTTCGCGCTTGCCGCCCTGTTGGTCGCCACCGGCCTCATTATTTTCCTGCGACGGGTTCATCCGATGCGCGGTTGAGGCTGGCCATCCAGCACACGAGGCGGCCGTGTGCCGCGGCCGCCTCGTCGCAGTTCCATGACGCTTGCAGATCGGCTTAGACGTACAGCGTCCGGCTGCCGAATTCGGTATTCTCGTCGAAATTCTTCGTGCCGATGCGGTCGCTCTCGCCCGAGGCCTTGTTGTCGGTCTCGGCGGTGGTGCCCTGATCCTTCTTCTTGCTGCTTTCGAGCTTGTCGAGCTGCGCCTTCAGGGCTTCGATTTCGCCTTCGAGCGCCGCCTGTTCGGCCTTGTCCTTGGCCTTGGCAAGCTCGGCTTCCTTCGACGCGATTTGTGCCTTGATATCGGCGGTGCTGGATGTGGATGAGGAGAGGGCCGTCGAACTGACGGATGTTGTGGCGCTGACCATGGATCAATCCTGTTTCTGTTCGGAATATGCGTTGTAAAGGTTAAGCGAATTCTGACCGACCCTCCCCCTCAGTCGGAGGTGCCCGCAAAATCTGCGGCATGCCGAGGGCGGGCGAGGGCAGGAGGCTTTTGAAAGGCCGGCTCGGCTCGCCGTGTCCTCGGCCACGTGCATGGTTTAGGCCGAAGACGCGCGGGCCGGATTGAGCTCGGCAGGTATTTTTAAAGGCGCGGCCTTGCGGCCGGTGCCGGCTCGCCTTCTCGGCTTCCGGCGCGTCACGAGCTGAGCATAGTTAGCTTGTGCTAACCTTGGAGATTTGCCCAGGAGCGACGGCCCGCAGCGCGCTCTACATCAGCCCATTTGATGGGGTGCATAAAGTTTATGCATTTGCCTTGTTGCGCTCAGCGCCTGTAGAAGGGCAGGGTCGCGCCGGACAAGGATGGTCCATGGCGCCCTTAGCCATGTCCAAGGTTATTCAGATGCACGCTCGGACCGGCGCAATGCCGCATGGCGGCACGCCCGACAATTCCTGGTTTACCCATTTTCGCGCAAGTCTCTTGCTCGGCTTGCCTTTCATCGGCGCGCAGGTGGCGCAGCTTGCGATCCACACCACCGATATCTTGATGATCGGCCGGCTCGGCACGGTCGAGCTCGCGGCCATGGTGCTGTCAGGGCAGGTGTTCTTCACCGTCTTCATCTTCGGCTCCGGCTTTGCCAATGCCGTCGTGCCCATGGTCGCCCAGGCCATGGGGCGTGGCGATGGCGTGTCGATTCGCCGCTCCGTGCGCATGGGGCTGTGGGTCGCGTTGATCTATGGCCTGATCACCGCACCGGTGCTCTGGCATGCGGAGCAGATCCTGCGCCTCATGGGCCAGCAGCCTGAGGTGGCGGCTCTGGTCGGCCGCTATATGCGCATCGCGCAATGGGGCATCTTTCCCGCCTTGGCCTTCATGGTGCTGCGCGCCTTCCTCAGCGCGCTGGAGCGGGCGGGCGTGATTCTCTACATCACGCTGGCCATCCTCGGGCTCAATGCCGTCATGTGCTATATCCTCATCTTCGGCCATCTCGGCTTGCCTGCGCTCGGCATGGAGGGGGCCGCCATCTCGGCGCTTGTCGTCAATTCGATGAGCCTCGTGCTGGCGATCCTCTATCTCCGGCGCCTGCCGGAAACGCGCGATGTGGCGCTGTTTACGCGCTTCTGGAGGCCCGACTGGAGCGCGTTCTTCGAGGTGGTCAAGCTCGGCCTGCCGATTGCCATCACCATTCTCGCCGAGGTCAGCCTGTTTACGGTCGCCTCGCTGCTGATGGGCATGATCGGCACGGCGGAGCTGGCCGCCCATGGCATCGCGCTACAATTCGCCTCGATCGCCTTCATGGTGCCGCTCGGTCTGTCGCAGGTGGCAACGGTGCGGATCGGGCTGGCGCATGGGCGCAGGGATGGGGAGGGCGTTACCCGCGCGGCCATCGCCGTTCTGGTGCTGGGCTGCCTTTGCGCGCTGGTGGGCAGCCTGGTCTTCGCGCTGTTTCCGGCGGAACTGGCTGCGCTCTATCTCGACACGGACAGGGCGGATGCCGCCGAGGTTCTGGCCCGTGCCGTGCCCTTCATCGTCGTTGCAGGCGCCTTTCAGCTGGTGGACGGTCTGCAGGCGCTGGCCTCCGGCATGCTGCGGGGCTTGAAGGACACGACGGTGCCGATGATCCTGGCGCTGATCTCCTATTGGGCGATCGGCTTTCTCTCGGCCTGGGCGCTGGCCTTTCCCCTCGGCTTTGGCGGCATCGGCGTCTGGTATGGCTTCCTGATCGGCCTGGCCGCCGCCGCCGTCTCGCTCAACTGGCGGGTCTACCGCTTCATCCGCCGCGAGCGGATCCTGCTCGGCTGAGACGATCCGTCATCGCAACAAAAATGCCGCCCTTTCGAGGCGGCATTTTTTTGTTCAGGGATGAGGGATCGGCTCAAGCCCGCTCGGGCAGCGCTTCCTCGCCCTTCTTCTCACGCAGGAGGTTGATGAAGCGGCGGAAGAGATAGTGGCTGTCCTGCGGACCGGGCGAGGCTTCCGGATGGTGCTGGACCGAGAAGACCGGCTTGTCCTTCATCCGCAACCCGCAATTGGAGCCGTCGAACAGCGAGACATGGGTCTCTTCCACGCCTTCGGGCAGTGAATCCGAGGCAACCGCGAAACCATGGTTCATCGAGACGATCTCGACCTTGCCGGTGGTGTGATCCTTGACCGGGTGGTTGCCGCCATGATGGCCCTGATGCATCTTCTCGGTCTTGGCGCCCAAGGCGAGGCCCAGCATCTGGTGCCCCAGGCAGATGCCGAAGATCGGCAGCTCGGTCTTGATCAGCTCCTGGATCACCGGAACGGCATAGTCCCCCGTTGCCGCCGGATCGCCGGGGCCGTTGGACAGGAACACGCCATCGGGCTGCAGCGCCAGAACGTCCTCGGCCTTGGCCGTTGCCGGCAGCACGGTGACCTTGCAGTCCAGCCCGGTGAACAGGCGCAGGATGTTGCGCTTCACGCCGTAATCCAGGCAGACGACATGATAGGCGGCCTCTTCGGGCTTCGCCTCATCGTAGCCCTCGTTCCAGACCCAGGGCGTCTGCGTCCATTGTGAGGACTGGCCTGACGTCGCTTCCTTGGCGAGATCGAGCCCTTCCAGCCCGCTCCAGCCGCGCGCGCGGGCCTTGAGTGCCTCGATGTCGAAATTGCCGTTCGGATCATGGGCGATCACCGCATTCGGCGCGCCATGCTCGCGGATCCAGGCGGTGAGCGCGCGGGTGTCGATGCCGGACAGGCCGATAATGCCGCGCGACTTCAGCCATTGGTCGAGATGCTGGGCGGAACGATAGTTGGACGGGTCGGTGATATCGGCCTTGAAGATGACACCCACCGCGCCGCGCCGGGCGGCGGGCGTCAGATCCTCGATATCCTCGTCATTGGCGCCGATATTGCCGATATGCGGGAAGGTGAAGGTGACGATCTGGCCGAGATAGGAGGGGTCGGTGAGGATCTCCTGATAGCCCGTCAGCGCGGTGTTGAAACAGACCTCGGCCTCGACCGCGCCGGTGGCACCCACGCCCTTGCCCTCGATCACGGTTCCATCCGAAAGCACCAGAAGGGCAGTCGGCGTCTCAGTCGTCCAGGGGCTCGTCGCGCTCATCGTCTTGATCATCCCGTTCCGGCGGGCGGCGGCGGGCTCCCTCATGAAGCCCTATCGCGCCTTGAAAAGCCCGCGCGCCAAGCGCCCCGAAGCGGCAGGAGGCTTGCGCTTCCGCAGGGTTTCGAGGCCTGTTCGGCAAATTTCGTGCAGGTGCCGGGCATAAACCCTGGGAAAAGACGGGTCAACCCCGACAGGATGCGCGGGCGCCGCTATCGACCAAATAGAGCCGCCCCGAGCCAGCCGAATACACGTGTTATCCTATGCCAGCCATGTCACGACATGCACAGAGGAAAAGCACTAGGCGAGGGCCCGACGGCATGCGCCGCCGCGACGGGCGCATGCGTTCCTTGCTTGCGCCGGTGAGACTGTTCCGATCCCAGGCAGAGTGCGGTATGTCCTCCGCGCCCGACAGCGCCGTCCGACTTGGGAAGGGCGCACCCTCAGCCTATATGACGGGGAGAGAGGCTTTGCCTTCGCGCTGGCGTTCCGGCTAAAGAGAAGGCAAGGCAGCGGCGTCCGCCGGACGCGCCAAGAGTGCGTGCCAGCAGGCCGCCCTTCCAGAACAGAACGGCTGCGCCGATGGGATTGACAAACCCGGCGGCGAACGGCCTTGCGAAAAGACGAAAGGATCATGACGATGCGTGACGCGATCAGCGAAGCCCTGAAGACGGCAATGAAGGCCAAGGATGCCAAGCGTGTCTCGACGCTGAGGCTGATCCAATCCGCGCTGAAGGACCGCGATATCGCCAATCGCGGCGTGGGCAATGGCGCGGCCAGCGACGAGGAGGTGCTGCAGATCCTCTCCAAGATGGTCAAGCAGCGCGAGGAATCCGCTCGCGTCTACGACGATGCCGGCCGCCCCGAACTCGCCTCCCAGGAACGCGAGGAAATCGCCATCATCAGCGAATTCCAGCCCGAGCAATTTTCTGAGGACAAGATCCGCGAGGTCGTCCAGACGGCGATCACCGACGCCGGTGCCGCGTCGCCGCGCGACATGGGCAAGGTCATGGCCCTGCTCAAAGAGCGCCACGCCGGCCAGATGGACTTTTCGAAGGCTTCAGGGGTGTTGAAGGAGCTGTTGAAGTAGGGGATATGAGGCGGCTGGCCTGGGGAGGGGCCAGAGCGTTTTTGCAAGGCCGGTGTTGAGTGCAATTCTCGATAATATGGTTAGCCAGTTTCTGGCTAGGTATATGTAATCGTGTCGTTTTGGTGGGCCCGGAGGCAACCGTGAAGCATTGAAATCATTGACCTTTTTGCCCCTGAATGCCTTCGATACCCCTCAGGATACCCCACCTATTTCACCACGGTGTTGGTATCTCTCCTTTGATCAGGCCATATGCCAAAGCGGCGACTAAGGCCGAGGTAAACGCAAGGCCCCATGATAGCGTAGTAGGCCATGCTCGCGCTATAGCGCTAGGCTTGCGCGGACTGAGATAGACTGCGGTATTCGGAATGAGCCTCTTGTGCAGCTGCACAATCACAGTGGCGATCGCTACCACGGCTGCCAAGAATGCGATTCGTCCCCAAAAGTCTAGGTCTGGGATTAGCGCCACGACGAACAGAAGCATGAGGCCATTCACGTTCAGGCCGAACTTCCGCACAGACGTTGCCAAAGGTTTCTCGAAACCCTTCATGTGAGCGAGCAGGGACTCTGCTTTCCCTGTAACCCAGCTTTCTTGAGCGCCCTGAACCCGAATTTGGTTTTCGCCATCGGCATTCAATTCGATCACGACCAGTTTGCTAACGCCAAAAAGATCGGGCTCTTGAATGAAAAGCCGCAGGTAGCGCTGCTCACCCAGCCGCTCGATGTCCGTCAGGAAATCCACGGCATACATATTCGTCTCGGTGCGCCGTTCCCGAAAGCTGACGGTGACAGTCTGATGGCCGAAGTCGCTCGCCATGAACTGAATGAGATGCTTCACGTCGTCGGCGTAGAGGCGCACAGCGCCTATTTCACGGACAGCCGTATGTAACCGCTCGGGGGACGGACCCTGTTTGGGCGGCGTTTGGTCTTGGTCATGCGGGTGAAGAATGAATGTGCCACCAGTTCCGAGCGTGGATGACCAGCGTCCTCGTATCTGGCCGTTCTCCGTCAAGGTTCCTGCAATTTCGACTTCGCCGAGTTCTATGCCGTCCGGGCCTTGCTTCGCCTGCCCACGAAGCGTGAGTGTCTTGCCGTCGAACTTGCCCGAAACATCGTAGAGCGCCAAACCGAACAGGTGATCCTGGATTCGGATCAGACCTTTGAGGCCGTCCTGCTCGCCCGAATCCAGTTCCACAAACACGTTGCCGGTGTTCGTGCCGTAAATGTTGCCTGCCCAAAGTCGACTCAATCCGTTCATGGCGTCTCCGTTTTGTTACGCAAGGTTACCAGAGACGCCGCGCTCGACGAAGATCAGGCTGCAAGAATACTGCGGATAAGCCGTTCAAATGGGCTCTGAATATTGTCGTTGTCTGGTACCGGCGCGATTGTCGCTGGTTGCGCAGCAGCAATGCGATCCTTGGCAATCTGGAAATAATTTTCATCTCGCTCAATGCCGATGAAGCGGCGACCTGTGTTGGCGCAAGCCACGCCGGTGGTGCCGGAGCCCATCGTAAAATCCAGAACCGTTTCGCCTTCGTTGGTGTAGATTCGGATCAGGTATTCCATCAGTGCGATTGGTTTTTGTGTTTTATGGAAACCGCCTTCTCGCTCGGCAGTCCTAAACTTTTGGACGCTCCTCGGGTAACGCTCCCCGTCACTTCTGACTTCCACCTGCGCAAACCTTTGTTGTAAGCAGCACCTTGAACCATGTTGGGAAAATATGGCGTCCGTGCCGGTGAGAAGACCAATATGCTCTCGTGCGCCCGAAGCGGCTGCAACTTTGCGTTTAAAAAAACCTGTGGCTTTACTCTTTTCCCAAATCCACTCGTATTTGAATTGACGAGGATTGCTCATCACAAGGGCGCTCGTAAAGGGCTGAGACGCAGTGAACACTGCCGCCCCATTTTGCTTGAGCACGCGCTTCACCTGCAACCACATCTCGTCAGACGGAATCACAGCGTCCCACTTGCAGGCGGTTGTGCCGTAGGGCGGATCGGTGAGCACCAGGTCGACAGAGCTGTCAGGGATTTCCTGCATCCGGTCTAAGCAGTCAACGAGAAGTAGCTGGGGCTTATACGCAAACTTGATTCTCTCAAAGTCGGTAATTTCTCTACAGTAGACAATGTTGAACAGAGAAAAGCAATTCAACGTCGTGTTGAATACTTCAATATGAATCGAACCCGCAATGTTTCGGACTCGAACCCACAACCGTCAGGAAGTTTTACCTAGCCTATACTCAGCGGTTATGCGAGTTTCATTTGCCGCGTAAGTGTATGATCCCACTTATAGATTCAGCCTGAGAAACGCTGCCGACGCGCCCAGAACTATACTTGCCTGGCGGACACCTGACGGTATCTTACCCCAAACCGAAAGGGTATTTTGCCCTCTGAATACCTCCAAAATGCCAGTTTGAGCACTTTTGTCGCGGACTAAGTCATTGATTTTATTGAGGTAAGAGACGTGTTGGTGGGCCCGGAGGGCCTGCCGAATTCCAAGAAAATCAGCAACTTAACCCTGTGTGGGACGAAGACCCCATTTTATAAAAATCAATGGTTTAGTAAAGCCGCCGTCCCACTTTTTCCGGCCGTTTCCGGCACTTCTTTCCCGGTCGTATTGCGACCAGGGAGGCGCGCATGAGTGGGACGCGGCCATTTCGGGACGTGAAGCTGCAATGGCTTCAGCAGTTGAGCTGCGACAGGGATTTGAGCGACAGCGCGCGGTCCGTGGCGCTCTACATCATCACCACGCATATGAACGGCCACACCGAAAAGGCGTGGCCGTCCTATCAAACGATTGCCGACGCGACCGGCAAGAGCGTCAAGACCATTCAGCGCGCCGTCCGTGAACTTGATGTCAAAGGATGGTTCGAGGTCGAGCGCGGAAATGGCGTCGGGCACAACACAGAATATCGTCCCTCAGCGGCATCGATTTTACGCGCATCGGAGGCTCGCGAAAAGACGGACAAAATTGTCACCCTTTACCCTGAAAAAGGCGGTCAAAATCGTCCGGAAAGGCGGTCAGATGTGTCCGGCGAAGGGGGACAAATATGTCCACCAAACTTAGAGAAAGAAAAAATATATAAACCTAACCCGCGCGAGGACGCCCCGCCGCGCGTCGAGACGCGGCGAGCCGTCCCGCTCGTTTTCGTGGCAGAGACCAAGGCGGATCAGGTCGAGCAATGGCGCTCCTGGTTGCGCCATCACGGCTTTCCCTCGATCAACGCCTTGGGCCTTCGAACGGTAAAAACCGGCAAGCCGGGGTATGCCTTGCCCGGCTACTGGCCACCGGACGAGGCAAGCCCAAGCGCGCTCGATTGGATCGCTTTCTTCAGCCGCCGCCGTGACCACATCGCCGATGAAACAGCCCGACAAACCGACCTTCGGAGGGCGTCATGACGGCTGGCGATTTGAAGGGAGCAAGGCGACCCCTGTCATACGGCGAGCCGTCCGACAGGGAGCCTTGTGAGGGGAGGCAGGCCTCCCCTTCAAACCCCACCAAGAGCACGCGGCGATCGCCCAAAGGCGAACTCAATGCCGTCGTGGTTTTCCGCTGCTCGGCATCGGAAAAGCAGGCGCTGACCGCCCGCGCAGCGAGGGCCGGTCTGCCCTTCGCCACGCTGATGCGGGAAGCGCTCGGCCTCACCGAGGCGCGCCGTCGCCGTCCGGTCCCCAGGGTGGACCCGGAGCTGGTGCGAGCCGTCGCGCAGATCGGCGGCAACCTCAACCAGATCGCCCGATGGCTGAACACGGCCCAGGCTCAGGGCCAGTTGCCCGCCATCGACGCTATCACGATTGCCGCGCGCCTGGTCGCCATCGAGCGGGCGCTATCGGAAACCCTAGAGCAGTTCACGGCGAAGGATGGCGCGCCGTGCTGATCAAGTTTTTCCGAAACGGCCAGGGCGGCGGATCGGGACCGGTTGACTACCTGGTCGAGCGCGACGTCGTCGCTTACGACCAGAACCGCAACGCGATCCGTGACGAGCGCGGCGAGATCATGCTGTTTGCCCGCGAGCCCCTGCCGGAAGTGCTGCGCGGCGATGCAGACCGCATGCGCGCGCTGATCGACGCCTGCCCGCACCAGTGGACCTATCGAGCCGGCGTCATTGCCTTCACCGCTGAAGACGCGCCGAACCCTGCCCAGCAACGGCGGGTGATGGACGCCTTCGAGAGCCTTGCCTTTGCCGGCCTCGAAGCCGACCAGCGCGATATGCTTTGGGTCCGCCACACCCACGAGGGCCGCGTCGAGCTGCATTTCGTGACGCCGCGCATGGAGCTTGCGAGCGGGCGCAGCCTCAACATCGCGCCGCCCGGCTACCAGAAGCACTATGACGCCTTGCGCGATGTTCTGAACAAGGAACACGGCTGGAACGACCCGATGGCGCCGGAGCGCGCCCGTGAGACCGTCAGCCTCATCGAGAGCGTCAGGCGTGGCGATGCCCGTGAGTTGATTCACGACTGGATCGTCCAGCGCATCGAGACCGGCGACATCCATGACCGTCCGAGCATGACCGAAGCCTTGACGGCGGCGGGTTTCGACCTGCCGCGCGCCGGCAAAAATTACATCACCGTGCGCGACCCAGAGACCGACGAGCGCTGGCGTTTGAAAGGAGACCTGTTCCGTGAAGACTGGACCCGAAAGAATACCCTTGAGCGAGCGCTTGAAAGATCGGCTGGCGAGCCCACCCGCACCGGAAGCCGGCTCGACGCCATCGCCCTCGACGAGCTTCGAGACCGATTGGAGCGAAGCCTTGAAGCGCGCGCAAGCTACAATCGAGACCGATATCCGCAGCTTCACGGCCGCGAACCGCCAGCACTTGAGCGAGGCACTGGCGACGACCGAGGCGGACGTGAACCGGCTCCGGTCGATGGTACAGCCGTACTTCCTGACCATGGGCGCGGTGGCGTTGCTGATCGTCCTTTTGAGCTTCACCGCGAGTTGGTTTTGGGCGGGGCTGATGATCGACCGAGCCCAGAGCGCCAGCCTCTGGCAAATGGGCTTGCAGATCAACCAGACCGGCAACGGCAAAGTCCTGACATGGGACGTCAACCGCCTTCAGCTGATCACCTGTCAGGCCGGGACCGCCAAAACCCCATGCCTGAAGATCGCCCAGGGAGATTGACCGATGACCGAGACCGCCAAACCACCGATGCCCGAGAGCCTTTCGCCGCTGGAGCGCGAATTGCTGGGTTACGTCGAGACGTTGATGAACACCTTGCAGAGCGGGACCGCGCAATTCGAGGCGCTGGAGAAACGCTCGACAGACATGATCGAAAGCCGGCAATGGGCTTTGGAAGGATCGCTGAAATCGCTCATCGCGTCACAGGCTACCTTCATGAACGCCTGGCTCGCCTCCGGCAATCCTTCCAGCGACACGGCCTCGACCGAGCTGACGGAAGCGTTCGCCCTGCTGGAGCAAGCCGAAGCGATGCTGGAGGCGGTCGCGCCGCCAACGTGACAGCCCGACCGCCTGCGCCAAGTCGCGGCCGCAACTGATCCTCATTTCCGTCCGGAGTTTCGAGCCATGAATTTGATTATTCAGCCCTATCGCTATGCCCTTTCCATTGCCGTCGTGGCGGCCGGTTTCCTGCTGATGGAGACAGCGCCGTTGTTCTGGCAACCCATCTACCAAAACGCGCGCGCCGCGATCCTAGTCATGTTTTGCGGGTTTGCGCTGCTGACCTTGGTGGGAGACACCCAGGGCCGCATCCGCAGCGCGTCGGGCCTAGCTGTGGGGGCTGCCCTCCTTGCCGCGTCTGCTCTCGCCCTTACCGACCCGACCATTGCGGCAGGCGTCCTGCTCGACAGCTTCAAGGCTTGGCGAAATGCCGGTTATTCCGGAATCGAGAGCATCCGAGGCATGGTTTCGACATGGGACAGCTTCACAGAGGCGCAGAAACTTGGTGTGCAAACCAGCCTCGCCATCGGCCTGCCTGTGCCGCTGTTCCTCATTCTGCGAGCGATCTCGATAGCCGTCCCCGCTTCGTCAAGCCGAATTTCCAAACAAGGCCCATGGCGCGCCCGATGGATGAATCGCCAGGAGTTGCGCCAGCTCCGGCACAACGACAGCGGCCTGCCGCTCGGTCTCTCCGGCGGCGCAATGCTGCGCTACCGCCCCAACCCTAAAACCGGATGGCGTGCCGGCCATCATGTCGCCATCGCCGGGACCCGCGCCGGGAAAGGCGTGTCCGTCGTCATTCCCGCCATCATCGACCATGACGGGCCGGTCGCCGTCCTCGACATCAAGGGCGAAACTTCGCCGTAACGCGCCGCTATCGCCGATCGCTCGGGCGCCAGGTTGTGGTTCTCAATCCCTTCGGCGTCATCGAGCCGTTGAAGGATCGTCTCAATCCCCTCGACTATATCCGGCAAGCGCACCTGGTCCGCGATATCGAGGTCATTGCCGAGGGTCTTGTTCGGCCGGAAAGCGGAAACGGCGCGCACTTTGCCGAAATGGCGAAATCCATGATTGCGGCCGTGATCGAGGTCATCATGACCAGGCGCGCCGAAGCCGATCGCAACCTGATCACCGTCATGGACCTGCTGTTTTCCGCCGGCTTTGAAAAGACACTGACGGAATGGGCCGGTGCGCCGGAGACATTCGGCACCCGTCCGGCCGCAGCCGCCGCCACCTTCCTCGCAGCCGGCGAAAACGAGCGCGGTGCGATCAAGACGACGATCAAGAAGGCATTCGATTGGGCACGCTCCGACGAACTGCGTAGTTTTCTCAGCACCTCCACATGCTCGCTCGAAAACCTGTTCGAGGGCCGTGCCGACCTCTTCATGGTCGTGCCGCTCGACCAGGTTGACGCCCAGGCGGTCTTTCTCCGGCTGCTGACGAACATCATTCTCGGCATGGCCGTGCGCCTGGAGGGTGCCAAGAAGCCGAAAAAGAACGTGCTCTTGGTGCTGGACGAGTTTGTCCGTCTCGGCCGGATGGAAAAGCTGATCAACATCGCCAACGTCGCCGCCGGCTGCGGCATCGAGGCGCTGTTCATTACCCAGGACAAGGGGCAAATCGAAAGCGTCTATGGCAAGGGCGACACCGCCAGCATTGTCGGCTCTTGCGTCACCACCCGCATTTTCGGTCTCGGCCGCGCCGAATTCGAAACCGCTAACTGGGCCGCGAACGCCCTTGGTGATCAGACGGTGCTGACCCGTAGCAAGCAATCCGCCGCGAAATTCGGCGAGAGCCGCAAGACCTCAATTGCTGAGCAGCGCCAGAAACTCATGACCGCAGATCAGATACTGGAAATGAAGACCGGCAAAATGCTGTTGCTGGCGGGCTCGAAACCTCCTGCGTTGGTTGACGCGATCGTCTCGCACAGGCATCCGGCATATCGGGGGAAGCTGGATCGGAACCCGATGGTCCTGTGAAAGGGGCCATCGATCGTCTCAGCTGCCGTCATACCAAAGAAGGCAGCACGAGATAGTGTCGGAGTGCGTGGAGGGTTGCAACCAAATCATCCAAGCTCGCCAAGTCAGCATGGGTTTGACAAAACCTTACTAATCGGCTTTTTCCATCACGGGTCAATTCCCGATGCGTGCGGTCGGACATGACATGTTCTCGGATCAACGCTGTAGGATTCTCATGTAGGAAAAGCTCCATTAGCGCCGAGCCAATCAGGTCTTCCAGCTCCCAATTGAGACCCTTGTATGCCTCATTGCGCTCCTCGAAGCTCCGTTTCAGAGCTAATGGATCTAAGCTTCCTCCAATCGGCATTGTCGGCCGGAGTCGGAAGACATCTCGATACTCGATGATACTGGCATCAACGCTTCGGGCACCATTTACCGCCTTCTGTCCAGCGACATCATTGTCAAACAACCCGATCACTCGATAGACCGGCCGACCGGCTGGTGAGAGGTAGGCGCGAGAAAGATTGCGCATGGTGACGAGCTCGCGGACCACGCCATGTGTCCCCCCTCGATCGCCCTCGCCAGCGGCGAGGACCGCAAGATCACCAAGCAGATCCTTGCCAGTTGAACGATGAAACAGTCTGGCTGCTAAGCCGAACAATGCGACGTCGGATGTCCCTTCGACGAGAATCGTCCTCGGCTTCAAACCCCAGCCCTGAGAAAGCGCATAGCGCGCTACAAAATCTGGCTCCGCTGTCATTATTAGTGCGGCCGTGCGGTTACAGGACGCAGAAAGGCGCCGTTGTGTCCAAATGAAACGTGTGCAGCGAACACCATTCCAGGAGTGTGCTCACGCACCCCAAACTCCTGCGGACGATAGGGTACATCGAAGCGCGCAAACTCTCGAACGCGAGCCATGGCACGATGACCGTGATCGTAAGCCGCAACGGCGTTTACAACACGGGGCCGATGGTCGCCAGGCTGCAAAAGCCAGCGCAGCCGCTCTGGAACTTGACCGAAGATGTCCGTTTCGCGCCAAAGCTTTCTGAGGGCGCGAAACTGGCGATCGGCCTCATCAGTCCGCATGAGCTGAAACAGAAGCAACGCATATTCCAGCCTCAACTGCGGAGACAGCCGGTAGTCGCTGGCAATCAGCTGATCCAACACCTCTGCCTGGCGCACGAAATCAAATGGTGCAATCGCCACAAGGACAAGGTACTTGAACCTAAGAACCTGTGGGTTCCCAGCGCCCGCAGGATGGTTCAACTCCGCTAAGACTGCGTCGAGTATGTCGCGAGGAACCTCCTCAAGCGATGATGGTGCCCGCCCTCCGAGCGGCGCTGCAAGCGCGATCCATGCACGAACAAGAACGTCCGCAGGCCCATCGGGTTCGCCCTGTCGCTTGGTAACGGCACTGCCAGCGAGAAGGATGCCTACGACACGGTCCGCCAAAACTGTCAGTGCGTGACGCCGGAGTTCATTCTGGTCGTTCCGGATGGCCGCGTACACGATCTCCAGTGCCTCAATGCAGTAGGCGGCAGCACCATCGCCCGCCCCCTCCGCCGACGCGATAAGGCTCTTGACGTGCGTCTCGATAACATACGGGCTTGAAGGGCTCTCCTCGTACGCATGTCGAGTTGCTTCCGCCGCCAACCGCCTCAGATTCGCCAGCTCCTCTGGAGACGCGCCTTGCTTTGCTCGCACGCGAGCCAGGTCGAAATAGGCATTGGCGAGCGAATTGTAGAGATTAACGTCGGGCTCCTCGTCCTGAGAGCGGTCGATCGACTGTAGCGCGTAAACAATGTCATCCACCGCGCGTTCGAGCAACGAAACGCGATCCGCGTCGGAAACACCGTACGCGGCCGCATCGAGCCACGCTATACGGCGCCTGGAGATCGCTGTATGATGGCGAAAAACGCGGCTGCCGTTGCGAAGAGCCTGCGGCATGTGGTCGAGCGCGGCGAGCACCTCGCGCCATATATGTACCCAACTTCCGCGTCCATGGTCTGGATCGACCTTGAAAACTGTGGTCGCAAACTCCTCACCGTACCTAATCCCGTCGATCTCGCCGAGTGACGGCTTGCTGGAAATCTCTCGCAAGATCAGGAACCGTAAATGCTCTGCATCAGTTGCTTCGCCGAGCCCCAGCGCGGTACGCGCGCTTTGATCGTAAAAAACGGCATTGATGAGCAGCCTACCGAGTATATCGTGGGCCAGTGCCCAGTACTTATTGCTACCGTCAGAAAGGCGAACGAGTCCAAGAGGTGAAAGGCTTGACCGGTGGTCGTCAAGGAGAAGTGTAAGTGGCCAACCGTCTGCGCTTTGCTCAAGTAGTGTCTCGGGCATCGGCAGCCGCTCCGAGCTTAACGCTGCTATTTGGAGGACAGCCTTCTTCAGATCGTGCGTATCGACCCGTTCTTTGAAGGCCCGATAAACCCACTCCTGAATGGATTCCGTGAGATCGTATTGCGTCTGAAGCCAGAAGCTTAGCGTGATCCAGAACGCTGCCAGTCCATCGAGCAGACGCACGGAATGCGCTTCCTGGAAGTTGCGCCATTGCCAATCAGGTCGCTCCTTGCCGTAATGGCGAAGGAAACGGTTCAGATGCCGCCCAAGTTCGATGGCTTCATCTTGGTCGAGCATGTGGTGGAGCTCGGAGAGTAAATTAAACCGAGAGGTGTCATAATAGCCTGCTTCTCGGATTGGTCCAGAAACGACTAGGATGCAAACCGGTCGTCCGGCTCTTTCAATCTGCTGAAGAAATCGACGGAGTTCGGCGTCTCTGGACTCCCAGTGGATGCGATCGAAGACGATCAGCCAGGGCGTCTCGTACATGCGCCTCTCGCCATCGTTATCTTGCGCCTCAACGGACTTATTTTTGTTGCGTCCATCTTCTGCGCGCTGCTTCGCCCGGGTGAGAAAGTTGATTACCGAAAGCGAGTCTGGCGCGAACGGCAGCTCCTTTGCAACTAGGGTAGGATACCCGGAGCGGGCTGCACTGAACGCGAGGTGACGGGCAAGCGTAGTCCCGCCGGCGCCCGGTTCTGACAATATATATGTGACGCAATTCTCTGAGGGGCCTACCGCGTCCAAACGACAGAGCTGATCTCTTAGCCCTTGCCACGCCTCGTCGCTTCGTATCCAAGGTAGGCCAGCCGAGAAAGCACGCCAGTCCCGAGCTTCCCCCCGAAAGAAGGCGTTGAATGCATCTTCAGAGAGGTCAGTTGGATCGGTGACGCCAAGATCGCGACCGAGAATTACATCATAATTGCCCAACAGCGGACGTTCGGGATCATCAACACCAGCGAGGTCCAACTCACCGATCGCATCGGTTTCGTCGCGTAGACGGATCGTAAGCCGCTCGTCACGATAGGCTGCGTTGAAGGCGTCGACGAGCGACGTAGCAAACGCAATGATGGGCATCAAAACGACCGAAGGCGTTGGTCCTGAGCCGCTTCTCTCTAGCCAAGCACCCAACTGTTCCGGAGCCCCGGGCCCCGAGTCGACGAGAGTGAGACGCGTTCTGAAACCGGTTGCCCACAACTCCCCTACGCCGGGCGGCGGTTCTCCACCTCCACTGGAGATCACGATCAATTGTCTGATGCTGGAACGGCGTAACTCTTCTAGCATCGTCATGCGCCGAAGCTGCTGCTCAAACGGCGATCCCCGGCTGTCTCTTCCACTGAGAAGGAAGATTGGTAGCGATCGCGGAGGCAGATCGATGCGCGAAGGGTCGCTGTCCACGACGTGCAGGAACCCACGCCGGCCGACGTACGGATCGTCTTCCATGTTCTCGAGTTCGGCCACCAAAATCGGGTCCGACTCCTCAAGGTAGACATGCTTCCAAGGAAGCCTGAGCATGCGCGCTATTTCACGTCGCTCCGCGTCGCCGGTCGCAACGCCGCGAATCCAAACCGAGACTTCGCGGTCCGCCAACCCTGCGATCAGCCCGTCAGGCACATAATCAATTGTAGGAATTATTGGCACAGGGAGGCTCCAAATGTCTTGCATCGATCCGATGCAACTATGCGCGAATACATACACTTGTGTAGAGTTATATTGGGCGTCACACTTGGGCAAGCTTACCGAAGCGCTTGGTCTGGATTCGCGCATGCAGCGACGATTCTGATCAGCGCAACTATACCATCTATTCGTATTTGGCCTCGCTGTTGAATAATTTCACGGCCGCGCGGGTTGACGCCGTCAGTTCCAATCGGGCCGCACCAGCATATATTGGCTGTAAAGGCGGCATTGTCGCTCAGTGTGGAAGCTGAGTTATTTTAAGAAAGCCGGGTCAGACTGCAATCTCGTTCAGTTAGCCGTTAGCTGCAAATCCAAAGGTATCGGTTAGCCCCTCATCAATTTACCGATCGGGAAATTTATCTGCACGAGCGTCATTCGGCGGCATCATTTTCCCGATCGGGAAAATTCCTATCGACAAGACACCAACTACGCTGCTATTTTCCCGATCGGGAAAAGAGCAATGGCGAAACGCATCAAAACTCCAGCCGATATCGGCACCCTGGTCCGTATCGCACGCAAGGAGCAAAACTTGCGGCAGGACGAACTTGCTGGCGTTTCTGGGGTCGGCCTCCGCTTCATTGTCGATCTCGAAGCCGGAAAGCCGACAGCTCAGATAGGAAAAGTGTTGCAGGTTCTGCAAACGCTCGGCTGTTCCGTTGATATTCTGACACCTGGTGAACGTAGAAAATGACGGTAAGGGTTCTCAACGTCTGGTGGGATGGTCGTATTGTCGGGCAATTCACCCAGGATAGGCACGGTGATATTGGCTTTGCCTACTCCGAAGCTTGGCTTCGTGACGAAAATACTCTTCCGCTGTCTGCCTCGCTCCCGAAGCGCCAAGAGCGTTTTTCCCGTCGTGAATGCCGACCATTTTTCGGAGGCCTGTTGCCCGAGGAAAGCCAGCGTCTTGTTGCGGCGCAGGCATTGGGCGTTTCACCTGCGAACGACTTCGCGCTTCTTGATCGCTTAGGCGGTGACGTTGCCGGCGCACTTCAGCTTTTGCCGGAAGATCAGAAACCCACAGAAGCGGGACCGATTGCGGATCAGCAACCAGCACCTCTGGATGAGGCCGGAATCGTTCGGATACTGGACGCACTTCCGACCCGGCCGCTATTGGCCGGCCAAGAGGGCTTGAGGCTATCGCTGGCTGGCGCGCAATCCAAGGTGCCGCTTGTTCTAATCGACGGTCAGATCGCACTTCCGGTTCTCGGCCAGGCGACTACCCACATACTTAAGCCGCCGATCGCACGCTTCCCAGGGACAACCGAAAACGAAGCCTTCGTCATGAGGCTCGCTGCAGCAGTTGGCCTCGACATTGCCCCCGTCGAACCGTGGTCCGCGAATGGTCGCCCTTTTCTTTTGATCGAGCGATACGATCGCTACCGCGATGCCGACGGCGTGGTTCGCCGCATACATCAGGAAGACTTTTGCCAAGCACTTGGTGTGCCGCCTGAAACGAAGTATGCAAGCGAGGGCGGACCGACATTCAAGGACTGCTTCGAGCTATTGCGGCGGGTGTCTGAACGGCCGGGCACGGACATCGCGAAGTTACTGGACGCAGCAATCTTTAATCTCATAGTTGGAAATGCTGACGCCCACGGCAAGAATTTTTCGATTCTGTATGACGACCAAGGGCCCCGAATGGCTCCTTTGTACGACCTGCTTTCAACCGTGGCCTATCCAGACCTCTCACCGAAAATGGCTATGCGGATCGGGAGACGTGCGACCCTTGCCGAAATGGACGCCGACGGTTGGAAGGCTTTTTCGAAAGATACCGGTGTTGGCTTACCGTTGGTGCGCCGCCGAGTTGCTGAGCTGACGGATGCCACCTGTGGAACGATAGCCCAAGTGCGCGAATCGCTATCTCCAAGCGCCGTTGACCCGGTTACGATCAATCAGGTCTCGACCTTGATCGCGAGCCGCGCGCAGTTGGTAGGATCGTCACTTTAGCGAAAATAAAAACGATCCGCCAAGCTGGTGTTTCACCCGCCCACCCCAAATTCCGTGATCAGAAAATCGACCGTCGCCTGATCGCGCAGCTTGCAGACGATGTTCTGATTGGCGAAGGCTCCCTTGAACCACTTGGCTTGTGATGGCTCCACCGTCTTGCGCCATTCAACACCGACGACATATTCCGCGCGGTCAGCAGGTTCGCCGGGACGCTTCATTCGTGGCTCGGCGAGTGCTTGCTCAAAGAGGAGGCCATCGGGCGTCATAAAGTCCGAGGCGAGCTGCGCTTCGCTCGTCACCACGCCGTAACCGATATAGCCCTTGCCCTTGTCGTAGACGAATATCTCGTCGCCGACGGCGAGCTGCTCCAGGCGCTTGGTGTAGAATTCGCCGCCGCCGGCACTCACGAAGCCGTAGCGCTTCATGTCCGTCCAGGAGCGATGTTCGCCAAGACCGGCATTGACGAAATAATAGCCGGACCAAGGCGGGCGAACCTTGCGCTCTGAGCGCTCTTCCACCTCTTCCTGATCGAGAAGGAAATCGGTTGTCAGCCATTCCTGGCCATTGGCCTCAAAGACGTTGAAAAAGACTGTGTTGATGGCGACGCCATGCTCTTCCGACAGATATTCGACGATCCGCCGCGATGCCGGATCGAGTTCACTTGCCACGATCAGCATGGAGTGGCTGCCGTTGAGCTGCTCCGGAATGGCTTCGCCAAATTTCTCGCGAAAGGCGGTGACCAGGCGTGTCTGGAGGTATCTTTCCGCACGCTCATAAATCTGCGGTGTCGTCAGCGTGCGCACCCACGAGGCGTAGTCAAGCACCTGCGCCACGATCTCTCGCGGCGTGCGGTCCTTTTTCAGTTCGATGATAATAAGCGCGCCCGAAGCGTCCAGCGCCAGAAGGTCGATGAATTTGCCGTGGTCGGTCGGCACCTGACGGCCGATGACGAGGGCATCCAGGCCCAGCAGCGACGGATCAGCCGCCACCCAATCCTCGATGAGGCTTTCCTTCATTAAGGCGCGGCGCGTTGCTGGCTGCAGTTTGCCGTCAACGATCGAGTAAAGCGAGCTCATGCACAATAACCAACTTCGTTCATCCTCATGAAAGTACCGTGGAAATGTCACGCTTGCGTTCTACTGCTTGTAGGAGCTTCCTTACGTCCTCAGCAATTTTGTCTGCCAAACTGGCAACGCCGACATCTTGAGAACCATTTCCGAGATCTGCTGCGGCGGCGAGCAGTTCAGTTGCCTTGGTTCGAATTAAATGCGTTTCAATTATTTCGTCTTGAATTTCAGGTTTAGGTCCTGTTGACAGAGTATGGCAGCCATATCTTAGCGGCAGCCAGGGCGAGAAATGCTGAGAAGGATTTTCGGGTCTTGTCGTATCGGGTCGCAACGCGACGGAACTGCTTGAGGCGGTTGAACATCCGCTCAATGCGGTTTCGATCCTTGTATGCCCGGAAGTCACAGGCAGGCGGGTTCTTACGGTTGGCCTTCGGCGGAATGACTGGCCTGATCCCATGGATCAGGAGTTCCTCGCGCAGGAAATCACCGTCATATCCTTTGTCGGCGAGGAACAGTCTCGGCTTGCCGACAGGTATCGCCAGCAGGTCCGGAACGGCGTTGTAATCCGAAGCCTCTCCGCCCGTCAGGACGAAG
>NZ_FOAM01000022.1 GCF_900109605.1 Xaviernesmea oryzae
AGCGTGACAATGCGCTCCGCCAGCGCCTGACCGGTCATCCTGGGGCTTGCATGGGGTCGCGACGAGCGGTCGATCATGGCGTCCCGGCCGCCTTGCCGGAAGCGCTCGGTCCAGCGCCTGATGATCTTGGCGCAGACGCCAAACATGCGCGCGGCCTGGGAAACCGGCATGCCAGCCAGCACCAGACGCGCCATTTCTTCTCGACGCAAAGGCGTCAGTCGGGCATTCTTATGGATGTTCATTCGGGGCCTGCGATCCAGGAACTGAGGTGTGGTAACTCCAGTCTCCTCGATCAGCCCCGAATGGACAACCTCCTGAAAGCTCACATCTAGGCGCCGGAAAAACCTCGCTGCTCAATCACGTTCTGCACAACCGCGAGGGCCGGCGGGTGGCGCTGATCGTCAATGACATGAGCGAGGTCAATATCGATGCCGATCTCGTGCGCGAAGGCGGTGCCAAGCTTTCCCGCACGGAGGAGAAGCTGGTGGAGCTATCGAATGGCTGCATCTGCTGCACCCTGCGTGATGATCTGCTGGCAGAGGTGCGGCGACTGGCCGAAGACGGCCGGTTCGACTATCTGCTGATCGAAAGCTCCGGCATATCCGAACCGCTGCCTGTTGCCGGCACCTTCTCCTTCCGCGACGAGGCAGGACAGAGCCTCTCGGATGTCGCCCGTCTGGATACGATGGTCACCGTTGTCGATGCGGCAAGCCTTTTGAAGGATTATGGCTCGCATGAGCTTTTGGCAGATCGCGGCCAAGTGGCCGGCGAAGGCGACGCGCGCAGCCTGATCGACCTCTTGGTCGAGCAGATCGAGTTTGCCGATGTCGTCGTCATCAACAAGGTGTCGGAAGTCTCGCCGGCCGAGCGCGGCCATGTGCGCGCCGTCGTGCGCGGCCTGAACGCCGACTGCCGCATCGTCGAGACCGATTTCGGCCGTGCGCCCCTGACCGACATTCTGGATACCGGGCTCTTCGACGAGGAGAAGGCCGAGCGCCATCCGATGTGGTTCAAGGAGCTTCACGGATTCAAGGACCATGTGCCCGAGACCGAGGAATACGGGATTGAGAGCTTCGTCTATCGCGCCCGTCGCCCCTTCGAGCCTGCCCGCTTCGCCGCCTTCATCCAGGCGAGTTGGCCCGGGCTGATCCGTGCCAAGGGCCATTTCTGGCTGGCGACGCGGCCTGACTGGGCAGGCGAGTTCTCGCTGGCCGGCGCCATCGTCCGCACCTCCCCACTCGGCCGCTGGTGGGCCTCGATCGACCGGCGCGAATGGCCCGATCATGCCGAATGGCGCCGCCATCTGATGACGCGCTGGGACGAGAGCTGGGGTGACCGCCGACAGGAGCTGGTTTTCATCGGCCATGGCATGGACGAGGCGGCGGTCCGTGCCGCGCTCGACGCATGTCTGCTGGCGAGCGCGGACGACTTCCGCCCGGCCGCCTGGGCGAAGCTGCCGGACCCCTTCCCGCGCTGGGGGCACAGCCAGGCGGCGTGAGGGCACGCGGGCAAGATAGGCTGGAAGGGCTGGAGCGCTTGCCGTCTCCGGCCCCTTTTTCTGCCGGGAAAGATGGCTTGCTCACGTGGTTGCGCCACGTGATTTTTGTTTCAAATCCCCAAGGTGGAAAGCTATCATAAGGATGATCTAATTTTGGGGCGTCTTCATGGGTAGTTTTTCTTCGCGGGACTGGCAGGTTTTCCTTGTCTATGTCCTCGTGCCGCTGGTCTTCGTGCTGCGCCGGCCGCCACCGGGGTCTAACCGCTTCGGCCCACCGGCGCGCAGCATGGGCGTGGGCGAGGCCATCGCCAGCTATTTCCGAAACTATGTGAACTCCAGGGGCCGCGCGACCCGCTCGGAATTCTGGTATGCCACGCTTTTCACATTCCTCGTTTCGCTTGCCCTTTGGTGCTTCGAGACGCGCCGCCTAGCCCACACTATCTGGGGGCTCGTGACCTTTCTGCCAACGCTGTCTCTCACCATCCGCCGAATGCACGACATCAACCGTAGCGGCAGGCTTCTGCTGCTCTCTCTGTTCGTGCCTGTCGGGACCATCGCCCTGCTTGTCTGGCATTGCCTTCCCGCACGGGACAAGGCCGCTGATGAAACCGCCTCATCACTCGACCTGGACGGCGGGCCACGCCCTGCTTCCAGGGAAATGCTTGATGGCTTGGAACGGCTGATCAAACAGAAGGAGGACGGCCACCTCTCAACGGAGGAGTTCGAAGTGGCAAAACGCAAACTTCTCGGCGCTTGACGTGTCGATCTTCGACGCGTTCTGGCCCACGGGGTGCGTCATGGCCCGGCCCGCCACACAGGCTTCACCTTACCGCCGCGTCACGTCAAACAATTTGCGCAAGGGTTCCTCGCGCAGGTCACGGCCGATCACCACCAGGCGGCTGCGCCGATCATCACTCGGCCAACCGTCCAGCGGACGGGCGGGGCAGAGGGCATGCTGCACCATGTGGATGATCTCGGGCCGGTCAGGCGCATCGCGATAGGCGACGAGACCCTTCACGCGCAGCAGCTCGCCCGATCCGCGCGGGGCGGCTGCCAACATCTGGAGAAAGGTGCTGAACGCAGTGCGATCCACGGGTCCATCTTGAATGAGACTGAGTGTGGCGATGCCGCCATGGCGGCTCGCGCTCGGGCCGGCCATGGCGACGGCGGCTGTTATCGGTGCCGACGAGGGCCCAGGCAGAGGCGCAGCCGACGGCGCTTTTTGCGCCAGCGCCTCCAGCGCCAGCCACCCGGCAACGTCCTCCGGCTTGGTCGCGGCGTCATAGGAGGATGCCTCAAGCAGGGCCGCCAGATCGAAATCAGGTGCCATCGACTCATGCAGCCTTGCCGATGGATTGAGCGCAGCGATCTCCGCCTTCCAGGGTGCGGCAGGCGCGCGGTCGCCCTTGGTCAGGACGATATCGTCGGCGAAGGCCAGCTGTTTCCAGCATTCGAAATGATGTTCCAGCGGCCCTGCCCCATGTTCGCAATCGAAGGCGGCAATGACGCGGGCAAGGCGAAAGCGGCGGGCGACCACATGATCGCGCAGGCCAAAAGCGGGCAGCGTGCCGGGAATGAGACCGGCAACGACAGGCGCGGGATCGGCGAGCCCCGTCGTTTCGACGATGACGCGCGCAAAAGCGGTCCCCAGCCCCTTGGCACGCTCCTCCTGCAGGGCGAAGAGCGCGCCGCGCAGATCGCTCGACACCGTGCAGCACAGGCAGCCGCTGGAGGTTACCGTCACCTGTGCCGGCCCGGCGCGCACGAGATCATGATCGACGGAAACAGCGCCGAATTCATTGATGACGACAGCGCTATCGGCAAAGCGGGGATCGGCGAGAATCCGGTTGAGCAGCGTCGTCTTGCCCGCGCCGAGAAAGCCGGTGAGCAGGAAGACGGGAATGGCGGCCGGCTCCGATGCGCTCTCGGCCGATGCCCTGTCCTGCGTCCGCGCCTTGCGCAACGGCCAGATCATGCCGCCGCCTCGCCGTTGACCATCCGCTCGAGGTCGGCCGTCGTCACCGCGGCGATCGGCTTGCTGATCTTGAAGGTGCGGCTCGCCGCCGAAGACGACAGCAGACCGATTACGGTTTCCAGATCCGGGCAGCCGGGCTCCGCACAGGCCACCTCGTTGACGACGATCACAGTGCCATCGGCCAGCGCCAACCGGCCGCGCAGCCATTCACGGATACGGGCCACAGCCTCCGCCGCACGCGGGCGGCGCGGGGCCAGGGGATTGACGAAAGCGCTCATCGATCGAGTCTCTTCAATGGGGACGTCTTTGGAAGTAGGACTGCAGCCTGATGCCGGCACAGGCTGCGGCGCACCCCCCACACTCCTCCCTCGCCGATGGGGAGAGGAAGCCAAAGGCACATGCGGCCGGTTTTAATCGGGTCCGGCGGCAGCGCCTGGAGAAGCCCCGCTTCCTATGTCAGAGACGCCCTTTTCCGAGCGCCTTGGACAGGGCGGCACGGCCGCTTTGCCGGCATCGTTCAATACAAACCTGGTCGCACACGGCCAAGCCTGCCTCAAGCGGCGGCGCGTCCGGCGCGGCAGCGCAGGAAGCCGTCTTCGATCACGTCGCGTGGCAAATCGCGGCCGATGAAGACCAGCCTGCTCACGCGTTTCTCGTCCTCGCGCCAAGGCCGCTGATGGTCGCCCTCCAGAAGCATATGAACGGCTTGGACGACGAAGCGGTCATCGTCATTCTCGAAAGCGAGGATGCCTTTCATCCGCAGCATGTCGAGCCCGAAGGCGCGGGTGATCTGCTCGATCCAGGGCAGGAATTTCGCCGGGTCGAGCGGCGTGTCGGTGACGAGCGAGAAGCTGGCGACATGGTCGTCATGCTCATGTTCGTGGGTCTCGTCGAGAAAGTCCGGCTCGACCTCGAGGATCCGGTCGAGATCGAAGGCGCCGCGGCCGATGACGGCTTCAAGCGGCAGGGCGCAGCGCGTGGTGCGGTGGATCGTCGCCGTTGGGTTGATGCGGCGGATGCGCGCCTCCACCTTATCGAGCGCCTCGGTATCGCACAGATCCGCCTTGTTGATCAGGATCGTATCGGCAAAGGCCAGTTGCTCCTGCGCCTCATGTGCATGATCGATTTCGCCGAGCAGGTGATGCGCATCGACGACCGTGACGATCGAGTCGAGCCGGGTTTTGGCGCGCACGTCCTGGTCGACGAAGAAGGTCTGGGCGACCGGCGCGGGATCGGCAAGACCGGTTGTTTCGATCAGGATGCCGTCGAAGCGGCCGGGACGGCGCATCAGCCCCTCGATGATGCGGATCAGATCGCCGCGCACCGTGCAGCAGATGCAGCCATTGTTCATCTCGAACACGCCCTCGTCGGTCTCGACCACGAGATCATTGTCGATCCCGACCTCGCCGAATTCGTTGACGATGACGGCATATTTGCGCCCGTGCTCTTCCGAGAGAATGCGGTTCAGAAGCGTTGTCTTGCCGGCGCCGAGATAGCCCGTCAGCACGGTGACCGGCATGGGTTGAAAAGCAGTCATCTGAAATCTCCTTGGGACGTTCGCCAACATCGAAGCACCGCTGTCGGCGAGACTGGAAAGAGGCGGCATGTTCGGTCGCAGCCATGGCTACGCCCTTCGGGCGGAGGCATGCCTGCGGCCGCCCGTTCACATGTTCATAGGGTATAACATTACGTTTCGCGTTGACGGATGTGATAACATAACATATCGAAGGGTCAAGCCGTGATGACGGCGCCATCTGCTTTCGAGCATCCCGGCTCTCAATAGGGCCGGACCTCTCGCTGTAAAGCCGCAGCGCCGGGACAACAGGAAGGGCCGATGAGCCAGCACGCCCATATCCACAGCGCGCCAAAGCGCACAAAAGACGCCGACGCCGCGCTGACATTCGAGAACCTGACGCTCGGCTATGGTGACCATGCCGCCGTCCATCATCTCGACGGCACCGTGCCGCGCGGGGCGCTGATGGCGGTGGTCGGCGCCAATGGCTCGGGCAAGTCGACGCTGCTGAAGGCGGTGGCCGGCCTGCTGCGGCCGATGTCCGGCCGCATCGCGCGGGCGCCGGCGCTGCGCCTTGCCTATCTGGCGCAGCAGGCCGAGATCGACCGCAGCTTTCCCGCACGTGTGTTCGATCTCGTCTCGCTCGGGCTCTGGCCGAAGCGCGGCCTGCTTGGTCGGCTACGTCAGGCGGATCGGGCCGATATCGCCACCGCGCTTTCAGCGGTGGGGCTCGACGGCTTTTCCGAGCGGGCAATCGACAGTCTCTCCGGCGGCCAGCTGCAGCGCGCGCTCTTTGCCCGCGTGCTCCTGCAGGATGCGGACCTGATCCTGCTCGACGAGCCTTTCAACGCCATCGACGCCAAGACCGTGCGCGATCTCGTGGCGCTGATCCAGCGCTGGCACGGGGAAGAGCGCACGGTGATCGCGGTGATGCACGATCTGGCGCTGGTGCGCGAAACCTTTCCACAGACGCTGCTGCTGGCTCGCCGCGCAGTTGCCTGGGGCGAGACGGCGCACTGTCTTTCGGCCGAAAACCTGCTGAAAGCGCGCAATTTTGCCGAAGCCTTCGACGACACCGCGCCCTGGTGCCGGTCCGAAAGCGCCTGACAGTGACCGCCATGTATGAGTTTCT
Source organism: Xaviernesmea oryzae (assembly GCF_900109605.1). Classification (GTDB taxonomy): domain Bacteria; phylum Pseudomonadota; class Alphaproteobacteria; order Rhizobiales; family Rhizobiaceae; genus Xaviernesmea; species Xaviernesmea oryzae. The sequence continues at coordinate 6,119 of NZ_FOAM01000022.1, forward strand.
GATCGCTCCCTTCGTCGATTACGTCTTTCTCCAGCGGGCGCTGGCCGGTAGCATCATGCTGTGTCTGAGCTCGGGACCGGTCGGCGTCTTCCTCATGCTCCGGCGCATGAGCCTGACGGGCGATGCGCTGGCCCATGGCATCCTGCCCGGTGCGGCGGTGGCGTTCCTGTTTTTCGGGCTGGATCTGGCGCCGATGACGCTGGGCGGCTTGATCGCCGGCCTGCTTCTGGCCTTGCTAGCCGGCGCGGTTTCGCGTCTCACCTTGCAGAAGGAAGACGCGTCGCTGGCCGCCTTCTATCTCATCTCGCTCTCGGCCGGCGTGCTGATCGTTTCCATGCATGGGTCGAATATCGATCTGATGCATATTCTCTTCGGCACCGTTCTCGCGCTGAACGATCAGGCCCTGATGCTGATTGCGGGCATTTTCGTCCTCAGCACGGTTGGCTTGGCGCTGTTCTGGCGCGGACTGGTGGCCGAGTGCCTCGATCCACTGTTCTTCCGGTCGGTCAGCCGGCTCGGCACGCCGATCCACTTCGCCTTCCTTTTCCTGGTGGTGCTCAATCTCGTCGGCGGCTTCCAGGCGCTGGGCACGCTGCTCTCGGTCGGGCTGATGATGCTGCCGGCGGCCAGCGCGCGCTTCTGGGTCAATCGCGTCGGGCCGATGTGCGCGCTGGCGGTGGCCTTCGGCATGGTGTCCTCGGTGGCGGGGCTGCTCCTGTCCTATCATGCGGCCCTCCCCACCGGACCGGCCATCATCCTCTTCTGCGGCGCGATCTATGCGCTGTCGATCCTCGGCGCGCCGCGCGGCATCCTGCTTACCCATCTCAGGCGCACCCGCCCGCACCGGGCCGCCTGATCATCCCTCTTCCCAAGCCCTGTCATGAAAGGAGAATCTCATGAACACCAGGCTTCTTCGCCTCGCGCTCGCCTCCGCCGCGCTTGTCCTCCCGCTCTCCGCCGCTCAGGCCGCCGATGGCCCGCTGAAGGTCGTGGCGACCTTCTCGATCCTGGGCGATTTCGCCCGTCAGGTCGGTGGCGACCGCGTGGCCGTGACAACGCTGGTCGGCCCGAACGGCGATACCCATGTCTATGAGCCCAAGCCGACCGACGCGGCTGCCATCGGCAAGGCCGATGTGGTCCTGGTCAACGGCCTCGGCCTGGAAGGCTTCATGGACCGGCTGGTGGAATCCTCCGGCACAAAGGCCGAAATCGTTACCGCCACCAAGGGCGTGAAGCCGCGCAAGATGGAGATCGACGAGGACGAAGGCCATGAGGGCGACGCCGCCAAGGACGGCGCCAAGAAGGAAGAGGCCCATGAAGGCCACCACCATACGGGCACCGATCCACACGCCTGGCAGAACGTCGCCAATGCAGAGATCTATGTGAAGAACATCGTCGACGGCTTCTGCAAGGCCGACAAGGCCGGCTGCGACGACTACAAAAAGAACGGCGCAGCTTATGAAGCTCAGTTGAAGGGCCTGGACGCCGAGGTGCGCAAGACCTTCGCCGGCATTCCCAAGTCCCGCAAGACGGTGATCACCACCCATGACGCCTTCGGCTATTACGCCGCTGCCTATGGGCTGAAGTTCCTGGCGCCGGAAGGCCTTTCCACCGAATCGGAAGCCTCTGCCAAGGACATGGCCGCGCTGGTCGAACAGGTGCGCCACGACAAGGCGACCGCCATCTTCCTGGAAAACATCTCCGACCCACGCTTGATGCAGCAGATCGGCCGCGAGACCGGACTGACGCCCGGCCCTGAGCTTTACTCCGACGCGCTTTCCGAGGCCAACGGCCCGGCCGCAACCTATGTCGACATGATCCGCTACAACACCAAGACCATCGCCACCCAGATCTCGGGAAGCTGACGGATCAACGGCTCTGCAAGCTGCCCGCTTTCCACGCGGATCCTGGCAGTCGCTCAAAACAGCGCGGCGGGGTTTACTCCTGCCGCGTTGGCGTCGTCACGGGCGGCCGCGCGGCAGCCCTGGCAAAGCGGGCCACGCCCAGACAGACGCCGGCAATCTGGCATGCCGCGCCCACCGCCTCGCTCGGACCAGGCATCCGCATTTCATGTATCAGACCATAAATCATGCCGAAGATGGTTTCCGCAACGATCAGCTGCGCAGCCAGGCTTAAGGGCAGGCGCCGCGCGGCGGCTGCCCAGAAGGCCGTGGCCGCGAAAGAGCCGCCGAGGCCCATCATCAGCGACCAGAGCAGAAAGCGCCAGAGCTCTGCCGAGCTCGCCTCCACCGGCCCGGGAAAGCTTGTCCACGGCAGAAGCAAGAGCGCGCCGAACGCCGCTCCGATGCCTTGCAGACAGGTCCAGGCCAGCGTATCGGGCGGGGCCGTGCCCGATAATACCATGGCATTGGCCAGGCCATAGACGATCCAGATGGCCAGTGCGAGCACTGAGAACGCAAGGCCAAGAAACGGCGCCGGCGGCCGGACGGCGCCGAGATCCAGTAGAGCGCTGAGCTGCACCCCGAGAATGCCCAGACCGATCAGTCCGAGCGGTAGCGCCAGCCGGGCAAAGCCGAGCGTGCGCTGGCGCCGTTCGGCGATCAGCGGCAGGATCACCGGCATCAGCCCGGTGATCAACGGCGGAATCACCGCGCCGCCCGCCTTCACCGCAAAGGCGACGGCGAGAAAATAGCCGAGATAGCCTGCAGCACCGAGGAAGAAGCCCAATGCCTTCTGCGCGGGTACGATAGCTGCAAGCGCCCGGCGCAATCTGGGATGGGCCAGCGCCAGCACGGCGGCAAGGCCGAACAGGCCATAGCGGGCGACGGCAAGATCGGCGGGTGTGAAAGGCTCGACGGCGCGGGGAGCCACGAAGGTCAGCCCCCAGAGCGCGCAGGTGGCGATACCGAAGATGAGGCCAGCAAGCATGGTTTGGATCTTTCGAAGACTATGCGCCATCGGTCGCGAACAGCCGGCGCCGAACCGCAGGCGGCCCCGCATGTTCCCCGCGAGCCGGCATCGCATTGATGCGTAGCGGGATGCGAAGGGGGCAACAGGTTCAGGCCGCCACGGTACATCCGGCCCGCCGCACGATATCGGCAGAGAGCGGATGGCCGTTCGGTCGTGGGGACGGGTTCGAGGGCAAGGGTTGAAGGACTTGATGCGGTCAGGCAGGCAGACCGGTGTCCGCCGCCATCGATATCATCGCCTTTTGCAGCCATGGTTTTCCATGGCGTTTCAAAAGTTCGGACGCTAATTTACCGCGATGACAAAAGCAAAACCGGCCTCCGGCCTTCGATCCGAAAATCAGCCGCTCGACGCGATCGATTCAGCGCTCTTGCGAGCGCTCGATGCCGAGGCGCGGCTGCCGCTCAGTGAGCTTTCCCGCCGGGTTGGCCTGTCGGCACCAAGCGTGGCCGAGCGCATCCGCCGGATGGAAACGAGCGGTGTGCTCACCGGCTTCACGGTAGAGACCGATGCGCGGGCGCTTGGCTATGCCATTCGCGCGCTCGTGCGCATCCGCCCGCTGCCGGGCAAGATGCATCTGGTCGAACAGTTGATCCAGGAGATGCCTGCCATTGTCGAGTGCGACCGCATCACCGGCGACGATCCCTTCCTCGCCCGCCTCGTCGCACGGTCCGTGGAAGAGATGGACAAGGCCCTCGATGCCCTGTCCGGCCATGCGGTAACCAGCACCGCCGTCATCAAGGGCCAATCGGTCAAGCGCCGATTGCCGCCGCTTTAGCACTCCCGCCTGTCGTCTCCGCCCGGACGGCGAACAATTCCGCCTCCGCCAGCCGCGCCGGCACAGGGCCGCCGTAGGCCCAGTCGAGAAGCTCCACCGTATGAACCACCGGCAGGCGGCTGGCCTGGCCGATCTGGGTGATGCAGCCAATATTGCCGGCGGCGACGAGATCGGCACGGGTGGCTTCGAGATGGCCGACCTTGCGGGCCTGCAGCGTGGCTGAAATCTCCGGCTGGAGGATGTTGTAGGTGCCGGCGGAGCCGCAGCAGAGGTGGCCTTCCGCCGGCTCCCTGAGCGTGAAGCCGGCGGCCGAGAGCAGGCGCTTGGGCTGCAGCGTCACCTTCTGCCCGTGCTGCAGCGAGCAGGCGGCGTGATAGGCGACCGTCAGGCCCTTGGACGGGCAGGCCGGCAGGTCGAGCCGGTCAAGATATTCGGTGATGTCGAGCGCCAGTGCCGAAATGCGGGCGGCCTTCTGCGCATAGGCAGGGTCGTGCTGCAGCATATGGCCGTAATCCTTGAGCGTGGTGCCGCAACCGGATGTGGTGACGAGAATGGCATCGAGGCCGCCCGCCTCGATCCGCGCGGTCCAGGCATCGACATTGCGCCGCGCAAAGGCCAGCGCCTCCTCCTGCCGGCCCATGTGATGCACCAGCGCGCCGCAACAGCCCTCGCCCGGCACATCCACGACCTCCACGCCGAAGCGGGACAGCAGGCGCGCGGCCGCTTCATTGATCGAGGGGTCGAGCACGCTCTGGGCACAGCCGGCAAGGAGCGCCACCCGCCTGCCGCTCAACCCCTCACCGGACGTGGACGCTGCGATTGACGCGGCCCCTTCGACCGGCCTTGCCGCCTGCACAGGCGCGGACGAGGCGGGCGGCGCCGGGCGCGCCTCCTGCGCCAGCCGCAGCATGGCCGCAAGCGGCTTCAGCGCCGCCACGCGGGCCAGCGCCGGGCCGAGGGGCCGGGCAAGGCGCGCCAGCCGGAGTGCAGCGCGAAACCGGGCGGGATAGGGCAGCACGGCGGCCAGCAGGCCGCGGATCAGCCGGTCGGCCAGAGGGCGCGGATAGGTTTGCTCCACATGCACGCGGGCATGGTCGATCAGATGCATGTAATCGACGCCGGAGGGACAGGTGGTGGTGCAGGCGAGGCAGGAGAGACAGCGGTCGAGATGGGTGACCACCTCCTCCGTTGCCGGGCGGCCGTTTTCCAGCATGTCCTTGATCAGGTAGATCCGCCCGCGCGGGCTGTCGAGCTCGTTGCCGAGCGTGACATAGGTAGGACAGGTGGCAGTGCAGAAGCCGCAATGGACGCAGCGGCGCAGGATCGCCTCGGATTCGGCAAGGGCGGGATCGGCGCGCTGCTCGGGGGTGAAGGAGGTCTGCATGCTTAAGTCATCCTGCCGGGATTGAAGAGGCCGTGCGGATCGAGGCTGGCCTTGACCCGTGCGGAAAGGGCGGCGAGCGCCGGCGGCTGCGGCTCGAAGGCAGGCGTGACCGCGCGGGCCGCAGCACTGGCGCGCAACAGCGTGGCATGGCCGCCGCCAAACCGGCGGATCAAGCCGCGCAAGAGCTCGGCCTCCGGCTCCGCCTCCATGCGCAGAAAGATGAGCCCACCCTGCCAATCGAAAAAGGCGTCGACACCGGCCTCCATCCGCAAAGCCTCCAGAAGCGGCGCTCCCGCCATAGGCGCGACCGAGACGCGCCAGAGCGGCTTTTGCGTGCCGTCGGCATAGGGCTTGATGTCGCGGATCTCGCGCCAGAGCACGGCGCTCTCCTCCGGACCCAGCCGCGTGATGGGCGCGCGCGGCGAGAGCGCGGCAGCGAGCTTGTCCGCCCGCAGCACCACGGAGGCCGCCAGGCCCTCCAGCCGCAGCACGGTGGCCGCACCTTCCGGCAGGGCGCCGGAGAGAAAGCGGCCACGCACGCTTTCCGGCAGATGGGCGGCGCCCGATACTTCGACCGGCAGTGCCATTGCCGCCGCCATGGAGCTGGATGCCGCCGCATCGTCGAGACCGGAGAGCACAAGCGTTTCCGCCCGCTCCGGCCGGGGCAGCAGGCGGAAGGTCACCTCGGTCAAAAGGCCGAGCGTGCCGAAACTGCCGGCCATCAGCTTGACGAGGTCGAGCCCGGTCACATTCTTCATCACCTGCCCGCCGGCCTTGATCGCCTCGCCCGCGCCATTGATGAAGCGGACGCCGAGCAGGCTGTCGCGCGCGGCGCCCGCCACCAGGCGGCGCGGGCCGGAGACATTGGCAGCGAAGACGCCGCCGATGGTGGGTGTGCCGGTCGTGGCCATGACGGGGCGATGGTCGGCGGGCTCGAAGGCCAGCATCTGCCGCTGCCCGTCCAGCGCCGCCTCTATCTCGGCAAGCGGCGTGCCGGCGCGCGCCGTCATCACCATTTCGCCGGGCGCATAGCGGCTGATGCCGGAGAGAGCGGCCGTGCTGACGACGGCGGAGACGGCGCCTGCCCGGCCGAAGCCACGGCGCGTGCCGCCGCCTTCGATCGCCAGCGGCGCACGCGCCGCCGACGCCGCGCGCACGAGCTCGGCCGCCTGCATCTCCGTCTCGGGACAGTGCCGGGGCAGGCTCATGCGAAGGTCTCCGGCACGGCCGTGCCCGCCATCGCGTTGCGCTCGGGCGCCGGACGGAGGAGCGGCCGGCCCTCCAGCGGAAAGACCTTGGACGGGTTCAACAGCCATTGCGGATCGAAGGCGGCGCGCACGGCCATCTGCTGGGCGAGATCGGCCTCGCTAAATTGAAAGCGCATGAGATCGCGCTTTTCGATGCCGACGCCATGCTCGCCGGTGAGACAGCCGCCGGCCTCCACGCAGAGCTTCAGGATTTCATTGCCCGCCGCTTCCGCCTTGGCCGCCTCGTCCGGGTCATTGGCGTTGAACAGGATCAAAGGATGCATGTTGCCGTCACCGGCATGGAAGACATTGGCGACCTGAAGGCCGAAACTTTCACAGATCTCGCCTGTGCGCCTCAGCACATGCGAAAGCTGGCTGAGCGGCACGGTGCCGTCCATGCAGATATAATCGGCGACGCGGCCGGTGGCGCCGAAGGCGGATTTACGGCCCTTCCAGATCAGCGCCGCTTCCGTGGCCGACTGGCTCTCGCGCACGGTCTTCACCCGGTGGCGCCGGGCGATGGTGACGATGGCCTCCAGCATGGCCTCCATCTCCGCCTCCGCCCCTTCGACCTCGACGATCAGAAGCGCTTCGACATCGAGCGGATAGCCGGCCTTGGCGAAGGCCTCGCAGATGGCGATGGCCGGCCGGTCCATGAATTCGATGGCGACGGGAATGATGCCGGCGGCAATAATATCGGCGACGCAGGCGCCGGCTTCCGTGGCGCTGTCGAAGCCGAAGAGCACCGGCCGCGCGCCCTCGGGCCGGGCGATCAACCGCACCACCGCCTCCGTGACCACGCCGAGCTGGCCCTCGCCGCCGCAGACGAGGCCGAGCAGATCATAGCCGCCGGCATCCAGATGCGGACCGCCGAGCGTCACCACCGTGCCATCGACCAGCACCAAGGTGACGCCGAGCAGATTGTTGGTCGTCACCCCATATTTCAGGCAATGGGCGCCGCCGGAATTCATGCCGATATTGCCGCCGATGGTGCAGGCGAGCTGGGAGCTGGGATCGGGCGCATAGAAAAAGCCATCCGGCCCCACCCGCTCGGAAATCGACAGATTGGTGACCCCGGCCTCGACCCGCGCCGTACGGTTTTCCAGATCGACCTCCAGGATCCGGCTCATGCGCGAGAGGCCGAGCACCAGCGCGTCCTCCTGCGGGATCGCGCCACCCGACAGCGAGGTGCCCGCCCCGCGCGGCACCACGGGAATACCCTGCGCATGCGCATAGGCCAGCACCGCCGACACCTCTGCCGTGTCCTTCGGCAGGACGACGGCGAGCGGCAGACGGCGATAGGCGACATAAGCATCGGTTTCGAACGGCTTCAACGCCCGCTCGGCATGAACGAGCCCGCCGGGCGACAGCATCGCCTCGAGATCGGCGATGATCGCCGCGCGCCGCGCGAGAATCTCGGGGCGCGGCGGAAGGAAGGCAATAGGCCCTTCGCCCTCAAGGCGCATGGCATCGGACATCCGGCTTCTCCTCCCGAAGCATCAGCCGGACGCACGTCCTCGGGTGCTGCAGCTGAGGGAGAGGAGTCTAGCGGGGAATAGGGTGGGGTTGAAGGGAATTTAGCGATCGGCGGACATTCCAGTCGTCTGGGCTTAGATCACCACAGGCGTTACAGGGCGCGCGCCTCACATTCATGTTTTTCAAGGATAAACTTGAGTACTTAGAGTTTCAAACCGGCGCCCAATACATCAATCAATTGATCGTGAAATACATGATCTTGCGAATGACTTTTATACGCCGTTTAGGCCTTGATTGCATTCTTCAAAGCGCAATATTCTGCAATTATACGCATTCTAACGGGTAAATGCATACGCCAGCTTTCTCACAAAGGTTTTATATATGTCTGGTCTCACATCGTATGTAGAGGCATTGATCGCAGAAATAACGCGCGTGCAAGCACTAGATTTTATGTCGGATATAGATGAAGGAGAATTTTCCTTTCCCGGGCAGATAGCAGCAGGCGATGACCGCTTCATCATGACGACGCGAGAGATGGAGCGCCTGATCGAGCTGTCTGCACGAGAACTCAAACGCAGCAACCTGCTGATAAGTCGCATCCACACTGATCGCGAGTGGATCTGGATGGTTCGCAGCGCATTCGGCCCAGCTCTTATGCTGATCGATCTTGAGGGTGACCCTCAGGCCAATGCCCGAACTATTGTATCAGAGGTATGCTTAGCGGTTAACGAATATATCGAATCTTATGACCATGCAGAGCATGTTTTGGGTTGCACTCTCTTTAGTAACTTTGAAGTCCCGCATTTTTCCATTGGCCCTGTACACTTTGAACCTCGTGCTGCATGGCTCTCACGCAATTTTTCGGAAGGCAAGGTAAATAAGATCACTGCGCGTCGTGTTGCCCGCGCTTGGTCAGGCCAAAAGCTTCGCAATCGTAAGCCAACGAGAGAATCCATAAAAGAACGACATATCTTGGATGTAATTCAGAATAGTACATATGTCTGCAGCGTATGGACAGAAGGCCTCGCTGCTGAGGCAGGACGACTGAAGGCCCAGACTGCCGCCCGCCTTGCGATGACGGGGATTGCGTTGCGGTGGGCCAATTCCTCCCGGGCCCTTGACGGGTTCAAATTGCAAGTTGATCAACCATCTCGCAGACAGCCCTCGATAACCTTTACTTCAAATAAAAGAATAATATTTGGAAGCAATTTAAAAGGCATGCCGCATGGTCCATATATTAATGCTGAAAGGTGGGCAAATTTACTCTCAGAATATCAGAAATTTTTCCAAATAGTAGGAGAAGCAATTGCATACTACCTCTCCGCAGATGGAAAGGCGCCACGATCAAAACTTATGAATACATTTGCACAAGCCCTCCTTTGGTTTCATGAGGGATGCAAAGAGGAAATACACTTGATAGCATTAGTAAAATTCTCTGCGTGCCTTGATACTTTGGCGAGCGGTGGAAAGTCAAACGGGATCAGAAGCATGATAAAGGCCCGACTGGGCGTACCAAGTGACAAGCCGATCCGCAAAGACGGCCTTACGATGCATGAAGCAGTAGATGAGATCTATAGCTTAGGCCGAAGTCGCACTATTCATGGCACTAACGATAAAATCGGCAATGACTGGTCATCGACAAGAGAGCTTGCGGAACATCTGGCGCGGCTGTGCCTCTTAACATGCCTAGAATGGGCGGCGGATAATCCCGAGAATAGCGACCCGCTCGCTCTTAAGCGGTAAGCTGACTTTATCAAAATATCACGACTGCGAAAATGGAGTTTGTGAACATTGCGCAGATGTAAACGTGATGAATTTTACGCACGTGGTAGCCATCTTCTTTACATCTTTATTTAGGTATTAACCGCCATGAATAACAAATTGAAATTCAGAGCTTAGTTTGCGCAACAGATCAGCAGAACCCTACTCACTTACAGCCTCATTCTCCTTATCTCCCTCATCCGGCAGCACCAGGTCAATCATGCTTTTCTTCTTACATGAGAGGCCAGCGTCCGCTCACGGCTATCACTGCGCAAACTTGCGAGCCAGGGTGGACGAGGCTAGCAGCCTCTGGCGCGGTCGAAACCTTCCGCGCGTCTTGCCGTAGCCCTTCACGGTGTTGCGAATACTCACGAGTGTTTCGGCAAGCCGTATCGTAATCTCGTTCATGGCGCGGCGGTCGCGACGGCAGGAGCTGCGGCACCGCAGCGAACAGCACGTCGATGCCAAAACAGCCGTCCAGCAGACTCCATTCATCTTTTTCAGCCACATACTGTCTCAAACAACATTAGCCAAGCCGACGCATGTAATGCAATTTGACCATTACAATCTCGCCTGCGTCAAATTGGCGAATACCCCATGCCGCCCTGTTGCGTTAAGGCCGCCGCAGCAAGTAAAATCTGGAGATGTCCGACATGTCGGATCCATGGGACTGGTTCCCGATCGTCTTTTTTCCGCTCAAGCTGATCGTCCTGGGCACGGGCATGTTCTTCGCCATCAAGTGGCATCGCGATCAAGCGAAAAAGAAATAGCCAAAGCCCGCAGCGCAGAAGCGCCCGCTGACGGAAAGCGCATCGCCCGTGAGCCCGCTTCAGGCTGATCGCGGTCCGCACAAGTCCGTTTCCACGCCCGGCAGCGGCACGATCGGGCAGGCCCTATACGAAAGGGCATGATGTCCGCCTTTATCCGGTCATACGCAGGAACTTATTGATCGCATCGCCCTTATTGCGCGCAGTGCAACAGGGCGCGCGATCATGGCAACAGCGGCTTTCGGTTTACCTTCCGCCTCTCCAGCCTCGGCCGAAGGAGGTCGCGATCTGCGCCGCGCCTGTCTGGCTCTCCTCGCGCTGAATTTCTTCATGGCCGATATGCAGGCCGGCATCGGCCCGTTTCTCGGCGTATTCCTGCAGCAGCATGGCTGGCAGGCCGGGCCGATCGGCACGGTGATGACGCTTGGCGGCGTGTCCGGCATGCTGATGACCACGCCGGCCGGCGCCTTTATCGACCATACCCGCCGCAAGCGCTGGGTGATCGTCATCACCGGCATTGCCACCGTGCTCGCCGCCTTCCTCATCCTCCTCTCGCAATCGGCCGTGGTCGTCGGCATCAGCCAGGTGGCCACGGCGGTCGCCGGCGCGGCCATCGTGCCCGCCGTGGCCGGCATCACGCTCGGGATCGTCAAGCAGAAGGGCTTCAACGAGCAGAACGGGCGCAACCAGGCCTTCAATCATGCCGGCAATTTCGTCGGCGCGGGGTTGTCCGGCTGGCTCGGCTGGCTCTTCGGCATGCCGGCGATCTTCTATCTCTCGGCCGGGTTCGGCGTCTTCGCCGTGCTCTCGGTCCTCTCCATTCCCGAGCGCGCCATCGACCATCAGGCCGCGCGCGGCATGAAGGAGGGCGAGGAGGGCAAGGAGGGCGCAAGCCAGGCGGAGGGCTTTCGCGAGCTCCTGCGCAACAAGCCGCTGCTCATTCTGGCCGCCGCGCTCGCCTTCTTCCACCTGGGCAATGGCGCGATGCTGCCGCTCTTCAGCCTGGCCGTGGTCGACAAGGGCGGTAGCGACCCGGCGCTCTTCACCGCCGAAACGGTGATGGTGGCGCAGGCCGTGATGATCCCGGTCTCGCTTCTGGCCATGCGTCTTTCCTCCGGCCGGGGTTATTGGCTGGTGCTGTTCATCTCCTTTCTGGCGCTGCCGCTGCGCGGGCTTTTGGCCGGCGGGGTGATCCAGCCCTGGGGTGTGTGGCCGGTTCAGGCGCTGGATGGGATCGGCGCCGGGCTGCAGAGCGTCGCCGTGCCCGGCCTCGTCGCCCGTCTCTTGAACGACACCGGCCGCGTCAATGTAGGCCAGGGCGCGGTGATGACGATCCAGGGGCTCGGCGCCAGCCTCTCGCCCGTCATTGGCGGCTGGCTCGCGCAGATGCTGGGCTATCCCGCCGCCTTCTTCATCCTCGGCTCTCTCGCGCTCGGCTCGGTCGGCCTCTGGCTTGGCTTTAGCGGCATGCTGCGGCCGGCCTGCGCAGGCGAGCAGGAGGGGTGAGCTCCCCTCACCCGTGCATTTTCGCCCCCTTGGTGATCTTGTCGACGATCTTCTTCTCCGCCCTCAACGCAAGGCCGACGAGCTTTGCCGTATCTGGATCGAAAGCGGCGAACGCATCGCGGTTGGCCTGGTCATGGCCTGTCGAAAACATCTCCTCGATATAGGCGGAGATCCGCACCTGCCGCTCCAGCGCGCGCTTGTGGATCGTGCGCAGCGTCTCCTGCTCGGCAGCCAGCACCACGATCGGCTGGATCGTCATGGGATTGTAGACATGGCCGGCCGCATCCCGATAAGCTTCGCCGATAATCTCGGGCGTCTGCGCCACGATGCCGCTGGTCAGAAAGGCGGTGACATTGAGGGCCTGCCAGGCGGCGAGGTCCCCGCGCAGGACGATGGCGATCTTGGTGTCGAACATGGCGAAAAATTCCCTTCAAGGCATGGAACGCGCCGAGGACCTAGCGCGGATGGCGCAGGCCGGTCTTGAACGTTCGTGCAAGCAGGGTTTTCGCGATGGCCTGAGCCTGTCGGCGCCGGAGGACGGGATCGAGCGGATCGAAGCCCGGTTTCGCGGCAATGGCTTTTCGCCGCATCGCCACGACACCTATGCGCTCGGCCTGACGCTGCATGGAATCCAGACCTTTCGCTACCGGGGCGAGGCGCGTTTCAGCATGCCGGGCAAGGTGATCGTGCTGCATCCCGACGAGCTGCATGATGGCGCCGCCGGAACCCAGGACGGCCTGATCTACCGCATGCTCTATCTGCCGCCGGAGCTGGTCGGCGCCGCCAGCGGCCATCTGCCCTTCCTGCGCGACCCCGTGGTGGAGGATGGCGCGCTCTGGCGGGCGCTCGCCCAGCTTCTCGGCGATCTTCAACAGGAGCCGGATGAGCTGGCCCTGGACGATGCCATCGGCCAGATCGCCGCCCGGCTCGCACAACAGGCCGGCAGCGGGCGAAGCAAAAGCAAGATGCTGGCGCGGCCGGCGCTTCTCCAGGCGAGCGATCTCCTGGTAAGTGAGAGCAGCCGCACCATCCGGTCGCAGGCGCTCGAAGATCTGGTCGGCCTGGATCGCTATGAGCTCGCCCGGCAATTCCGCCTTCTCTTCGGCACCAGCCCCCACCGCTATCGCATCATGCGCCGGCTGGACCATGCCAAGCGTCTGCTGCGGGCCGGCGCCGGCCTGGCCGAAGCCGCGGCCGAAGCGGGCTTTGCCGACCAGGCGCATTTCACCCGCCATTTCCGCAACAGCTTCGGCCTGACGCCGGGGCGATGGGTGGGGATGCGCGACAGCGCCTGATCGCGCCTCGCCTGAGCGACAATGGAGCAACATCCTTCCTCAGCGCCGCGCAACAGATCAGACCGGCCGGCAAAAGCGATGGCGGCCCGCACCGCCGAGGCGCAGGCCCGGATGATCGGACGCGAAGCGCCGTTGAAGAAGGATGCGCAGGTGCGAGCGGCGGAAAGATCGCAACCCGTTCAGCACGGCAAAGTTATACCCCCTTTGCTGCCCTATGCTTGACGCCCTATATGCCGGGTCTCAAGGAGTGCGCCATCATGACCGACGCGATGCCGAGCCTGACCTTTGACAACAGCTATGCGGCCCTGCCGGATCGCTTCTTTGCCCGCGTCGCGCCGACGCCGGTGGACGCGCCGGTCGTGATCGCCTTCAACCGGGCGCTGGCGGCGGAGCTTGGCTGGGATGCCGCGAGCGTGGAGCGCGAGGCGTCCGCCTTCTTTTCCGGCAATCGGCTGCCGCCGGGCGCCGATCCTCTGGCCATGGCCTATGCCGGCCACCAGTTCGGCCATTTCGTGCCGCAGCTCGGCGATGGCCGGGCGATCCTGATCGGCGAGGTGATCGACGCCCATGGCAGGCGCCGCGACATTCAGCTGAAGGGCGCGGGCCCCACGCCCTTTTCCCGCCGGGGAGATGGGCGCGCGGCGCTCGGGCCGGTGATGCGCGAATATCTGGTGAGCGAGGCCATGCATGCGCTCGGCATCCCCACCACCCGTGCCTTGGCCGCGGTGGTCACGGGCGAGCCGGTCCAGCGCGACACCGTTCTGCCCGGCGCGGTGCTGACCCGGGTGGCGGCCAGCCACCTGCGCGTCGGCACCTTCCAGTTCTTCGCCGCGCGCGACGACCGCGAGGGCCTGCGGCGCCTGACCGATTATGCCATTGCCCGTCATGATCCCGATTTGGCGGACGCCGAAATCCCGGCACTCGCGCTTCTGGAGCGGGTAGCCGCGCGCCAGGCCGATCTCGTCGCCCGCTGGCTCGGCGTCGGCTTTATCCATGGGGTGATGAACACCGACAATTTCTCGATCTCGGGCGAAACCATCGACTTCGGCCCCTGTGCCTTCCTCGATACCTACGACCCGCGCAAGGTCTTCTCCTCCATCGATCAGAACGGGCGCTATGCCTATGCCAGCCAGCCCGGCATCGCCCAATGGAACCTCGCGCGGCTCGCCGAATGCCTGTTGCCGCTGATCGACGAGGATGGCGACAAGGCCGTGGGAAAGGCCAGTGCCGTCATCAGCGCCTTCCCAGCGCGCTTCCAGGGCGCCTGGCTCGCCGTCATGCGGGCGAAGCTGGGGCTTCGCACGGCGGAGGAGGGCGATCTCGACCTGATCCAGGCCTTCCTCGCGCTGCTGCACAAGGGCGAGGCCGATTATACGCTGGCGTTGCGCGCGCTCCCGGACGCCATAACCGGCGATGCCGCCTCGCTCATCGAGCGCTTCAGGCGGCCGGTGGCGCTTACCGGATGGCTGGAGACCTGGCGCGCCCGGCTTGCCCGCGAGCCCGAGGACGTTGCCCGAAGCGAAGCGATGCGCAAGGTGAACCCGCTCTTCATCCCCCGCAACCACCGCATAGAGCAAGCCATTGCCTCCGCCCAGGAAGACGGTGATTTCTCGCTGTTTACCGCGCTGCAGAAAGCGCTCGCCCTCCCCTATGACGACCAGCCGGAGTTTGCGCCTCTGGCGGAGGCGCCGGCGGAGGCGGAGGTGGTGACGCGGACGTTCTGTGGGACGTGACGGTGGAAAAATATAGCTTCGTGCCATCATCATGTCGCCTGTGCGCCAATAGCGGTCATTGCGAGTGCCGCAAAACTAACTATTCTGCGACGTCGCAAAAGTCAGGAAAACAAGTGTCGCTTCAATCGGGAGTTTCGCGTCAATGTCGAGACCGAGCTTATGAAGCTGTCGCAAGCGGAGCGGCCCAGTCTTATAGTACTCCGCTTGTATAGCCTGCGCTTGAAAGGAGACCGAATGGCCGATCCGGTCGGAACCTTTGAACAGGTGATCGCTCTGGAACCCCAGCACGAAGCGTTGGTTCGTGCCTTGCGGGCGCTGGCCTCAGAACTGCACCCCGATCGCATAGAGGTCTCGCGGCCAGGTGATCGGGCCGTGAGTTGGGGCTGGGGACCCAAGAAGATGAGCGAGGCCTATGCCTGCGCGCTTCCCTACAAGGATCACGTGAACCTCGCCTTTTACCGGGGCGCTACTCTAGCTGATCCAGCCGGAAAGCTTCGAGGCAGTGGGAAGGCGATGCGGCACATGTCGCTAACCCGAGTGGATCAACTGAACGACCAGGCAGTTCGGGATTTACTGGTAGCGGCGCGAGAAGAGCGGCGACAGGCGCTCCGGCTAACTGACTGATCAGAACCACGCACAGGCGGGCTCGCTCGCCTACCATGAGTAACTGCTTTGAATCACGGATATCTCGAAGCCCCTTATCTCAGCCCACTCAACCTCGCACAACTGGATCGCGAAAATCCTAACTTTCACGACAGATTCGCCGCCGCTGAAATCAAAACTTAATTTCTGTCGCGGAACTCGGTCGCAAAACTCAAAGTTTCGCGGCCGTTTTTTTGCGACTGCGTACGTCCGCAAAGGGCCGAACTCAGACAACATCATCCTATATTCGGCGGTCACCTCACTTTGGGTCAAATCCAGCTTCGATTGTACAATGGCGATCTAACGGAAGGCGAATGTCTGCTCCCACACTAGGCACACTAACCGCAAGACGCACCCAAACGCGGCCGATCCCGCATCCGCTTTCCCCACCTCCCCCTCACATTGAACTTTCCCTAGCCTCCGCTAATTGGACCGATCAGCGCAGTCATGTCAGCGGCCGGGCTTATTCCCTCTGTCGGCAGGTCCCGCGTGCATCCCTTCCGGCTGATGCGGCATCTTCCTCCGCGTCGGTTCTGTTGCTGAAAGGCTGAGGTCGTGTGATCCTTCCGCAAGGGTCGTCGGCGCGCGGCCGAAACGTTTTTTGAGCCGACAGCGCCGCCGGGCATCCTCTCGCCGGCGGCGCTGCCGATAGACCATCGCCGCAGGGACCCGTTGCGGCAGGAGTTGTTCCATGATCCTTGTTCTCACAGCAATCGTCTTCGCCCTGATCGGCCTGGCCGTCGGCGGCGCCGGCGTATGGCTCGCCGTGCTTGGCGGCAGCTGGTATTATATCTTTGCCGGCCTCGGCTTTCTGCTCACGGCCTTCCTGCTCTTCACCCGCCGCCCCAGCGCGCTGACGGCCTATGCGCTCGTCATCGTCGGCACACTCGCCTGGGCGATCTGGGAGGTGGGCTTCGACTGGTGGCAGCTTGGGCCCCGTGGCGGCGTCATCATCCTGCTCGGCCTCTGGCTGCTGCTGCCGGCTATCCGCGCCCGCCTCGGCTTTACCAGCCCGACCGGCCAGGTCTATCGCGCCGGCGCCGGAACTTTGGGCGGTGCGGTACTGCTCTCGCTTCTTGCCGCTGCCTATTCGATGACGCAGGATCCGCTGGATAAGACCGGCAGCCTGCCGGAGGCGCAGGCCGGCGCTACCGCCGATTATGGCGGCCAGGTCGCCGACAATGAATGGCACCAATATGGCCGTACGCCTTATGGTCAGCGTTATTCGCCACTGTCGCAGATCACCAAGGACAATGTGTCCAGCCTCGAAGTTGCCTGGCAATATCAGACCGGCGACGTCAAGCGGCCCGACGATGTGGGCGAGACGACCTATCAGGTGACGCCGCTGAAAATCGGCAACATGCTCTATGTCTGCACACCGCATAACTGGGCGATCGCCATCGACGCGACGACGGGCGAGGAGCGCTGGAAATATGACAGCAATCCCGGCATGAACCCGAACCGGCAGCACCAGACCTGCCGGGGCGTCAGCTATTATGCCGATGCCGCTGCGGCCCCCGGTAGCGCCTGCGCCACCCGCGTCTATCTGCCGACCTCGGATGCCCGGCTGATCGCGCTCGACGCTCAGAACGGCAAGGTCTGCACCAGCTTTGCCGATCAGGGCACGCTGCATCTCGAACAGGGCATGCGCTACCAGCCGGCCGGCTATTATTACTCGACCTCGCCGCCCGTGATCTCCGGCGGCAAGATCATCATTGGCGGCGCGGTCAACGACAATTACTCCACCCAGGAACAGTCCGGTGTCATCCGCGCCTTCGATGTCAACACCGGCGCGCTCGTCTGGAACTGGGACAGCGGCAATCCCGATGTGACCACGCCCCTGCCGGAAGGCCAGACCTACACCACCAACTCGCCCAACAGCTGGTCGGTCTTCTCCTATGACGAGGCGCTGAACCTCGTCTACATCCCGCTCGGCAACCAGGTGCCCGACCAGCTCGGCATGAACCGGAGCGAAGCCGTCGAGCGTTTCTCCTCCTCCATCGTCGCGCTGGATATGGGCACCGGCCAGGTGCGCTGGGTGCGCCAGACCGTGCATCACGACCTCTGGGACATGGACGTTCCTGCCCAGCCGGTCCTGCTCGACATCAACGGCCGCAAGGCGCTGGTGGGCCCGACCAAGCAGGGCGATATCTATGTGCTCGACCGCGCCACCGGCGAGCCGATCATCCCGGTCAAGGAAGTGCCCGCCCCCGGCGGCGCCATCCCCGAGGATCATGCCTCGCCGACACAGCCGCTCTCCGGCCTCACCTTCTCCCCGCCGCCGCTGCAAGACAGCAGCATGTGGGGCATCACGATGTTCGATCAGCTGGCCTGCCGCATCCAGTTCCACCGGCTGCGCTATGAAGGCCGCTACACGCCGCCGTCGCTGCAGGGCACGATCGTCTATCCCGGCAATTTCGGCACGTTCAACTGGGGCTCCGTCGCGGTGGATCCCGAGCGCCAGGTGATGTTCGGCATGCCGACCTACCTGGCCTTCACCTCGCGCCTCGTTCCGCGTGCGGATATCCCGCCGAAGGGCCAGGACGAAAAGGGCTCGGAACAGGGGCTGAACCGCAATGACGGCGCGCCCTATGGCGTCTATATGGGCCCGTTCCTGTCGCCGCTCGGCATTCCCTGCCAGGCGCCGCCATGGGGCTATGTCGCCGGCGTCGATCTGAAGACCGGCGATATCGCTTACAAGCACCGCAACGGCACGGTCTATGACATGACGCCGCTGCCGCTGCCCTTAAAGGTCGGCGTCCCCGGCATTGGCGGGCCGATGATCACCAAGGGCGGCGTCGCTTTCCTCGGCGCGGCGGTCGACAACTATCTGCGCGCCTATGATCTGACCACCGGCAAACAGCTCTGGCAGGCCCGCCTGCCGGCCGGCGGCCAGTCCACACCCATGACCTACGCCACCGACGACGGCACCCAATATGTCGTGATGGTCGCCGGCGGCCACGGCTCGGTCGGCACCAAGCCGGGCGATTACATCATCGCCTATCGCCTGCCGAAGAAATAAAGCGGGGCGGATTTGACCGGAGACCGGCCCGCGCGGGAGACTGCGCGGGCTTTTTTGCTTTGGTCAGATTATCCAAGCCGAAGGGCACCGCTGACGCGAAATCCGGAGGATCACGCCCGAATTTTGACTTTTCTGGCAAAGATCATCATCACGCGCCGCGTCATCCTCGGGCTTGTCCCGAGGATCTGCGACGGTCATTGATTCTCAGACATATCAAGCGTTTGCAGATTCTCGGGATAAGCCCGAGCATGAAGAATCGATGAGTTTGCGTGTCTGTCAGAGCGTGCCAGACATCACGAAGCGGTCGACCCGGATTTCATCTGACTGACGGGATTTTTCATCATGCGAGATATGTTTTATATGCCTAATTTATTCGTATGGTTGCATTATCGCGTCGATGGAGAGTGATGGGCTGCTGTCGCGCGTAAAGGTCACTTTCATGCCATAGAGATTTCATCGGTGGTGCATGAGAACGGTGGTGCATGAGAACTGCTTTCTTCGTTTCAGTCCTTTTCCTGTCTTTTATCCCGTCAGCATCTTCCGCGGAAAACTTGAATGGAAAGCAGATTTTCCAGAGCCGCTGCGCGATGTGTCACGGCAGCGATGCGCGGGGCACTGGCCCATTGGCTGAAAAAAGCAGCCCGCCCACGCCCGATCTCACGACGCCGGAATTCAAGCAGCGTCTGCGGGATTATCCCGGCGTAATCGTTTCCTCGATCATTCTCCGTCCAAATGGCGATCTGATCCCGAAAACCCTGCGGGAAAACGCCGTCAATCTCCCCGCCTTTCAATGGAAGGTGAAAGATTTTCGCGATCTGAACGACTACTTAACGGGCATTATCTCGAAATCGAGGTAATGCCCGCGCTGCCACTGACGGCAATCCAGGATCGGTGCGCAAACGGTACGACAGACGACTGACGCGTTGCGCGCCAAGAACTGACCAGCGGCCTCCTCTCGTCCGCAACATTCTCGCCCGGCATCGGCGAGACATGGGGACACCCGGCTTCTTACCGCTACTCCTGAAACTCAAGCCGGCGTCACCTCCACCGTCAGATGCGAGAGCCCGGGCAGGCCGGCAAGGCGGGCCTTGTAGATCGAAGGGGGCTTGGGATCGACGCTCGACAGGGCGATGATCGCGGCATGATGGCCGGGGCCGACCTGCCAGACATGGAGGTCCGTCACCCGTTCGCCCTCGCTGGCGACCCTGGCGCGAATGGTGGCCGGCAGGGCGCCGGCAGTGTCGGCGGCATCCACCAGCACCAGCGCCGTCTGGCGCACCAGGCCGATCGACCAGCGGGCGATGACGAGGGCGCCGACGACGCCCATGGCCGGGTCCAGCCAGTTCCAGCCATAGAGACGGCCGGCCAGAAGCGCGAGGATCGCCAGAACCGACGTCAGCGCATCGGCCAAGACATGGAGATAGGCTGCCTTGAGATTGCTGTCGCCGCCATGGTGCCCACCGTGATGTGCATGGTGTCCGCCATGACCACCATGGCCCACGTGGCGTCCATGACCGACCGCGGCCTCGGGTTGGTCAGGGACGGCGGACTGCGGAACGGGCGCGGCGGCATCGGCCTCGATCTGCGCCATGGTCGCGAGCGGGATGTCCGATGGTGTCGTCCTGTCGTCTTCCAGCGTCGCTGGTGAGGCCCGCAAGGGGGCGCTGGCCGGACCGTGGTCATCGGCATGTCCATGATCGTCGTCATGGCTGTGATCATGCCCGTGATCGGCCCCCAGCAGCCAAGCGGAAACGAGATTGACGAGAAGGCCGATGGCCGCCACCGCAATGGCTTCGTCATAGGCGATGGCCACGGGTTCGGCCAGGCGCAGCGCGCTCTCCCAGGCGATGATCAGCGCGATCAGGCCGAGGATCACCGCGCTGGCGAAGGCTGCGAGATCGCCGACCTTGCCGGTGCCGAAAGTGAAGCGGGGATTGCCGGCCTGGCGGCGGGCATAGCGATAGGCGAGCGCGGCGATCAGCATCGCGCCGGCATGGGTGGACATATGCCAGCCATCGGCCGTCAACGCCATGGAGCCGAGGATCTGCCCGCCGATGATTTCCGCCACCATCATCGCCGCCGTGAGCGCGATCACCCACCAGACCCGCCGCTCGTTGCGGGCATGGTCGGCCCCGAGAAAGACATGCGTATGGCCCAGCGGATCGCAAGAGGCCGCCGATTGGGGATGCGCATGGCCAAGCCGTGGCCCATCGTGCCTGTGGGAGGTCACCTCATGGAAAGGATGATCCTGCGACATGTCCGTCCTGCTCCTGCTGGGTTGCCCTGTCGGCGCCTGATCTGGATGCTTCGTCCCCGCGCCGCGCCGCCGAAATGCAGCAGCGGTTTTCGCTTCGCTTGCGGCGTCTGATGTCGTGCTTGCCTTTGCCCCATCGCGCCTTGAGACGGCATGTCGCGCACCGAACCTCGTCACCTCCACGCGTAAGCCATCGCTTGGCGGCACCACGGGCTGAACCGTAGCAAAGCTGTCAGCGGAGATAGGTCTTGAGGATCGCCGCCAGCTCGTCTGCGGCCGCCTGACGGCTCGCCTCATCCGGCGCGTGCAGCACATGCTCGTGCAGATGCTCCTCCACCAGCTCGCCATTCAACCCGTTCAGCGCGCCGCGGATCGAGGCCAGCAGCTGCAGCACCGATCCGCAGCCGGCCTCCGCCTCCAGAGCCCGCTCCACGGCCTCGACCTGGCCCTTGAGCCGGCGAACACGGGCCAGCAGCTTGGCCTTATTGGAAATCGTATGCGACATGGATGCGCTCCTGATAGCATAGGGGGGTATCCTATTTCGGGGTGCCGTACAAGAGCGCTCCAATTATGCCAAAGCGTTTGATGCCAGCCCTTATCTCATATGACTTCGCCTGCCGGTTAAGGTCGTCCATCCGGCAAAGTGACCGCGCCCCATCCACGCTGTCTGTACAAGCCCATCTCGACGGGCCAGTCGCAACCAGCGAGCTGCAACCGGCTTGACAAGCGCCGCCTGACCGCGCATGGTCTGCTCATGATCACACGCCCGACACATATTGCCTGGTATTTTACGCT
The DNA here is from genome assembly GCF_900109605.1 of Xaviernesmea oryzae. Taxonomy (GTDB): domain Bacteria; phylum Pseudomonadota; class Alphaproteobacteria; order Rhizobiales; family Rhizobiaceae; genus Xaviernesmea; species Xaviernesmea oryzae. The sequence goes on from NZ_FOAM01000022.1 coordinate 27,707, forward strand.
GCTCCCATAGGTGCGGCTCGTTTGATCATGATCTCAACAAGCCGCCGCAAGGCGGCTTTTGTTTGAGAAACGGCCCCTTGCGGCGGATCCCGCCAGACCACCAAGGAGCCCTCTGATGCCAGCCTCAGCCACCCTTGCCCCCACCATCCTGCCGATGGCTCAGCATGCCGCCAATGACGATGCGCCCGCGGAGCAAGCGCCCCTGCGCGCGCCGCTGGTGCGCATCCGCGCGGCGCAGCCGGCCGATCTTGCCGCCTTGAGCGAGATGATCGGCGAACTGGCCGCCCATCACGGCGATGCCGCCTCGCTAAGCCCGGAGGTTCTGGAGCGCGACCTGTTCGGCCCTGTGCCCTGGATCGCCGCCGTCGTCGCCCAGGCCGAAGGTCGGCTGATCGGCTATGCGCTGCTGGTGCCGCTCTACCGCGCGCAGGAAGGGCGGCGCGGCATGGACCTGCATCACCTCTATGTCCGCAGCGCGCATCGCGGCTCTGGCATCGGCCGCCATCTGGTGGAGGCTGCGCGCGAACAGGCCCGCCGCCAGGGCTGCAGCTTCCTTCAGGTCAGCGCCGCCACCGGCAATGTCCAGGCGCATCGTTTTTATGAATCGGAACATTTCACGCCCCGCCCCGTGACCGGAATGCGCTATATCCAGCCTCTCGCATAGGAACGAATCACATGGCACGTCTGGCTCTAGTTCTGACCGAAGGTTACGCCGATTGGGAATGCGCACTGCTGATGGCGCTTGCCCGGCAAGACTGCGGCATGGAGGTGACGGTGGCGAGCCCAGGCGGCAAGGCGGTGACCTCGATCGGTGGCCTGCGTGCAACCCCCGATCTCGATTGCCGCAAGCTGTCCGCCGAGCGTTTCGATGCGCTGGTTATCTGCGGTGGCACGATCTGGACGACGCCGTCTGCGCCGGATCTTACGCCGCTGCTGCGAGCTTTCGATCAGGCGGGCAAGGTGGTCGCCGGCATCTGCGCCGGCGTTCTGCCGCTTCTGGATGCCGGCTGCCTGAAGGGCCGCGGCCATACCAGCAATTTCGCCGGCTTCCTGCGCGAGGCACGCCTCACCTATGGCGAGGCTGCGACCTATCGCGATCTGCCGCATGCCGTGCGCGACGGCCATATCATCACCGCGCCCGGCACGGCTCCGGTGAGCTTCGCCATCAAGGTGCTGGAAGCGCTGGGCATCGACGGCGCTGCGCTCTCGCAGGAGCTCGTGTGCTTTTCCGCCGAACATCTCTCGGTGAAAGCCGCAGCCGCCGCCTAGACTTTCGGCGCGAAAACAGGAATCCACAGACACTATGTAAAGGTCTTACGGCTTGACGGGCCTCATCCGGCTGCCGCCACTGTCTCCCCGCTGGGGGAGCCGAGGCCAAGGCGCGAGCGCCAGAGGCGGCACGTCTCTTCTCCCCATCGGGGAGAAGGTGGCCCGAAGGGTCGTATTCGGGGCTGCCAAGCCGCCAACCCTCTGCATCATGTCCTGTGATTCCGATCCACAGGACATGGCCTGCCATGTTTTAAAGCTGGCCGCCTCTCCTTCCAGGCCATGCTTGGCTCAGTCCATAAGCGCCTGCGTGACGCGGACATCGCCGACGGCGATGCCGTTCCAGTTGCGCATGGTGTGGTTGGCCTTGGCCATCAGCGCGGCAAAAAGCGTGTCGTCATGGCGCAGGAAGCGGGCGAGCGTGGCGGCCACCATGGCCTCGGCCGCACGGGTTGTTCCATCCTCGCATTTCAAGGCGATGGCGATGCCTTCCTGCGGCAGCGCCGCGCAAAAGACGCCTTCCGCGCCCGTCTTGGCAAAGATCCGGCCCGGCGCCAGCGCCATGATCTCGGTGCAGAGCCGGCGCGTGCCGGCGACGTAGAAGGGCTCGGCCATGCAGGCGGCCATCAGCCGGCGCGCCGCCTTCGCCCGCTCAGGGGCCAGCCCCTCGCCGGTCGCCATTTTTGCAAAACCATGTGCCAGACCTTGCAGCGGCACGGCATAAGTCGGAATCGAGCAGCCGTCGACGCCGCAAACATCATGCGTGATGAGCGCGCCGGTCAGGCTCTCCATCGTCGCACGGATCTCACGCTGCAGCGGATGGTCATAGCCGACATAGCCGGCCACCGGCTCGCCCGCATGGGCGCAGGTGCAGACGAAACCAGCATGCTTGCCGGAGCAATTGTTGTGCAGCGCGGTGGGCTTGTCCATGGCGCGCGCCTGGCGGATCAGCGTCTCCTGCTGGAAGGACCAGTGCGCCCCGCATTCCAGATCCTCGACCGAGCGGCCGGCCCGCGCCAGCATCGCGTCGGCGAGATCGGCATGCTCCGGCTCGCCATTGTGGGAGGAGCAGGCGAGCGCCAGTTCGCGATCGCCGAAGCCATAATGATCGGCCGCGCCGCTTTCCACCAGCGGCAGCGCCTGCATGGCCTTGCAGGCCGAACGCGGAAACACCAGATGATCGATGGCGCCGGCTGAAAACAGCACCTTGCCCGCTCCGTCCACGGCCACGACAGTGCCGCGATGACGGCTCTCCACCATCGTGCCGCGCGTCACTTCCACCAGAACCGGGTTCGCCATCATCCGCCCTCAACCATCTCAGGATCCGCTGCCTGTTTGTCGAAGCCGCACAGCGCTGTCAACGCCGCGCGCTGCCATGGGTCGCGCCGCAAGATCGCCGCGCCGGAGTTCCCGCATCGACAGCCGATTGCGGGGAGCGAGACCGGAGCGGTACGACATCATTATGCGCCAGCCGCCCTTTTGGAGATCACATGCCTCTTTTACGCCTGGTGCTTGTCTCCTTCCTCCTCGTCTATCTCCTGCCCGCGCTGGCCTCTGCGGGGATCTGGTATATGCGCGACAGGCCGGCGAGCTGGCGCGAGGCGGACTGGACGTCGGCGGGCATTCTGCCGCCGCCGCAGGCCGATGCGGAGCCTGCGGTCTATGTGCTGTCGGCGGCCACAGGCGGCATGAAAGGGGCTGTCTCCAGCCATTCCTGGATCGTTTTGAAAAAGCCCGGCGCCAGCAGCTATGCGCGTTATGACAAGGTCGGCTGGGGCACGCCGATCCGGCGCAATGCCTATCCCGCCGATGCGCGGTGGTATTCCAACCCGCCGGAGCTCGTGGTCGCCCGCCGGGGACCGGAGGCCATGGCGCTAATCCCCAAGGTGGAAGCCGCCATCGCCGCCTATCCCTATAATCAGCCGGGTGCCTACCGGCTGTTTCCCGGACCGAACTCCAACAGTTTCGTGGCGCATGTGCTGCGCAGCGTGCCGGAACTCCATGCCGTGCTGCCCCCTCACGCAGTGGGGCGCGATTATCTGCCGGAAGGGCGCTTCTTCGCCGTCGATGCCGATGGGCGCGATGTCCACGCCACGCTCTATGGGCTGATCGGCCTCTCCGCCGGCTGGCGCAGCGGGCTCGAGCTTCACATCCTGGGCTTGGTCGCGGGCCTGGACCTGCGCCACCCCGGCCTGAAGATCCCCGCCTTCGGCCGGATCGGCTTCTGAACGCACTTGGAGACGTCGCGCATGCCGCACAAGACGGCACAGCGACAGGCTGCGCCCCAGATCGAGCCACGCGAAGAGCGGCGTTGGTCACGTCCGGCCAACCTGCTCAGGAGGACGCAAGATCCCTAGCCTGTAGAGATGCTGTCCTGCGCAACGCCTCGGCCATAACCGTGATTGCTAAATTCGTAAGAAAGCGCTTAACTCACGACGGTCATCAACGGCCTTGGTCGGATCGTTTGGGAGGAACGCATGAAAAAGATCTTGTTGGTGGCGGCTTTGGTTCTCGCTGGGGTGTCGGCACAGGCTGCCGATACGTGCAAATCCAAAGCCGTCGATAAGAACGGAAAGCCGCTGGCCGGTGCAGCGCTGACATCATCCATGACGAAATGCACCAAGGACGTCACAGCCGCTTGCGAAGCCACGGCGAAGGATAAGAACGGCAAGCCCTTGGCCGGCGCCGCCAAGACGTCCTACACCAAGAAATGTGTCAGCGACGCTGTCGGCGGCTGACACCAGGTGCGGGCTGCGAGGAGCAAGCAGCTCGTCCCTCTGCTTTGAGATCGGCGGGAACTACGGTGTTCTCGCCGACGACAAGCCCGTGCATCAATTCGAAGCAACAACCCATCGAACGGCTTCGCGTCAGCGCTTTCAACCAGTATTCGCCGATGAACGACCAGAGAACCGCCGTGCCTGCCAGCCTATGGCCCAGCTGCGGCGACATCCGTCTCCAGACGCGCGAAGGCGGCTTCCAGCGTCTTGCGCACCAGGATCGAGGTCATCGACGGGCTGCGATGGGGATCGACAATCAGGGACAGGGTGAGCGGCGGCAGGCCGCGATCGGTAAAGGGCAGCTGCCACAGCCCGTCGGCGCCTATGCGCGGCGCAGCGGGCGGAAGCACCGCCAGACCATAACCGCAGCCCTCGCGGACCAGGGCACGCATGAGGTCGAGGCTGTTCATGGTCGCCACGGGCTGCAGCCGCCGCCCAATCCGCGCAGCGGCGATATCGACGGCGTCGCGCACATGGGTGGAGGCATCCGGCACCAGCGTCGGATGGGAGAAGAAGGTCTCGAGCGCAATGCCTTCGGGCGGCGCAGCCTCAGGCAAAGCGGGAAGAAGCGCGCGCAGCGAAAAGACGGTCGAACAGGTGACGGACACGCCCGGCATCGGCTGCGGGCTGAAAGTCAGCCCGAAATCGGCGGCGCCGTCGATCACCTGCTGGCGCACCCGGTCAGGCTCGACGACGGAGATCTGATGGCGAATGCGCGGATGCTCGGCCAGGAAGGGCGCCAAGGCCGCCGGTAGAAAGCCGGTCGCAGCCTCCTGCGAGAGGACGATCTTCACCTCGCCCCGCCGCAGGCCCTTCAATTCCTCGATCTCGAAGCGGATACGGCCGAAGTCCTTCTGCCATCCACGCACGCCATGGATCAGCATCTCGCCGGCCGAGGTCAGCCGCATGCCGCGCGGCAGCCGCTCGAACAGCGCGACGCCCAGTTCTTCCTCCGCCCGGATCAACTGCTTGTCGATCGCCGAGGCCGAGACATTCAGCTGTTCGGAGGCCTTGCGGATCGAGCCGAGACGGGCGACCGCATCCAGATAATGGGCAAAACGGGAGAAGAGCAGCCGGCTCATGCGCGCGCATACTCGCGTTGAATAAAAGGAAACGCACAGGTCGATTTTTGATGTTTGTAAAAGCACGGACAGCCGATGTCTATAGAGACGAAGGCTGCGCGTACCTGCGCCATCAAGCCCTTTGACACCGCGAGCATGCATGCATCTGGACACAGCACGAACCCATGAAACGGAGATCGCCGGCGCGCCGGTGGCGCTGCCGATCATCCAGCTCGACGACCGCAAGGCAATCGCGCTTCTCATGGTGATCGATATGGGCATTCGTTTCGGCGATCGCGTGGGCGAAGCCCTGGCGGCGCATTTCGCGGCGCTCAAGCCGGAGATCATCGTCGGCAGCGCAACGCTCGGCATTCCCGTGGCCATCGAAGTGTCGCGGCGCCTGGGCATCGACCACTACGTCATCCTGCAGAAATCGCCCAAGTTTCACCTTGCCGACGCATTGGTGGAAGAGGTCCGGTCTGTCACCAGCACCGCACCGCAGCGCCTGTTGCTCGACCGCAGATCGATTGCGCTGCTGCAGGGGCGGCGGGTGCTGGTGGTCGATGACGTCGTCGCCACCGGCTCAAGCATGGCTGCGGCGCTGCGCCTCGTGCGGCGTGCCGGCGGCTGCGTGGTGGGAGCCGGCACCATCCTGACGGAAGGCAATGCCTGGCGCGCGGCGCTCGGCCAGGATGCCACCCTCCTGCATGGTCTCGGCCATATCCCGCAGTTCGACATCATCGACGGAGAGCCGGTGGCCGACCCTGCCACCGAGGCCGCACCGCCAACCGAGCGGCGAATTTTTCTCACGTCTCAGGTCGCCCCGGCCCGCAAGCCATCGGCAGCCTGAGACAGCACAGACAAGAGGGCAGCCGCGCCACCAAGGCCGGAGCTGCCCCGTCCGTCAGGGATGGAAACAGGCCGGAGACCTTTCACATTGGACGGACGGCCGTCGCCATGCGCACGTCCGCCGGAGTTATATAAAACAAGGGGAACCGAACCATGCAATCCACCAGCCTCTCCGAGGGCGAGGGCAACGCGCTCTTTCCCATCGTGCTTTCCGTCGTGGCCGCGGCGGCCACGGGCGTGCTCTGGGCTTATGCCAATCCGATCCAGCTCGTGCCGGGCGTCATCCAGTGGCGCATCTTCGCCTTTTTGCCGCCGATTGTCGGCATTCTCATCGGCTGGCGCAGCGGCTTCATCTGCGGCTATCTCGGCACCATCGTCTGGTCGCTGCTGGCCGGCACCTTCATTCCCGCCCATTCGCTCATTGTCGATGGGATCATGGTCGGCCTGACCGGCCTCGTGCCCGGCCTCTTGTTCGACCCGGCCAAAACCAGCTTCAACAAGGCAACGCTGGTGCGCATCGCCCTGACCTGCCTACTGGTCGGCCTGGTGATGGTGGCCGCTGTCGCGGCGAGCCTGGCCTATCTCGGCATTTTCCCGTTCTGGTGGGCCTTCGGCTATATCGGCCTGTCGGACATTGTCCCAATGGTCATCGGCACGCCGCTTCTGGTCTTGCCCGCGCTGAAGATCCTCAAAAGCGCGCATCCTGCCGGCTTCAAGCGCTTCTGACGGATCTCACGTGCTCGATATCGACAATCTCACGCTCGGCTTCGGTGGCGCTCCGGTGCTGTGCGAAGCCCGGCTGACACTTTTGCGTGGGCAGAGGCTGCTCGTCTGCGGCGCGGCCGGCAGCGGCAAGACCTCGCTCTTGTCCGTCGCCGCCGGGCTCATCCCCCGGCTGGTCGCGGTGCCGGAGCTTTCCGGCAATGCCACGCTCGACGGGCAGCCGCTCGGTAGCGTCGCCCGGCAGGCGCTTTTCCGCCGGATCGGCTTTATCGGGCAGAATCTTGAGGACCAGCTCTGGGATCTCTGCGTCGAGGATGTCATCGCCTTCCCGCTGGAAAATCGCGGCATCGCCCGCTCCGAAATCCGCGCGCGGCTGGAAAGGCTGATTACCGGCTTCGGCCTTTCGGCGCTCAGCGGCCGGCGCGTGCTGACGCTGTCGGGCGGTGAGCGGCGCATGGTTGCCGTGGCGGCCGCCTTGGCCGCCGGGCCCGATTTCCTGGTGATGGACGAACCCACCACCGGCCTCGACCCGGCGGCGCGGCGGCGGCTTTGCCATATCCTCGATCAGGCGGCGCAGGAGGTGCCGACCCTCTTGATCGCCGATCAGGATGCCGTCTCGCTTCTGCCGGTGATCGATAGCCTGGCGCTGCTGCAAGGGGGGAAACTCTCGACGCCGCAGCCGCCGGCCGACTGTCTCGAAAACCACGCGATCTGGGAGGAAGCCGGCCTGCTGCCGCCGATGCGTCGCCGCAGGCTGGCGCCTGCAAGCGCCATCGGCAGGCCCCTGCTGGCCGTATCAGGCCTCGTCACCCGCCTTGCCCGCGCCGGCGGCGATCCAGTTCTCAAAGACGTGACGTTCGATATTCGCGCCGGCGAAGTGGTGGCGCTGATCGGGCGCAATGGCGCCGGGAAGACGACGCTGTTCAAGGCGATGCTGGGCCTGACGAAAGCGGCAGGCGGTACCATCGCCTTGGATGGTGCGGCGGCGGATCGCTGGACCGTGGCCGCCCGGGCCCGCAAGCTCGCCTATATTCCGCAGAACATGCGCCACATCCTCTTCAATATGAGCGTCATCGGCGAGGTCATCTTCGCCATCACCGCCTCGACGGCACGCTCCGCCGATCCGGCCATCGTGGAAAAAGCCCGCGCAGCTCTTGCGCGCTACGATCTGGGCTCTCTGGAGGAGGCCAATCCCTTCGCGCTTTCCGTTCGCCAGCAAGGCCTCCTGGGGCTCGCCTGCGCCGATGCGGCCGGCGCGCTGGTCGCGATCATCGACGAGCCGCTTCTGGCGCGAGACCTGCATGGCCGGGCGATGCTGGAGCGATTCATCGCCGCGATGCGCGACACGGGCCGGGCGGTGATGCTGATCTCGCACGATCTCGAACTGGTGGACGATCTTGCCTCGCGCCTGATGCTGCTCGATCAGGGCCGCATCGCCTATGACGGCCCGCTGGCGGAAGGGTGGCGCAGCCCTGCCTTTACCGCGCTCAGCTGGCCCGCCCCCTATGCCGACATGCCGGAGGAGGCCGCATGAGCTGGCTGCACGATCTCAACTTCTTCGCCAAACTGGCTCTGGCCTTCGCCGTGATGACGGCGGCCTGGCTTGCCCCCGGCTGGCAGGCCGGCATTGCTTTCGCGCTCATCTGCGTGCTCCTGCTCTGGCTGCTGCGGGTGCCGGGCGTTGCCGGCTATACCAAGGGCGCCGCGCTGCTGACGGCCATGGTCATGGCCAGCTGGCTGCTCAATCTCACCCTTCAGGGCTTGCCGCTTTCGCAAGCCCTGCCCGTCGCGGCGGCCATGGCCGCCCGGCTGGTGGCCACAACGGCGGCTTTCTATTTCGTGATGGAGACCTCGACCCCCGGCGCCATCCTGGCGGCGTCGAGCGCGGCGCGGCTGCCGTCGCTCGTCACGCTGGTTCTGTCGCTGACCTTCGGCGTCATCCCGATGCTGCGCGCGGACTTCGAACGAATCGCCGATGCGCAACGCGCCCGTGGCATGGAGATCGACGATGTCGGCCTGCCCAGCCGGCTGCGTTTCGCGCTGGCGCGCGGCGTGCCGCTTCTCGTCCAGGCAATCCGCATGGCGCATGCCATCTCCTTCTCGCTCAGCCTTTATGGCTATGATCTCGCACAGAAACGCACAACCTGGCGTCAGGTCGGCCTCATGGTCGAACCGCGTCTGAAGATAAAGGACCAAGCCGATGCCAAGTGACATTGCCGATCCCCGGACCGGGCAGAGCTGGACCGTCGATGTTGCCGGGCAGGCGATCGATCTGCCGATCGTGGCGATCAAACCGGATTTCGCCATTTCGCTGATGATGCTCATCGATCTCGGCGTCCGCTTCGGTGCCCATATCGGGCAAGCGCTGGCTGAGGCTCTGGCCCCGGCAAAGCCCGACATTGTCGTCGGCGCCGCCACGCTCGGCATTCCCGTAGCCATCGAAGTCACCCGCGCGCTGGGTCTGGACAATTACGTCATTCTGCAGAAGTCGCCGAAGCTGCATCTCGCCAATGCCCTGGAGCAGCGCATCTCCTCCATCACCTCGAAGGGAGAGCAGCGCCTGCTGCTCGACCGCGCGGCCTTGCCGCTTCTGGCCGGCAAACGCGTCGTCGTGGTCGACGATGTCGTCGCGTCCGGCTCCAGCCTGCGCGGCTCGCTCGAACTCGTGCGCCGGGCTGGTGCGGAGGTGGTCGGCGTCGGCGTCATCCTGACCGAAGCCAAGGACTGGCACGAGACGCTTGGGCTGGATCGCGACCTGGTCCATGGGCTTGCCCATATTCCGCAATTCACCAAAGCGCCGAATGGCCGGTGGGAGCCTATTCCGGGAACCTGACGCTCGATCCCTCATCAGCCCTCCCACCGGGGTCCTGGCGCATGGCCGCACCCCGGCAACAGCCGATCACGTGGAACCATCCCGGACACGGCGGGTTCATGGGCAGGCGATTGAGGAGGCTGCAATGACGACCATGTCGATGGAAGATCTGTCCAAAAAGATCAGCAAGATCGATTTCTGCATGTTCAACACGCAAGGCGGATCCGGGATGATCAACAGCCGGCCGATGAGCAACAATGGCGATGTCGAGTATGACGGCGACTCCTGGTTCTTCTCCTATGAGAACACCAAGAAGGTCAGCGAGATCGACCGCGACGCGGGCGTTACCCTGACCTTCACCGCGCCGCCAAGCATGCTCGGCAAGCCGGGCATCTTCGTCGCCGTCTATGGCAAAGCTAGCCTGATCCGGGACAAGGCGCAGTTCGAGGCGCATTGGGTGAAGGATCTTGACCGATGGTTTCCCGAGGGCATCGACACACCCGGTATCGTGCTGATCAAGGTGTCCGCCAACACCATCGAATATTGGGATGGCGAGGACAATGGTCGTATCGACTTGGTAACGGCGGGGACCCTGACCGGGAGCGCGGCGTAACGGTGCAGCGGTGGGCGTGTAAAGCCTATCGCTGCTTGCCGGCGCAATAGCCGTTACTGCAAAAACACACCATCCAGGCGGTATGCCGAGACGGCCATCCAAAGGCGCGCCGGGTCATGCCTTCGTCTTTTGATCAGCCGGCAAACGATAGACCGTATCCGCAACGTCGCGCAGCAGGTCGCGAAACCAGATAAGCGCTGGATCGGCGGAGCGGATGCGGTTCCAGACCAGCGTGATGGATAGAGGTTGCGGAGCCAGAGGCGATGGCGTCATCGCGAGGTCGAAGGGTCCGGCGAAGCGGCGCGCCAGGGCTTCCGACATGGTCGTCACATAATCCGTCGCCGCCACAACGGCGAGCGCTGCGGCAAAATGCGGCGTGCTGATCGCAATCCTGCGCGACAGCTTGCGAGCCGCCAGCGCCGCGTCGATCTCGGACTGGCCATCGCCGAAGATCGCGACGACCGCATGCGGAAACCGCGCATAATCTTCCGCCGTCACCGGCCCCGCGGCCAAGGGATGGCCGCGTCTCGTCACCAGAACCAGCCGATCCTCGCCCAGAACCATGCTTTCCGCACCTGATGGCAGCGATGTGGAGGAGAGCGCGAAGGTGAAGTCAATCCGGCCTTGCCGCATATGGTCGATCGTCTCCGGACCATAGCCTTCCACCGCAAGCCGGATGCCCGGTGCCGCGCGCGAGAGGCGCTGCATCACCTCCGGCATCAGCAATAGGGTCTGCGCATCGGCGGCGACGAGACGGATGGTGCGCTGCTCGACCGCCGGATCAAATGAGACGTCCCGGAAAAGCGCACCGACCTGTTCCAAGGCAGCCGCGACCTGCGGGGCCAGCCGATCGGCTTTCGGCGTCAGCGCGAACCCGCCCGCCTGCCGCACCAGCAAGGGATCGCCGAACAAGTGCCTGAGCCGGCCGAGCGCGCGGCTCATCGCCGGCTGGCTCAACCCGACATCACGTCCGGCATGGGTGATGTTGCGCCGTCGCAGCAGTGCGTCGAGCACCGGCAACAGATCGAGATCAACACCCGATAAATGCTTTGATGGTATATTCATAATGACAATTATGCATTTCATGCATGGTTGGGTCCAGTGCTACCGTTCCCAAATCGACGGAATGGAGACATGTGACGAATGAACAAGGTCACGGTGATTTTTGGGTTTGGCGTCGCCGGAAAAGCCGTCGCGGAACGATTGGTCGCGGCAGGAAGGCGGGTCCGCATCGCCCAGCGCTCGCAGCCGGCCGATCTTGCCGCCGGCATGGACTTCGTCCGCTCCGACGTGCTCGACCGTGCACAGGTGCTGGCGGCCGCGGCGGATGCAGAACGGATCGTCATTGCCATCGGCTTCGCCTATGACACGAAGACCTGGGCGGAAAGCTGGCCACGCGCCATGGGGCATATCCTTGCGGCGGCGGAGGCCACCGGCGCTCCGACGCTGTTCTTCGATAATATGTATATGTACGGCCCGCAGGACGGCCCGATCCGGGAGGACTCTTCTTTCGCACCTTGGGGCGGCAAACCTGTGGCGCGGCGCGCGATCACCGAGATGTGGCAGCAGGCCTCGGCTGAAGGGCGGGTCTGCATGAGCGCGCTGCGGGTCAGTGATTTCTATGGTCCCGGTGTGACGAACAGCCATCTCGGCGCGTTGGTGTTCGGCAGGTTGGCTGCAGGCAAAGCCGCACAATTCGCAGTGCCGATCGACCATCCGCACGACGTCGCCTATCTGCCCGACGTGGCGCGCGCGGTGGAAAGGCTACTCGACCTGCCGCCGGAAGATTGGGGCAAAGTCTGGCTCATGCCCTGCGCGCCAACTCGCACATTGCGGGAAATTGCCGTGATCGCAGCGGCGACCATGGGCGTCGAGCCTCGCATCCAGACCTGTCCGGCTCCCCTCCAGGCGCTTCTAAGGCTGGCAGTGCCCGTGCTGCGCGAAGTGCATGACGTCCGTTTCCTGTTCGACCGAACTTACCGGATCGACGCGTCGAAATTCACGGCACGTTTCGGTGCCGATGTTACGCCGATCGAAACGGGCGTTGCGGAAACGGCGCGCGCATTCCTCAACGGGGGCGCTGGCCGGACAGAGTGACGTTTCCCGAACTTGCGCGACGCAGCATGGGACGGGTCACCCTGCCCCCTTGTGCACCTGAGCGCACGCGCGGAAGCGACTTGGGAAATTCTGAAAGATCCGCCTGCTGCATTTCTCCCGCACCTTGTTCTTTGGAGTCGTCATGGCCAGGTGAGGACGCCGACGCGTCGACAGCACTGCTCAACAAGGAAGACAGGCATGTCGGAAACTCCATCGCCCCAAGCTCGCCATCTCAGGCGAACAGGATGTCGGTAAAGCGGCTGGGTTGGTTTTGCATAGCCTTCCAGATCGGCCGAGTAGCCACGATGACGACTGGTAGCCCAGCATCGCATGGCGAACCAAGCTCACCAGTCGTCACCGCGTTTGTCATCTCCGCTTCAACCGCAGAAAGGTGAGGATCACACCTTCCGCGAGGACGTGCAGAAGAATACCGACCACGCCGCCCAGGAGCACCTCCGCGCCGCGCAGCAAACCTACTTCCCAGATTGGCGATCCCGGCGTGGAGGTAAAGAAAACGATCGGGCAGGTCCACATGCAGACCTTGAGCAATGGCCACCGTCGCGCGGCGATAGCCGCCAGCGCAACGGCAATCGCCACCTCCGCCGTGGTTCCGACATGCGCCCAGCGCGAACCCACACCCACCAGGACGGCGATGACGACGCCAAGCAGCGTGCCGAGGAAACGGCCGATGGTCGCCTGCTGCGTATCGCCGAGGCGCTCCTGGCTGACGATCACGCCCGACATGGCCGCCCAGACCGGATGAGGCAGATCCGCGGCCTGGGCGAGAAGGATGGAGAGCGTTGCGGCGGCCGAGCAGCGCAGAACGAAGAGCACATCACGAAGCCGAGCGTGAGGCGCGGCCGAACGATCCGCTTCAGCGTAGGACATTGGTTCTGGCAAGCTCCAGCACCTCGCTGCCGCGACCGCTGATGATCGCCTTGAGCATGTAGAGGCTGAAGCCCTTGGCCTGTTCGAGCTTGATCTTCGGCGGCATCACCAGTTCCTGCTTGGCGGTTACCACATCGACAAGCGCTGGACCGGGATGGGCCAAGGCGCTTGACAGGGCCGCATCGAGATCCTCGGCGGCCTCGACGCGAATGCCTTTGACACCCATGGCGTTGGCCATGGCGGCAAAATCTGGGTTCTGAAGGTCCGTGCCGGTGTCGAGATAGCCGCCGGCCTTCATCTCCATGGCGACAAAGCCGAGCGAGCCATTGTTGAAGACGACGATCTTCACGGGAAGGCCGAGTTGCGTCAGGCTGATGAAATCACCCATCATCATGCTGAAGCCGCCATCGCCTGATAGCGAGATGACCTGACGCTCCGGCGCGGCGGCCTGCGCGCCGATTGCCTGCAGCATCGCATTGGCCATGGAACCATGATTGAACGAGCCGAGCAGGCGGCGCCGGCCGTTCATGGTGAGATAGCGCGCCGCCCAAACCGTGGGCGTGCCGACATCGGCGGTGAAGATCGCATCTTGCGCTGCCAGTTCACTGATGCGCCGCGCAAGATATTGCGGATGGATGGGCCGGCCCACCGGCGTCGGTGTGGCCAGTTCATCAAGCCCTTCGCGGGCCTTGCGGTAATGCTTCAGCGCTGCATCGAGAAAGCCGCGCTCCTCGCGGGCGCGCAGGTGCGGCATCAGCGCGGCAATCGTTTCGCCAACATCGCCCACCACACCCTGCGTCAGCGCCGCGCGACGGCCGAGCGCGCCGGGGTCGCGGTCGATCTGAAGGATGGTGGCCTTCTGCGGATAAAAGGCGCGATAGGGGAAATCCGTGCCGAGCATCAGCAGCGTGTCGGCCTCCTCCATGGCGTGATAGCCCGAGGAAAAGCCGATCAGCCCGGTCATGCCGACATCGAAAGGATTGTCCCATTCGACATGCTCCTTGCCGCGCAGCGCATGAACGACCGGTGCCTTCAGCCGGTCGGCGAGCGCCACCACATGATCGTGGGAGCCGGCGCAGCCGCTACCGGCCAGGATGGTGATCGCCTTGCCTTTGTCCAGATGCGCGGCCAGTTGCGCAAGATCGGCATCGGCCGGGACGAGGCGGGGCTTTCCGGGCAAGGCCGGCACGGGCACAGCGCTCACCGGCGCATCCGCAAGGGCAACATCGCCGGGAATGACGAGAACGGCAACGCCGTTGCGGCCCACAGCCGTGTTCAGCGCGCGATGCAAGACACTCGGCATCTGCGCCGGGTTCGAGACGAGTTCGATGAAATCAGCGCATTCGCGGAACAGCTCTTGCGGATGGGTCTCCTGGAAATAGCCAAGGCCGATCTCGGAGGACGGGATATGGGCAGCAATCGCCAGCACCGGCACATGGTTGCGCTTGCAATCGAACAGGCCATTGATGAGATGCAGGTTGCCTGGGCCGCAGCTGCCGGCGCAGACAGCGAGCTGGCCTGTCACGGCAGCCTCGGCCCCGGCGGCAAAGGCCGCGGTCTCCTCGTGACGGACATGCATCCATTCGATCCGGCCGAGCCGCCGCAGGCTGTCATTCAAGCCGTTCAGGCTATCGCCCGTAACACCCCAGATGCGCTTCACTCCGGCATCGGCCAGGCTCTGCGCCAGCAGATCAGCGACGGTCATCGACATAGGTGGCCTCCTTGTTTGCTGTCCTATCAGCATCACGCTTGAGACCTGTCGCACGGAGGAAGAATGTCCAGCTCGGCTTAAACAATCATTGCTCATGGCTGTCATGTGGCGCTTGCACGGCTGCGATTCCTTGTAAGGCCGGTTGATCGCCTGCGTCATCGAGATGGCGCGCTCGACAGCTCTTCCCTGCTATTGCGGACCTTAAAACCGGCGGACCTTGCTCTCGAATTCTGGTCCAGGCGTTTCAGGGTCGTGCATGTCGGAACGTCACTGCGGATCGCGCTGCGCAGCCGTGTCAGCCTCAGCCACGATCGAAGGCGCAGAGACGGCTTCCTATCCGGCTCGATGTTCGAAGGAGCGACGCGTCCCCATGTTGCCTTTTCGGGGAAGTCGTCCTTTCATGCCGCTTCTGTTGCATCGAGGCACATATGGACGGCACGCATCTTTTCGAACTGGTGATTGCGATGTTTCTCGCCATCATCGTCCTGCATTATATCGCCCATCGTCTGGGCCTGCCGCCGTCCGTTGCGCTTCTGGCGGGCGGTGCGCTGCTCGCCTTCGTGCCGGGCCTGCCCGCAATTTCCGTCGATCCGGAACTGGTGCTGGTGATCTTCCTGCCGCCGCTCCTTCTGGACGGTGCCTGGTCGATCGCCGTGGATCGGCTCAAACGGCATGTCTTCGGCATCGCGTCGCTGGCCATTGGCGCCGTCGTGTTTACGACAGTCGTCGTGGCAGCCGTCGTTCATCTGCTGATGCCGTCCTTGCCCTGGGCGGCCTGTGCGGCGCTTGGCGCCATCGTATCCCCGCCCGATGCCGTCTCGGCGCGCGCTGTCCTCGAGCGCGTGCACCTGCCGCGGCGGCTGCAGATCCTTCTCGAAGGTGAAAGTCTTTTGAACGATGCCAGCGGGCTGGTGTTGTTTCGCTTCGCCGTCGCGGCGGCCGCAGGCGAAACGTTCAGCCCGATCAATGCATTCGGCACGTTCTTCTTTCTGGCCATCGGCGGTGCCGTCGTGGGGGCGGCCGTCGGCTTTATCTGGGTCAAGCTCGTGCGCCGCCTGGGCGACGAATATCTGATGATCGCGGCAACGGCGATCCTCTCCTGGACCGCCTATCTCCTGGGAGAGCAGCTCCATGTCTCGGGCGTGATCGCCACCGTCACGGCCGGATTGATCGCGTCCTGGCACCAGCACACCGTCTTGTCGGCGGCGACACGCATGCGCGGAACCTCGTTTTGGAACGTCCTCGTCTTCCTGATGGAGGCGATGGTCTTCATTTTGATCGGCCTGTCGCTGCGCAATGTCGTCGAGCGCGGTGGAGGCTTCAACGCCCTCATCGAGTCGATGGCGCTTCCCGCCGCCGCCATTCTGATCACGCTTGTGGCGACCCGCTTCCTCTGGATCCTGGGATCGGACCTGATCATCCGGCTCTTTCACACACTCGGAACAGCCCGCTCGGCCCCGATGGGCGGCGGCGGCGTGACCGTCTTAGGCTGGGCGGGCATGCGCGGCGTCGTCACCCTGGCCCTCGCGCTGAGCTTGCCGCAAGACTTCCCCGGCCGCGACTTCATCCTCGTCATGGCCTTCGCGGTGATCCTGGGAACGGTGCTGATCCAAGGCACGACGCTCGGGCGGATCATCAGCTGGGTGGGCCTTGGAGACGTGGAAACGGAGCGCGCGCCGATGACGATGAGCGAGGCGGAGCGCTCGATGGCGCAGGTGCAGCTGGTGACGGTTCAAAACCTCGCTTATGATGACGACGGCGAACTGATCCATCCGCAGCTGCTGCGGCGATACGAGCAACGCGTCAGGGCAAGCATCAACTACGCCGAAGAGACCGAACGCTATTCTCCCCTGCTGCACGCGCATTTTGACGTCGTGCTGGAAGCCGTGGCCGCAGGCAGGCACGAATTGATCCGACTTCATCGAGCAGGGCAGATCGACGATGAAACCTTGCGGGAGCTTGAACGTGACTTGGATCTTGAGGAGCTGAGCGCGATCTCGGCGAAGGCCTAACGGATTTCGCCAAAGCACGCTGCGAGACTGTCGGGCAGTTTCGCTGACAGTTGATCGGCAGCGCTCCGGACGTAGGCGATTAGAACCTCTCGATGAAGGCGCAAGCCGTAGGCTTTTACTTGCGCAACGCTCTGTTGATGGCATCAAAGCCAGACCCAGGGGCTGCGCCCATCCCACTATCTCGCTTGCCTACAAAACGCCGGGGCTTTCAGTGCAGCAGGTTGACACGCCGTGTCGAGGTCGCCGGCGCGTTGGCGCATTCCCTAAAATCGCTACACAGACACTCTCGTTCTTGACTCACTGTTACGTATCAATTATCTATTGCTACGTATCAACGAGGTCATCATGCGTTCTCGGAGCATCACACAGAAAGAGGTGGCGGAGCGGGCCGGCGTGGCTCAGGCGACGGTTTCGCTCGTTTTGAATGGCGGCCGGGAAAAGGTTTCGGCGGAGACGGCAGAGCGCATCGAAGCGGCCATTGCCGAGCTTGGCTACCAGCCAAATCGTTTCGCGCAGGCGCTGCGCACCCAGCGCAGCTATGTGATCGCCTGTGTCGTGCCGGATCTGGCCAATCCGTTTTACCCGTCGATGGTCGTGGCGGTGCAGCGGGTTGCGCGCGCGGCGGGTTACGAAGTCATTACCATCGACACGGAAGGCCTCGTCGCGAACGAGCGTCAGGTGGTGGCTGCAGCCGAACAAGGGCGGTTCGACGGGATCGTCGGCGTCTTCTTCAATCTCGGCGTCAAGGAGCTCAGCCCGCTCAGCAAGGCCGGCATTCCCGTTGTGCGCATCGAAGTCAGCCGGAAGGCAGGCGGGCCTCTGCCGATTGACGATCTCTTCATCGACAACGAGGCTGCCGCCCGCGCCCTCACCCTTCATCTTCTGAGCCTCGGCCACCGCTCCGTCGCCATGATCGCCGCACCCGGTGGTCCGCAGCAGGTGCGGCTCAAGGGTTATCTCGGCGCGATCGCAACGATTTCGGCGCCGCCGCTCGTGCTCGAGGTCGGCCATTTCACGGTCGAGGGCGGGCGCGAGGCGGCCGACAAGCTCCTGGACAGCGGCAAGTCCTTCACGGCCATTGTCGCCGCCAATGATCTCATGGCCATCGGCGTCATGCAGAGCCTTCTCGCGCGCGGTGTGTCCATCCCGGACGAGGTCTCGGTCGCGGGTTTCGACGATATTCTCGCCTCCGCCCTGGTGACGCCGGCGCTGACGACAGTCGCACAATTTCAGGACCAGATCGGCGCGCGCGCCGCAGAACGTCTGCTCGCACGTCTGGCGGAGCGCAAAGCCGATCCCGGCCATGCCGAGGAAATGGCCTTTGAGCTGATCATTCGCGCGTCGGTCGCGGCGCCGCCAAACAAGAAACCATAAACATCGATTGAGGGAGAGAATTCGATGAAGAAGACGCAGCTCTTGATAGCCACGGCCTTGATGGTCACCGTCAGCCACACCGCACTTAGCCAGGCAGCGCTTGCCCAGGACCGTGTCACCTGGTGGTACGAGCAGGCCACGCCAGACCAACAGAAGCTGATCCAGGACCACATCGTCGGTCCGTTCAACAGTGCCAATCCGGATGAGGCGCTGACGGTCGATTATCGCGGCAGCGAGCTCGACAAGCAGTTGCGCGTCGCCATGCTATCAGGCAATGGGCCTGACGTGGTTTACACTGCCGGGCCGAGCTATGTCGCGCCGATGGCACAGTCGGGCCAGTTGATGCCGCTCGACGACTACGCCGCCAAATATGGCTGGCAGGAGCGCATTCTTCCCGTTTTCCTGAAGATGGGCGAATACAAGGGCAAGCTCTATGCGTTGCCCAAGACATACGAAACGGTCGGACTCTTCTATAACAAGACCCTGTTCGAGAAGAACGGCTGGCAGGCGCCCAAGACGCTGGACGAGCTGGAAAAGACCGCCGATGCCATGATGCAGGCGGGCATCACGCCCTTTGCCGCAGGCAATGCCGACTGGCGCGGGGCCAATGAATGGTTCGTGACCCTGGCCCTCAACGCCGTCGCCGGTCCCGACAATCTTAACAAGGCGCTGCGCGGCGATATGCCCTGGACGGCTGAACCCTTCGTCAAGTCGATCGACCGCCTGAACGGTTGGTGGCAGAAGGGCTATTTCGGCAAGAACTATTTTTCGCTGACCAGTAGCGAACAGACGGCCGACATGCTGGCCTCCGGCCGCGCCGGCATGATGCCGAGCGGGACCTGGCAATTCCAGAACGTTGCGACCTATAGCAAGAAGGCAGGGTCCGAGGCTGGCTTTGTCGGCTTCCCTAGCGCCAGCGGCGATCCCGTCTTCCCGCTTGGCGTCGGCTCCACCTTCTCGATCGCGGCCAAGGCCAAGAATGCGGACGGCGCTGCCGCCGTCATCAACTATGTGTTCTCGCCAGAGGTCTACGGCACGATGAACTCTGCCTGGCAGGGTGAATGGAACATTCCGCTCAAGGATATTTCCAACGTCAAGATGGCGAGCGAGGTGACCCCGCTCTTCACCGAAACGATGAAGAACCTCTCGGCAGCCGTCAACCAGGGCAATTATGGCTACACCACCTGGACCTTCCTGCCGCCGGCAACCGACAGCTATCTGATCAACGGCATCGAGGAGGTGTGGCTGAAGAAGATCAGCACGCAGGACTTCCTCACCAAGCTGGATGCCTCGTTCCAGAAGGAAGCCAAGGCCGGAAAGGCGCCTGCCGTTCCCGCACGCTGACACCGCCTGCCGGCCGGTGACTGCCGCCGATCCAGCCTTTTGCCCTCCCGCCGCTGACTGACGGCGGGGGGAGGAGCGCGGCCGGCCCTGAAAGGTTCATCTTATGCATCGCCTTTACGTCCTGCCGACATTGCTGATCAATGTCGTCATCATTGCCATACCCGCGCTTTTGACCGTCATGCTCGCCTTCTTCGAGTGGGACGGCATCAGCGATCCGATCTTCGTCGGGCTCGACAATTTCCGCGCGCTCTGGGGCGATAGCGTCTTCTGGCGGGCGCTGGGCAACAATGTCATCTGGACGATCATCTTCCTCATCGTGCCGATCGCCATGGGCCTCCTGGCGGCCACGATGATGCTGGTTGCGCGACGCAGCGCAAACTTCTTCCAGGTCATCTATTTTCTCCCCGTGATCATTGCCACGGCCATCACCGGCCGCGTCTGGCAAGGCATGATCTATTCGCCCGTCACCGGCATCACCGGTCTCGTCCAGCGGCTGGGGATCGATCTTGCCAATCCGCTGACGGAGACGTCCAGCGCGCTTTACGGGATCGCGGTCGTCGATCTCTGGCACTGGTGGGGGTTTCTCTGCGTCATCTTCTTTGCGGCGCTGCGTCAGGTTCGAGCCGAGCAGATCGAAGCTGCACGGGTTGAAGGCGCGACCTTCCTGCAGACCATCCGCTACGTGCTTCTGCCGGGGATCATGCCAACGATCACACTGATGATGATCATGACGGTCATCTGGTCCTTCTTGGTCTTCGACTTCGTCTACATCCTGACGCAGGGCGGCCCGGCCTATTCGTCCGAGGTTCTGTCGACCTTCGCCTACAGGTCCGCCTTCTACGATCTTGCAGTGGGCAAAGCCGCTGCGATTTCCGTGGTTATCAGCCTGTTCGGCTTGGCGGCCACTGTTCTCTACATCCGCGTGCAGGCCAAGGAGTTCGATCAATGAGCCTCTCCGAAAGCCGTCTGACGCGGTTCATCGTCCATGTCACGCTGGCCGTTCTCCTGCTCATCACGCTCTTCCCGATCGCGCTGATGATCGTCAATTCGCTCAAGCCGTCTGCGGAGATCGTCCAGAACCCGCTGTCCTTCCCATCCGACCTGCGTTGGGACAATTTCGTCCGCGCCTGGAGCGACGCGAATTTTGGCCGGACGCTGGCAAACTCGGCGCTACTGACCGGCCTGACCATCCTTCTCGTCTGCTCGACCGGCTCGCTCACGGCCTATGTGCTGGCGCGACGCAAGATCAGGACCTGGAAGATCCTGACCTTCTACCTCCTGGCCAGCACCACCGCGCCGATTCAGCTCTTCCTCTTCCCGCTCTACTTCGGCTTTGCGCGGTTCGGGCTGATCAACAATCCCGTGGCGGTCGCCTTCATCTACACTGCGGTTTATTCGCCATTCGCGATCATGCTGCTGCGCACCTATTTTCTGGCCGTTCCCAAGGAGCTCGAAGAGGCGGCGCTGATCGACGGAGCGAGCCACTGGCAGGTCTTCGCCAGGGTCTTCTTGCCCATCGTCTCGCCCGGCATCCTCACGGTCGCGCTGATCATCGGCCTCTATTCTTGGAACGAGTTCCTGATCGCGACGACCTTCCTGCAGGGGCAGGATCAACTGACCGCCGTCGTGTCCTTCTTCCTTCTGTCCGGCCAGTACTCGTCAGACTGGGGCGTCATCATGGCCGCCGCACTCATCATCGTTCTGCCTATCGTCATCCTCTTCGTCCTGCTGCAGCGCCGCTTTATCGACGGCATGGCTGGCGGCTCGGTGAAGGGCTAATCAGGAGCATTCCATGTCCATTCCCGCAGACTATACCCATCGCGTCTATGCCGGCGTTCTCGGCAAGCTCATCGGCGTCTATCTTGGCCGGCCGTTCGAGAACTGGCGCTACAAGGACATTCTCCAGAAGCTCGGCCCGATCGAATATTATGTGCATGATCGCCTGGGCGATCCGCTGATCGTCACCGATGACGATATCGCCGGCACCTTCACCTTCCCCCGCGCGCTCGATGATTATGGTATTTCGCCGGATCTTTCGGCCGAAGACATCGGCAAGGCCTGGCTGAACTATATCATCGAAGAGCGCTCCATTTTGTGGTGGGGCGGCGCCGGCAATTCGACCGAGCACACAGCCTGGCTCAATCTGGCGCGCGGCATCAAGGCGCCAGCGTCCGGCTCGATCGAAACCAACGGCGCGACCGTGGCGGAGCAGATCGGCGCCCAGATTTTCATTGACGGCTGGGCGCTGGTTTCGCCGGGAAATCCTGCCCAAGCCGCCAAGCTCGCGCGGGCCGCAGGCTCTGTGAGCCATGATGGCGAGGCGGTTCATGCGGCTGTGCTCTGGGCGGCCATGGAGGCCGAGGCCTTTGTCAGCCGCGATGTCGATCATCTACTCGACACCGGCCTGTCTCACATTCCGGCAGACTGCCTGATCGCACGCCTTGTGGCCGATATCCGCGCCTGGACCTCCGGCAATGAAGACTGGGAAGCCACGCGGCAGAAGATCGAGGACAATTACGGCTATGACAAATATCCCGGTAATTGCCATGTCGTGCCCAATCATGCGCTGATGATCATGGCGCTCCTGCATGCGCCGCATGATTTCCAGCGAGGACAGATGATCGTCAACACCTCCGGCTGGGATACGGATTGCAATGCCGGCAATCTGGGCTGCCTGCACGGCATCATGCTCGGCCTGGATGGGCTGGAAGCCGGCCCTGACTGGCGCGGCCCGATGGCGGATCGGCTCTACATCTCATCGGCCGATGGCGGCCGCTCGATTACGGACGCCGTCGAGATCGCGCTGTGGCTGGCCAATCTCGGGCGGACGCTGGCCGGAGAGGCCATCGTGCCGGCTCCGAAACAAGGCGCGACGTTCCACTTTTCGCTGCCAGGCTCGGTGCAGGGTTTCCGGCCACAGCCCGGCGAAACGGCACTGGAGCATTTCACCGTCACGGGCACCGGCGAAGCCCTTGCGCTCGATTTCACCGCGCTGGCACCCGGCCGCCAAGCCGCCGCGACCACGCCGGTCTTCACACCGGTGGATGTGTTAAAGATGCGCACCTACGACCTCATGGCCAGCCCGCGGCTTCACCCCGGTCAGCGACTGAGCGCGGTGGTGCGCGCTGAGGCCGGCCTGTCCGGAACCGTCGAGGCGAAACTTCGCATCCGTCACTATGGCGCTGATGACAAGCTCGTCGAGATCGACATGCCGGACGGAAAGATGCTGTCAGCAGGCGACGAGGCGGTGCTGGAATGGACCGTTCCCGACACCGGATATCAGCCGATTGCCGAGGTGGGCCTGGTGCTGACGGCGCGAAGCGGCCGTGCCAGCGGGCGCCTTCTCCTCGACCGGTTGACCTGGACGGGTTGCCCCGACGTCACCTTCCGCCGCCCGGCCGGTGCGGGCGATTTCTGGCGTCGCGCCTGGGTCTCCAATGTCCACTTCTTCTCCAAGCATTTTCCGCAGGATATCCGCATCAGCCAGAACAGGGGAGCCGGCCTGATCCTTCAAGGCACGCGGGACTGGACGGATTATGCCGTCGAGGCCGATCTCATGCTGCATCTCGGCACGTATGGCGGGCTGGTGCTGCGCGCCCAGGGCCAACGCCGCTATTATGCAGCCCGCATTACGCGGGATGGCGAGCTACAACTCGTCAAACGCCGTGACGACACGGAGGAGGTGCTTGCGCGTGCCACACTGAGCATCCCGTTCGAAACCGGTTTTCAAATGGTGGCACAGGCGGAGGGCGACCGGCTGGCCGTCACCGTGGGCGCGGTGTCGCTGGAGGCCCGCGATGGCAGCTTCGCCGGTGGTGCGGCCGGCATGGAGGTGCATGAAGGCGCGCTTTCTTCCACCCACATCCGCATCCGTCCGGTTTGAGGAGGCGATCATGGCAAGCGTTACCATCGAAAAAGTGGTCAAGCGTTATGGCAGTCTCGATGTGGTTCACGGCATCGACGTGGACATTCGCGATGGCGAATTCGTCGTGCTGGTCGGCCCGTCGGGCTGCGGCAAGTCTACGCTTTTGCGCATGATCGCAGGACTGGAGGAGATTTCCGGCGGCACGATCTCCATTGGCGATCGCGTTGTCAACGACCTGCCGCCGAAGAGCCGCGATATCTCGATGGTGTTCCAGAATTACGCCCTCTATCCGCATATGACCGTGGAAGAGAACATGGCGTTCTCCATGACGCTGGCCGGCGCCAGCAAGGAGGAGAAGGCGCGAAAGGTGCGGGAAGCCGCCGAGATCCTTGGCCTCGTGCCGCTTCTGGCCCGCAAGCCCAAGGCCCTGTCCGGCGGGCAGCGCCAGCGCGTCGCCATGGGGCGCTCCATCGTCCGCAACCCGCAGGTGTTCCTCTTCGACGAGCCGCTGTCGAACCTCGACGCCAAGCTGCGCGTGCAGATGCGCGGCGAGATCAAGTCGCTGCACCGGCGACTCGGCACGACCATGGTGTATGTCACGCATGACCAGATCGAAGCCATGACCATGGCAGATCGCATCGTTGTCATGCAGAAAGGCATCATCGAGCAGATCGGGACTCCGCTGGAGCTCTATGACCGCCCGCAAAATGCCTTTGTCGCCCAGTTCATCGGTTCGCCGGCGATGAACCTGTTTTCTGCGAAGGTTCATCAGGGGGCACTGGTTCTGGAGAGCGGGCAGGCGCTCGACGTGCCGACACCAGCAAGCATGCGCGAAGGACAACGCGTTCTGGTCGGCAAGCGCCCGGAGGAGATCGAGCTGACGTCCGGAGAAGGGATCGCAGCAACTGTCGAAAACATTGAGCCGACGGGCTCCGAGACCTTTGTCGAAGCGCTGGTGGAGGGACAAAAGATCGCGGTCGTGCTTCGCCGGCGACCGGACTTCGCTGTCGGCAGCCGCCAGAACCTGACGCTTAATCAGGGCGCCATCCACTTTTTTGACAAGGAGACGGGCGAACGGATTCCCTGATTGTCCAGGTCGGAGAGGCCGTGGTTTCGAGGTGTGGTCTCTTGGTGCTGCGCTCCACTTGCTGCGGGGTTAGGCTAGCCTGCTGGACCTATGCTAATGTGGCCTTTTTCGCCCCAACCTAGAGTGGTCGCTCATCGAACAAGCGGGAAATGTCCTCGCCCAGAGGGCCCGATTTATGGCAAGGCGCAGAAAGGCTCAGCGTATGGCGCATGACGAACATCCCATGAGCGTCGTCACGATGACCGAACATTGTCGTCAGCTCAGCAACCACGAAACACGCCCTAGAGCCAAGTCTCTGCCCTCACCCCCGGCATGCGGATAAATTCCCCCATGGTGTTGGTCACAACAATCAGTCCTTCGCTACGCGCATGAGCACCAATCTGCATATCGTGAGGTCCACACGGCGTGCCGGCCCGCTCAAGTTCGGCACGGACCTGCGCATAATGCGAAGCCGCCTTTTCGCCGAATGGAATGATCTCCAGACGCGCTGCAAAATGCTCGATCCTGTTGAGGTTCTCGATCCGTCTGGCCGATTTTCCCGCGCCGTAGTGCAGTTCACCTAAGGTGATGCTCGAAATGCAAAGCTGCTCGGCCAACGCATTGAAGCGATCGCGCAAATCCAATGGCAAATTCTTCATGACATAGATGCAGATGTTGGTATCCAGCATGTAGGTCAGCATCAGAAAGACTCGCGGACCTCTACATCAGGCTGATCACGCTCGGGCAGGAAGTCTTCGCTGAGCCGGGTTCCATGTGTGAAGAAATCGTTCCAACGCTTGCCGTGTGGAACGATCACGCGTGCATGATTGATCTTCAAAACGTCGACCTGGTGGACATTGTCAGGAAAGGCAACCGCTTTGGGAAGGCGGACCGCTTGGCTGCGGTTGCTCGTGAACACCGTGGACTTGGTCACCGCTTCCACCTCGCTGTGATATCCAATTGGGATATACGCAACATTTTCTTGCTTTTTAGGCAATGGGTCGCCGCGATTGATCGCCGCCGGCTGGCATAAAGCCTTATCCGTAAGCTAAATAAAACCATTGTGATCGACTGAAACACACCGGCGCTTTTGACAGGCTGGGCGGGACATGGCTCTATGCCACGGGTGAAAGACATGGGTGACGTACCATGCAGATCAGCTGGGGACAGTGGCGCGAACCGACATGAAGCAGGACCATAGGGAGCGCGATGCCTTCGGCTGTCCGCTGGCAAATCTGGCCGATGATGCAGCGCTTCTGGGCGCCGACATCCGCTTTTACCGCAAGCGGGCAGTGCATCCGCCGGAAGGTTTGGTCGCGACACCGGGCACCGCGCGCGGCACGCTGATCGGTCTTTCCGTCAAGCCAGGCCATTACAGACGCATCCACCACGCCCATCATGCGAGCCAGCACGACTTCGGCGAAAACGGCGTTTATATCCGCCGCTTCAGCGATCCCTACAAAGCGGAATTGTCGGGCTCGTTCGATTTCATTCTGATGGAAATTTCGCCGGCCGGTCTGGAGCGCATCGCGGATGGAGCGGATTGTGCTGCTCTGGCAGCGCTGGCGGATGTCACGGGCGAGGACGATCCGGTGCTGGGCGGCCTGGCGCGGGCCTTGTTTGCCAGCGCTGGCGGCGGCGCGGTCCCCTCCCCGCTTTTTGTCGAGCAGATGGCGGCGGCCATCGGCACACATCTCGTCACCCGTTATGGCGACCGCAGGCGTGGCACGCCCCGCGGGCGGCGGCTGTCGACACGCCAAGCGGCAGAGGTCCAGGACATGCTGCGCGCGCGGCTGGCGGGGGATGTTTGCATCGACACGTTGGCTGCGGCCTGCAAGCTCTCGCGCAGCACCTTCCTGCGCGCCTTTCGCGAAACGACCGGGCGCACGCCGCATAATTTCCTGATCGAGCAGCGGATCGACAAGGCGCGCGACCTCTTGCTGAACAGCGCCGCGTCGCTGAGCGAGATCGCACGTGACTGCGGCTTTTCCGATCAGGCGCATTTCAGCCGCGTCTTCGCCGCCCGCCTCGGCGCGCCGCCCAGCGTCTGGCGGCGCAACCGGCTGGCCTGATGGCCGCATGGAGGTGGTTCGAGCGCAGCGATCGCCAGGACAGCTGCTTTGCCCGACACAGGTTACGGCAGGCGGAGAGATCGAAGTTTGCCCCTCCGCCTGGGTCGATCAGCCCTTGATGAAGGCCAGGAGGTCGGCGTTCAGCACGTCGACATTGACGGTCAGCATGCCGTGCGAGAAGCCGGGATAGGTCTTCAGCGTGCCGTTCTTCAAAAGCTTGATCGACTTGTGGGCGGCATCGGCGATCGGCACGATCTGGTCGTCCTCGCCGTGCAGCACCAAGGTCGGCACGGTGATGGCCTTGAGATCCTCGGTCTGGTCGGTTTCCGAGAAAGCCTTGATCCCGTCGTAATGCGCCTTGGCGCTGCCGATCATGCCCTGGCGCCACCAATTCTGGATCACGCCCTCATGCACGGTCGCACCATCCCGGTTGAAACCGTAGAAGGGGCCCGCCGGAACATCGCGGAAAAATTGCGCGCGGTTGGCGGCAAGTGCCGAACGGAAGCCGTCGAAAACCTCCAGCGGCAGGCCCTCCGGATTGGCGTCGGTCTTCAGCATCAGCGGCGGGACGGCGGAGACCAGAACGGCCTTGGCCACGCGGCCGGCCGGCTCACCATGCTTGGCGACATAGCGGGCGACTTCGCCGCCGCCGGTGGAGTGGCCGATATGGACGGCATTCTTCAGATCGAGCGCCTCGACCACGGCAAAGGCGTCGGCGGCATAATGGTCCATGTCGTGCCCGTCGGAAACCTGGGCAGAGCGACCATGGCCACGGCGGTCATGCGCGACAACGCGGAAACCCTTCGACAGGAAGAACAGCATCTGCGCGTCCCAATCGTCGGACGATAGCGGCCAGCCGTGATGGAACATGATCGGCTGGGCGTCCTTCGGGCCCCAGTCCTTGTAGAAGATCTCGGTGCCGTCCTTGGTGGTCACAAAACCCATGGTCGTTTCTCCATGTTCAGGGTTGGTAGGTGTGGCTGCGAATGAAACCGAAGCTGGAAAGACCGCGCCGGCCGTGAAAGCGGCGCTGGCGATCAGAAGGTTGCGGCGGGTGAGGCTGGCCGGATCATCGGTCATGGCGTGTCCTTGAAGAGAGGCTATCATGGTCATGTCTCGCCGCGCATCTTGCCAGGCCGATCGATGGCCAGAAGATGCCGCACGACGGGGCTTTGCGTGCCGGTGTGATGGGCCAAAACCTCTGCCTGGAGATCGGCATCGGCCTTGGACACACGCCGGTGCTGGCGTAGATGCTCGGCCCAGGATTCGACCATGAACCACTCGACCATCACCTCGGGATCGGCGGCGTCTTCGGTCACGCTCCAGCCATAGGCCCCGTCGCGCCGCCGCTCTTCCGAGAAGCGATTGAGCGCCTCCAAGAACGGGCCGCGCCGGTCGCGTGGCACGCGATATTCGATCAGGATGATCACCGGGCCGCGATCATGGGCGACAGGATCGGCCACCAGCGGTTCGGGCCAATGGTTCGAGGGCACGAGATCGGCCTCGCCCTGCGGCAACTTCACCCGGTGCATGAAGAGGGCGGCAAGGGTGAGAGCGGCAGCACCGATCAGAAGCGTCGCCGGCACGCCGGCCGCCTGCCCCACCGCACCCCAGCCGAGGCTGCCGGCGGTCATCGCGCCGTTGAACACCGTGAGATAGACGGCAAGGCCGCGCCCGCGCACCCAATTGGGCAGAATGGCCTGGGCGGCGCCATTGAGCGTGGTGAGTGCGGTGATCCAGGAGGCGCCGAGAAATAGCAGCAGCACGACCGCTAGCGCCTTGGGCGGCGAGAAGGTCAGTGCCGCCATGACCACAGCCGCCACCAGCGCCGCGCCGAGCAGCAGGCCATCGGCATCGACGCGGGCGCGCAGGCGCGGCATGACGAGCGCGCCGCCGATCGCCCCGGCACCGACCGCGCCGAGCAGGATGCCGTAGAAGCCGGCATCGCCCTGCAACTGGTTCCGGGCCACCAGCGGAAGGAGCGCCCAGATGGCACTGGAAAAGGCGAAGAAGATCGCAGCGCGGATCAGCACGCGGTGCAGCGGCCTGCTGGCGCGGGCATAGCGCATGCCGGCGCGGAAGGCGCCGAAGAAGCCTTCCGAGAGCGCATCGTCCGCATTCTTCGGCCGGGGCCACCAGAGCAAGGCAGCGATGACGGCGACATAGCTCGCGACATCGGCCCCATAGGTGACTGCCGCGCCGAAGCTTGCCAAAAGTAGACCGCCGGCAGCCGGGCCGATCGAGCGGGCAATGTTGATCCCAAGCGAATTCAGGGCCACCGCCGCCTTCACCTCGCCGCGATCGACCAGTTCCGGCACGATGGCCTGCCAGGTCGGCCCCATCAGCGCCGCGCCGACGCCGCCGAGGAAGGTGAGCGCGATCAGCGCGCTGACCGACATCAACCCGCTTATCGACAAGAGCATCAGCGTGATGCTGACGGAACCGAGCAGGATCTGGACGGCAATCAGAAATTTGCGACGGTCGAGAATATCCGAGAGCACGCCGGCGGGAATGGCGAGCAGGAAGATCGGCAGTGTGCCGGCCGCCTGGACCAGCGCCACGGCAGCCGGTGCGGCCGACAGATCGGTCATCAGCCAGGCGCTGGCGACATCGCGCATGAAGCTGCCGGTATTGCCAAGCACCGTGGCAGCCCAGAGCACCGCAAAGACCGGCTGGCGCAGCGGACCCAGGCTGCCGGGGGATGGGGCGCTTGCCGGCGGCGTTGAATTGGGCGCAGCGCTCATGGCCGGTTCCCCGCCTTCGCGCGATCGGCAATCGCCACCAGGACGAAGGCACCGACCAGACCGAGATGTTCGAAGAAGCCGTTCGCCATCATCATGCGCTCCATGCCCACGGGCAGCTCCCAGAAGCGGAAGGCGAGAAAGGTGGCGAGGAGCGTGAAGCCAGCGAGCGCCAAGGCACCGAGCCAGCGCAGGACGCCCGACAGCACCAGCGCTGACATGGCCAGCTCGAAGGCGATGACGCCGACGGCAAAGAGCGGCGCCGGCTGCAAGCCGAAATGGGCCATCTCCGCCAGCGCGCCGTTAAAGTCGAAGAGCTTGGTGAGCGCGCCCTGCAGATAGGCCGAGCATAGCCCTAGGAGGGCGAGGAAGGTCAGGAGGGGCGAGGCCAGCAGGCCGGCGAGCGGCCGAGGGGGCGTGAGCGTGCGGTGGATCATGGATCACACCGCCCAGCAGGCGCAGCCGAGCGCGCCGAAGAAGCCCTTGAGATCGCCGACCGGCAGGCTCGAGCCCCAGGCGGCCGCATGGTCGTGGCCATGAACGCCGCAGCTCTGCGCACAGCCACAGCCGGCAATGGCCTTTCGCCGCAGCGACTGGCGGCCGGCGCCCTCCGGCTCGCCCCAGGCGGCATAGCCACCGAAGCGATTGACCGGCGACCAGTCCGGCATCGCAGGCGGCAGCGGATTGTCATCCAGCGCAGCAAAATCGCCGGCGCCATAGACGACACGCCCGCCGACCATGGTGAGATCGGAGGTCAGGAAGGAAATCTCATCCTCGGCGCAGGCGAAGAAATCCATGTCCGGCACGATGAGATCCGCCAGCTGCCCTGCCGCGATACGACCCTTGCGGCCGACTTCATTGGAAAACCAGGCGACGTGCTCCGTCCACATTCTCAGCGCCGTTTCCCGGTCCAGGCAATTGGCGCGGGGATAGAGCGAGAGGCCGCCGACGGTCTTGCCCGTGATCATCCAGGCGAGCGAAACCCAAGGATTATAGGAGGCGACGCGGGTGGCGTCCGTGCCTGCGGAAACGGGCACGCCCTTTTCCAGCATGCGCGCCACCGGCGGTGTGGCTTCGGCCGCTCGAAGGCCATAGCGCTCGACGAAATATTCGCCCTGATAGGCCATGCGGTGCTGCACGGCGATGCCGCCGCCAAGTTCGGCGATGCGGTCGATCGAGCGCTCGGAAATGGTCTCGGCATGGTCGAAGAACCAGTTGAGCCCGGCAAGCGGGATGTCCCGGTCGACCTTCTCGAAGACATCGAGCGCACGCGAGATCGTCTCGTCATAGGTGGCGTGCAGCCGCCAGGGCCAGCGGTTTTCGGCAAGGATGCGCACCACGCCCTCCAGATCGGCCTCCATCTCAGGCGGCATGTCGGGCCTGGGCTCGCGGAAGTCTTCGAAGTCCGCAGCGGAGAAGACCAGCATCTCGCCCGCGCCATTGTGGCGGAAATAGTCGTCGCCCTGCTTGTAAGTGACCGAGGCCGTCCATTTGAGGAAGTCGTCCTTTTCCTCCTTCGGCTTCTGGGTGAAGAGATTATAGGCGAGACGCACGGTCATCTGGCCTTCGGCGGCCAGTTTCTCGATCACGGCATAGTCGTCGGGATAGTTCTGGAAGCCGCCACCGGCATCGATGACGCTGGTGACGCCGAGCCGGTTGAGCTCGCGCATGAAATGGCGGGTGGAATTGACCTGATAGTCGAAGGGCAGCTTCGGCCCCTTGGCGAGCGTAGCATAGAGCAGGCCGGCGTTCGGGCGGGCGATCAGCATGCCAGTGGGATTGCCCGCGCTGTCGCGCTGGATCTCGCCGCCGGGCGGATTGGGCGTGTCGCGGGTGTAGCCGACAGCGCGCAGCGCGGCGCCGTTGAGCAGCGCGCGGTCATAGAGATGCAGCAGGAAGACGGGTGTATCGGGCGCCACGGCATTGATCTCGTCGAGCGTCGGCAGGCGCGTCTCGGCGAATTGATGCTCGGTGAAGCCGCCGACAACCCGCACCCATTGCGGCGGCGGGGTGATGGCCACCTGACGCTTGAGCATGTCCATCGCATCGGCCAGCGAGCGCACGCCGTCCCAGCGCAGCTCCATGTTGAAATTCAGCCCGCCACGGATCACATGCGTGTGGTTGTCGCAAAGCCCCGGCAGAACGCGGCGGCCCTTGAGGTCGATGATCCGCGTGGCCGGACCGGTATGGACCATGATGTCCGCCTCCCGCCCCACGGCAAGGAATGCGCCATCGGCAATTGCCACGGCTTCGGCCTGCGGATTGGCGCGGTCGAGCGTGGTGAAGCGCCCGTTGCGCAGGATGATGTCAGCGGTCATGGGATGACCTCCTTGAATGGCGTGTTCCGGATAGCCCTATCCGGCCTGTCGGGCTTGCTCGGCAGGCCGATCGTGGTTCGGCATCAGGAGGGCGTCCCCTGATCCGGCTTTTCGCCCTTGGGCAGATGGCCGAAGACATGCGGCTTCACATGGTGGCGCCAGGAGACCGCGACGGGATCGCGGTTCATCAGAGTTCTGGCGAGCGGCAGGATCTGCTCCCCGAGGAGAATGCCGAGCAGACCCACCAGCGCGACGACGGGCGGCGCGGGCGAGCGAACATTCAGCAGGCTGTAGATCAGCCCGACGATCAAGCCCGCGCCAAGCGAGTAGAGATAGAGTTTCATGACAGCTTTCTCGTTCTGGCAGGGTTCTGCGGCAGTCGGCGGAGAGGGTGTTTCCGTCCCCGCCGATCCGTTGTTTCAGCCGGCGGCAACAGCGGCGACCGCGTCCAGCAGCACCTCGACCACCGCGTCGGGATGCGAAAGCAGCGGCAGATGGCTGGACGCGATCTCGGTTGCGCGCGCGTTCAGCCTCTCGACCAGTTGGCGCTGCAGCGCCGTGCTGACGGCGCGGTCCTCGCTGCACAGCACGTACCAGACAGGCCGGTCCTTCCAGGCGGCTTTGCTCACCTTGTCAGAGAAGGTCTGTCCCCCAAGCGGCGGCTGGCTTGCCCAGAGCACCAGCGCGTCCTCTTGTGGCAAATCCTGCGCCACGCATTCGGTCCAGCCTTTGGCGCTCATCCAATATTGACCGAACGAGTCCTGGCTAACCTCCGCCAGCCCCGGTGGTGCAGGATGAGCGGCCACCTGATCGCCGGTGGACTGGCCGACATCGGGCGCAAAGGCTGCGATGTAGACAAGCGCTTTTACCTTCGCATCCGCCCCGGCCTCGGTGATCACCGTACCGCCCCAGCTATGGCCGACCAGCACCACCGGGCCTTCCACGCGGGCCAGAACCCGGCGCACGGCCTCGACATCGTCGGCGAGCGAACTGGTCGGATTTTGCACGGCGAGAACATTCACGCCTTTAGCCTGCAGGCGCGCGATCACCGCCCGCCAGCTAGAGGCATCCGCCCAAGCGCCATGGACGAGAACCACGGTTACACCATCCTGCGACTTGTCACTCATGCCCCATTCCTCCTTGTCGATTCACAGCGGGAGACAGCGCCGGCCCGGCGGATTGTGCCGACGCCGGCCTCATTGGCGTTCGCTCAATGGCCCTCGGAGGCGCCGAACATGGTCTTGGCGTAGATAATTCCCAGACCGTAAGCGCCGCCGAACTTTCGGGCGATGCCGGTGGTCATCTCATAGGTGCCGGTGCGGGCCCAGTCGCGCTGCAGTTCCAGCAGATATTGCAGCGAGGTCATCGGGCGCACGCCCGCCTGGACCATGCGCTCCATGGCCCGCTCATGCGCTTCCTCGGAAATATCGCCGCAGGCATCGGCGATCACATAGGTCTCGAAGCCCTGATCGAGCGCGGACAGCGTAGGGCCGACGATGCAGACGGAGGTCCATAGACCGCAGAAGACCAGGCGCTTGCGGCCGATGCGGTTGACCTCGTCGATCACGGCGGCATCTTCCCAGGTGTTCATCGAGGTGCGATCGAGCAACGGCTGGCCGGGGAAGGCATCGGTGATCTCGTTGAACATCGGCCCGGAAAAGGTCTTCTCCGCGACCGTCGTCAAAATGGTGGGCACGCCGAAGCCCTTCGCGCCATTGGCGACAAGCGCGGCATTGTTGCGCAGGTTCACCGCGTCGATCGACTTGGTGGCAAACGACATCTGTGACTGGAAATCGATCATGATCAGGGCGTGATCATCGGGCGAAATCAACAGCGGACCGGGAATCGGGGTGGCGTTGACGGTCATCTGTCCCTCCATTTGAGTGGTGTCGGGGCGCATCTTTAATGGCCGGCGGAGGGAATTCTTGTCGGGAAGTCGGGCGTTTTGAACAATCGAACCGCGAAGGCGCGGATGGCAACAGGTTGTCGAAAACGCCCGATCGCGCTTATGCGCGGCGCTGACGACGCCATTGGCCGGGCGAAAGGCCCATCGCGCCAGAAAAGACGCGGGTCATATGGCTTTGATCCGAAAAGCCGCAGATCACGGCGATTTCGGCAATGGGCGTCTCCGTCAGCAGAAGTTCGCGCGCTCGGGTGAGACGATAATCCGTCAACCATCGATAGGGCGTGCGCTCGAACGTGTCCTTGAACGCCTTGATGAAATGATTGCGCGAGAGGCCGCAGGCTTCCGCGAGCTCGGCCACCGAAAATGGCGTGGCCAGATGGGCGACCAGAAATTCGGTTGCCCGCTTCTGCTGCCAGGCAGCGAGCGTGCCTTTTCCCTGAGCGGCAGCCGGCAAGCCACCATAGGTTTGGGCGAGATGGGTTAAAAGCGCCAGCACCACCTGCTCCAGGAACAGCGGGCTCGCCTCCTCCGGCCGCTCCAGCGACGGCAGAAGCGCCTGGGCAAGTCCGAGTGTGACGGGATCCTGCGCGCTGGCCACGGGTTCCAGCCGCGTCAGGTTAGGCCGGCCGATCTCTTCGGCAAAGCTGCGCAGCTGCGCCAGCGGAATGTCGAAACGGATATTGTCGAACGGCGAGAGATGATGACACTGCCAGGCATCGTGAAGATCGGTGATCGCCAGCGTCCCCTTGCCGTGCCCGCCTTCGAAGACGAGGCGCCCCTCGCGCCAGAGCCGATGAAAGGGAAAATCGGACAGCTGGGTGATGACGTGAACGGAATCGGCCGGCCGGCTGGGCGGCGTTCTTTCCAGGGCGCCGCCATCATGGCGCAGCCGGATGATGCCGATGCCCGCTGCAGTCAGCACCTGACGCTGCGGTGCCGACGCATTGCTCTCACCCATGGTCTCACCCCAGTCTTCACCATGGCCGCCAAAGCGGCGTGTGAACTAAATGTAACCTCAAACAAACACAGATGCACTCGGCCCGGGGCCAAATCCACCTCTGCGATCGCGGCAGGCGTTTACTGGTTGTGTTCGAGACGTGAAAAACCCCTGCTCTCAATGACGTGTCGGCTGACGCCCGATCTGCCCGGCGCCGACCTCTGCAGCCGCCATCGCCGGGCCATAGGCGTGAACGAGATGCAGGCAGATCGCCCGAGCCGTATGGCGCAGAACTGCATCCGACCGCGTTGCCGCCTGCATCAGCGATGCCCAGGCCATGACGAGGCAGGCAATCACGGTATCGGGCTGGCCGCGCTGGCATAGCAAGGGTGCGGCCGGCTCGCCGGCGAAATCCGCGATCTCGTCCAGAAGGCTTTCGGGGATAATGAAGGCCATGGCATCCAGATCGCTGTGAAGGATGATCGAGGCGCCTTCGCGCAGGTCGACTAGACAAATCGAGCCGCGAGGATAAAGCCTCACCGGCGCTCGCGTCCCATCGGCGGCCACATCGCAATGCCAGGCATCCTGACGATAGGCCATCATCAGATAGGCCGGCTGCGGCGCGATGACGATCGGACAGTCGGCTCTCCCACCAAGCGACACGTGCAGATGCGCCGAGGCCAGCAGAGCCTGCGCCAGCGGCGCAATCGATAGGCATGGCGCCTGGCGCAAGCCGAAGCAGCGGAAAAGCAGGGTCGGTTCGTATGGCTGTGACGTCAATGCGGCCTCTGTGCCAAGGCATCCTGCCAAGCACGGCAGCGGAAGAACGGTTGGGATACGGTCATCAGACCGTGCGAACCTCTAAAAGCCGCAGATCTCGCAGGCGCTTCGAAGTCAGCGAAGTGTAGCGCGGCCGCCTTCTCTGCACAATATCGCCTGCCCGCTGTCCTTTCGCACGCCCGTCACCGAAAATCGCACATAAGATCGCGGCCAGAAGGCCGGCAGTAGGCTGCGTTGCAAAAGCCAGACGCCATGATCTCTTGGCATCGACGAGCGGACTGGGGCAAGGTCCAATCCTGCGATGATACAGCCCTGCCCAAGGAGTTCGCCATATGCTGACCAAAGCCGATCCGCGCCCGACGCTTGCCGCACCCGATGACGATCCCTGGCTCTGGCTGGAGGAGATCGAAGGCACCCGCGCGCTCGACTATGTCGCTGCGCAAACCGCAAAGACGCTGGACGCCTTTGCCGATCCCCGCTTCGAGGCCGATCGCGACGCTCTGACCGAGGCACTGGATCGGCCGGATCGCATTCCGTTCATCACCCGGCGCGGCGGGCTTCTCTATAATTTCTGGCGCGACGCCGACCATCCGCGCGGGCTCTTTCGCCGCACGACGCCTGAACGCTATCGTAGCGGCGAGCCGGACTGGGACGTGCTGCTCGATCTCGACGCGCTTGCAGCCGAAGAGGGGCAGGACTGGGTGTGGGGCGGCTCGCATTCGCGCGCGCCCGATCATGACCGCGCGATCCTGCGCCTGTCGCGCGGCGGCAGCGATGCGGTCACCCTGCGTGAATTCGATCTGGAGACGAAGCGCTTCGTCGCCGATGGCTTCAATCTGTCGGAAGGCAAGAGCCAGGTGTCCTGGCTCGATCGCGACACCGTGCTCCTGCGAAGCCCGCTCGGCGAGGGCATGGCGACGAGCTCAGGCTATGCACGCACGGTGCGTCTGTGGCGTCGCGGAGCCGATCCGCTTTCAGCGCCCATCCTGTTCGAAGGCGCGGCGAGCAGCATGAGTGTCTATGCCCAGGTCCATCACCGGCACGGGGTCGAATGGTGCATCTTCGGCGAACAGCTCGGCTTTTACGACGTGGTCGTACATATCGGCGACCGCACGGGGCCGAAGCAGAAGATCGATCGTCCGACGGACGTGAGCATCGAGTGGAATGACGACTTTGTTGTCCTGACGCCTCGCACCGATTGGCAGGTCGCTGGCCGAACCTATCCTTCCGGTTGCCTGCTGGGCCTTGGTCTCGATGCGTTTCTGGCAGGCGGCCGCGACTTCCGGCTGCTGTTCCAGCCCACGCCGCGTCGCGCCATACAGGGCTTCTTCTGGTCGAACGGACGGCTCATTCTATCACTCCGCGATGACCTGCATGCCCGCTTCATCGCATTTGATCCACGCGACGATTGGTCGACGACCGAGATCCACGGGCTACCGGAGCTCGGGGTGGCGGAGATCTGGCGGCTCGACGACAGCGATCTGGAGGACAAGGGCGATCTGATCGCCTATAGCGCCGATCCGGTCACACCGCCTGCTCTTTATGAGATCCAGCCGGATCTCGGCACGCCGCAGATTCTCAGGCAAGCGCCGACGCTGTTCGGATCTGATGGGCTTGTCGTCACGCGCCACGAAGCAGTCTCGGTGGATGGCGAGCGCATCCCCTATATCCAGGCCGGGCCGCCGGGCGAAACGGGCGAGGCGCCGGTCCATCTGTCGGGCTATGGCGGCTTCATGGTTTCGAACATGCCGGGCTATTCGGTGACCCATGGGCGTCTCTGGCTGGAAAAGGGCGGCACCACCGTGGTGGCCAATATTCGCGGTGGTGGCGAGTTCGGCCCCTGGTGGCACGAGGCGGGCCGCCGGGAGAAGAAGGCGCGCTCTCATGACGATTTCGCGGCCGTCGCTGCCGATCTCGTGCGTCGCGGCGTCTCCCGTCCCGAGCGCATCGCGGCCGAAGGCGGCTCGAATGGCGGGCTTTTGATTGCCAATATGCTGGTACGCTATCCCGAACGTTTCGGCGCGCTGCTGTGCACCGTGCCGCTGATCGACATGCGGCGTTATCATCGCCTGCTGGCCGGCGCGAGCTGGATCGCCGAATATGGCGACCCCGACCGGCCGGAGGACTGGGCCTTTCTCCAGCATATCTCCGCCTATCATACGGCCGAGCCGGGCAAAGCCTATCCGCCGATCCTGATCGCCACGACCCGACGCGACGACCGCGTGCACCCGGGCCATGCCCGCAAGATGGCGGCGAAGCTGCAGGCGATGGGCTATCTGGCCTATCTTTTCGAACAGGAGGGCGGTGGCCACGGCGCGGGGCGCAACAACCGCGAGGCCGCCACCTTCGCCACGCTCGGCCTCGCCTTCCTGAGCCGCGCCATCGGCTGGGAGGCGGCAGAAAGCTTGGTTTGACGACGGCCCGTTTCTCCATTGGCCGCCACACAGGCCAAGCCTGGAGAGCAGTTCGATCTGATTGAATCAGATCGGCGCTCTAAGCTCCTTATTTTGAAGCAGAATCTTATCGATCCTCGTTTTACTCCGGTCGGATTATGCTCTAAAGCATGTCGCGCAAAACCGTGCAGCGGTTTTGCGCGACATGTGACAAAATAAAGGCATAAAGCGTCAGGAGCGAATCTGAAAGCTCGCAACGCGCTTTAGACGATGCGGACCGTGTAGGGGTAAAACACGGTCCACACCCTCAGGGTATTAGCGATGCGGCGTCACATCTGCGCCGCATCGGCTCATGCTGCGTGATGCAGGGGCGAAGCCGCAAACCATTTGTGGCTGTCGCTATTGCGGCTGGCCCAAGCCGTGTGTTCGAGCCCGGAATGGAACGCATCCGCGCGCGCGTTCTTGCCGGAAATCAGGCTGCCAAGACCGATATCCGCCTGATTGAAGGCATAATGGTGCGGCTTGTGCTTGGCCCAGTCGGCGATAAGGTCGGCAGCCGGATCGAACAGGCTGATCTTGAGCCCACCCTTGCCATCCGATGCGGTCTGGAAGAAGTCTCCCGTGTAGTCGCCGGAGAGCTTGAGCGTGGCGACGCAGGCACCGTGCTTGGTCGGATCGATCACTTCGAGCGTATCGGAGAAGTCATCGAAGAAGGCAAACGCGTTTGAGCCGATACCGGCCAGATCGATCACGTCGCCGTCGGCGGCAAAGCCGTCGATGAGGTTGCATAGACTGTGACCAGCATCGGCGCCCAGTGCCGCCTGATCGATCTGCAGCGTCTGCGCGCCCTTGCCGAAATGGATCGCGCCGGTCCCGGCCGCACCTTGCGCGCCGAGTTCGAGCGTGCCGCCATTGAGGAAGGTGCCGCCGCTATAGGTGCTGCCGGCGCCGTTGAGCGTCAGCGTGCCCTCGCCGTTCTTGACCAGGCTGCCCTGATAGACGCGCTGTGCGGCCGCCGTGGCACGCGACGTGCCGACGGCATAGGCAAGCTGGTCGTCGATGCTGGACGAGGCATTGGGTGGACGCTTGTCCCAGCCCTTCTGCTTCAGCGTCGCCTTCCAGGCCGCCTGCTCGACCGCATCCTCGCGCTTGCGCTGGATCAGCGCATCCTCGGTGATCGAATTGTTCCAGACGTCGGATTGCGCCTTGGTCATGTTGACGTTGAATGCGCCGAGGAACTGGCCCGGACCATTCATCGCCGCCTTCAGATCGATCGCACCCCAGCCCCAAACGGCATTGGGCGCATCGTCCTTGGCAAGCCCTTTCGTATCGTCCGCCTTGCCATCCACGGCATCACGGTGCTGCGCCGTGGTCAGGAGCACGGTGCGCGCGCCCTGATTGTCCAGATAGCTATAGCGCTGCATGATCACGCCGAGCGCGCCGGTCGCATGCGGTGCTGCCATCGACGTGCCGCTGACGGAGGTATAGCCGGTCTGCTTGTCGGGATCGACACCCCACTCCGCATGATCCCAGACATCGTCGGCCTTGGCTTGCGGTACGGTGCTGTCGATGTCGCCGCCCGGGGCGAAGATCATCCAATATTTGCCGACGCCGCCAAGATCGGAAAAGTCAACGATCCCGACATTGGACGGATCGGCTTTGCCCGACGATCCGCTGGCGCCGACGCTGATCCAGTATTTTTCGAGATCGGGCCGGAAATAAGGAAGCGAATTGCGGATATCGGGGTTGGTGGCGGAATCATTGCCCGCCGCGATGACCTGGAGCACGCCAGTGGCTTTGGAAACCTCGCCCATGGCATCGAGATGGGTCTTCTTGCCGAAAAACTCCTTATAGGCCGCCGTCAGGTCGGCAAGCTTGGAATATTTGTCGCTGATCGGCGGCGTGCCCCAAGAGGTGTTGATCGCACGCGCGCCGGATGCGGCCACCTTGCCATAGGCCGCCTTGTAATAGTTGTAATCGCCTTGCGGACCGTAGAGCGACGAATCCGTGCCGGCGGTGTTGGCGACGTAGAGATCGGCCTCATAGGCGACGCCATGCATGCCTTTGCCATCGCGGCTGGCGGCGATCGTTCCGCCGACATGCGTGCCATGGGCATCATTATAGTGGCCGTCATAGATGCCTGGTGTATCGAAGCTCTCGCCGGCCGTGTAGGCGCTGCTCTCCTTGGGGCCCTCGCTGACCCAGTGCCAGTCGCCATCCTGGAAACTCCATCCGCCATTTTCATAGCGGTAGCCATCCGCATAATAGGTTCCCTTGATATCGAGCGGATGAATCCGCCCGCCCTGGAATTCGGGATGGTCGATATCAATGCCGGAATCGACTTCACCGAGCTTGACGCCCTTGCCCGTGAAACCAAGCGCATAGGCATAGGACGCATTCATGCCGGCCAGACCCCAGTCGGCCGAATACTCGGCGGAGGCATAGGTCGCGGCCAACTTGTCCCATTCGGCTGCATGGCCTGGCGCGCGCGTCTGCGCGGTGGCAACAGCATTGACAAGGCCGACCTTGATGCCGCCAGCGCCATCGGAGGCGGCTGTGAAGAACTTGCCGGCATAGTCGCCCGAAAGCGTCAGGGTCGCGCGGCGCGCGCCGGCCGCACCGGGATCGGACAGCGTCAGTGTATCCGTTCCGTAGTTGAAGCCAAGCGTTGCTTTAGAGCCGATACCGCTGACATCGATTACGTCGCCATCGGTGGAGAAACCGTCGATAACGTTAGAGAGTCTGTTATCGTCATCCGTGTCGAGTGCGGCCAGATCGATCTGCAGCGTCTGCGCGCCCTTGCCGAAATGGATCGTGCCTGTTCCGGCAGCATCTTGGGCGCCAAGTTCGATCGTGCCGCCATTCAGGAAGGTGCCGCCGCTATAGGTGCTGCCGGCGCCATCGAGCGTCAGCGTACCCTCGCCATTCTTGACCAGGCTGCCCTGATAGACCCGCTGGGCAGCGGCCGTTGCACGCGCCGTGCCGACGGCATAGGCAACCTGATCGTCGATGCTGGACGCGGCCGTCGGCGGGGCCGTGTCCCAGCCCTTCTGCTTCAGGGTCTGCTGCCAGGCCGCCTGCTCGGCCGTGTCCTCGCGCTTGCGCTGGATCAGCGCATCCTCGGTGATCGAGTTGTGCCAAGTATCGGACTGGTCCTTGGTCATGTTGACATTGAACGCGCCGAGGAACTGGCCGGGACCATCCATCGCGGCCTTCAGGTCGATCGCGCCCCAGCCCCAGCGGTCGTTTGGCGCATCGTCCTTCGCCAGTCCCGTCGTGTCGTCAGGCGTGCCTTCCACCGCATCATGATGCTTGGCCGTGGTCAGAAGCACGTCGCGCGCACCATGATTGTCGAGATAGGCATAGCGCTGCATCACCAGACCCAAAGCCCCGGTTGCATGCGGCGACGACATCGAAGTGCCGCCCCAGGTGTCATAGCCCGACGTCACGTTGCCGCCGTCGGTTACGACCGGAACCGAACTGAGAATCGACTCACCCGGCGCGAGGACGGACCAGTATTTCGCAATCCCCGGCTCGTTGGGCCAAGGCCGCCAGCCGACGGTTTCGGGGCTGCTGTCCTCGTGGTTGTCCGGGGGAGCCTCTGCGCCGACGGCAATCCAGTTGGCTTCCAGATCGGGGCGCATATAGGGCAAGGCTGCCGACAGGACCGGCACGCGGGTATCATAATCATTGCCGCCCGCGAAAGTCTGGATCTCGCCGTATGTCTTCACGGTTTCCGCGACGGCATCGAGCCAGGACTTTTTCCCCCAATACATGGCATAGGTGGACATCAGGCCCTGCACCGACTTGTAGTCGGCGCCGCTGCCGTCCTGGCCCCAGGACGTGTTGATGACTCGGGCGCCCGCCTCTGCGACAGCACCATAAGCCTTGAGGAAATACGTGTAGTCGTTATTCGGCCCATCGGCCATGTCGTCCGTGCCGCCGGTACTGGCGACGTAGAGATCGCCATCGAAGGCCACCCCGTGCATGCCCTTGCCATCGCGGTTGGCCGCGATGGTGCCGCCGACATGGGTGCCGTGTTCGTCATTATATTTGGGATCATAGGCGCCGGGGACGTCGAAGGCCTGGCCTGCCTTGAACGTGCTGGACTGGATGGGCTCGATGAAGGACCACTTGTTGGTGGCTGGATCGTAGGTCCACTTCTCATAGCGGTAGCCATCCGAACCGTAAGTGCCTTTGACCTCGACCGGATGGATGCGTCCGCCTTGAAATTCCGAGTGACCGATGAAGATGCCGGAGTCGACCTCGCCGAGCTTGACGCCCTTGCCGGTCATGCCCAGCGCATAGGCATAGGAGGCATTCATGCCCGCCAGGCCCCAGTCCGCCTTGTATTCCGCAGTCTCGAACGACTTCGCCTGATCGGTCCACGCGTCGCGCTGATCCGGCGCACGGAGGTCGATCGGCTTCTTGGCAGACTTCTCAAAAGACATGCAATGCACCTCGGATTACGAAAGGAAAACTGGAAGACAACCAAATAGACGAGCGCTCACCTCGGCGCGCGAACAGCGATCCGAAGTCAAAACTTACCTATTGGCGGCGGAAGACACGCAGGCTCGGCACCTGCGCTACGTTGCGCGATCATGGAGACTACCCGTACCGGCAGCGGATCCATCCAGCGGCCGATTAAGGGGCGCTCTGTCGTCTCGACAGGCCGGGAATGGAGACGCTCACGACCGGCGCCATTTAAGCATCCCGCCCGAAAAGCCGGAAATATAGCGGGAGCGATCCGATACGCCTCGTAAAGTTATTTCAGGCTTACGCCATCTGCGTCCGATGATCATGATGAAAACTCTGCACACATTGATTTACGCGTTGTTGAACGCCAGCAAAGCACATGCGGAGCAAGCAAGCCCATCAAAGCGCCGTCAGAACAGCAGAGCACAGCTTCCAGTTCGAGCAGGAATCCGGAAAACATACTGTGCTGTTAAGCCGCACTCTTGATTTTCAGCAGCCTATGGCTGCGCCCCTCAACATGAACATTGAAACGTTCTTATGTTTGTTTCTCTAAAAATTAGCATGAGCAAATAAGCTGGGCAAGAAACTTGTTTCATCATTTTCGGCAAAAATTTTCACCATTTCGCTTACTGTCTAAGCAAATTGCGGGCTTCTTTTCGAAAAAGCGACCATTGCGCGCAACGCGAGAAGGCAGCAACCGAGGCCCGCCGCTTTCATTCGAATCGCCTTGAACAAGCCGGTGAGCGCACCTCGTGTGACGGACGATCTGCGGAGCGTGCCAGAATGGGACAGATGGTCCTCTTCCGGGGCAATTTGTAAGATTTAAAGCACGAATAGCCGTTCGTCATCCTTCGAAAAGCGGCATATCTGCACTTGCGAGCATGTTCTAATATGGTAGGGTCGCATCCATCCTTAGGGATCGCGATGCTGAGCAGAGCTCTCGCGGACCACACCCAACGCCCTCTTCCGCAGGCGTTAAAAAATTCCCGACCTTTCGAATGCTTGGACATGCGTCATGAATGTTGAGTTGCGTATCGCCGATGTCGCGCTGACGGCGAAGGAGGACGACGGCGACAGGGATCATGAGATGCCGGCCGAAAGCCGGGACCAGGATCCCCTGCTCTGGTCGCTGTGCGGTGTAGCCGCCTATTGGCGGATTGCCGCCGATCCCGCCCTCATCCGCCGCGAGCTTGCGCTCGGCAGCCGTGCGCTGGATCAAATCGATCTGCTTCGGGCCGCAAAGAGCTTGGGGATGAAGGCAAAAATCGTTCCTCTGGAGAAGGCGCGCAGGCTCCTGACCCTTCCATTGCCAGCGATTCTCCCGCTGCGCGATGGCGGAGCCGTGGTTCTGACGGGTGCGCTGCCAAGCGGGCTTTGGCGGGTGGTGGATCCGATCCGGCATGTCGAAACGGAATGGGATGCCGAAACATTGCTGGCGCAGGCGGAGCCCCGTGTCGTCCTGCTCGCGCGGCGACTGGGCGGTCCGGGTCAGGATCCGCGCAGCTTCGGCTTCAGCTGGTTCTGGCCATCCATCTGGCGGTATCGCCGGCCGCTTGCCCATGTCCTCGTCGCCTCGCTGCTGGTGCAGATCTTCGCGCTGATCTCGCCGCTGTTTTTCCAGGTGGTGATCGACAAGGTTCTGCTGCATCAGAGCTATTCGACGCTGTTCGTGCTCGTCGGGGGCCTGGCCGCCGTCGGCCTGTTCGACATGGTCATGCAATATCTGCGCAGCTATGCGCTCAACCATACGACCAACCGCATCGATGTCGAACTCGGCCGCCGGCTGTTTCGCCATCTCCTGTCGCTGCCGATCGGCT
The DNA here is from genome assembly GCF_900109605.1 of Xaviernesmea oryzae. Taxonomy (GTDB): domain Bacteria; phylum Pseudomonadota; class Alphaproteobacteria; order Rhizobiales; family Rhizobiaceae; genus Xaviernesmea; species Xaviernesmea oryzae. The sequence continues at coordinate 71,605 of NZ_FOAM01000022.1, forward strand.
ATTTCGAAAGCCGGCCGACCGGCCAGACGGTAGCGCGCATGCGCGAACTCGAAACCATCCGCGCCTTTCTGACCGGCCAGGGACTGTTCGCGGCGCTCGATTTCGTTTTCGCCTTCGTCTTCCTGGCCGTGCTCTTTGCCTATTCGTGGAAGCTCTCGATCATCGTTCTGGTGACCGTGCCGCTCTACATGCTGATCGCCGCCCTTTCGGGACCCGGCTTTCGCGCGCGGCTGGATGAGAAATTCCGCACCGGTGCGGCCAGTCAGCAGTTCCTCGTGGAGACCGTGGTCGGTGCCGAGACCATCAAGGCCTCCGCCGTCGAGCCGATCATCGCGCGCGAATGGGAGGAGCGGCTGGCGGCCTATGTGCGGGCCTCGTTCCGCACCACCATGTTCGCCTCCAAGGCGCAGCAGGCCGTGCAATATCTCAACAAGCTGTCGTCGGCCGCGCTGCTCCTCTTCGGCGCCAAGGCGGTGATCGATGGCGAACTCAGCGTCGGTGCGCTCGTCGCCTTCAACATGATCGCCGGCCAGGTCGCCCAGCCCGTTCTGCGCCTCAGCCAGCTCTGGCAGGATTTTCAGCAGATCATGGTCTCGGTCGCACGCGTCGGCGATATTCTCGACACGCCGCCCGAGCCGGCGCCGCCGATGCAGCAGCTGCCGCCGCCGAGCGGGCTCGTGGAGTTCAAGCATGTCAGCTTCCGCTATCAGCCGAGCGCGCCGCCCGTGCTGAAGAGCCTCTCCTTCACCATTCGTCCGGGCCAGGTGATCGGCATTGTCGGCCCTTCGGGCTCGGGAAAATCCACGCTGACCAAGCTGATCCAGCGGATGTATCTTGCGGACGAGGGCCAGGTGCTGATCGACGGCGCCGACGTGCGTCACGTCAATCCCGTCTGGCTGCGCAGCCATATCGGCGTCGTCCTGCAGGAAAACCTGCTTTTGAACCGGACGATCCACGAGAATATCGCGCTCGGCGTGCCGGCCATGCCGCGCGCGGGCGTGATCGCGGCCGCGCGCCTTGCCGGCGCCGACGAATTCATCGCCCGCCTGCCCCAGGGCTACGACACCATGATCGAGGAGCGCGGCAGCAACCTGTCGGGCGGCCAGCGCCAGCGCATCGCCATTGCCCGCGCACTTGCCGGCAATCCGCCGATCCTGATCTTCGACGAGGCAACCTCGGCGCTGGATTACGAGAGCGAACGCATCATCCAGAACAATATGCGCGATATCGTCAAGAACCGCACGGTCTTCGTCATCGCCCACAGGCTGGCGGCGGTGCGCCATTGCGATGCGATCATCGGCATGATCGATGGGCGCATGGTGGAAGCCGGCACGCACGATCAGCTGCTCGCCCGGCCGAACGGCCTCTATGCCCGGCTCTGGTCGCTGCAGAGCGAAAGGACGGTTGCCTGATGAACGCCATCGACCCCACCCTCTCGCGCGCCTCTCTCCGTGGCGAGCGCGCGCCAAAGCCCCGGCCAGAGGACCGGGAATTCCTGCCGGCGGACCTGGAGATCCTGGAGACGCCTCCCTCCCCGATCCGTTTGGCGCTGATCCTGTCGATTGCCGCTTTTGCCCTGGCGGCAATCGGCTGGAGCTGGTTCGGCCATATCGAGATCATTGCTGTGGCGCAGGGCAAGATCCAGCCGACCGGCCGCGTCAAGGTGATCCAGCCTCTGGAAACGGGCAGGGTCGTGACCCTGAACGCGCAGAACGGCCGTCTCGTGAAATCCGGCGACGTTTTGGTCGAGATGGAAGCCGACGACGCCCAGGCCGAACTGCGCGCCACGCAAGCCGAACTCCTTGCCACCCGCGCCGAGGCGCTGCGCCGCCGCGCCGCGCTCATCGCAGGCCGCAGCAAGCCAATCGCGCTGGACACCGCGATCGACTGGCCGCAGGACATGCCCGAGGCGATCCGCCTGCGCGAAATGCAGGTTCTGTCAGGCGATCTCACCCAGCTTGCCGCCGACATTGCCAGCCTGGATGCGCAGCTTGCGCAAAAGTCCGTCGAGCGCGACCGGTTGGGCGAAACGGTTTCCGCGCAGGAGGCCCTCTTGAAGACGCTGGGCGAGCGTGTCGACATGCGACAGTCGCTGAGCATGGCGGCAGGCGCCAGCCGTGCGACGGTCATCGACGCCGTCGAGGCTTTGCAGGTGCAGCAGACAGCGCTGACCACGCAACGAAACCAACTTGCCTCGACCAGCGCCGCCATCACCGTGCTCGAGCGCGAGCGTGATCGGCAGCTCTCGACCTTTGTCGCTGACAACGAACAGAAGCTGGCCGATCTTCAGCGACGCGCGGATGGCCTGGAGCAGACGCTTGCCCGGGACAGGCTGCGGCTGAACCATCTCGTTCTCAAAAGCCCGATCGCCGGGACCATCAGCGGACTGACGGTGACCACGCTCGGCCAGGTCGTCTCCACGGGCCAGGAAATCATGCGCATCGTGCCGGAAGGCGCCGATCTCGAGATCGAGGCCTATCTCGCCAATCGCGATGTCGGCTTCGTTCATCCGGGACAGGCTGTCATGGTCAAGGTCGAATCCTTTCCCTTCACCCGTTACGGCACATTGCGCGGCGAGGTCACGCGCGTCGGCCGGGACGCCCTGCCCGAAACCGAGGCCCGCAACCTCGAATCCCTCGGCACCCAGGCCAGCGCCCCGGCGATGTTCGCCTCGGCCGATCGGCTGCAAAATCTCGTATATCCCGTCACGATCAAGCTGAAACAGACAAGCCTGAGCATCGACGGCAGCATGATCGCCATGACGCCCGGCATGGCCGTCACCGCCGAGATCGCGACAGGACAGCGCCGGATTGTCGATTACTTCCTCGACCCGATCGCGGAGACGCGCTCGCAAGCCATGCGGGAACGATGATGGTGGCGACTGCCCGGGCCCAATGGTCAGTGACACCGGCCAAAACCTGATGACTTTGCGGCTTGGTTCCGTTTGGACTTGAACCAAGCTCACGCCGACTTGGCGCCAGCACGTGAGATATTCCTTCGGCGTCTCGCGTCTCGCCTTTCACCTGTTCGACATGCGCCACGAAACTCAATCGCGATATACCGACTGACAGAGCAAGATCGCACAGCGACCAGCGGCGCGCGGCGCCCTAACCGCTGGAGCGGCTTTCACATCCTTTCGCTCCTGACATCTGACAGACAGCACCTCTGGCGGCATGGCTATAAGGACACCGCTCAAGGTGTGGCATCGCGCTTGACGAAGTCAACGAATGCCCTCAGGGGCGCGGACATGAACCGGCTGGAAAAATAGAGGCTTGGACCTTCGAAGCGCGTCCACCAGTCCGCGAGCACGGGCGTGAGCGCACCGGTCGCGAAATGCGGCTCCAGCCAGTTCTCAAATGTATAGATGAGGCCATGGCCGGCGCAGGCAAAATCGATTGCGGCCGGGGCCGCGTCGACACCGACGATCAGCCGGCCCAGAGGATCGACGGTAAACGCCGCGCCCTCTTGCTCAAGTTCCCAAGGCACGAAGGCGCCGCTCGAGAACCTGAGGCGGATGCAATCGTGATGGCGGAGATCGTCGGGATGCGCCGGATGTCCACACCGCGCGAGATAGGACGGTGCCGCAGCGAGCGCGGTCCGCTGCATCTTCGGTCCAATCGGAATTGCGATCATGTCTTGAGCGAGATGCTCGCCATAGCGAATGCCCGCATCGCAACCGGCAGCCACGGCGTCCACCAGCCTGTCCTCGACCACGAACTCCATCCGCACGCGGGGATGCACGGCGAGAAAACGGTCCACGAGCGGGGGAAGGATGTCGACCATCACGGCGCCCGTCACGTTTAGCCTCAGCAGGCCGCGAACGTCCAGATGAGAGCTGGCAGCATCGTTCAAAGCGGCGCGCGCTTCCCTGTAGAAAGGCAGGAGCCGATCTGCGAGAGCCCGTCCCGCATCGGTCGGTGAGACGCTTCGTGTGGTGCGCCTCAGCAGGGGAACGCCGAGGCTCTGCTCCAGGCGCTTGACCCTTTCGCTGACCGACGAGGGCGACAGCCCGATCTTCCGGGCAGTGTTACGAAAACCGCCGCTATCGCAGATATCGAGAATACCGACAGGTCGTCAAAGCTTAGGGGATCGTCATTGTTCGCCATGGCGATCAGACCATGCGGGTTTCGGGTGGTTATCGAGACCCATCATCACCGATATCTTTGTCGAGATATCGGCGGACTGCGCCGAAGGGAGGACTTCATGCAAGAGAAAACGGTATTGATCACGGGTGCGAACAAGAGCATCGGCTTCGAGACGGCGCGCCAACTGGGCAAGCTGGGATATGGCATATGGCTTGGGGCCCGTGACGACGCACGTGGGGCGGATGCTGCCCGGTTGCTTGCCGCCGAAGGCGTCATCGTCAGGCCGATCTCCATCGATGTGACCGAGGAGGCGTCCGTCACGCAAGCCGCAGCGCGGGTTGCGGCTGAAGATGGCAAGCTCGACGTTCTGATCAACAATGCTGGCATTGCGGGCCAGATGGTGCCGCCGACCCAGCAGTCGGTCGATGACATCAGCGCGATCTATGAGACCAACGTCTTCGGACCGATCAGAGTGACACAGGCTTTTCTGCCGCTCCTGAGAAAGGCGGACAGTGCCAATATCGTCATGGTCAGCAGTGGTCTTGGCTCGCTCGGCTGGCTGTCCGATCCCGAAAACCAGTTCTACGGCGTCAACTTCCTCGGGTACAACAGCTCGAAGTCGGCGCTGAACGCCGTAACCGTGGCCTTCGCGAAGGAGCTTTCGGGCTCCGGCGTTCGGGTCAACGCAGCCGATCCCGGCTACACGGCCACGGACTTCAACGGGCATTCCGGCTATCGAACGGTTGAACAGGCGGCAAGCGGAATCGTCTGGCTGGCGACCCTGGACGAGAACGGTCCAACGGGCGGCTTCTACTTCGATGGCGCAGTCGTGCCCTGGTAGGGTTTCAAGAGGGAACTGTTTCTCCTGGCCGCAACCGCCAAGCGTGCCGGTCTTGAGCCGATCGGCGCTGATGCCCGGCGTTTACTGGAACTATCCATTCGATGCCATTTATCGTCGCGCTTCCGAAAGGTCCGCCTGACAATGGCCCGTGCAGACCCGTAAGCGGATTGTGTGCTTCGACGCAGGCCAAGCCTCGACCGTTCGACGGACCTGAGGCAGACCTGCCATGGCCGCGTCTAGGCCGTGATGGGTTTCGAACCCTTTGCCGCTGAGAGAAGCGGCAAGGCCAGAATATAAAGCGCCGCCCCGGCCAGCCAGACGGTGCCGATCCAGATGTCTTTTGTCGAGAAGAAAACGGCGGTGGTCAACACCGGTCCGACGATGCCTGCAAGGCTTGTCAGGCTCGCCAGCACGCCCTGCAACTGTCCCTGCTGATCATCGTTCACGCGGCCGGTCACCAGCGACTGCAGCGCCGGCATGGCAACGCCTCCGAGAGCAAACAGGGGCGCGACCGCATAACCCATCCAACCCACTGTGGCGAAGGCCATCAGCACATAGGCCAGCATGTCGAAGGCGATCCCGAGGATCAACGTGCCAAGATCGCCGAAGCGGCGCGACAAGGGACCGACGAGAAGGGCCTGCACCAGAGCGCCGCTCACGCCGAAAACCGACAGAGACAGGCCCATATCGACGGAACCCCAGTGGAACCGTTCGGCGCCATAGAGCACCCAGACTGTTCCCGGTATGGCAGCCACCAGCCCGAACGCGACGAAGATGACGACGAGCGGCAGAAGCGGCTTGAAGTTCCAGAGCCAGACCAAAGGTGCCAGCGGATTAAGCTCGCGAAAACGGAACGCATTGAGGCTGGCCTTGCGGCTTTCCGGCAGAACGAACAGCGCCAGAAGCAGATTGAGGCCATTAAAGAGGGCAGCCGCCAGAAATGGCGCCCGGACCCACGATGCGCCCAGAGCGCCGCCGATGACAGGGCCGATGATGAAGCCCAGGCTCATCACCGCGCCGACCGTGCCAAATCGCTGCGCACGCTGCTCGGCGGGGGTAATATCGGTGATATAGGCACTTGCGACCGCCATATTCGCGCTGGTTATTCCCGCCACGGCCCGGCCTACCACGAGCACCCAGCCGTGAGGCGAAAAGGCCATCACGAGATAATCAAGCAGGGCTCCCGCCAGCGATAACAGCAAGACCGGACGCCGACCGAAGCGATCGCTGAGCGCGCCGAGGATCGGCGAGAACACAAATTGCATGACGGCATAAACCGCGAGCATGGCCCCATAAAGGAGACCGATGTCGCTGCCGCCCGTCACCTCCTCCAGCAGGTCCGGAAGAATGGGAAAGATGATGCCCGAACCAATGGCATCCAGGGCAACGGTGGAAAGAATCACGATCAGGGACTTGTTCATGATCAGGTGCCTCAGTAGACTTTATCGGTGATAAATTTATCACCGATAAGCTACCTTATCGCTGATAAGTCAAGAGGTGTTTATGGCTATCGGACGTGATCGTATTGTCGATGAGGCGCTGAAGGTGCTGAATGAGGTGGGCATCGACAAGCTGTCGACCCGCAAACTTGCCGAAAGGCTGGGCGTTCAGCAGCCGGCGCTCTACTGGCATTTCCGCAACAAGTCGGAATTGCTCGACGCGATTAATTCCGAGATGATGCTGCGCTATCACAGCGAACGCCTGCCAAAACCCGGCCAGGACTGGGTGACCTTCACGCTGGCCAATGCCCGCAGCATTCGCAAAGCGCTGCTCAGCGTACGGGACGGCGCACGCCTGACGGCGGGCACGCGGCCCTCCGCCGCCGAATTCGCCGACGTGGAAAAGGTGTTGCAGCTCTATATTGCCGCCGGGTTCTCCGCCGAAGAAGCGTTTGAGATTGCCATTTGCGTCACGCGTTATGTGGTCGGCTATGTTCTGGAAGAACAGGGAGAGCGCGAGCGGCAACGGATTGACCAAGATGCACCCGAGACCGACTTCGTGAAGGAGGTGACGCCGTTCCCCCTGCTTGCTGAAGCCCTCGCGGCCTTCCATGAGGTCGGAACGGTCAATACGGAGGCTGTCTTCGAAAGCGGGCTCGGTTACCTGATCGCCGGCATGGCGCAGAGATTGCGGGCAAAAACGTCAGGATGACCCGGCGGGAGGCAAGGCCCTTTCGACGTTCAGCGAAGGGTGAAAGCGCGGCTCTGTCGTTGGTGATGTCTTCGTCTCAGCCTCGGCCACTCCGGTCGCAGCCTTAGCGTGACGAGATCTTCACGGCCGTACAACAATCCTTCGCCGGACTCGAACGACGATCCACTCAATCGCGAAAATCAAGGAAGAGCTAACCGGTTCTAGATTTCGGTCATCAGGATTTCTGCATAACTTTAAGTAAAACTTAAGTGCTGTCATAAATATTTCACAATCACCACGCGTGCCGAGCGCGCATGCGCGCAGCGTTCCACTCCTGGCGCCTTTCCGCGAGACAGGCTTGCTCCGTTGTTGACGAGGATATCCACCGCATGTCTTCCCGCACGTTTTCAATCAGCACCAAGCTTTCATTGATGTCGGCCGCCGGCATCCTCGTGATGTTTCTCGTGTCTGTTTCGGCCTGGATGCTGAACGACGGTGTCAGTCAGGCCGTGACGCGCTCGCGCATGCAGGCGGAGATCACGCGCAATCTGATCGATATGAAGGCGTCCGTGCGCGGCCTTGAAACAGGGGTTGCAGCGATACAGCTCGCGCGCTCGCCGGAGGAGGTCAACAACGCCATCGACTACACCGACAAACGCCACCAATCCGCGCTGAAATATCTCGGACTCGCTGAAGCGGCGATGATGATCCCGGAAAACAAACAGCGGGCCGAAGCGATCAAGACCACTCTCGCCGCCGAAGAGACTTTGGTGAAGGCGCTGATCGACGGGGTGCGCGTCAAGGCCGACGTCTCGCCGATCGCGACCAAACTTGCCGCGAACTTTGCCCAAATCGGCCAGACCGTCGATGATGCGGTCAATGCGGCAAAGGCCGGGAGTGAGGCCGCGGATCAACGCCGGCGCGATCTTCAGTCCATGTCCTCTGCCATCAGCCTTGGCATGTCGGCACTGATGATCAGTCTTCTGGTCGGTTCTGCCGTCTTCGGCCGCAAGGTCATCGCCGCCCCCCTTCGCCGCATCACGCGCAGCATGAACGGTCTTGCCGACGGCGATCTTGAAACGCCTATCCCCTTTGCCGGGCGGACCGACGAGGTAGGCGAAATGGCCAAGGCCGTTCAGGTCTTCCGGGAGAATGCGCTGAAGGTGCGCGAGATGAACGCGCAGGATGCCGCTCTGCAGACGCAGAATGCGGACCTCCAGAGCAGCATCGCCGCCGTGGTCGCCTCCGCGGTCGACGGCAACTTCAAGGCGCGCATTCAAAAGCGCTATGAAAGCCCGCATCTCAATATCTTCGCGGCGAGCGTCAACGAACTGCTGAGCTCCGTCGACGGTGGCATCAGCGAGACGCAGCGCGTCGTGGCTGCCTTGGCCGATGGCGACCTCACGGAGACCATGAAAGGCCAGTTTCGCGGCTCCTTCGAAGAGCTGCAGTCCAACGTCGATGCGGCGATGACGAGCCTGCGCTCCGTCATGGGCGAGGTGCTTTCCACTATCGACCTGATCAATGGCGGCACAGGCGAGCTGCGTGCCGCCGCCAACGACCTGTCACGACGAACGGAGCAGCAGGCGGCATCGCTGGAAGAAACGGCTGCCGCACTGGAAGAGATCACCTCGGCCGTCGGCAATTCGACGAGCCGCTCGCTGCAGGCCGCCACGATGGTGACCGAAGCGCGCCGCAACACCGAGCAGTCGAGCACCGTGGTGCGCGAGGCCGTGCAGGCGATGGAGCGCATTGAGCAGGCCTCTAGCGGCATTAGCCAAATCATCAATGTCATTGACGAGATCGCGTTCCAGACCAATCTGCTGGCGCTCAATGCCGGTGTCGAGGCAGCGCGCGCCGGAGAAGCCGGCAAGGGTTTTGCTGTCGTCGCGCAGGAGGTGCGTGAGCTTGCCCAGCGCTCTGCCACCGCTGCCAAGGACATCAAGGCGCTCATCCACCGCTCGCGCGAGGAAGTCACCGCGGGTGTGACGCTCGTCACCCAGACAGGCTCGGCGCTCGAGACGATCCATGACAACGTCGCCGCCATCGACGAGCAGGTCCGCTCCATCGCCAGCACATCGCGCGAACAGTCGACAGGCCTCGCGGAGGTCAATACTGCAGTCAACCATATGGATCAGGCAACACAGCAGAACGCTGCCATGGTCGAGGAACAGACCGCCGCAACAGCGCGCCTTGCCGAAGAAACGACCCGGCTGCGGAGTCTCGTCGGTCGCTTCCGCATCAAAGGGGCTGAAGCGGAACGGCGTTCAGAAGCAGCCTATTCCGCCGCGCCCCGGCGGCTGGCAAGCTAAAAGGCGTCCATGTTCCGCGGGACCGCAGCGGCGAGCTATCATGTCGTTGGCGTATGCCTACGGGTCGAACATGGTCGCGCGGCTGAGCGTATTTCACGCTGGCTTAGCGGCGCGCCCAGCCTTTGCGCGCAAGGGGGGAGGCGAACATCTGTTCGACAGAATTGACGCCTTGGCTTTAGGGAAAGCGAGAGATCGGCATTCCCATCACTTTGATTGCAGGATGCACACATGCGGCGTGACTCTGATCGCTGAAGAGCGAAAAGAGCTTGGCGCTCTCTTGCCGATGTCAGGTTGCTCCAGACAATAAGGCCTGGCATCAGGTCGCATCAGGATCTGCCTGATGCGCAATGCCATCAGCGACAAGTAACACCATCAAATATCGCTGCGCTTCAGAAGATAATCCAGACCGCCTGCCCGATACCAGCGATAGCCATAGGGCTCGAGCACCATGCGGTGCTTTCCCTGCTCGTCGGCTCGGCTGTCGCTGCCATCAGCAATATCGATCAGCACATATCCGTCCTCACCAATCCCGGCATCGAACGTGATTTCGATCGGTGCATCATGAAAATTGTGAAGAATGACGACTGCATTGTTGCGCCAGTCATAGCGCATGCAGAGCACGCCCGGGTCGCCGCAATCCAGGACATCAAAGGATCCCCAGCCGATCTCAGGCGCCTCCTTGCGCATGCGGATCATCCGCTCGGTCCAGTTCAACATCGAGTCGGTGTCACGACGCTGAGCCGCGACATTGACATGCTCGAAACTGTACGGACCCTCCGAGATCACCGGTAGGACGGGCGCCTTGCCCTTGGTGAACCCGCCTTGCGGCTCGTCCGACCACTGCATTGGCGTGCGGGCACAGTTGCGCTCCTCAAGCGTCAGATCGTCCCCCATGCCGATTTCGTCGCCATAGCGCAGCACGGGCGTGCCCGGCAGAGAATACATCAGGCTGTAGGCAAGCTTCAGCCGGCGGACATCGCCCCCCAGCATCGGCGCTAGGCGGCGGCGTATGCCGCGATCGTAGAGTTGCATGCTCTTTTCCGGCCCGAATGCGGCAAACACCGCCTGGCGCTGTTTCTCCGTCAGCCGGCCGAGATCGAGTTCGTCGTGATTGCGCAGGAAGATGCCCCACTGTGCCGTTTGCGGATGATCTCTCGTCTGATCGAGCGCATGGGCCAGCGGACGCGTATCGGCGCTGGCAAGGGCGAAGAACAGCGATTGATTGACGTGAAAATTGAACATCATGTGCATGCGGTCACCGTCTTCGCCGAAATAGCGAAGGTTTTCTTTGGGAACCACATTGGCTTCCGCGAGGATGATGCTGTCGCCCTTGCGCCACTGCAGAAACTCGCGAAAGCTCCGCAGCATATCGAATTGTGGCTTCGGCGCCGAGATCTCGGCACCCTTTTCGGCAATGACGAAGGGCACGGCATCCATGCGGAAGCCTGAGACGCCAAGCTGGATCCAGAAGCCCATGATCTTCAGGATTTCCGCCTGAACATGCGGGTTGGCCGTGTTGAGGTCCGGCTGAAAATTGTAGAAGCGGTGAAAGTAATAGGAGCCGGATATTGGGTCCCGGGTCCAGGTCGTCTTCTGCACGCCAGGAAAGACCATCCCCTCATCGGCATTTGCGGGCTTTTTGTCTGACCAGACATACCAATCCCGGTATGGCGAGGTCCGGTCGGCACAGGCCTGCTTGAACCAGGGGTGCTGGTCGGATGTGTGATTGACCACGAGGTCGATCAGAACCCGGATGCCACGCTGCTTTGCGCCATGGGTAAACTCCACGAAGTCGCCGAGGGTGCCATAGCGCGGGTCGATGTTGTAATAGTCGGACACGTCATAGCCATCGTCACGGCCCGGCGACATCTGGAACGGCATGAGCCAGATCGTGTTGATGCCGAGGCCTGCGAGATAGTCGAGCCGTCTCTGGAGACCCTGGAAATCGCCGACGCCGTCTCCATTCGAATCCATGAATGTCTCAACGGAGAGGCAATAGACGACGGCGTTCTTGTACCAGAGATCGTTGATCATGCGGTCCTTCCCCTGCGCTGACGCAGGGAATCGCCTGAGGCGCGAGAAGGTTCCAGACGGCCATCACGGAGCTGATGCCACCGGACAGGCAATGATCGCAGGAACACGCAAGGGATAGCCCAGGTGCAACAACCGTCTTCCACGAAGGAATTGGTTCTGGGTGCGGCGACCTAGGCTCAGGACCTATTAAATTGCTTGCTAACGGCCCGCTTGGTTGATTCACTGGCGGCGCGAGGAGGCGCTGCCATGAGTGATTTGATTTGGTTATCGGAGGCGCAGATGCGCCGGATCGAGCCACATTTCCCGCTATCGCACGGGGTGCCCCGGGTTGATGATCGCCGGATTATCAGCGGCATCATCTTCGTGATCCGCAATGGTTTGCGATGGCGCGATGCGCCTGCTGAGTACGGGCTGCCGAAGACGATCTACAACCGGTTCATCCGCTGGAGCCGTATGGGCGTGTTCAACAGGATTTTCGCGGCACTGTCGGCCAAGGGTGGC
>NZ_FOAM01000009.1 GCF_900109605.1 Xaviernesmea oryzae
CGGGCGGAGAGGCTTCGCACTACAACGCCGTTCCGGACCTGCTGGCGATACCTGTCGGCAAGCCGAGACTGTTCCTCGCCGACAAAGGATATGACGGTGATTTCCTGCGCGAGGAACTCCTGATCCATGGGATCAGGCCAGTCATTCCGCCGAAGGCCAACCGGAAGAACCCGCCTGCCTGTGACTTCCGGGCATACAAGGATCGAAACCGCATTGAGCGGATGTTCAACCGCCTCAAGCAGTTCCGTCGCGTTGCGACCCGATACGACAAGACCCGAAAATCCTTCTCAGCATTTCTCGCCCTGGCTGCCGCTAAGATATGGCTGCCATACTTTGTCAACAGGACCTTGTGAACCTGATGTGGGTTAATTTCCGCGCCTCTTTAGCGGTCAGATTTGATTCTGTTCGATACAATATTAGCCATCTTCTCAGCGATCTGGGCAGGCGGTTCTCCGTGACCCTGCCAAGAATAGTGCTTGCCTTCACTGTCGAACACGATCCTGCCGACGCTAGGGTAGTCGTTGCCAATCAGTCGCATCAGACCTGTGAACGCCTTGAGCGGAACAAGCCATAAGTGGCTGTCCTTGCGATCGGACGTGACGAAGAAGCCACTTACGCGAAGATCATGCTCGCCGTAGACGCATTCCGAAAAGACCTTGCTGTGGACGATGATGTCGAGCAGGTCTCCTACGCCTAGCGAGCACGTCGTGGGAGCGTTCATGTCGAACGCGTCCCAGAATGAGTGACGCTTCCACCATGTTAGTGTCCGACCGGGGAGTAGATCGAACTTCTCGGCTCGCACACTGCGACCCGCAATGTCGCTTGAGACCTTCTCGCACTCTATGAGTTTTCGCATCGCGAAGGCCGAGACGAACACCTTTCTCTCGAGAAGGATGGACCCGCGTTCACTTGGATGCGCCTTCTCGGCCCATCGTTCGATAAGATCGGCGTCCTTCAGCAGATGGTCCTTCCAAGGCGCGCTTTCGGCGATCATCTACAGACGACACTCCTTATCAGTCTCTCGAACGGGCTCAACGCGCCGAACTCGTTATCGTTGTCCGGTGTTGGTATGGCGGTAGCAGGCTGCGCCGCAGCGATCCGATCCTTCGCGATCTGGAAGTATGTCTCGTCGCGCTCGATGCCGATAAACATACGACCTGTATTGGCGCAAGCTACTCCTGTGGTGCCTGAGCCCATCATAAAGTCTAGAACTGTCTCGCCCTCGTTGGTGTAGGTGCGGATCAGATACTCCATGAGTGCGACTGGCTTCTGCGTGGGGTGCTTAGTTTTCTCCGCGCCCGTTGCGGTGTTAAACTTTTGCCACGAGGAAGGGACGCGGAGTTCCCCCAAGGTATTATTTTCCCGTGTATCGAACGCCCGGTAATTGTCTGATGTAGTCTTGAACGTGCAGGCATACTTCGCGCGATCTGCACCCGACCCTTCGCGCACCTGCATTTGTTTATTGTAAGTCCATCTCCCCTCAGAGAACACGACAACGCTTTCGTGCTCCTTCATCGGCTCGCGAACGGTGTTGGCAAAATTAGAGCCCCGGTTCTTGATCCATATCCATTCGTGCCGAAACTCGCGTGGATTACTCATGACCAGCGCACTCGTGAACGGCTGAGATGCGGTGAATACCGCCGCTCCGTTCTTTTTCAGCACTCGCTTCACCTGCCTCCACATCTCGTCGAACCGAATAACAGCATCCCACTTGCAGGCGGTGGTGCCATAAGGCGGGTCAGTGAGCACCAGTTCAACAGATCCGTCAGGGATCTCTCTCATCCGGTCTAAGCAATCTCCAAGCAGCAACTGGGGTTCATACGCAAACATGATTCTCTCAAGGACAGGGATTTCCATAGAGTAGACAATTTTGAATGAGTATTTGCAACTCAACATATTGTTGAATGCAAATAATGAAGGACTCGAACCTGCAACGGATACCGCGATACCGTTCGCGTTGCTTAGGATACCGTCAGAAATACCGTTCCCGATACCGTTCAATCGGTCTTGGTAGAAAAATAAGTTACTGATTTCACTGAGTTTTTTCGCCGAAAATCGGCGTTGGTGGGCCCGGAGGGACTCGAACCCCCAACCAAGCGGTTATGAGCCGCCGGCTCTAACCATTGAGCTACAGGCCCGGCCAGAGCCTTCGCGAGGGAGGGCGTGGCGGTGGCGGCGTCAATGGGCGCCGGCCGTCTGCTCGCTCTAGACGAAATCGCATCCTGCGGCAAGACGTGCCGCATTGGCCGCACAATCCTGCTTTAACAGCGAATGGCCGGTTTCATCGATCGCCGCGCAGCTGGAACGCCGGATGACGTGTCGTGCGCGCGTTCACGCTTGAAGGATGCGGGTTTGCTCTATGTCTTAGAGTGGCCGTGGTTCGCTCTGGCGACGCTGTAATCGGCTCTGCAGCGGAGGATGCGGCCGGCGGGTGGTCAAGACCCCTAGGCTTTGTCATTCTCGGCCAACATATTTCGGCCTGCGGCGTTGCGTCGATCGCCGGCCAGTGGAGGACTATTCTTGGAGATGCGCCTGATGACCCTTGCTCCCCTCTTTCGCCCGCTGCCGCGCGCCGCGCTTCTGGCCGCAGGCCTCCTGGCCTTTGCGTCCGCCGGCCATGCCGAGCCGCCGCCGCGCCCGGTGATTTCGGTCACGGGCACGGGGCAGGCGAGCGCCGTGCCGGATCTGGCGGTGGTCAGCTTCAGCGTCGTCACGCAGGAGAAGGAGGCCCGTGCGGCCTTGACGGCCAATAATGCGGCCATGGCCAAGGTTCTTGAGGCGATGAAGGCGCGGGGCATTGCCGAGCGTGACCTGCAGACTTCCGGCTTCGCCATCAACCCGCAATATGTCTATCCGCAGAACAAGGAGGGCGAAACCAATCCGCCCCAGCTGACCGGCTATCAGGTTGCCAACACGCTGACGGTGCGCATCCGCCAGATCGACAAGCTCGGCGAGATTCTCGATCAGGCCGTCACACTCGGGGTCAACCAGGGCGGCGGCATCCAGTTTTCGATCGACAAGCCGGAGCAACTGGCGGAAGACGCCCGCAAGGCCGCCGTGGCCAACGCCATGGCGAAGGCCCGCACGCTGGCCGCCGCGGCGGGCGTGACGCTCGGCCGCGTGGTCGAGATGCGCGAAAACTCCGGCCGTCCGGAGCCCATGCCGATGATGCGCACCATGGCCAAGGATATGGCCGCCGAATCCGTGCCCGTTGCCGCCGGAGAAAGCGCCGTTACCGTCGATGTGGAAATGAGTTTCGATATCGCGCCGTGAGGCTTCGAGCGGGATGGGGAAGGTAAGGGCAAATCGATGAAAAGAGGCCCGCGACAGGGGATGTCGCGGGCCTCTTTCACGTCAGGTCGATTATGCCGCTTTAAAGCGCTCTTCCATCTCAATGAAGCAGATCGGCGCTCTTAGCTCCCTTATTTGAAGCATATCTTACCGATTCTCGTTTCATTCCGGCGGATTCTGCTTAGCGCAGCGACGGACAGCCACGAACATTGGCAAAGCTGATGCGGCGGAATTCGCCGAAGCGGCGACCTTCCACGATCACCCTGCGCGGCGTGACGGCCACGACGCGGGCGCGGCGCAGGCCATAGGCGCGGGCCTTTTCCTCTGCCATCCAGGGCGCGCAGCGGCCACCGCGCTCGGCGCGCCAGCCTGGATTGGGGCCGCGATCCGGGCCGCGGTCATGACGCCAGCCGGGAGGCGGGCCGGGGCGCCAGTCGCGCTCGTCGCGATACTGCACCGGCGTGATATCGCCGGCATAGATGCCAACACTCAGATTGCCGGCCGAAGCCTGGCCGGCCGCGAGGCCAGAGAGCGCAACAAGGCCGGCAAGAGCCAGGGTCGCAAGCTTGGATGTCATGATGTCGATCTCCCTTAACCGATCCGGTTCTGCGGCAGGTCCGCTGCCGGATCTTGATGAAACCCGCGAAGTCTTCGGCGCGCCATGCGCTGGCTTTTGCCGAGGCTTCGCCTGTCTGTGCCGTGTCGCTGTCAGCGGGGCTTGCCGAGCCATCTCGGCTTGCGCTCGCATCAGCGACATGGTGGCAATCTAGGTCAGCGAAACTGAACGGAAATGGAATTTGCTGTTCAGCCTGCATTCAGCCGCCATCGTCATATCGCGCCTCGGAATGCCACGGCCTCAGACGGATTTCAGGCGGACGTGTAAAGGCCCTACAGGCCTTGCCGCATCTTGCGTTTCAGGGCGCGACGACGACGGTCCTAGATTTGGATGGTTTCGAGGGCTCAGCGCGTCAGGGCCGCTTCGAAAAGGCGCAGATTGCGATAATGCGAGAGACGGGTGACGAGGCCCTCCTCGATCTCCAGAACGAAGACCGCAGGGATCGAATAGGCCTGGCCGCTGGCGGGCGGGAAGCCTTCCATGCTTTCCCTGTAATGGCCGCGTGCGGTTGCGTCCACCGCAACGTGCTGGCCATAGGCATCGTGCATCACCACGAGATCGTCGAAGACCTCATCGAAATGGCGCAGATATTGGATCACGGCCAGGCGTAGCGGCTCGGCGCCGATGGTGCGCAGGCCTGTGAGCGAATCGAGCGCCACATCCTCGTCCAGATAGGCGGCAAGCGTTGCAAAGTCGCGCTGGTTCAGCGCCTCCATCACCCGCGCGGCGATGGTCTGAGCTTCGGTCATGGTGTCCTCCCCGGGATTTTGTTTTTCGCACAGGATCGCAGGAGAGCGGGACGGCGACAAGTGTCGGCCGTTTTCGCCACTCCCGCTCTGATGTCGATCATATTCGCGCCGGCAGGCTTTGCCGTGCAATGGCGCCGCACCCGAGACCCTCTCAGGCGCTCAGGTGCAGAACGATTTCGCGTCGGTGCGGTCGGCTGCGATGCTCGAAGAGATAGATGCCCTGCCAGGTGCCGAGCATCAGCCGGCCGTGGGCAATGGGAATGCCGAGTGTCACGGCCGTCAGCGCCGCCTTGATATGAGCCGGCATATCGTCCGGGCCTTCATCGCGGTGGACGATCCAATCCATCGTGGCATCGTCGGCCGGTGGAACGAGCCGGGCAAAAAAGGCATCGAGATCGCGGCGCACATCCGGATCGGCATTCTCCTGGATCAGGAGCGAGCAGGAGGTGTGGCGCACGAAGACGGTGAGCAGCCCCTCCACCGCGCCGCTCTGGCGCACGAAGTCGTCTGCCTGACGGGTAAATTCATAGAGCCCGGCGCCGCGGGTCTGCAGACTAAGGAGAGTTTGCGGCATGGGGCTCCTGATGGTGACGGATGAGGCGGCGCGGGCCATGTCCTGGCCCGCGCGGGATGATGCAGAAGAGATGCCGCAGCATCGGCTGCTTTCAACCGCCCCTAGCTTTCTGCGTTGGGGAGCCGAAGCGCCTGCGCAGGCGGCCGTCCGTCCACTCGATCCATGCCCTAAGCGGGACGTGACCCCACCGATGGATCGATGTGCTTTGCCATGGCGAAGACGTCGACATAGGCGCCGTCGCGGAAGCCATCGCCGAGCAGGTGCCCCTCCCTTTCGAAGCCGAAGCGCTCATAAAGCGCGATCGCGCTGTGGTTGTCGATATAGACATGAAGTTCGACTCGGCGGATCTGCAGCCAGTTGAAGGCGCTGTCGAGCAGGGCGGCCAGCAGCGCGCGGCCGATACCACGACGCTGCCAGGCCGAGGCGACGCCCATGCCCAGTTCGGCTGCGTGCTGGCGGCGTCCTTCGAAGCGGTGCAGTCCGCCAGAGGCCACCACCGTCTCACCCTCCAGAGCCAGCAGCAACAAGCGATTTTCGCCGCCGGAGGTGAGCCACTGCCGCGTGGCCTCCTCGCTTTGAAACGGTTTTCGCAGCGTGCCCCAGCGAAAACTGGCCTGGTTGGACAGAAGCGTCAGTCCAGCGGCATCGCGGGGCTCGGTGGCGCGCAGATGAATGCCGGATGGAGGAGGAATATCGAAGCGGTCAGTCGCGGTCATCTCAGGCTCCTTCTGAAAAGTGGCCCGGATCGGTCGCATCCTCATGTCGCGCAACCGGGTCCATAAGGCCGGTTGCGGGCGAAAAGATCATCCGTTGCGCACGAGTGACCGCCTACGTCCGGCGAGGGACGTGCCAAGCATGGTCACGGACATGGTGCAGCGATTGATCATGGGAGGAGGGTGCAAGGCCGGCGCGTCTTTGTCAAGGCAATGCTGATGGACAATGCTGCTGCGTTCTTTCGCAATCCCGGATCGGGTGCGGCGCCCGACGAGAAATCTGACAGCGTCTTTTTAACGGGCTCGACGATCGAGCTGCTCCGCAAGCGCGCCGGTCACTTCGCCGCCCAGCTGAAAGCGAAAGTCCTCGATCTTCAGGTGCTTGAGATCGGCCGTGCAGGCGAGGTCGATGCGATACCACTTGCCTTGGCTTCGATAGAAGCTGTTCGCGGCATTCACCGTAGTTCCGGTCACATTGCCATTGATGAAAACGCCTTCCGGCTCCGAGCCGGGCCTTGACCGGCGGATCTGATCCGTCGCCTCGTACACACAGAGATTTTGGACCTGCTGCTTGCGCGGCATCTGGCCGAGAGCGAAGCGCGCAAGCGGATCTCGGAAGATCGGAGCGGCGTTGAGCGGCTTGGCGACCTTCAGGGCGCCGCCGCCCGCTGCGCCGGTGCTGGGCCGTGCCGCCTGGCCCGACGCCGGGCGCGGGCTGGGCATGGGCGCATCCTCGCGGGGCAAGGCCGGCGCAAAGCCATCTTCGGCGGGCGGCAAGGCTGCCATGGCCTCGCCCGTCTCGCTCGACGGCATCTGCGGCAGCGCGGCCTGTTGCGTCGGCTCCGTTGCGGGCGTTGGCGTTCCGGCCGGTGGCGGGGTCGACGGTTTTTCCTCTGCCGCTGGCTTTGATATCGCGGGTGGCGAAGCCTGCGGTTCGGCCGGCGCTTCGGGGGTCGTCGCGCCTTGCGTGTCGCCACCTGCGCCCGGCGGGCGATCGGGTGCGCCCGGTTGGTCGGCCTTCTGGGGCGCCTGCGGCGGCTCCGGCTCCGGCGGCGCGTCCGGGCGCGTTTCCACCGGCGCGCCGCGATCCTCCGTCTGTCCGACCTGGTCTTCGCGTTCCGGCGCCTCGCTCAGCGTCGGGCGAATCGCGACATGTCGCGCCGAGGTGGATGGGGGCTGGGGCGGCTCCGGCTTCTTCTCCTCCGCCTTCTCAGGCTCCTTCTTTTCGGGCTCCTTCTTTTCCGGTTCTGGCTTCTCCGGTTCGGCCTTCTCCGGTTCGGGTGGGGGCGGCACCATCTCCACGGATACCGTCTCCTCGTCAGGCGGATTTAGGTCCGGCAGGGCAGGGCTTGCGAGAAATGCCGCGACCAGAAGAAGATGCGCAAGCACCGAGGCGCCAAGCCCCCAGCCCCATCGTCTGGGCGATCGAGCGGATGGCAGCGCCATCGGCTGCCCTATGTCGGAAATGTCCTGCATGTCGCTTCCACATCTAAGGGCTAAGCTGCAAGGCGGCGAGGGCTGCGCGGGCTCAAAGACTGGAAAGGCACCATGAAAAAACCCGGCCATTGTCTCGGCCGGGTTTTTTGTAGGGTTCTATTACGCGCGGCGTGCGCGTGTCTCAGCTGTCCAGGAAGCTCCGCAGCTTCCTGGAGCGGCTCGGATGCTTCAGCTTGCGCAGAGCCTTGGCCTCGATCTGGCGAATACGTTCGCGGGTGACCGAGAACTGCTGGCCGACCTCTTCCAGCGTATGGTCCGTGTTCATGCCGATGCCGAAGCGCATGCGCAGAACGCGTTCCTCACGCGGAGTAAGCGAGGCCAGTACACGCGTCGTGGTTTCGCGCAGATTGGCCTGGATCGCGGCATCAATGGGCAGAAGCGCGTTCTTGTCCTCGATGAAATCGCCCAGATGGCTGTCTTCCTCGTCACCCACAGGGGTTTCGAGCGAGATCGGCTCCTTGGCGATCTTCAGAACCTTGCGCACCTTTTCCAGCGGCATGGCCAGCTTTTCGGCCAACTCTTCCGGGGTCGGCTCGCGACCGATCTCGTGCAGCATCTGGCGCGAGGTGCGCACGATCTTGTTGATCGTCTCGATCATATGCACGGGAATGCGGATCGTGCGGGCCTGGTCGGCGATCGAACGGGTGATCGCCTGCCGGATCCACCAGGTGGCATAGGTCGAGAACTTGTAGCCGCGCCGGTACTCGAACTTGTCCACCGCCTTCATCAGGCCGATATTGCCTTCTTGGATCAGATCCAGGAACTGCAGGCCGCGATTGGTGTATTTCTTGGCGATGGAAATGACGAGGCGCAGATTGGCCTCCACCATTTCCTTCTTGGCGATACGGGCCTCCCGCTCGCCCTTCTGCACCATATGGACGATGCGGCGGAATTCCGAGATCGAAATGCCGGTTTCCGTGGCGAGATTATGGATCTCGGAACGGATCGTGCGGATGTTCTTCTCTTCCTTGGTGGCAAAGTCCTTCCAGCCGCGCTGGGTCAGGTTGGCAATGCCGCGCACCCAGTTCAGGTCAAGCTCCGAACCGGTGTAGTTTTCCAAGAAGGAATCACGCTTGACGCCGTAGGACTCGGCCAGCCGCAGCAGCCGGCCTTCGTTCTGCACCAGGCGCTTGTTGATGTCGTAGAGCTGCTCGACGAGGTTGTCGACGCGGTTCTGGTTGAGCGACAGCGACTTAACCGCCGTAATCAGCTCGTCCTTCAGTTCCTTGTACTTCTTCTCCTGGGCGGGAGAGAGCGTGTCGGAATCAGACAGACGCGCTTCGACCTGCTGGTCCTGCAGCTTGCGCAGCTTCTTGTAGGTCTCGGCGATGCGGTCGAGCGTCTCCATGACCTGCGGGCGCAGCTCGGCTTCCATGGCCGCCAGCGAGAGGTTGGACTCGTCGTCGTCCTCTTCCTCTTCTTCCGGCGGCGGCATGTCGCCACCGATATCGGTGATATCGTCCTCGGAGACGGTGCGGACCTTGCGGGTCCGTTCCTTCTCTTCGGCGGCCTTGCGGTCGGCTTCGATCTTTTCCGGGCTCTGGAACTGCGGCGCCGCCTTGGCCTCGGGGCCGGAATAAGTGGTTTCGAGATCGATGATCTCGCGCAGCAGCGTCTGGCCTTCATTCAGCTCGTCGCGCCAGATGATGATGGCCTGGAAGGTCAGCGGGCTTTCGCAAAGCCCGGCGATCATCGTTTCGCGGCCGGCCTCGATGCGCTTGGCGATGGCGATTTCGCCTTCGCGCGACAGCAGTTCGACCGAGCCCATCTCGCGCAGATACATCCGCACGGGATCGTCGGTGCGATCCGTCGGCTCCTTGCGCTTCGTCGTGGCGAGCGCGGTGTTGCCGGTCGTCGCCAGCTCGCCACCTTCGCTCTCGCCCTCTTCGGCGGGTTCTTCTTCTTCGCTTGCCGCGTTCTCGTCGACCTCGTCATCCTCGACGACGTTGATGCCCATGTCCGACAACATGGCCATCGTGTCTTCGATCTGCTCGGAGGTCACTTCCTCCGAGGGCAGAACGGAATTGAGCTCGTCCATGGTGACATAGCCGCGTTTTTTCGCGGCCTTGATCATCTTCTTGACCGCGTCATCGGAGAGATCGAGAAGTGGACCATCCGGAGCGCCATCGCGTTCAGATTCAGCTTCTTCGTTCTCTTTGACCTTGGTTGCCATTCTTTGTCGCTTTCCTTGGACAGGCCTTTAACGCATTCGGCGGTGCGCCTTCTGGCAAAGGCCCGGGACGCTTCCTGTCCCACCGCGCACTTCAGTTTCCCTGACGTAAAGGGTCGCTCTTTAATTCTGGATTAACCACGAGCAACATCGTGGTCCAGCCGACAGGCTGCGACAGCGGCACGTGTTCAGCATCACTTGCATGATGGCCGTATCCGCCGTATCCAACTCGCACTGGGTCCAAAAATGGTGATTCCCAGAAATTCCCCAACAGTCAAGCTTTTCCGGTGAAAATTACGGGCTTCGTTGCAAAAACGTTGGGGTCTTGGCTGGCTCTTTGCCCGCCGTACCGACGCAAGATGTAGGAATGGCGGCGAAAAAGACAAGGGCGACCTTCTTCCGTCAGATAATGTCCGGTTCGATCAAAACACGGTTCGTCCTGTGGATGACCGAGCGAAATCGATGCACGGCAAGCCTGCGTGCCGATCAGGCGGCTGCGCGAATCGCCTCCAGAAACGCCTCTCCGAAGCGGGTGCGCTTTGACTCGCCGATACCGGGAATGTCGATCAGCGCCTTCAGGCTGGATGGACGCGTTTCCGCCAGGGCAATCAGCGTCGTATCCGGGAAGATGACGTAGGGCGGAACGTTCATCTCTTTGGCGAGGCGCGCCCGCAAGCCGCGCAGATCCTCGAACAGCTCGAGATCGCGCGGCGAGAGGTTGGAGCGCGCATTGGCCGCGCCCTTGGCGCTTTTTGCAGCGCGCTTTCCCGTGGCCACCGCCCTGTCCTTGCGCAGAAGAACGGTGCGCTCGCGTTTGAAGACGGTGCGTGCCTCGTCCTCCAGCTTCAGCGCGCCATAGGCCGTGTGGTCCACCCGCACCAGGCCTGCCGCCAGAAGCTGGCGATAGACGGACTGCCAGAGCTTGGGCGCCAGATCCTTGCCCGCGCCGAAAACCGGCATCGAGACATGGCCGAATCGCTGGGTCTTTTCGTTTTCGACGCCGGTCAGCACATCGATCAAATGCCCGACGCCGAAGCGCTCTCCGGTGCGATAGATGGCGGCCAGCGCCTTGATCGCGGCCTCCGTTCCATCCCATGTCTCCACGGGATTGAGGCAGGTATCGCAGCTGCCGCATCGGCCGGGATGGGCTTCGCCAAAATGCGCAAGGATCGCCTGGCGGCGGCAGGTGGCGGTTTCGCAGATGGCGAGCAGGGCATCGAGCTTGCCGCGCTCCACGCGCTTGATCTCATCAGCGGCATTGCCCTCATCGATCATCCGTCGGCGCTGCATCACATCGGCCATGCCATAGACCATCCAGGCCTCCGAAGGCAGGCCGTCGCGGCCGGCACGTCCCGTCTCCTGGTAGTAGGCCTCGACCGAGCCCGGCAGATCGAGATGGGCGACATAGCGCACATCAGGCTTATCGATGCCCATGCCGAAGGCGACGGTCGCCACGAGGCAAAGGCCTTCTTCCTTCAGGAAGGCGTCCTGGTTCTGGTCGCGCAGCGCCCGGTCCATGCCGGCATGATAGGGCAGGGCCTTGATACCCTGCGTGTTCAGCCATTCGGCTGTGTCTTCCACCTTCGCGCGCGACAGGCAGTAGACGATGCCGCTGGCGCCTTCATGGCGGGAGAGGAAGCGCAGAAGCTGCTGGCGCGGCTGTTCGCGCTCGGCGATGGCATAGGAGATGTTCGGCCGGTCGAAGCTCGTGGAAAACACGGCAGCGCCCTGAAGGCCCAGGCGCTCGATGATGTCTTCGCGCGTGTGCGGATCGGCCGTGGCCGTCAGCGCGATGCGCGGTACGCCGGGAAAGGCCTCGCGCAGCATGCCGAGCGCGCGATATTCCGGGCGAAAATCATGCCCCCATTGCGAGACGCAATGGGCCTCGTCGATGGCGAAGAGGGCAATGTCGAGGCCGGATATCAGCTCCATGAAACCCGGCGTGGTGATGCGCTCGGGCGTGACATAGAGAAGCTCCAGCGCGCCATCGGATATTGCCCGGCGGATTTCGATATATTCCTCGCGCGCGAGCGCGGAGTTCAGAGCGGCGGCCTTTACGCCCACCTGCTTCAGCGCCTCTACCTGGTCGCGCATCAGCGCGATCAGCGGCGATACGACGATACCTACACCACGCCGGCAGAGCGCCGGAATTTGGAAGCAGAGCGATTTCCCGGCCCCGGTGGGGAACAGCACGACGGCATCGCCGCCTTGGGTGACATGGGCGATGACGTCGCCCTGCTGGCCGCGAAAACCGGAATAGCCGTAAACGGATTTCAAAACATCGAGCGGCGCGCCGCGCCCGGCGGCGACCGCGCGGTCGAACATCGTCATGATGGGAGATGAAGTCATGGTGCGCGCATTTTGCCTGATTCCCGCAGGCGCGCCTATCCTTTATCGTCCTGCAGCACCAGAGCCGCAATGACGTCGCCCGTTCTCTCCTTCACGGCGCTGGCGCTGACGGGTTAAAGGCCGCATGCCTATTTGCCCGCGGGCCCCTTCACCCGGCCCGACAGCACCCCGAAGCCGTCGATGATGGCCTCTTGGTTTTCCAGCCGCGTGACTTCCGACTGGACCTCCTGGAGGGTGCGCAGCAGGTGGCCGACGGATTCGCCATCTCCGTCCTCGGTTGCGCGGGCAAGTTCGGTTTCCAGTTCGCGTCGCTGCCAGAGCAGCGCCTTGGTGCGCTTGTGCAACGCCAGCGCCTGGGCATAGCCCTCGCGCGCATCATCCAGCGCGGCGGCGCGCGTGGCCGTCCACAGACGGGCGAAGCGGATCTGCTGGTCGAGGCTTGCCAGCAGCGGGTCGAAGCCGAGGCGGACGAGATCAGCGCCCAGGATCTCTGCATTCAGGGACGGCCCACGCGCGGCCGCGACATTGAGGAGCTGTGACCACAGACGTTGCAGATCGCGGTTTTCGAAATCGATCGTGGAGACGTCGTCATATTCTTCGAACAGAAGCTCGGGATGGTTGACGATGGTGAGCGCCAGGACGCTTTCGCGCAAAGAGGGCAGATTGGCTTGGCCCGAGACCAGGGCCGAGCGCGTCAAACGATCGGAAATCCCTTCGGCCACGCCGCCTGGACCGTTGCGCGGATCGCCGCGCCGCCCTTGGCTGCCGCGCCCGGAACCCCGCGTATTGAACGACCCGCCGCCATTTCTCTGATAGCCGCCGGCCCGCTGGTAGCCCGATGTCTGGAAGAAGGCGGAAAGGCGGTTGCGAATATCCTGATTGTAGTGAAAGCGCACGCTTTCATCGGCAATCGCGCTGGCCGCCTGCTTCAGCTTGGCATCCAGCTCGGCCCGCTTTTCCGGCGTGTCGAAAGTGCCGCCCTGCGTCTCGCGCAGCCAGAGCATATCGGACAGCGAGCGCGCCTGGGCGACGACACGGTCGAAGGGCGCGCGCCCATCCGTGCGGACGAGATCGTCCGGGTCCTTGCCATCGGGCATCAAGGCAAAGCGCAGGGAGCGGCCGGGCTTCAGCCGTGGCAAGGCGAGATCGACCGCGCGATTGGCCGCGCGCAGGCCCGCGCCGTCGCCGTCGAAGCAGAGCACCGGCTCGCTCGTCATGCGCCAGAGCAGGTCCAGCTGGTTTTCGGTCAGGGCCGTGCCAAGCGGCGCCACGGCATTTTCGACGCCGGCCTGGTGAAGCGCGATGACGTCCATATAGCCTTCGACGGCGATCACCGTCTCCGCGCCGTCGGCCCCGCCCAGCGCGCGTCGGGCGCGGGCGAAATTGAACAGAACCTCCCCCTTGTGAAACAGCTCGGTCTCGTTGGAATTCAAATATTTGGCCTGGGCATCCGACGCCATGGCGCGGCCGCCAAAGGCGATCACCCGCTCGCGTGCCGACAGGATGGGGAACATGATCCGGTCGCGGAACCGATCATAGGACACAGCGATGCCTTCGCCATGAACGACGAGGCCGCAGGCCTCGATCTGTTCCTTGGGCACGTTGCGCCCCGCGAGATACTCCTTCAGCGCGTTGCGGCTATCGGGCGCATAGCCTAGGCGAAAGGTTTCGATGGTGCGTCCCGTCAGCCCGCGTTCGCGCAGATAGGCGCGCGCCCGCGCACCACTTGCCCCCTGCAGCTGCTGCTCGAAAAAGGAAGCCGCCATCTCCATGACGTCTTCCAGCGTGGTGCGCTGGCGTTCGCGCTTTTCGCTTTCGGGGTCGGGCTGGGGGAGGGCCATGCCCGCCATGTCGGCGATCTGGCGAACGGCCTCCATGAACGGCATGCCATCGAGCTCGACCAGGAAGCGAAAGTGATCGCCCGAGACGCCGCAGCCGAAACAATGATAGCGGCCCTTGCGGTCCTCACAGTGAAAGCTTGGCGAGTTCTCGCCATGGAAGGGGCAGCATGCCCAATAGTCCCCACGCGAGACATTGGTCTTGCGCCTGTCCCAGGTCACGCGCTTGCCGATCACATCCGAGATCGGGACGCGGTCCTTGATGTCTTCGAGGAAGGAGGGCGAAAAGCGCATGCCGCATCTATAGGCCCGGCCTGCGCAATTGGCCATTGCCCGAGCAGGCATTGCGCCTCGGCGTGCCCGTTATTCACATCGCTGGCCGGCATGGCGCAGGTCGGACAGGGAGACACCGCCTCTTACGTGCAAAACACGTAGCACGCCCTCTACCCGTCACGCAGGTGATCGGTAAACCTGCCAAGTGATCTTCATCCTTCTTTAAGTTGTATCGTACAACTTGAGACTATAAATATATCGATTAAAATGACAAATAATTCCAAGTATCTTTAATTCGCATATGCGTAGATTAAAAATTTCAACGGGGTTTTATTTTAGGTGTTGACGATAAGACGGGGATGGGGCGCATGACATTCTTCAACAGCCGGGCTGCCGATGCCGAAAATCTGATCGAGGCGATTGGTCGCTCGCAGGCCATGATCGAATTCGATCTCGAGGGCAAGATCCTCCATGCAAACGAGAACTTCTGCGCGGTGCTCGGATACTCGCTCGCCGAGATCAAGGGGAAGCATCACGGCATGTTCTGCGATCCCGCGGAGGTTGCTGCCCCGGCCTATAGCCAGTTCTGGCAGGGGCTGCGCGAGGGTCGGTTCGATGCCGGCATTTATCGCCAGTTCGCGCGCGACGGGCGTGAGGTCTGGATCCAGGCGGCCTATAATCCGGTTTTGAAAAAGGGGCGGCCTTACAAGGTGGTCAAGATCGCCACGGATGTGACGGCGGCCCAGGCGCGCGCCAGGGACGATGCCGGCAAGCTGGTGGCGATCTCCCGCTCGCAGGCGATGATCGAATTTGCGCCTGATGGGCGCATCCTCGCCGCCAATGCGAATTTCTGCGCGGCGCTCGGCTATCGTCTGGAAGAGATCGTCGGCCAGCATCACAGCCTGTTCTGCCGCCCCGAGGAAGTCTCCGATCCGGCTTACAAGGCCTTCTGGCAGCGGCTCGCCGCCGGCGAATTCGTTGCCGGAGAGTTCGTGCGCCGGGCAAAGGATGGGCGTGAGGTCTGGATCCAGGCGGCCTATAATCCGATCCTGGATGTGACCGGGCAGGTCTGCAAGGTGGTGAAATTCGCTACCGATGTGTCCGAGCGCATGGGCGCGATCGCCGAGATCGACCAGGCACTGGCTGCACTGGCGCGCGGTGAACTGGTCGCGCTGTCCGGCAGACGCTTCGTTCCATCGATGGAAGGCCTGCGCGCCAGCCTCAACAGCACGGTCGACACGCTGAAGCGCACCGTCTCGGCCATTGGTGACCGCGTCGCATCGGTGACCGCGCGCACCGGCGAACTTGGTAACAATTCCGAGGCCTTTTCCCGCCGCGCCGAGCAGCAGGCCGGTGCGCTGGAGGAAACGGCCGCGGCGTTGGAGGAAATGACGACGCTTCTGGGCGAAAGTTCGCTGCGCGCGCGCGATGCGGGAAGCCTGGTGGCCGAAGCCCGCGAGGAAACGGGCCGGTCGGCCGAGATCGTGGCGCGCGCCAACAAGGCCATGGCCGAGATCAAGGCCTCGTCGGATGCCATTGGCACGATCGTCTCGCTGATCGACAACATCGCCTTCCAGACCAATCTTCTCGCGCTCAATGCCGGCGTCGAAGCTGCACGGGCCGGAGAAACGGGCAAAGGCTTTGCCGTGGTCGCGCAGGAGGTGCGCGAACTGTCGCAGCGCTCCGCCAAGGCGGCAGCCGACATCCGCCAGCTGATCACGGGTTCGCAGAGGCTGGTCACCCAGGGTGTCGATCTGGTCGATCAGGCAGGCGCGGCGCTGACGCGAATCGACGGACAGGTCGCAGCCGTCGATGTCAATGTTTCGGCCATCGTCACCGCCGCGCATGAGCAGGCGTCGGGCCTGCGTGAAATCTCCACCGCCGTCAACGCGATCGACCAGGCGACACAGCAGAATGCGATCATGGCCGGCGACAGCAGCCGCGCCTGCGAAGTTTTGATGATGGAAACGCAAGGCGTGCGCGAGGCGATCGGTTTCTTTCGCGAGGCAGGCCAACACAGCAGGCCCACCCATGCGGCCGACGGCTATCGCAAGGCCAGTTGAGCGCACAGGTTGGCGTCGGCAGAGATGTCATCCTGCCTGGCCCGTGTCTGCTTGTGCCCGACCTTCGCTAACGGATCGAGGTCACAGGAACAGGTGCACGATCAACGCCGTCAGAATGGCGTTGAGCCCCATGGCAAGGCCTGAGAACAGGCCCGCCACGGGATCGACGGCATAGGCACGCGCTGTGCCGATCCCATGCGAGGCAAGGCCGACGGCAAAGCCACGCGCGCTGTAATCCCTGATGCCGAGGCTATTCATCAGCGGCGTGACGATGATCGCGCCACAAATACCCGTCAGGATCACCACCGCCGCCGTCAGCGCCGCGTCGCCGTGAAGGCCCTCGGAGATCGCCATGGCCACCGCAGCCGTGGTGGATTTCGGCGCAAGCGAGGCGGTGACGACAGGCGAGAAGCCGAAGAGGTGGCAGAGTAACACCGTGGAGCCGATCGCGGTGATGCTGCCGGCTGCCAGTGCCGCCAGCATGGGGAGCAGATTGGCTTTGACCAGCGAAAGCTTCTCATACAGCGGAACGCCGAGCGCGACCGTGGCGGGGCCGAGGAGGAAGTGGATGAACTGCGCGCCTGAAAAATAGGTCTCGTAGCGAATGCCGCCGGCCACCAGCACCATGGCGATGACGACCACGGAGATCAGAACCGGATTGAACAGCGGATTGCGCGGACGCAGCCGGGCGAGTGCGAGCGCGCCGAGCCAGACCGACAGTGTTCCCGCCAGCCAGAGAAGCGGCGAGGTGGAGAGATAGACCCAGAGGCCCCGGCTGAGCGTGTCAGTCATGTTCGCGCATCCCCATCAGCCGCTTGGTCGCCAGAAAGGTGAAGACCGTGACGATCAGGGTCGCCAGCGTGGAGACCAGAATGACGGCCAGCAGCGCCGGCCCGCGCCGTGCCAGAAGATCGAGATGCTGGATGATGCCGACACCGGCCGGCACGAACAGCACGCCGAGATTGGCCAGGAGTACGCGAGACGTCGTCATCGTCGCGGCCTCGAACCCCGGCAGGCGCCCCTTGAGCAGAGACAGCGTCAGGAAGATCAGCGTCATGCCGATCACCGGACCGGGCACGACGCCCTGAAGCGCATAGGCGATGATCTCCCCGATCAGCTGGAAGGCGAGGAGAATGGTGATTCCGACAGGCATGATCGGCTCCGCTTTGGGCAACAGGTCGCCGAAGCCCGGTACGGGTGGCGTACCGGCAGAGACATCGGCACCTGCCGCAGATCAAACGTCTTGTTGCTGAACACAATCCCTGCTGGATAACGGATCTCTATCCGCCAGGCCATGGATTGCCCGGTACGTATGCTGCAGATATTCAGGCCCATTGAGTCAGTCGGCGCCGGACGGTGCGGCGCGCGCGATTTCGGCCCAAAGACGATCCGGCCGAAAGTCATAGCCTAGCCGCATCCACTGCATGACGTCGAACGGATGAGCGATGATCACCTCCGCCAGTCCCACCTCGTATCTCAACGCATAAAGTTGTCGCTGCTGAGCTGTCCCGGCTCTGATGAGCGTCGTCTCGATCAGACCGGCGTCCTTGCTGACAAAATCCTTCAAATTATCCGTGACGAGGACATCGACCTTGGCTGCCAGGGCCGTCGCAAGAACGCCAGCATCCTCACCATCCGCCAGAGTGAGACGTTCCGCCCCACCCAGAATCAAGTAAGGATCGAGCGCCAGGGGACCGTATCTCATGACGTCGATCACGGCATCACAATAGGCTCGAACGCGGTCGGGGAAAAAATTCTGGCGGCGTAGAACCTGTGCGAGCGTGTCGATCATCTCGAAGGAGATGACAAGCTGCGCCGTGTGCGTCATGCCCCATTGATGATTGCTGACCATCGAAATCAGAGTTTGCGTCGCCGTTCCCTGATGCCCACGGTCGTGAGCCATGATATCGGCGACGAAGATGTTGATGTCGAGAAGCACGCGGATGGCGCGGTCCATGGCTCAAGGCCGTTTGGCTGCGGCCCGACTGAGCGCCGTCGCTTCTTCCAGCATGCCGATTTCGTCAGCTGCATGACCTGGGCCACCGAAGTGCCCTTCCGCAGCGAGTTTGGCCGTGGCCTTCTCCAGGCGAACCCGTGCGGCCACTGCCATCATTTCGCGCCCCAGTCTGTCGATCGTGTCACGATCTTCCTCGGCATTTAATTCCAACAGGAAGTCGCGCACGCCCTTTGGCAGGCCGATAAAGACCGTAATCGCACTGGAAACGGCGTTGGAGACCGAACGGTTCTCCATGGAGGCCACCCGCTTCAGCGTGGTGGCGGTTTTGCTGTCGACATTAGCAGAAATCGTTGACGCCATAACCGAGCCTATAGAAACACCTCATTTCTATATACACTCTTTTTAGGTGTGAACCAGTTGGATGCCAAGGCGGTCAATACGGCCCCGTTTTTGGAGTCTGGCTGCTTACCACTGTGGCAATTCGCCAAAGCGAAACGGGATGGCGGCCTTGGCTCCGCCATCCCGTTTGCTGTCGCAAGCGATCTCTTTAGAGGCTCAGCCGTTGGTCTTGGAGAACCAGAAGAAGCCCTTCTTCTCCTCGACTTTCTTCACCTTGACCGGCCGGGTGCTGGCGACGCGGGCCGGGCGGGGCTTGTAGACTCGGAAGTCTCTCAGGCCTTCGAACTCGCTGGCATATTTGATCTTCAGAGCGGTCAGCGTCGCATAGTTCTTGGCGCGTGACGCCAGAACGGCAAGGCCGATGACGCCGCCTTCGGTCGGCTCCCAGGAGACGGAGTCGCTGAACCACTTCTGCGCAATCGCCTTGTCGCCGCTCGCCAGATATTTCCAGCCGAGCGCCTGGCCGCCGAGCGCGGACTTCTGTTCGGCGACCACCTTTTCGAAGGTGTCGGCATCGTCCTTTTCCAGTTTCAGCGAGGCCTTGTCCTGCGTCAGCGCACCGGAGACGATCTCGATATACTGCTTCGCGATATCGGGAGAGGCCGTCATGTAGCGGCGTGCCATCTGCAGCGCGTCGGCATGACGGTCCATATTGCGCAGCGTCAGGATGACGCCTTCGATGCTCTTGGGGTCGCGCTGATATTTCGCGGCCTGGATGAACCAGGCATTGGCCGAGGTCCAGTCCTTCTGTGAATAGAAGTACCAGCCGATCAGGGTCGCATCCTTGGCGGAACTGGTGCGCTGGACGAACTCGACGAAGCGGGTGAGGTCTTCGCCTTGCGGCATGGTGGCGAAATCGCCCTTTTCGATGAAGGCGCCGATATCGTGACGCAGGCCGTCAAAGCCAATCTCCTCGAACTCGGTGCCGCCATCGGGCAGGGGGCGGCCGAGCGCGATCAGCGAGGTCGTGCCGGCGGACGGCAGCAGCAGACCGGCCTTCTGGACGGTGGCCAGCCGCATGGCCGGATCGTCGCAGGTCGAGAGAATATAGTGATAGACGTCGAAGGCCTCGGCATAGTTCTTCAGCCGCGCAAAGGCTTCCGCGACGTTCCACTGCACCTGCATCTCCTGGCAGACCATGATCTGCGGCACGGCCTGCGCTGTCGACAGAACATCGCGCCAGCGGCCTTGTGCGGTGGCGCTGAGGATCAGGGCGCGGGTTTCGCCGACCTTGAGTTTCTGGATCAGGTCTTCCGACGGCTGCCATTTCGGATTGGCGCTCTGGATGCGGGCGATTTCGGCCCGTACGCTGGCAAAATCACCCCTGGCATAGATGGTCCAGAGCGGCTGCTCGTCGATGGCGACGCTCTGTGAGAACAGATCCTTCGGCGGCTGCCAGTCGGGATAGAGATCCTTCAGGCGACGCATTTCTGCGCCGAGACGCTTCAGGTCCTTGGAGGCGGCGTAATAGCGCAGAGCCGAGATATCGACCTTGAGCGGCGCAACGGACACGCTGTCGGCGCTTTGGGTGTCGTCATGCGACATCTGGCTTTCGAAGGGGTTGAGCGAGACCGGGGTGGCGATAGCCGCGACGTCTGCAGGGCCATGCGACACGGCGGCCGGGCCGACGAGGACGGCTGGCGTGACCGCGACCACGGCCGGTGCCTGCGCCGCCATCTTCGGCGCTAAAGCACTGCCGGAGGATTGGAACGGGTTTTCCCCGGGCTTGCTGTGCGGGTTGATCGCGACGGCGGTATCGGCGGACGCGGCCGCCTTGTCCGCCGACGAAGCGGGCAGAGCGAGCGCGGCGTTGACGCTGCCGGCCTTGCCGCCTGCATTGGCGGGGCTGTCCAGGAGTTCACCCAGGCCAGGCGCCTGGATTTCCTGGGCGCGCAAGGCCGTATCGCTCTGCAGCGCCTTGGGCATCAGGCCGGGATTGAACAGGAAAACGGCCGTGGCTGCGAGAAGCGAGAACTTCAGTTTAGACTTGGCAGACATGAGGCATACCTCTCGGAGATGGCCAGAAGGCTCAGAAGGTGAAGGGTCGAGGGATAGTATTCGGTGGGGGCGAAAGGCGCGATCTCGTCGCCGGTGCCCCCTGACGACAGACTGCATGACAAAAGCGTGCTGACGGCGCGGTAGCCGGGATCGGACATCGCCGTCAGCGGTGCGGCCGTGGCGAGGTCCATGACGGTCAGAGCCGGGGCGCCGTGCTGGCGCCAGCGCTTGTCGAGGCCGTCCAGAAGGCGGGGTGGCTCGGCAAGTGCCCAGGCTGCGTAAAGCGGAATGCGGATGGCCTCATAGCCGAAGACGGGCGCATAGGTCGGGGCCGGCCGAGGCACGTCGCCCTCCAGAGACATCCAGTCCGCCGGCAGGTCGCTGGAGCCGAAGCGTCCCTTCGACAAAAGCGCCTGACCGGAAGCAAACAGTGCCTCGGCGGGAAAGGTGTCGTCGAAGCCGGCCAAATCCTTGAGCGCCGGAAACACCCAGTAGGACAGGTTGACCACCGGTGCCCCGGCCTGTTCGCCGGCGGAGAAACCATGGGCCGCAGGCAGAAGCACTGGCCCATAGCCCTTCACCTCGATGACCGCCTTGGCCGCGAGATCCCGCAGGATGGCGCGGGCCTCGGCCTTAAGCTCCGGTGCGTTCCACGTCGCCGCTGCCCGAAAGAGCGCCCAGGCGATCAGGAGATCCCCATCGGAGGCGTTGTTCGGGTCGGTGACGTGGCCGGCGGCATTCGGATCCCATTTCCAGGCTGCCAGCGCATCGCCGCGCACATAGAGCGTCTTTTTGGTCCAGCTCCAGAGCGCGTCGAAACCCGCTCTGTCATCGGCCGCGACTGCGATCAGCATGCCGTAGCCTTGGCCTTCGCTGTGGGAGACCGAACCGTTGCTGGGATCGACCACCCGGCCTTCCTCGACGAAGACCGACTTGTAGAGCCACCAGGCGCCCCGCAGATAATCCTGCGGCAGGAAGGTCTCGGGTGCCGCCCGGACTGCCAGCGGCAGCCCGGAGGCGATCACGAGGGAGAGGGTGGCGATCATCCGCGTCAGCCTCTTAGGCATGCGGCCGCCGCCCGGAGACGAGCACCATATAGGTGCCGATGCCCAGGAGGATCGCCGAGATCAACAGCGCGGCAATATAGAGGGCCGCGTTGTTGGCGAGCCAGCTGGCGGCGACCAGCCGGGCATTGGAGAGCGTCAGCGGCTGCGTCTGGAACAGCTGCTCGCGCGGGCTGATATGCTGCTGCAGCATTTCCCCGGTTTCGGAGAAGGACTGCACGGCGCCGCCGAGCTTGTTCCAGAGATTGGCATCCGTCAGCGTGTCGGTGCGGGCGGCAAGGCTGTCCATATTGCGGGCGGCGACCACCGTCCACAGGCCGCCCTGGCGACCGACATCCTGCGCCACGACGACGGCGGCATTGGTAGCCGGCGAGAAGCGCTGCTCGCCGGTATCGGCGCCGACCATGACGCGCAGACGGCTGACGTCGAGCTTGTCGGCGGCGTCGTGGATCTTGGAGCGCAACTGACCGGCGATGCGCGTGGCCGTGGCCACCGGGCCGCTGAACATGCCGCCTAGACTATCGACCTGCTGAAGCGAGCTTGCCATCAGGCTGTCGGTGGCGTCCGAGCGGATGGCCGTCGTCTGCAAAGCCGCCACTTCCAGCGGCGAAGCCTTGATGTTCGACGTGGTGCGCATGTTGACGAAGTCGAGATTCATGCGGCCGGTCAGTTCGGAGGGCAGCGTGTCATAGGCGCCGAAGGCCATGACGTTGCTGGCGTCGAGTGGCGGCAGGATCGACGTATATTGCAGCGGCTTCACCTGGTTCGAGGCATAGGCCATCTTGGCGGTGAAGGTCGCAGCCGCGTTGATAGCGCGCCGGTCGAAGCCTGGAACCAGAAGATAGGTCGTCGGCTCCGAGCCGGTTTCCGCCATCCGCGTCAGGCCCGAGGTCAGAACGCCGATATCGGGATAGCGGCCGATCCGGGCATAGTTCTGCATGTCGAGATAGGAATTCTCGTCGATCGCCAGACGCACGGTCGGCGAGGCCTTGTCGACGCTTTCGCAGGCCGCATCCAGCCGCGAGGGCAGTCGGGCCTCGATCTTCAGCGTGTTCTGGCCGGGGCGCAGCACGTTGAAGGGGATCGGCAGGCGCTGGTCGCGGATCGCGCCTTCGCGCGCCGAGCTGAGCGAGATCGTCGCCACCACCTTGTCATTGGCCTTGACGGTCAGTGCCGCATCCGGTGCCAGCCCGCCCACATAGAGCGCGCTCATGTGGAAATACATGCTGGCATAGTCGCCCGGATAGAAGTCGGACGGCATGGTGAAGTTCACCTGGTTGCTGGTGTAGCGCCCGTCGAATCGCTTGGTGGAATAGCCGAGTTCGGAGAGCGTCACCTTTTCGCCCGGCGTCAGCAGCCGGCCGCGGGTATTGGCCAGCGCTGCCAGGCCTTCCGGCGTGCCCACAGGCTGCTCGGCTCCGGCCAGCTGGATGAACTGCGCCAGCCGCGCGTTGATCTCGCCGGCATCGGCGCCGGTCAGGACCAGGCGTCGGCGCTCGGCCGTCGCGCCCGGCTCGACGGTGACGGGATCGGCGGAGCTGAGCGCCGGCGATGCCGGGCCGACGAGCGGTGCGATCGCGCTCTTTGTGCCGATCACCAGATCGATGCCCGGGCCGGTGCCGACCTTGTCAGCGAATTCGACCTGCGGATGGTCGAAATGGCCGAGAATGGTCAATGCCTGGACTGCCTTCAACGCCCGGTCGAAATCGGCCATCTGGGCGCCTGCCGGCAGGACGACGCGCAGGTTGGTGCGGCCATCGGCGGTGCCGGACACCGGCATCAGATCGACCAGCGAGAGTGCGGTGCGCGGCGCGGCGTTGAAGATGAAGCCGCTCTGGGCCGGATCGACCTGCGTCCAGAGCTCGTAGGTGGCTTCGATGCTGCAATCGACCCGGTGACGATGATCGACTTCCATCGAGACGGCATTATAGCCCGGCTGCACGACGCCGGCCGGCACGTCGAATTCCATGCGGCGGGGGTCGCCCGCCACAAGGGCTGCGGTGCCGACTTCGGTGCCATTGATCTTGACGATCATCCGCGAACGCTCGGGTGCTGCCGAGATCGCGGTCTGCGCGGTGAGGACCAGCTTGGTGCTGCTGGAGGCTTCGTCCGGCAGGGCGAAGAAGGCGAGCTTCCGGCTGGCGAATTCGCCGCCGAAGAACATGTCGTAGCGGCTGGCGGCGATCCGGCGGATCTGGCCGGGGCCGAGCGTCGGCAGGCTGGTGGCTTCAGCCGGCGCGGCCGACTTGAAGTGGAAGGGAGCCGGCGTCTCCGCCATGGCCGGGCCGCTGAGCGCGGCTGCGGCGATGGATGAGAGGAGAAGCGCGGACAAGGCGGTACGTCTAAACATGGTGGGCAATCCCTCTGGTCGTGCGCTTCAGGCGGCCTTGGCGATGGTCGTGGTCTTCTCGGCATTGGCGACCTGACGGCGCCGGCGGCTGATACGACCGCCCTCCGGCTTCGAAGACAGACCGGCCGAGATGGCGGCGAAGGGGCTGGTGATCGCCCAGCGCATCAAGGTGAAGAGCGCGACGACATAGTTGCGGCGGTGCTGGCGGCCCGAGCGGATGGCGCGGGCGACATCGAGATCGGAGAGCATCAGCGTCGAGATGGCGGCGAAATGCTGGGGCTCCGGCTCGAGCTCGATCGTGTAGCTGCGCTGGTCGTGATTGACCGGCTTGCCGACGAAGGCCGGGATCGAGGGGATGATGACATCGGCCGGCGGGTCGATCAGTACGAGGCGGGCATAGTCGCCGGAGCGCAGTGCTGTTGCCGTGCCCTTGCCGAGCTCGATGAGCGCCCGGTTGGACGACATCTGGCGAATGGTGACGGGCACCATCTGGCCGGAGACTTCCAGCTCGGCCTTGCGGGCCAGCGGCAGGCTGATGCCGTCGACATCGCTCGGCTGCTCCGTGACGATGCCAAGTGCGGCACCGGCAATGACCAGATTGAGGATGTTCCAGGCGCCGGTGATCAGGATGAGATCGCCGAGTGCCGGCTCGGTCTGGTAGCGGTAGATGGCGACGGCGAGAACGAGGCCCAGGCCGGCGAAGATGGCGAAGAAGGGCCAGGCGAGGTTCGACAGCTGGCGCTGGGTCAGAAGCACGCCCTTGTCGGTAACGTTGAAGGTCGGCTTGCGCGGGTTCAACAGCACGCTGACGATGGCGCGGACCAGGAAGACCGACTGCACATATTCATAGAGTTCGGAGATCCAAGGCCAGCGCATCCGGCCATAGAGGTAGTTGCGCAGGATTTCCGAGGCCGCGAGATAGGTGACGGTATAGGCCAGGAAGTCTTCGGCCGACGCGTTGAAGATCTTCAGGTTGAACAGGATGAAGAGCAGCGGCGCGACGAGGAAGGTGGCGCGGACGAAGGGGAACATCCAGAAGAAGCAGCTGGAGAGATAGCTGATGCGCTGCGCCAGCGTCAGGCCCTGCTTGAAGATCGGATTCTTCAGCAGGAGGATCTGGATCATGCCCCGGCACCAGCGCGAACGCTGACCAATGAAGCTGGTGAAGGTTTCCGGCTGCAGGCCGGTGATCAGCGGCTTGTCGACATAGACGCTGTTCCAGCCGCGCGAGTGCAGTTCCAGCGCGGTTTCGCAGTCCTCGGTGATGGTGATGCCCGAGAAGCCGCCGACTTCCTCCAGCGCTTCGCGGCGCAGGACGGCAGCCGAGCCGCAGAAGAAGGAGGCGTTCCAGCGGTCCAGACCCTTCTGGATCATGGTGTAGAACATCTCGTTCTCACCCGGCATCGTCGCATGGGTGCCGAGATTGCGCTCGATCGGATCGGGATTGGCGAAGAAATGCGGCGTCTGGACGAGGAACAGATCCGGATCCTGGCCGAAGAAGCCGACGGTTTCGCGCAGGAAGGCACGCTCGGGGGCATGATCGGCATCGAAGACGGCGATCAGATCGCCGCTCGTGCGCTCAAGCCCGGCATTCAGATTGCCTGCTTTGGCGTGGTTGTTGAGCGCCCGGGTGAGGTAGTGGACGCCGAGATCGGCGCACAGCGCCTTCAGTTCTTCGCCACGCTTGATGGCGCCTTCGGCGATTTCGAGGTCGGTGCTGTTGCGCTTCTGCTCGGTGCCGCCATCGTCGAGAAGGTAGACCTTGAACTTGTCGCGCGGGTAATCCATCGCCGCTGCGGCAGACAGGGTCAGCGAGAGGATTTCGGCGCTTTCATTGTAGGACGGCACGAAGACGTCGATCGTCGGCAGGTCTTCGTCGGCCGGCAGGGCCGGCGTCTTGCGCTCGATCGGATCGGACACGACGAAGACGCTGATGAAGAACATCACCATGCAGAACATTTCGGCGAGGTAGAGCACGATGCCCGGCACGAAGGACATGAAGTCATCGATCGGCGGCAGAGTGCTCGTGGTGCGCCAGTAAGCGTAACGCAGAACGATGATGCTCGCGGTAGCCAGGGCGACATAGCGCATAGGGCCCTTACGGTCGAAGCGCGTGATCAGGAAGAGAAAGGCAATCGTCAGGCCGGCGACCACGAGTTGCACGTCGGCGCCGACCGGCTGAAGCACGAAGGCGAAGATGGCGATGGACGACAGCATCCACAGCGCAAGGGAAGTTAATCTGAACATGGGAACCTCGCTGCTAAACTTTCCGTAAGTAGCAATTAACGAGGTGTTAATGTCAATATTTCGAATTTTAATCAATCGCCTCTTAGTGAGGTCAAAACGTAAATATACAGAGTTAACGCAGTAGTATTTTAGGTTAATTTCCCGATTTTACCCCTGTTTAAGCCGATAATGACCGATATCGCGCTATTCGGTCTCGGGAGATGCGCGCCTTTTATACATGTGGTTCATTTCGGGAATCAGAGTCACGGTAAAGAATGTTCGTTAATTTCGACAGGTTGCGTTGTTGATAACCGACATATCGGGCCTCGATTGGCATCGGTTGAGTTAGTGAAATTTAATATTAGTAGAAATTAACTATACGCGTTCGTCAGCGCTGAGTCGCAGGCTTGTCTCGGCAGGATATTGAACCCAGGCAGACGCGCCGATTCGCGATCAGGCGTCGGTCGAAAACCCATCGGCAGCCAAGACTCCGCAGGGCGCCTGGCGTCAGGAATTTTGCGGCCAGCGGACCAAGGCCGCGACTCCCTGCTCGGTCAGGCCATAGACGCCGCGTTCCACACGCTCGAACCAGCCATAGACATTGGTCTGCAGCATGCGGCCTGCTTGAGGAACCCGCGCGGCGATCTCGCGCGGGCGGATGCGGCCCGCCGCAATCTCGGCGGCGCAGAGAAGCGCCTGCTGGCGATAGGCGGTCATGAGCGGGGCACGCGTGCTTCCGCCTTTGACCGGATCGCCCTGGCGGCGGCGAAATTCCGTCATCAGCCGGGACCGGCGTTTGGTATTGGTGCGCGGCATCGGCGAGACGGCGCTGACGACGACGCTGACCAGGCCCGTATCGGAGACGCCGAGCATGCCGATGCCGAGACGCCGACAGAGATCGCGATAGCGCCGATCACTCTCGCGGCCGCGCCCTTTTGCGGAAATCCGTGCGGCGATCCAGACTTCATCGGCAATCGAGGCGCGGTCGACTGCCTGCAGGATAAGCTCCAGATTGAAGCTCGTCTTCAGCTCGCAAACCACCACGAGATCCGGTTCGCCGGGGCGAAGCCCCAGTAGGTCGCACCCGCCGATCTCGCCCTTGACCTCGAAACCGAGGCTTTCAAGGAAGATTTTGACAGGCTGCGAAAGGGTCGTTTCCATAGGGCCATGCGCCTTGAAGCGCACCGCGACCGTTCGGGTCGCAGGCGCGCGTCATGTCGTTATTTTCGGCATGCCGGTATCGCAAGACCGCTGCACCCTTGCGCGACATGCTTGAAGCGGCGGTGCATCGCTTTACGTCCGTCGTGCCCTTCGACGCAACCGTTCAGTCGGCTGTCGCCGGGGACGATCCTTCCGGCGCGGCCGGCTGAGAGCCTTGGGCGCGCTCCTCGCGCATCGCCTCGCCAACCTTCTGCAGCAGCGCAAGATCGGCCAGAGCGTCGACCGGCACCGACAGCTTCGGCCGCCAGTTCGGATAGTCTTCGCTGGTGCCGGGAATGTTGGTGGGCTTTGGCTCCCGCGTCAGATCGGCAAGGCGAACGGCCGCCAGCAAGGCCGGCGTGCGCGCGATCAGACGATGGGCGTTGACGATCAGGGTCTCGGTCGCCTCATCATCCAGCCGTTCGACCGCCGGGTTCTCCGGCGCCGCCAGGCCTGTCTCCTCGAGAACCTCCGCCAGATCCCGCCGCTCGTCCACGCGCGTCGCGATATGCTCTTTCGTCGCCTTGGCCGAGACGATGCCGAAGGTCTTGCGGGCCCGAATGTCGGCCCCACGCCACCAACCGTCCAGCGTCTGGTGATCGTGGGTGGAAATGCAGGCGAGCGCCAGGCGCGGATAGTCGGCTGGCGGGATGAAGCCGCTGTCGTTCCGCTCATAGGAGAGGATGCGGTAGGAGAGAATGCGGGCTCGCATCAGGTCTTCGCGCAGGCCGTCCGGCAGCACGCCGAGATCTTCGCCGATCACAAGGCAGCGATGCTCATGGGAGCGGCGCGCCAGGATCGCCAGCAACGCCTCCTGCGGGTAGAGAACATAGGCGCCTTCTTCCGGGCTGGCCTCAATTGGAACCAGAAAGAGACGGCGCAGTGCCGCTGCATGGTCGATACGGATAGCCCCGGCATAGCGCATGGCGGCGGCGACCATGCGCTCATAGGGCGAAGAGGGCCCCACCGCGATCTTCGCCGGCAGCAAGGCCGCAAGGTGCCAGTCCTGTCCTTTAAGCGCCATGGGATCGGGTGGCGAGCCGATGGTGGCCGTGGCCGCATAGGCCTGCTGTTCGCTCCAGGTGGCCGATCCATCCAGCGCTTCGCCCACGGCCAGATCGAGATAGAGGCCGATCCGCAAGCCCGCCGCCCGCGCATGTTCGACCGCTGCCTGCAGCTGTTCATGGGCGAGGAATTGCAGCCATTGATGAAAGCGCACAGCCTCCGCCTGCTCGCGGGCAAAGGCCTCGACCGCTGGGCTATCCGGCTGGCGAAGCGCCTCCGGCCAGCCATGCCAGCCGGTATCCAAGCCCTGTCTGGCCATATCGGCGGAGATCGCCTCGAATAGCGCATGACGGCGCAGCGGCTCGCCACGCTCCAAGAGGAAGGCTTCGAAGCGTTCGGCTGAAGCACCATCCATGCCGTTTTCGGAATAGATCGCTCTCAACCGCTCGAGCTTGGCTGCGGCAACGCCGGCATAATCGACCAGCTGGCTCTCACGCAGCCGGGCAAGTGTCTTTTCCAGGGCCTCGTGGGCTTCAAAGCCCGGCACCCTGTCCAGGGCGATGTAAAGCGGATTGAGAAACTGGCGGTTGGACGGTTCATAGGGGCTGGAGCGGTCGGGATCGGCGAGGAACGGGGCATGCAGCGGGTTGAGGCCGATGAAATCGGCGCCGAGCCCGGCGGCAAGGTCGATCACGGTCCTGAGGTCTTCAAAATCGCCGATGCCGGCATTGCGAGCCGATCGCAGCTCGTAAAGCTGCAGGCTCAGGCCCCAGACGGTCGCCTCGTCCAGAAAGGAAGGAAGATAGCAGCCGGATGCTGCCTGCGCCGGCTTTCGGGCGCCGCGGCTACCTGCGGGCGCTTGCTTTTCGGATACGCGGTCGCCGGCCTGAAGCGCATCGAGGATCAGGCGTTTGGTCTCCTGCGAAATCGGCTCCTCCGGTCCTTCAGGCGTCGGGCGGGTCAGAAGGATACCATGGCGGCGGGCAAGCGTGTCGAGAGGGTCGGCAGTCATTCTGGCGTCTTCCCGGATTGTTGTCTTCAGGCGCGTCGCTCGCCAGAGGCGCGCTCACGCTTCAAGTCGCTGTTTCGGCCGCTTCCGATTAGGGCTCGCGGCTCTCGCCTCTCGGCGCCTAGCTCCAACTCCTCATGGGGCGATAAGTTGGAGCGGAAGGCTAAAAACCGCACTGCGATCTCTTCCGCTCCACACCTCATCGACGCATGGCGAGAGCCGTTCATGCCTGGCGGAGCATCCAGGCCAGGCTCCAAGGCCCGAACCCGGTCTCATCGACCGCTCCAAGCGTCAGGAGCCTCTCGCCCTCGATATTGGCGACCTCGCCCTTCAGTGCCTCGGCGGAGAGATTGGCGAGCAGGCGCAGCTGCGAACCGTCCGCCAGTGTCCAGCGTACATCCACCCAGGGGCTTTGCGCGTCGAACTGCCCGCTGCCGCCAGCGGCGCCCGCCAGGAGGGGGGCGATGTGGCGTCGGCGCAGGTCCAACAGGCTCTTGTAGAAGGAGAGCGTCTCGCCCCCCTGTGCGCTCTCGGCCTTGCTCCAGTCGAGCTTGCCTGTCTTGAACGTGCTCTCGGCCGTCGGATCCATGAGATCGTCGCCATCGAAGCCCGGCAGGCGCGACAGTTCCTCGC
Organism: Xaviernesmea oryzae; assembly: GCF_900109605.1. Taxonomy (GTDB): domain Bacteria; phylum Pseudomonadota; class Alphaproteobacteria; order Rhizobiales; family Rhizobiaceae; genus Xaviernesmea; species Xaviernesmea oryzae. The sequence continues at coordinate 29,975 of NZ_FOAM01000009.1, forward strand.
GCCGACCCTTGCGCACGGCTTCGTTGAGCTCCTCGTTGAAATCGCAGAAATAGGGAAATGGCTCGGTCGCGCCCCATTCCTCGCCCATGAACAGCATCGGCACCTGAGGGGCCAGAAGGTAGATGGCGGTGATCGCCTTCAAGGCGTCCGGATCCTGCGTCTCAGCCATCCGGTCGCCCTTGGCGCGGTTGCCGATCTGGTCATGGTTCTGGATGAAGGAGATGAAGGCGGTGGGCGGCAGGTCGGCGCTTGGCTTGCCACGCTCTTCGCCCCGATAGGGCATATGCTCACCCTGGAAGACGAAGCCCTCGGCAAGCGCCCGACCGATCTTCGTCTTGTCGTCGGCATAGTCCGCGTAATAGCCGAAGGTTTCGCCCGTGGCAGCGATATGCAGCACATGGTGGATGTCGTCATTCCACTGGGCGGTGAAGAACACCGGACGCCCCTCTGCATCCCTCATCAAGAGATCGCTGTCATTGTCCTCGTTCTCGACCACGAGATGGACATGTCGTTCACCGGCCGCCGCGCGCACGCGCCGCGCCAGCTCATGCAGAAGATGTTCGCCGCTATTATCCTCAATGGCATGGACGGCATCCAGGCGCAGCCCGTCGAAGCGGTAGGTTTCGATCCAGTCGATGGCGTTTTCGATCACGAAGGCGCGCACCGCCTGCGCGCTCTTGCCGTCATAATTGATGCCGTTGCCCCAAGGCGTCTTATGCCGGTCGGTGAAGATCGGCGCATAGGCGGGCAGGTAGTTTCCATCCGGGCCGAAGTGGTTGTAGACCACATCGAGAAAGACGCAGAGCCCGCGCTCATGCGCGGCATCGACCAGTGCCATCAGGTCTTCCGGCCGGCCATAGCTCGCATCCGGCGCATAGGGCAGCACGCCGTCATAGCCCCAATTGTAGCGGCCGGGAAAATCCGCGATCGGCATGATCTGGATGGCAGTGATGCCGGTGGCTTTCAGATGGTCCAGCTTGTCGATCGCCGCGCGGAACGTGCCTTCCGCCGTGAACGTGCCGATGTGCAGCTCATAGAGCACGATCTCCTCGATCGGCCGGCCGGACCATTCGGCCGCCTTCCAGTCGTAGCTGCCGAGATCCACCACCTCGCTCGGGCCGTGAACATCTTCCGGCTGATGGCGCGATCCCGGATCCGGGATTTTCAGCCCATCGGCCAGAACGAACTGGTAGCGCGTGCCGATGCCGGCCTCGGCCACGAGAAGGCTGTGCCAGCCGTCTTCCGCGCGGCTCATCGTCCGCGCCTCGCCGCCGTCGATCTCAAGCGATATCGTGTCCTGCAGGGGAGCCCAGAGGCGAAACAGCACGCCATCGGGGCGCAGCAGGGGTCCAAATGTCTTTTCGGTCACAGACAACACCTTCCGGAAAAGCGATCAAGCGTCCGAAGAACCGGACAGACGCCAAAAGGTTCAAGGCTTTGGCGCTCGATCAGCTTTTTCTAAACCCGTCTTGTAACCACCCTTGCGCTTGAGGTGCCTGACCCTATGTGATCGGCCCTTTCTCCAGCTTGCCAAGCCCTTCAGCGAGCCGGCGTATGGCGGCGCCAGGCGCGCGCGGCAACCCAGAGTGCGGGAACGATCAGGGCCAGTGCAGCCACGGCCACCAGCAGGTGAGCATGCAGCCGAAGCCGCCCGAACAGCGCTTCCACCGCTTCGCCGAACAGAAAGCCGATGGCGGTGATGACGATGCCCCAGACGATGGCGGCAATGGCATTGAGCAGCAGGAAGCGGCTGGTGGGAATGCGGGTGGTGCCGATCACGATAGGACTGATCGTGCGGATGCCGTAGATAAAGCGGAAGGCGAGGATGAAGCCGGTCGGATAGGTTTCCAAGAGATGGGTGACCCGCTGCAGCGCGGACGAGCGCAAGGCCCGCTGGACGATGGGCCATCCCTGGGCGTAGCGGCCCGTCAGAAAGAAGATCTGATCGGCAATGAAGGAGCCGAGGCAGGCCGCAAGCGCCGCATGCCAATAGGGCAGGAGATGGCGATGGGCGAGGACGCCACCGAGAAAGGCCGCCGTTTCGCCTTCCACGCCGGCGCCGATAAGGACGGCGAAGGCGCCGTAGCTGGTGATCAGATGCTCAAGCACGTCTTGCCGGTTCCTTCCTCTGGCGGTCGCAGGACCGCACGTGTCCGATCGTCGCGCGCTGTGCCGCATCGTCAAAATGCGCCGCCGCCCTATATCGCTTCCGTCGCATATAGGCCGGGTCGGCGCGATTTCGATGCCGCCTGACAATGATCGTCCATCCGCCGGGAACCATGCATGCCGGACCGCCCCTTGAGCCTGAACACAAAGCTGCGCGCCTGGCGCGAACGCTTCCTCACGCCGGAGACGCTGATGCGGCTCCTGCCGGCCACCATCATTCTGACGGCCGGCATTGTCTTGAATATCCGCACGCATGATCTCCTCAGCGATCATCGTGACCTTGTGGTGCATACGCACGAAGTCATCGAGATGAGCAAGGACGTGCTGATCGGCCTTGACGATGCGGAGACCGGACAGCGCGGCTATCTGCTCAGCAGCGACACGGCCTATCTCAAGCCCTATGTCCACGCGCGCGAAAGGCTCGCCTGGATGGGGCCGAGCCTGAAGGCAATGGTATCAGACAATGCCGAGCAGACAGCCCGAGCCGATCATCTTCTGGCGCTGATCGACCTCAAGCTTGCCGAGCTGCAGAATGCGATCACCATTCACGACGATCGCGGCGTCGAGGCGGCGATTGCCGTTGAGCGAGAGAGCATGCGCACGGCCCGCATGGACGAGATCCGCGGCGTGATCGGTGAGATGACCGAAGGGGAGAAGAGCCTGCTCGCCGCGCGAAAGGCCGAGGTCGACTCCGATGAATGGCGGGTGCGTCTCGTGGCCATTTCCATCGCGCTGCTGTCGCTGTTTTCACGCTGGTGCGTGGAGATCTGGCTGGGCCGGCGCCGACGGGGCGAAAACGGGTCGGCCTGAGCTTTTGCCCGCCAGCGCGCTCTACGTCAGACGGCCCCTTGATGCCAGTCTTCTTGCATGGTTCTATGTTGCTGGCGCGTCAGGCGGCTTCGCGCACGCGAAACGCGCTGATCGGCTGGGCAATGTTCTTCAGCCGCTGGAAGCCCAGATCCTCGAAGGTGACGTTGCGCTGCTTGCGCACATGGTCGCGCACCGTGCGGGAAATGCAGATGCCGCCGGGCTCGGCCAGGCTCTCCAGCCGCGCGGCCACATTGACCGTATCGCCGAAGACGTCGCCGTTCTGGACGATGACGTCGCCGACATTCAGGCCGATGCGGAAAGCCAGGGAGGCGTCCTCGCTCATCCCCTGATTTTGCTGGCGCATCGCCGCCTGGATGGCCAGCGCGCAATCCATGGCCGAAAGAGCGCTGGAAAACACGGCCAGCACGCTGTCGCCAGCCGTGGTGACGATCATGCCCTGATGCTCTTCGATCAGCGGGTCGATCAGGCTGCGGGCATGCTGAAGCCGGTCAACCGTCTCGGCCTCGTTGCTTTCCATCAGCCGGCTATAGCCGACGAGATCGGCGGCAAGCACGGCCAACAGCTTGCGGTCGAGCCGCGCCAGAAGCTCGTCGCGCGCGGCTTCGGCGGCGCGGGCACGGGTAATCATCAGCCGCAGCGCCACCAGGCCGATGCCTGCGAGGATGAAGGCCAGCGCGATAACGAGGACTTCCATCTGCCAGGAGGCACGCCGCGCATCGCGAGCGCGCTCGATCATCAGCCGTTCCTCTTCCCCGCGCATACGGGTGAGAAGATCGCGCACGCCATCCATCAGCACTTTGCCTTGGCCGCTGCGCAGAATGGCCAATGCCGCCTCGTGATCGCCTTCTCGCTGGCGCTGCACGCTCTGGCGCAGCTCAGACATCTTCTGGGTAACCAGCGTCCGCAAAACCGAGATATTGGCCGTCTGCAGGCTGTTGTCGGTCATATTGGCGGCGAGCTCGTCCAGTGCCGCATCGAGTTGGGACACCGCCATCTCGTAAGGTTCGAGATAGAAATTGTCCGCCGTCAGCAGATAGCCCCGCTGGCCGATCTCCGCATCCTGCAACAGCGATTGCACGACACTGAGCCGGCGATGGTTGCGCACCGTATGGGCCACGGCGGCATCGGCTTCGCTGCTGCGGTTCGACAGCCACAGAGACAGCCCGATCAAGGTCAGGAACAGCACCGTGACCGTCAGCGCGATCGGCACGATGTTGCGGCCGGTCTCATAGGCGATGCGGCGCATCGCGGTCTTGCGCTTGGCGCTGTCGCTGATCACCTGCTCGCGTTCGCGTGGCACTTTGTCCATCCGTTCCTAGGGCCGCCCTGATCGAGATCGAAGAATAGGGCGCGTCTTAGACGCGCATGCCCACGCTGTTCCGCCGCTTGTCCGCTTCGCTGTCACATGTGCTCCTGCCGGGCAGCATGCTCGGCGGCGGCCAAGGCTTCCGCCACCTTGTTGGTCAGCGCTTCGATGGTAAAGGGTTTCGTCAGAATCTGCATGCCTGGTTTGAGATGGCCATGGCTGAGAACGGCGGTTTCGGCATAGCCCGTGACGAACAACACCGGCAAATCCGGCCAAAGCGTGCGTGCGGCATCCGCCACCTGCCGACCATTCATGCCATTGGGCAGCCCGACATCGGTGATCAGAAGGTCTAAGGGCCCCTGGTTGTTTAGGATCACGGTCGCCTGTGGCCCGTCGCCTGCCTCCAGCACCCGGTAGCCGAGCTCCTCCATCACATCGACGATCAGCATGCGGACGATCGGCTCGTCGTCGACCACCAGCACCGTCTTGCTGGCTTTTGCCGGCTGGGACGGCTCTAGCACCGTATCCTGTCCAATCTGTGCCAGCGCCTCGCCATGTACCGGCAGATAGATTTCCACCGTGGTGCCATGGCCCACGGCGGAGCGGATGCGCACCTGGCCGCCAGACTGGCGCACGAAGCCATAGGTCATCGACAGGCCAAGGCCGGTGCCGACGCCGATCGGCTTGGTGGTGAAAAAGGGATCGAAAGCGCGTTCGACCAGATCGGCGGACATCCCGGTGCCGGTATCGGTCACGCGCATGACGACATAGTCGCCCGGCGGCAGTTCCAGCGCTTTGGCACTGTCGGCTTCCAGGGTCGTATTGCTGGTGAGGATCGTGATCCGCCCGCCATTCGGCATCGCGTCGCGCGCATTGATGCACAGATTGAGCAGCGCGTTTTCGAGCTGGTTTTGGTCAACCAGCGTCGGCCAGAGGGTCGCCTCGCTCTCCGTTTCCATCGAAATGCCCGGGCCGACCGTGCGGCGGATCAGATCCTCGATGCCGGCAACCAGCCGGCTGATATCGGTCGGTTTCGGCTCCAGCGTCTGCCGGCGGGAAAAGGCGAGCAGCCGATGGGTCAGCGCGGCGGCGCGTTTGGCCGCCCCTTGCGCCGCGTCGACATAGCGCCCGAGTTCGTCCACGCGTCCCTGGGCGATGCGCGCGGCCATCAGTTCCAGGCTGCCGGAAATGCCAGCCAGAAGATTGTTGAAGTCATGCGCCAGCCCGCCCGTCAGCTGGCCGACGGCCTCCATTTTCTGCGATTGGCGTAGCGCCTCCTCCGCGCGCATCAGCTCAGTGGTTCGGTCGGCCACGCGCTGTTCCAGCGTTTCGTTGAGCGCGCGCAGCAGGGCGAAAGCGCGGTCGCGCTCCTGCAGCAGGGCCCGGCGCTCCTCCATGTCGATCAACACACCGGGAAAGCGCAGCGGCGTGCCATCGGGCGCATGATCGACGCGGCCATTGGCCTCCAGCCAGTAATATTGCCCATCGTGCCGGCGCACGCGATATTGATGGGCATAGGCTCCGCCGCGTGCGATGGCCGCGCCGATCGCTTCGGCAAGGCCGGCCTGGTCGTCGGGATGAACGGTTTCCACGACCTGGGCCAGGCTCAGGCCCGAGCGTCCGCGCGCGGGGTCCAGACCGAAGCTGCGGGCAAAGGCCTCGTCCACGGTGAATCGGTCCGTGGGCAGGTCCCAGAACCAGGTTCCGATGATGGCGCCGGCCGACAAGGCGAGCTGGATGCGCTCGGCATCCTGCTGCTGCTCCTTCTGCCGCAGCATCACCAGTGCACCGGCAACAGCGCCCGTCCCATCTGGAACAGGCGAGCAATCGATCGTCAGCGCCGCGCCGATCCGTGGGGAGCGGGTGCTCTCCAGCCCGCGTGCCTTGCCCGCCAGGCAATCGCATAGCGCATCTTCGGACAGGCCGGTCAGCTCATGCCAGATATCGCGCGCACGGCTTCCCAGCAGCGTGTCGCCCGCCAAATCCGCAAACGCGTCGTTATGCAGGAGAATATTGTCGTCGCCCCAGATCAGCGCCATCGGAATGGGAGAGGCCAGGGCGAGCCCGAGCGTGTGGATCAGAACAGGCGTCCATGTGTCGCGTGCGCCAAGCGGCGTTGCGTCCCAGTCATGTGCCAGGATCGCCCGATGCATCCGCCCCGCTCCGGCGATCATTTCCTCGACCATGCCACACCCCGCCGACCTGTTCTGTGCCCCACCGACGTTCGGTAGCCTGCCGGCTCATATGGAAGGCCCATGGGCGGCGGAAAGATCCAAGCAGCTAAAATAAGCGAATGCAGCCGTATAGCGCTTATGCCTGCGGCTTCGAATGTCTCTCAGTCGGCAGGGTCTCGGTCTCTCTGTTGGTCAAGGGCTTTTTCAGGAAGCTGCGGCAGCGGCCCGGCGGAAAGTTCTCCAACGTGCCGAACACCGCGTAGCCAAGGCGCTGATAGAGGCGCAGGGCCACGGGACTGAACGTGTCGATCCAGGCGCCATGGCATGCGCGCGCCGAGGCTTCGCACTCCGCCGTGGCGATCAGCCGGGCGGCGAGACCTTGCCCGCGCTGCGCCTCGCGGACCCAGAGCCATTGGATGTAGAGCCAGCCCCAGGCCGTATAGCCGTAGAGCCCTGCGGCAAGCTCGTCGTCCGGCCCATAGGCGAAAACCGCAAGCGCCCTGCGGCCGGATGGGCCGACATCGCTGGCATTGAACTCTGACAGCGCCTCGCCGAGCTGTGACAGGACCTGGGCATCCGGATGCTCGGTCGAATGAATGGTGATCGTCATGCAGCGGCGCCTCCAAACCAGCCGGGAGCTTCGACCTGCCTGATCTCCCAATCCGGCACAAGGGCGACTTGTGTCCATGCGGCGCGGAACGTGCGCTAGAAGCGCAACATGCGCGCTTCTCCTCAGTCCTCAAGGCGGTATCGCCCCCTCCTTTAGGACGCTTGGGCGGAATGGACGGATCAGGTCCGGCTTTCCTGCTGTGCGCCACGCAGGATGTTGCGGTCGTCAGGATCGGTCAGATCCGTCTGCGGAGCCTTCAGCGTCTCGCCGGCCTGCCGGGCAGCCTTTGCCGCATCGGACGCCTCCAGATCGGCCTGCACGGGAAAATCCGGCGCGCCATTGGTGGTCACCTCTTGCTTGTTGAGAATGCGCTGGTGCTGTTCGTGAGTCTTGTTGCCGGCCATAACGGTCTCCTTGTCTGGCGTCGCGAGTGGGCCATTGGCGGCCTCGTGAGGGCGCGACGGCGAGACCCAAACCTCAGGCGGCGGGCGGGGTTCCAAGAATTTGCGGCTTTCGCCGGAGCGCGACAGCTCTACTTCATTGATTCCCTATCGGATTTGGTTGCCGGATTCGACTTTCCGGCTCCGTGCTTTATCCTGACGACACGTGGAGAGGAGACGTCACAATGGAATATCGCAGTCTCGGCCGCTCTGGCCTCAAGGTTTCAACCATCACCATGGGCACGATGACCATGGGCGGGAAAGGCTGGGCCTCCATGGTCGGTAGCCAGGGCGTGGACGAGGCACGCCGTCTGGTCGATCTATGCCTGGATGCCGGCGTCAATCTGATCGATACGGCAGATGCCTATTCAGCCGGCGCATCGGAGGAGATCATCGGCGAAATTCTCGGCGGCACGCGCAAGAATGACGTGCTGATCGCCACCAAGGCGCGCTTTCCCATGGGCGAGGGCGTCAATGAGCAGGGCCTGTCGCGCCATCATCTGATCAAGGCCTGCGAAGCCAGCCTGAAGCGGCTCAACACCGACGTGATCGATCTCTACCAGGTCCATGAATGGGACGGGCAGACGCCGCTCGAAGAGACCATGGCCGCGCTTGATACGCTCGTTCAGCATGGCAAGGTGCGCTATATCGGCTGCTCCAACTTCTCCGCCTGGCACATCATGAAGGCCATGGGCATCAGCGCGCTGGACAAGCGCCACCGCTTCGTCAGCCAGCAGATCCACTATTCGCTCGAATCGCGCGATGCCGAATTCGAGCTTCTGCCGTTGTCGATTGACCAGGGACTGGGCGTGCTCGTCTGGAGCCCAATCGCCGGCGGGCTGCTGTCCGGCAAGCACCGCCGCGACCACACACCCGAAGGCAGCCGCCAGGCTGCCGGCTGGACCGAACCGCCGATCCGCGATGTCGACCGTCTCTGGACCATCGTCGATACGCTGGTGGAGATCGCTGAAGGGCGTGGCGTCTCTGCGGCGCAGATCGCGCTCGCCTGGCTGATCGGCCGCAAGCCGGTGACCTCCGTCATCATCGGCGGACGCACGGAAGCGCAGTTCAAGGACAATCTGGCGGCTGCCGAGCTGAAGCTGACCGACGAGGAACGCCAGCGTCTCGACGATATCAGCCTGCCGAAACTGCTCTATCCCTATTGGCACCAGGCGCAGACCGCCAGCGCGCGGTTGGGCGAGGCCGATCTCTTCCTTCTGGGGCCGCATCTCAAAGATTGATAAGCTTGAAAAGCAAAGGACGCCCCGCCGTCAGGCGGAGCGTCCCCGATCATGCTTGCGGTCTATCAATCAGCCACGCGTGGTCGTTTTGACGTCGACGCTGGCCTTGATCGCGTTGGAATAGGGGCAGATGCCGTGGGTGGTTTCCACCAGCTGCTTGGCCTCGTCTTCGGCCATGCCCGGCAGATAGACATCCAGCGCGGCGGTGATGCCGAAGCCGCCTTCCGAGCGTGGGCCGATACCGACTTCGGCCGTGACCGTCGAGCCATCCGGCACCTTGGTCTTCAGCTGACCGGCGGCAACCCGCATGGCGCCGAGGAAGCAGGCGGAGTAGCCAAGTGCGAAGAGCTTCTCCGGATTGGCGCCATCGCCGCCGGGGCCGCCCAGCTCCTTCGGCACGACCAGCTGCAGATCGAGCGTGCCGTCTTCGAGCGAGGTGCGACCGTCGCGGCCACCACCGGTGGCTGTTGCCTTGGTCTTGTATTTGGCTTCAACAGGCATGATGAACTCCTTCCTTGGATGTGATGAACGCAGGCATGTGCAAACCGTGGGCGGTCACGCCTTGACGAAATGTGCCTCGATGAACCACAGCGCCTTGTCGAGCGTGCGGGAATAGGCGGTGAGAATATCGGCGGTGTTGGCATCACCCGCCTCGTCGGCCTCATCGATGCCGGCGCGCACGCTGTTTGCGGCATCGCCATAGCGTTCGGCCAGCGCCTTCAGATGGTCGTCTTCCGAATGAATGTCGGTTGGATAGGCGGCAAGCCGCGTGCCGGCGGAGACCGTCTGGCTCGTGCCCTTGGCCGTGCCGCCAAGCTGGACGATGCGCTCGGCCACCGTATCGACATGGGTGTCGAGCTCGCCGCGAAAGCCATCCAGCATCTCGTGAATGGCGATGAAATGCGGTCCGCGCAGGTTCCAATGCGCCTGCTTGGTGATGAGGGCGAGATCGATACCGTCGGAAAGAATATTGCCGAGAAGATCGATCGACGCGCTCTTGGCGTTGGAATCCAGATTGTTGCGGGTTTTCATGGTGACGCTGTCCCTGTTTGCACAGTCGGTTCCGTCCAGGCCTCAGGACAAGCGCCTGTTCTGGCCCGGACACATGACAGGGACATAAAACATCCTGCGAAAGATCAAGGGGCGGGCAGGGCAGGTTTTTGGCCGCCACCCGCTCTCACGCCTCAGACGCGCAGCATGGTCTCGAGGAAGGCCTTCTCGAAACGCGGCGCGTCCACGTCCATCGCAACCTCGGCATTGAAGAGATGGCGCGAGATCGGCCGGCGGTCGGGGATGGTCTGGCCGCGGGTGATCTCGCCATGCAGCTCGATATCGGCAAACATGCGCTCGGTGGTCACGAAGCTCGGATCCTCGCAGACGGCCACCGCCAACGGGTCGTGCAGCGGGCAGCCATCATTGGCCGGATGCATCTGCTTGTAGGAGGCGACGTAGAATTCCGTGATCTTCATCATGGTCCGGGCAGCGTGATCGCCCTTCTCCTCGATCTCGCGCATCATGGCGGAGGAGAGCAGGGTCTTCATCGTCACGTCCATGCCGACAAGCGTCACCGGCGCGCCGGCGCGCAGAACCATGCGCGCGGCTTCAGGATCATTGTGCAGATTGGCGTCAACCATGGGGCTCTTCACCCCATGAATGCCGGGATGGAACAGCGTCGAACCCATGATGACGATGCCCTTGACCAGCTTGGCGATCTCCGGCGCCTTGGCGAGCGCCAGCGCCACATTGGTCATCGGCCCCACGGGGCAGAGCGTGATCTCGCCAGGGTTCTCCTTCACCAGGCGGATGATCAGGTCCATGGCATGTTCGTCCACGGGCCCCCGCGACGCCGGCGGCAGCTCGACATCGCCGATCCCGTTCGAGCCATGGACGAAATCGGCTTCGCGGGTAAAGGGCTTCAGAAGCGAGCGGCCGACACCCTTGGCGACCGGAATATCCGTCCGCCCGAGAAGGTCGAGGATCTTCAGCGTGTTGTCGGTGGCGATCTCCACCTCTGTGTTGCCATAGACGGTGGTGAGCGCCTCCAGGCGGATATTGGGATGGCGCACGGCATAGAAGATCGCCATGGCGTCGTCGATGCCGGTATCGACGTCGAGGATGATGCGGCAGGGTTCGGCCATGTCAGGCTCCAATGCGGAAAACAGGGTGGATGGATGTTACGCGGCTGCCGCTTCGGCACTGGCCGGCCGGCGGTCGCGCTTGCGCCTGTAGCTGACGACGAGCGCGGCGAGCGTGACAACATAGGGAACGATGTCCGTCAGCTGGTTGGGCAGGCCCTGGCTCTGCAGCTTCACCGAAAGCGCGTCGGCAATGCCGAAGAGCACGCAGGCAAGGGCTGCGAGCAGAGGATTGTCGCGCCCAAGCATGACGGCGACGACGGCGATCCAGCCGCGTCCGGCGCTCATGCCTTCCGAGAAGATGCCGACGGTGCCGAGCGAGAGCTGCGCACCGCCAAGCCCGGTGAGGGCACCGGCGACGAGCACGGTGACCACGCGGTAGCGCCTGACATCGACACCCATGCTCTGCGCTGCCTCCGGATCTTCGCCGACGCCGCGCATGCGCAGGCCGACCGGCGTGCGAAAGAGGACATAGGCGACGATGGCCGTCAGTGCCCAGCAGAGATAGGTGAGCACCGTCTGGCGCGAGACGATCCAGCCGAGCCAGGGGATGGACTGGATCGAGGATATCCGGATCTTGGCAAGCTCGGCGATGTTGGGGTCGCTGAAGACGCCGCTGACGCCGAAGAGCTGGCGCAGGAGATAGGCCGTCAATCCGGCGGCCAGCAGGTTCATGCCGATGCAGATGACGACCGCATCGCCGCGAAACACCGTCGCCCCATAGGCGAGGATCAGCGAGAAGACCACGGTGCCGACAAGGGCTGCCGCCACGCCGAGGGCAGCGCTGCCGGTATAATGGCTGCCGGCCACCGCGCAGAAGGCGCCGATCAGCAATTGTCCTTCCATGGCAATGTTGAAAACGCCGACGCGGCCGCAAAGGCAGCCGGCAAGCGCGGCCAGGAGGATCGGGGTGATCGCCTGAACCGTGGAATTGACCATGAAGGCGCTGATGAAATCCATGTGCAGCTTCTCGGAATGTGCGGGGGTCGTCAGGCGCGCCTGACGACCCCGTGGCGGATCGCCAGGAACAGGATGATGATCGCCTGCAGGATCATGGTCAGCACGCGGGGGATCTCGGTCTCGCGTTGCATGGCGAAGCCGCCGGTCTGCAACGCGGCGAAGAACAGGCCGGCGACCATCGCGCCAAGCGGCTCACCGTTCGCCAGAAGTGCGGCCATGAGGCCGGACCAGGTATAGCCTGGCGTCAGCAGCGCGCCATCCTGGAATCGGTAGAGCGAGCCGAGCACGATGATGGCGCCGACGAGACCGGCAATCGCGCCGCTGGCAAACAGCGTACGCAGCATCTGCGGGCCCGGCTTGACGCCGCCATAGGCCGTGAAACGCGGATTGAGGCCGCGCATCCTCAGCTCATAGCCGAAGACAGTGCGCCGATCGACATAGAGCACGAGGCCGGCAACGACGAGGATCAGGAGCAGGCCGATATTGAGCGGGCCGCTGATCGTCGCCAGCCGGGCGCCCTCGGGGATCATCGCCGTCTGCGACAGGCCGGTGGCCGTGTCCCTGAGCGGGAAGCCGACGAAATAAGAGGTGAGGCCGATGGCGGGATAGGACAGCAACAGGCTGGAGATCAGCATGGGAATGCCGAAGCGCACTTCGCCAAAAGCGGCCAGGGCCGCGTAAAGGCCGGCCGCCAGCATGGCTGCGAGAATCGCGACAAGCGCCAGCAGCGGACCGGGAAGCGGCAGGATCTGCGGCAGCAGGACCGGCAGCACGGCGGCGACGAAGCCGCCGATCGCCAATTGCCCGTCGCCGCCGAGATTGACCATGCCGCCGCGCAAGGGAATGGCGGCTGCAATCGTCATGCCCACCAGCGGCACCGCCCAGTTTAGCGTATCCGGCCAATTGGCCGGCGCCAGGCTACCAACGAGAATGCGCCAATAGGCATTGAACGGATTGCCGCCGGAGACGAGCACCAGCAGACCGCCGATGACCACACCGATCAGGATGGCCATGGGAACGGCCGGCAGGCGCAGTGCCGCGCGGCGTGGAGTCACGGTGTTTTCGCTCATGCGGCCTCCGCCACGCGTCCGGCCATCAGCAGGCCGAGCCTGTCCTCGTCCGCTTCGCCGGCGGGGAGGTCGGCAAGGATACGCCCCTCATACATCACCAGGATCCGGTCGGACAGGGCCAGGATCTCGCTGAGTTCGGCCGAGACCAGAAGGATCGCCCGGCCGCGGTCGCGCTCGGCCACCAGCTCACCATGGATGAATTCGATGGCGCCGACATCGACGCCGCGCGTCGGCTGCTCGGCGATCAGCAGCGGTGCCTGGTGGGTTAGTTCGCGCGCGATCACCACCTTTTGCAGATTGCCGCCCGAGAGCGTGCCGACCGGCACCGTCTCGTCGGGGATCTTGACACCGAAGCGGGCGATCAGCCGCCTGGCATGTTCAGCGATCGCTTTGCCATCCAGCCGGAACCCCTTGGCAAAAGGCTGCTGGCGCTGGTAGCCCATCAGCAAATTGTCCGCAGCCGAAGCGCCGCGCGCCGTGCCGGTCACGGCCCGATCTTCCGGCACATAGGCAAGGCCCGCAGCTCGGTGTGTTGCGACATCGGCCTGCGTGACGTCCTGTCCCGCAAGCGTAACGCGGCCGGCATCCGGGCGGCGCAGGCCGGTCAGGGCTTCGATCAACTCGGTCTGTCCGTTGCCGGCCACCCCGGCAATGCCGACGATCTCGCCGCCACGCACCTTCAGGTCCAGTCGGTCGACCACCGGTTTCGGGCCGGTCCCGATCGTCAGTCCCTCGACGTCGAGCACTAGGGCGCCCGGAGCGGCCGGCGCCCGCTCGACCGTCAAGTTGACGACGCGGCCGGTCATGGCGCGAATGATGTCGGCCGGCGTCGTCTCGCGCGTCGCCATGCGCTCGGTCACCCGGCCATGGCGCAGCACGGTCACGCTGTCGGTGATCGCCATGACTTCATGCAGCTTGTGGGTGACGAAGAGGATGGTGCGGTCATCGGCCTTCAGGGTGCGGATGACGTCGAACAGGCCGTCGCGCTCCGGAGGCGTCAGCACGGCCGTCGGCTCGTCCAAGATCAGAATGCGGGCGTCGCGATAGAGCGCCTTGAGGATTTCCACGCGCTGGCGCACGCCCACCGAGAGATCGCCGACCCGGGCGGATGGATCGATCTTCAGCCGGAAGCGCTCGGCCAGATCCGCCACCTTGGCCATGCTGGCGCGCCGGTCGAGCGAAATGCCGCGCACGGGCTCGCGGCCGTAGACGACGTTTTCCCAGACGCTCAAGGAATTGAACAGCTTGAAGGCCTGGTGAACCATGCCCATGCCATGGTCGATCGCATCCAGCGCCGAGCGGAAGCGCACCCCCTGGCCACGCAGCAGGATGCTGCCCTGATCGGGAGCCTGCATGCCGTAGAGGATCGACATCAGGGTCGATTTCCCGGCACCGTTCTCGCCCATGACGGCATGGACCTCGCCACGCACCACCTTGAGGTCGATATGATCGTTCGCCACCAGGCTGCCGAAGCGCTTGACGATGCCGGTCGCCTCAAGCTCCACCATCTGCATGTTCATATCCATATTCGAGAGGGTGCGCGCGGAGAAGATCCCCGCACGCGCGGGCTTGTTACTTGTCAAGCTTCATCGGGTCGGCGACCACGACCTTGCCGGCGATGATCTCCTCCTTCAGCGCCTTCACCTTCTCGATCACCTCGGGATATTTGGCGATCAGGCAGCCGGAGGCTTCGAGATTGGGCTGGAGGCTGGTCAGCGTCATGCCGTTTTCCTTCAGGCCGAGGGCAACCACCTGTTCGCGCCCACCCTTCAGGATATCGCGCACGCCTGTTTCCACCGCGACGTCTGTGAGCTTCTCGACATTGTCCATGACATGGCCGGGAGACTGCTTGCACTGGTTGATATCGACGCCGAATGCGGCCGCACCGGGGAAATCGCCCATGGCCTTGAAGATGCCGCCGTTCGAGCCGGAGGCGGCGGCGAGAACGCGATCGACATCGTCAGACAGCATGACGGTAGCGCGCTGCTGGCCGCGGGCGGGATCCGAGAAGGGGTTGTCGCCGCCGATCCACAGATTGGCCGCCGTCTGGATGTCGGGCTTCACATGCTTGGCGCCGGCGAGGAAGGCGTCGTTGTAGCGGTGGATGAAGGGGATATCGAGCGCGCCGATGGCGCCGACCTTGCCTGTCTCGCTTGTCAGCGCAGCTTCGGCGCCGGCGAGGAAGTTGGTCTCATACTCGCGGAAGACGGCGCAATAGATGTTCGGCAGCATCTTCGACGGGCAGCTGTCGATCTGCAGGAACTTGACGTTGGGATATTGCTCGGCCACCTGCGGCAGGATGTCGTTGAATTCGAAGGTGATGGCCACCACCACATCCGCGCCGTCCTTGGCAGCGGCTTCGAGATTCTGGCGTCGGGTGGTCGGGTCGGTGCTCTCATAGGTCTTGGCGGTGCCGCCAAGCTCTTTGGCGACTCGGTCCGTGCCAATCTTGCCGAGCATGAGGAAGTCGTTGACCCCGACCGGATTGGACGAGACGTAAATGACGACAGGCTTGCCGTCGGCCGAGAGGACGGGGGTCGTCATGCTCGCCGTGGCCGTCATCGCGGCCAGCGCCAGCGCTGCCGTGCGAAGAATTCCCTTGGTCATCTGGTCTCCTTTTTCGCCCCACCGGGCCCTGTGCTTTGAGAGGATTGATCTGTTGTCACCGATTTCGATGACGCTTAGTAGGGCGTCTCGCCGCCATCGGCATTGATGGCCTGGCCACGGATCAGCATGGCATCGTCGGTCAAGAGGAAGGAGGCGATGCGCGCCACTTCGACGGGGTCGATATGGCGGATCAGCTGGCTGTTGATCATCTTGTCGAAAATCGCCGGCGCGGCTTCCCCCGTATAGCCCGAATAGGCCTCGGAGACCTCGCGCAGCATCGGCGTGGCCACGCCGCCGGGGCAGACGCAGTTGACGTTGATGTCGAAGGGCGCGAGGGCTTCTGACAGCATGCGTGTCATCGAAATGACCCCGGCCTTGGAGGCCGAATAGGCAAGCGATTCCACATGGCCTTTCTTGCCGGCTTCCGAAGCAATGCCGACGATCGCGCCACGAATGCCTTGATCGATCATGTGTCGCGCCGTCAGCCGCGCGATCTCATAGGCGCCGAAGAGATTGACCGCGAACTGGCGCTCCCAATCTGCGCGCGAAATCTCCAGGGGCTCGGCGTGGCGCACGATCGCGGCGCAATTGACCAGGCCGTGGATCCCGCCGAAATGCCCGGCAACCCTTTCGAACCCGTCCGCCACGGATTGCTCGGACGCCAGATCCATGGAGAGGCCGATCGCGCGATCTCCAAGACCCAGTTCATCCACGAGTGCCGAGCAGGCCTCGGCATCCAGATCGATCAGCGCCAGATGCGCGCCTTGCGCTGCCAGCAGCGCCGAGACGGCACGGCCGATGCCGCCGGTCGCACCGGTGACCAGAATTACCTTGCCCTGATGAACCGGAAAGATCGCGCTATCGCGCAGCGGAAGCGTCGGGTGACCCAATCGGGTGGAATATTTCGACATGTCGCATTGCCTGCTCGAAAAGACGCCAGCTCGCCAGATGGGATTGGCGGCACAGCTTTAAAACTGCCTTTCGAAAAAGCAAGAACCTAATTTGCTGAAAAATTGCGCATACGCGAATGGCATTCCTGATCTCGCGGTCCCAACGTGAAGGGGCGCGCGCGCTCCGGTAGCGGAGCCAACGTGCGCTTTTCTGTTGTTTTCGCAGGCTTGTCTAAAACTGCGTGGC
Organism: Xaviernesmea oryzae; assembly: GCF_900109605.1. Lineage (GTDB taxonomy): Bacteria > Pseudomonadota > Alphaproteobacteria > Rhizobiales > Rhizobiaceae > Xaviernesmea > Xaviernesmea oryzae. The sequence goes on from NZ_FOAM01000009.1 coordinate 46,652, forward strand.
CTCGATTAACATCCGTTTAGCGCTCTAAACGTAAGTCTTAAATTTCATAGACTCCATCGCGACAGATGCTGTGTTTCCAGGCCCCCCGGCCCATTTGCAGCGCTTTCGCGGGAGCCTGAACATGGTGGAGAGACAGGCTTGACAATGGGACTGGCGAAAGACCGCAGCGGCAATTTCGCCATGATGAGCGCGCTTCTCCTGCTGCCTTTGGCAGGTGCACTGGGCTTGGGCATCGATGTGAGCCATGCGGTCAGCGTGAAGCATGAATTGCAGGCAGCGGCCGATGCGGCGGCCTTGGCTGCGCTCGCCAGCGGCTCGGCAGGCGTCAAGGCGGCCATGCAGCAGGGCGATGGCGAGGTGGAGGCGGCGGAAACGGAATCGCTCTCCGCCTTTGACCGCAATGCCGGCGCCAAATCCTATAAGATCACGCGCCATGTCGAGGTGACCAAGGACAAGGGCATCTTGACGGCGAAGGTGACGTTTCAGGCGCATGTGCCTACGAGCTTCTCCCGCGTCCTCGGGCAGAAGACCATGGATGTGGGCGGTTCGGCGATCGCCAAGTTTTCCACCGGCATTTACCGCGATTTCTACCTGTTGCTCGACAACAGCCCCTCGATGGGCCTCGGCGCAACCTATGACGATATTGCAACGATGAAGGCCAATACGGACGACAGTTGTGCCTTCGCCTGCCACATCGTCAAGAACGGGGTCGAGCAGCCGACGGATACCTACAAAAAAGCACGTGCGCTCGGCGTGACCACGCGCATCGATGTCGTCGCTTCGGCGACGGCTTCGCTGATGGACACGGCAAGCCGCGAGCGCCTGGTTTCCAACCAGTTCCGCATGGCGGTCTACAGCTTTGGCAAGAGTGCGGAAACGCGCGGCCTGACAGAGATCGTTGGGCTGACCAACGATCTCGACCAGATCAAGACCAAGGCCGGCAAGGTGGATCTGATGTCGATCCCGTCTAGCAATTACGACAAGGACCAGATGACCGATTACGACGGAACGATAGCCGCCCTGCAAACCCAGATGGGCAATGCGGGAACCGGCATGACATCGTCGGAGCCGGAAAAGGTGCTGTTTCTCGTAACCGATGGTGTCAATGATGCCAACAAGCCGACGGATTGCAGCCAGGCGGTCTGGCGCAGCACGCGCTGCCAGGAGCCGATCGACATCCGCATCTGCGATAGCCTGAAGGATAAGGGCCTACGCATCGCCGTGCTTTACACGACCTATCTGCCTCTACCGGGCGATGACTGGTACAAGAAGTGGATTTCCCCCTTCGCCGGGCAGATCGCGCCAGCCCTGAAGGCCTGTGCTTCGCCAAACTTCTTCTTCGAGGTCAATCCGTCGGAGGGCATTCCGGATGCGATGAAAGCCCTGTTCATGAAGGTGATCAACGCGCCCAGGCTGGTCAGTTAGGCCTGTCGACCCTCCTCTGCTCAATCCCGGTTAGTGGGCCGGCATCTATCAGTTATAGGGCGAAATGCACCGGCGAATCTCGCCACCATAGCTGCGATAGCTGTCGCTGGCTGGATCGTAAGAACGATAGCGCATGCTGCACCACTGCATATGCACATCGCTTGTCGCGCCAAGGTCTCCGCCGCCGTCGCCGATTTCAATCGGGCCATTCACGTTTTCCGCCACCATGTCGCCGGCTGAGTCCTCGGCTGTGGCCTGAGCCTGATCGTTCATGTAAGGCGAGACGCAAGGCTGGCTGCCACCGGAAAACGGACGGTAGCTGTTGTCGGCCGGATCGTAGGAGCGATAGCGCTCGCGGCAATAGCTGATGTGGGCGGGGCTGAATGTCGAGGCTGTCTGTGGCAGGGCGGCAAGCTCGGTGCGGGCATCCGGCTGCGTCTGTCGCTTTTCTTCAAGCGCCGCCAGCCTTGTCTCGGACGCTTCTCCTCGCGCGATCATTGCCGGATCGGGTGCCATGCGTTCATAGGCCATATTGGAAGGATCGACGCGATGCGGCGTTGAGGTCCACAAAGGGGCGCCGAGATGCTTGAAATGGTGCGGCTCGCCCTCGGTCGAGACGTGGGTCGCGGCAAACAGGCCGCCCATCAGCAGGCCGAGCGAAGCGACCATCGCGAAGGTCAGCGAGAGCAGGGATTTCATGGCGTCATTCCATTTGGGCAGGATGTCATATCAGCCTGGCGAACGTGACAGTCCGCACGCAAAACACGTTCCGGAGCCATTGGCGCGCCGCTTGGCACATGAACGAGCGAAGCGGGAATGGGTTCCCTTCGATGCCGCCTTGCATCATGCTCAGCCTTGAAATCTCGTCCCGCCTTGCGGCAGCACATCGTCGAGCAGGATCATCCTGGCCAAGTGGGAAGGACCGAGGCACCCTGCGGTCAATCGGACGCCCGTGCCGTTGCATTTTTTGCCTTTGCATCAGTCCGCAAATCGACGCCGGTTTAAGGACTTTTCGATAAGATCGCGCGCATATGCAGTCTTGCTTCTCGGCCTTATGGTGCCGGCAGTCGAAGGAACAGGTTTATGGCCAGAGGCAGTTTCGCTTTTCCCGTCGCGCAGGATCGCGCCGTCGTGCTGGGCGAGATCCATGCCCGGCCGTCCGCCCTTCTCGCGTGTCCACGCGTCATCTTCCAACTCGCCTTCCTGATGGTGGATGGACCGGAGGCGCACATTGCCTCCCTGGCGGAGTTGTCGCGCGCCTGTGGCGTCGCGCCTCCCGAAGCCGGCGCCCGCCACCACACGGTCCCCTTCGCCACCGGCACGCTGCGCTGGGAGCGGCATACCGAATTCTCCACCTGGTTTTGGGACGGTCCCGTGCCGGAGAGCTTCGGCGATGCGGTCAATCTCCATCCTTTCGGCGACCGCTTCGTTCCGCCTGGGCCGATGATATCAGGCATGCGGGTGGAGATTCGCGGCAGCGACTTCGACGAAGAGAGCGCCGTCTTCGACGAGGTCAGCACCTGCGCCAGCCGCGTGCGGCGCGGCCAGGCGACGATCCGCACCGATTTTCGCCAGGATGGCGATGGCCTCACGCGCTTCCTGCTGATCGACAATGGTCTCTCCCAGGCCGGTCGCGGCTCGGTTGTGCAGAGGCTGTGCGATATCGAGACCTATCGCACGCTTGCCATGCTGGGCCTGCCGCTCGCCCAATCCTTGTCGCCGCAGATCGCCAGGATCGAAAGCGAATTTGCCAGCCTTGCCGAGCGCATGCGCCGGACCGCGCATGAGGATGCCGATGCACTCCTGTCGGAGGTCACCGTGCTCGCCTCGGAGGTCGAGGCGCATGCGGCTGCCAGTCTCTATCGCTTCGGCGCCAGCCGCGCTTATTACGATATTGTCCAGGAACGGCTGCAATCTCTCGGCGAAGTGCCGACATCCGATCACGAAACGATCGGCACCTTCCTGGAAAAACGCATGGCGCCGGCCATGCGGACCTGTCGCTCCGTGGAGGAGCGCCAGGCCAATCTCTCGCGCAAGCTGACGCGGGCGACATCGCTGATCCGTAGCTGGATCGATGTGGAGCTGGAGCGGCAGAATGCCGGCCTGCTCGCCTCGATGAACCGGCGGGCCACCCAGCAGCTGCGTCTTCAGCAGACGGTCGAGGGCCTCTCGGTCGCGGCGATCTCCTATTACGTCATCGGGTTGATCGGCTATCTTGCCAAGGCGCTTCAGCATCAGCTTTACGAGACGGACCCCGCCATCATCACCGGCGCCTGTGTGCCCGTCGTGGTGCTGGTGGTCTGGTGGGGCCTGAAGCGGATGCGAAAGGCGCATGCGGTGGACTGAGCGGGTTCAGGCAAAAGCGGGCGTGAAGAAAACGACGGGCTGTGTGTTTTCCGGGCGACGGAAGGCTGACGCGCACGACGCGAAGCCCTATATGGATTGCGGCGGGACCTCATCATTGGCCGGCCGATCCGAAGAGCATCCCGCTTGATAGAGAGCGCCATGTCCGACAGCCTGCCGACCGCCGACCCGTTTATCGTTCCGCCGGGCGACTGGCCACGCCAGCGCTCCAGCCTCCTCGACTGGCTGATGCTCGAAACGCGCGACGAGCGCTTCATCGACAATATCTTCCAGGCCTTGTGCGTGCGGCTGCAACGGGCGGGGGTGCCGGTCACCCGCGCCAGCCTGCATTTCCGCATCCTGCATCCGCAATGGATCGGCGCGCGCATTCTCTGGCGCGACGATCTCGACGAGCCTGATATCGCCACCTTCGATCATGGCGTGGAGGATAGCGCCGTCTATCTGGAAAGCCCGATCAGCGCCATCCATCAGGGCGCGCAAGAGGTGCGCCGCAGCTTCTGGCGGACGGATCATGCCGAGCCGGACTTTCCCTTCTTTGCGGAATTGAAGGCCGAGGGAACGACGGACTATATCGCCTGGCCGCTGGTGCATACATTGGGCCGCCGCCATGTCGTCAGCTTCGCGACCACGGCGGCGCAGGGCTTCGAGCCGCCGCATCTGTCGCTCTTGTCCGATCTCATGCCGGCGCTGGCGCTGGTCAGCGAGATCCGTCTGAAGAACAGGATGGCCCGCACATTGCTCGAAACCTATGTCGGCCCGCATGCGAGCGAGCAGATTCTCGCAGGCGCCACGACGCGCGGCAGCGGCGTGACGGTGAAGGCCGCGATCCTGATCTGCGACCTTCGCAACTTCACCGAAATTTCGGATCACTGGCCGCGCGACGACGTCATCGAGCTGTTGAACGGCTATTTCGATGCGCTCTCGGAGCCGATCGAGCGCCAGGGTGGCGAGATCCTGAAATTCATGGGTGACGGGCTGCTCGCCATCTTCCCGCTCCATGAACCCGACGCCTGCGCCCGGGCCTTGACGGCTGTCCTGGAGGCGCGCGAGCGGCTGAAGCTTGCCAATGAGGCCAGCCAGGCCTCCGGCCACCCGGCGCTGGCCTATGGCATCGGGGCCCATGTCGGCGACGTGATGTATGGCAATATCGGCTCGCGGCTCAGGCTCGATTTCACCGTCATCGGCCCGGCGGTCAACACGGCATCGCGTCTGGAAACGCTGACAAAGGACATCGGCCGCCCGATTCTCGTCTCCCAAGCCTTCGCTGAAGCGGCCGGCGCCGACGACCGGGTCGAGCCGCTCGGCGCTTTTCCGCTGCGCGGGCTGGACCAGCCTGTCGAGGTCTACGCTTTGAAAGCTTGAGCGGTAATCGCTTTATGCTTCAAACTAAAATGCATCAAGCCACCCGGCACTTTACCGATAGTACCATTTTATAGTACCATTTTCTATGAAGAAGAGATCCCTTTCCACGCTTCACTCGATCTTCGCGCGGCCTGTGAGTGGAACGATCCGCTGGGCCGAGATCGAGGCATTGTTGCGTGAACTGGGTGCGGTGGTCAGCGAGCGAGAAGGGTCGCGCGTCGCCATCGTCTGGCGCGGTCAGGTTCGTGTCTTTCACAGGCCAGATCCATCACCCGATACGGATAAGGGCGCAGTGGCGAGCGTTCGAAAGTGGCTTGAAGAAAATGGAGTACGGCCATGAAAAACGTCATGCTGATCGACGGCGAACGCGCTGTTATCAGCTACGATCCCGAAGTCGGAATGTTCAGGGGCGAGTTCGTCGGCCTGAATGCTGGGGCGGATTTCTACGCTGACTCGGCGGCAGGACTTTTGGACGAGGGACGACAGTCCCTGCAGGTTTTCCTGGATGTCTGCCGTGAAAATGGGATCGAGCCTCGGCGCTCCTTCTCAGGACGTTTCAATCTTCGGCTTCCACCCGAGCTTCATGCAGAAGCTGTTTTGGCGGCCGAGGCCCATGGCACGAGCCTGAACGAGTGGATCGAGTATACGATCAAAGAGGCGCTGGAGGCTGAGCCGCCTCATATCAAGGCTTCCTGATCTACCTGATCCTGACGCAGCGTACTGCGCACCAACAGCCGCGATCGTTGTCTCAGATCACCACCTGCTCGCCGATCTCGACCACGCGATTGGCCGGCAGGTGGAAATAGTCCGAAGGGTCGATGGCTGCCCCTGCGAGCGCGATAAACAGCCGGTCCTGCCATTGGGGCATGCCCGATTTCGCGTCGCCCACCAGCTTGCGCCGGCCGAGATAGAAAGAGGTCGACATGATTTCGAACTTGAAGCCGGCCTTTCGGCACTGGCCCAGCGCCTTCGAGACGTTCTGCGTCTCCATGAAGCCGAATTTGAGCTCCAGCTTAGTGAAGCGCTCGGAGATCTTTGTCAGCGTGAAGCGCTGCTCTTCCGGCAGATAGGGAATGCCGGCGGTCTTGATCGTCAGGATGACATTGTGCTGATGCAGCACGTGATTGTGCTTGAGATTGTGCAGGAGAACGGCCGGCGTCTTGTCCGGCACGCTGGTGAGGAACACGGCCGTACCAGGCACTTCGACCGGCGCGTGGTCCGATTTCCGTTCGATGGAGGCGATGAAGGCCTCCAGCGGGATCTCGTGGCGCGCGGTCTTTTCGCGCAGCAGCATGGTGCCTTTGCGCCAGGTCCACATCATGATCATGATGCCGGCGGCGATCAGCACCGGCACATAGCCGCCATCATGGATCTTCAGGAGATTGGCGGCAAGGAAGATGCATTCGAGCAGGAACAGCGGCAGGAGGCAGGCCGCCGCCGTCATCGGCTTCCAGCCCCAGACGACGCGTAGGAACTGGAACGAGAGCATGGTGGTCACCACCATCGCGCCGGTGACCGAGATGCCATAGGCCGTGGCCAGCGATTCAGACGAGCCGAAGGTGAAGATCAGCAGCAGTACGCCGACAAGCAGCAGCGTGTTGACGGCGGGCACATAGATCTGCCCCGTATTCGTCTCGGAGGTGAAGCAGACTTCGAGACGCGGCAGGAACCCGAGATGGATGGCCTGGCGGGCCAGCGAGAAGGCGCCTGTGATCACCGCCTGGCTGGCGATGATGGTGGCAAGCGTGGCCAGGATCACCACCGGCAGCAGCGCCCATTCGGGAAACATCAGATAGAAGGGGTTTTCGATCTTTTCCGGCTGGTCGAGCACCAGTGCACCCTGGCCGAGATAGTTGAGCGCCAGCGCGGGGAAGACCAGGATGAACCAGGCGACCTGGATCGGCCGCCGGCCGAAATGGCCGAGATCGGCGTAAAGCGCTTCCGCCCCCGTGACCGTCAGAAACACCGCGCCGAGCACGATCAGCCCGACGAAGCCGGCATGGCCGAGAAAGCTGATGGCATGCAACGGGTTGAGAGCATGAAGGATCGTATAGTCGTCGGCGATGTGCACGGCGCCGCCGATGCCCATGACCAGGAACCAGATCACGGTGATCGGGCCGAAAAAATTCGACACGGCCGCCGTGCCGCGAGACTGTACCATGAACAGTGCCACCATGATGGCCACCGAGATCGGCAGCACATAATCCGACAAAGCAGGCGTAACCAGTTTCAGTCCTTCCACCGCCGACAGCACGGACAGGGCTGGCGTGATCATCGCATCGCCGATGAACAGCGCTGCGCCGATGATGCCGGCAAAGAACAGGACCTTGTTGTAGCGGCTGGCCTTCTTCATCAACAGCGCCAGCAGCGACAGCGTGCCGCCTTCGCCGTCATTGTCGGCGCGCAGCAGGAAGAGGACATATTTGAAGGTGACGATCACCGTCAGCGTCCAGACCATCAGCGAGATCAGGCCGACGACTTCTTCATGGCTGACGCCATCGTGGGCGAAGGGGCGCAGCGCCTCGCGGAAGGCGTAGAGCGGGCTTGTGCCGATGTCGCCATAGACGACGCCGATGGAGCCGAGCACGAGGACGAGGAATTTACGCATGTCCGCGTTCTGCGCGACGGAATGGTCCGTGGATGTCGTCATTGGCTTTCCGGTCCGCCGACGGACCGCTCGTGGGATGAGGTTTTCAGGGAGATATGGCGCATGGGCCTGTCTTGATCAAAGGGGAGCGTGCAAGATTAGCGATGCGCATGGGTCAGGACAGGCGGTTGATCAGGATGCCGGCCAGCGCCGCCAGACCGAGCAGCGGCATGACGGACACGCGCATGGCAAAGACCAGAAAGGCTGCTCCCGCCGTTAACATCAGCGCGAACGGCCTGATCGAGGCCGGCTGTGGCAGGTCGAGGGTGATTGGCCCCGCCTGCCAGGAGACGACGTCGGCAAACAGCGTGTGCACCGCGAACCAGAGCGCGAGATTAGCGATCACGCCCACTACCGCGGCGGTGATGGCCGACAACGCGGCCGAGAGCGAATGGTTGCCCCGCAGCCGTTCGATGAAGGGTGCGCCGAGAAAGATGAAGAGAAAGCAGGGCAGGAAGGTGACCCAGGTGGTCAGCACTGCCCCGAGCGTCGCCGCCTCCAGCGGCGCCATGGCGCCGGGCTGGCGATAGGCGCCGAGGAAACCGACGAATTGCAGAACCATGATCAGCGGTCCCGGCGTCGTTTCGGCCAGCGCCAGCCCGTCCAGCATCTCGCCGGGCTTTAGCCAGCCATAATGGCCAACCGCCTCCTGGGCGACATAGGCCAGCACGGCGTAGGCGCCGCCGAAGGTGACGACGGCCATTTTGGAAAAGAACAGGCCGATGGCCGTGAAGACATTGCCGGGGCCGAAGACCAGCCAGCTTGCCAGCACGGGAGCTGCCCAGAGCAGGCCCAGGATGGCCGCCATCTTCAGCGACCAGCCGACCGTCGGCCGGGCATGAGCGGGAACGGCTTCGCCAAGTGCGGTGCCTTCGTCGGAGGGCGCGGCCGCGCCCGGAATGGGCGCTGTGGCGCGCCTGTCGAAGCCGGGCAGGCTCAGCCATGAAGCGAGAAAACCGAATAGCCCGGCCAGCACGATCACCAGCGGAAAGGGAAGATGCAGAACCGCCAAAGCGAGGAAGGCGGCAACGGCAACGGCCACCTGCAGCCGGCCTTTCAGCGCCCGGCTGGCGATGCGCAGCAGCGCCTGGACGACGATGACCAGCACCGCCGCCTTCAGGCCGAGGAAAACCCCGTCCAGAAGCGCCGTGCCGCCGTAAAGCACATAAACGAAGCTCAGACCCAGGATCGACAGGAATCCCGGTAGGATGAAGAGCAGCCCGGCAGCCAGGCCGCCGCGCACGCCATGCATCAGCCAGCCGATATAGGTGGCAAGCTGCTGCGCCTCCGGGCCGGGCAGCAGCATGCAGTAATTCAAGGCATGGAGAAAACGGCGCTCGCCGATCCAGCGCTTTTCTTCCACAAGCACGCGATGCATCAGCGCGATCTGCCCGGCTGGACCGCCGAAGCTCAAGGCGGCAATGCGCGCCCAGACAAGAAGCGCATCACCGAAGGAAATGCCATGGGCGGGCACTGCCGTGCCGGCCGTCAGCCTTTCGCTCGTCTGGACCAAAGCCCGCACTCCGCCCAATTGAAGCCTTTTCGTGGCAAGCCATAGGCGCTTCCAAGGCAGAGGGCAAGACGGGCCGCGGCGCATCGCCGTGGCAAAGACAGCCTCGCGGCAGCTCCGACTTACCTTTACACGTTCCTCACGCCCGGTCCGCCGCGCCGAATTTGGTGGTCAGTCGGGGAAGCACAGCGGATTCGTCCTCATGGCCGCCGGCGAAATCCTGGAGGATCGGGCAGTCCGGCCTATCGTCCCCATGGCAATGTTCGACGAGATGGCGCAGCGTTCCGGTCATGGCGGCGATGGCTTGCGCCTTGCGCTCAAGCTCGGCGATATGCGCCTGGGCAATGGCGCGCACATCGGCGCTGGCGCGGGAGCGATCGCGCCAGAGCGCCAGGAGCGCCTTCATCTGCTCGACGGAGAAGCCGAGGTCGCGGGCGCGGCGGATGAAGCGCAGGGCGTGAACATCGTCCGCGCCATAGGTGCGATAGTGCGCCTCGCTGCGTCCGGCCGGCGAAATCAGCTCGATTTTCTCATAATAGCGGATCATCTTGGCCGAGACGCCGCTTTGCCGTGCGGCATCACCTATTGTCATCATGTGCGTGCCTCCAGATCGATACGGCGCAGCCGCAGGGCATTGGCCAGCACGAAGATACTCGAAAGCGCCATGGCGCCGGCGGCAAGAACAGGCGACAGCAGCAGGCCGAAGGCGGGATAGGCCAGGCCCGCCGCGACCGGGATCAGCACGACATTATAGGCAAAGGCCCAGAAGAGGTTCTGGCGGATATTGGCCAGCGTCGCCCGGCTGATGGTGAGCGCACGAGCGATGCCCAGCGGGTTGCCAGCGACCAGAACCACATCCGCGCTTTCGATCGCCACATCCGTGCCGGTGCCGACGGCAATGCCGACATCGGCCTCCGACAGCGCCGGGGCGTCGTTGATGCCGTCACCGACAAAGGCCACGCTTTCGCCTCCGGCCTTCAGGGCGCGGACTGCGTCCCGCTTGCCGGATGGCAGCACCTCGGCCACGACATGGTTGATGCCGAGCCGGCGGGCAATGGCGTCGGCAGTCACCCTGTTGTCGCCGGTGATCATGGCAAGCTTCAGCCCTGCCTGACGCAGCGCGGCCACCGCTTGCTTCGCCTCTGGACGAACGGGATCCGAGACTGCAAGCAAGGCCACCAGACGGCCATCGACAGCAAGGTAGATGGGTGTGCGGCCTTCGGCTGCCATCGCCTGGGCCTGATCGGCGAAGCCCGACAGGTCAAGGCCGCGCGCGGCCAGCGCCCTGTCGGCGCCAATCGTCACCATCACGCCATCGACCTCGGCTTCGGCGCCCAGGCCGGGCAGGGCGGCAAAGCGCAGCGCCTTGGCCAGCGCCAGCCCACGCGCCTGCGCAGCCTCGACGATGGCGCGCGCGATCGGATGTTCCGACATTTGCTCCACCGAGGCGGCCAGGCGCAACGCATCGGCCTCGGCAAGGCCGAGGGTAACCAGATCGGTCAGGCGCGGCCTGCCTTCGGTCAGCGTTCCCGTCTTGTCGAAGGCGATTAGCGATACGCTGCTCAGCACTTGCAGGCTTTCACCCTTGCGAAAGAGCACGCCGAACTCGGCCGCACGTCCGGTGCCGACCATGATCGAGGTGGGCGTGGCAAGGCCCATGGCACATGGGCAGGCGATGATGAGCACGGACACGGCCTGAACCAGCGCGAAAGGCAGAGCGGGGGCAGGCGCCAAGGCAAGCCAGGCAAAAAAGGTGAGGGCTGCGACCACGATCACCGCGGGCACGAACCAGCCGACCACGCGATCCGCCAGGGTCTGGATCGGCAGCTTGGCACCCTGCGCTGCCTCGACGAGCGCCACGATCTGGGCCAGCAGCGTCGCCTCCCCGACATGGGTGGCGCGGAAGGTGAAGCTGCCGGTGGTATTGACCGTGCCGCCGAGCACCCGGTCTCCGCCCGCTTTCTCCACGGGGAGTGGCTCGCCTGAAATCATCGATTCATCAACAAAGGATTGGCCATCGATCACGACACCATCGACCGGAACGCGATCGCCCGGACGGATGCGCAGGGTGTCGCCGACGACGACCTCGGCCAGCGGCACGCTCAGAATGACGCCGTCACGCTCCACATTGGCTGTTTTTGCTTGGAGGCGTGCCAAGCGGCGGATGGCCTGGCTGGTCCGTCCACGGGCACGGGCTTCCAAGAGCCGCCCGACGAGAATCAGCGTGACGATAACGGCGGCAGCCTCGAAATAGAGGTGGTCCGTGCCCTCGGGCAGGAGCATGGGCAGAAAGGTGGAGAGCGTGGAATAGCTCCAGGCGGCCGATGTACCGAGCACCACCAGGGCGTTCATATCAGGCGCCAGGCGAAACAGGGCCGGCAGGCCATGGCGGAAGAAGCGCAGGCCAGGGCCGAAAAGCACGGCGCTAGCGAGGGCGAATTGCAGGATACGGCTTCCCTGAAAACCAATCGTTTCCATCACGAAGGCATGGAAGGCGGGGACCATATGGCCGCCCATCTCCAGAAGGAACAGCGGCAGGGTCAGCCCGGCGGAGATCCAGACAGCGCGCCTGAGCGCGCTCAGGTCATGCTGGCGACGCGCCTCCTGGTCGGCGGCTGCCCGCTCGCGCTCCTGAGCCCTGATGTCGCGCGCCTGATAGCCTGCCTTGGCAACGGCCGCGATCAGCGCCTCGGTGATGAGGCCGCCATTCGGTTCGCTCGTCTGTGGGTGGATGGTCGCGCGCTCCGTCGCCAGGTTGACAGTGGCCTCGGCCACGCCCGGAACGGCTTTGAGCGCCCGCTCCACCCTGTTGACACAGGCAGCACAGCTCATGCCTTCGATTGTCAACGTGGTCACGGAAGACTGTTTTGCCGCTTCAGGCTGCGTGTCCGGCGAGGAAAGGGCAGGGCGGGTGGCGGAATGGATCATGGTCTGGCTTCTCCGACGGGGCCGGATCAAGGATATGGATGAGGCCTTTGTCGCGCGCTGCTACGCGTGGTGACCGCGCAGGGCGGGCGCCGGCCTCGTGATGCGGCCAGCGCTTTCGCATGGTCAGGCGCTTCAGGCCGTCCGCCGCGCGGCATAGCCCGCATCTTCAATGGCCTTGGCCAAGGCTTCGGGCGGCAGAGCGGAGACGATGGTGGCCGTGCGTGCCGCGAGATCGATGCGGGTTTCCGCTGCGGCATCGATGTCGGCGATCGCGCCTGAAACGGCTTTCACGCAATGGCCGCAGCTCATGTCGGGGATGGAAAAATCGTAGGTCATGTGCGTCTCCTTCAAGAAACAGCCGGCCTGTGCAGGCACAGACGCCGGCGATCCTCCAGACGATAGGGCTTCCCATCATGGGAAGGTCAAGGCGCTTTCGGGCTTTTGTGGCTTTGTGCCGCGGATCTGCAGATTGATGCCGCCAGAACGCAGGCAAAGAAAAAGGCCGGGCGATGAAACCCGACCTTCCTTCAATCGTCTCGACAGCGGTGCCAGTACATCCGTGGTCACGCAGCTGGAAACGATGTATGCGGCTTAAGATGGTGTATCGGGCGAAGCATTCAAGAGCCGGATCGCATTTGTTTTTCCGATTGGGCTCAATTCAGCCTCAGCGCCATCTTGAGGGATCAATGTGCAGCCAGCGGCATGGCGTTGCTGGCCTTGTAGTCCCAATTTTCCCGCGCGAATTCCACGGCTGCCGCTTCCGCACTTTCCTTGGTCCGGAATTTGTCCCGGATCACATGGCTGCGATTGCGGCATTGCAGCAGCACGGTGCCGCTGCGAAAATCATATTGGACCTGAAGTTGATCCGCTGCTTTCATGGCTTCCTCCCAAGGTTTTGGAGCGCTTTATCCCACCTGCGCCATTAACCTTAACTAGGTGGCCCGTGTCGAGTTGCAAGCGCCATCACAAAAATGTTCATGTCTAAGCGGTACGCTCGGCACATTCTGCCACCTCCTCTTGCAGGATTTCTGCAGGTGGGTCAGGCGGGCTCAGCTCTCCTTGCTTCGGCCCCAAGCGGCGCCGCTCGACAAATCCTGGGGGATGCTCTATGAGACGCCCAATCCCGCGCGCGGCCGCCAGGCTCTGCGCGCCGCTCCGATCTCGGATATCCCGATATCGACCGCGACCTCCATTCCGAAAGACTGATGATCATGACTGAGTTCGAGGGCGTCGTTCCGGCGATTGCCGAAGCATTGACCAAACGCGGCTATGCGAGCTTCACCCCGGTTCAAAAGGCTGTGCTGGCCGCCGAGATGAATGGCCGCGATGCCTTGGTCTCGGCCCAGACCGGCTCCGGCAAGACTGTCGCCTTCGGCTTGGCCGTTGCCCCGACCCTGCTGAAGGATGCCGGCCGTTTCGGCCGGGCAAGCGCGCCGCTTTGCGTCGTCGTGGCTCCGACGCGCGAGCTTGCCATGCAGGTAAAGCGTGAATTCGAGTGGCTCTATGAATTCACCGGCGCCGAGATTGCCTCCTGCGTCGGCGGCATGGATGTGCGCACCGAGCGGCGCGCGCTGGAGCGCGGTGCCCATATCATCGTCGGCACGCCTGGCCGCCTCTGTGACCACGTGCGGCGCGGCGCGCTGGATCTCTCCTCCGTGCGTGCCGTCGTTCTGGACGAGGCCGACGAAATGCTCGATCTCGGCTTCCGCGAGGATCTGGAATTTCTGCTGGATGCCGCGCCGGCCGATCGCCGCACGCTGATGTTCTCGGCCACCGTTCCCCGCGCGATCGCCAATCTGGCGGCCAGCTATCAGCGCGATGCTTTGCGCATCTCGACCCAGGCTGAACAGAAGCAGCATGTCGACATCGACTATCAGGCGCTGGTCGTCGTCCCCGCCGATCGGGAGAACGCCATCATCAACCTCCTGCGCTTTCACGATGCGCAGAATGCCATCGTCTTCTGCTCCACCCGCGCGGCAGTCAATCATCTGACGGCACGCCTGCACAATCGCGGCTTTGCCGTGGTGGCGCTCTCGGGCGAACTCAGCCAAAGCGAGCGCACCCATGCGCTCCAGGCCATGCGCGATGGCCGCGCGCGCGTCTGCATCGCCACCGACGTCGCAGCGCGGGGCATCGACCTGCCAGGCCTCGAGCTTGTGATCCATGCCGACCTGCCGACGAATCCCGATACGCTCCTGCACCGCTCGGGCCGCACCGGGCGCGCCGGTCAGAAGGGTATCAGCGCACTGGTCGTGCCTACGAGTGCGCGCCGCAAGGCCGAGCGCATTCTGCGCGAGGCCCGCATCGAGGCCAACTGGACCCGTCCGCCATCGGCCGACGAGGTGTTGAAGCGCGATGACGAGCGCGTTCTGGCCGATCCTTCGCTGAACGAGCCCGTTGGCGAGGAAGAGGCGGCGCTGGCGGCGGAAATCGTCTCCCGTTTCAGCCCCGAAGTGGTGGCGGCGGCCTTTGTGCGCGGCCTGCGCGCCGGCCGCTCGGCCCCGGAAGATCTGGTGGAAATCAGCGTGGCGCCGGCGCCGCGCGAACGCGGCGCCCGCGAGCGCAGCGAAGGCACATTCGAGCCGACCCCGCGTGCGCCGCGCGAATCCTTCGGCGATAGCGTCTGGTTCGAGCTTTCGGCCGGCCGACGCGACAAGGTCGAGCCCCGCTGGCTGATCCCGGTGATGTGCCGCCTCGGCAAGATCACCAAGCAGGAGATCGGCGCGATCAAAATGCAGCAGGACGTGACCCACGTCGAAATTGCACGCGACTGGGCTGGGCGCTTCACCGAAGCGCTGGGCCCGAAGCGTCAGCTCGAACGTGGCATTACGGTCACCGAACTGCCGGGTGCGCCGGATCTTTCGGAGACCCGCCGGCCTGCTAAGAAGCCGTTTTCCCGAGATGGCGCGAGCGATTTCCGTGACGGCCCCAAGGCCGGGAAACCCGTCTGGAAGAATGATCGCCGTGACCGTCCCGAGGGCGAGGCTGCCAAGCCTTGGGCCAAGAAGGGGCCACGCAGCGAGGACGGCGCGCACACCGAGCGCAGGGCAGGCGAGGGCAAGAGCTACGAGAAAAAGAGCTTCGAGCCGCGCGGCGACAAGAAGCCCGGAGGCAAGCCTTTCAAGAAGGGGCCCAAGGCCTGACTTCCTATCAAGATCGGTGAATGCGGCCTGAGCGTTTCGGACGGTTACGGCCGCTCCCATTGCCGCGCGGTGTGGATGGATACTCGGGGTCGAGCATCCATCCCGCTGGTGGTAGCGTTACAGGCCATCGTCAACGCCGCCTGCGATGACAGCCTGTGACCCTCAATCCTCGGAATAGCGCTCTTCCGCCCAGGGGTCGCCGCGCATGTGATAGCCGTTCTTTTCCCAGAAGCCGGCGCGGTCTGCGGTCATGAAATCGATGCGCTCGATCCACTTCGCACTTTTCCAGAAATAGAGATGCGGCACTACAAGCCGAACAGGACCGCCATGTTCGCGTGTCAGCGGCTCGCCTTCCCAATGGGTTGCGAGAATGGCGTCCTCAACGGCGAAATCGGCAAGTGGCAGATTGGTCGTATAGCCATCATAGCTGCGCAGCATTACATGGGTGGCCTCAGCCTTCGGCCTGACACGGTCGAGAAGATCATGAACCGAAACACCCTGCCAGCGATTGTCATAGCGAGACCATGTGGTCACGCAATGAATATCGGAGACGAAGCGCGATTGTGGCAGGGCCTGAAAGGTCGCCCAGTTTAGATGCAGCGGCGTCTCGACAGCGCCTGTCACATCGAGCGACCAACTGGTCGTGCCGATTGACGGATGCTGCCCAAGATCGAGCACCGGCCAGTTCTTGACCAGATGCTGGCCTGGCGGCAGCCGATGATCGCCCGATCGGGCAACGCGGCCGGTGAGAAACCGACCCTCCTCTGCCCAGCGGCGCTTGGTCGCAGTCAGTTTGCTGTCCAGCGGCAGCGCAGTCTCCGATGCCGTGCCGGGCGTTTCGCCCATGTCGTCCTTGATGGGCTCATCCTGCATCACCGACACTCCTTGTTTGCGGGACCTGTCGGCAGATGTGTGCCCTTGGGGGCTGGTCGTCAAGAATGGCTGGTTTCGACCGGGCAAGGGAATGGCGTATTCCGTGTGCTGCCAGTCGTTGCGAAGCCGCCGGATGGCCTCCAGCGGCTCGTCGTCGGATCATCGCGGTGTAACACCTGGAGGCATGGTCGCACGAGGCTATGCCAGGATGCCGGCCTCCCGGGCTGCGGCAGTAAAGGAACGATAGGCGGCCTTGGCCGGGCGGATGCCATCAAGGGCGTCAAGGCAATGCTGCACGGCCACCCGGTAGGCCCGGCCCCGTGTGCCCGGCCAGCGCCGCAGGAACTCGGCAGCATCCCAGGCGGTGGAGATAATGGTCTCCTGGCTCTGGCGCGCCAGAACGCGAACAGGATTAGGAAAACTCTTGTAACTCATACTCACCCTCATTTCACCGGGTAGTCGGTTCGCTGAATGCGGACCGTCCGACCTGGCTGTCAGTCTCGCCATCATCCATCCCGCGCAAGGTGCGGGGAGGGATAGGCGGGTCGGTAACGCGGGGATGCGACGAGGGTTCCGTCCTTCGTTAAAATTTTCCCGACCATACGGTCTTTTCCCCGGACATCGACCGGGCGTGAAGCTTTCATGACGAAGACAAACGTCCCCGCTACAGCCAGCGAGCGCCGAGCGTCGGCTGGCAGCCAGGGCTCTGTCGTTGGAGATAGTCGGGTCAAAGCCCTTTGAGCAGCGCTTCCTTGAGATCGGTGCTCTTCTTTGGGCGCAGATCGAGATCGGCTTCGATATGATCGATATGGTGCAGCATCAGCGCTGCGGCGCGCTTAGTCTCGCCGGCTTCGAGATGATCGACGATCCGTTCATGCTCCTGATGTCCACAGCTCGAAATGGCAGACTGGCCGTAAAGCGCGATGACGAGGGACGAGCGGGCGACCAGCTCGTCCATGAAGCGGCGCATGACCGCATTGCCGGAAATATCGGCAAGCGCGAGATGAAAATCGCCCGATGCCTTGATTTCGGCGCGCCTGGCGCTTTGGCTGCGCTCATCCATCAGCCGCTCCTCGTCCTTCAGCAAGGCACGAAGATGGGTGATATCGGCCGGCGTAATCCGCCCGGCGGCGAGCGTGAGAATGCCGGGCTCCAGGATGCGACGCGAGGCGAAGATCTGGTGCGCCTCCTCCAGCGAGGGCGAGGCGACGAAGGCCCCGCGATTGCGCTCGACCAGAACCAGACCCTCATAGCTCAGCGCCTGGAGTGCACTGCGCACCAGCGTGCGGCTGACCTTGAAGATGGTGCCGACATCCGCTTCCGAAAGCTTGGTGCCGGGCGCAAGACGCCGGTCGACGATGGCGTCGCGCAAGGCGTCGCGGATCGTGTGGCTCGTCACCTCGGCATTGTCCTCGGCCGGTGCCGAGGCGGAAAAGGTCATGGTCATCGATGGGCCGTCATTGGAAAGCGGGCAGGGCTTGCCGCGCAGTCAGGCAAATCGCTTATGCGAAAAGGCCTGGTCGCATTTTAGCGGCAAAGGATCTGCGGGGTAAGGGCTATTTTGTATCCGTCATTCGGCCGAAATTGTATACGATCTGACCAAATTTTTGAGGTCAATCCGATCAAAACTTAAGCAGCAGCGCATGGCAACGTTTTAGGCGCTATCGCTAAATATCTGATTTCAAATCATGTGTTCTCTCATCTCTGTAGCTGGTCCGACTTGGCACGGTTGATGCTTTCTTAAGAAGGCGACCAGGGAGAGACTGATGTCCAAAGCCGCTGAAATCGATATCGTATCCGTTTCTAAGGTCTACGGCGCCACCACGGCGGTGCATGCCATTTCGCTGAAGATCCCGCCGGGCAGCTATTGCTGCTTTCTCGGGCCCTCCGGCTGCGGCAAGACCTCGACGCTGCGCATGATTGCCGGCCACGAAAGCATCTCCTCCGGCGATGTCAGGCTCGGTAATGTCGTGGTGACGGATTTTCCGCCCGCCAAGCGCGGCACGGCGATGATGTTCCAGTCCTATGCGCTGTTTCCCCATCTCGATCTGATCGACAATGTCGCCTTCAGCCTGAAGATGAAGGGCGTGGACAAGGATGCCAGACGCGCCAAGGCGCTGGATATGCTGAAGCTGATGCAGATGGAGCCCTACGCCACCCGCCGGCCGGCGCAGCTGTCAGGCGGCCAGCAGCAGCGTGTGGCTCTCGCCCGCGCGCTGATTACCGATCCGGAGGCCTTGCTGCTCGACGAGCCGCTGTCGGCGCTCGATCCCTTTCTGAAGATCCGCATGCGCGCCGAGCTGAAGCGCCTGCAGAAGGATCTCGGCATCACCTTCGTCCACGTCACCCACAGCCAGGAAGAGGCGATGGCGCTGGCCGATCTGATCGTCATCATGAATGATGGCCGCATCGAGCAGGCGGCCAGCCCGCGCGAAGTGTTCGAGCGGCCGGCCACCGCCTTCGTTGCCCGCTTCATGGGCGACCACAACGTGCTGTCCGGACGGGCTGTGGCGAGCGATCTTAACGGCATCGTCGCGTTCGAGACCTCGGGCGGCCAGGTCTTTCGGGTGTCGGGAAAGCCACATCAGCCCGGCGAGCCCGTCGATATCGGTATCCGTACCGACCGCGTGCGCCTTGCCGCGGCGACGGATGACGCGCCGGGCTTCAATGGCGTGGTCTCCAACATCGAATATCGCGGCGCGTCGGTGAAGCTCACCGTCATCGGCGCCGGCAGCGATGATTTCACGGTGATCCTGTCGGACGCCGATTATTTCGCTCAACCTGTCACGGTCGGCGACGCGGTCGCCTTGAGCTGGGCGCTCGAAGATGCCGTCCTGCTCGGCCGCGTGACGGCCTGAGCCCTTCCATTCCGCAGCATCATAACAACAGAGGGAACTGACATGACGAACGAGACCAAGACCGGCAAAGCCGCCAGCGCCGGCCTGACCCGCCGCTCTCTCCTGAAGACCGGCGCGGCCGCCGTCGGCGCGGTTGCCGGCTCCGGCGCCATCACCGGCTTCCCCACGATCTGGGCGCAGAACCCGATCACGCTGCGCCAGTTCGGCACGGGCGTATCGAACATCAATGCCATCGCCGAGAAGTGCAAAGCCGACCTCGGCATCACGCTGGAGATGACCGCGACGGATTCGGATGCCGCCGCCCAGCGCGCCGTTACCCAGCCCAAGTCCTACGACATCGCCGATATCGAATATTGGATCCTGAAGAAGGTCTATGCCGCCGGCGTCATCCAGCCGATGGACGTCAAGAAGCTGAAATATTTTGACAAGGTCGTGCCGCTCTTCATCACCGGCAAGCTCAAGCCCGACAGTGTCATCGCCCAGGGCACAGCGCCGCACACGGTCGGCTTCGTGGAGAAGCCTGGCGATAAGAAATTCGCCAAGGAACCGACCCAGTGGTTCACCATGATGCCGACGATCTACAATGCCGATACGCTCGGCATCCGTCCCGATCTGGTTGGCCGCGACATTTCCAGCTGGGCCGACATTCTCGATCCGGCCTTCAAGGGCAAGACCTCGATCCTCAACATTCCCTCGATCGGCATCATGGATGCCGCGATGATCATGGAAGCCTCCGGCAAGATCAAATATGGCGACAAGGGCAACATGACGAAGGCGGAAATCGACAAGACCATCGATTTCCTGATCGAGACCAAGAAGGCCGGCCAGTTCCGCGCTTTCTGGAAGAGCTTCGACGAGTCCGTCAACCTGATGGCTTCGGGCGAAGTCGTCATCCAGTCCATGTGGTCGCCGGCGGTCGCCGCCGTGCGCTCCAAGGGCATCGCCTGCAAGTATCAGCCGCTGAAGGAAGGCTATCGCGCCTGGGGCGGCGGTCTCGGTCTCGCCTCGCATCTCAAGGGTGCGGAGCTCGACGCGGCCTATGAATATATCAACTGGTACACCTCCGGCTGGGTCGGCGCCTACCTCAACCGCCAGGGCTATTATTCCGCCTGCATGGACACGGCCAAGGCGCACATGTCGCCTGACGAATGGGGCTACTGGATCGAAGGCAAGGCCGCACAGGGCGACATTGTCTCGCCCGAGGGCAAGGTAATGGAGAAGGCCGGTGCCGTGCGCGACGGCGGCTCCTTCGAAGACCGCATGGGCAAGGTCGCCTGCTGGAACTCCGTCATGGACGAGGACCGCTACATGGTCCGCCGCTGGAACGAGTTCATCGCCGCCTGATGACACGGCGCCCGGGCTTTTGCTGCCCGGGCGCTTTCCGGCCTCACCGACCGCAAAGGGGATGCGCAGCCATGGCATCGATCGCCTCGAAATCCGTCGCCGAAGACCCGGCGCAGGCGCAGGCACGCAGCCTGCGGTTGCCGCCCGCCGTCCTCTCTTATGTTCAGGCGACGCCGCTCATCCTCATTCTCGGCTTCTTCTTCCTGCTGCCGATCCTGATGATCGCGGTCGTCAGCTTCTGGGATTATGACTTCGCCGGCCTCTATCCCGATTTCCTGACGATGAATTACGAGGAAACGCTCGGCTCCTGGATCACCTGGAAGACCTATCTCAACACGCTGAAATATACGGTGCTCGTCTGGGGCCTGACCTTGGCGATTGGCTTCTGGGTCGCCTATTTCCTCGCCTTCCACATCCGCACGACGACGATGCAGATGGTCCTCTTCCTCGTCTGCACCGTGCCCTTCCTCACCTCCAACATCATCCGCATGATCTCCTGGATCCCGGTGCTCGGGCGAAACGGGCTGATCAATTCGGCGCTGATCGACATGGGGATCATTCCCGCGCCGATCGAATGGCTGCTCTATTCGGATTTCGCCGTGGTGCTGGCGCTGGTGCATTTGAACACGCTGTTCATGGTCACGCCGATCTTCAACACGCTGATGCGCATCGACCGGTCGCTGATCGAGGCCGCGCGCGATTGCGGCGCCACCGGCTGGCAGATCCTCTGGAACGTCATCCTGCCGCTTGCCAAGCCGGGCATGGCCATCGGCTCGATCTTCGTGGTGACGCTGACCATGGCGGATTTTTCCACCGTTCAGGTGATGTCCGGCGGGCAGAGCGCCTCGGTGGCGCTGATGATGAAGAACCAGATGTCGCTGCTGCAATATCCCGCCGCCGCCGCCAATGCCGTCGTCCTGCTCGTGGTCGTGCTGATGATGGTCGCGGCCATCCTGCGCGTCGTCGATATCCGCAAGGAGCTTTGAAAGCCATGCACCACGAGAAGCGCACCTTCGAATTTTACGTGCTTGCGGCCTTCTTCGCCCTGTTCGTCCTGTTTCTCTACGGACCGCTCTCGGCCGTCTTCATCCTCTCCTTTCAGGGCCCGAATGGAGGCCTGACCTTCCCGATGAACGGCGCCTCGCTGCACTGGTTCTTCAACCTGTTCGAAAAGCAGGCGGTCGGCGATTTCGGCGCCTCCTTCTCCCGCTCGCTGATGCTCGGGTTGATGGTCATGGTCGTCAATGTCGTGGTCTCGCTGATGGCAGGGCTTGCCTTCCGCCGTCGCTTCCCCGGCGCCAACATCCTCTTCTATGGCACGGTGGCGAGCCTCGTCGTGCCGTCGATCATCATCTCGCTCGGCATTGGCGTGGTCTTCAACCAGCTGGGCCTGCAGCCGGCCTGGTACTCCTCGGCCTTCGGCGCGCATCTCACCTGGACCTTGCCTTTCGGCGTGCTGATCATGTTCGCGGTCTTCAACCGCTTCTCGCCTTCTTATGAAGAGGCGGCACGCGATCTCGGCGCCTCTTCTTGGCAGACCTTCCGCCATGTGCTCCTGCCGATGATCGCGCCGAGCCTGATCGGTGTCGGCCTGTTCGGTTTCACGCTCTCCTACGACGAATTCGCCCGCACCTTGATGACCTCGGGCACCTACAACACGCTGCCGCTCGAAATCTACGGCATGACCACCAATGTGACGACGCCGGTGCTCTATGCGCTCGGCACCGTCACCACCCTGTTCTCCTTCAGCGTGATCCTCATGGCGCTTCTGGTCATTCTCGGCCTGCGCCGACGGGCCGCGCGCGCCTGACAAAGATCGGTTTCCATGCGCATTCTCATCGTCAATCCCAACACCACCGCCTCCATGACCGAGAAGGCGGCGATTGCCGCGCGCGCCGTGGCCGCACCGGGAACCGAGATCCTGGCCCGCACCTCCACCATGGGCCCGGCCTCGATCGAAGGCTATTATGACGGCGCCATGGCGCTGCCGGGGCTGCTCCAGGCGATCCGGGCTGGGGAGGCCGAAGGCTGCGACGCCGTCGTCATTGCCTGTTTCGACGATACCGGCCTCGATGCCGCCCGCGCCTTGGCTTCGGTTCCGGTGCTGGGCCTGTGCGGATCGGCCCTGATGACGGCGGGCTTCCTTGCCCAGCGCTTTAGCGTCGTTACGACGCTGGAGCGCTCGCGGGTGTTGATCGACAATCTCGCACGCCATTATGGCATGGCTGGGCGGGCGCGCGTGCGCGCAGCGGATATCCCGGTTCTCGATCTCGAACATCCTGGATCCGGCGCTCTCGAACGCCTGCAGGCGGAAATCGAGCGTGCGCTGGACGAGGACGGAGCAGAAGCCATCGTGCTTGGCTGTGCCGGCATGGCCGATCTCGCCGCCAGGCTTCAGGGCCAATATGGCGTCCCTGTGATCGACGGCGTCTCCGCTGCGGTCAAGCAGGCGGAAGCCCTTGTCGCCCAAGGCTTGAAGACAAGCAAACGCAGCGCCTACGCAGCCCCGCTGGCCAAGAGCTATCTCGGGGCGATGGCAGCATTTTCGCCGTGAAGCCGTAAGCCGGCGACGTCTGGCGGCGTGCCTTGCGTCTGGATAGCCTGGTCCAATCGAAGATGAGCCTCATTAGCCAGAACAAGGCTTTCCTTTTCTTTCTTCATGCATCGCCTCGGAAGCCGGGGCTTGACTTTGCCATCATCAGATCGATGTTCAGATCCAGCTAAAAGGACGATATGGTCGCTGGATGGATCAAAACGTTTTCGACGTGGTTGTGGTTGGTGCCGGTTTCGCGGGATTGAGCGCGGCCAGGAACTGCCAAAGTGCCGGGCGAAGCGTTTTGGTGCTGGAAGCGCGTGATCGGGTCGGCGGCAAGGCCGAAAGGCAGTTCGACGCGGAAGGCCGAGCTTGGGATGGCGGCGGCCAGTTTTTCTGCCGCGACATGACCGAGCTGAGCGAGCTCGTGCGCGAGCTGGGCTTCGCCAAGGCTAGGACATGGCTGAAGGGCGACTATCGGTTCTATCCGCCGCAGCCTGACGAGGTGGTCGAAGCGGCAGACACGGCGGCCGAGGCGCTGCGTGAACGATTGCGCACGCTTGATCCCGATGATCCCGCGCTTGGAAACGAGACGGTTGAGACATGGCTGTCTCGATGGGAGAGCACGACACTCGGCAAGGCTGCTTTTCGTTCGATGGTCGAAGGCTTGTGGTGCCGGCCACTGAGCGACATTCCCCTCTGGTTTCTCGTGTCCAATGATCGGCGCAATACCAATGAGGAAAACGAGCTCAAACGCTTCCTGCCCGAGGGCATGCAGGCTCTGGCCGAGGCGTTGGCGGCGCGTTTGGGTGAAGGCGTTATCCGGCTGGGTGATCCTGTGGCAGAGATCCGGCAGACCGCATCGGACTGCACGCTGACCCTGCAAAGTGGATCGACGGTACGTGCTCGGCAGGTCATCATCGCCGTTCCGCCTGTTGCCGCTCGCGGCATCGCCTTAACCCCTGCGCCTTCGCCCGGTTTGGCGCGAGCGCTTTCGGCCTGGAGCAGCGGCAGCGTGGTCAAGATGCTGCTGCGCTACGAGCGGCCGTTCTGGCGGGCGCTTGGCGCAAGCGGAATGATCACGGCTCCCGGCTCCGGCTCCTTCAGCTGCGACGCGAGCCTTGAAGGGCAGGAGGAGGGGCGGCTGATCGTCTTCCTCGGCGGCCCGCTGGCTGAAGAGTGGGCGGCCTGCAGCGAGGAGGCGCGGCGTGCCCTTGTGCTCGAACGCCTGACGCCGCTTGGGCCGCAAGCCGCACATCCTCTGGATATCACGGCGCGCAACTGGATCGATGATCGCTATAGCGGCGGCGGTTATGGCGATGTGATCACCGACGCAGAGGCGCGGGATGCAGAACGTCTGCTGCGCACGGGCGAGGGGCGGCTGCGCTTTGCGTCTTCGGAACTCTCCATGGCTTTTCCCTGCTATATCGAGGGTGCGCTTCTGTCCGGGCGCGCGGCCGCTGCGCTGACGCTTTCCGCTCTGGCGGCCGATGACGTTCGACGATAGAGACTGGGCTGCTACCACTCTGCTGATATTGAGTGTGTTCGATTCAGCGATCGAGAAAACTCGGCCGGAGCTTTTCGCCGATCATGCAGTGATCCTGCGCTGCGGCCGGGACGATGCGCGCCTCCGGCGGGGGCGTAACGCCGCTGACTTCCGTCACCAGTTTCTGACGGATGGCTTGGGCAAAATCCTCGCTCCGGTGCACCGGCATGACGAAGGCGCCCGGCCCGCCGATCACGCAATCGGCATAATAGCGGTCAAGGCCGATCGGCAGGGCGGACGGGCGGATAAGGATGGCAAGACCATTGACGATGGTGCCTGCAGCCACCGTGCGGTCGCGTGCCGGCGCCACGGGCGGGCCCATATTGTTGGCACCGTCGCCAGAGACGTCGATCACGCGGCGAATGGCGCTTGTCGGCGCCTTTTCCATCAGCGCGGCGGCAAAATCCAGAGCATGGGAGATCGACGTGCCCCGTCGTGTCGCGACCGGCCGTTCCGCAATGCGTGCCGCGAAGGCCCGCGCATCGGCCTCGCCTTCAATCACTGTCCACCCTGTCAGCGAGGCCTCGTCAATGCTTCCCGCCCATTCGAAATAGGCAAGCGCGATGCGGCCCGTACGGCCCGTGGTCACTGCGGAGAGAAACTGCGGATGGGTCAGGGCGTCTACATAGCCCCTGCGCTGGATAGCGGCCTCCTCGCTGTCCATCGAACCGGACATATCGACGGCCAGAACCAGGTTGACATCCACATCCGGCCGCGGTGCGGCGGTGACCCGGGCAGGGGTAGCCTGAAGCGCAGGCGCTGCCAACATGGCGATGAAGAAAAACATCATAAAGGCCGGCCGATGACACATCCAATCGTCCCCGGGCTGCGTATTGGCATAGTCTAGCATAGCGGCCTGCGTCCGCGAGCCTATGGCTCGCCCGGCCCAACACTTGTTCGTGACCCATGAATTTTGCTCTTCAGCATGGTTACAGTCCCGAGAGGCTGGCCGCCGCTTCCGATACCTCCCTTTGCGACGAACTGCAGCGTTCGGCTTTTCGCTATTTCCAGGATTATGGACAGGGCGCGCTTGGCCTGGTGGCTGACGCCTCATCCAAAGGCACACCCAGCAGCATCGCCGCCACCGGCTTCGGCCTAGCCTGCCTGCCCGTGGCGGCGGAGCGGGGATGGATGCCGCGCGAGGACGCTTACAAGGCGGCTTTGACCACGCTGCGCTTCTTTGCCGGCAGTCCGCAAAGCCGCGCACCCGTCGCCACCGGCTATCGGGGCTTCTACTATCATTTTCTCGACATGGAGAATGGCCAGCGTGCCTGGCGCAGCGAGCTGTCGCTGATCGACACCGCGCTTTTGCTGGCGGGCGCGCTGGTGGCTTCAGCCTATTTCACGCGCGGCGATGAGGGTGAGCTGCGCGATCTCGCGGATATGCTCTACGCCCGGGCAAACTGGAGCTGGGCCACGGCCGAGGACGGGGCGCTGACCCTCGGCTGGAAGCCGCGCACGGGCTTTTTGCCCTATCGCTGGGAGGGCTATAGCGAGGCACTGATTCTCTATGTTCTTGCGCTGGCTTCCCGCTCCTATCCCGCGCCGCCGCAAAGCTATCATCATTTTGCACGGCGCTGCGACTGGCACGACGTCAATGGCCAGCCCTTCCTTTATGCAGGACCGCTGTTCATCCACTTGTTTTCGCACGCCTTCATCGATTTTCGCGGCATATGCGATGGCATGGCTTCTGAGCATGGGACGGATTACTTCATCAATACGCAGACGGCGGTGGCCGTGCAGCGCGATTATGCCATCCGTAATCCACATGGCTTCAAAGGCTATGGCGCGGACTGTTGGGGCTTGACCGCCTGTGACGGGCCCCAGCGCTCGCGCCGCCTCTTCGATGGCCGTCGGCATGAGTTTAGCGGCTATCTCGCCCGGGGCGCTCCCTTCGGGCCGGATGACGGAACGCTGGCTCCTTGGGCGCCGCTCGCCTGCCTGCCCTTCGCTCCGGATGCGGCAATCGCCGGCACACGTCATCTGCTGGAAACCTATCCGAATGTGCTGAAGAACGGCCAGTTCGTCGGCAGTTTCAATCCCAGCGTTCCCGGCCCGACCTCCGAAGGCTGGCTGGACGACCGCGTCATCGGCCTCGATCAGGGCCTGCTCGTGCTGATGCTGGAAAATCATCGCAGCGGCATGATCTGGGAGCTGATGCGCGGCATTCCCTTGATCCGGCGTGGCCTTTCGGCGGCCGGCTTCGCGGGCGGCTGGCTGGAGACCCCGAGCCTGAGCGGCGGCCTGTTCTCGCCGGGGTTCTAGAGCATCGGACCGAAAAGTGGGAATCGGTTTTCGGAATGGTTCGATGCGGAAACAAAAACCTAGAGCGTCAGTCTGCGTATTGTTTTCAGTCCGGCGCTTTAGGGCCGCTCCTTATCGGCTCTCGCTGATCGGTGGTGCCGCAGGTCCGGCCGGCACGGCATGGATGCCGTCGATGCGGGTCGTCCAGGTCAAGGCGTTGGACAGGCCGCCTGCCGGCAGCGGCAAAGTCAGCACCAGGCTGATGTCACGGCTTTCGCCCGGGGGCAGCCGGGCGATGACCAAAGCGTGATCCTCGCCGATCTCGCGGCAGGGCGAGGCTGCGCAATCCTCCAGCCGCGCAAGCAGCGTGAAATAGTCGAGAACAGCCTGCGACCTGTTCGTTAGCCGGCCGGTCACGGTGAAATTGTTGATCGGTTTTCCCTGGGTAAAGGTCAGCGCCGCCAGGTCGATGTCTTCAGCGGTGATCGGCTGACGCGCATTGGTTTGGAATGGGGCTTGCGGATCTCTGTCCCGGCGGTCGCTGTCGGTCATCCAGACGATGAAGGCGGCGATGAGCACGATGGCGACGAGAACGCTCAGCACCGGTTCGGCCCAGCGCCGAAACCGGCTTGAGCGGAGCGCGCCATAAACGATCGCCAGCACCGCGACCGTCAGCAAAGCAACAGCCATTCCGTCCCGTCTCCCCCGCCTGGTTGCGCCCAGCACCCTGAAACCGTCACGCCGACACCTGCGGGAAACAATCCCGCGGGGCCTGGCGAACCGGTCTCGTGCTCCACTCATATAGGGCAGCGCGCAGCCGGGGCAAAAGGCGAGGCGGTTGCCTCGCTCACTTATGCTTGTCCAGGCTCACCCAATAGGCGCCCCGAAACGGCACGGCGGCAAAACGGCTGTTGATCTCATCCAGCGTCTTTTGCGGATCGACATCGGGGAAGAGCTCGGGCCGCAGCCAGACGGCAAAGGCCTCGGCGGCCACGACATTAAGGGGCACGGCGTTGAAGAAATTCCAGATGCCGTGCACACGCCCGCTCTTCACCGCATCCAGTTCGGCCAGCATCGGCGCCGTCACCGTCTCGGCCAGCGTCTGCCGGGCGCGCTCCTCGCTCACACCGGGACCGATTGTGAGATGGCTGTAGCCGCCGGCTGGCGAGGAGGTGGCGATATAGACCTGCGGATCGGCCGCCAACATGAATTCCGTGCTGATCAGGCCGCCTGGCCGCGGCAGGCCATCGGCAATGTTACGGCCGCCGGCAAGCGTGAGAAACATGCCGAGCCCGCCGGGCCCATAGGCATAATGGGTGGGTGTCGGATTGGGAAAGGCATCTAGGAGTACGCGCGGCCCTGGTGTGGAAGCCGAAGCTACGCGCGCGCGAATGAGCGCGATCTTGTCCTCGAAAAGCCGCGCAAAAGCCTCGGCCTGCGCCTCGCGATCGACGATCCGGCCGAGCAGGCGCATGGCCTGAGGCGTGGTCACCAGAGGCTCGCTGTTGAAGTCCAGCACGATCACGGGGATGCCGCTTTGCTCTAGAACGGCCATTGCCTGGCGACCGGCTTCGGTCTCTGCCTGCCAGTTGGCCAGCAGCGCGAGATCCGCCGGGACGGTGAGAAGCGTTTCCAGAGACAGGCCCGCGCCGGTGCCGTCATCGATCCGCGCGAGCGTGTCCAAGGCCGGGAATCTGGCGGAAAAATCGGCGTAGAACTCCGGATTGTCGGCCTTCATGTCCTCCGACCAGCCGGAGAGCCGCGAGACGGGATCCGGATCGATCAAGGAAAAGGCGACCAGATGGAAGCCGGTGCCGAGCAGGATCGCCTTCGGCCGCTTGGGGATGTCAACCTTGCGGCCGATGGAGTCGACGATCTCAAGCGGGTAGTCGGTGGCGCGCGCTGTGCCGGCAAGGGAGAGGCTGAGGGGCAGAACGAGCCCCAGCGCGAGGAGCAGGAGACGCGCGAAAGCAACCATCAGGCCCAGCGCGCATGCCGGCAGACGACAGGCAAGGGTCATGCGGATTGCTCCAGGCTGCGTTGGCGCTGCTCGGGCAGCGCGCAGAGTTCGCCGCAGCTCGCCACGCCAGGCAGCAGGTAACGCATGCAGCAGACACGGCGGCGGCAGAGTGGTGTGCCCTCAGGCCCCTGTTCGTGGCGAAGACAGCCGCGAAAGGGATTGACGCTGCCGTCAGCAAGCGTTCCGACATGGAAGAGATCGCTTGCGGCCCAGTGGTCCTGCCCGTCTACGCTCTCATTCCGGGCTGTAAGCGCCGTGGCGTTGAACGCATAGTCGATATAGACGGCCGCATTGTTCCAGGCGAGCTTCGGGGCAAGCTTGCC
This sequence comes from Xaviernesmea oryzae, assembly GCF_900109605.1. Lineage (GTDB taxonomy): Bacteria > Pseudomonadota > Alphaproteobacteria > Rhizobiales > Rhizobiaceae > Xaviernesmea > Xaviernesmea oryzae. The sequence goes on from NZ_FOAM01000009.1 coordinate 75,772, forward strand.
ATGTTCCTGCATCAGGGCTACCGCCTCGCGCAGATGCGCAGTGACCAGCGGCGTAACCAACGTCGGCAGGTCGTCCGTTTCCACGTCGCTGATCGCGCCGGCATCCGCCAGCCCGAAGGCGCGGGGCAATCCTTCTTCGTCCGTTGTCAGCGTCATCGCATCGAGCGCCACTGGCAATGCCTGGTTCGCCCTGCGGGCCACGAGATAGGGAATGGTAAGGGCGGCGAAGTAATAGAGCGACCAGAAGGAGGCAAGCGCCCGCCGATCCGCGCCGCCACGCCCCAGGGCCATGCGGTCGAGGGCGGCGGCAAAGCCGCCGGAGCGGAAGAAGGTGCCCAGAGGCTGGGCATCCGGCATGTCGCGCGTCTCGCGAATTTTTTCCGCGCACCAGGCATGCTCGCCGGTGAAGAGCGTGACGAGCGGCTGCGGCCCGAAGGGCCCGCCTTGGTCGTGATGCGCGACATATCCCATCGGTTCACCAATTATATTTCAGCGAGCCGATGACTGTGCGGCCCTGATCACGGTAGCAGAAATCGGCCGAGCAGACGGGGTCGCGCCGGTCGAAGAGGTTGGTGGCATTCACCTGCAGCTTCAGGCCCTCATATTTTTTGTCGATGGCCGCGAAATCATAATGGATGCCGGCGTCGAACAAGGCACGCGCGCCGTTGCGCAGGGTGTTGGTGTCATTGCCGTAGCTCTTGCCGATGAAGCGCACGCCGGCGCCGAAGCCGAGACCTGCCGCAAAACCATCCTCGGGCATCGTATAATCCGCCCAGAGCGCGGCCATGTGGGTCGGCACCGAGGAGACGTGATTTCCCACCGTGCCGACGGGCCCTTCGAGGATCTTCATGTCGGTGTAGGTGTAGGAAGCGGTCAGCGACAGGCCGTTGTCGAGCGTCGTCACGCCTTCCAGTTCGAAGCCGCGCGACCGCAGCTTTCCGCGTTGAACCTGGATATTGGATGGCCCCGTCGGCAGGTTCACCACTTCGTAATAGAGCCCGTTCGTCTGCTCGATGTTGAAGAGCGCGGCGGTCAGCAGCGTGTTGCTGTTGGGAAGGAGATATTTGACGCCGACTTCCTGCTGCGTGCTTTCCGTCGGCTTGAAGGGCGCGCCCGTCTCCTGGTTCACGCCGGCATTGGGCGAGAAGGCGGTGGAATAGCTGGCATAGGGGGCAAGGCCGAAGTCGAATTCATAGGTCAGGCCGATGCGGCCGGAAAAGGCCTTGTCCGTCTGCTTGGTCGTGGTGACCGCATCCGTGGCCAGATCCGTATTGTCGGTGTCGGTCTTTACCCAGTCGTGGCGCCCACCCAGCGTCAGCGTCCAGGCATCGTAGCGGATCTGGTCCTGAATATAGGTGCCGAACTGCCATTGGTCCTGATCGGTCCGGGTTTGGAAGGGAATGTCATCGACAGGACGTCCCTTGGTCGGATTGCGCGTGTCGAGCGGCGGCGATACGCCATAGCCATTGAGGCTCTTATAGCGCGACTTCGTGTAATCGAGCCCGACGAGAACGGTATGATCGAGAGCGCCCGTGTCGAACTTGGCTTCGATCTGGTTGTCGATCACACCCGCCGTCAGCCGTTCCTCGAAGGTGCCGGCGCTGGAATCGAGCAGCAGCGGATCGACGGCATTGGGCTGATAGGCGAATGCCCAGTCCGCATCGGTCTTCAGCGTCGACAGGCGGGCATTCTGGCGGAAGACGAAGACATCGTTCAGGCGATGTTCGAACTCATAGCCGAGGCGCGCCTGGTTCTGGACGGAATCGTTGAAATCGGGATTGCCGGCGAAGAAGTCGGAGACCTTGCCTGTCGTCGTGTCGTAATAATAAGCCGCGGTGCCGCCCGTCTTGATGCGCGAGACCTCGCCCAGCAGGGTGAATTTCGTGTCCTCGTCCGGTTTCCAGGTGATGGCGGGGGCGAGATAGACGCGGTCATCAGGCACGCCGACCTGTGTGGTATCCGCCGAACGTGCCAGGCCGGTCATGCGGTAGAAGACCGGGTCCTGCTCGTTGACGGGACCGGAAAAATCGAACTGGCCCTGATAGCGGTCCTGCGTGCCATACTGGATCTCGACCTCGTGCAGTGGCTCTTCCGTCGGACGCTTGGTGATCAGATTATAGAGGCCGCCGGCGCCCGATGCGCCATAGAGCGCGGAGGAGGGGCCGCGCAGGATCGACACGCCTTCCAGCCCGTAAGGCTCGGTCTTGTACAGGGAGGAACCGGCGCCCGGCTGGCGCAGATTGTCGCGGAAGATGCCGTTATAGGTCACATCGAAACCGCGAACGGAGAAGCTGTCGAAGCGGGGATCGAAACCATAGGCGCCCACGCGCGTGCCCGGCGTATATGCCAGCGTGTCGGTCAGCGTCTGCGGGTTGCGGTCTTCCAGCTGGGCTTCGGTGACGGAGGAAATCGACTGAGGCGTTTCAAGGAACGGCGTATCGACCTTGGCCCCTGTGGCGCTCGACGTGCCGACATAACCTTCCGCCGTGATCTTGCCGCCCGAGCCGCCCGTGGCCACGATCGTGTCCAGAACGGTCGCGCCGCCCGTAGCCCCGGCCTCCTGCGCCTGGGCGCGAATGGTCAGAGGTGTCAGCGCCGTTGCGGACAGCGCCAGAAGAAGGAGCGGGCGGGAGAGGGGCATGAACGGCATGAGAGAAGCGTCCTGGAGTCATAAAAGATGACTCCATTTATCAACTTTTTGCGGGAATGAAAGGACAATGTGGGTTTTTTAAGTCATGTTTTTGATGATGGCAAGGCGTTGAAATAGTTAGAAACTGTTAAAATAAACGTCGTCGGAGCCAGATCCGGAGCCTTCTTGTCTTTTCCGGCTGGTGATGTTGGATGGCACCGTCAACAGTCCATGGAGCTTTCGCATGGCGCCCTCGCCCTCTCCAACCGAGCCGGAGATCCTCGCCTTTCAGGCCCAGTCGGACAGTTTCTATCCACCAGATGCGGTGTCGGCTCCCATCAGCGAGCAGCGCCGATTCTATGATGCGCTCTGCGCCCGTTTCGACCAGCCATCGCCAGTTGGGCTGGTGCGCGAGGAGGGGCAGGTGGGTCCAGTGCAGATCCGGCGCTACGGGCCGGCAAGGCAACTCGGCCCCGCGCTCATTTTTTACCTGCATGGTGGCGGCTTCGTCGTCGGCTCGCTGCAAAGCCATGATGCGATCTGCGCGGAGCTGTCAGACCACACGGGGCGCGAGGTGGTCGCGCTCGCCTATCGCCTGGCGCCGGAGCATGTCTGGCCGGCGGCCTTCGAGGATGGACGCGCCGTGCTCGACAATCTGCTTGGCGAGGGACGGCCGCTGGTGCTCACCGGAGACAGTGCCGGCGGCAATCTCGCGGCAGGCCTGGCGATCGATGCGCGCGATCGCGGTCTGCAAGGGATCTGTGGCCAAGCCCTGATCTATCCCGGTCTTGGCGGCGATCTTGTTTCCGGCTCCTATGCCGAAATGGCCGAGGCGCCGGGGCTGACGACGGCGGATGTGCGCCATTATCGGGACGTGCTGCAGGCCCCGGACGATCTGCCCATCGCCATGCCGCTGAAGGTCGAAAGCACGGCCGGGCTGCCGCCGGCATACATCACCGCAGCGCATTTCGACCCCTTGCGCGACGATGCGCGAACCTATGCCGCGCGGCTGGCGCTGTCGGGTGTTGCCGTGACCTTTCGCGAGGAGCCGCAAATGGTGCATGCCTGGCTGCGGGCGCGGCATATGAGCCCGGGCGCGCGTGCGGGCTTCGAGGCGCTGTGCAAGGGCATCCAGGCCCTCTGTGCTCTGGGAGAGGGCGGCGTGTAAGAGCCTTTGTTCAGCTCTTCAAGCGCGCCTGCGACACCAGCGCGGGCTTGGCTTTGAAGTCGGTCGGAAACAGGCTCTTCAGCGCTTCGATCTTCGGCAGGTCGTTGTAGACGATATAGGGGTAGGTCGGGTTGCGCGTCAGGAAGTCCTGATGCTCGCTTTCTGCAGCATAGAAGCCTTTCAACGGCTTGACGTCTGTGACGATGGGCTTGGGGAAGGCCTTGGCCGCGCCAAGTTGCGCGATATAGGCGCGGGCGATCTTCTCCTGCTCGGGTGTTTCAGCAAAAAGCGCGGAGCGATATTGCGTTCCACTGTCCGGCCCCTGATGATTGAGCTGGGTCGGATCGTGGGCGACCGAGAAGAAGATCTGCAGCAGCTTGCCATAGGTCACCTTGGCAGGGTCGAAGGTGACCTCTACCGATTCCGCGTGTCCCGTGTTGCCGAGGCTCACCTGTTCATAGGATGCGGTCGCCTCTGTGCCGCCGGCATAGCCCGATACGGCCTGACGCACGCCCTTCACATGCTGGAACACACCCTGGACACCCCAGAAGCAGCCGCCGGAGAAGACGGCCTTTTCACTCTCGGCGGTGTTGTGCTCGTCGAGAAGCGGCGGCGGCAGGGCTACCGGGTCTTCGGCCGCGCTCGATGGCGCGGCCGCCATCAAAGGCAGGGTCAGAGCAAGCAGGGACAGAAATGGACGAAGCGGCTGCATGGCGATCTCCTGATGGCCGGCCTGATCGGTGCCGCTTCACCGGGGGGGTGGCCCCTTGATCACGGCATCGGTTTCGTCTCAGCAGATGCGCCGCCATGACCGCCGCGTCAAATCGCAATCGCGTGTGGGCCGGTGCGTGCCGCACCCCTTCCTCGTGATGCGGGCAGGCAGCGGTCACATCAAATCACGGGGAATGCGCTTTTCGAAGGTCTTGGTGAAGATCTCCGTCCCATTCTCGAAAGCCTTCACCTCTGCCGAGGTCAGCCAGTCCTCACGCGTGCAGGCCAGCCTTGAGGTCGAGACCGTGCGGGCCTGCCAGCCCTCGCGCTCGGTGATGCAGGTCCAGGTCGACACGCCCGTCATCGACAGCGGATCGCCCGATGTGATCGACCAGCATTCCTCGCGCAGATCCCGCGTGGCAAGCCCGGTGTCCGGGTGGCGGAAGAGGCCGGTATCCTCGGTGATAAAATAGCGCGTCGTGCCCGTCGCCAGATCGCGCTCGACGCGGCGGTCGGTGCGGCCGGGCGCAAGCTCGATATAATGCGGCAGCGGGTCCGGGTTTTCCGGCTCCGGGACATGGATGCGCTCGGCCTGCCCAAGAAGCGGCATGGCAAGGCCGAGCGTGGCGACGTCGATGGTCAGGCCGGCATCGTCGGGCGGGGGCAGGATCATCGGCCAGTAGGAGGTCGACAGCGCGATGCGCAGCCGGTGGCCTTCGCCGAGACGATAGCCGCAGGCATCCAGCACCAGCCGCAGCGCCACCGGTTCGCCGGCGATGAGCGGCTTCGGCGCGGCATTGCCGTCGCGATGGCAGAGATTGAGGACGCCGAAGGTGATGCGGGTTGCCGCCCCGTCCGGATGGAGATCGACCAGGCGGACGATGAGATTGGCGACGGGCGCATGCGGCGTCACGGTGACGGTGACTTCGGGACGGCCGAGATAGGCGACGCCCTCTGCAACGGGTTCGGTGTCGAAGGTCAGGGATCCCGCATCGTCCAGCCGCTGATCGCCGGCCATTTCGGCATCCGGCTTCAGCGTGAACCATTCGCCTGATTGCGTGCCGGTATCGAGCGGCGAGCGCAGGAAGGTGAGATGCGGCTGGGGATGCGGCACCGGCAGGCCTTCTTCCAGCCGGCCATGTGGCCCGACATAGAAGCTCTGCATCTCAGGCGCCTGCCAGGTCTCCTTGGCGACCCAAAAGCCGGGTTCGACCTCGCGGCGAAGCGCCGGGCGCGGTCCGTCCAAAATATAGGCGCGCATCTGCCGCAGGTTTTCGGCGCCAGTCTCCTCGTCGCGCAGCCAGCGGTTCCACCAGGCAATCGCCTCGGCATGGAAATCGGCGCGCGGCTTCGGCCAGGCGAAATGCGGATATTTATGGACCCAGGGCCCGATCATGGCTTTCGCCTTGGGGCCGAGACCTTCGATGGCCTTGATCGGTGTGTTGCGATAGCCATCCGCCCAGCCGGCGATGACAAGCGCGGGCACCGGGAAGCCGGCGAAATCCTCGCAGATCGAGCCATGCCGCCAGAAGCCGTCACGATGGGGGTGGGACAGCCATTCCTCGAGGAAGAAGGGTTCGCCCTCCAGCCGCTCCAGCCACATGGCCCTCCAGACATCGCCAACCAAAGCCGGATCGGGCGAGCGGCTCTGATAGCCGAGCATGGTCGCGGCCCAGGACAGCTGGGCGGAGAGATGCGTGCCGTCTTTGTAGTGGATGTCGTCATTATAGCGGTCGACGGTCGAGGCGATCGAGATCACGGCTTTCAGCGCCGGCGGCTTCAGCGCCGCCACCTGCAGGCAGTTGAACCCGCCCCAGGAAATGCCCATCATGCCCACCTTGCCATTCGACCAGGGCTGGGCCGCGATCCATTCGACAAGCTCGCAGCCATCGGACAGTTCGCGCGGCGTATATTCGCCGTCGATCACGCCCTCGGATTCGCCAGAGCCTCTGATGTCCACGCGCACGCCGGCAATGCCGGCCGCCGCGAAGACGGGATAGGTGGATTCGTCACGCAGGCTGGTGCCGCCCTGTTTGCGATAGGGCAGATATTCGAGAACCGCCGGAACCGGGTCTGCACCGGCATTGTCGGGCATCCAGATCCGCGCGGCCAGCCGCGTGCCGTCCTTCAGCCGGATCCATTCATTCTCGATGACGCTAAAACCGCGCGCGGACATGAGCGGGTCTTCCTTTCAGATGAAATGAGGCGGCGCATCCATGCGCCTGATGAGGCAGGGTCAGTTCCCCGCGCTTTCCATGCGCCGTGTTGCAAGCACCCGCTCCAGCCAGCCGATCTCCATTTCCGGCACCGATTTCAGCAGGAGATCCGTATAGGCGTCGAAGGGTGGCGAAAGTGCCTGGGATTTCGGGCCGAAGCGCACCAGCCGGCCGCGATGCATCACCGCGACCGAATCGGCGATTGCCCGGACGATGGCGATGTCATGGGTGATGAAGACGTAGGAGACATGGGTCTCCTCCTGAAGCTTCAACAGAAGCTTCAAGATGCCTTCGGCGACAAGCGGATCGAGTGCCGAAGTCGGCTCGTCGCACAGGATCAGCTCCGGCTTGGCGGCAAGCGCGCGGGCAATCGCCACGCGCTGCTTCTGCCCGCCGGAAAGCTCGGCCGGATAGCGGTCGAGGAAGCGGTCGCCCATCTCGATCTGGTCGAGAAGCTGGCGCACGCGCTCGGTCTTTTTCGCGCCGTGGATGCCCTCATAGAAGGAAATGGGTCGGCCGATGATCTCGCGCACGGTCTGGCGCGGGTTCATGGCCGTATCGGCCATCTGATAGATCATCTGGATGCGCCGCAATTGCTCCTTCGAGCGGCCCTTCAGCGCCTTTGGCAGTTCCTGCCCGTCAAAGGTGATGCGGCCCTCGCTTGGTGGCAGCAGGCCGGTGATCACCCGCGCCAGCGTCGATTTGCCCGACCCGCTCTCGCCGACGATCGCCAGCGTCTGGCCCTTGGGCAGGGTGAGCGAAACGTCGTGCAGCACCTTGAAGCCATTGCCATAGCTGGCGCTGACGCGGTCGATGGTCAGGATCGGCGTCGACTGGTCGGCGGCCTCGGGCCGGGCGATCTGGCGCACGCTCACCAGCGCCTTGGTGTAATCCTGGCCCGGGGCCTCGATGATTTGTCGGGTCGTGCCGTATTCCACGGTCTTGCCGTGGCGCAGCACCATGATGTCGTCGGCGATCTGGGCCACCACGGCGAGGTCATGGGTGATGTAGAGCGCGGCGGTGTGGGTTTCCTCGATCGCATGCTTGATCGCCGCGAGCACCTCGATCTGCGTTGTCACGTCGAGCGCCGTCGTGGGCTCGTCGAAGACGATCAGCTCCGGGTTCGGACAGAGCGCCATGGCCGTCATCGCGCGCTGCAGCTGCCCGCCGGAAACCTGATGCGGAAAGCGTCGGCCAAAGGTTTCGGGGTTCGGCAGGCCGAGAATGCGGAAGAGATGCAGCGCCCGGGCCTCGGCGTCGTCCCGGCTCATGATGCGGTGGCGCAAGGATGCTTCGATCACCTGTTCGCCGAGCCGGTGCGCTGGGTTGAAGGCGGCGGCGGCCGATTGCGCGACATAGCAGACCTTGGCGCCGCGCACCGAGCGCACGCCCGAGCGGCCGAGCGTCAGAATATCCGTGTCGTTCAGGGTCACCGCGCCGCCCGTAATCCGCGCGCCGCCGCGCCCATAGGCGAGCGCCGAGAGCCCGATGGTGGACTTTCCCGCGCCGGATTCGCCGATCAGGCCGAGCACCCGGCCTTTTTCCACCGAAAAGGAGACGCCATCGACCAGCGTCACCGTCTTCGGTGCCTCGCCGGGCGGATAGCTCGTCGCCTCGATCCTCAAATCCTTGACGGTCAGAAGCTCAGGCATCGCCGCGCCCTCCCTTGAGGCTCGAGGTGCGTTTCATCATCCAGTCGACCACCAGATTGACCGAGATGGCGAGGCAGGCGATGGCCGCGCCCGGCACGAGGGCTGCGGAAATGCCGAAGATGATGCCGTCCTTATTGTCCTTGACCATGCCGCCCCAATCGGCCGCCGGCGGCTGGATACCGAGGCCCAGGAAGGAGAGGGTGGACAGAAACAGGATGGAGAAGGCGAAGCGCAGGCCGAATTCGGCCAGAAGCGGCGAGAGCGTATTGGGCAGGATTTCGCGAAAGACGATCCAGATAGGGCCTTCGCCGCGCAGCCGCGCGGCTTCGACGAACTCCATCACCGCCACATCAAGCGCCACGGCCCGGCCGATGCGAAACACGCGGGTGCTGTCGAGCACCGCCATGACCAGGATCAGGATCCACAGATGCTGCGGCAGCACCGCCAGCACCACCAGCGCAAAGATCAGCGTCGGGATCGCCATCATCAGATCGTTGAAGCGGGAAAAGAGCTGGTCGATGAACCCGCCCGTGACGGCCGCCGTGAAGGACAGCGCCATGCCGAGCGAGAAGGACAGCACGGTGGCCGCCAGCGCCACGAGCACGGTGGTGCGCGCGCCGAAGATCAGGCGCGAAAGCAGATCACGTCCGAGATTGTCGGTGCCGAGCAGAAAATCGCCGCCGGGCGGCAGCCAGACCTCGCCCACCACCTGTGTTTCGCCGTAGGGCGCGATGAGGGGCGCGAAGAGGGCGCAGATGAGGGCAAGCGCGATGCCCGCAAGCCCGATCCAGGCGCTCAAGGGAATGCTGGCCAGCCTCATCGCGGGTGCCTCAAGCGGGGATTGGCGACAATGGCGATGAGATCGGCCGCCATGTTGAGGAAGATATAGAAGGCGGCGAAGATCAGGCCGCAGGCTTGGACCACCGGCATGTCGCGCACCGTCACCGCATCGACCATATATTGGCCCATGCCGGGATAGACGAAGACCACCTCGACCACGACGACGCCGACGACGAGATAAGCAAGGTTGAGCGCGATGACGTTGACGACGGGCGCCACCGCGTTGGGCGCGGCATGGCGGGCGATGATGCGAAAGGCCGAGAGACCTTTCAGCTCCGCCGTCTCGACATAAGCCGAGGACATGACATTGAGGATCGCCGCGCGGGTCATGCGCATCATATGGGCAAGCACGACCAGCACCAGCGTCGCGACGGGCAGGGCGATGGCCGAGAGCCGGTCGAAAAAGCCCATGCCGTCGAACACAGTCGCCGGGAAAGTGGCAACGCCATATTGAACCGCGAAGACCATGATCAGCAGATAGCCGACGAAGAATTCCGGGAGGGAGATCGCCGCCAGCGAGACGACATTGATGATCTTGTCCGGCAGACGGTTGCGATATTGCACGGCCAGCATGCCAAGGCCGACCGCTAGCGGAATGGAGATCAGCGCAGCGAAGAAGGCGAGAAACAGGGAATTACCGAGCCGTTTGCCGATCTGTTCGGAGACGGAGTTGCGGCTGGCCCAGGAGGTGCCGAAATCACCCTGGAGCGCGCCGCCGAGCCATTCGACATAGCGGGTGGTGACGGGGCGATCGAGGCCGAGATCGGCCCGGATATTGGCGACAGCCTGCGGCGTGGCCGACTGGCCGAGATAGGTGGTAGCGAAATCCCCCGGCAGCGCCTCGATGCCGCCGAAGATCATGATCGAGACGGCAAAGAGCAAGGCGATGGACAAAGCGAGGCGCTGGATCACCAGCGCCGCCAGCGGCGAGCGCTGAAGAAAGCGCCGCCATGGGCCACGGGCGGAGGCCGATGAATGAGGCGCCGCCAGGCCGGCATCGGACAGAGAGACGAGCGAGGTTTCCCCCGCCGCCAGAGGATCGACCGGACCGGCCGGGTTCGGCGCCGCCGCCATCAGGCGTCGAGCCACACGCGGGTTGCGACATAGCCATTCGACATGTCGTTGCCGATGTCGTGGACGTAGCCTTTGACCTTCTTGGACGAGGCATTCACGAAATCGTTGAACATCGGCAGGATCAGTCCACCTTCGTCGCGCACCATCATCGCCATGGTGCGGTACATGTCCTTGCGCTTGGCTTCGTCCAGTTCGGCGCGGGCCTGCAAGAGCAGCTTGTCGAAATCAGGCCGCCTGAAGCGCGTGTCGTTCCAGTCCGCCGTCGAGAGATAGGCGGTGGAATACATCTGGTCCTGCGTCGGCCGGCCGCCCCAATAGGAGGTGGAGAAGGGCTGGACGTTCCAGACATTCGACCAGTAGCCGTCACCCGGTTCGCGTTTGATGTCGATGGCGATGCCGGCCTTCTTGCAGCTTTCCTGATAGAGCACGGCGGCATCGACAGCACCCGGAAAGGCGACATCGGAGGTGCGCAGCAGCACGGAACCGGAATGGCCCGACTTCTTGTAGTGGAAGGCGGCCTTGTCCGGATCGTAGACCCGCTGCTCGATGCCCTCTGGGAACAGCGCATAGGTGGAGTTGATCGGGAAGTCGTTGCCGACCTTGCCGTAACCACCCAGGATCTTCTGGACCATGGTTTCGCGGTCCATGGCATATTTCAGCGCCATGCGCAGGTCGTTATTGTCGAAGGGCGCCTTGTCGCAATGCATGATGAAGACGTAATGACCGCGCCCGGAGGTCGAGAGAATCTCGACCGTCGGCGCGCGCTTCAGAAGGTTCACCGTCTTCGGATCGACGCGGTTGATGAAATGCACCTGGCCGGAGGAGAGGGCCGCGACGCGGGCGGTCGCGTCGTTCATGTTGATGATTTCGATGCTGTCGACATAGCCGCGATCGCTGCGCCAGTCGTCCTTGTTGCGCTCCAGCGTGGCGCGCACGCCGGGCTCGAAGGTCAGAAGCTTGTAGGGCCCGGTGCCGATCGAGGCGAAGGGATCGTCATAGCCGCCATTGGGCTGGATCACCAGGTGATAGTCGGTGAGCAACAGCGGCAGGTCGGCATTGCCCTCGGTCAGCGTCAGAACGACATTGTCGCCATCTGCCTTGATCTCCTTGATCGACTTGACCACGCCGAGTGCGCCGGATTCCGATTTGGCATCGGTATGGCGCTGGAGCGTCTTGACCACGTCCTGGACCGTCATCTCCTTGCCGTCGTGGAATTTCACGCCCTTGCGGATCTTGAAGGTCCAAGTGGACGCATCGGCCGAAGGCTCCCAGCTTTCGGCGAGCGACGGCACGGCGGCGCCGGTGGTGGGGTGGGACTCGACCAGCATGTCGCCCCAGCAGCGGCCGATACAGAACATCACCTGCGAGAGGAACTTGGCCGGGTCTTTGCTGTCGGTGGCCGAACCGCCTTCGAGGCCGAGCTTCAGATGGCCGCCACGCTTGGGCTCCTGCGCTTCGGCGGCGGTGGAAAACAGCGTGCCGGCGCTGGCGGCTGCTATGCCGGCGGCGGCGGCCCGGCCCATGAATTCGCGGCGGTTCATCGCGCCGAGCGTGACCTGCTGCTTCAGGTGGCGAGTCCAGTCGTTCATGCTCATTCCCCTTGGTTCGCGGCCGCTTTGGGCCTTGTTTTCTGATGCTGTCACGACTGCACGCCATGCACCCCAATGCGAGGGAATCGCGTTTCGACGCTCATGCCGGCTGCCCCCTCACGCCCGATCGTCCGCTCCCTTCTCCCTGGGCAAAGGTGGATCGGCGCAAGCTCCTGCGCAAACCGCCATCTAGCTCGCCTGGAAGAGGCTCAAAGCTTTTGACGGATTGCCTCTCGGTCAGGGCACCTCTTGAACGATAGCCTGTTTTGCGGCGTTTGAGGCCTTTCATGCGACATGAAATGGCGCAGCAGGACTAGAGGTGCCGAGAAGTTGGGCCAGCCTTAAAATCAGGCAGTTTCAAAAGAACACATGATTTTTGCCGGCGCAACCCCGGCTGCACCGTGAAATGTCCGGGTAGCTCTGGCTATCCAAAGCTAATCCCAGGATGTCTGTGGGACAGGCGCGTCAGCGCGCCTGTCCCACATGCCGGCCCACGCCTTGCGGCAGGGTGAGGCCCGCATGCGCCTGCGCGATCGGTGCCAACCGGGCCAGCACCTCGGCCGGTGCCGGCGCGGCCTTGCCGGCGGCGCTGTCGACATGCAGCATCATCTGTTCCGCCGTGGCCAGTACAGTGCCCGATTGGGCGTCGTTGATCGTCGAGAAGAGATGCAGGCGCTTCTCGTCGGTCTTGAGAAGCTGAACGGTGGTGTAGAGGCTCTGGCCAAGCCTGGCTTCGCCGAGATGGCGCAGGTGGCTCTCGACTGTGTAATAGCTGTGCCCCGCCTCGACATAGGCCATGTCGACACCGATAAGCCGCAGAAGCGCATCCGCCGTATCGCCAAAGAGCTGGAGATAGCGGTGCTCGGTCATATGGCCATTATAGTCGACCCAGGCGGCGCTGACCTTGGCTTCGACCAGACGCAAGGGGGCGGCAAGATCCGGCGCCGGCTTGGGTTTGGCCTGGGACCATAAGCGCTTTTCGAAATCCGCAAGCAGCTTGCCGGCGCCCCAGCCTTCGCCGCTATTGCCGCCTTTCAGCGCCTGGAAGATCCCGACCAGATTTTCATCCCGGATGCGCTCCAGCTCGCGGATCGACCGTCCCTTGGCCTGAACGTCGGATTGCGCTCCGATCTTCTCCACCAGCGCCTCGTCGAGATCGACGACATCGGTGAGCTTGGTCCAGGGCCAGGCGAGACAAGGGCCGAACTGGGCGAGGAAATGGCGCATGCCTGCTTCGCCGCCGGCAATGCGATAGGTCTCGAACAGGCCCATCTGCGCCCAGCGCAGGCCGAAGGAATAGCGGATCACATCATCGAGCGTTTCCGTGTCGCAGATATCGTCATGGATCAGCCAGAGCGCCTCGCGCCACAGCGCCTCCAACAGGCGGTCGCCGACGAAAGCCTCGATCTCCTTGTGGATGACGACGCCCTTCATGCCGATCTGCGCGGCTGCGGCTTGGGCCCGAGCGATGGTCTCCGCCGTGGTCTTCTGCCCGCCGACCAGTTCGACCAGGGGCAGGAGATAAACGGGATTATAGGGATGGGCGACGAAGAAGCGGTCGGGATGGACCATGTCGCGCTGCAGATCGCTCGGCAGTAGACCTGAGGTGGAGGAGCCGATCAGCGCGTCGGCGCGGGCGTGGCGGTCGATCTCGGTCAGCACGCCGCGCTTCAACTCCAGCCGCTCAGGCACGCTTTCCTGAATCCAATCCGCCTCTTCCACGGCCTCCTTCAGGCTCTTGCAGAAGATGAGCTTTCCACGCGCAGGCAGCGGCGCCATGGTCAGCATGGCATAGGCGCGCTCCGCATTGGCTAGGACCTCACCGATGATCCGCTCGGCTTCCGGATGCGGATCATAGATGCGGGTATCGATGCCGGCGAGCACGAAGCGGGCGGCCCAGGCGCCGCCGATAACGCCGCCGCCGATGCAGGCGGCCTTGGTGATGGTGGTCATTTGGCAGGTCCTTCCTAGAGCATTTCCGGTGCCCACGAAATCACCGTCAATGCTCTATCTTCTTGTTTTTACCGCATTGTCCGACGCCGAAGCGATCACGCTTCGGCTGGAAATGCTCTAAGATCGGCTTAGCGCTTGGCGAGCTTCAGCTTTTCGCGCACCTCGGCCGGGCCGATCACGCGCGCGCCCATGCCCTCGATGACCGTCGCGGCCTTTTCGACCAGCTCGGCATTGGTGGCGAGCCGACCCTTGCCGAGATAGAGATTGTCCTCCAGCCCAACCCGAACATTGCCGCCTGCCAAAACGGCCGCCGCCGGATAGGCCAGCGCATTGCGCCCGATGGAGAAGGCCGAGAAGGTCCAGCTTTCAGGCACATTGTTGACCATGGCCATGAATGTGTTGAGGTCGTCCGGCGCGCCCCAGGGAATGCCCATGCAAAGCTGGATCAGCACGGGATCTTCGATCAGCCCTTCCTCGACCAGCTGCTTGGCGAACCAGAGATGGCCGGTGTCGAAGGCTTCGATCTCCGGCCGCACGCCGAGCGCCGTCATCTGGCGTGCCATCTCGCGCAGCATCGAAGGCGTGTTGGTCATCACGTAATCGCCGAGCGAGAAATTCATCGTCCCGCAATCGAGCGTGCAGATTTCCGGCATGCAGGCGGCGACATGGGCGACGCGCTCGGTGGCGCCGGCCATATCGGTGGCCTTCTCATTGAGCGGGAAGGGCGCCTCGACCGAACCGAAAACGAGATCGCCGCCCATGCCGGCGGTCAGGTTCAGGACCACATCGACCTCGGCCGAGCGGATGCGGTCGGTCACTTCGCGATAGAGATCGAGCCCGCGCGCGGCAGCGCCCGTTTCCGGATCGCGCACATGGCAATGAACCACGGCCGCGCCGGCCTTGGCGGCATCGATGGCGCTTTCGGCGATTTGCTTGGGTGTGATCGGCACATGGCCTGATTTGCCGGTCGTGTCGCCCGCGCCCGTGACGGCGCAGGTGATGAAGACGTCGCGATTCATGCTGAGCGGCATTTGCTCTCACTCCCTTGGCGCATCGATCTGGCTCTGGGCCAGGCGCCCTCTTGTTCCCCGGCCTCCTCGCGCTCTTTCTGGCGGCGATGAAGGTCACAGGCTGATTACGAGGCAAAGCCCAAGAGAATGCTTTGCTGCTTCAGCAGTTTTCTTTACAATTTCGGCAGCGAGATTGCGAAGGAGCGGCTTTTGAGCGGGGAAGCAGAGGACCGGCATATCGATCTGTTGATCATGCCCGAGACCAATCTGATCCTGCTCGCCTCGGTGATCGAACCCCTACGGGCGGCCAATCGGATTGCCGGCCGGCGGCTCTATCGCTGGACGCTGCAGAGCCCCGATGGCGCGGCGATCGAAACCACCAGCGGCGTGAGCATCGCGGTCGCTTCTGCCTTCTCGCCCGGCCCGTCGCACGACCCGCTGTTCATCCTCTCCAGCTATCATTGGCGGCGCGGGCTGAGCGCGACCCTGCGCCGGCAGCTTTCCCAGGCTGCCCGCTTCCGCAGCCTTATCGCCGGCATCGAATCCGGCTCTTGGCTGATGGCGGAAGCAAGCCTGCTGGATGGCGGCGCGGCCGCTCTGCATTGGGAGGATGCGGAGGAATTTGCCGCCGCCTATCCGCAGATCAAGGTGACCTCCGCCCGCTTCGTCATCGACGGCAAGCGGATCACCACCGGCGGGCCGCTGCCGACGCTCGATCTGATGCTGGAGCTGATCCGGCGCGAGCAGGGCTATTCCCTGGCGCTCGAAGTCTCCCGCCTGTTCATCTATGAGCCCGATCGGCCATCCGAGACGCTTTCAAGCGAGGCCTTGCCGCTGGTGGCGCCGATGCGCCTGCGCGATGAGAGGGTGAAGGCGGCGCTGGCATTGATGGAAGCGCAGATCGAGACGCCTGTGGCGCTCATCCGCATCGCCAAGCGCATCGGTGTGAGCGTGCGGCGGCTGCAGGATCTGTTTCAGGACAGTCTAGGCGTCACCCCGCATACGCATTATCTGGCGCTGCGGCTGAACGCCGCCCGCAGGCGGGTCATCGAGACGACGGCGCCGCTCGCCGATATCGCCGCGGCCACCGGTTTCAACTCCGCCGCCGCCTTTTCCCGAAGCTACCGCGCCCATTATCGCGAGAGCCCCCGCGAGACACGCCAGCGGCTGCGGCCGCAAGGGAAGATGGCGAGGTTGTTTTGAGGGATGGATGTCGTTGCGAACTTGAGGGATCTGTCAATTCTAAACCAATGGCTTAGCATATCTTGAAAGCGCTTATCGCAGTACACGACACAAAGGTTTCACGGCTTGGCGGCCCCCTCATCCGACCCTTCGGGCCACCTTCTCCCCGATGGGGAGAAGAGACCTGGACGCATCCGCCCAGCCCCAAGTTAGGGCGGCGCTTGTGGCACAAGCCTCCTCTCCCCAGCGGGGAGAGGGCAGGGTGAGGGGGTCTTGCGAACGCAGACGTTCATTTTGATAGTTGAGGCCATGCCATTGGGGCAACCCGACCCACAACCTCAATCGCGCAGCACCAGAAGGTCGGCGGCCGAGAAACGCAGGGTCACGCGTTCGCCGAGCGCCGGCGGGGCGAAGCCGGGGCTGTTGAACATGTCGAAGGAGATCAGGCTCTCGCCGACGCGCATGCGGGTGCGCACGACCGAGCCGAGGAAGTTGGAGCTGACCACCTCGCCGGTCAGTGCCGTATCCCCGCGCGCGCCATCCAGGATCGAGCCCGATTCCGGGCGCAGCGCCAGCGTCACGGTTTCGCCCGATGAGGCCGCGAGCACTTCCTTCAACGTGACGATCTGCTCGCCGATCTTGACCGTGCCGGCCGCGGGGTCGGCGACCGTGACATCGATCAGGTTCAGCGTGCCGACGAAGGAGGCGACGAAGCGTGTGGCCGGGCGGTTGTAGATTTCGAAGGGCGTGCCGATCTGGTCGGCCCGGCCGCCATTCATGACGACGATCCGGTCCGAAATCGACAGCGCCTCTTCCTGGTCATGGGTGACGAAGACGGTGGTGATCCCGAGCTGCTTCTGGATGGCGCGGATTTCTTCGCGCAGCGACACGCGGATCTTGGCGTCGAGGGCCGAAAGCGGCTCGTCGAGCAGCAGCACCTGCGGCTTGGGCGCGAGTGCGCGCGCCAGCGCCACGCGCTGCTGCTGGCCGCCGGACATCTGATAGGGGTAGCGCTCGGCCAGGTGCTCCAGGTGAATGAGCGCCAGCATGTCCTTCACGCGGGCCTCGATGGTTGCGCGGTCGGCGCCGGCGACCTTCAGCCCGAACGCGACGTTTTCCGCCACCGTCATATTGGGAAACAGCGCATAGGCCTGGAACACCATGCCGATCCGCCGCCGGTTCGGCGCCGTCAGCGTCACATCCCGGCTGTCGATGGAGATGTGCCCGGCCGATGGCGTCTCGAAGCCGGCGATCATGCGCAGCACCGTCGTCTTGCCGCAGCCCGAGGGCCCGAGGAAGGAGATGAATTCGCCCTTGCCGACGGCGAGGTCGAAATCGCGCACGACGGTGGTGGCGCCATAACTCTTGGAGGCCTTGGCGATGGTCAGAAAGCTCATGCGGTCTTCCTCCGGGCGAGGGGATTGAAGGCGGCGCCGCGCCGGCGGCGGGATGCACCGGGCTTCGCATTGGCGAAGATCTGCATCAGCACCATGCAGGCCCAGGTCAACGCGAAGGAGAGAACAGCGAGCGCCGCCGGCTCATAGGCGCGGTCCTGGCCGATCTGCACCAGATAGGGGCCGAAGGCCGGCCGGTTGAGAAGGCTGGCGAAGACGAATTCGCCGAAGGAGATCGAGAAGGTGAGGAAAGCGCCGGAGACGATGGCCGCGCGCAGATTGGGCAGGATCACCCGGAAGATGATCGTGCTCCTGTTGGCGCCGAGGCTCTCGGCGGCTTCCGTCAGCGTGCGGATGTCGAGCGTCTGCATGCCGTTATCGACCGAGCGGAAGACATAGGGCAGCGACAGCGTGGCATAGCCGATGACCAGCATCAGATTGGTGCCGGCCGAGGAAACCGTCAGCGGCAGCAGCGAATCCGACCCATAGAGCCTGAGATAGCCGAAGACGATGACGATGGGCGGAATGATCAGCGGCAGCAGCGTGATGAACTCGACCACCGGCTTGACTCGCGGCATCTTCAGCCGGACCCAGTAGGTGGTGGGCACGACGATCAGCGTGCTGATGAGAATGGCAACCAGCGAGGTCACGGCCGAATAGCTGAGCGTCGACAGGAAATTCGGATCGGCAAAGACCGAGCGATAGGCCTGGAAGCTCCACTGTCCGCGCAGCATCTGCAGCGAGAACTGGAAGGTGGCATAAAGCGGCACGAGGAAATAGCTAGCGGCGATCAGCACGATCACCAGCGAGACGATGCGCGAGATCTTCATGCGCGCCACCTTTCCGCGCGGCTGCGCAGGACGAGATAGAGAACGTTGGAGAGCCCCGCGATCAGGATCATGCCCAGCGCCAGCGCATAGCCGAGATTGGGGTTGTAGAGCACATTGCCGCGGATCTGCGCGAACAGCATGATCGGCACGACGTCGAATTGCGAGCCGGTCAGCGCATAGACGGTGGCAAGCGTACCGAAGGCATTGGCGAAGAGCAGCAGGAAACAGCCGAGGATCGAGGGGCTAAGCACCGGCAGCGCCACCATGCGCCAATATTGTGCATGCGAGGCGCCGAGGCTTTCGGCGGCTTCGCGCCATTCGGTCTTCAGCCCGTCCAGCGCCGGCGTGATGATCAACACCATCAACGGCAGCTGGAAATAGAGATAGGTGAGCGCCAGGCCCCAGAAGGAAAAAAGATTGAAGCCCGCACCATAGATGTTGAAACCGAAAAGTTCGCGCACGAGCACCGTGACGATGCCGAGACGGCCGATGGTGGCGATGAAGGCGAAGGCAAGCGGAATGCCGGCGAAGTTCGAGGCAACACCGGAAAAGGTGATGAAGGCGCCGCGCACCCAGCGCGGCAGCCCGCCCAGCACCAATGCCCAGGACAGCAGCAGCCCGGCCGCCGCGCCCAGAAGGGCCGAAACCAGGCTGAGCTTGATCGACAGCCAGTACGAGCCGAGAATGGCCGGGCCGGTCAGCGCGATCAGATTGTCGAAGGTGAAGGTGCCCTCAGGCGTTTGGAAAGCGCCGGTGACGAGATAAACGATCGGCAGGATCAGGAAGAAGGCGGCGAAGAGCGCGAAGGGCAGAAGGCCCAGCCAGGCCCAGTTTGCCCGGCGCGGCGCCTTCGCGCCCGGCAGGCCCGCCGGCGCGCTGCGCGCCGATCCGCCCTGCGAAGGCGGGTTGAGAAGATCGTCCGCGACCGTCATCTTGCGTCCTGATCGTTTCGGGAAAACAGGGAGACTGCGCAGGAGCGGCGGCCCCTGCGCAGTCGGACTCTCACGCGCCGAAGCGCCTGAGGCTTACTGGCCGCTCATGACGCCCGGCCAGGCTTCGCCGATGACCTTCTTGGCGGTGGCCTGGTCTTCCAGCGTCGGGAAATGCGCCTTTTCATAAGCGGCGGCTGGCGGCAGCTTGGCCAGGATGTCGGCCGGGATCTTGTTGTTCTTGGCAAGGTCGTTGAAGCGGATCGGGTGGCAATAGCCCTTCAGCCAGCCGATCTGGCCTTCGTCCGAATAGAGATATTCCATCCAGAGCTTGGCGGCGTTCGGATGCGGGGCGAAGGCGGAGATCGCCTGGACATAGACGCCGGCGACGACACTGTCGGAGGGAACGACAACTTCGACAGGCGGGTTGCCGGCCAGCTTGTCGCGCATGGCGAGCACGTTATAGTCCCAGTCCATCAGGATCGGCGTGGTGCCCTGGGCCATGCCCTGGGCCGAGCCGTTGACGGCGACCAAATTGCCGCTCTTCTTGATCTCCTTGAAGAAATCCACGCCAGCCTTGGCGGCCTCTTCAGCGGTCTTGGCGCCGGTGGACATGCCGGCGGTGTAGACCGACATCAGCGAGGAATTGCCGGTGCGCGGATCGCCGGGCATGGCAACCGAGTTGGCATATTTCGGATCCTTCAGATCCTTGAAGCTCTTGGGTGCATCCTTGACGATATCCGTGTTGATGCCGAGCGCGAGAACGCCGTAATAATCGCCGTACCAGTAGCCTTCGGCATCCTTGGCGCTGTCGGGGATCGAATCCCAGGTCGACACCTTGTAAGGCTGGATCAGGCCGTCCTTCTTGGCGGCCGGGCCGAAAGAGAGGCCGACGTCGATGACATCGGGGGCCTGCGGGCCACTATTGCCCTTGTTGGCCTTGATGGCCTCAATCTCGTCGCCCGAGCCGGCATTCGGGTTCAGCTCGTTGACCGAGAGGCCATACTTGGCCTTGAAGCCGGCGATCACATCGCCATAGCCGCACCAGTCATGGGGCAGCGCGATGGTCGTCAGCGTGCCTTCCTTCTTGGCGGCGGCGACGAGTTCAGCGCTCGGCTCGGCGCTGGCAACGGCCGTCGTCGCCATGATCATGGCGGTGGACAGCGACAGCAGGGTACGGATCTGAGACAGCACGGTGTTCTCCTTTGGTTTCGTCGACCGCGTCTGCCGTGCTGATAGTGATGCTGGATGAAGCTTATGTGACAGCTATAGTTGATAAGGCTCAGTCTAGATCCTGCATTAGACTTCGTTTCATTTAGAAAGATTCGATGTAGTAGCGCGAGCTCCGACCGTCGGTTGCATGTGCAAAGCCTCCAGGGAAAGCTTGATCCTATGTCGGCAAAGGAGCATGATCCCGATATGTGGTTTTGGCGGAGAGCGGCTGATCAGCCCCTTCGTGCCCCCGCATCCCATCCGGCGCCAGACCGGAGCACGCCAAAATTCGGATCACGGGAGCGAAACGTCCCCAGCGAGGTCAGCCATCGGCACAAGCCGGAGGCTGCATCTCGACGCGCATGCTGCGGTTCCATGATGGGCCCGAAGCGCCGCGTCCTGCGCTGCGGGGCCGCTTTACGGCAAAGGGCTCCAGCAGCTTCCGAAGACCGGCGGGCTGAGGGCCGATGATCGCGCCCCGCCTGCCCAAGGCAAAGGGGAGCTTATCATGGACAATCCATCTTCGGGCGTCAGCTACAAGCGAGCGGATGCCAGCTATTTCGAAAAACGCGGCCTGTCGCGCTATGCCGGCGTCTGGTCGCTCTGGGCGCTCGGCGTCGGCGCGGTGATCTCGGGCCATTTCTCCGGATGGAACCTCGGTTTTGCCACCGGCGGTTGGGGCGGCATGCTGGCCGCCGGCGTCATCATCGCCATCATGTATCTGGGCCTCACCTTCTCCATCGCCGAGATGAGCCCGGCGCTGCCACATACCGGCGCTGCCTATTCCTTCGCCCGCACGGCGATGGGTCCCTGGGGCGGCTTTCTCACAGGCCTGTGCGAGAATGTCGAATATGTGCTGACGCCGGCCGTCATCGTTACCTTCATCACCGCCTATGTAAACTCGATCCTGGGGCTCGATCCCGCTTATTCGCCGCTGGTCTGGGTAGTCTTCTATGTCCTGTTCCTGGCCTTGAACATTTTCGGCCTCGAACTGTCCTTCAAGGTGACGCTGGTCATCACGCTGGTCTCGCTCGGCGTGCTCGTCTTCTTCTGGATCAGCGCGATTCCCGCGATGGATTTTTCCCGCTGGGCGCTCAATATCGGCGTTGGCCCCGACGGCGTGCCCATGGAACTGCCCGAGGGCAACGGCCCCTGGTTCCCCTTTGGCATCTCCGGCGTGCTCGCCACACTCCCCTTCGCCGTCTGGCTGTTCCTGGCGATCGAGCAATTGCCGCTGGCGGCCGAGGAATCGGTCGATCCCAAGCGCGACATGCCCAAGGGCATCATCCTCGGCATGATCACGCTGATGATCTCGGCCTTCATGATCGTTCTGCTCAATCCCTCGCTGCCCGGCGTCGGCGCCTTTCACCTCGGCACGGCGCTGGAGCCGCTGCTCGATGGCTTTAAGGCGGTCTATGGCGATGGTGGGGTCGTGTTGCTCGGCCTGGTGGCGCTGACCGGCCTGATCGCCAGCTTCCACACCATTCTCTATGCCCAGGGCCGGCAGATCTATTCGCTGTCGCGCGCCGGCTACTTCCCGACGGTCTTGTCGGTCACCCATGCGCGCTACAAGACGCCGCATGTGGCGATGATCACCGGCGCTATCGTCGGCCTGGCGGTGATGATGGCGATCTGGTTTGCGCTGGGTGCGGAAGCCGGCGGCAGCATCATCGGCAGCGTGCTTTTGAACATGGCCGTCTTCGGCGCCATGTTCTCCTATATCATGCAGGCCATCTCCTTCATCCTGCTGCGGCGCAAGCTGCCCGGCATTGAGCGGCCCTTCCGCTCGCCGCTGGGCATTCCCGGCGCGGTGCTGACGATCATCATCGCCGTGGTGACGCTGCTCTACCAAGTGCAGGATCCGAATTTCACCAAGGGCGTGCTCTGGGTGGCGCTCTGGTTCGCCGCCGCGATCGCCTATTTCGCCGTGATCGGCCGCCATCGCCTGATCCTCTCGCCGGAAGAGGAGTTCGCGCTCGACCATCAGGAAAAGGCGCGCGCCGCGCTGAAGGTGCAGCCAGCCGAATAACGAGCCTTGTTGCCACACGGGGGGAGGCGGCAGCCGCCTTCCTTCAATCTATGTGCTTTTATGAGAAAAATTTGTTTTAGTTTTACTGAAACTGGAGCGAAGGTTTCCAACTCGTTAATCCTCCGGCGCGGCGTTTAGGTTTTGTTAACCCTGTTTTGAAAAGCTCAGTCTCACGGGACGCATCCTTTCATGGCGTCTGCGGAAGAGCCATGCGGGCTCGGCCAGCTTTCGGACGGGACAACGAAGCATCATGCCAGTCATTACATTTGCAAATACCAAGGGCGGCGCAGGAAAGACTACGGCGGCTCTGCTTTTGGCCACCGAACTGGCGCGTGGGGGCGCGCATGTCACGGTGCTCGATGCCGATCCGCAGGCCTGGATTTCTTCCTGGGCCCAGACCGGTTCCGCCCCGCGCAATATCGATGTGATTTCGGCCGTCACGGCGGCATCCATCCAGGGTCATCTGACCGCCGCCCGCCGCACCAGCGACTATATCATCATCGATCTTCCCGGTGCGCGCGATACGCTGCTGGCCAATGCATTGGGCTGTTCGGACCAGGTCATCATTCCCATTCAGGGCTGCGCCATGGATGCCAAGGGAGGCGCCCAGGTTCTGGAGCTTCTGAGCCGTCTTGAAAAGAGCGCCGGCATTCGCATTCCGCATGCGGTGCTGCTTACCCGCGTCAATTCGCTGGTCACCACCCGGGCGCTGCAGATGGTCAAGGCGCTGCTTGCCGAGCGGCAGGTGCGGGTGATGGATACGCCGATCATCGAGCGCGCTGCCTTCCGCGATATTTTCGACTGTGGCGGGGCCTTGACCGACATGGACGCCCTGCGCGTCTCCAATCTCGACAAGGCCTTGGAAAATGCCCGCGCCTTTGCCGATGAAGTGCGCGCTCTGCTGCCCTATCGCAACACGCGTGGCATGCTGCGCCGCGCGGCCTAACCGAAGACAAGAGCATCGAGCCGACTGCGATTGGCAGCACGATGCACTGGCGCCAGAGATGAAAAGGGCCGCGAAGCTCAAGACTTCGCGGCCCTTTTCATGACCAGGATGTGTCTGGACGTCAGTCCAGGAATTCGACGACCGTGCCGACACTGACCATCTTGGCGAGCGTGGTCGCGTCCCAATTGGTCAAGCGCACACAGCCATGGCTCTGGGTCTTGCCGATCTTCGAGGGCTCCGGCGTTCCGTGAATGCCGTAGGTCGGTTTGGAGAGCGCGATCCAGACGGTGCCCACAGGTCCGTTCGGCCCTGGCGGCAGGGTCAGGATCTTGTCGTTGTTGCCCTGCTTGAAGTTGATCTTCGGATTGTAGGTGTAACCTGGATTAAACGCGATGCGCTCCACCGTCACGGTGCCGGATGGCGAGGGCGTGTCGGCGGAGCCGATCGAGGCGGGATAGGCGGCAATCAGCCGGTCCTCGGCATCATAGGCCAGAACCTGCTTGCGTGCCTTGTCGGCGACGATGCGGGTCACCTTGCCGGTCTTGGGCGGGGCGAGCGCCACGACCTTGATGATCGTGCCGGGGACGGTGAAGTCGATGCCGGGGTTGATCGAGCGCAGATAATCCTCGTCCATATGGAACTTCTCGGCCAGCATTTCTGCCGTCGACGTATAGGACAGATGCGGCAGCGCCGCCTTATGCGCATAATCCTCCGGGATTGCCGCGACATAGGGGCCGGCGGCATCGGCCGCGGTGATCGTGTAGTTGGTCAGCGGCATGCCGCCGTTCAGTCTCAGGCGTTCGAGAATAGCGTCGGTGTCATTGGGGTCGAGCGTCTCGCCCGTCGATTTCTGCCAGGCCTCGATTGCCTTGGTGACGTTCGAGCCGGTCTTGCCGTCGATGGCGCCGGGCGAGAACCCTTCCCGGTCGAGGAAGACCTGCAAAGCCACGATTTCAGCGCTGGATTTCTTGCCGATTGCCTGGGCGGCGGGCATCGGTTCGCTGCGCGGGCCGGCTTCGACCGGCGGCAGGGCCAATTGATCATTGTCGTCGGCAGGCGGCAGGGCAGCCTGCTGATCGTCGTCGACCGGAGGCAGGGTGCCGGGCAGATCGCTGCGCTCGACGCCGGGCGGGATGATGGAAGCGCCATAACCGCGCCCGTAATTGCTCGTGCGGTGGCGCGGGTCGCGATAGTCGGGCGCGCCCGTCGACGCCTCGCGCGGATCGCCGTAATAGCCGGGCTGTGAGGTGCCGAATTCGTCGTCCGGATTGGGCGGAGCGACGCGGCGCTGATCACGTGCCTGGTTATAGTCCGGGTGCCGCTCGCCCATGACCGTCGCGATCACATTGCCCCAACGGTCGATCAGGACGGTGCGTCCGCGCTCGTCGCGCATGGCGCGCACGGTGCCGGCCTCCGGCATGTAATCCAAGATCTCGCCCTGTGGGGTGACCAGCACCGCATTCGGTGAAATGCGGACGAAGCGGTCCTGCGCCTGCGCACCGGACAGGCCGAGCGCCATGGCGCCAGCTGCCACGAGAAGGGGAAGGCGGAATCGCAGTGCTAGGGTCAAGGGATGTGCCTGTCGGATATGGTTCGGGTCAGTGCGGGCGCAGCGCCGCGCAAGTTCCTGTCGGGATGGCGCAAAGCGGATGGCGCTGCCTGAAGCCCGCGCCCGATGTCGGCCATGGGCCCGCTCGATTCGCCGCTTCATGCGCTGTCCACTCGAATCCCGCTGGATACGTGCCAGCGCTGTAGATCGTGAATTGGACCTTAATATGAAAAAACTCAATTCATTATGAACACGGTCTTAAGGCCCGGTACCGCCCTTGCCAGCCCGCCGAAAACCCTTGCAGGATGAAGGCATGCAAGGCCCAAACTTGGGTTGGAAAGAGGATGCCGATGATCAGACCGCCCGCACTATCTGCCGGAACGACGCCGCAGGATCACGGACGTTTCCGCATTCTTGAAGCGAGGAGGCGTGCGATGCGCGTGGCCTTCGACCAAGCGTCGGCGCTCGATCTTGGTTCGGTGATCCTCGGGGGAGTGGAGCTTGCACCCGGCAAGGCCATTCCGTCGGATGGCGACCCTCGAATCGATCACGCCCTGCAAGGCTTGCTCTTCACCTGTGGGCCCGACCATATCCGCCATCCCGAGCCGGTCGAGGGCGGGCGCGGCGCTTTCTATCCGCTGCACGGATCGCTTGCGGCGACGCCGGTGGCCGATCTCTCCGTCAGCGAACAGGCGGATGGCGCCTTTGTCCTCGAAGGGCATATGGACATTGCGCTTGCCGACGGTGGCGCGGCGCGCCTGCACCGGCGCTGGCATTTTGCCGCAGATGGCACGCTGGCGCTGGGAGATCGCCTTCTCAACATCGGTGCCGAGCCCTTTGCGCCGATGATGATGTATCACGTCAATCTCGGCGGTGCTCTCCTGGGAGAGGAAACGCGGATCGAAGGCGCGATGCTTGAGGATGGCGCGTTCCCGTGGCGGTTCGGGGAAGGGGAGAGCAGCCATGTCTGCCTGCCGGCTCACGCATCGTCCGAGCAGGGCTGGGCAAGCGTCCGGCTCGGCCCCCTGCCGGGGCTTGGCGGCGCGGTGCTGCAGCTTGATTTCGCGGTGGACGGGCTTGCCTATTTGCAAATGTGGCGCTGCCAGCGCGGCGCGGCAAATGTGTTCGCGCTCGAGCCGGTCTCCCATCGGATCGCCAAAAGGCCGGTTCTGCAGGACGCAGGCGAGATGCCCATGCTGGCGCCGGGCGAGGCGAAAGACTTCGCCCTTCGTCTCCTGCTGTTGCCGGCCTGATGCGACAAGCGCCGGGCAACGGTGCATTGACGGCGCTTGCCGGCTCGGCCTAGATCAGCCGGCTGGATCCGTTTCATCGGCATGCGGCGCGGCATTCGCTGGCTGGCTCTGCCGACGCCCGTCGCGGGTTTCTGCGGTCGACCCAGGTGGCGGCATGGTCGCGGACGGCTCGCCGATCCGCCTGACGAGGTGAAGGCTGCGGGACAAGGCTTTTATAAGGAGTAGAATGATGGACATTCGCCAGATCACCGACGAATATTCGGTCACCGGACAGATCTCCGAGGACGATCTTCAGACGATCAAGGACCTGGGTTTCCGCTCGATCGTCTGCCATCGGCCGGACCATGAGTCACCGGACCAGCCGGAATTCGCGGCCATCGCCACGCGCGCACGCGCCCTGGGACTGGAGATCACCCACATTCCCGTCGGCCCGATGGGCGTGACCGCCGATGCGGTGCGCGAGATGGTCGATGCGCTCGACAGCTTCGAGCGCCCGATGCTGGGCTATTGCCGTTCCGGCGCACGCTCCACGGCCGTTTATCAGCAGACCCAGCATCTGCGCGGCTGACCCTCTTCGTTGCCGTACATGCGAACTGCGGCGGCATCTTCACGGCGTCTTATCGACAGCCTGATGCCGCAGCTGGCAAGCCGGGCTCAGATGGCCGGCGGCACCGGCATGGCGGCGCGCTTCAGCCGATGCTCGCGCCAGATGATGTAAAGACCCGAGGCGATGATGATGGCAATGCCCAGCCACTTCAGCGTATCCGGCAATTGGTCGAAGACCAGCCAGCCGAACAGGGTCGCTGACACGATTTCCAGATATTGGAGCGGCGCGAGAACCGAGGCCGGCGCGGCACGATAGGCATAGACGCCCAGCACGCTGGCGATCGTGGCCGAGACGCCTGTGCCGAGGAGATAGAGCAGGGTGGTCGCATCCGGCATGACCGGACCGATCACTTCAATGTCCATGCCGGCGCCGAGGATCAGCAGCGCACCGGCAAAGATGGCGCCCCAGATGCCGGCATAAAATTGCATGGACCACGGATCCTCGCTCTTGGCCACGCGGCGGGTGACCAGGAGGAAGATGGCGATGGCGAGCGCCGAAATCATCGGAAGGAGCGCCATGGGCCCGACCTCGCGAAAGCTCGGCTGGATGACCAGCATGGCGCCGAGGAAGCCGACGGCGCAAGCCGTATAGCGCCGCCAGCCGATCGTTTCCTTCAGGAAGATGCCGCCGAGAATCGTCAGGATGATCGGCTCGACGAAGAAGATGGCAATGGCATCGGCCAGTTCCATGACCTTCAGCGTGGCGACGAAGGAGAGCATGCTGACGACCAGAAGGCCGCCGCGCAGCGCATGCAGCGCCATTGTTCTGGCACCGACACCGCGCAGAGCGCGGCGCATCAGCACCGGCGGCAGAAGCAAGGCGGCCTGCAGCACGAATCGTGAAAAGGCGACCTCGCCGGCCGGGACGGTGACCACGGCCAGCTTGGAGAACACGTCGATGACGGGTGACACCAGCACCGACAGGACCATGAAGGTCAGCCCCAGGGGTGTATCGTCGCGCCGCGCCACCGCGTTGATGCTGCTCATCTGCGAAATGCCTTCTTCATAGGAATGAATCAGCGCCGCCAGGCCGATCGCCTATGGATCGATAGACCTGATACCGCGTCAGTGTGATAGGACCGAAAGATCGTTCTCGCGCAATCGCCTCGGGCTTCTTTCGATCCTGTTGCGCGAAAAGACGGGACCGAAGCTGACCGCGTTGCGAGACGCCTCAGTCCCCACGGCGGCTCCTTGAGGCCTGGTCCTGATCGAGAACCGTGTCGATCCATTGCGCAAGATCCTGCGTGGCGCGGTCGCGGTCGAGATCGTTCAGCGTTTCGTGCCGCGCTTCGGGATAGAGCCGGACGTACACATGGTTGAGGCCCGCTTTACGCATGCGGTCGGCAAGCCAGGAGATCGCCTTGCCGCCGTCGGTGGCCGGATCCTTGCCGCCGCCGACAAGCAGGATCGGCAGGCTGGCGCGCAGGCGCTTCAGCCGCTCCGGTTCGGCTGCCTGATAGATCATCCGGAAAACATCCATCCACAAGGAGACCGTGGGGTCGAACCCGCAGAGCGGGTCGGCAAGATAGGCGTCCACCTCTGCGGGATCGCGACTCAGCCAGTCTGACGGGGTGCGGGGATTGTCGATCGCGCGGGCCCAGGCGCCGAAGGTCAGCGGCGGCACCCAGGCGCTGGGCACATCCGAGCCTTTCAGCCAGCGTTCGATGGCGAGAAGCAGCTGGCCGCCGCGCCCGGCAAGCCCGGCATTGAAATTCGAATTCCAGATGGTGACGGCATCGAAAAGATCGGGATAGCGCTCCACGGCGTTCAGCGCGATCAGTCCGCCCATGGAATGGCCGAACAGGATCACCGGCAGACCGGGATGGCGCTCGGCCGCATGCGCGCGCAGCGCCGCGACATCGTCCAGCGCGGCGTCCATGCCGCCCTTTTCTGCAAAGCGGCCGAGAAGATGATTCGGCCCACGCGTCAGTCCATGGCCGCGATGATCGAGCGCATAGACCGCCATGCCGCGAGCGCCCATGGCCTCTGCAAGCCGGCGATAGCGCAGGGAATGTTCCGACAGGCCGTGGCAGACGATCAGCACGCCGCGTGCATCACCTTCGGCTGCCTGCGCGCGCACGCTCAGATCCGCGCCGGTTGGGCTTGCCAGGCGATAAGCGGTTTCGAACATCTCTCCTGCCTCCATGATCCGCATGCGGTCTTGGCATGCTCCCGTCAAGGCCAGATGACGGCTACGGCATGCATGGCTGCGCAAAAGCCTTGCAGCCTGCGTTGCCGCCTTGCCCGTTTTCGCCTACATAGCCGCCACAACAAACCCCCGCGGAGCATCCGATGGCACGCCAGTTCATTTATCACATGACCGGTCTGAACAAGGCCTACGGCACCAAGAAGGTGCTGGAAAACGTCCACCTGTCTTTCTATCCCGATGCCAAGATCGGCATCCTTGGTCCGAACGGCGCGGGTAAGTCCACCGTGCTGAAGATCATGGCTGGCCTCGACAAGGAGTGGACGGGCGAGGCCTGGCTGGCCGATGGCGCGACGCTCGGCTATCTCGCGCAGGAGCCGAAGCTCGACCCCGACAAGACCGTGTTCGAGAACGTGATGGAGGGCGTCGCCCACAAGAAGGCGATCGTCGACCGTTACAACGAGCTGATGATGAACTATTCCGACGAGACGGCGGACGAGGGCGCCAGGCTCCAGGACATCATCGACGGCCAGAACCTCTGGGATCTCGAAAACCAGGTCGAAATGGCCATGGATGCGCTGCGCTGCCCGCCGGGCGACTCGGCGGTCACCAGCCTGTCCGGCGGTGAGAAGCGCCGCGTGGCGCTCTGCCAGCTCCTGCTGCGCCAGCCTGATCTGCTTCTCCTGGACGAACCGACCAACCATCTCGACGCCGAGACGATCGCCTGGCTCGAAAAGCACCTGCGCGAATATCCGGGCGCCATCCTGATGGTCACCCACGACCGCTACTTCCTCGACAACGTCACGGGCTGGATCCTTGAGCTCGACCGTGGCCGCGGCATTCCCTATGAGGGCAATTACTCGGCCTATCTGCAGGCCAAGGCCAAGCGCATGCAGCAGGAAGCCCGTGAAGAGGCCGGCCGCCAGAAGGCGCTCTCGCGCGAGCAGGAATGGATCGCGTCTTCCCCCAAGGCCCGCCAGGCCAAGTCGAAGGCCCGTATCAACGCTTATAACGAGCTGGTCGATTCGGCTGCCGAGCGTCGCCCGTCCGACACGCAGATCGCCATTCCGATCGGCGAGCGCCTCGGACGTGTCGTCATCGAGGCGGAAAACATCACCAAGTCCTTCGGTGATCGTGTTCTGATCGACAATCTCTCGTTCAAGCTGCCGCCGGGCGGCATCGTCGGCATCATCGGCCCGAACGGTGCGGGCAAGACCACGCTGTTCCGCATGATCACCGGGCAGGAACAGCCCGACAGCGGCACCATCACCATCGGCGATACGGTCGATCTCGGCTATGTCGACCAGAGCCGCGACACGCTCGCCGCCAACAAGACGGTCTGGGAAGAGATTTCCGAGGGCAACGACATCCTCAAGCTCGGCAAGTTCGAGATGAACTCGCGCGCTTATTGCGGCTCGTTCAACTTCAAGGGCGGCGACCAGCAGCAGAAGGTCGGCAATCTCTCGGGCGGTCAGCGCAATCGCGTGCACCTCGCCAAGATGCTGAAGGGCGGCCACAACGTGCTGCTGCTCGACGAACCGACCAATGACCTCGACACCGAAACGCTGGGGGCGCTGGAAGACGCGCTGGAAAACTTCGCCGGCTGCGCCGTCATCATCTCGCACGACCGCATGTTCCTCGACCGCCTGGCCACCCATATCCTCGCCTATGAAGGCGATGGTCATGTGGAATGGTTCGAAGGCAACTTCGAGGACTATGAAAAGGACAAGGTCCGCCGTCTCGGCCCGGATGCGCTCAACCCGAGCCGGATGTCCTACAAGCGCCTGACGCGCTGACGCCATCAAGCCCCGCCTGACCGAGCGTCTTGCGGGGCTTTTTCTTTGGGGTCCAGCGACGTCGGAGAGAGACGCATGCGTGTCCTCGTCACCGGCAGTTCCGGCCGCATCGGCGCGGCAATCGTTGCGGACATGGCGGGCCGGCATGCCGTCATTGGGCTCGATCTGGTAGCGGGACCCAGGACAGGGCTGATCGCCGATCTCTGCGACATCGACCGCTATCGCGTCGTTCTCGAACATGTCGATGCGGTCGTCCATGCAGCAGGTGTTCACGCGCCGCATGTCGGCGTGCTTGCGGACGACTCCTTCCACCGCATCAATGTCGAGGGAACGCGCCGGCTTGCGCAAGCCGCGCGGCAGGCGGGCGTATCGCGCTTCGTCTTCACCAGTACAACGGCCGTCTTCGGTGGGGCTGAGAAGGAGGAGGGGTGTCGGTGGATCACCGAGACGACGCAGCCGCGCCCACGCAGCATCTATCATCGCTCCAAGCTGGAGGCCGAGGCGCTGCTTGCCGCCATGGCATCGCCGGATTTCTCCGTATGCATTCTGCGCATGTCGCGCTGCTTTCCAGAACGCGCCGATGTGATGGCGCTTTACCGGCTGCATCGCGGCATCGATGCGCGCGACGTCGCCTGTGCGCATCGAAAGGCCATGGAGTTGCCAGCGCCGCCGGCTTTCGATCGACTGATCATTTCCGCCGCGACACCTTTTCTGGAAAGCGACGCGCCGCGTCTCGGCCACAACGCCCCAGCCGTTCTGCGCGAACGGGCGCCGGGTTTGGTCACCGCTTTTTTGAAACGCGGTTGGTCGCTGCCGCAGCACATCGACCGTATCTATGTTCCGCTTGCCGCCCAGCAGCGGCTCGGCTGGCGCAGCCGCCATGGCTTTGAAACCGTGCTGCTGGAGAAATGATCCCGGTATGCCGGGCAAGGCTGGGCGCTGCCGAGCGCGTCGTTGATCAGGACGTGTGCGACAGTCATCCATAATTTAGACGAAATTTAATGAGCGCCGTCTATAAGCGATGGGCAGCCTGAAACAGGTCGCGATGTCTTCCTGTTGAAGTGGTTTGTCCACGGAGCGCTCATGTCCAGGCTTTCTCTCCGTTTCATGCTTGTCGCCTTGGCCGTTGTGCCCACGCTGGCGCTTGTTCTCGTCTGCGCCTATCAGGCGATCGGCTACAAGACGCGCTATGGTCACATGCTGGCGACCGATATCTATCGCGATCTGGCCGAAGCCGGCGCGGATCTCGCCCTGAAGCTGCACCGCGAAATCGGGGCGGGTGACAATGAATTGCAGGATGCGCGCGCTGCCACGCAGACCGCGATCGATGCCCTGAAGAAACGTTTCGACCGGCTGACGGCGCAGGGTCTTGCAGATGACGGCGCGCAGATGGCCATGGCCTCGGCGCTGGAGGCGCTCTCCCACCTGCCGAATTATCGCAAATGGGTGGATGAAAGCATGGTGGGCATCAACGATGCGCTGGTCCAGCTGGAGCCGGCCTATTCGGCCGGTGTCGATCTGGTGCGCCATGCCGGCCTGTTGATCGATAACGCCGCCGAAGCCCGGCTCGTCTCCGGCCTTCATGCCGTCTTGCAGCTCGACAAGGCGGAGATGATCGATGCGCGGCTCGGGCCTGAATATGTCGCGCGGGGGCAGCTCAGGGGCCGGCGCTACGGTTTCGCCGTCGAGGCATCGGCATTGCGCTCCATCTATCTGCCGGTTTACCGCGATGCGCTGCCGCCTGCCATCCGGGTGGCGCTCGACCAGCAGATGGCGAGCGATGACGGCCTTTTTCTGGCGCAGCTGCGCAGCGAAATGAGCCGAAACGCGACCGCCAAGCACGGCCCGGCCGACATGGAGCGGTGGAACCGCGCGACCGCTGGAACACGCGCCACCTTGCTCGCCACGCTCCAGGCCGTGGAGAGCGAACTGGCGCGAACCACGTCGCGCGATCGCGCGGATGCTCTTTTTGCCTTTCGCTTCTATGCCGGTGTCAGCCTGGGCATCGTCACGCTGGTAGCGCTGATGTCCATGGCTGCGCTTCGCACGATCTCGCAGGCCGTGCGCCGTCTCTCCGAGCGCATGCATGCGCTGGCCGCCGGCAATGTCACGATCCCGGTGCCGGATCAGGAGCGCAGCGACGAGATCGGCGAAATGGCGCGGTCCGTCGAGATTTTCCGCCAGGCGGCGATCCGCAGCGAGACGCTGGAAGCCCATGCCGCGCAGCTGCGCGCACAGCACGACGACGAGCGCGCGGCGCTTCAGCGCGCAGCCGAAGAGGAAGCCGATCGCCGGCTGGGAACCGCCACCCGCGCCCTGGCGCGAGGTCTGCACAGTCTGGCGAGCGGCGATCTGCTCTGTGTGATCGACGAGCCGCTGGCGCCGCAATTCGAAGCGTTGCGGCATGATTTCAACGCTTCGATCCAGCAGCTGCGCGAGACCTTGCTGATCGTCGGCCAATCCGCCGACCGCGTCACCGGCGGCGCGCACGAGGTTTCAGCAGCGGCGGAAGATCTGTCCAGCCGCACGGAGCAGCAAACCGCGGCGCTGGCCGAAAGCTCGGCAACCCTCAGGGACGTGACCGGCACCATCGGCGCCACCACGCAACGCACCGGCGAAGCACGCGACATCGTCGGCGGCACGCGGCAGGAAACCGCCCATTGCGGCGCGGTGATGCGCGAGGCGGCCGCCGCGATGGACCGGATCGAGGACTCCTCGCGCAAGATCGGGCAGATCATTTCGGTGATCGACGAGATCGCCTTCCAGACCAATCTCCTGGCACTGAATGCCGGTGTGGAAGCGGCGCGCGCGGGCGACGCGGGCAAGGGTTTTGCCGTGGTGGCCCAGGAGGTGCGGGCGCTTGCGCAACGCTCCGCCGAGGCGGCACGTGAGATCAAGGCGCTGGTCGGCGCGGCCGATGCCGCCGTGGTCGAAGGTGTCCGCCTTGTGGATAAGACCGGCGAGGGCCTCGTGTCGATCGAAGCGCTGGTCACGCGCATCAGCGGCCATATGAATGGCGTGGCTGAAGCCTCGCGGGAGCAGGCCTCGCGTCTGGCGCAGATCAGCGGGGCGGTGGACGATATGGAAGGGGCAACCCAACGCAATGCGGTCATGGTCGAGCAGATGAAGGCGGCGGGCAGCGGCCTTGCGGAGGAAAGCGACAGGCTGGCGCAGATGCTCGCCCGTTTCCGCCTTGTCGCATCCAGACAGGCGCCGACACCCCTGTCCGACATCAGCTTCGACCAGCCAATGCGGCGGCGCGCATGACACGGCGATGCAATGCGCTTTGTGCTCGGTGCGCCGCTCGTTAAACAAAGGACCGAGCGAAGCCTCAGGTCAGTGCCACTAGGCTTGAGGCCTTCGACCCCCGCCTTGAGTCGCTTTGTCTTTGCGCAACAGACCACTTGCATCTTCCCCATCCATGACATAAAGATATGTTTATATCTTGATGGAAATGGGGTTGGGATGGATCTGGCGCTGGAGGCCTTGGTGGACGTCTTGAAGGCTGCGGGTGAGCCCACCCGTTTTCGCTTGCTCAAGCTCCTGTCTGCGGGCGATCTCACGGTCACGGATCTCACCGAGATTCTCGGCCAGTCGCAGCCACGCATTTCCCGCCACCTGAAGCTCCTGAGCGAGGTCGCCCTGATTGATCGCTATCAGGAGGGTGCTTGGGCCTATTTTCGCCTGAGGCCTGAGGGACCCGCCGTCGACCTGGTTCGCGCCATGCTCGTGTCAGCTCGTGCCGACGATCCGGTTCTCTCACGCGATGCCGAGCGGCTGGCGGCTTTGAAGCAGGCGCGATCGGAGCGTGCCCAGGCCTATTTCAGCCGCAACGCCCAGGAATGGGACGTGCTGCGCCAATTGCATGTGCGCGAGACGGATGTCGAGGCGGCGCTGCTCAATCTCGTCGGCGATGCGCCTGTCGATCAGATGCTGGATCTCGGTACGGGCACGGGCCGGATCCTGCAACTGCTGCAGGATGTTTACCGCCACGCGGTGGGTGTGGATGCCAGTCGCGACATGCTCGCCGTCGCCCGGGCCAATCTGGACCGCGCCGCGATCGGCAAGGCCACGGTGCGTCAGGGCGACATTTTCAACCTGCCGCTGGAGGGCGGCCAGTTCGATCTGGTCACCATCCATCAGGTGCTGCATTTCCTTGACCAGCCGGACCGGGCGATCGCCGAAGCGGCGCGCATGCTGGCGCCTGGCGGCCGGCTTGTCATCATCGACCTCGCGCCGCATGGATTGGAATACCTGCGCGACGACCATGCCCATGCCCGCCTGGGCTTTTCGCACCAGACCATGGTCGAATGGCTCGAACAGGCCGGGCTTCGCCTGGAAGAGGCTCTCGACCTCTCGCCGGATCGCGCCCGCGAGCGGCAATTGACCGTCACCATCTGGCTGGCGCGCGCGCCCGAACGGGCATGGCCGGCTGTTTCTCCCGCCTTGGTTTCGATAGGACAATGACGATGGCGCCGCAAACGCTTCACCCCGCCCGGCGCGCCGCGCTGAAGCTTTCCTTCGAATTCTTCCCGCCGAAGAACGAGGAGATGGAAAGCCAGCTTCTGAGCACGGCCGAGACGCTGAAGGTCTATGCGCCCGAGTTCGTCAGCGTCACCTATGGTGCTGGCGGTTCCACGAAGTCGCGCTCGATCGACACCGTGCGCAAGCTGATCGCCGAACGGGGGCTGACCAACACCGCTGCGCATCTGACCTGCGTTGGCGCCAGTTGCGCCGAAGTGGATGCGGTGATCGAGGAATTCCTGGCCGCTGGCGTGACACGCTTTGTCGCGCTGCGTGGGGATGCGCCCGGCGGGGCAGGGGTTGCCTATCAGCCGCATCCCGAAGGCTATGCCAATGCAGCCGCTCTGGTCGCGGCACTGGCAAAGCGCGGCGTGCGCTCGATCTCCGTCTCCGCCTACCCGGAAAAGCACCCGGAGAGTGCCGACGTTGCCGCCGATATCGACATGCTGAAGCGCAAGGTCGACAATGGTGCGACCCAGGCGCTCACCCAGTTCTTTTTCGACAATGACGACTTCGAGCGCTATCTGAACCGGGTACGTGCCGCCGGCATCGACATTCCGGTCATTCCCGGCATCCTGCCGATCAACAATCTGACGCAGGTGATGAAATTCGCCGGCCTGTGCGGCGCGCGTGTGCCACAGGTGCTGATCGACCGGTTGCAGCCGCTGGACGATCTGCCGGAAGAGCGTTTCCGCGAGGCGACACTGATTGCTGCCGAGCAGATTGTCGATCTCGCGCATCGCGGCCTGTCGGACTTCCATCTCTACACGATGAACCGTGCGCCGCTGATCAGCGCCGTTTGCGACCTCGTACAGTTTCAGCGCATGGATGCAGCGTCCCCGGCTGCCTGAACAGGCGCGGCATCTGCGCATTAGCCAATCCGGTGCGTGCCGCTTGGCGGCGGCTTCGATGTGTGAGGGAGATCCGCTCCGCCTGAAGCCCTTTTGTGAAAGTCATAATGAAACACGCCGCGCAGGCTTGCCTGGCGGCGTGTCGCAAATTTGGTGCGGATTAGGATCGCGTCGCCTCCCCGACGATGCATTTATTCGGCGCTGTCCTTAAATCCAGCCGAGGGCTGGAACTCCTCCCGCGCCGTGGCGTCCGCCTTGCCTGATCGTGGCCTTGGCCTGATCGTGATCTCGAACGATTCCACCTTTCTTTCAATGCGGTATATCGCCCGGATGCAACCCCTTGTACCTAGATGAACAGCATCATCACCACGAAGGTGAATGCGGCACCGATCATGAGGACATTCAGTGAACGTGTAAGTTCCATATCAGCCTCCTGGCGTTGACGGTTAATAACTAGGGTAAAAATGTCACATCGCAAAGGCAATCTTGTGCTGCACTGCCGTGGTCAGCTGGCCAATTCGGCGGATTTCCCACTTAACCGCTAGATTTCCTTTGTCAAAAAGCCGCCACATTTTTTTCACGATTTCACATGCCGTGATCGCACTTTCGTCGTCTTTGTTCGGGGGCGAGTCGAGTCAGGCCGGTTTCCCGCGCGCGATCACGCCAAGGGCGCGGCCGTCGAGGACGACCAGGCCGAGGCCGATCAGCACCATGCCAGCCATATCCGTCATAGCCAGCCGTTCGCCGAGGAACAGAGCCCCGAGCAAAATAGCGCTTGGCGGCACGAGCAGCGTGACCAGCGACGTATTGGTTGCCCCAGCCACCGCCATGATCCGGAAAAACAGAATATAGCCGAAGGCGGTCGATAACAGGGCCAGCGCGACAACCGCCAGCACAGCGCTTGCAGGCGGCATGGCCAAGGTCCAGGGATGATCGACCGCAAGCGAAACCGGCAGCATGATCAGGCTGGAGGCCGTCAGCTGGCCGGTGGCGATGACCGTCGGGTTCAGCCCCTTGAAGCTCTTGCCATAGGTGCCGGCAAAACCATAGCTGACGGCCGCCAGAAGCGGCAGAAGCAGGGCCCAGAAGGGGACGGCGTGGTCGCCTGAAAAGAGCGTGGCCAGGGCAGCGGGTCCGAGCAGCACCGCCGTTCCACAGAGGCCGAGAATGCAGCCGGCGATCTTCTTCCCCGTCATCCGCTCATCCGCAGTCAGGAGATGGGCGATCAGCACCGTCCAGATGGGTGTGGTGGCATTAAGGATCGAGGCGAGACCCGCACCGATCTGGGTCTGGCCGAGAAAGATGAAGGCATGGGGAATGGCATTGTTGACGAGACCCAGGAGCAGGAAGCCGCGCCAGCGGCCGGCAAGCGCGCCATAAAGCCCATGGCCACCGCGCAAGAGAAGATGCAGCACGATCGCCGCCAGCGAAAGCCGCAGGAACACGAGCGTGAACGGCGGGACATGGCCGACCGCCACGCGTGCGAAGAAGAAGGAGCCGCCCCAAAGCAGACCGAGAAGAAAGAGGAGCCCCCAGGTGAGCAGGTTCATGCGAGGGGCGGGTGCAGCGGTCATGTCGGCGGCTCCATGTTCAAAGTGTCTTTTGGTTTAGGTTCCGCTGATGTTCTCGTCCACCCGAAACTTGATACATGATACAAAACATGAACACCTCGGCACGCTTGCGCATACCGAGGTGTTGGCCGAATGGGTTTTGAGCGACGTTTGCTAACGCCCGAATGCCGGCATTGCCGGGATCGGGCAGACTGCTCTACTTGTTCAGCGCGTCGAGCACGGCCTGCGTGGCCCAACCATCGGCCGGCAGGCCGAAGCGCAGCTGTTCCTGCTGGAGCGCGGCGCGCGTGCCAGAGCCGAGAATGCCGTCGATCTTGCCGACATCATGACCGAGCGTATCGAGCCGAGTCTGCAGTGCCTTCATGCCCTCTTCCGTCAGTCCCTGTTCGGGATGGCCGGGATCGTAGGCCGGCGCACCGGCCAGCCGCGTGGCGAAATAGGCGGCGGAGGTCGTGTAGATGAAGGATTGGTTCCAGGAGAGATAGATGTTGAAATTCGGATAGGTGAGGAAGGCGACGCCCTTGCGGCCCTGCGGCAGCACCAGGGACGCATCGAGGTCGCCATGGCTGGTGTCGCCATCACGTGGCTCGACACCGAGGCCAAACCAGTCGGACGCTTTCAGGCCAGGCTGCAGGCCGGTTTTTTCCCAAGGCAGGTTTTCAGGAACAACGACTTCTTGGATCCACGGCTCGCCACGGCGGAAGCCGAGGCTCTGGATGAAATTGGCCGCCGTCATGATCGCGTCGGGCGCGCTCTGCTTCAAATTGATATGGCCGTCGCCATCGCCATCGACCCCATGGGCGATGATGTCCTTCGGCAGCATCTGCACCTGGCCGATTTCGCCCGCCCAGGCGCCCGTCGTCGTTGCCGGGTCGAGATCGCCATGCTGGACCATTTCCAGTGCGGCGACGAGCTGCGGCCGGAACATTTCCGGCCGGCGGCAGTCATGCGACAGGGTGACGAGCGCATTCAGCGTGTTGAAATTGCCCTGCACGGCGCCAAAGTCGGTCTCCATCGCCCAGAAGGCGGTAATGACAGGCGCAGGCACGCCATATTCGCGCTCGGCCCGGGCGAAGACCTCGGCATAGTCCTTGATCTTCTTTGCGCCCAGCTCCAGCCGGGCCTTGCTGACGGTGCGGTTGGAAAATTCCTGGAAGGTCTGGCGGAACACGCCTTGGGCGCGGTCGCGCGCCAGCACCTTCTCGTCGATCCGCGCGCCGGCCAGTGCCCGCTCGGCGATCTCGGCGGGAACGCCCGCCGCCACGGCTTCATCCTTTACGCCCGCGAGAAAGGTGGCGAGGTCGCCGCCGCACGGCGGCTTCGGCGCATCGGCCGCCGCTGGGGCCGCGGGCGCGGCATTCTGCGCGGCGGCAGGCAAGGCAGCGAGCATGCTGGTGGAGGCGAGGAAGGTGGCGAAAACAGCAAGCGGGCTGATGCGAAATGGCATCTCATCGTCCTTTGATCGGCAATAGCGGGGCACATCATGCCTTCATCGCGCGCAAGGCGCGAAAGCAGGATGCAGCAGGTCTCGGTCAGCCGCATGACATGGTCTGGC
The DNA here is from genome assembly GCF_900109605.1 of Xaviernesmea oryzae. GTDB lineage: Bacteria > Pseudomonadota > Alphaproteobacteria > Rhizobiales > Rhizobiaceae > Xaviernesmea > Xaviernesmea oryzae. The sequence goes on from NZ_FOAM01000009.1 coordinate 114,987, forward strand.
TTCCCCTGTTCAAAGCCATGCCGCGCAGCGCGGGTCAAGTGCCGCGACCCTGGTCTGTCTTTCAGGCAAAAACATGAGCGGGCATGCATACGCGCCGGACTTTTTCGTCGCTGCCTTCTGGCTGCGCGCAAGGGGGCCGCCCGATGACGCTGCCGACAGGCACGCATGGGCGTCGGCCCGAATCGCTTAAGCCAAGGACACGGAAGTCAGGCGCAGGCTCGCTCGCTCGCGGCCTCTCTAGCGCCGGGCGGTGAGGTTGGGCTGCGACACCGCCTCGATCCACGACTTCCAGTTCTTGGCCGAGCCGGCGAAGACATTGATGTCGGTATTGCCCTTGATGCCAGGGATCACGCCGGTCGAGGTATATTGCCAGAAGGCCCAGCGGCGCTCGGGATAGGCCTCGCGCGGATGCTTGGCCACGGCGCGCACCCAGAAATGATGGTCATTGAATTGGCCGACCAGATTGTCACGATGGAAATCGACCGAGGTGTAGATGATCGGTCGCTTGCCGTAATAGGCTTCCAGCCGGTCCATGAAGCGCTTCATCTCGCTCTGGACGGTCAGCGGCGAGGGGCGATAGCGGCAGGTCTTGGATTCGCCGTTCCACTCGACATCGAGAACCGGCGGCAGATGCACGGCCTCGCGCGGGACGTTGGCGATGAACCAGTCAGCCTGTTCGTCCGCCGTCGAGCAGAAATAATAGAAGTGATAGGGCGCGTAGGGCAGGCTGGCAGCCCGCGCCTTGCGCCAATATTCGTCAAAGCGCGTATCGATGACATCCTTGCCTTCGGTGGCCTTGATGAAGGCGAAGGAGACCCCCGAGCGGCGCACTTCCACCCAGTCGATATCGCCCTGCCACTTGGACACGTCGATGCCGTGGACCGGATGATGGTGCGGGGTCTTCTCGCCGAAATCCATCGGCTTCTTGTCTTCGAAGCGCGGCGTAATCGACGCGGTCGAGACGAGATCGTAATCGGTGGCGGTGCATGCCGACAAAAGCGACACAACAGGCAGCAAGGCCAGAAGAAGCCGTCGCATGAGGTTCTTTCAAATCCGTTGGATCAAGGGCCCGTCTCACTCCCGACCGGCCGCGGTCGTCTCTCGCAAGAGGCGTGAACCTCATCTTCACCATATCAACGTAAAGAACCGGTTACTTCAAGAACCCTCCCGAGAAATGATGAGCCGGCGCATGGGGCCGGCGCGGTGTGATGTCGAATGGCGCGTCATCTAGCCGCCGTCACGCCGGGCGCAATGGTTCCGGTCATAACCCATTGAAAACATACGGCCACGTGGATCTTCGTCAAGACGCAGGGAGGCGCCTGACAAGGCTCGCCAGCTCTTCGAGCAGACGGTGAGCCATTGCTCCTGCATCCCTAACGATTCTGAAACTCGCTGATCGAAAGCCGCAAAGCTTGTCGCAAAGTCAGGGAATCACATCTGCGCGCCGGCTCATGGGGTCGGCGCAGTAGCTCAACATCGTTGCGTGCGGCGGGTTCAGGCCGCTGCCCGGCAGGTGGCGAGCCAGGCATAGCCGCCGCCGAGCCTGCGGGTGGCGAGCGTCATGCCGCGGGCGTTGCAGGCCTGTTCCAGCACCGTGAAGAGTTCGGCCCTGGGGGTGACGTGGAAGCGCTCCAGCCACGCCTTGAGCAGGTTGCCTGCCAGGCGCGGCAGCTTCTCCTGCTGGCCGAAATCGACGATATGCAGGGTGCCGCCAGGGGCCAGCGCATCGAGCGCATGCTCGATTGCCGCCTTCCAGGGTGGAATCATCGACAGCGCATAGGAGATCACGACATGGTCGAAGCCGCTGACACCGAAGGCTTCGGCCGAGAAAGCGCCGGCATCGGCCTGGCGCAGCACCGGTGCCGCGCCGGGAAGGCCTGACAGATTGCGCTCGGCTGTTGCCAGCATCTCGCGCGAGATATCGAAGCCGAAGAGACGCGCGCGCGGATAGCGCCGTGCGATCAGCGCCAGATTGCGCCCCGTGCCGCATCCGACTTCCAGCAGGGTTTCGTCCTGCCGCAGCGCCAGTTCCGCAATCATCGTGTCGCGGCCGAAAAGGTAGTATTTGCGCGTGGCGTCGTAAATGTACCGCTGATAGCGGTACATTTTGTCCATGCGCTCGGCGTGATCGGGCATGTGCAGGCTCATGCGGCCTTCCGGTAGATGTGGAAGCCGCCATAGATCGCCGAGCGGTCCTGGGGCCCGAGCTCGGCCGAACGGACGGCGTCATAGGTCCATTGATCGCGGATCACCTGGGCAAGGCGGCCTTCGATGATGCTGTCTTCACCCGCCGTGCGGAAGATGACGACGGCATCGGGGCTGGCCGTGCGGGTGATCTCGCTCCAGAGCGCGTCGAGCTGGGCGTCGGTCATCCAGTCCTGCGCGTCGAGAAGCACATAGCGGTGCACCGAGCCGGCCTGCTTGGTCGCCAGGAGATCGGTGAAGCTCGCATGATGGACCTGGACGCGATCGGTGGTATGACGGATCGTCTCATAGGACTCCGGCCGCAGATAGAGCGGCAGCAGGCCTTCCTCACCCGTGGGATAGCGTCGGGCAAAGGCCTGCCAGGCGAAGGGATTGTCGCGCAGGGGGAAATGGCAGGCGAGCTTTTCCAGGCGCTGGCGCAGGACGTCGGCCACGGAGCGGCTGTCGCTCAAGCGGGCAAGCTCGTCGAACTGCTGGGGCGGAATGCCGAGGCCGAAGAGCGAGCTCTTGCGGCTGGTGATCCAGCGGATCAGCGGTTTGTCGAACAGCGGCGCGATGCGCGCATCGAAGATGCGGCGCTGCTCGCGCAGTGAGCGTGCCTGGGTCAGTTCCTTCAGGTCGACGCCGTGCAGGCGCGCGACGAGGTGGCCGAGGCCGATGAAGCGGCCGAGCAGGCCGGTTTTGTAGAGATCCTGCGAGAAGACCCGGATGCGGCGGCGGCCGATCGGCGAGCGCTTCTCCCAATAGCGGCGCGTTTGCGCGTCCAGCTCGCTGGCGATGAAGCGGTCATAGGCGGCGATGTTGGATACAAGCCCGCCACGCGCCAGAAAGCGCACGACATCGCCATAACCGGGCAGGGTGCGGAAGGCGGCGAGTTTCAGCCGGTTGAGCGCGACATGATGGGTGTTGAGATCGACGACATCGATATGACGCGGTCCGGCCGAGAGATAGGCCAGCATGTTACAGCCGCCGGAGCCGATCGTGACGATGTTGTGATGCGGTTCGATCCCCATCGCCGCCATGTCGACGATCGGGTCCTCCCAAATCTGCGGGTAGACGAGGCCGGAGAAGAGCAGGCCGAAGGCGCGCTCCGAAAGGCCCTGCAGGCTGAGAGGCTTGTGGCGCAGAAGCGCGGTCTTCAGCTTGGCATTCTTGCCGCGGTGACGGCTGGAGGTGGTCAGTTCGGTGGATGCGATATCGGTCATCAACGTCGCCTGCTTCGATCAAGGATGAGCGCTTGTATGAAAACGCCGCGACAGTTTGATGAAAGCAGAGGTGGAACGTTTACCTGATCTTAATGACGCAATCCTGTTTAGGGGCTGCAGGCATGCGGTGCAGGCGCCCCTTCATCGTTCAGTAAGTGGCCGCAACCATAAAGTCGTTGCGCTGAAGCAATGTCGTTTTGGCCGGAGCCGTTTCACTCTGTCAGGGTTTAACATGAAGTTAAGCATAGCTCCGACCTCTGTGCGCGGGAGGGTCGCGCAAGGTGGCCTGGCGGGTGCGGCCCTCATCGCATTCGCCTATCTTGAAGACGCCATGGCGTTTGCGGCTTCGATATGGACAAGTCTCGCCGATTTGGCGCTGCCCCTGTTTGCGGCCGTGGCTGCGGCAGGCGTGCTGATGCTTGGCCTGTTCATCAGCCGTACGGCACAGCGTTCCCAATCCCTGCCCGCGAAAGCCGAGGTGACGCCCGGCGCGCAAGCGGCAACGCGGTTCAAGGAGCGGCGGCTGATCAACCTGCAGACCGGCCTTGCCGATCGCCGGGCGCTGGAGCGCGATGTGCGCGTGCGCCCCGACAGCTGGGGCACGGCGGTGATCCTGCTCGACATAAGCGGCTATGACCGGATCGAGGGCGACCGCGACGGGGAGGCGGCCTCCCGGCTCCTGGCGGCGATCTGCGCCCGGCTCGGCGCGCATGTGAAGGTAATCGGCCGGCTTTTTCATCTAGGTGGGCCGCAGTTTGTCATCATCGTCGACGGGCAACCTTCCTCGAATAAGGTGGTCAATATCTGCCATTTTCTGCTTGCCCTGATGCGCGAGCCCTTCGAGCTGTCAGGCGGACGTTTCACCCTCGTTCCCTATCTGGGCGTAACAGTGATCTCGCGACAGGATCGGCGAATCATCCAGACGGCGGCACGCGCCGAGCGCGCCCTGGACGAGGTGCGCCGCGCGGGAACGTCGCATATGGCCTATGCGTCGGTGACACCGGACCAGGAGCGCGCGGTGGAAGCGCAGGCTCGTTCCTGAGCGACCTTTCCTGATCGGCCGAGCCGTGACGGTATCGGTCAAAACAAGGACTTGCAGCAGGCGCTGCCTGTCGGTGATCGTGTTGCAGAGCTTGTCTTTTTCGGCGTGAAATAGCCGCACTGCCAGGCAGCGGCGATGACGGGCAGGCAAACCACGCTGCGCAAAAACATTCCGTGACTTGGATTTGCCGCCTGAACAGGCCATGATGCCGCGGCGCATCATCAGCGGGCCGCGGCTTGCCGCATGCGCAGGCAGGCAGAGCAGCATGGAAGGGGCAATGCGCAAACGCGGCATCTTTTCGATCGTGGCGGCGGGCGTGGTTGCGCTTTTCGCCGGCGCTGCTGGCTGGCTGGCCGTTGCGCCGCCCGAGCTGTTGCTGGTTGGCGATGGCTATGCAGCCAAGATCGTCTGCTCCAACGTTTTCCTGGCCGGCCGGGATGCCGATGAGGTGCTGGCGCAGGATGTGCAAGCGCCCGGCCACCCCCTCCTACGGCTCATTCATGTGTCGGTCGATCGGGAGCGCAAGGTCGTCACCGCCCGCATGTTCGGCTTTGCCGCGCCCGGCCATGCCATCTATCGCGAAGGGCTGGGCTGCACCAATGTCAGCCCCGGAGAGTTCGCGGCCTTTCCCGGAAATCGCTCACTGCGCCGGCGCACGCCGCAGGCCGACGACTCCAAGCCCTGGCCCGATGGCAGCGGCGCGCGGATCGAGCCCGTGCTTCAGGCCGTGGTCGAGGACGACAGGCTGGCAGGCCCCGGCATCCGCGCGGTGCTGGTGTTGCGCAACGGCGTGATCGTGGCCGAGCGCTACGGCAAGGGCTTCGCAGCCTCGACCCCGTTGCTCGGCTGGTCCATGGCCAAGACGGTAACGGCGGCGATTATCGGCCTGCGCGTGCGCGATGGCGCCATGGCTCTCGGCCGCGCCGATCTGCTGCCCGACTGGCGCAACGACAACAGGCGCCGCATCACGCTTGCCGATCTCATGGCCATGCAGAGCGGTCTTGCCTTCAACGAAAACTATGGCAGCGTGACCGATGTCACGCGCATGCTGTTTCTTGAAAACGACATGGCGCGCTTTGCCGCAGCCCATCCGCTTGCCGCCGATCCCGGCAGCCAGTTCAGCTACTCCAGCGGAACGGCGATGGTTCTCAGCCGCCTGTGGATGGACAGCCTGCCCAGCCCGCGCGAAGCCTTGACCTATCCGCGCGCGCAGCTCTTTCGGCCGCTCGGCATGGCCAGCGCGGTGATCGAGCCGGATGCGCACGGCACCTTTGTCGGCTCTTCTTACATGTATGCCACCGCGCGTGATTGGGGCCGATTTGCCCAGCTGCTGGTGCAGGGCGGGCAATGGAAGGGCGAAGCATTGCTGCCACCAGGCTATGTGGAGGCGATGCGCCAGCCCACCGCGGCATCGGGCGGCCGGTACGGCGGCGGCCAGGTCTGGACCCGGCCCAAGGATTTGGCCGGCCCTTATCCCGAGGACAGTTTTTGGATGCGTGGCCATGATGGGCAGTCGATCATGATCGTGCCGTCGCTGGGCCTCGTCGTGCTGCGCATGGGTCTGACACCCCGCGCGACCGGCTATGAAATCGAGCCCCTGGAACGGGCCGTTCTCGAACGCCTGCCGACCTTGCCTTCTCGTGCTGCCCCGGCGGCAAGCGCCTCGGATGCGCCTTAGGGCAACACGGCTGATGCTATGTTGTCGCGGACCTCTACAGCATCCGACGCATCAAGCCGCCGGACCGGGGGCAAGCCATGGTCTCGTCCTGTGTTCCATATGTGCGATAGGGGGAAGTGACATGCTGCGACGTTTCCTGCGTCGCAAGAGCGGATGTCTCTATCCTTCAATGCCAAATTGAGGCCGCTAAACGACGGTCTCGGTTTCTTCATCCCTCAGGAAGCAAGCATGCGGATGAGACCGTGGCCAAGCCCAGCAATCCCCAGCGCCGTGTCCTGAGATCGTGAGTCTTTCGATGCTAAGACTGGCGCTGGACGCACCAAAAGAAAAAGGCCAGCATGATCGCAATCATCTGGCCTTCGAAACCTGCTCGATAAACTGCCGCTCAAGACGCTATTTCACACTGCGCAGAAGAGCAGGGTCTCGGGCTAAGCGATGATGCTCTTGCCTTAGCGCATGTCCAGCATGTCGAGCATGCCCTTGCGCTTGGCGTGGTTGTAATAGCCGCTGGCATAGAGACGAACAGCGCCGTCCTTCTGATTGTCGGCCACCATCCAGGCGCCACGCAGATAGCGCGTAGCGTATTTCAGGTTGGTTTCGGCGTCGAACAGGCCTTCCGCCGGGCCGTCATAGCCGAGCCCGCGCGCCGTGGCGTAGCGGATCTGCATCAGGCCGTAATTGCCACGATGATAGGCGCGCGGATTATAGCCGCTCTCGCGGCGGACGACGCGGTGTACGAGTTCCTCGGGGATGCTGTTCTGCTTGGCATAGACCGCGATCAGCCGGTCGATCTCGACGCGCGAATTTGCCGGCTTGCTTTCGAACGGGTTCAGTTCGGCGAGCTTGGTCTTGGCTGCGGAATAGGCTTCATTGATGATGCCTGGCTTCGGCATGGGCACTGGGACGATCATGCGCTTGGCGACCAGGGTTTCGAGGCCGACCGGCTCGCCGGTATCGAAGGTCGATTCCATGACCGCCATCGACACCATGTTGTCCACAGGCTGGCGGCCTGCAGCCGGCGCACTGACCTTCACGGTCTCGACATTGACGAGTGCTGCCGCATTGTCCGGCAGCGTGACGCCGGCCTGCTTGGAGCCGAGAGGCGCCTGATTGAGAAGCGGATTGGGCTTTGTCTGCGGTTCGGCCGAGGCCATGCGCTGTTCCGGCGTTGCCGGCATAGGCGCCCTGGCAGAGGCGGGCTCGATGACGAGACGGCTGCCCTTTGCGGCGGCGGCCGTCTGCAGACCGGTGGCGGATGCGCCGACTGCCGGACCTGCAGCGGTCTGGGACATTGCGGTTTGATTGGCTGCGCCTGGCTGAGCCGTGCCAGCCTGTGCCACACCTGCCTGTGCCACACCTGCCTGGGTGGTCGCAGAAGCGGTCTCAACGGGCTTCAGCGCGGTTGCTTCCTGGGTCAGCGCACTCACCGCGGCGGACGGAGCGCCGTCCGGCGTGGGCAGTGCGTAAGCCGTCATTTCCGTACCCGGCTTGGCGATGGGCGTAACTTTCTGAACGGCAGTTAACTCCCCGATCGGGGTCTGCTGTGCGGTCGAACAACCGGCGAGTGCGCCGACAGACAAAATTGCACAGGCCGTAAGGGCCGGTTTTTTCAAGGAAAAACGGTTAATCGCCATTCTCTCGCTTTCATGCCGTGATGCCCTTTGGCCCCTGTCAGCCGGTCGTCCTAAAACGCCTGACATGACAATTCCTTAACGCAAGGCCCGGGGGAGAGCAACCCGACGCCTAAATTTTGCCCAGACCATGCTGATTCGATGGCATGTCAAGCCCCGCAAGGCCAGGGCTTCGGCAGGCGTGGCAACGCCGCGCAACCCTTGCGCGGCGGGCTTTCGCGAGGCTGGTGTCCGTGCCGATATCAGGCGCCTCGCCAATTCTGGCCAATACTGTCCATCATGGCGCCAAACCAGGGTGTGGAGGTATCAAAGGTCTTCCCGCCGCGAATGCGGGGGAACTCGACGCAGCGTAGCCGGCCGCCTTGATTCTCATCATGGCCTGTTACGCCGGAGACGCCGTTGAGGGCGCTTTCCACAGCGAGATCGACCATGCCCTGGATGAGGCGCAGATCGGCGCCGTTGGCGGGTGCGGAGCGGGCGAAATAGCCCGATTTCTGCACCATGGCCCGTTCGGCGCCGAGAAGTGCTGCAAACTGGCGCGAAAACCAGGCGCCGACATTGATCGTGTCGATCTTCACATGGCCGAAGGCATCGCGCTTGACCGTTTCGCCCGCGGCCTCCCGCTCGGCCACGATCTCGTTGAGGCAGGCCCCCTCGCTGACGAAGAGGGCGACGAAGCCGGTCTTGTCCATCACCTTGCGCAGCCGTTCCGCCTCGATCTCCATGTCGAACTGCATTTCCGGCAGATAGAGGCCGTCGATCGCCTTCAGCGTCTTGTCCATCATGAAGCCATCGACGACCTCGAGGCTTTCGAGGCCGTGCAGATAGGCGCGCGCCGTGGCGGCCGTCAGCCAGCCGGAATGTCGGCCCATGACCTCATGGACCACCAGCGTCTTCGGCGCGGCGCTCTGCTCATTACCGACATTGTCGAAGAAGCGGGCGCCGGCCTCGGCCGCCGTCCAGGCGCCGAGCGACTGGCGGATCGGCACCACGTCGTTGTCGACCGTCTTCGGCAGGCCGACGACGGTCAGATCATAGCCATTGGCGCCGAGATAGGCTGCGAGGTCGGCGGCCGTCGTGTTGGTGTCGTCGCCCCCGATCGTGTGCAGAATCGTGATGCCATCGGCGGCGAGACGCTCGGCAGCCACCTGCAGCGGATTCTGTCCCTCCGCTACCAGGCCGCGCTTGATGCAATCGGCTGCATTGGTCAGCTTGACGCGGCTGTTGCCGATCGGCGAGCCGCCATGCTTGTGCAGAATGGCGGCCTTTTCGCGCATGGCCGGCGTGATCTCGATCCGGTCCGCGGTCAGGAGGCCCTGATAGCCGGAGCGGTAAGCAACCAGCTCCGCCTCCGGCAGAATATCCGTATAGCGCTCGATCAGACCGCCAACCGCCGAAGACAGGCACGGGGCGAGCCCGCCCGCCGTCAGCATTGCCACTTTCTGCTTGGCCATGATTCCTCCTTCAAGCCGTCGCGGTATCGCTGTCACGCTCTTCTATAGCATGCGCCGCACGGGTGCAGCATCAAGGGCAGCAAAATCGCTCTGAGCCGTCAACTTCCTGTTTTAAGATGCGTTTCTGCGCCTCTGTCATGACAGGGGCGTGAAACGGAATTGATCATCGGCGTATGCGGCCGCTGGCAGTGCTCCAGCCCGGATATCGCCTCACTCCCGTCGGTCCCATCCGGATTTTTGACCGGATAAGGCCGGGTGTAATATCCGTGTCATGCTGAGTTTTTATGCGCGGTGAGGTCAACCACATCTCTGAAAGGGGTCTCATGCGCAAACTCGTTCTCGCTTTGATCTCGGCGACCATCCTCGCCGGCGCTGCGCAGGCAGCGACTGTCTATCCGCTTGATCGCGCGACCATCCTTGCCGGCTCCCCCTTCGATTTTAAGGTTGAGTTCAAGAGCGTCATCAAGCCCGAAGACGTGAAGATCACCGTCAACGGCCAGGACTATAAAGCCGTTCTCGGTAAGGACGTGCAGTTCGTCGCCGAAGAGAAGAACAAGGACAAGGTGCTCGGCTCCGCCGTCCTGATCCGCGGCCTGACGATTCCGAAGGCCGGGGATTATAAGGTCGAGGTCTCCGCAGGCTCGGAAAGCAAGAGCGTGACCTGGAACGTCTTTGCCACAGGCGCCACGCCGAAGGCCAAGAACATCATCTTCCTGCTCGGCGACGGCATGTCGGTCGCCCATCGCACCGCTGCCCGCATCATGTCGAAGGGCATGACCGAGGGGAAGGCGAATGGCCGTCTGAATATGGACGATCTCGACCATATGGCCTTTATCGGCACTTCGGCGACCGATGCCGTGGCCACCGACAGCGCCAACACCATGTCGGCCTATATGACCGGCCACAAGACGGCGGTGAACGCCATTGGTGTCTATGCCGACCGCACGCCTGACAGCCTCGATGACCCGAAGGTCGAAACCTTTGCCGAGGCGATCCGCCGCCAGACCAAAAAGTCGGTCGGCATCGTCACCGGCGCCGAGGTCGAAGACGCGACGCCGGCTGCCGTGGTGTCGCACACCCGCAAGCGCGCCGACAAGGCCGAGATCGTCGAGATGCTCTATGCCGTCAAGCCGGACGTGCTGCTCGGCGGCGGCTCGGCCTATTTCCTGCCGCAGTCCACGGCCGGCTCCAAGCGCAAGGACGACAAGGACTATATCAAGCTCTTCAAGGAGGCCGGTTATCGGCTCGCCACCGATAAGAACGAGCTCAATGCGGCCAGCGGCGACGGCAAGCTCCTCGGCCTGTTCCACACGGGCAATATGGACGTGACGCTCGACCGCGACTTCCTGAAGAAGGGCACGGTCGACAAGTTCCCGAACCAGCCGGGCCTGGTCGCCATGATGAAGGCGGCTCTCGGCGAGGTGTCGAAGAACCCGGAAGGCTTCTTCCTGATGGTCGAAGGCGCCTCGATCGACAAGATGTCGCATCCGCTCGACTGGGATCGCGCCGTGTTCGAAACGATCGAATTCGACCAGGCGATCGGCGTGGCGCGCGAGTTTGCCAAGACTCATCCCGATACGCTGATCGTCGCCACCGCCGACCACACCCATGGTGTCTCGATCATCGGCACGGTGGATGACGACAAGCCCGGCACGGAGATGCGCGAAAAGGTCGGCACCTATGCCGAAGCCGGCTTCCCGAATTACGAGGACAAGGACGGCGACGGCTTTCCCGATCGGATCGATGTGTCGCGCCGCCTATTCCTTGGCGCCACCAATGGTCCGGATCATTACGAGACCTTCCGCCCGAAGCTGGACGGCCCCTTCGTTCCCGCCGTGCAGAACGAGAAGAAGGAATATGTCGCCAACGAAGCCTATAAGGACGTTCCCGGCGCCGTCTTCGTTCAGGGCAATCTGCCCCGCTCCGCCGACAGCGGCGTCCATGCCGTGGATGATGTCGTGCTGCAGTCGACCGGCCCCGGCTCGGAAGGCTTCAAGGGCTATCTGGAAGAAAGCGACGTCTACAAGGTGCTGGCCGACACCTTCGCCCTGGGCGCCGACAAGCCGTGATCGCGGGTTGAAGTCGAAACCGGTGGCCGTTCATGCGGCCGCCGGTTCTGCGCCAAAAGATCATCGAATTTTAAAGGGAGCGAAGGATGGCAGTGCGCAACAGACGGTTTCGCAGCCGGCGCCGGATGCTGGGTGCACTCCTCGCTGTGCCGTTCCTTTCGATCACGCGCAGCGCCAAAGCGACCGAGCGGTTGGATTTCGACCATTTGTACAAGAGCTTCGGTGTTCTCGGTCTGGAGTTTTCCGACAAGGTGAAGGCACTCAGCGGCCAGACCGTGGCGATCCGCGGCTTCATGGCGCCGCCGCTCAAGGCCGAGGCGAATTTCTTCGTGCTCACCGAAATCCCGATGTCGCTGTGCCCCTTCTGCTCTTCGGACGCCGATTGGCCTGATAATATCATGGTCGTCTATCTCGCCCGCAAGCAGACCTTCGTGCAGTTCAATGCACCGATCGAGGTCGAGGGCGTCCTGGATTATGGGCCGTGGACCGATCCCGATACCGGCTTCGTCAGCCAGCTGCGGCTGCGTCAGGCCGTGTTCGATCAGGTGTGATGATGCTGGCTCTCGATATCCATGATTTGACGATGCGGTTCGACGGCCTCGATGCGCCCGTCTTGGCGATCGACAGGTTGCATGTGAAGGCCGGCAGCCGCGTGGCCGTCACCGGCGCGTCTGGCTCCGGCAAGAGCACGCTGGTGCATCTTCTGACCGGCCTGGAGCGACCGAAGGCGGGCAGCATCCGATGGGGCGGAAGCGATCTCGGCCGCCTTTCGACCGGGCGTCGCGATGCGTTTCGGGCCCGCAACATCGGCCTGGTCATGCAGGATTTTCACCTGTTTCCAGGTCTTTCCGCGCTGGAGAACGTCTTGCTTCCTGTTCGTCTTGGCTGGCGGATGACACCGGACATGCGCAAGCGCGCTTTGGCTCTCCTTGACATCACCGGCATAGCGCGCGCCGGCCAGCCGGTCGAAACCTTATCGCGCGGCGAGATGCAGCGTGTGGCGGTGGCGCGCGCGCTTCTGTTGAAGCCGAGCGTCATCATCGCCGACGAACCGACGGCCAGCCTCGATCGGCGCGCCGGCGAGGATGTGAGTGCGCTGCTCGTGCGGCTTGCCGGCGAGGAGGGAGCAACGCTGATCGTCGTGACGCATGATCCGGCGCTCCTCACGCGCCTGGACCGGCATATTCATCTCGATGGCGGCCGGATCGTTGAGGATGTACGGGGCGAGGCGGCGCGATGATCGGCTTCATTCTGGCGGATCTCCGCCGATTCAAGGGTGGCGCGCTTGCGGTGGTCGTGCTGATTGCCCTGTCGCTAGCGTTGAGCGTGACGGTCACGCTGCAGGAGCGCGCGTTGAGGCTTGGCAGTGCCCGCGCGGCCGAAAAATTCGATCTGGTGGTCGGCGCGGCGGGCAGCGAGACGCAACTGGCGCTCTCGGCCGTTTTCCTCCAGCCAGCGCCGCTGCCGCTGATGTCGGGCAGCGTCCTTGCGGATCTGGCCAGCGATCCGCGGGTGGCCTTCGCCGCCCCCGTCGGTTTCGGCGATTCTGCCTCGGGTCACCCGGTGGTCGGTACGACGACCGCCCTCATTGAGGCGCTGTCGCCAAAGCTGGCGCAAGGAGCCTTGTTTGCGCATCTGGGCGATGCCGTTGTCGGATCCGATGTCGGCATGCCGATCGGCGGGCAGATCAAGCCGATGCATGGCGACGGCGAAAGCGGCGGTCCCGTCCATACAGAGCTGGCCTACACGGTGCGCGGCCGCATGGCGCCCACCGGCACGGCCTGGGATCGTGCAATCCTGGTTCCGATCCGCGCCGTCTGGCAATTGCACGGCATGCATGGCGGCGGTGACGATCATGACGAGGACGATGACGATCATCACCCCGACGATGAAGGCGCTCAGGCTGGCGATGCCACAGCTGCCGGCCCTGTGGCCGGCGCGGCGCAGGACAAGGCGCCGGGTCTTGCCGACGCCGGTGGTGATCGCGACCACGAGGGGCACGCGCATCATCACCACGGTCATGTCGATGGCAACGCACCGATTGACGAGCATTTCGATGCGCAGACACCCGGTATCCCGGCGGTGCTGGTGAAACCGCGCACGATTGCCGATGCCTACAAGCTCCGCCAGCACTACCGCGGTGACACGACGCTGGCGATCTTTCCGGCGGAAGTGCTGACCCGGCTTTATGCGACGCTGGGCGATGCCCGCAGCCTGCTGCTGGCCATTGCAATCGCAACGCAAGGGATCGTGCTGGCTGCCGTTCTCATGGTCACGATCATGCATGTCGGTGCACGGCAGCGCCAGATCGGGGCGCTCAGGGCCTTTGGCGCCCCCCGCTATTCGGTTGTCGCCATCGTCTGGGGAGAACTCATCCTTCTGTTCCTGCTCGGCGCGGTTCTGGGCGTGGCCTTGGGCTATGCCGCCGCTCGGTTGATCTCCGGATCGGTGGCGGCGCGCACCGCCGTGCACATGCCCATCGAATTCGCGCCACAGGATCTGCGGCTTCTTCTCGGCTTCCTCTTGGCCTCGATGCTGATCTCGTTGCTTCCTGCCTTATTGGCCTTGCGCCACAGCCCTGCACAGGCGTTGCGCGCGTGAGATGTGAAGGATTGTAAGAGCGGCCGCGGGGGTGCTCGTACCTTCACCCCGCTGCTACGGGACTTCATCTCACCGTCGTCAGAGTCATGTCGCTCTGCACTATCCAGAAGCTTCCATGCCGCTGGATGGTGGGATCCAGGGGTAAGGATAGGCACAAAGCGCACACGGTATGACGGCAGCCTGCGCCGCGTCCGGGCGGTGCCATGCGTCTTTGCCTGCCGCAGGATGATCGGCCGTCGCGCTCCGCTCAGGCAGGCCCTTGCCAGCAGCAGTGCGACGTCGTAATACTGAGGGACCATTGCATCGCGAAGGCGCTTCGGGGGTGAGGGCCAGATGCGTGTCGATTGCTGACCTTCAGGTCACGTCGCAGCTCTCCGTACGGTTTCCGTGCAACCTGTTTGGAGCCCGGGCGTTTGGTTTTGCTGAAGCGCCAGATGCAGTCGCTTTGTCGCATGTCGGCGTGGTGCCGGCAGAGACATCATTCATCTGCAGATACGCGGTCAAGCATGCGCGCCGGTCGATGTCACGCTCCTCCGGCGGTGGCAACTGGTCGTGCTTCGATCCGGGCGGCGTCGATATGGGCGGTGGCCTAGAACGTTCACCACCCTCCCGCGTTCGGATATAACCCCTTTTGGAGCGCGAATGACCAGCGTCAGCTGTCCGTGTCGCGGTTTTGACCATTATAACGAAAAGAGATCTTCGAGGCCTGCATGTCACATTCGATCTGGGAACGCATCCTGAGCAACGTGGCGGCGGCAGGCAATGTGCTGGCCGGCATGGTCGAAGCCTTGCGCACCTTCCTCGAAGGCGATCCGGCGCGCAGGCGCGACGTTGCCTTTTCCGTGGCGATGATCGCGCTTTCCGCCAAGATGGCCAAAGCCGATGGCGTGGTGAGCGAAGGTGAGGTCGAGGCATTCCGCCACATTTTCCGCTATCCGGATTCGGAAGCGCGTAATGTCGCCCGGCTCTATAATCTGGCGCGCCAGGACGTTGCCGGTTTCGAGGCCTATGCCGAAAAGCTGGCGCGGCTGTGCGCGACCTGCGAAGAAAATTGCACCGTGCTCGAGGATATTCTCGATGGGCTCTTCCATATCGCCACGGCGGACGGCGCGCTGCACGAAAAGGAACTGGCCTTCCTCGCCCGTGTCGGCGAAATCTTTCGCCTTTCGCAGGCTCGTTTCGACAGCGTGATGGCCCGCCATGTCGAGGGAACCAGCGACCCCTATGCGCTGCTCGGCGTGTCGCGTGACGATGACTTCCCAACGATCAAACGTCGCTACAGGGCGCTGGTCTCCGAGCATCATCCCGATGTGCTGGTGGCCCGGGGCCTTCCGAGCGAGATGCAGAGACTCGCTCATGATCGCATGGCCGCCTTCAACGCCGCCTATGAGGCCATCGAGCGTGATCTCAAGGCCGCCTGAGGCCTCGGCTCCAGCGGGATAGGTCATCAGCGCCCAGGCCTCATCCATCCGGTGTTGCGGGCTTCGCACCTATCCGCTGATCGAACGCCCTAAGGATGCTGTAACGCGATCAACGGGCTGCATAAGTCCGTTGAACCGATTTCGATCCGGGCCATTATGCGATAGGATCCGGCCATCGCCTTTTGCAAGAGTATCTGCCGGATGTCTCCCTTCGAGCCTGATTTCGCCGGTGCGCATGTTGCGCCTTCGCCCAATCATGGGGAGCGCATCGGCTTTGCCGCGCCCGACCGCATTATCTTGCATTATACCGGCATGACGACCGGGCAGGGGGCGCTGGATTGGCTGCGCAATCCCGAAAGTCAGGTCTCCTGCCACTATCTCGTCCACGAGGATGGCCGCATCGACCAGCTGGTACCGGAAAGCCGTCGTGCCTGGCATGCGGGAAAGAGCCTCTGGAAGGGGCTGGACGACAATAATTCCGCGTCGATCGGTATCGAGATCGTCAATGCCGGCCATCCGGGCGGACTGCCGGATTATCCCGACGCGCAAATCACCGCGGTTGCCGAATTGTGTCGAGACTGTGTCAATCGTTGGTCTGTGGCGCCCGAAATGGTGCTTGCGCACTCCGATATAGCCCCTATTCGCAAGGTTGATCCGGGCGAAAAATTCCCCTGGAAGAATTTGTACTTGACCGGGGTTGGGCATTGGGTTGAGCCCGTGCCGGTTGGCGGCGGCCGATTCTTTCAACGCGGGGATCGTGGCCAACCCATCGAAGCCATCCAGTCGATGTTAGCGCTCTATGGTTATGGCATTGATGTGACAGGGGATTTCTGCGAGCGCACGGAAGGCGTCATTGCGGCTTTCCAGCGCCATTTCCGGCCGGAAAAGATCGACGGTATTGCCGACAGTTCGACCCTGGAAACGTTGCATCGCCTGCTATCCAGCTTGCAGCGTTTTAGCGCGTAAAAGGCAGCCGACAAGGGCCGCGCTGCACAGTCAGGTTAAAAATTCGCTGCGCTGCCACATCATGACCATGATGCGACGGTTTCTTCTGCTCGTGCCAAGTGCAGGACAGGGGCGACAATCCGGCCTGCCTTAAACAATCTCATAAGGCTGAATATGGCCGGGTGCTCGTTCGAGTAACGCAGGGGGTTGGTGCGTCATGATCGACGCGCGATGCTGCGGATGCACCTGTGTGCCGTGACGTGCCGGACACGGAGACTTCAAAATCTATGAAAAGATCGACTGTTGCTGCGGCAATGGCCTGCCTTGTTGTGCCGTTTTTTTGGACTGCAGCTTCTTATGCGGGAAGCCTGGACGAAAGCTTCAAGACCTCTTCGATCATGCCTGACCTTCGCGCCGCGCTGCCGAAGACGGAGAGTTTGAAAGATGATGCACCGGCCATGGCGCCCGAGGCCGAGGCTGAGGTGACGGAGCCCGAAGACGTCTCGCCCGCAGTCGCTCAATACACCCAGCTGCTTCACACCTATGCCCGTGCTTATGGCGTTCCCTTCGAGTTGGCGCGCGCTGTCGTGAAGGTCGAAAGCAATTATAATCCGAAGGTGCGCGGCAGCGCCGGCGAAATCGGCCTGATGCAGATCAAGCCGGCCACTGCGCGGATGATGGGCTATTCAGGCGCTGCGCGCGGTCTGTTCGATCCCGAGACCAACATCAAGTTCGGCATGAAATACCTGGCGGCTGCACACAAACTCTCCGGCGGTTTCACCTGCGGCACCATCCTTCGCTACAATGCCGGCCATGGCGCCACCCGCATGAATCCGGTTTCGCGCCGGTATTGCGGTCGTGTTCAGACCCTTCTCGATTCCTGATCCGCGTCTACGCGGTCGGTTTGCGAATGCCCGTTGGCGTAGCGCCTTAAGCGGAGATCGCTCTCAAAATCCGATATGCGGAAGTCGTGTTGCTGGCCGAGATTGCGGACAAGCGCAAAATTCGGTTTGGATTCCTGGCGGCTTGGGTTAAGCACGGCCCGCCAGTTGGCCGGGCAGCCGCGCTTCACAAGGGCCGAAAGGCTGTGAGGTGAGGAAAGTCCGGGCTCCACGGAAAGACGGTGCCGGATAACGTCCGGCGGGGGCGACCCCAGGGACAGTGCCACAGAAAGCAAACCGCCTGCACGGCGCCTCGCGCGTCATGGCGGGTAAGGGTGAAAGGGTGGGGTAAGAGCCCACCGCGGCCCTGGCAACAGGGACGGCACGGTAAACCCCACCGGGAGCAAGACCGAATAGGGATGACGTGATGGCGCCTTCGGGCGCCTTCAGCCTTTTCCGGGCCAGTCATCCGGGTGGGTTGCGTGAGGCGGCGCGTAAGCGTCGTCCCAGATGAATGGCTGCCACGTTCCGGCTCTCAAAAGGCCGGAGCCTTACAGAACCCGGCTTATAGGCCAACTGGCTTTTCCCCTCTCTTTTTTGCGCGTCCGCCGGCTTCAGCTAGCCGGAGAGCGACGGCGCACGGCCTGCGTGATGAGCCCTTGCACGCCTGCGGAGACGGGAGGCCGGGGCATGTGATGGTCATCGCGGAAAACCTTGCCCTGCAAGGCCTTGGGCTCGATCCTTAATCTCTCGTTAAACTTAACGGAGTATCAATGAAGGCTGATCTGGGAGCGTGTCTTCCGGTTCGTCCCATTGACGCCCATATGGTCCCATGGTATCCCAATCCTGCACTGCACAGGGTCTGGTCAAGGCCCGATCACCGCGAGTTTGGTGGTGCCTCCGCCAGGAGGCTTTCAGCGGGCTGTCAGCCCGGCGGTGCATGCCCGTGGTGTTTATCAAGGCGGTGGGCGGTCCGTGTGGGCCTGCGCTGGCGCCGGTCTCGAATCGTAAGGTCGATGAATCGGTTTCTGTCGCATGCCACGAACCGAATCGATGCGAAGGGGCGGGTCTCCGTGCCGTCGCCGTTTCGTGCCGTCTTGGCGGCTCTGGATATCCGCGAGCTCTACTGCTTCCAGGATTTCCTCTATCCGGCAATCAGCGCCGGTGGCCCGGAGCTCCTGGAACGTTTCGAGAAGCAGATCGCCGAGGCCGATCCCTTCTCGCCGGAAGCCAACGAGATGTCGCTCCTGATCCATGGGGGCGGGGTCTTCATGAAACTGGACGCCGAGGGCCGGCTGACGGTCACGGATTTCATCCGCGACTTCACCGGCATCACCGACGAAGTGACCTTTGTCGGCCGGGCGGATCATTTTCAGTTGTGGTCGCCGACAGCGTTCATCGAAACGCAGGAGGCGGCGCGTTGTGCGCGCAGGTTGCGAGGCCTTGCCGCGCCATAGCATGGGGATACGGAATGGTGGCGGATCAAGGCGACGGCTCGAACGGCGCTGATGGCGGACCGGTCCGCCACATTCCGGTTCTTCTGCCAGAGGTCCTGCAGGCGCTTCAACCGGCGCCCGGCAAGATCGTGCTTGACGGCACCTTCGGCGCCGGCGGCTATACAACGGCCTTTCTCGACGCGGGCGCCGATGTCATCGCGCTCGATCGCGATCCGAATGCGATTGCCGGCGGCCAGGCGCTTGCCGCGCAATATGCCGGCCGGCTGAGCCTCATTCACTCCCGCTTTTCCGATCTTGCTGCCCATGCTCCCGAAGGTGGGCTCGACGGCGTCGTCTTCGATGTCGGCGTCTCCTCCATGCAGATCGACGAGGCCGAACGCGGCTTTTCATTCCAGAAGAACGGGCCGCTCGACATGCGCATGTCGTCTGCAGGCGTTTCCGCCGCCGACGTCGTCAATCGCGCCAAGGTCGGCGATCTCATTCGCATTTTCGGCTTTCTCGGCGAAGAGCCGCAGTCCGGCCGCATTGCGCGCGCCGTGGAGAAGCGACGGGCCGAAACGCCGTTCGAAACGACGCGGGACCTCGCTTCGCTGATCGAGACCGTGACGCCGCGCAAGGCCAAGGACCGGATCCATCCGGCGACCCGCGTCTTTCAGGCGCTGCGCATCTTCGTCAATGACGAGCTGGGCGAACTCGCCCGCGCGCTCTTTGCCGCAGAGCGGGTGTTAAAGCCCGGCGGCCGGCTTGTGGTGGTCTCCTTCCATTCGCTCGAAGACCGCATCGTCAAGAAATTTTTCCAGGATCGGGCCGGCAAGGCCTCGGGTTCGCGGCATTTGCCTCTCGTCACCGAACGGGCGGCAACTTTCGCACCAGTTGGTAAGCCTATGGTGTCGGCTTCGGAACAAGAAGCCATGATCAATCCGCGTGCGCGCTCCGCCAAGCTTCGGGCGGGCGAACGCAGCGCAGAACCGGCCCCGGCGAGCGACATGTCCATCTTCGACCTTCCCACCCTTGCGAACCTCGAACGGCTGGGAGGCTGAGCATGCTGCGTACCTTCGATATCGTGCTGGTGGTCGTCATGACCGCGGCGGCGACGGTGACCTACACCATCAAGCACCGTGCCGAGAGCAAGCTTGAGGAGATCCACAAGCTGGATGCCGAAATCAAGCTCGAAGAGGACACGATCGAGCTTCTGAAGGCCGACTGGGCGCTTGTCACCCAGCCGAGCCGGCTGGAGCGGCTTGTCGGCGTCTACCGCCAGGATCTGTCGATCGAGCCGACGCCGTCCACGCAGATCGTCCAGCCGCAGGAACTGCCGATGCTGAAAGCCGACGTGCCGCCGCCGCCCGAACCCAAGGATGCGAAGGACGGCAAGGCTGCCAAGGTCGCGCAGGACAAGAAGAAGCCGGCAACGGACGCGATCGCAACCGGATCGGTGGCCCGCTGATGTCCTCCTTCCTGTCCCGCATCATGGTCGGCAAGAGCAAAGCGCATTTCTCGGCCGGCGCCAACGGGCGGTCGCAGAGCGCGCCCGGCGCTTTTCAGGGCACGCGCAAGCGGCGCGGCAATCAGGCGCGCAACCGCGTCGTCATCATGATCGGCGCCTTTTCGATCGCTTATGTCGTCATCGCCGGCCGTCTCGTGCAATATGCGATGATCAGCGACGATACGGTGGCGAGCATCGGCCGCGCTGACAATCTGATGGCCTCGCGCCCCGATATCCTCGACCGTAATGGCGAGGTGCTGGCAACCGATATCCGCACCGTTTCGCTCTATGCCGAACCGCACAAGATCGTCGATGCGGACGAGGCGGTGGAAGAGCTGTCGACCGTTCTGCCCAATCTCAACGTGACCGAGATCTACAACAAGCTGAAGTCGAAATCGCGCTTCCAGTGGCTTCGCCGGCAGCTCACGCCGAAGCAGCAGAGCCAGATTCTCGCGCTCGGCATTCCCGGCATCGGCTTCCGCCCGGAAAAGCGCCGCTTCTATCCCGGCGGCGCCACGGCCTCGCATGTGGTCGGCCATGTCAACGTCGACAATCGCGGCATTGCCGGTATGGAGCGCTATATCGACAATCAGGGCCTGGCCGATCTCGCCTCCGTTGGCATGACCAGCGATGCCCGTCTCGAGCCGGTTCGTCTGTCGATCGACCTGCGCGTGCAGAACATCCTGCGCGACGTGCTGATGGGCGGCATGTCCAAGTTCAAGGCGCTCGCCGCTGGCGGCGTCATCATGGATGTGCACACCGGCGAGATCCTCGCCATGGCCTCCGTGCCGGATTACGATCCCAACAACCCGGCCGCCGGCGCCGAAGACGGCTGGATGAACCGCATGTCGAACGGCACGTTCGAGATGGGCTCCACCTTCAAGTCCTTCACCATCGCCATGGCGCTCGACTCCGGCAAGGTATCGCTGAAGGACAGCTTCGACGCGCGCTTTCCGATCCGCATCGGCGGCTTCACCATCAAGGATTTCCATGGCAAGGGCCGGGTGCTCAGCGTGCCCGAGATCTTCCAGTATTCGTCGAATATCGGCACGGCCAAGATGGCCGATCTCGTGGGCATCGCTCCTCACAAGGAGTTCCTGACCCGCCTTGGTCTGTTGAGCCGCGTGCCGACCGAGCTGCCGGAAGTGAAGATGCCGTCACAGCCGCGTGAATGGAAGAAGATCAACTCGATCACCATTTCCTTCGGTCACGGCGTCTCGACGACGCCCCTGCAGACGGCGGTGGCCGGCGCGGCGCTGATCAATGGCGGCCATCTGATCGAGCCGACCTTCCTGCCGCGCACGGCCGAGGATGCCGAAGCGTCCTCGACCCAGGTAATCAAGAAAAGCACCAGCGACGACATGCGTTTCCTGTTCCGCTGGAACGGCATCAATGGTTCGGGCAAGAGCGCCCGCGTGCCCGGCTATAATGTCGGCGGCAAGACCGGTACCGCCGATAAGGTCGTCAATGGCCGCTATTCCGCCGATCACAACTTCAATGCCTTCCTGGCGGCCTTCCCCATCGACGATCCGAAATATGTGGTACTGACCTTCATCGACGATCCGCGCTCGGAGTCCGGCCGCGCCGCCATTGCCGGCACCACGGCCGCGCCGATGGTGCATGATCTGATTTCGCGCACGGCGCCGCTGCTCGGTGTCGAGCCCAAGTTTGGAACCGATGGCTCTGCCTTGCTCGTGTCGTATTGACGGCTGAAGAGGTCGGCCTGCCCGCCCTGTCCAAGCCTCCAGTCCTAGGGAATCCACATGACGCTCGCTGATCTTCTCTCTCCCGTCGTTCCGCCTTCGGCTCTGTTGCCGGCCGGCGGCAGCCTGGAGATTGCCGGTCTGACGAGCGACAGCCGCAAGGTCGAACCGGGCTTTGTCTTCGCGGCTCTTGCCGGCACCAAGGCCGATGGACGTTCCTTCATCGAGGATGCGCGGGCCCGCGGCGCCGTGGCGATTCTGGCCGAGAAGGGCTCCCTGGCCGATGTCGGCCTGCCCGTGATCGAGGTGGACAATGTGCGCCGCGCGCTGGCGCTGGCCGCAGCGCAATTTTACGGACGCCAACCCGAGACGATGGTCGCCGTCACCGGCACGGCCGGCAAGACGTCGGTCGCTTCCTTCACCCGCCAGATCTGGGCGCATGCCGGCTACGCCAGCGCCATGGTCGGCACCACCGGCGTCACCTCGCCGAGCGGCAGCCATTATGGCGCGCTGACCACGCCCGATCCCGTCACCCTGCATCGTATCCTGGCCGAACTGGCCGAGGAGGGGGTCACTCATGCGGCGATGGAGGCCTCCAGCCACGGCCTCGACCAGCACCGGCTCGATGGCGTCAAGCTCGCGGCCACCGGCTTTACCAATCTCGGACGCGACCACATGGATTATCATCCCACGGTCGAGGCGTACTTCGCTGCCAAGATGGAGCTGTTCAAGCGCCTGACGCCGAAAGGCGCCCCGGCGGTCATCTTTGCCGACGATGCCTGGTCGGAGCAGGCAGTTGCCGCCGCGCGCGATGCCGGTCTCGATGTCCGCACCGTCGGGCGCAAGGGCAATTTCCTGACCCTGAAACGCGTCGAACACTTCCGCCACAAACAGATTGCCGAAATCCATGCCGGCGGCGCGATCTTTGAAGTGCATCTGCCGCTTGCCGGCGATTTCCAGATTTCCAACGCGCTCGTGGCTGCCGGCCTTGCGATTTCCACAGGCACTGCGCCCGAGATCGCCATGGCTGCACTGGCACAGTTGCAGGGCGCGTCCGGCCGGCTTGAGCTCGTCGGGCAGACAGAAAGCGGCGCGCTCGCCTATGTCGATTACGCGCACAAGCCCGATGCCCTGGCACAGGTGCTTTCGGCTGTACGTCCCTTCACCACGGGACGTGTCGTCGTCGTTTTCGGCTGCGGTGGCGACCGCGACAAGGGCAAGCGCCCGATCATGGGCGAGGCGGCAACGCGGCTTGCGGATGTGGTGATCGTCACGGACGACAATCCCCGCTCGGAAGAGCCGGCCAAAATCCGTTCCGAAATCATGGCCGCCGCTCCCGGCGCCACGGAAATCGGCGACCGCGCCGAGGCCATCCGGGCCGCAATCGCGCTGCTGAAGGCCGGTGACACGCTGATCGTTGCGGGCAAGGGCCATGAGGAAGGCCAGACGGTGGCGGGTGTCACCTTGCCCTTCTCCGACCATGCCGAAATTCGCAAAGCCGTGGGAGGGTCTGCCGCTTGAGCTGGTTGTGGACATGCGCCGATATGATCGCCGCCATGCGCGGCCGCCCGGTCGGCAATCTGCCCCAGGGCATCAATGGCATTTCGATCGACAGCCGCTCGATCACCCGCGGCGAGGCCTTCTTCGCCATCAAGGGAGACCGGGTGGACGGCCATGATTTTGCCGGGCTGGCCATTGCCAATGGCGCGGCCATGCTCGTGGTCAGCGAGGGCAAGCTGCCGGCGCTCGGCCGTCTGATCGCGCCGATGATCGTGGTCGATGACGTGCTGGAAGCGCTGGGCCGGCTCGGCTGCGCGGCGCGCGACCGTTCGGGCGCACGCGTGATCGCCGTCACGGGTTCGGTCGGCAAGACGACCACCAAGGAAATGCTGCGTCACAGCCTTTCGGGCTGTGGCCGCGTGCATGCGGCGGCGGCGTCGTTCAACAATCATTGGGGCGTGCCGCTGACGCTCGCCCGCATGCCCGAGGCGACCGATTTCGGCGTGTTCGAGATCGGTATGAATCATGCCGGCGAAATCCGGCCGCTGACGGCGATGGTGCGCCCGCATGTGGCTGTCATCACCACGATTGCCGCTGCCCATCTCGGCAATTTCCGCGATCTGAACGAGATCGCTACGGCCAAGGCGGAGATCATGGAGGGGCTCGCCGAAGGCGGCCATCTCGTGCTCAACCGCGATATCGAGCAATATGAGCTTCTGGCGCGCAAGGCTGCCATGCTCGGCATCAGCAATGTCACGACCTTCGGCGAAAGCGCCAAGGCAGATTATCGGCTGATCGAATATGCGCCGTCCCCAGAAGGCGCGGTGCTGTGGGCCGCCATCGAGGGCCGCACCTGGGAAGTCCCCCTCGGCGCGCCAGGCCGGCACATCGCCGAAAACGCGCTGGCCGTTCTGGCCGCCGCCCATCTGGCCGGCGCCGATTTGGAGCGTGTGGCGGCAGCGCTTGCCACCATGGTGCCGGAAAAGGGGCGCGGTGCGCGCCACCATCTGCGGGTGCCCGGCGGGACGATCACGCTGATTGACGAAAGCTTCAACGCCAATCCCACCTCCATGCGCGCCGCCATCTCCCTTCTCGGGGCGGCCGAGCCTGCCGAAGGGGCGCGACGCATCGCCGTGCTCGGCGACATGCTGGAAATGGGTCCGACCTCGCCCGAGCTGCATGCCGAGCTGGCCGCGCCGCTGGTCGAAGCCGGCGTCGATGCCGTCTATCTCGCGGGCTCCGACATGGCCCATCTGAGCGACGCCCTGCCGGACCCCATGGATGTGGTGCACCGCCCGGATGTCACGGCGCTGATGCGCGACGTGCTCATGGCGGTCGGCCCTGGGGATGTCATCATGGTCAAATCGTCCAAGGGCACGGGCTGCGCGCGCATCGTCGCCGCGCTGCTGGAAAAATATCCACCTGTTGAAAAGGCCGAGAGCGCCGGCTAATCCCGGCGCTTGGTCCCCCGCCGGCCTGCTTGTCCAGCGGTGGGATGTTCTGATCGACGCTTGGAGCGCCGTGCGTCCTGACGGCCGCAATGGACGCTCTAACCTATTGAATCACGCATCGTGCTTCGCGAAAACCGAATACGATTTTCGCGCCGATGCGCTTAAGGGGAAAGGTCCCGAATGCTCATCTGGCTTGTCGAACTGGCGGACAGATTCCAATTCTTCAATCTGTTCCGGTACATCACGTTCCGCACCGGAGCCGCCGTCGTGACCTCCGCTATGATCGTGTTCCTCTTCGGGCCGGGCATGATCTCCTCGCTGCGCGTGCGCCAGGGCCGGGGCCAGCCGATTCGCGCCGATGGGCCGCAGACCCACTTCAAGAAGGCGGGTACGCCAACCATGGGCGGGCTGATGATCCTGGCCGGCATCGTGGTGAGCTCGCTGCTGTGGGCGGACCTGTCCAGCGTCTATGTGGTCTCCACCCTGCTTGTGACGCTCGGCTTCGGCGCCATCGGCTTTTATGACGACTACCTCAAGGTCACCAAGCAGTCCGACAAGGGCTTTTCCGGGCGTGCGCGTCTGGCGATCGAGTTCCTGGTCGCGGCCATCGCCGTCTATTTCATGATGCGCACGGCGATTTCGGCCGGTGCGGCGGGATCGACCTTCGGCTCCTCGCTGACGTTCCCCTTCCTCAAGGACTTCACCCTCAATCTCGGCTATTTCTTCATTCTCTTTGGCGGGTTCGTCGTCGTCGGCGCCGGCAATGCGGTGAACCTCACCGATGGGCTGGATGGTCTGGCGATCGTGCCGGTGATGATCGCGGCGGCGGCTTTCGGCCTGATCGCCTATCTCGCCGGCAACGCGGTCTTCGCCAATTATCTGCAGATCCACTTCGTGCCCGGCACCGGCGAACTGGCCGTTATCCTCGGCGCGGTGATCGGGGCTGGCCTCGGCTTTCTCTGGTTCAATGCCCCACCCGCCGCCATCTTCATGGGCGACACGGGCTCGCTGGCGCTGGGCGGCCTGATCGGCACCGTGGCCGTGGCGACCAAGCACGAGATCGTCATGGTGATCATCGGCGGCCTCTTCGTCATGGAGACGCTCTCGGTCATCATCCAGGTTTTCTGGTTCAAGCGCACAGGGCGCCGTGTCTTCCTGATGGCGCCGATCCACCATCATTTCGAAAAGAAGGGCTGGACCGAAAGCCAGGTGGTCATCCGCTTCTGGATCATCGCTGTCATTCTGGCGCTCGTCGGCCTCTCCACGCTGAAGCTTCGGTGAGGGTGCGATGATCGCGGTCACAAGCTTTGCCGGGCGGCGCGTGGCGCTGTTCGGCCTCGGCGGCTCGGGCCTTGCCACCGCGCAGGCGCTCAAGGCCGGCGGGGCCGAGGTCGTCGCCTGGGACGACAATGCCGCCAGCGTCGAAAAGGCGGCAGCCGTGGGGATCTTCGTACAGGATCTCAAGACGGCGGACTGGACACATTTCACAGCCCTCATCCTTGCGCCCGGCGTGCCGCTGACTCATCCCAAGCCGCACTGGACCGTGGATGCCGCCGAGGCTGCCGGCATTGAGGTGATCGGCGATGTCGAACTGTTCGCGCGTGAACGCCGCGCCCTCTGCCCCGAGGCCAGCCTGATTGCCATCACCGGCACCAATGGCAAATCCACCACCACGGCGCTGATCGCCCATATTCTCACCGCATCGGGCCGTGACGCACAGATGGGCGGCAATATCGGCAGAGCCGTGCTGACGCTCGATCCGCTGACGCCGGAGCGCATCTATGTGGTGGAATGCTCGTCCTACCAGATCGATCTGGCGCCGAGCCTCGACCCGGATGTCGGCATTCTCCTGAACCTTACGCCCGATCATCTCGATCGCCACGGCGCGATGGAGAATTATGCCGCGATCAAGGAGCGGCTGGTCGCTCAAAGCCGAACGGCGGTGATCGGCGTCGACGATGCCTGGTGCGAGGCGATTGCCGATCGCGTGGCGCTGTGGGGCCGCAGCGTCATGCGTATTGCCCGCCATCGACCGATTGGCGATGGCTTCTTTGTCGATGGCTCACACATCCTGCGTGCGGAAGCCGGGCAGGCCGAACTCTTC
The DNA here is from genome assembly GCF_900109605.1 of Xaviernesmea oryzae. GTDB lineage: Bacteria > Pseudomonadota > Alphaproteobacteria > Rhizobiales > Rhizobiaceae > Xaviernesmea > Xaviernesmea oryzae. Next base: position 141,820 of record NZ_FOAM01000009.1, read on the forward strand.
GCCGATCTCTCAGGCATTGCCACGCTGCGCGGCACTCATAATGGGCAGAATGCCTGCGCGGCGATTGCCGCCTGCCTCTCGGTCGGCGTGTCGCCTGAAGAGATCCGTGCGGGGCTGGCGTCCTTTCCCGGGCTCAAGCACCGGATGCAGCCGGTGGGCCGGCTTGGTCCGGTGGTCTTCGTCAATGACAGCAAGGCAACCAATGCCGATGCGGCAGCACCGGCTCTCGCCAGTTTCGAGCGGATCTACTGGATTGCCGGCGGCGTGCCCAAGGAAGGCGGCGTTGAGAGCCTCCGAGACTTCTTCCCGAGGATCGCCAAGGCCTATCTGATCGGCCAGGCAGCCGATGCCTTTGCGGAAACCATCGGCGCTGCGCTGCCGGTCGAGAAATCCGGCACGCTGGAGGCGGCCATTGCCCATGCGGCGGCCGATGCCGGAGCGGCGGGTTTGGACGCGGCCGTTCTATTGTCCCCGGCCTGCGCAAGCTTCGATCAGTACAAGAACTTCGAGATGCGCGGAGAGGCGTTCGTGACGCATGTGGCTGCCTTGCCTGGCGTGACGATGCTGATCTGACGCGGCATTGCGGCGGCGTGCCGATCAGCCGGCAATCGCCGCGCCCAAACTAACCAGACGATAAGGCGCGGCCATCCCGCGACATATCATAAGAGCCCTGCGCGAAGGCGAGCGCGTGAAAAGGATGACATCATGGTAAGCCGTGCTCAGAGGGGCGCCGTCGCGGATTGGTTCTGGACGATCGACCGCTTCTTCCTCGCCCTGTTCATTCTGTTGATGGGCATCGGCTTCATGCTGTCCTTCGCCGGCAGCCCGGCGGTGGCCGAACGGTTGGGGCTCGACAGCTTCCACTTCGTGCGGCGCCACTCGATCTTCCTCATTCCCTCGCTGATCACCATGATCGGCCTGTCCTTCCTCACGCCCCGGCAGGTGCGGCGAACCGCCGTCATCATGCTGGCGGTGATGATCGTCTTGATGGTGCTGGTGCTGTTCTTCGGCCAGGAGGTCAAGGGCGGGCGGCGCTGGATCGGCATCGGCGCGCTCAGCCTGCAGCCGTCGGAGTTCATGAAGCCGGCTTTCATCGTCACCTGTGCCTGGCTGTTTTCCGAACATGCGCGCCAACCCGAGGTGCCCGGCAATCTCTTCGCCATCCTGCTCTATGGCATGATCGTCGCACTCCTGATCGCTCAGCCGGACCTTGGCCAGACCATTCTGACCACGGCGGTCTGGGGCGGCATGTTCTTCATGGCCGGGATGCCCTGGTTGTGGATCATCCTGCTCGGCGGTTTTGCCACCGGCGGTCTGGTGGTTGCCTATACCATGCTGCCGCACGTCGCCGGCCGTATCGACCGATTCCTGACTGGCGAGGGTGATACGTTTCAGGTGGATACGGCACGTGAGGCGATCATCCGCGGCGACTGGCTGGGGCGCGGCCCGGGCGAGGGCATCGTCAAGCGGATCATTCCCGACAGCCACACCGACTTCATCTTCTCGGTGGCCGCAGAAGAATTCGGCATCATCTTCTGCATGGCGCTGGTGTTGATCTTCGCGCTCGTGGTCATGCGCGGCCTGACGCTGGCCATGCGTGAACGGGACGATTTCACCCGCTTCGCCGTCGCCGGTCTCGTGCTGCAGATCGGCGTGCAGTCGATGATCAATGTCGGCGTCAATCTTGAGCTGCTGCCGGCCAAGGGCATGACCCTGCCGCTGATCTCCTATGGTGGCTCGTCCATGGTGGCGATCTGCGTGACTGCGGGCTTCATTCTCGCGCTGACCCGCCATCGTCCCGAAAAGCGCGCGGTGGAGCGCAGCCTGTTTCGCAGCGGCATTGGTGTTCCCGCGGAATAGCGCTGGGACGCCCAAGACGGTTTGATGGCGATTTTTCGTATTCCTGGCTGAGACAGGAGAAAAATCGCTTCACTCCGTCGTGAAGACGGGCGATGCCTGTGTCTTTACGCAAATCCGGATGCAAAAGCGTTTCGCACTTTTCCCCGATTTGCTCTAGGAAACGATCATGACCAAAGACATTATCATGCTCGCCGCCGGGGGAACCGGCGGTCATCTGTTTCCGGCCGAGGCGCTGGCGCATGAACTGACGGCGCGGGGCTACGAGATCCATCTCGTCACCGACAGCCGTGCCGAGCGCTTCGCCGGCAAGTTTCCCGCCGCTGCCGTCCATGTCGTTCCCTCGGCCACCGTTTCGACCAAGAATCCGATCAAGGCCGCACAGGCGCTCTGGACCTTGTGGAGCGGCCTTCGCGCCGCCAAGGCACTGATGCGCAAGATCCGTCCCAGGGCTGTGGTCGGTTTCGGCGGCTATCCCACCGTTCCACCTGTCATGGCGGCAAGCCGCTTGTCGATTCCGACCATGGTGCACGAGCAGAATGCCGTGATGGGCCGGGCCAACAAGGCGCTGGCCGCGCGCGTGATTGCGATTGCCGGCGGCTTCCTGCCCGAGACGGAAGGTCCCTATGCCCAGAAAACGGTGACCACGGGCAATCCGGTGCGTCCAGCCGTGCTTGAGGCCGCGAATGTGCCCTTCGTCGCGCCGGGGCCGGAGGATCCGTTTCAGCTCGTCGTGTTCGGTGGCAGCCAGGGCGCGCAGTTTTTTTCCAAGGCCATTCCCAGCGCCATCAGCCTGTTGGATGATGCCAAGCGGCGGCGCATCGTCGTTACGCAACAGGCACGGCCCGAGGATATGGACATGGTGCGCGGCTGCATGGCCCGCCTGGAGCTCGACTCTGCCGTCTCTCCCTTCTTCACCGACATGGCTGAGCGCATTGCCCGCGCCCATCTGGTGATCTGCCGGTCCGGCGCCTCGACGGTGTCGGAGATCTCGGTGATCGGTCGCCCGGCAATTCTCGTGCCCTATCCGCACGCGCTCGATCACGACCAGGCCGCCAATGCGAAGATGCTGGCGGCAGCCGGCGGGGCCAAGGTCATCGCCCAATCCGAGCTCTCCGCAGAGAAGCTCAGCGCCATCATCGCCAATGCCATGGACGATCCCGTCTCGCTGGCCGCTATGGCGGCCAATGCGAAAAAAGCCGGTCGCCCGCATGCCGCGCACCTTCTTGCCGATCTGGTGGAAGCCCTGGCCGGCGGCATGCCGATTGCAGAATTCAAGGAAAAACGCATATGAAACTGCCGCAGAGCATCGGGCTGGTCCATTTCATCGGGATCGGCGGCATCGGCATGAGCGGCATTGCCGAAGTGCTGCACAATCTCGGTCACAGGGTTCAGGGTTCCGACCAGTCCGACAGCGCCAATGTCCAGCGCTTGCGGGCCAAAGGCATCGATGTCTTCGTCGGTCATCAGGCCGACAATCTCGGCGAAGCCGAGGTGGTGGTGGTGTCCACCGCCATCAAGAAGACCAATCCGGAACTGATCGCTGCGCGCGAGAAGCTTCTGCCGGTGGTGCGCCGCGCCGAGATGCTGGCCGAGTTGATGCGCTTCCGCAATGCGATCGCCATCGGCGGCACGCATGGCAAGACGACGACGACGTCCATGGTCGCCGCGCTTCTGGAGGCCGGCGGGCTCGACCCGACCGTGATCAATGGCGGCATCATCAATGCCTATGGCACCAATGCCCGCATGGGCGAGGGCGAATGGATGGTGGTGGAGGCCGACGAATCGGACGGCACCTTCCTGAAACTGCCGGCCGACATCGCTGTTGTGACCAATATCGATCCGGAGCACCTGGATCATTATGGCCATTTCGATGCCGTTCGCACGGCCTTCCGGCAATTCGTCGAGAACGTGCCGTTCTATGGCTTCGGCGTGATGTGCCTCGATCATCCCGAGGTTCAGACCATGGTTGCCAAGATCGAGGACCGCAAGGTCATCACCTATGGGGAGAACCCGCAGGCCGACGTGCGCTTCCTCAATATTCGCATGGACGGCGCGACGTCGATTTTCGACATCTCGATCCGGCGCCGGCGCACCGGCCAGATCATCGAGATGAAGGATCTGCGCCTGCCCATGCCCGGCCGGCACAATGTGTCCAACGCCACGGCGGCGATTGCCGTTGCCCAGCGGCTCGGCATTTCGCCAGAGGCGATCGCTCGCGGGCTTGCCGGTTTCAGTGGGGTAAAACGCCGTTTCACCTTCACCGGCGAGTGGAACAATGTCCGCATCTATGACGATTACGGCCACCATCCGGTCGAGATCAAGGCGGTCTTGAAGGCGGCGCGCGAGGCCTGTCAGGGCCGGGTGATCGCGGTCCACCAGCCGCATCGTTACAGCCGTCTGCACAGCCTGTTCGAAGACTTCTCTGCCTGCTTCAACGACGCGGACACGATCCTGCTCGCGCCGGTCTATTCGGCAGGCGAAGAACCCATCGAAGGAGCCAGCTCCGAGGAACTCGTGACCCGGATCAAAGCGGCCGGGCACCGCGATGCGCGCTTTGTCGATGGACCGCAAGCAATTGCGCCCATCGTTTCAACCATTGCGCAGCCGGGGGACTTCGTGGTTCTTTTGGGGGCCGGTAGCATCACGTCCTGGGCTGCCGCGCTTCCTCGCGAATTGGCAGGCATGACAGGCAAGACAGAATGAAACAGGTGAACGGTACGAAACTCCTGGAGTGTCTGGGCGACAGCGTCAACGCGCTGCGCGGACGGCTCACGCCCGATGCGCCGATGGACCGTGTCACCTGGTTTCGCGCCGGCGGCCTGGCGGAGCTGATGTTCCAGCCGCATGATGCCGAGGACCTGGCGACCTTCCTGAAGCTCCTGCCGGAAGACGTGCCGCTGATGGTGGTCGGCGTCGGCTCCAATCTTCTGGTGCGTGATGGCGGCATTCCCGGTGTCGTGGTGCGGCTCTCGGCCAAGGGCTTTGGCGATGTCGAGCTGGTGGGCGAAAACCGCGTGAAGGCCGGCGCCATCTGCCCGGACAAGAACCTGGCTGCAATGACGCTGGATCATGGTATCGGCGGCTTCTTCTTCTATTACGGCATTCCCGGCTCGGTGGGCGGCGCTCTGCGGATGAATGCCGGCGCCAATGGCGGCGAGACGGCCGAACGCGTTGTCGAGGTTCATGCCATCGACCGGCAGGGCAACCGCCATGTGCTGACGCGCGAGGAGATGGGCTATGCCTATCGCCATTCCTCCGCGCCGAAGGACCTGATCTTCACCCACGCCATCTTCGAGGGCTACCCCGAGGACAAGGCCAAGATCCGCACCGATATGGACGCCGTTCGCCAGCATCGCGAAACCGTTCAGCCGATTCGCGAGAAAACGGGTGGCTCGACCTTCAAAAACCCCGAGGGCCACTCCGCTTGGAAGCTCATCGATGAGGCCGGCTGCCGTGGCATGATGATCGGCGGCGCGCAAATGTCGCCGATGCATTGCAATTTCATGATCAATACCGGCCAGGCCAGCGGCTTTGAGCTCGAATATCTGGGCGAGACGGTGCGCCGGCGCGTCATGGAGCATTCGGGCGTGAAGCTGGAATGGGAGATCAAGCGGATCGGCAAATTCATGCCGGGCTACGAGGTCAAGGAATTCCTCGGCGTGGCGCTGGTCTGATGCAGGACGAGGCGGCGGCATCGTTGATCCCGACGCTGCCGCCGCTCGTTCACAATGAACGTGTAAAGCTGACGGCTGCGGCGATCGATCGGCTGTCGACCGCATGCGTCGCTGCTGGTTTTATATCGCCTGTCGTGTCGATGGCGAACGGGCAGATCGTGATCTCCGCCTTCTCCCTCCCGATTGCCCTATCGACCATGACTTGGCTTTTGACCGCTTTGATCTTACATTTTGCGGCAAGACGTGTCCTTGGAAAGCTGAGACCATGACAGTCGCTCTCGCATTCTATCTCTATATTCTTCCCGTCTTGATCGCGGCGACCGTCTGGGGTGCGATCTGGTGGCAGGAATGGCAGGAGCGCCGCCACAGGCAGCTTCCGCCCGCAGAATAAAAAGCCCGCGAAATCATCGATTTCGCGGGCTTTTCTTTGATTGGGTATGAGAGGCGGCGTTGGTTTTTTGCCGTGCGCCCAAAAATCCGTCAGACCTCGTCCTTGCCCGAGAGCAGGATACAGGCGAGCGTGATCAGAGCGGCGATGCCGAGATAGTAGCCGACATAGGCCATGCCGTAAGTTGCCTGCAGATAGGTGGCGATGTAGGGCGCCAGCGAGGCGCCGAAGATGCCGGCGAAGTTGAAGGTGATCGACGAGCCGGTATAGCGCACACGAGTCGGGAAGGGGGCGGCGAGCGCGGTGCCGATCAGCCCATAGGTCATGCCCATGAGGAACATGCCGATCAGGACGAACATGTAGACGCCAGACAGCGCGCCAGCCAGCAGCACCGGAACCAGGAAGGAGAACAGGCCGATGGCGACCGTGGTAGCGATCAACACCTCGCGGCGCCCTAGCTTCTCAGCCATCTTGCCGGCAATCGGAATGGCGATGCCGAAGATGACCGCGCCGAACAGCTGCACTTCGAGCGCATCCAGGAACGGAATGCCCAAGACCTTGGTGTTGTAGGAGAGCAGATAGGCCGAGCCGATATAGAACAGCACGAAGGTGACCAGCGCGACGAAGGTGCCGAGTACGATCGAGCGCTTGTGGTTGCGGAAGAGTTCGGCGACCGGAACGGCCACGCGCTCATGCTTGTCGATGGCCTTCTGGAAGTCCGGCGTCTCGGTGATCGACAGGCGCACCCAGAGGCCGACGGCGATCAACACGATCGAGGCGACGAAGGGGATTCGCCAGCCCCAGCTCAACAGCGCATCCTGCGACATGACATGCAGCAGCAGCCAGAAGAAGCCGGAGGACAGGAACAGGCCGACGGGCGCGCCGAGCTGCGGGAACATGCCGTACCAGGAGCGCTTGCCGGGAGGGGCGTTTTCCGTCGCCAGCAACACCGCGCCACCCCATTCTCCGCCAAGACCGAAGCCCTGGCCGAAGCGGCAGACGGCGAGCAGCAGCGGCGCCAGCACCCCAATCGATTCGTAGGAAGGAACCAGGCCGATGACCACGGTCGACACGCCCATGGTCAAAAGTGCTGCGACCAGTGTCGTCTTGCGGCCGACACGGTCACCGAAATGGCCGAAGACGATCGCGCCGAGCGGTCGGGCGAAGAAGGCAATGGAGAAGGTCGCGAACGAGGCGAGCAAAGCGGAGGTCGGGTCGCTTGCCGGGAAGAAGATCTTCGGAAACACCAGAACGGCGGCCGTCGCATAAACGTAGAAATCGAAGAATTCGATGGTCGTGCCGATCAGGCTGGCCAGCAGAACGCGTGCGGCCGAATTGCTGCGCGCGCCAGAAGAGGCCGTTTCCTGAGACACGGAAGAGATCGTGTTGCTCATGGGTTGATCCAAACGGAGATAATGAGGGGGCATATAAACTTGGGCTTTGGCGTCTCTTATCCCAATCGCCGCGGCTGTGAAACCAATAAATACGACTTTTGCGGTGCACTTTTAGGTGCGCTGCGGCATTGCGTTGTCTGGTCGAATGTGAGGGCGACGCGGACGAGAAGTGAACGCCAGCCGCGCGTCATTGGGGGCGTCAAACCGAATTCGCTCACGAAATTTCGTGACCAGGAACTGAAACAGGACAAGAGGTTAACGATAGTAAACGCTTCATTAACCTTAAGGGCGCTCTATCAGCAGTGCAGGATATCTGAGTCGGTTTCGCCGCCAGGCCTGCGGTAACCGCCATGATGCCGGTGCTGCCCGGCAGGAGTCTTTTCATGAGTGCCAAGCACGTTGCCGTCCTGATGGGCGGCTTCTCGTCCGAGCGACCGGTCAGCCTGTCATCAGGAGAGGCCTGCGCCACGGCACTGGAGGCCGAAGGCTATCGCGTCACGCGCGTGGATGTTGCGCGCGATATCTCTTCTGTGCTCGCCGACCTGAAGCCGGATGTGGTGTTCAATGCGCTTCACGGTCCCTTTGGGGAAGACGGCACCATTCAGGGTGTGCTGGAATATCTTGAGATTCCCTATACGCATTCCGGCGTACTGGCTTCGGCACTCGCCATGGACAAGGTCCAGTCGAAGCGCGTCGCGGCGGCGGCCGGCATTCCCATTGCCCCCTCCAAGCTTTTGAACCGCCATGAGATCGGCCATGAGCATCCACTGCCGCCGCCTTATGTGATCAAGCCCGTGCGCGAAGGCTCGAGCTTCGGCATCGTCATCGTCAAGGAAGATCAGAGCCATCCGCCCCAGGTCGTTTCCTCGCCGGAATGGCGCTATGGCGACATGGTCATGGCGGAACGCTATGTGGCCGGTCGCGAACTGACCTGTGGCGTGATTGGCGCGGGCGATGACGCGCGTGCTCTGGGGGTCACCGAGATCGTGCCGCTTGGCCACGCCTTCTACGACTATGATTCTAAATATGTAAAAGGCGGTTCAGAACATATTCTGCCAGCCCGGATTTTACCAGAAATTTACCAAACTGTTCAAGAATTGGCCGTTAAGGCGCATCGGGCAATCGGGTGCCGGGGCGCCAGCCGCTCCGACTTCCGCCTGGATGATCGGGAGGGTGGATCGGGCGAATTGATCTGGCTGGAAGTCAACACCCAGCCGGGCATGACACCGACCTCACTGCTTCCGGAAATCGCGGCATATGCCGGCATGCCCTTCGGTAAATTCTTGAGCTGGTTGGTGGAGGACGCATCGTGTTTGCGTTGAAGAGGCGAAGGGCATCGCGGCTGCGCGCGTCCGATATGGTGGAGCCGGACGACAAGTTCGTCCTGCCGCGCCCCTTGCGCCGCATGACCCGTTTTCTCCTGTGTCTGTGCACGGGGCGCATTCATTTTCCGGCCTATACGGGGCTGGTCAGTGCTGTCGCCCTGTTCGGCGCCACCGGCTTCTATGGCATGCATCTGGGGGGGCACGCCCAGGCTGTGGCGCAGGCAACCACCTCGGCTGCAGGCTTCGCCATTGAGGATGTGAAGATCGCCGGCAACGAGCAGACGTCCGATATCGACATTCTCCAGGAGATCGGCCTCGACGGCACGACGTCGCTGGTGGCGCTCGATGTGGAGACGGCGCGCGATCAGATCGCGAAAATGCCCTGGGTCGAGCATGTGACGGTGCGCAAGGTCTATCCGCGCACGATCGAGGTGAACCTGAAGGAGCGCAAGGCCTTCGGCATCTGGCAGCATGGCACCGACCTCTCGCTGATCGAAAAAAGCGGCAGCGTGATCGCACCGCTGCGCGACAACAAATTCGCCGGCCTGCCGCTTTTCGTCGGACGTGACGCGGAAGCGGCGGCGGCCAAGTTCTACGAGCGTTTTTCGCAGTGGCCCGAGATCCAGAAGCGGGTGAAGGCCTATGTGCGCATCGCCGCGCGCCGCTGGGATCTGGTCATGGACAATGGCGTGACGGTCAAGCTGCCCGAGCATGACCTGGAGCGCGCCATGGAAGTGCTCAGCACGATGGAAGAGGGCCAGCAGCTTCTCGAGCGCGATATCGCGGCCGTCGATCTGCGCCTGGAAGACCGCACCACCATCCAGCTGACGGCAGAGGCCGCCGCCCGGCGCCAGACGCTGCTGGAAGCCCGCAACAAACAACTGATCAAGCTCGAAAAGCAGGAGAGCGCCCTATGAGTGTCTTCGGGTCCTCCCATTTCGGCCTGCCACGGCTGAAGCCGCTTTCGTCCAAGCGCACGCAGATCGTCTCCGTGCTGGATATCGGCTCGACCAAGATCGTCTGCATGATCGGGCGGCTGACCCCGCGCGAGGAAAGCCAGATCCTGCCGCACCGCACCCATCATATCGAGATCATCGGGCTCGGCCATCACAAGTCTCGGGGCATGAAGAACGGCGTGATCGCCGATCTCGACGAAGTGGAAAGCGTGGTCCGTCTGGCCGTCGATGCAGCGGAGCGCATGGCGGGCCTGACGATCGACAGCCTGATCGTCAATATCTCCGCCGGCCGTCTGCAAAGCGACATCTACACCGCAACGATCGACCTGGGCGGCCAGGAGGTCGATCAGGCGGATCTCAAGCGCGTGCTCGCGGCCGCCGCTCAGCGGTCGCAGCGTCAGGACCGCATGATCCTCCATTCGCTGCCGACAGGCTATTCGCTCGATGGCGAACGCGGCATCCGTGATCCGCTCGCCATGTTCGGCGATGTGCTCGGCGTCGATATCCACATGTTGACGGCCGAGCGGGCGGCGCTGCGCAATCTCGAACTCTGCGTCAACCGCGCGCATCTCTCGGTCGAGGGGCTGGTTGCGACGCCCTATGCCAGTGGTCTGGCGACGCTCGTCGATGACGAGGTCGAGCTTGGCTGCGCCGCCATCGATCTCGGCGGCGGCACCACGACGATCTCGGTCTTTGCCGAAGGGCGCCTAGTTCATGCTGATGCGGTCTCGCTGGGCGGGCATCACATCACCACCGACCTCGCGCGCGGCCTGTCGACGCGAATCGAGGATGCGGAGCGGCTGAAGGTCGTCCATGGCTCGGCCATGCCGAACGGCGCCGACGAGCGCGAAATGGTCAGCGTGCCGCCGATCGGCGAAGACGAGCGCGACCAGCCGACTCACGTGCCGCGCGCGCTGCTGTCGCGAATCGTTCGCGCCCGCGTCGAGGAAACGCTGGAACTGATTCGCGACAGAATCCAGCGCTCGGGTTTCTCGCCGATCGTCGGCAAGCGCGTGGTGCTGACCGGTGGGGCCAGCCAGCTGACCGGATTGGCGGACGCCGCGCGGCGCGTTCTGGCGCGCAATGTGCGAATCGGTCGCCCGCTCGGCATTTCCGGCCTGCCGGCCGCAGCCAAGGGCCCGGCCTTTTCCGCAGCCGTCGGCCTGATGATCTATCCGCAGGTCGCCGACCTCGAAACCCATGCGGCGCAAGGCGGTCTGATCGCCTCGCTGGCGGGGAACAACAGCCGCATCGCCCGTGTCGGGCAATGGCTGAAAGAAAGTTTCTGACGGCGTTCGTAAGGCCGCGCAATCGTGACGCAAGCTTCGCGCGGGAACGGACTGTTACGTTGAACCAGATTTGGCCGGCTCGGCAAGGCGGCCAGGTAAAAGGAAGGAACGGGTAAATGACCATCAACTTGCAGAAGCCGGACATCACCGAGCTCAAGCCGCGCATCACCGTTTTCGGTGTCGGCGGCGGCGGCGGCAACGCTGTCAACAACATGATCACCGCAGGCCTGCAGGGCGTCGACTTCGTCGTCGCCAACACCGATGCGCAGGCTCTCACCATGACCAAGGCCGAGCGAATCATCCAGATGGGTGTCGCCGTCACCGAAGGTCTCGGCGCCGGTTCGCAGCCGGAAGTCGGCCGCGCGGCCGCCGAAGAGTGCATCGATGAGATCATCGATCACCTGAACGGCACGCATATGTGCTTCGTCACCGCCGGCATGGGCGGCGGCACCGGCACGGGCGCGGCCCCCGTCGTGGCCCAGGCTGCCCGCAACAAGGGCATCCTGACTGTCGGCGTCGTGACCAAGCCGTTCCATTTCGAGGGCCAGCGCCGCATGCGGCTCGCCGAGCAGGGCATCGCCGAGCTGCAGAAGTCGGTCGATACGCTGATCGTCATCCCCAACCAGAACCTCTTCCGCATCGCCAATGACAAGACGACCTTCGCGGACGCCTTCGCCATGGCCGACCAGGTTCTCTATTCGGGCGTTGCCTGCATCACCGACCTGATGGTCAAGGAAGGCCTCATCAACCTCGACTTCGCCGACGTACGTTCGGTGATGCGCGAGATGGGCCGCGCGATGATGGGCACGGGCGAAGCATCGGGCGAAGGCCGCGCCATGGCCGCCGCCGAAGCTGCGATCGCCAATCCGCTGCTCGACGAAACCTCGATGAAGGGCGCTCAGGGCCTGCTGATCTCGATCACCGGCGGTCGTGACTTGACGCTGTTCGAAGTCGATGAAGCCGCAACCCGGATTCGCGAAGAAGTCGATCCGGATGCCAACATCATCCTCGGCGCCACGTTCGACGAAGACCTCGAAGGCATCATCCGCGTCTCCGTCGTGGCGACCGGCATCGATCGCACGGCTGCGGAGGTGGCCGATCGCAATGCCAGCTTTCGTCCGGTAGCGCAGAAGGCGGCCCGCCCGGCCGCTCCGGCGCCGCAGGCTGCCGCGCCCGCCGCCGCTATTGCTGCCCAGCCCGCTCCGGTGATGCAGCAGCAGCCGGCTGCTCCGGCACCCCAGCCGGTGGATGCCGTCGCCCAGGCGATCCGCGAAGCCGAGATCGAGCGCGAGCTTCTGATCCAGCAGCGCGCGGCACAGCTCGCCGCAGCCCCGGCACCCGTTGCCGAGGAGTTTCGTCCGCAGAGCCGTCTGTTTGCGCAGCAAGCTCCGGCCGAACAGCCGCAGGCCTTCCGTCAACCGGCTCCGGCCCCGGAGATGCCTGTCTTCCAGCAGCCGGCCGCACCTGTCGCCCAGGCGCCGCGTTATGAAGCGCCCCGTCAGGAGCCCGTCGCTCCGGTGATGCGCCAGCCGATGCCCGAGCCGGTGCGCATGCCCAAGGTCGAGGACTTCCCGCCGATGGTGAAGGCCGAGGCCGAACGCCGTGCCCAGCCGGCCCCGCAGGCCGAAGAACGCGGCGCCATGGGCCTGCTCAAGCGGATCACCAATTCGCTCGGCCGCCGCGAAGACGAAGAACACAATGTTTCGGCCGATATGACGGCCGGAGCGCCGAGCGCCGCCTCGCAGCAGCGCCGTCCCCTCTCGCCCGAAGCGAGCGTCTACGCCCCGCGTCGCGGGTCGCTGGATGACCACGGTCGCATGGCCGCGCAGCCGCGCAGCCATGAAGATGATCAGCTCGAAATCCCGGCTTTCCTGCGCCGTCAGTCGAACTGATCCCGACCGTTTCTTCCACCTTGCCGAATGCCCGGGCACACTGCCCGGGCATTTTCCATTTGTGCTTGCTGAACAGGGGTTTAACGCCGGTAGCAAAGTCGTAACAAATCGAAAGAAACAGTGATTTGGAATGACGCGGTACCCTCTCTATCTTCATGATCGAGGGTCTGGCGAAGATCCGTTGCGACTCGCGCGTCATGCGGGCTAAGCGACGGGACGGAGGCGGGCCGGCAAGACGCTTAGGACGTTTCACACGATCGCGGCGCCGCGCAAGAGCTTGGTTCGCGATCTCCGGTCATCGGTATCGTGCGCAGTGGCGGGACAGATCAGTGGTCCCGGCGCAGGCAGGCTGTGGCCCCGAGACGGGCAACGGTCAAGAGAGACAACATGGTACGGCGGTGCACGCCGGCGAAGTGAAGGCATGACGCGTATGGGAATGACAATCGGTTCTTTGGGCTTCCAGACCACGATCGCACAGGCGGTTACCCTGTCTGGAACCGGCGTTCATTCCGGCGCAGGCGTCTCCATCACCTTCCTGCCGGCGGAGGCCGATAGCGGCATCGTCTTCCAGCGCATGGACGGCCAGACGCTGCTCAGCGAATTTCGCGCCGTGTCAGTCAATGTCGGCAACACCGATCTCTGCACCGTTCTGGGCTTTTCCCCAGCCACCGCGATCGCCACGATCGAACATGTGATGGCCGCGCTCTATGCCATCGGCGTCGACAATCTGATCGTCGAGGTCCAGGGCGGCGAAATGCCGATCATGGATGGCAGCTCCGCGCCCTTCTTCGAAGCCATCGAGCAGGTTGGTCTGAAGGCGCTTGCGGTGAAGCGCCGTGTGATCCGCGTGCTCAAGCCGGTGCGCATCGAACATGGCGCATCTTGGTCCGAATTCCTGCCGCATGACGTCATGCGCTTCGAGGTGGACATCGATTTCGATACGCCGCTGATCGGCCGCCAGTCCTGGAAGGGCGACATAACGCCCGCCACCTTCAAGCGCGAGCTTTCGCGGGCGCGCACCTTCGGCTTCATGCGCGATGTCGAGCGGATGTGGGCCGCGGGCCGCGGCCTCGGTTCTTCGCTGGAAAATTCCGTCGTGATTTCGGACGACAACACCGTGATCAATGTCGAGGGCCTGCGCTACCAGGGCGACGAGTTCGTACGCCACAAGACGCTGGACGCCGTGGGCGATCTGGCACTGGCGGGCATGCCGTTCGTGGGAATCTATCGCTCCTATCGCGGCGGCCACAAGATGAATGCCTATGCCTTGAAGGCGCTGATGAGCGATCCGACGGCCTATGAGATCGTCGAAAGCGTTCCCAACCGCGCCCGCATCCTGCGCGAGCCGGTTCTGGCGGCAGCGGCCTCCGTTTCGGCCTGATAGGCGGCGGTGCGCTGCGCCGGTCTCATGAGAAAACAGCAGGTTAGATGAAGGGGCTCCGCAGGTGCGGAGCCTTCTGCGCAAGCAGTTTGACCATGCGCACCGCCCCGCCTTTTGCGATGGACATGCCACAAAAAAGCGTTAATCCATCATCAGGACATTGCGGACGTGGTGCGCTTTGGCTTAAGAGCTTAGGCGAAGCTTCTCACGGCAGGTCGAAAAGGGAGCTCGTGTCCTGTGCGTCGGTTGCACGGGGGCAGAGGCGCTGGAGGCGAGGGCGCCTTGGGCACTGGCGGGTCCGCGCTCGGCGGCTTTGAAGAGGGTGGGGCTAAGTGCCTGGCCGCGTGTCTCGAACTGGCAGGTCTTGCCGGCGCCGGGGTCATGAGTCATGGGCGGCAGCGGGGCATCTGCCGGATAACGGGAATGTTTTGATGGACTTTGCACACCACTTCGGACTGAAGAAGCTGGCGCGCGGCGGTATGATCGCGCTCTCCCTCGGCCTGAGCGGCCTGCTTCTGTCCGCGTGCCAAAACGATCCCGATATCGACATCACCAAGCTGAAGGCAGACACCGATCCGCCGGATGTGCTCTATCGCCAGGGCTTGGCCAATCTCAATGCCGGCAAGACGACGGAAGCGGCGCGCAAGTTCGACGCCATCGACCGCGAGCATCCCTTCTCCGAATATGCCCGCAAGGCGCTGGTGATGAAGGCCTTCGTGGCCTATCGCAACGGTCAGTCGCAGGACGCGATCACCGCTGCCACGCGTTATCTCAATCTTTATCCGCAGTCGGAAGACGCGGCCTATGCGCAATATATCGTCGGGCTCGCCTATTCCAAGCAGATCCCGACGGTGACGCAGGACCAGAAGCCGGCGTTCAAGACCATCGAGGCGATGCAAACCGTCATCGATAAGTACCCGACAAGCGAATATGTCGAGGATGCACGCGCCAAGCTGCGCTTCGCCAAGGATCAGCTGGCCGGCAAGGAAATGCAGGTCGGGCGCTACTATCTCGAACGCAAGGAATATCTGGCGGCGGCCTCGCGCTTCCGCACGGTGGTCGAGCAATATCCGACCACCAATCAAGTCGAAGAGGCGCTGGCGCGCCTGGTCGAAACCTATTTTGCCATGGGCGTCACCTCCGAAGCGCAGACGGCGGCGGCGGTGCTCGGCCATAACTATCCCGATAGCCAGTGGTATGCCGACTCGTACAAGCTTTTGCAGGGCAACGGCCTGGAACCGCGCGAAAATGGCGGCTCCTGGATTTCCCGCGCTGGCAAGAACCTGATCGGCGCCTAACCTTCAGACCGGCGGATGCTCTCTCAGATTTCGATCCGCGATATCGTTCTTATCGAACGGCTCGATCTTTCCTTCGACGCCGGCCTCTCGGTTTTGACCGGCGAGACCGGTGCAGGCAAGTCGATTCTGCTCGACAGCCTTTCGCTCGCGCTTGGCGGACGTGGCGATGGTTCGCTGGTGCGTCATGGCGCCGAGCGCGGCCAGGTCACGGCGGTGTTCGATGTCTCGGTCGATCATCCAGCCCGCGCCTTCGTGCGCGACAATGGCATCGATGATGATGGCGACCTGATCTTCCGCCGCGTGCAATCGGGCGATGGCCGCACCAAGGCCTATATCAACGACCAGCCTGTTTCCGTTCAGCTGCTGCGCCAAGCGGGCCAGCTGCTAGTGGAAATCCACGGCCAGCATGATGACCGCGCATTGGTGGATGCCGATGCCCATCGCATGCTGCTCGATGCCTTCGGCGCCTTGCAGCGGGACGGCGAGGCGGTGGCTAGCCTCTTCCGCAGCTGGCGCGACAGCGAGCGCGCCTTCAAGAAGCATCGAGAAAAGGTCGAGGCCGCCGCGCGCGAGGCCGATTATATCCGCTCAAGCGTTGAGGAGCTTGAGGCGCTTAGCCCGCTCGATGGCGAAGAGGACGAACTGGCCGAACGCCGCGCCCGGATGATGAAGGCCGAGCGCATCGCCGTCGACATCAACGAGGCGAGCGAATTTCTCAACGGCCATTCCTCCCCAGTGCCGCAGATCGCCTCGCTGGTGCGCCGGCTGGAGCGTAAGAGCCACGAAGCGCCGGGTCTGCTCGAGGAGACGGTGACCTTTCTCGACACGGCACTGAATCATCTGTCCGATGCGCAAATGGCCGTGGAAGCAGCGCTCCGCAAAACCGAATATGACCCGAAGGAACTGGAGCGGGTGGAGGAGCGGCTTTTTGCTTTGCGCGCCGCCGCTCGCAAATATTCCGTTCCCGTCAGTGAACTGCCGGCGCTTGCCATGCGCATGGTCTCAAGCCTCGCCGATCTCGATGCGGGCGCGGAAAAGCTGCGCCAGCTCGAGGCCGACGTGACGGAAACGCGCGCGGCCTATGATGCGGCGGCGCTTGCCCTGTCCAGCAAGCGCCACGACACCGCCACGGCGCTTTCTGAGGCTGTCATGGCCGAACTGCCGGCGCTGAAGCTGGAGCGGGCGCGGTTCACCGTCGAGGTGAAGACCGACGCATCGGTCCCGGCGGCCGAAGGCATCGATCTCGTTGAGTTCCACGTGCAGACCAATCCCGGCACTCGGCCCGGACCGATCATGAAGGTGGCGTCTGGCGGTGAACTTTCGCGCTTCCTCCTGGCGCTGAAGGTGGCGCTCGCTGATCGCGGTTCGGCCCCGACCTTGGTCTTCGACGAAATCGATACGGGGGTGGGCGGCGCGGTGGCCGATGCCATTGGCCAGCGGCTGAAGCGCCTGTCGGCTCGCGTGCAGGTTCTCTCCGTCACCCACGCGCCGCAGGTCGCCGCGCGGGCGGCCACCCATCTGCTGATTTCCAAGGGGCCGAGCGAGGGGCAGGGCGACCGTATCGCAACCCGCGTTGCCCGCATGAACGAAGATGCCCGGCGAGAGGAAATCGCCCGCATGCTCGCAGGCGCCTCGATCACCGAAGAGGCACGCGCGGCTGCCGCGCGGCTTCTGGCCGGGAACGGCTAGAGGCTTCGCCTGATGTGTCCGTACCGCGCAGCAGAACGCATCAGGATACAGGCAGTTGGCGCTCTCGCATCCAGCATTGACCTTTTCAGGGAGGAGGTGGCGGGTGGCGTGAAGACGCCACCCGCCGGTCGGATAACCGACCTGTCCGCGAGCTGAAGGAGGAGGACGCTCAAGCGGACCCTGGTGGCCGCCCGTGAAAAGCCCGAGGGAGGAGGAGAAGGCTTCCCACAGGAAATCGGACCACACAGACTGATGCTGCCAAAAGCAGCATAGGCGGAACGTCAGCGGATCGCTGCTTCCGTTCTGGGCGCACTCTTAGCGCTTTGGATGGCAAAAAGAAGTCATCTGCCGGGCATGGGAGCCATGCACCATCGACCTCTTGTCAAAACGATTTGATTTTGATCGTCAATGAGGCGGTTGCAGAGGCTGTGACATTGTCGCGATCAGGCTGTTTTCGTACAGGGTGCAGCCGTCCATTCAGGCTGATCTCGCTTGCGACAGAGCTCGGCGGGGACGGGCGTCTCCTAAGACAGCGCCAAGACAGGGTGCGGATCGTGGCGGCTCATCGACGGCCTGCCATGCGTAAGGCGAACCGCTGGTGTTTCGTGAAGATTGGGATTTGCATGGCGATGCAGTAGTCTGCGGGCGACTCGCCGCCGCGCGCCCTGCATGCCTGGCGGCTCTTCACACGCAGGCGGATCTTGCCTGCGCTGCACCATCCGGGAAGCTCATCATGTATCAGTCCTTCGATGTCACCTCCACGCCGCAATTCGGGAAGGAGAGGGTGGCCGCACTGCGTGCGCATCTGGCGCAAGCCGGTGCGGATGGTTTCCTTGTGCCGCGTGCCGATGAATATCAGGGCGAATATGTGCCGGCCTGTGCCGAGCGTCTGGCCTGGCTCACCGGCTTCACCGGATCGGCCGGCATGGCGCTGATTCTGCCGGAGCGGGCGATCGTCTTTGTCGATGGGCGCTATGTGACCCAGCTCGCCCAGCAGGTGGATGGCGAGGTGTTCGAAGGCGGCGATCTCATCGGCGAGCCGCCGCATCTCTGGCTGGAGCGTCATGCGCCCGATGGACTGCGACTTGCCATCGATCCCGCGCTGCATACGGGCGCGGAGGTGCGTAAGCTCAAGGCCGCGCTGGAAAAGCACGGCGGCAGCCTGGTTCTGCTTAAGGCCAATCCGCTTGATAGGCTCTGGACTGATCGGCCAGCCGAGCCGATGGGGCGCGTGATCATTCAGACGGACGCCCATGCCGGCAAGCTCGCCCGCGATAAGATCGCCGAGATGGCCGAAGCCACCGCTAAGGCCGGCGCGACAGCCCTTCTCGTCACCGATCCGCAGTCGATCGCCTGGATCTTCAATCTGCGCGGTGCCGATGTGCCGCACACGCCCAATCCGCTGGCCCGCGCGGTGATCACCGACGAAGGCGTGGCGGAAATCTTCATCGATGCGCGCAAGCTCGATATCGAGGCCAAGGCCTATCTGACCCAGATCGCCACCATCGCGCCGCCGGCTTCCTTTCTGGAGCGCGTCGGCGCGTTAGCGCGCGAAAGCGGCGCGCTGATGATCGATCCCGACCACGCCGCCTACGCCGTGGCCGAGCTGATCCGGGCCGAAGGGGGCATGGTGGTCGAAGGCGCGGATCCGGCCCGTCTGCCGCGCGCTGTTAAGAACGAGGTGGAGCTTGAAGGCGCGCGCCGTGCGCATCTGCAGGATGGCGCCGCCATGGTCGAGTTTCTCACCTGGCTGGATGCGCAGGCGCCGGGAAGCGTGACGGAGATCCAGGCAGTCGAGAAGCTCGAAGCCTGCCGCATCGCGGCAGGCCAGCGGATGCAGAACCCGCTGAAAGACATTTCCTTCGACACCATTGCCGGCGCCGGCGCCCATGCGGCGATCATGCACTACCGCGTCACCCATGAAAGCGACGCGCCGCTGGAAGCCGGCACGCTGTTTCTGATCGACTCCGGTGGGCAATATGTCAACGGCACCACCGATATTACCCGCACCGTCGCCATCGGCACACCGCCGGACGAGGGAAAGCGCCTGTTCACGCTGGTGCTCAAGGGCATGATCGCGCTCTCGACAGCGCGTTTCCCCAAGGGCACACGTGGCGTGGAGCTCGATCCGCTCGTGCGCATCACGCTGTGGAAGGCCGGCGTCGACTTCGCCCATGGCACCGGCCATGGCATCGGCTCCTATCTTTCCGTCCATGAAGGGCCGCAACGCATCTCCCGCGCCGGCATGCAGGAGATCCTGCCGGGCATGCTGCTATCCAACGAGCCGGGCTATTATCGCCCCGGCGCCTTCGGCATCCGCATCGAAAACGTCATTCACACCTTGCCCGCAGCGCCGATCGACGGCGGCGATCTCCCCATGCTCGGCTTCGAAACCATCACCTTCTGCCCGATCGATCGCCGCCTGATCGTGCCCGGCCTGCTCTCGCCGGAAGAGCGCGCCTGGCTCGACGCCTATCATGCGGAGACGCGCGAGAAGCTGATGCCGTTGATCGAGGATGAAAAGGCCAAGGCCTGGCTCATCCAGGCGACGGAACCGCTGCCGGCGTAGGGCGGTTCACCGATCAGCAGAAGATGGGCGCCGAAGCCGGCGGCCATTCGTATGGCGGCATCGCCTTCAAAGTCCGAGATGTCGCAGTCCCATCACCACGGCCCAGCCGACCAGCAGCATCGGCACCGGCGCGAGCCGGAAGCCGGCGAGGAAGGCGACGACGATGGCAATGGCGGCATCGCGGCCGCCGGTGATGAGCGCAGGCGCTACAAGGGTGGACAAGACGGCTGCCGGCACGGCGTCGAGCGCCGCCATCAGGCGCGGTGGAAGCCGCTGGAAGCGGCGCACGAGCAGATAGCCGCCAATGCGCGTCAGATAGGTCGCCAGCGCCGCCATGAGCACGACGGGTGCATAGCCGAGATCGAAACCGCCCATCAGTTTGCCTCCCGCCGGCCTTGTGCGTCCGCTGCGGGCGCCTCATCGCCTTCGACAGGCAGCGGCAAGCATGCCGACAGTACCATGCCGACGAGCGCGCCGATCGAGACGTGCCAGGGCGAGCCGACGACCTTCAGCGCCAGGATCGACACCACCGAGGAGACGGCGACCACGGGCAGCCAGTTGCGCCGCTTGCGAAAGCCCATCAGCAGCGACAGGAAATAGATCGGCAGCAGAACGTCGAGGCCGATCGCTGCGGGATTGCCGATGAGACCGGCAAAGACGGCGCCGAGCGCCGTGGCCACCTGCCAAGGCACATAAAGCGCGATGCCATAGCCGATGAACCAAGCGAAGCGCACCCGGCCGCGTTCGTCCGCCCGCCGCTCGGTTTCGGCATAATGGGGATCCGTGAGCAGAAACAGGCCAAAGGCCTTCTGGAGCCGGCTGAAATGCTGGATATGCCGGGCGATCGAGGCCGAATAGAGCACCAGCCGGAAATTGACCGCGAAGACGGAGAGCACGATCAGCCAGGGCTGGACCTTCTGGCCGAAGAGCTCGATGCCCACCATCTGGCTGGCGCCGGCAAAGACGGTCAGGCTCATCAGCATCGCGTCGGTGATCGAAAGGCCATTGTCGACCGCCAGCGCCCCGAAAAGAGCGCCGAAGGGCGAAGCCGAGAGAATGGCCGGCAGCGCCTTTCTGGCGCCCTGCCAGAATTCGTCCCGGAGCGTTTCAGCCATGCCAGAGAAACCTTGTGGAGAAGACGCGCGTTTCTGCGCGCTGTTCAGCGCCGGCGCAAGCCGTCATTTCTGATCGCTGTCCGGCAAGGCGGCGGCGCGCGGCTGGAACGTGTGCTCGATCGCGGGAAAGGTGCGGGCCTTCACCTCGTCCGCATAAGCGGCGGCTGCCGCCGAAATCTGCGGGCCGAGCGTTGCGAAATGCTTGACGAAGCGCGGCGTGAAGTCGCTGAACAGGCCGAGCATGTCGTCGGACACCAGGATCTGCCCATCGCAGGCCGGCGATGCGCCAATGCCGATGGTGGGGATGGTCAGGCTTTCGGTGATGGCGCGCGCCAGCGGCTCGATGGTGCCTTCGATGACGATGGCGAAGGCCCCCGCCGCCTCGATGGACTTGGCATCGCGGCGGATCGTTTCGGCTTCCTTGTCGTTGCGGCCAAGCGAGCGATAGCCGCCTGCCGTGTTGACCAGCTGCGGCATCAGGCCGACATGGCCGAGCACGGGAATGCCGCGCGCGGTGAGAAAGGCCACGGTCTCGGCCATTTCCGCGCCGCCTTCCAGCTTGACGGCGCTGCAGCCGGTCTCCTTCATCACCCGCGCGGCGCTCAGGAACGCCTGTTCCTTCGAGGCTTGATAGCTGCCAAAGGGCAGGTCCACCACCACGCAGGCCGTCTGGCTGCCGCGCATGACGGCCTGGCCGTGGGCGATCATCATCTCCAGCGTCACGCCGAGCGTCGACTCCATGCCGTAAAGCACCATGCCGAGCGAATCGCCGACCAGCAGCAGGTCGACATGCGGGTCGAGTAGCCGGGCGATCGGGGTCGTATAGGCGGTCAGGCTCACGATAGGCCGCTGGCCCTTCAGCATGGAGAGCATCAAGGGCGTCACGCGCCGCACCTTTGCCTGAACGCTCAAGGCTCAGGCCACCGCTTCGAGCAAGGAGGCGGGATGATAGACCCGGTTGTCGAGCAGCCTTGTGCTGCCGACGCGCACATAAAGCAGCAGCAGGACCGGGCCTTCTCCCAGCCGCTCCGGCTTGGCCAGGCTATCGGGGTCGCGGATGGCCACCACCTCCGGACGCGCGAGCGGCTCCGACCGAATGAAATCCGCTAGCGCCGTCTCAAGCGCATCGACATCCTGCACGCCTTGAGCCATCAGGCGACCGGCCTCATCCAGCGTACGTGGGAGAATGAGCGCGGCGCGGCGCTCGTCGGTGGAAAGATAGACATTGCGCGAGGAGCAGGCGAGCCCATCGGCCTCGCGCACGGTTTCCACGCCAATCACCTCCACCGGCTGGGCCAGATCCTCCACCATCCGGCGGATGAGCTGGAGCTGCTGGAAATCCTTCTGGCCGAAATAGGCCCGGCGCGGCTGGACGATGTTGAAAAGCTTGGTGACGACGGTGGCGACGCCGGCGAAATGACCGGGGCGCGCCTCGCCCTCCAGAATCGCGCCCAGCGCGGGCACGTCGACCACGGTTGCCATCGGCCGGGGATACATCTCCTCCACACCAGGGGCGAAGAGAATGTCCACCTGGTTGTCCGTCAAGAGGGCGACGTCGCGGTCGAGATCACGCGGATATTGATCCAGATCTTCGCCCGCGCCGAACTGCAGCGGATTGACGAAGAGGCTGACCACCACGAGATCGTTTTCGGCTCGTGCGCGGCGCACCAGCTCCGTATGGCCCTGATGCAGATAACCCATTGTCGGCACGAAGCCGATGGATCGGCCGGTCTTGCGCTGGATCATCAGCCGCTGGCGTAGGGCGGCAATGTTGTTGATCACTTCCATGGTGACCCCTCCGGTCCGCTTGGTACCCATCAAGGGCGGTCGATCGACAGGCGGAGCCTGTTCGGGGTCCGCTTGTTCTGCCGCCTGCCTATCGCCTGTAACGGCCAAAGGCAATTGCGGGGCCGAACCCCTTGGCGCAACGATGCTGTTTTCGACAAAAGGCTCAGCCGGCCGTCATGTCCAGCCATTCGTCTTCAGTGAGCACGGTGACGCCGAGCCCGCGCGCCTTGTCGAGCTTGGAGCCGGCATCGGCGCCGGCCACGAGATAGTCCGTCTTGGCCGAGATCGAGCCGGAGACCTTCGCGCCCAGCCGTTCGGCGCTGGCTTTGGCCTCGTCGCGCGTCATCCTCTCCAGCTTGCCGGTGAAGACCACCGTCTTGCCCGAGACGGGCGAGGCGCTGGCGGTTGGCTGCTCGGCGGGCAGGGGCGTGACTTCCTGAAGCAGGCGGCCGACCACGTCGAGATTGCGCGGCTCATGGAAGAATTCGACGACGGCTCGGGCCACGACCTCACCGATGCCCTCGATCCGGTTCAGATCCTCCCAGGCCTCCGAGCCTGGCTCTGCGGCCATCATCGCGGCGGCGAAGCTGTCATAATCGCCATAGGAGCGGGCCAAAAGCTTGGCATTGGTCTCGCCAACATGGCGGATGCCCAGCGCATAGATGAAGCGATGCAGCGCCACCTGACGGCGACCGTTGATCGCTTCGAACAGCTTGCGCACGCTGACACGGCCGAAGCCATCGATGTTTTCCAGTTTGGTCAGAGAGCCCTGCTGGCGCTTTTCCAGCGTGAAGATATCGGGCGCGGTGCGGATGGCGAGCGCCGGGTCTTCCGCCTCGAAGAAGAAGTCGATCTGCTTGGCCCCGAGACCCTCGATGTCGAAAGCATTGCGCGAGACGAAATGCTTGAGATGTTCGACCGCCTGGGCGCGGCAGACGAAGCCGCCGGTGCAGCGGGTGACGCTGTCGAGCTTGCCGGTCTTCTCGTTCTTCTCGCGCATGGCATGGCTGCCGCAGACGGGGCAGACCTTGGGAAATTCGAAGGGGACGGCGTCATCAGGCCGCTTCTCAAGGACGATGTCGACGATCTGGGGAATGACATCGCCGGCGCGCTGGACGATCACGGTGTCGCCGACGCGGATATCGCGGCCCTCGCGGATCGGTTGGCCGGCATTGCCGATGCCCTTGATGTAATCCTCATTGTGCAGCGTCGCATTGGTGACGACCACGCCGCCGACGGTGACCGGCGTCAGCCGCGCCACCGGGGTCAGCGCGCCGGTGCGGCCGACCTGGATGTCGATGGCGGTGAGATGGGTGAAGGCCTGCTCGGCGGGAAACTTATGCGCCGTCGCCCAGCGCGGCGAGCGGGAGCGGAAGCCGAGTCGGGCCTGCAGGTCCAGCCGGTCGACCTTGTAGACCACACCGTCGATATCGTAATCGAGGTCGGGCCGGGCAAGGCCGATCTCCCTGTAATGGGCGAGGATCGCCTCGATCGAGGAGAGACGCTTCATCAGCGGATTGATCTTGAAGCCCCAGCGCCCGAGCGCCGCGACCATCTCATATTGTGTCTCAGCCGGCAGGGACGACATCTCGCCCCAGGCATAGGCGAAGAAGCGCAGCTTGCGCGTGGCGGTGATCTTCGCATCGAGCTGGCGCAGCGAGCCGGCCGCTGTGTTGCGCGGGTTGACATAGGTCTGCCGCCCCTCGGCCTCCATCTGGGCATTCAGTGCGAGAAAGTCGCTCTTGGCCATATAGACCTCGCCGCGTACCTCCACCACATCGGGCGCATCTGATGGCAAGCTCTTGGGAATTTCGGCGATGGTCAGGATATTGGCGGTGACATTCTCGCCCGTCGTCCCATCGCCGCGCGTGGCGCCCGTCACCAGCTGCCGATTTTCATAGCGCAGCGACATGGACAGCCCGTCGATCTTCGGCTCGGCAGTAAAGGCAATCGATCCATCAGGCATCTGACCGAGGAAGCGATAGACGCTGCCGATGAAGTCCCGGACATCCTCGTCGGAAAACACATTGTCGAGCGAGAGCATCGGCCGCGCATGGGTAACCGGGGCAAAGAGCCCCGAGGGTGCGGCCCCGACCCGCCCCTCAGGGCTATCCGGCCGCTTCAGCGCGGGAAAACGCTCTTCGATCGCCTGATTGCGCCGCTTCAGCGCATCATAGTCGGCATCCGAAATCTCCGGCGCATCCTGCCCATGATAGAGCGCATCGTGCCGGGCAAGCTCGGCCGCCAGAAAGGCCAGCTCCTCCTTGGCATCGGCTTCGGTCAGATCGGCCACAGGCTTTCGGTCGGTCATGCTTTCACTCGGCAATCGGCGCGCAACCGGGCAAGAGCCTGATGACGCTGCCAGAACAGGGGGGAGCCTTAAGCCTCTGTCATCCAGACGCGCCGGCCGCCGCCCCTCATATCCCATCGCCGGCTTTGGTGGGAGACGCAAAAACCGGCGAAGCGATATCCGCTGACAACTCCGTGAAAAAGTGGGCTTCTTTAGGTGTTGACCGATCGAACCGTTTGAATTGAGCGCAAAAATACAACCGAAAGAATTTTCTATCAAAGGGTGTTGATGTGGTGAAAAATCATTCTCTTTGAAGATTCTTAGTTGCTTAATTAGCGTTTTCCTAGATAATCCGCGATGTCGTGCAGCCTGCAGATGGTGCATTTGACGCGCCTTGTGCGGCCATGAATGGCCGCTCTGTCTCATGTCTTTTCTTCTATACACGCGGAGATTTTGCTATGACGACTTACCTATCAAACAGCTGGCAAATTGGATCGGGATGGGAAAATTTCGTCGGTGATCGCTACGGCGTTGCGCGCGACGACGTTTTCCAGATCGGCGGCAATGATAGCAATGTAACGACCTATGGCGGCATCAAGAATGGTTGGGAAACTTTTGATGGCGGAGCAGGCGATAATGCCATCTATGTTGCTCCGAAGTCAGGTTACTATTGGACTGCGGTCATGATCGCCGATAATGGCCTTCATAATGTCCAGCATATTTGGTTCAATCAATCTTACGAAGGGCCTCGTCCGGTTTATTTCCAAGGAACTGTCGATTTTACGAGCGTTGTATCGATGTCTGCCGGCGTCAAGATCTTCGGCAGGAACGGCAACGACCATTTCATCGGTGGTAAGCTTGGGGAGTATGTCGAGGGCGATGCCGGCAACGACACGCTTGACGGTAATGACGGCGACGACACACTTTATGGCGATACGACGGATTACAATCCGTGGGCCTATGATCGCTCGGCCGCAGGCAACGATACCCTGAACGGCGGGGCGGGCAATGACAAGCTCTACGGCCAGGGCGGAAATGACATCCTGAATGGTGGCTCTGGAAATAACGAGCTTTGGGGCGGCGCGGGAGCCGATACGTTCCAGTTTACCGACGCTCACGATCATAGCAAGATCGGCGATTTCGTCTCGGGCACTGATATCATTCAGATCGACAGCTCGCTTGCGTCTAATTTTTCCGCGCTCACAATTACCAATAACGATGACAATAATGCTCATATCACCGTCGGTGATGTCGATATCACGTTGATTGGTATAAAGGCCGAAGATGTGAAATCAACAGACTTTGATTTCCACGCCTTTGTATAGTGACGAGCATAAACCGCTTGTTAAGATATCATAAACTCGATTAACCTAATCATCAAGGCGACCCAAAGTCCGTTTTGGGTCGCCTTTTGCATCAATATCAATGAAATTTCAATCTATAAATCAGCGCCATAGTGCAACTTTCCTATCCTCGTGGAAATTAAACACTGTTTTATCATCAATTTTTACATCAAAAGGCAAAATTGACGCTCTGCCATTGTCATCGAAATTAATTTTCACATCAACGCCAAATATCTCTTTGAATCTTTCTGTTGCTGCTTTCATCAGACCCTCCCCAAGTTTTGCGTCCCGTATTTTAAATTCATTGTCTATTTTATGTCGGTTCATATTGTAGTCGTATCCTGAAGAGCTAAAATTGACACGAATATCTTTTTCAATTTGCCCTTCTGAATTGTTCATGGATTTCGCTAATTTCAAATAATTTTCCTTTCCTTCTGTCATATATTCATCAAATGACATAATTTTGTACAAATTAAATTGCTCATTATAACTCGCTACGCCATCCGCTAAGCCATCAGCGAAAGCCTGGGCATTCTTTAGCGACTTTTCAACCGGAAAGAATCCCATGGCGGCAGCTTCCGGATCGTACTCGGTGACACTGAACCCATGCCCGCCCGACGCGCCGTTCAGGCCGGCTTGCGCACCTGCTGCCATGGCGCTCTTCTGCGCTTGGGAGATTTCGGTGGAGACGGTGCCGCCCACGGCGCGTGGGCTCGTCTTCTTCTGAGCCTCCTTCTGGGCGGAGGCAATGGAGATGATGGTATCGACGGCGCTGGTCCCCTTGGCTGCAACCCGTACGGGCTGCGACAGGATCAGGAGCGCTGCATTGCTGCTGCTTGGCATGGCAGACCTCGTCGGGTAGCCAGCGCGCCTCCCTCATGGCGGCGTGAGGCAAGGGAAAGCCGGATCTCATGTTCTGGCATCAATCGAATGTTGCTTATGCAACCTACGATCAAGGTGCTAACAAAGAATGAAAATACACGTCAGGCGTCGGTTACCTCGCGCCGATGCCTTTTCAAGATTGTAGAATTTCGTCAATTGCGCAGGAGCGGGAAGGCGTCGCGGGGCGTTGCATGGCGCGTGCCATCAGCGGCTAGGGGGCGCCTTGTCTTGTTTCACCGCAGCGGCTTGTCCAGATGGATCGTCACCCAGCCATTGCGCCAGAGGGTGCGCAGGTGCCGCAGGCGCTGGCCCTGATAGGCGGCCAGCACCTTCCAGCGTTGCTCGGCCAGAATGCCTGACAGGATCACCGAACCGCCCGGCGCGAGTTCGGCCACCAGCTGCGGCGCCATGCGCATCAGCGGGCGGGCCAGGATATTGGCGATGATCAGGTCGAAGGGGCCGTGGCGGCGGAAGGCGGGGGACTGGAAGCCGGCGGCGGTTTCCACGCGAATGCCTTCGGAAATGCCATTGCGACGGATGTTTTCGCGCGCCACGCGTGTAGCGATGGGGTCGATATCGGTGGCGAGCACCGGCACGGCGGCGAGCTTGCGCGCGGCGATCGCCAGCACGCCGCTGCCGGTGCCGAGGTCGAGAACCCGGGCAGGCTTGCGCGCGCGCATGACGCTGTCGATCATCTCCAGGCAACCGGCCGTGGTGCCGTGATGGCCGGTGCCGAAAGCCTGGCCGGCGTCGATTTCGATCCCGATATCGCCCGTCCGGCGCTTGTCGCGATCATGCGAGCCGTGCACGAGGAAACGTCCGGCACGCACCGGCTTCAAGCCTTCGAGCGACAAGGCCACCCAGTCGAGGTCGGGCAGGACTTCCGATTCTATCGCGGCACCCGGCAGCTGATCCTCGACGATCGCCTGGAAGCGCGGGCGGACCTGCTCTTCCTCCTCGAACAGCATATAGACCGAGGCTTCCCAGAGATCGGCCTTTTCGTCCATCTCCATGGTGGCGATGGCATAGCCCTCGTCCTCGAAGGCATCGGTCATGGCAGACAGCAGGCGCTCGGCCTGTTTTTCGCTGGTGCGCACGAAAAGCCGCATCTCGCTCAAGGGGTCGTCCTCCGTCCGGCCGCGGTTCGGCCTCTCGTTTTTGGTTTTGCGATTGCCGGGTCGGCCGGTTGCTGATGGCAGCCGGTTATCACAGGATCGGCGGCGCGCAAACGTCTTCCTTCCGCCTGAACGTGCGTCCTTGCCCTGCTGAGGGTCTGCTTTGGCGGACTGAAATCGACGCTGTGGCTGTTCGTGTAGCGGCCCGATTGGTCGGCTTGCGTTTGTGGGGGGGGACAGGATCAAGCAGCGGGTGTCATCGGTCTCAAGCAGACAGAGTTAGCCTGCAGCGAGATTTTCGAGCTTCTTCACCGCCGTCTCCGGGTTTTCGCCATAGGCGATGGTGCCGCGGAAGCGACCTTCGGCATCCAGCAGAAAGACGGAGGCGGTGTGGTCCATTGTATAGTCGCCATCCGGTTTGGCCGCATCGACCGGCACCTTTCGCGCATAGACGCGGAAGCCCTTGACCATCGCCATCACCGCGTCAGGCGAGCCGGAAAGGCCGGTGACCCGGTCGGATACATTGGCGATGTAGCGGCCGAGCAGCTCGGGTGTGTCACGCTCGGGATCGACGGTGACAAAGAAGGCCTGCAGTTTGCGCGCTTCCGGGTCCACCTGCTTCAGCCAGCCGTTCATTTCGAAAAGCGTGGTGGGGCAGACCTCTGGGCAATGAGTGAAGCCGAAAAAGAGAAGCGTCGGCTTGCCCAGGAAGGCGTCGCGCGTGACCGCGCCGCCCTGACCGCTGACCAGTGTGAAGGGAACGCCGAACGGACCTTCCGCCGCTTTGACGGGCGCTTCGCGATTGGCGATGTCATAGGTCACCCATCCAAGCGCGCCGGCCAGAACCGCAACGAGCAGCCAGAGAATGAGACGGACGGCTTTCAGCATCGGGATATTCCATGCGGGGCGCGCGGGACGATCAATCCCGCATCAGGACCGCGACCGTAAATCATCGGGGTCGGGTCGGCAATTCACGCGGTCGGGCAGCGTCATCGTGCCGCGCGGTGTGTCCCTAAAAACACCAGGACAGGCCCGACTGGCCGAAGACCAGCATCATATCCGCACCATGGGCCAGCCAGCCGCGAAAGCCGGCAAGGGCGATCAGCGCCAGGCCGAAGCCAAGGATCAAGGCGGGAGCGGGAAGGCGGGTGAGGGCTCGCATGTCGGCAGTGTAATGCCGGCCGCGCTGCCTGCCAAGCGCGCGCTCTGCATCATGCCGCCGAATCGCTCTTAGCAAAAGCTTTACCGGCTGTGTGCGACTGTGGCCGCTAGAGCAAACATCCAGGCGGGAGAGGAGCCCAATCGGCTTCCGAGATCCCGAGGCGTCGGGAAAAGGTCTCATGAGCAATATGAGCAATACGATCAAGCAGTCAGGCGCCTATCTGGAGATCGTCTCCTTTCATCTGGGCGACCAGGAATTCTGCATCGACATCATGGCGATCCGCGAAATTCGCGGCTGGGCGCCGGTAACGCCGATGCCGCACACGCCGCCTTACGTGCTGGGACTGATCAACCTGCGCGGCGCCGTCATCCCTGTCATCGACATGGCCTGCCGCCTGGGCATGAAGATGACCGAGCCTTCCGAGCGCGCCGCCATCATCGTGACCGATATCGCCGGCAAGCTGGTCGGTCTCCTGGTGGAGCAGGTCTCCGACATGATGACGATCCGCGCCGAGGATCTGCAGCCGGCGCCGGAAATCATACCCGAAGGCCAGCGCGCCTTCTGCCGCGGCATCGTTGCACTCGAAAAGAGCATGGTCTGCTTCCTCAACCTCGACACTGTCATCGCCGACGAACTGGCCCAGGCCGCTTGATCGGCGCACCGGTTCTGCCTCATCGCATCAAACCCGACGGCGCCTCTTGTCGAGGCGCCGTCGGGCTTTGACGTTTTGCCGCCCGCATTGGTTGAGATATTGCTGCCAAGCATCTGTTTGCATGGTCGAAATCGAATACAGATCGATTTTTAAACAATTGTGAGGCAAGCCGTGGCATCGTATGTGCCGTCTGCCCATCGCCTTTGCCATAGGGCGGGGGTCTGCGCGCAAAAGGACAAGTGCCATGAAATGCCTCCTGCTCATCGACATCCAGAATGGGTTCTGCACGGGCGGCAATCTCGCCGTGCCGGACGGCGAGGCCGTGGTGCCGGTCGCCAATCGGCTGATGGCGGAGGGCGGCTATGATCTCATCGTCGCCTCGCAGGACTGGCATCCGGCCGATCACGGCAGCTTCGCCTCGCAGCATCCCGGCGCCAAGCCTTTCGAAATGGGCACGCTGAACGGACGTCCGCAAATGCTCTGGCCCGATCATTGCGTGGAAGAAACCGTGGATGCGGAATTTCATCCGCAGCTGGACAAGTCGCGCATCGGTTTCGTCCAGCGCAAGGGAATGGATCCCGACGTCGACAGCTATTCCGCCTTTCGCGACAACGACCAACTGGCCTTGACGGGGCTTGCCGATTATCTCGCGGCGAAAGGCGTGACGCGGCTGGACCTCTGCGGTTTGGCGACGGATTATTGCGTGCGTTTTTCCGCGCTCGATGCCCGCGCCATGCTGCCGTCGGTCAATGTACGGGTGATTGAGGACGCCTGCCGGGGCATCGATCCCACCGGCGTCGAGGCGGCCTATGACGCGATGGCCGCCGCCGGCATCGGCCTGGTCACCTCGACCACGGTGCTGGCCGAGGAGGCGTGAGGCGACAGGCCGGCGCACCCGAGGCGCGTGATCTTATTTCGGCGCGCCATCCTTCCAGGTGACCTGCTGGCCGTAGAGAGGCACGGTCGAGATCGACATCTTGGCCGAGCCGTCGGTCAATTCGCGCGAATGGGCGAGATAGATCAGCGTATTGTTCGTCTTGTCATAGATCCGGTTGACCACCAGCTTCTTCCAGATCAGCGACATGCCCTCGCGGAACACCTCTTCGCCATCCTGGCCCATATCGATCTTGCCGATCGAGATCGGCCCTGTCTGGCGGCAGGCAATGGAATTGTTCGACGGATCCTCGAACCAATTGCCCTTTTTCAGCCGGTCCAGGACGCCCCGGTCAAAATAGGTGACGTGACAGGTCACGCCCTCGACCTTCGGGTCCGTGACAGCGTCGATCTTGATGTCATTGCCCATCCAGTCGACCCCGACCTTGCCCACGGTTTCGGCTTGCGCCGAAGGTGCTGCAAGGGGCAGGGCGAGCGCGGCAACGAGCGCCAGCGCGCAGGTCAGGCGGATCTTGGCAGGCATGGGGAACTCCAGGTTCAACAGTCCGAGCATAGATAAGATCGCTCTAAGACGTTGCAATGGACGAGAGCGTGCGGTTTCGACGATCTTTGCGGCATCGCGATTCCTGGGGATGTCGCCGCGGAAGATTTTCTAGGTCGATATGACCGGCCGAGGCACGTTGACAGGTGGCGGACAGCCTTGCCGCAATTCGAGCGGTGTTTGAAAAAATCAGTGCAAGAATTTGATAACCCTAGCTCAGCGGTGGGCAATAGGCCTCGACCGACTCCCGGCCTTGACGTCTCGCTCCCGAAGATGTGAGCATGCTGGGCATCCCTCGCTCTAAGGATGGGGCCGGGCGTAAAGGAAACGGTTACCATATTTCGCCATTCTTTAGCCGTCTCCGGATGGTGTGGACAGCGTGAGGCAAGCGAATCACGCGCGGCACCACCGGGTGCCCGGCGCTGTTCGACAGGTCCATGAGGCCTGCGGCGATTCCGGCAATGTGGGGGCAGTTCATCTTTTCCAGCTTGGAAGCGATGGGTCGCTCGATCCTCTTTTTCTCGGCTATTCCTCAGGGGAAGGGCATCGGTTGCCTTTGCCCTGATGAGACCGAGCATGCTCAAGAGTCAGAGTGGATGGCGCAGGCGATCGAAAATCACATGGGGATGCAGAGCTGGAACACCGGTTCTGCGCGATCGAGCAAACGTGGGCGGAGCGCCCTTCCGGCTTTTCTGGGCGTAACGCTCACAGGTGGCGCGGCCATGGCCTGCTGGCTTGTGACCATGGCGACGATGCACCAGGTGTCCGGCAATATGGATCCGCTGGCGCGCCCGCGTTTCGATGCGTCCCTGGGGCTCTCGGCCTTGCCGCAGACTGCCGCCGCCTCGGCACAGCGCCTTGTACACCCCACCAAATTCGCGCGCCTCGGCCTGCCGCCGCTCGATGTCGCCGCCCGCGCTGTCCGTCAGCCTGAAACGCCGCAGGCCGCGCTGAAGATCGAGTCGGCCAAGCTCGGTCTTGCCCTGGCGCTTGCAAAATCCAATGCCGATCTGCGGCCTGCCATGCAGATGGCCAGCGCGCAGGCCACCGCGCCATCGCCGGGGCCGATGGCCGCGATCCAGACCGTGCATGTCGCCGTTGCAGGCCCGAAGCTGCCTGCAGCGCCCGCGCTGCCTCCTCTCGCGGCCGCAACACCGGCTGACCCGTCCGGCGAAGGCGCGCCGGTGGAAACCGCCGAGGCCGATATCGCACCGATCCGTCCGCATGCCATGGTCGAACCCGATCCGCAAAAGACCGGCGCGCTTGCCAAGCCCTTCAGCCTCGTTCTGTCCAACAGCGAGACGGCCGAACCTCTGCCGGATCTCGGATCGCTGCCGCTGGCGCGCCCCGGCATGGCGGCCGAAGCCCGCCGTGCGCTGGCGCCGGCTGATGTCGACGAGGATGAAGACGAGAGCCCCATTCCCGCGCGCCGCAAACCTGCGCGCACGGAACTGGCCTATGCCAAGCCCGATTCACCGATCGAGGACGATGCGCCGCTGCGCTCTCCCTTGATCGGTCGGCGCGGTGTGGCTGTCTACGATATTTCCGCCGGCCGGGTGCACATGCCGAATGGTGAGGTTTTGGAAGCCCATTCCGGCATCGGCAAGATGCGCGACAACCCCGATTTCGTCCATATTTCGATGCGCGGCCCGACACCGCCGGGCACCTACAAGGTGACGCTGCGCGAATCTTTGTTCCACGGCGTGGAAGCCGTGCGCCTGACGCCGATCGACGGCGTGGCGCCGCATGGTCGGGTGGGCCTGCTGGCACATAGCTACCTTCTGCGCACCCGTGGCGACAGCCATGGCTGCGTTGCCTTTGCCGATTATCCCCGCTTCCTCAAGGCGTTCAAGCGCGGCGAGATCTCGCAGATGGTGATCGTCAAGAGCCTCAAGGGTGGCTTCTCGCCGCAAAAGAAAACGCTGGCGTCGCTGTTCTCCTGGGGCAAGTGAGGCGGTCCGCCTGGGGATGAACGCCGATGTCTCTCAGCGCTGATCAGCCACGGCATCAAGACGAGCCATGCGTCGAAATCCTGCATATAACCCAGGCGACGCGGGCCGTCTTTTCAGAGCTTTTCATCCGCATGGCGTTCCTCTGCTTCATCCAAGCGGGGGAAAAGCGCGTGGTTTGCCCTCGCAAGGGCGAGATGACCGGCCGGGAAGGCGACCTGCTGATCTTCCCGCCCGGCTCCATCGTCACCTTGGAAAACCGGCCGCTTCTCGATGCGCATTACGAGGCTGACGGCGTCTATTTCTCGCCCGCTTTGCTGAAGTCCGTCTTTGCCGATCAAGCCTCAGGGGGTGGCGGGGACGTTCAGTTGCTGACGGCGGAGCCGCATCGCCCCGGTATCGTCTTGGAGCTCATTCGCCAGACCTTGGCGGATGCCAGCCTGCCGGCGCCAATCCGCGCATCCCGTCTTCTGGAACCCTTGATCTGGCTGCGGCATCACGGCATCCGGCTGCCTTCGCAACAGTCCGAACAACCGCTCGCCAAGGTGCGCGAACTGATTGAAGCGCAACCGGACCGGCAGTGGCGCGCGGGCGAGGTGGCGAGCCACTTTGCGATGAGCGAGGCGACCTTTCGCAGGTGGCTCGCAAAGTCCGGTCAAGGATTTGCGCAGATCCTGTTGAACAGCCGGCTGGAAAAAGGGCTGACGCTTCTGCAGACGACGTCTGCATCCGTCTCCAGCATTGCGCTGGACTGTGGCTTCAAGACCCCCTCCCACTTTTCAGATTCGTTCAGGAAGCGCTTTGGTATTACGCCGTCTGCCATTCGCTCGACGTCAGCTTGATCAAAATCCGATAGTTTATGCCAGCCTGCCGGAAGCGGCTGATCATGCCTGCCGCTAGAAGACGCATCGTTGTCACGACCTATGGAGAAGGGTGAAACATGCTTCCGAGAAAAATGTCTGCCGGTGTCGTCATGGCCTTGATGATGGCCGGCTCCGCTGCAGCCCAGAACTTCACATTGACCAGCGGTGCCATGGCTGAGGGTTTACAGCTTTCAGCCGATCAGGTGTTCAAGGGATTTGGATGCAATGGCGGCAATCGCTCGCCGGATCTGGCCTGGACGAATGCGCCCAAGGGCGCGAAAAGCTTTGCGATCACGGCCTACGACCCGGACGCACCGACGGGGTCCGGCTGGTGGCACTGGTCGATGGTCAACATTCCGGCCAATACCACACAGATCAAGGCTGCGGCCAGCGGCACGCCAGACGTGCCGAAAGGTGCGCTGGAATTGAAGAACGATTATGGCGTCGCCGGCTTTGGCGGAGCCTGCCCCCCGCCCGGTCATGTCCATCGCTATATCTTTACCGTCCACGCGCTCGACGTCGATGCGCTCGACCTGCCGAGGGAGGCAAGCAACGCTCTGGCCGGATTTATGATTGGCGCGCATAGCCTCGGCGAAGCCCGGCTGACCGCCGTTTACAATCGATAAAGCGCAGGGCGCCGGATCGATGGACTTCCGACCTTCGATCCGGCGTCTGTCTCAAACCGATGGCGAACGCTGCCCGTCAGCGACAGCGTGTGATGCGCGGGCACAGCTGTTGCCGTTATGCCGTCGCTTCCAGAAAGCTCTCCAGCACCCGCTTCTGCCCGGCGCGGTCGAAATCGATGGTCAACTTGTTGCCCTCGATCATCGCCACGGTGCCATTGCCGAATTTCATGTGGAAGACGCGGTCGCCGATGGCGAAGCGTGAGGGGGTGTCGACAGCCGATTTGGCAATCAGTTCCCCCTCGATCGTGCGCGCCCGCGGGCCGCTTTCACCATAGCCGACGCGCTCGACGCTCACGCCGGAGCGGTTGCCCCAATTGGTGCGCGTGGCATCCGTGCGATTGGCCTGCGCGCGCTTCCAGCCGGGCGTGGAGTAGGAGTTCGTGAAGGGGTCCTGCGTGTCGAAGCGCGATTGGCCATAGCCGCCACGTCCATAACCACCATAGGAACTATCCGTTTCGGCCACCTCGACATGAGGCTCGGGCAACTCATCCAGAAAGCGCGACGGGATGGTCGATTGCCAGAGGCCGTGGATGCGCCTGTTGGACACGAACCAGAGATGGCAGCGCCGCTTGGCCCGGGTCAGCCCGACATAGGCCAGCCGCCGCTCTTCCTCCAGACCCGCGCGCCCACCTTCGTCGAGCGAGCGCTGGTGTGGAAACAGCCCTTCTTCCCAGCCGGGCAGGAACACCGTA
Source organism: Xaviernesmea oryzae (assembly GCF_900109605.1). Taxonomy (GTDB): domain Bacteria; phylum Pseudomonadota; class Alphaproteobacteria; order Rhizobiales; family Rhizobiaceae; genus Xaviernesmea; species Xaviernesmea oryzae. Next base: position 177,507 of record NZ_FOAM01000009.1, read on the forward strand.
TCGAATTCCAAGCCTTTGGCCGAGTGCAGGGTCATGATGTTGACGGCGTCGAGATTCTCGTTCTGCTCGGCATCCATCACAAGCGAGACGTGTTCGAGAAAGCCGCGTAGGCTCTCGAAGCTCTCCATGGAGCGGATCAGTTCCTTCAGGTTGTCCAGCCGGCCCGGCGCATCGGCGGATTTGTCCGCCTTCCACATGTCGGTATAGCCGGATTCCTCAAGAATGATTTCCGCCAGTTCCGTATGCGGCGTCGTCTCCAGAAGGCCCTGCCAGCGGCGGAACATGGTCACCACGTCGAAGAGCGATTTCCGCGCCTTCGGCTTCATCTCGTCGGTCTCGATCATCTCGCCGGCGATCTGGAACATCGGGATGTCGCGTGCGCGGGCTTGATCGTGGATCAGACGCACGGTGGTGTCGCCGAGCCCGCGCTTGGGCACGTTGACGATGCGCTCGAAGGCCAGATCGTCGGCCGGCTGGCAAACCATGCGGAAATAGGCCATGGCATCGCGGATTTCCTGGCGCTCATAGAAGCGCGGGCCGCCGATGACGCGGTAGTTCAGGCCAAGCGTGACGAAGCGGTCTTCGAATTCACGCATCTGGAAGGAGGCGCGAACGAGAATGGCCATATTGTTCAGCGGATGCTTCTGGCGCTGAAGCTGCTCGATCTCCTCGCCGACGGCGCGCGCTTCCTCTTCCGAGTCCCAGGCGGCATGAACCTTGACCTTGACGTCTTCGGGATCCGTGCGCTCGGTAAACAGCGTCTTGCCCAGTCGCCCTTCATTATGGGCGATCAGATGGGCCGCAGCGCCGAGAATATGGGCGGTCGAGCGATAGTTGCGCTCGAGCTTGATGACGGTGGCGCCCGGAAAATCCTTTTCGAAGCGCAGGATATTGTCCACTTCCGCACCACGCCAGCCATAGATCGACTGGTCGTCATCGCCGACGCAGCAGATATTGACGCGTTGATCGACCGCGATCGGAGCCTCGCCCGCTGGGATAAAGCGTGCGCCAGCATCAGCGAAACCCGCTGCCGCCTCGTGCGTCGGCGTGGGCCGGCGGCTTCGCGGCCGCTGGGCGAGCAGCCGCAGCCACAAATATTGCGCGGTGTTGGTGTCCTGATATTCGTCGACCAGAATATAGCGGAAGCGGTCGTGATATTCGCGCAAGAGGTCGGGATGGGCGCGGAAGATCGCGATCGGATGCAGCAGAAGATCGCCAAAATCGCAGGCATTCAGCGTTTTCAGCCGCGCCTGATAGGCGGCATAGAGTTCGCGACCCTTACCGTTGGCAAAAGCGCGTGCGTCGCCTTCCGGAATGTCGGCTGGCAGCAGCCCCTTGTTCTTCCACCCGTCGATCATGCCGGAAAACTGCTTGGCCGGCCAGCGCTTGTCGTCCAGCCCCTCGGCCTGGATGATCTGCTTGATCAGCCGCACCACGTCATCCGTGTCGAGGATGGTGAAATCGGAGCGCAGCCCGGCAAGTTCCGCATGGCGGCGCAGCAGCTTGACGCCGATGGAGTGGAAGGTGCCGAGCCAGGGCATGCCTTCGACCGCGCCACCGACGAGAACGCCGACACGCTCCTTCATTTCGCGTGCGGCCTTATTGGTGAAGGTCACCGCAAGGATCTGCGAGGGATAGGCACGGCCGGAGGCCAGGATATGGGCGATGCGGGTGGTCAGCACCCGTGTCTTGCCGGTGCCCGCACCAGCCAGAACCAGCACGGGGCCATCGAGCGTTTCTACCGCTTTACGCTGTTCCGGGTTCAGGCCGGAGAGATAGTCGGCCGTGCTCGGGCCGCCACGCGCCGCCATGGCACGCGCCGCAATCCCGCCAGCCGCCATGCGCTGGGCGCCGTGAGGTGCTGGAGAGCCGAAAGCCCGAGAATCCCTGCTTCCGTCGCCATTGCCGCCCAATGCAGCTCCGTCCAATGCCTGTTCAGCACGCGCCTTTCCCCGGGGTGCGCGCGCCGGCGGCTCCTCGTCGAAGAAGGGAATATCGTCAAAACCGTTGCTCATGGCTGCTCAATGTAGTGATTCGGCTCTTAAAGGCTATAAGGCTGTTCTTCTTTTATTCCCTCTGCCGGGCTGATCGATCGGTCTCCGGGGCTAGGAGGAAGCGCTCGCGCTGCAATGACAATTGCGTCATGCGCGGGGTTAAGCGGTTGCGCGCACCGGCCACGCAGAGGATAGTCTGCAGCGTTATCAAGGCCCTGTTGAAGGCGTTTGTATGATGCGGCAGGTCCTGTCGCCTGGTGCGGTTGCAGACGGATGGATCGGGAACCGTCTTTGCCTGGACCCTTCGGCTTGCTCGTGCGTCATTCTGGGTCGCCGGCTTGTCGATCCGGATCGCTGCCGAAGGGCTGCCTTGCCAAGCGCCAGGAGCTTTCATCTTCCAGATTGACGGTCGCGCCCTAAGTTCTTGTTTTGCCGAATATCGTCTTCGGAGGTCGGCGAAAGCAAGGGCTGTGCGGCATATTTTGTCTTTGAGTTCATGCAAGGAGAATGCTTGGAATGCGCCTGACGACGCAGCTTGCCATCGGTGCCGTGCTTCTGGTCGCCACAGCGGGTGTTGCCCTGCGCGTCGTGCCCGGCGCTGCCGCAATGCTGGAGCGTGCCGGCGTGCCGGTATCCGTGACCAGTCTGGTGGCCGGCAAGCCTGACCCGGGCGCGGGGACGGGCAGTGAGGCTTCCGGGCAGGCGGCTCCCCGCCAGGGCGGACGCGGCGGTCCGGCCGGTCCGCCGCTTGTGGTCGCGCAGGCCGTCGCGGTTGGCACCGTCAATGACCGGATCGAGGCCTTGGGCACCAGCGAGGCCAAGAGCACGGTGTCGGTCACCCCGCTTTCGGCCGGCAATCTGACTGAGGTGCTCGTTCGCTCGGGGGATCGGGTGGAGATTGGCCAGGTGATAGCCCGGCTCGACAATGAGGCGCAGAAAATCGCGGCGGAGGAGGGCCGGGTGGCAGTGGAAAAAGCGCGCGATGCGCTCGAACGCAACCGCCGCCTGGGCAATGCGGTTTCGATCGCGGCCTTGCGCCAGGCGGAATTCGAGCTGCAGGCCGCCGAGCTGCAGCGCCAGTCGGCCGAGCTGGACCTCAAGCGACGCGATATTCTCTCGCCCGCCAAGGGCGTCGTCGGCATCATCACCGCCAATCCGGGCGATTACGTCACCACTTCCACAGCGGTCGCCGTGGTCGATGACCGCAGCGAAATCCTGATCGATTTCTGGGTGCCGGAGCGCCTGGCCAACCAGATCGCCGTTGGCCAGTCGGTCGCCGCCTCCGCCGTGGCCTTGCCCGCGCGGCCCTTTACCGGCACCGTCTTTGCCATCGACAATCGCATCGATCAGGCCAGTCGAACCCTGCGCGTGCGCGCCAGGCTCGACAACCCCGAGGACCTCCTGCGGGCCGGCATGTCATTTACGGTTCAGGTGCGTTTTCCCGGTGAGGTCTACCCGGCCGTCAATCCGCTTGCCGTGCAATGGAGTTCGGATGGCGCCTTTGTCTGGCAGGTTGTCGAGGATGTGGCAAAGCGCGTGCCGATCAGGATCATCCAACGCAATTCCGATGCCGTTCTGGTCGATGCGGCGCTCAAGAAGGGCGACAGTGTGGTGATCGAAGGCGTGCAGCGGGCACGCGACGGCGGCAAGGTGCGTGTCGATGGTACCGATCCCGCGCCATCCACGCGCAATCAGGAAATATCGAAGGCGGAGAGCCGGCCGTGAAGCATGAGCTGCCGCGCATCGAGCCGACACCCCATCAGCCGGCCCCCAGCGGCGGGCAGGCGGGCTTCACCGCGCTCTTCGTGCGCCGCCCGATTTTTGCGTTGGTCGTCAATCTGCTGATCATCGTCGCCGGCCTCGCCGCGCTGAATGGGGTGGAAATACGCGAACTGCCGCAGGTCGACCGTCCCGTCGTCTCGGTCACAACGACCTTCGACGGCGCCTCGCCGGAGACGGTGGACCGGGAAATCACCTCGGTGATCGAAGGTGCCGTCAGTCGCGTGCAGGGCATCAAGAACATCTCCTCCACCTCGCAATATGCCCAAAGCCGGGTGACGCTGGAATTTTCCGATGCGACCGATGTCAGCCAGGCGGCCAATGACGTGCGCGACGCGCTCGGCCGGGTGACCAACACGCTACCGGAAACGGCCGACGCCCCGCAGATCGTCAAGGCGGACGCCGACAGCCAGCCGATCCTGCGCCTGGCATTGACCTCCGACCGGCTGTCGACCGAAGACCTCTCGCTGCTGGCCGAAAACGAGGTGACCGACCGGCTCGCCGCCGTCGAGGGCGTGGCCGATGTGCAGATCAATGGCGAGCAGGAGAAGATCTTTCGCGTCGATGTCGACCAGAACCAGCTGGCGGCACGCGGCCTGACGGTGGCTAATCTGCGCACCGCACTCGCCACGGCCTCGCTCGACGTGCCCGCAGGGTCGCTGACCAGCGCCAATCAGGATATTTCGGTGCGCGCCACCGCCGATCTGCAGACGCCGGAGCAGTTCGAGAGGCTGCTGCTGGCCGACAATATCCGTCTTGGCGATGTCGCCACCGTGACGCTCGGGCCTGATATCGGAACCTCGGCGCTGCGCTCAAACGGCAGCCCCGGTATCGGCCTCGGCATCATCCGCCAGGCGCAGTCCAACACGTTGGATATTGCCGAAGGCGTGCGCCGTAGCGTCGGCGAGATCAATGCAGTGCTGCCAGAGGGCACGCAGCTGCAGATCACCAGCGACGATGCCGTCTTCATCGAAGGTGCGATCCATGAGGTGGAGATCGCTCTGGTTGCCGCCGTGCTGGCCGTCACCGTCGTGATCTATCTCTTCCTGCTCGACTGGCGGGCCACGCTGATCCCGACCATGACCATGCCGATTGCGCTGATCGGCACCTGCGCCGCGATCTATCTCGCAGGCTTCTCCATCAATATCCTGACGCTGCTCGCCATCGTGCTGGCCACCGGTCTCGTGGTGGACGACGCCATCGTCGTTCTGGAAAACATCGTCCGCCGCAGGGCCGAGGGCATGGGCCCGCGCGCAGCGGCGGTGCTCGGCACGCTTGAAGTGTTTTTCGCGGTGCTGGCCACGACGGCCACGCTGGCGGCCGTCTTCATTCCGCTTTCCTTCCTGCCCGGGCAGACGGGCGGGCTCTTCCGCGAGTTCGGCTTCGTTCTCGCCTTCTCGATTCTGCTCTCGGCCTTTGTCGCGCTGACGCTTTGTCCGATGCTGGCGGCGCGCATGCTGAAGCCGCATTCGGCCGATCATGGCCGCACTGGACCGCTCGGGCGGTTAGGCGCGCTTTTGTCAGGCGCTTATCGCCGCTCCCTTGCCGCCTGTCTCAATGCGCCTTTGGTGGTCTTCATCGTTGCCGGGCTGGTGGCGGCCGGCGGCGGCATTGCCTTCACCGCGCTGACCTCGGAGCTGACGCCGAGCGAGGACCGTTCGCGCATCATGCTACGCATCCAGGCGCCGCAAGGTGTCTCGCTGGATTATACCCAGGCGCAGATGCGCCGGATCGAGGATGGGCTGAAGCCGCTCTTCGAGCGCGGCGAGATCGCCAATGTCTATTCGGTCTCGGGTCAAGGCGGCAACGTCAATTCCGGCTTCATGGTGCTCTCGCTTGCGCCTTGGAGCGAGAGAGCGCGCAGCCAGCAAGAGATTTCGCGTGAGATCACCCGCATCGCTGCCGGCATTCCCTCCGTGCGCGCCTTTCCGATGCAGCCGAACAGCCTTGGCATTCGCGGCGCAGGTAGCGGATTGCAGGTGGCGCTCGTCGGCAATGATTACGAGAAGCTCGGGCAAGCCGCATCCGAGTTGGTGCGCCGGCTGGAAGACAGCGGCCGCTTTGAAAATGTTCGCCTGAACTATGAGGCGAACCAGGCCCAGCTGTCGGTCACTATCGATCGCGAACGCGCCTCCGATCTCGGCATCGACATCACCGGCTTGTCCGCCGCGCTCCAGGCCATGCTGGACGGCAACAGCGTCGTTGACGTCTTCGTCGATGGCGAGGCCTATCCGGTCAAGCTCGTCTCAACGACGAGGCCGGTCAACGATCCGACCGATCTCGCCAACATCTTCCTGAAGACGGCGGAGGGGAAGATCGTGCCGATGTCCACCATCGCGTCGATTGAGGAGCGGGCGGTGGCGCCGCAGCTGGAGCGCCAATCGCAGCTGCGCGCCGTCTCCCTTTCGGCAGGCCTGCGAGAGGGCGTGGGCTTGGGCGATGCGCTGGCCTTCGCGCAGGAAGCGGCAGCCCCGCTTTTGCCGCCGGGCTCCCGGCTGGTGCCGTTGTCGGAGGCGGCGACGCTCGGCGAAAACGCCAATGGCCTCGTCATCACCTTCGGCTTTGCGCTCGTCATCATCTTCCTGGTGCTGGCAGCCCAGTTCGAAAGTTTCATCAGTGGTCTGGTGATCATGTCGACCGTGCCGCTGGGGCTTGCCTGCGCGGTGTTCGCCATGCTGCTCACCGGCAACACGCTGAACATCTACAGCCAGATCGGTCTCGTCCTTCTCGTGGGCATCATGGCCAAGAACGGCATCCTGATCGTGGAATTCGCCAATCAGCTGCGCGAGCGTGGGCAGGGGCTGCGCGAGGCGATCGAAAATGCCGCCAATATCCGCCTGCGCCCTGTCATGATGACGATGATCGCCACCATCGTTGGCGCGGTGCCGCTGGTGCTGGCCAGTGGAGCAGGGGCCGAGGCGCGCATCGCACTGGGCTGGGTGCTCGTCGGCGGGCTGGGGCTTGCGACCGTCGTCACCCTGTTTCTGACGCCGGTTGCCTATCTGGTCATCGCCCGATTCTCCAAGCCGCGCGCGGATGAGGAACATCGCCTGGCGCAGGAACTGGCCCTTGCACGCAGCATGGAGGCGGCGCAGTGATCCTGTGCCAATTCGGCACAGAGATGCGGCGCGGCCTGCCTTCATGCGTGGCGGATTGGACACCCTGGCAGCGGGAAATCGGGAATGGCAGGGCGTGCCCGGTGGACTTCGTCAAGAGGTTCTGGACAAAGCGCTTTTGATTTCTAAGAGTAGATTGCAGAAGGGTCTGATATTCGGCCGCAGGATGGGGCGCCGGCTGGACAAGGGCCATGATGCGCCGGCCGAATGGGCGCCTACGCGAGCGGCGTAAGTGCGGTGACCGGTCGTATGTCAACGGTTCTGCGCATGGCGGTATCGACAGGCGGCGTTGCGCTTTGGCGCTGGTGAACGGGAAGAGGGCGGGCCCTGTCGGCGCGTCCGTTGTAAAGATAAGGCTGTTGCGTCCTGGTGCTCTCGCGGATCTTCGTCGTCGTCGGTGGACTTCTGGTCGTGGCGTTGTTCGGCGCCCTGATCGCCCCGCTGTTTATCGACTGGACCAATTTCCGCCAGGATTTCGAGCGTGAGGCAACGCGCATCATCGGCCAGCCCGTGACGGTGCATGGCAGCGTCGACGCGCGGCTCATTCCCTTTCCCTCTGTCACGCTCAACGATGTGCGCATCGGCCGTGGTGAGGATGGCGCGCCGCTGGTCACCGTGGCGCATTTCGCCATGGATGCCGAGCTTGCACCATTTCTCAGCGGCGAAGCGCTGATCTTCGATATGCGCCTCGACCAGCCCAAGGCGAAGCTCAAGCTTCTGCCCGATGGCACGCTCGACTGGGCACGAGGCCGCCAGGCCTCCATCCCCGCCAAGAGCGTGGTGCTGGAAAATGTGTCCGTCACGGGCGGTGAGGTCGAATTTATCGACGAGCAGACCGGCCGCACGCGCCATGTCACCGGCCTGGACGCCGATCTTTCCGCGCGCACGCTCGCTGGCCCCTGGCAGGTGGAAGGGCGCGGCGCGCTGGATGGCGAGGCCGGGCGCTTCTCCCTGTCGAGCGGCGAGCCGGATGACGAAGGCGCCCTGCCGCTGCGCGCCCGTCTCACGCCGGACAAGCGGCCCTTCGGTGTCGATCTCGACGGCATTTTGAAGATCGTTGATTTCCGTCCGCTCTATCAGGGCCGCTTCACCTTGACGGAAAATCGCGGCCAGCAAGCCCAGCCCGTCAGCTCTCAGGATGTCCAGGCGCCGCGCATCAACGGCACCTTCGAACTGACCAACGAGCGGATCCGGGTGCCGGATTACCGATTGGAAGTCGGCCCGCGCGACGATCCCTATCTGGTGACCGGCGAGGCGACGCTGGATACGGGCAAGGTGCCGCAATTCCTTCTGCTGGCCAATGGGCAGCAGATCGATGTCAGTCGAATCGGCAATCGCGGCGAGGCGGGCAAGACCAATCGCAATCCTGAAGTGTCCGTGCGTCAGCGGCTTCAGGCAATGCTGGCGCTCCTGGCCGATATTCCGATTCCGCAGGTGCCCGGAAAGGCCAATCTTCGCCTGCCGGCCATCGTTATCGGTGACACGACCGTGCGCGACGTTCGACTGGATCTGCGGCCCGATCGCGCCGGGTGGATGGTCGACAATGCCGTGGCGCAGCTGCCTGGCCGCACGCAGCTGGAGGCCAAGGGCCGTCTGACGCTCGTCGGCCAGCGTGCCTTTCGCGGCGATCTGCTGATTGCCTCCACGCAGCCTTCGGGCCTCGCCAGCTGGTTGGCGGGTTCGGTCGATCCGGCGCTGCGCCGGCTGCCGACGGCGGGCTTCTCCGCCACCGTCAACCTGACCGACAGCCTGCAGCAGTTCGAGCGGCTGGAGATCGCCGCTGGGCCTGCCACCTTGCGCGGGCGTATCGAGCGGCAGTCGCTTCCGGATGCGCCGCCGACGCTGACCGTTCAGCTCAAGGGCAACCGCGTCGATCTCGACGCACTGCGGGCGCTGACGGGCCTTGCTGCCGGCGACACGTCCAGTGAAACGGTGCTCGCGCATACGATCGCAGCCGATATTTCCGCCGAGGAGTTCGAGGCTTTTGGCGAGACCGCGCGCGATGTGCAGCTGGTCGCAACCTTGAAGAACGGTCAGTTGCAGGCCGAGCGCGTATCGATCGGCGATCTGGCCGGCGCACAGCTCGCTTTGTCAGGCCGAATGAGCGGCCAGTTCTCCAATCCGGCCGTGGCCGCCAAGATGAAGATAGCGGCAGAGGATCTGACGCCGCTGCTGCAGCTGATCGCGCGCCATGCCCCGGCCCATCCGGCCTTTGAGCGGCTGGTGCGCGCCGGGCCCTATTACGCCAATGCGGCACTCGATTTCACCCTGACCTCGGGCGCCAAGGACGGGGCGGCAACCGCCAATTTCGGCATGGTCGGCACGGCCAATGGCTCGCGCCTCGCCGTCAACTATCAGGCGCCGGACCTGCAGAAAGCGCTCTCCGGCGAAGGGCTGCTGCTCGAAGCGACGATCGAAAATCCTTCGAGCCTCGTCGTCCTCGGGCAGACGGGCTTCGACCCCTTGCCCTTCGATCCCGACGGCAACGGCCTGATGTCGCTGAAGCTTCAGGAAACCGACGGCAGCGAGGCGGCAGCTGCGCTGAACCTGACGACGCAGAACACCACGCTAGCGCTGACCGGCGATGTCGATCTCGCTGCGGCCGATTTTCTCGCGGGGCAGGGAAAGCTGGTGCTGGAAAGCCGGGACCTGGAGCCCCTGCTTCTGCTGCAAGGCGTTTCGCTGCCGCAAATGGGCACAGGGCTACCGGCGCAGGCCAAAGCGGACATTGCGGTCACGCGCGAAAAGGTGACGCTTGCCAACCTGCAGGGTCAGGCAGCGGGCGATGGCTTTTCCGGGACGCTGACGCTTGACCGCATGACACCCGGCAAGGCGGAAGGGCAGATCGCGGTCGACACGATCAGCCTGCCCTGGATGGCCGAAGGCATTCTCGGCCCGCTGACCGACCCGGCCGCCGAGCAATTGTCGGATGCGCGCCTGCCGCCTGCGCCCTGGACCGGGCTCGACATGCGCCTGGGCGTCACGGCCAAGCAGTTCTGGCCGGGACTTTACGGTGCCGTCGGAAATTTTGCCGGCACGCTTGCCTGGCGCGGCGATCAGCTCGACATGACGGACGCCAAGGGCGACTGGCTGGGCGGCAAGGCGACGGGGCAGATGCGGCTCGGCAGCAATGGCGGCTCCGGCTTCCTTGAGGGCAAGCTGTCGATCGCCAATGGCGATCTCGGCCAGGCTGTGTGGCAGCGGCAGGGCCAGCCCGTGGCGCGCGGGACCGGCGATTTTGCGGTGACCTTCAACGCCTCCGGTGCAAGCCCGCGGGCCATGGCGCAATCGCTGACGGGCTCCGGCACACTGGCGCTGAAAGATACGGTGCTGAAGGGGATCCGCACCGATGTGTTCCCGGATCTGCTGGCGGCGGCCGATGGGCAGCAGGGCGAGCTGACGCCGGCGCGCACCGCCGCGCTCGCCGCGCCGCTTGTCTTTGCCGGAGAGGCCAAGCTCGGCAACGTCACCATTCCCTTCACCATTGCGGGTGGCACGCTGCGTGCGCAGGAGATTGCCGCTGGCGATGCCGGGGCATTGGTTGCCGGCGATCTCGAATTGCAGCTGCCGGAAGACCGCATCGCCGGCGCGCTGACGCTGACCTACAAGGCCGGCGAGGCCGCTTTGGCCGGGGCGGAGCCGGCCGTGATCGTCCAGGTCGCCGGCCGGCTTCAGGACCCCGGCATCTCCGTCGATTACGGGCCGATCTCCGGCTATCTGTCTCTGCGGGCCTTCGAGCGTGAGCGCCGACGCGTGGAAACGTTGCAGGCCAACGTGCTGGAAAAGCAGAGACTTCGCCGAGAAGCCGGACTGGCTCGGGCTCAAGTCGAAGCCCGCGAGGCCGAGCGTCTGCGCCTTGAGGAGGAGGATCGCCGCCGCCGGGCCGCCGCAGCCGAAGCAGCGCGCTTGCGCGCCGAGCAGGCCAGAGCGGCGGAGGAAGCACGCCGGCAGGCCGAGGCGGCCGCACAGGCGGCAGCTGCCGCACGCCAGGCCCGCGAGGCTGCCGAAGCGGCGCGGCGCGCGCGGGAGGCGGCACCCCCTGCCGCAGGCAGCACGCCGGCGACACCGCAGAACCCCGCCGGTGGCAATCAGCCCAATCTCGACTTTCAGTCCTTGCCCGGTCTCCGCGCGCCTTGAGCGACCTGCGCGATGCCGCAGCCTCTAGAGCATCGGACCGAAAAGCGGGAACCGGTTTCGGAGAAATCCGATGCGAAAACAAAAATTGAGAGCGTCAGACTGCGTATGATTTTCATTCCGACGCTCTCGTCATTCATTGAACTTGACTTAAAAAGAATTTTCGGCGGCAGATGGAGCGCTGTGGCATCATGCGGTCACACTGGGCAAGATGCACCGGACTCTTGCGTGACGATCCCCTCCTCGGACCGAAGGAATGGCATCATGGATGTGCAGACTCTTCTGACCTTTGCCGCTGCCTTTTTCGTCTTTGCCGCCAGCCCCGGCCCCGATAACCTGACCATCGTCTCCAAGACGGTAACGGCAGGCCCGGCCCATGGGCTGGCCTATGGCGCGGGCATGGTTGTCAGCATCCTCGGCTTCGTCATCTTCGCTGCCATCGGGCTCAACGCCGTTGCGCAGGGCCTGAACGAAGGCTTTCGCTTCGTACAATATGCGGGTGCTGCTTATCTGATCTATACCGGCGTGCAGATGTGGCGCAGCCAGCCCCAGCTGGAGGCGCGCGCACCGCGCGGTGGTCTTGGCCGCCTGTTCGCCACCGGCTTCATGCTCAACCTGACCAATCCGAAGATGCCGATCTTCTACCTCGCCTTATTGCCTGGCGTGCTCGGCACCCGCATGCTGACGCTTGCCGATACGCTGCAGCTGATCCTGGTCATTCTTCTGGTCGAACTGGTCGTCGTCGGGTTCCATGTCTTCGCCGCGCACCGCGCTCGCCATCTGATCGCCACGCCACGGCGGCTGCGGCAGCTCAACCGCAGCGCCGGGGCGCTGATGGCCGGGGCAGGGGTGCTGGTGGCAAGCCGCTGACCTCGGGATGGGGAGGAATGCGCTTGCTCCCGTCCGCTTGTTGCGAGCGGCCGGGCAGGGCTGTCTGTCGGTCATGTCGCGCGCTGGCGGCTGCCTCTAATGCCGCCGGGCTTTGAGCCAAAGCAAAACCTGGACACGGATGGCGGAAGAGAGATTGCTCTCGGGCGGGCGGCTGTCGTCGATTTCGGCGATGAGTTGTGCCAGGGCTATGCCACGTGCGGTGGCCATGGCGTGAAGCTCGGCCCAGAAAGGCTCTTCCAGCGAGATGCTGGTGCGGTGGCCATGGAGCGTGGCCGAATGCTTGCGAATCATCGACACTCTCTTCGACATTGCCGGAGCGCCGCAACCTCTCCATCGAGCGCCCGGCATCCATCGCTGATAGCGGCTCACAGCGTCTCGCGCAACGCGCTTGCGATGCGGTCGTCTGGAGGCCGAAAACGGTAGTCTGTGCAGGAAAGTGACAGGCAGGGCGACCAAGCACCCGGTCGTGCGCGTCTGTCTCCATAGCGGCTTGCTTCTTCCGAATTGGCAGGGCGCGTTCAGGGCTTTCCTTCACGCATCTCGTCGTCTCGCCCGCTGCGCGTCTGTGCACGACCTGCCTGATCGGACGACCAGATCGCCCTGAAAGATGGCGCCGGCTTTATTCGTCCTCGGTGCGGTCAGGTGCCGGCTCGCGCCGGCCCTGGTCGAGCTTTTTGCTGGCCATGTCGTTCAGCGACCGGGTCAGCGTCTTCTCGGCCTTGGTGCGGCCGAAGCTGATGCGGTTCTGGTCGGCGGCCTCTTCCTTCGCCCGCCGCAGCTTCTGCTTTCGAGCCTGGCGCAGATTGACGACGTCACCGCTCATATCGATCAGTTCTTCTTGCGGAAGCTGTCGAGCGAAATCACCGAGCCGCCCTTCTTGTCACCGTCCTCGCCTTCGGGCTTGGGCGCCTTCGGCTCGCTGCTCGTATCGGTGTTCTCTGCGGGGGCCGGATAGGCGGTCACCTCCGCGTCCTGCAGTTCCTCCATCGAGGCCACGTCGAATTCCAATTCGAAATTCACCGAGGGGTCGTAGAAACCACGAACGGCGTTGAAGGGGATCACCAGCTTTTCCGGCGTATCGGAGAAGGACAGGCCGATCTCGAACTGCGATTCGGTGACCTTCAGCTCCCAGAACTGGTGCTGGACGACGATGGTCATCTGTTCGGGATAGCGCGACTTGAGATGCTGGGAAATGCGAACGCCCGGCATGTTGGTCAGAAAGGTGATGAAGAAATGATGGTCGCCCGGCAGGTGGCCTGTGGCCGCGACCTCGCTCAGAACCTTGCGGATCACGCTTCTGAGCGCGTCCTGCGCGAGAATGTCGTAGCGGATATGGTCCTGGCCCATCAGATCCCCATTTGTCTTGCCGTCAGAAGGGTTTGCTTGTCGCTTGCACGCGGCGCCGACGTTTTCGCCAACAGCGTCATTTGCATTATCTATAGACGATTTCAAGACGGGGGAGAAGGCAAAGCCGCGGCTGGCATTGTTTAGCAGGGTAGGGACTGCAGGCGCGACGCGAAAAGGGAAAGTGAAGGCTTCTGTTGCCAGGTGCCTTCGGACCCCGCCTAAGAGTGCGACCCCTTAGGACTTGATTTGAAGTGTCACACCGCCATTAGGCAGCGAGACGAGCTTCCGCATAGTTGTCGTTGGCAACTACTAGTGTGACCCGATGACGGTGGTATCATGCCGAGCAAAAAAGCGATCTTTACACCCTTGTCGATCCTATTTCGCCCCCATCAAAAGCCGGTCAGCTGTCGTAAAGCGCCGAGACATCGGCGATTAGACCGGTTTTTGGTGGAGGCGCCGGGTACCGCCCCCGGGTCCAATAGGCTTATTCCATCGTTCGTTTATTGCCATAGTCGCCTTGCGACGACAGCGAACATATAGGCGCTCGGCGCCGCGATGAAAAGGGCGGGTGACGAAAACCGCCGTAAATTCCTTTGCCGCCTTCGCATATCGCGCAGAACACGGCGATAGCAGGCGTGTCGCGTCCGGCAGTCAATGGGGGAAAACCGCGCCGGCGGCTTTCTTGGCGCCGGTGATCGCCTTATGCTGGCTGGTCTATGATGGCGCCATCAGCGCAGGCTTGCGCCGAGTCGCCTGCCGCGCCGTTTCCAGGTGGGACTTCCTTCGATGAAGCAATATCTCGACCTTCTAGCCCATGTGCTCGACCAGGGCACCGATCGTGGCGACCGTACGGGCACCGGCACGCGCTCGGTTTTCGGTTACCAGATGCGCTTTAACCTCGCCGACGGCTTTCCGGTGACGACCACCAAGAAGCTGCACCTGCGCTCGATCATCCATGAGCTCCTCTGGTTCCTGCGCGGGGATACCAACATCGCCTATCTGCATGAGCATGGCGTCAGCATCTGGGACGAATGGGCGGATGAACACGGCGAACTCGGGCCTGTCTACGGCCGCCAATGGCGCTCCTGGGCGGCGCCCGACGGGCGGCAGATCGACCAGATGGCCCTGCTCGTCGAAGGGCTGAAAACCAATCCGAATTCGCGCCGTCATATTGTCTCGGCCTGGAACCCGGCCGAGGTGGACGAGATGGCCTTGCCGCCCTGCCATTGTCTGTTTCAGTTCTATGTGGCGGATGGCAGGCTCTCCTGTCAGCTCTACCAGCGCTCCGGCGATATCTTCCTCGGTGTGCCCTTCAACATCGCCTCTTATGCCCTGCTGACGATGATGGTCGCGCAGGTGGTGGGGCTGAAGCCTGGCGATTTCGTTCACACGCTGGGTGATGCGCATCTCTACAAGAACCACTTCGACCAGGCGCGGCTGCAGCTTAGCCGTTCGCCGAAGCCGCTGCCACAGATGACGATCAATCCGGCGGTGCGCGATCTCTTCGGCTTCCGCTATGAAGATTTCACGCTCACAGGCTATGACGCGGATGCCAGCATCGCCGCGCCGATTGCGGTGTGATTGCTATTAATTGCGAAATGGCATGTACGGCATATCAGAGCCAAACGTGTGGGCTTTATAAATTTGAATTTTGGTTACATATTCTGCATAAGATGGCTGAAGAGCCGAAACAATCTAAGATTGTATTGATGTCACCAAAAAAAGAACGCGTTCGGATGCCGTCTGCAACTTCCATCGTTGCGCGTAGCCATCCTGATAAAATAATCGGCATCGAAAATAAGTTGCCTTGGCACTTAAAAACCGATTTGCGTCATTTCAAGCAGCGAACTGAAAATCATGCTGTCATTATGGGGCGAAGGACTCTTGAATCTATTGGTAGGCCTCTGCCGAACCGCACGAATATTGTCCTATCCCGGACTGAATTTGAAAGCGCTCATCCATTGATAAAATGGGCACCTGATCCCGAGACGGCGCTTCTTCTTGCTGATTTAGACTCAATATATCTTAGGAAGCTTCAATTTTTTATTATTGGAGGCGAGCAAATATACAAATTATTTGAGCGTTTCATAAATCAAGTATTTTTAACCGAAGTATATTGTGGTCCAATAAATGGCGATGCTAAATTTGAAACCGATTTTGACGATGATGGGGGTCATGCTTGGTCTGAATGGAAGAAGGGTCTAAGTAAATCATATCCTTCAACTGAGGATGACGAATTTCCGTTCTCTATCACGCGTTATGAGCGAAGAAAGCCGGTTCATAGATATAAATCAAAGGAGGAATTTATGGGAAGGTCTCCCAACTTTCTTAAGTATCTTGAGAGCTATGAGGAAAAAGTGGAATTGGATGAGAGGGACAATTTACAGTTGAGTTTTTTTGATTGATAGAAGTTGTTGGCTCACGATATAGTTTGTGGGTTGAAGTCGAAAACCACGTTGCGCGCGCGTTGAAAGCCGTCTGGCTCATACCTATAACGAGGACATTCGCATCCGCTCTTGCACGTGGATGCCGTTTTCGTACGGGTTTCAAGCAAAGAGGTGTGAATGCCCTGGAGTAATCAGAACGGCGGCGGCCCATGGGGCGGCGGCGGCGGCGGGAATAAGGGACCCTGGGGACAGGGACCGAACCGGCCGCGCGGCGGCGGGGGTGGGCGCGGCAATGGCGGGCCGCCGGATCTGGAGGAGATCCTGCGCCGTGGCCAGGATCATCTGAAGGGCATCGTTCCCGGAGGCTTCAATGGCGGCGCGGTCGCCATCATCGCGCTGGTTCTTCTCGGCTTTTTCCTCCTCAACGCGATCTATACGGTGCAGCCGGACGAGCGCGGCGTGGAGATGCGCTTCGGCAAGCCCAAGGAAGAAATTTCCATGCCGGGCCTGCACTTCCACCTGTGGCCGCTGGAAACGGTTGAACTCGTCAAGATCACCGAACAGCAGCAGAATATTGGTGGCCGCTCCGGTCTGGGCGACCAGAACGCCTCCGGCCTGATGCTGACGGGCGACCAGAACATCGTCAACGTTCAGTTCTCGGTGCTGTTTTCCGTCACCGATCCCCGCGCCTATCTCTTCAACGTCGAAAATCCGTCGCAGACCCTGCAGCAGGTGGCCGAAAGCGCCATGCGCGAAGTGGTCGGCCGCCGGCCGGCGCAGGATATTTTCCGTGACAACCGGCAGGCCATCGCACTCGACGTGAAGAGCACGATCCAGGCAACCATGGATGCCTATGCCGCCGGTCTCTCTGTCAACACCGTATCGATCGAGGATGCCGCGCCGCCGCGCGAAGTGGCCGACGCCTTCGACGAGGTGCAGCGCGCCGAGCAGGACGAAGACCGCTTCGTCGAGGAAGCCAACCAATATGCCAACCAGGTGCTCGGTCGTGCCCGCGGCCAGGGCGCACAGATCCGCGAAGAAGCGGCCGCCTATAAGGACCGGATCGTCAAGGAAGCCCAGGGTGAGGCACAGCGCTTCGTCTCGGTCTATGACGCCTATCGCCAGGCCCCCGACGTGACCCGCACGCGGCTTTACCTGGAAACCATGCAGGAGGTTCTCGGCAAGTCGAAGAAGATCATCATCGATGAACGCAATGGCCAGGGTGTCCTGCCCTATCTGCCGCTGAACGAGATCAATCCCCGTCCGGCGCCGGCGCAGGGAGGGGCGCAGTAAGATGAACAACCGTCTCCCCTATGTGCTGATCGCCATTGGCGTTCTTCTGATCGTCGCCTATTCCTCGATCTTCGTGGTCACCCAGCGCCAGCAGGCCATCGTCGTGCGCTTCGGCCAGATCCGCGCGGTCAAGACCGAGCCGGGCCTCTATTTCAAGCTGCCCTTCGCCTTCATGGATGCCGACCGCGTTCAATATGTGCCGGCACAGGCGCTGCGCTTCGATCTCGACAATATCCGTGTCCAGGTTTCGGGCGGCAAGTTCTATGAGGTCGATGCCTTCCTGATCTACCGCATCGCCGATGCCCGCCGCTTCCGCGAAACGGTGTCCGGCGATCGCGAGTCGGCGGAAGCACGCCTTCGCACGCGTCTCGATTCCTCGCTGCGCCGCGTCTACGGTCTGCGTGGCTTCGAGTCGGCCTTGTCCGAAGAGCGGGCCGCGATGATGCGCGAGGTTCGCCAGGACCTGAAGAACGATGCCGACTCGCTCGGTATTCGCATCGAGGACGTGCGCATCCGCCGCACGGATCTGACGCAGGAAGTCTCGCAGCAGACCTATGACCGCATGAAGGCGGAGCGTCTGGCCGAGGCCGAGTTGATCCGTGCTCGTGGTAATGAAGAGGGCCAGCGCCGCCGCGCCATCGCCGACCGCCAGACGGTCGAGATCGTTGCCGACGCGCAGCGCGAAAGCGAGATCCTGCGTGGTGAAGGCGAGGGCGAGCGCACCCGCATCTTCGCCGATGTCTTCAACCGCGACCCAGGCTTCTTTGCCTTCTACCGGTCGATGAACGCCTATAATGCGGCAATCGCCAATCCCGAGACGACCCTGGTCATTTCGCCGGATTCGGAGTTCTTCCGCTACTTCAACAGTGCCGCCGGCGCGCCCGCGCCGGGTTCGGCGCCCGCAACGCCGGGTGGTGCCCCTGCTGCGCAAGCGCCGGCAAACTGACCGGCCAACGCATCGGGCCGATGGTCGTCGGCCCGATGCGTGCCTGTCCAAATGATGTCGGACCGGCTTGCATGCTGCTGTCTTTTCAGGCGAAAAGACAGCAGACGTGCTTGACAGCCGTCGTCTACCGGCTTTTCCATCCCAGGCGTCCGCCTGTCCTTCCCATGGGGAGGTGGGCGGGCGTCCCCGCATTGCAGCCGCCGCCGCGGCACGAGAGTTGCCTATGCATCGAAAGCTTCTCCTTCGCCTAATCGACGCGGAATACGCCATCACGCGCCTGAATATCGGCTCGCAGATTCCGGAATGGCTGGCCGGGCCCGGCTTTTGGGCTGCGATATGCTCGCGCGAGGAACTGACGCTGGTTTGCCGCGCCGCGCGCGTGCCATCGAGCGTCCAGTCTTCGCTGGGCTGGCGTTGTTTCCGCATCGAGCAGCATTTTGCCTTCGATGCACCGGGGGTTCTCTCCTCCGTCGTCTCGCCTCTGTCCTCGGCCGGGGTCGGCGTTTTTGCCAATTCCACCTTCAGCACCGATTATGTCTTCATCCTCGGCTCCGACCTGGACAAGGCGCTGACCGCGCTGAAGGCAAGCGGCCACGAGATCATGGTCTAACGCCTTCAGTCAGCCTGTCGGCTTCTGGACAGTATCGTGGGACTGAGACACGTAGACTGGCGGAGTGCCTGCAGATCAAGCGCGCCAGGCCGATAGCTGGCTTGACTGGCCAGCGTGCGCCGGTGCTTTACAACAAGGCCATGCCCCCTCTTGCGATAGCGAGGCCGCCCGCCGCTGCGCGGTCGTTTGGCCGCTGGAGCAGCGAATTCTAGCCTTGGCCTCTCATTTCCGCCCCATAACACAAACATGACTGGACGGGTCGGGCGTGGGTCCTATCCTTCTTCATGCGGGAGCGGTGGCGGCTCCTGTGCTCCCGGCTTGGTGCCGGAGCTTCGTCACCTGCTTGCGCCTCGGCGCGCCATCGTCCATTTTGCGCGCGTCATGCCGCATCAGCCGAAAGGGCTCTTCATGGGATCGCCGCTCCCCCCGCGCCATCATCTGCCGGTTTCCGGTCGGGCCTTCCTGGCAGGTCTGCTCGCGCTGGGTCTCACGCTGCCCGCGGCACCCGTCTTCGCTCAGGCAGCGGCACCAGTGGCGCCCTTGTCGCCGCCGGCTGGCGGGCCTGAAGCTTTGCCTGCGCCTCCGACCGGAAAGCCACTGCAGCCGGATCTGGCGCCTTCTGCCCGACACGCAGCGCAGGGGCCGGCCTCGGTCGCCGATCTTGCCGCCGGGCTTCTCGATGCAGTGGTCAATATTTCCACTTCGCAAAACGTGAAGAACGATGACGACACGCCAACGCCGAAGGTGCCCGAGGGCTCGCCCTTCCAGGACTTCTTCGACGAGTTCTTTAATGGCCAAGGTGGTGACAACAATGCCGGCCGCAAGGTCGAATCGCTCGGCTCCGGATTCGTCATCGATCCGACAGGCTTCATCGTCACGAACAACCACGTCATCGAAGGCGCCGACGATATCGAGATCAATTTCGCCAATGGCTCGAAGCTGAAGGCGAAGCTGGTCGGTCGTGACACCAAGACTGACCTGGCGCTGCTCAAGGTCGAGCCGCGCAAGCCATTGACGGCGGTGCCTTTCGGCGATTCTCGCCGCATGCGCATCGGCGACTGGGTGATGGCGATCGGCAACCCCTTCGGCCTCGGCGGTTCGGTGACGATCGGTATCGTCTCCGCGCGCGGGCGCAACATCAATGCCGGTCCCTACGACAATTTCATCCAGACCGATGCGGCGATCAATCGGGGCAATTCAGGCGGCCCGCTGTTCAACATGTATGGCGAGGTCATCGGCATCAATACGGCGATCATCTCCCCGTCAGGCGGGTCGATCGGCATCGGCTTTTCCGTCCCGACCGAGCTTGCCCAGAATGTCGTGCAACAGCTGAAAGAGTTCGGCGAGACCCGGCGCGGCTGGCTGGGCGTGCGCATTCAGCCCGTGACCGACGATATCGCCGAAAGCCTGAAGATGGATACGCCGCGTGGCGCCCTGGTCGCCGGCATCGTCGACAATGGTCCGATCAAGAATGGCGAGATCAAGCCCGGCGATGTCGTCGTCAAATTCGCCGGCGAAGACATTGACGAAATGCGCGACTTGCCGCGTATCGTTGCCGAAAGCCCGGTGGGCAAGGCGGTGGATGTGGTGCTCTTCCGCGACGGGAAGGAGATGACGGTGAAGGTCACGCTCGGCCGCCTGGAGGATAGCGAGCCCGAGGCCGATGATGCCAAGGCAGCACCCGGCGCCGATGAGCCTGATGAAGGCGAGGGGACGGAGCGCGAGGGCACCGACCAGGCCGAGCCGCCGGCCGCCGAATTGCCGGCTGCCGACAGCGTTCTCGGCATGAAGCTTGCCGGCTTGACGCCGGAAAGCCGCAAGCGCTTCTCGGTCGTCGACACCGTCGAGGGCGTATTGATCACAGACGTCGCAGCCCAATCTGCGGCGGCAGACCGCCGACTTCAGCCGGGCGATGTGATCGTCGAAATCGGCCAGGAAGGCATGAAAACACCGGAGGATGTGGTCGCGCGCATTGAGGAGCTCAAAGCCAGCGGCCGGCGTAATGCGCTGATGATGGTGGCCAACAAGGCCGGCGAGCTGCGCTTCGTCACCTTGCGCATCGAGTGAGGGCGGAAGCCGTCCACGGACGAGACCTCTGGGTCAGATCCTAAAGGGGGCGGCCTGTAAGATTAGGCTCTCGATGCCAGACGTCACGCGATCAAAGGTGTACTCCGGCCTTAAACCGCGTCTACCGCGCCTTGCGCGCCGCATAATCGGCCGCAGTCATCTTGTAGAGCACATGGCGTTTGAGATGCGGATGGCTGTCTAACACGCGCGGGTGGTCGAAATCGCCATCCGGTACCTGTGTCAGGCCGATGCGGCGCATGACGGCGATGGAGCGCGCATTGTGGGCAACGGCGAAGGAGACGATCTCCGGCAGATCCCGCTCGTCAAAGCCATAAGCGAGCAGCCTCTCCGCCGCCTCCGTCACATAGCCTTGGCCCCAAAAGGGCCGTGCCAATCGCCAGCCGATCTCAATGGTGTCGTCCGACAGGAGCGGGGCAAGGTCGGCCCTCGCAAGACCGCAGAAGCCGATCGCCTTGTCGCTCGGCGCCAGCGCCAGCGCATAAAAACCATAGCCGGTGTCGGCGATCCGATCACGATTGAGATCGAACAGCGCATCGGACTGCACGCGATCACGCCGGGAGGAGAAGAACGCCATCACCTCCGGGTCGCTGTTGATCGTGAAGAACAGGTCGCGATCCTGATCCTGCCAGTTGCGCAGGATCAGCCGCTCGGTGCGTGTGATGATCATGCCTCGGCCTTTCGCGAAAAGAGCGATCAAAATGAGCCGTCCAAGGCAAGGGGCGGGACGCGCTGGCGCGGACGGCTCTCATAGGGTTTGGAAGGCCGCCCCCCATCAAAAAGCGGGCCTATGCCGTTGGTGTGACGAAATCAGCCTTGCGATAGCCCTGGATATAGAGAAGGGCGGTGAGATCGGCATGATCGATGCGGATGCGTGCCTGAGCTGCGACAGTGGGCTTGGCATGCAGCGCCACGCCGGAACCGGCAAGCTGGATCATCCCGAGGTCGTTGGCGCCATCGCCGACGGCCATGGCCGCTTCGGGGCCGACCCCAAGCTTGGCGGCAATGTCGAGCAGGGCCTCAACCTTCGCTTCCCGCCCGAGGATCGGCCGCTCCACCGCGCCGGTCAGCTTGCCATCGGCTGCAATCAGTCGATTGGCGCGGTGCTCGTCAAAGCCGAGCATCCGGCTGACCGGGCCGGTAAACAGTGTGAAGCCGCCCGAAACCAGCGCGGTATAATGGCCCTTCGCCTTCATGGTGGCGATCAGCGCCGGTCCGCCAGGGGTCAGCGTGATGCGCTTGCCAAGCACCTCCTCGATAACGGACAGCGGCAGGCCTTCCAGCAAGGCGACGCGCTCGATCAAGGCCGGCTCGAAGGCGATTTCGCCGTTCATCGCCCGTGCCGTGATCGCCGAGACCTTGTCCTTGAGGCCCACTTCGGCGGCGAGTTCATCGATGCATTCCTGCCCGATCATGGTGGAATCCATGTCGGCGATCAGAAAGGCTTTGCGTCGAGTCTCCGCCTCCTGAACCACCACATCGACCGGCGCGCCGTCCAATGCCGCGCGCAAGAGCTTATCGGCCTCGTCTGCTCCCTGGCCCTCCTTCAGCGCGAGATCGCAGGCGATACCGTCGGCCAGCCAATAGAGACCGGAGGCGGAAACCATAGCCGCTGCGTGCTCACCGAGCGTCGAGGTCAGAACGGGGTTTGACGGAGCGGCGACAAGCGTGGCAACCAGAGCCATGATGCAAAACCTTGAAAAGCGGAACGGCCGGACAATCGACGCGATCCTGATAACCGGGCCGACGGCCAGCGGCAAGTCTGCCTTGGCGCTGGATCTCGCGCGCCGTCATCATGGAGTGGTCATCAACGCAGACAGCATGCAGGTCTATGACCTGCTTCGTGTCCTGACCGCCCGTCCCTCGGATGACGAGATGGGCGGCGTCGACCACCGCCTCTATGGTCATGTGCCGCCGCAACAGCCCTATTCGACCGGAGACTGGCTGCGCGAGGCCATGGCGCTCATCGATAGCTTGAAGAAAGCGGGCCAACTGCCGATTTTCGTGGGTGGCACGGGACTGTATTTCAAGGCGCTCACAGGCGGTCTGGCCGAAATGCCCACCGTGCCCGAGGTCATCCGGGCAGGCCTTCGGGCCCGCCTCGTCGAAGAGGGGGCGCCGGCGCTCCATGCGGAGCTGACCCGACGCGATCCGCAGGGCGCGGCTGTCTTGAAGGCCAATGACGGCCAACGCATCATTCGCGCCTTGGAAATTCTCGAAGCCAGCGGCCGGTCGATCCAGGCCTGGCAGGCCGAAGGCGGGCCTGTGGCGATCGCGCCAGATCGTGCTTTGAAGCTGATCGTCCAGCCGGAGCGGGCGCGGCTGACCGAGCGCATCGACCGGCGCTTTGCCGCCATGTTCGAGGCTGGCGCTGTGGACGAGGTCAAGGCGCTGCTGGCTCTGCGGCTTGCACCCGCCATGCCGGCTATGAAGGCGATTGGCGTGCGGCAGATTGCCGCCATGCTCGATGGCGATATGACGGCGGATCAGGTAATCGAAACCAGCGCTGCCGCCACCCGTCAATATGCCAAACGCCAGATGACCTGGTTTCGCAACCAGCTGGACGACAGTTGGATCAGGCTTGATCCGGAGGATAAGGCGGCGCGTGAAGCAGTTTTGGATCTGATTTGAAGCTGCACTTGCTACATTCTATCAGCGGTATGTCCTTCAGACTTTGCCTTGCTCTTTTGGTGAACTTTCAATGTCATTGTCATATTTGAAAAATTGAGCGAGACTTCTGGTTGCTTTGCAGAAACTTTTCGGCTGTGTCATGCCCTACTGGCGGATTCGTCGCTAGCGGGCAGACGCAGCACAGTCACGGCTTGCGCGAAAACCCGCCGGGCGGCCGCCTCAGACCCGCATCCCGCTGCGGCTCGCCATCGATATCGCCGCTGAGGATCTGGCGGCGCAGGCTGTTGAAGCGGTCGAGCTGCGGATTGGCGAAGAGGTTGTCGGACGGGCTCTGTGGCATGCCAGGCAACATGGCGGGGGCGTAGGGCTCGTAGGCTTCCGTCTGTCCCTCGATGTGATCGAGGATGCCAGGAGCGGTGGCCTGCTGGCGTTCGGTCGCCTCGTAGCGCTGTTGAAAGGCGCTGATATCGGGACCGGAGACGGCGCGCATGCGGGCAACGATCACGCCGAGGTCCAGCGGTTTGGACGTGCCGACCCAACCTTCCTCGGCATGCTGATGGGGCCGGGGCAGGCGGTTTTGCGGCAGGCGGGTGAAGCGCATGCGCATCGGCACCGGCACCGCCTCGCCGAAGGCGATCGCTTCCCCATTGCCGATCGCCGAGAGAAAGGTGGTCGTCGAGCTGGAAGCGGTCGGGATCGCGGAGCGGATGATCTCCTGGTCACGCAGATTCGACAGCCGCATGGCGAAGACCGTCGAGCATTGCGAGAGGATGGTCGGGTCGAGCTCGCTCGGGCGCTGGGTGACGATGCCGAGCGACACCCCGTATTTGCGGCCTTCCTTGGCGATGCGGGCGATAGCCTGGCGGGTTGGCAGGAAGCCGAGGGCCGCGTCGGCCGGCACATAGCGATGCGCCTCTTCGCAGAGAACGAGAATATGGGCGGCGCCTTCGCTCCAGAGCCCGATGTCGAAGGCCATGCGGCAGAGAACGGAGGCGACGGCATTGACGACTTCGCCGGGAATACCCGCCAGCTGAAAGGCCGTGATCGGCCGCCCCTCGCCGGGTAGGCGGAAGATCTTTGCCAGGATTTCCTGGAAACTGTCGTCCACCGCGCCGGTGGTAAACATGAAGCGGTACCGCGGGTCGTCGAGTGCGGCGAGCAGGCGGCTCTTCAGCGTGCGCAGGGCGGGCTTCTCGGCCCGGCCTTCCAGCCGCCCGATCCGCTCGTCGATCTGCGCCAGGAGGTCGGTCATGCGGTAGGGAACCGGCGTATCGGCCGTCAGTCCGGCGCGGTCGATCTGGCGGCGCAGAAGCCCGCCCTCCATCCCGCCGCGAAAGGCCCGCTTGGCCTCGGGAATGGTCTCACGCAAGACGTCATATTCTTCCGGTATGGCCGGCCGTCCGCGAAAGATCACCTCCGCGAATTCGTCCAGCCGCATCAGCCAGAAGGGCAGCTCCAGCGTATCCGGATCGACCGTTACGGCCATATCGGGGAAAGCGGCGGCAAATTCATTGTGCGGATCGAGGATGAGCACGCGTAGCTTCGGGTCCGCCTCCACCGCTTTGCGCAGAAGCAGGGAAATGGCCGAGGATTTGCCGACCCCGGTCGAGCCCAGCACCGCGAAATGCTTCGACAGCATGGAGGGCACGTGGATCGTCGCCTCGATCGTCTCGTCCTGGGTGAGTTCACCGATGGCGCAGCTGTCTCCCGCATTGCCGTCGTAAATGCGCCGAAGGTCGGCATGGCGGATCCGATGCGCGATGGCGCCGATATAGGGATAGCGGGTGATGCCTGCGGAAAAGACCTCACGCCCATCCGGCTCGGCATGCACCTCGCCCATCAGTTCGACATCGATGTGGAAGAGGTTGGCGTCGCGCTCGTCCCAGGCCTTGGTAGCGCTCTGCATCGATGCCACGAGAGCGACAACGCGGTTCTGGCCGACGGAGATCGACACCAGCCGGCCGACCGACCAGAGTTCCGTCAAAGTGGTCTCGCCATTTGGCGCTTGCGCTGCGATCACCGCATGATAGCCGTCGCAGGCGACGACACGGCCCAGGAAGCGGTTTCCGGGCGTGAGAACGTCGCGGCGGTTCTGCTCATCCGCGCCGATGGAACCAAGTGCTTCGCGATCGGTCAACACGCCATCCTCATGCCTGCGCGGCGCAGAATAGGACATGCGGTTTAAGAAGCCGTTCATAGGAATCGACCAAAATTCACGGCTTTCCATGCTGCAATGCCGAAGATTTCGCCTAGAGAACCTGTTTCTGGCAAGAAACTGAGCCTGGCAGGGCCAGTCATTTTCGATTTCGCCGGCTCAAGCGTTGACGGCTGCGAGGTTTGTGGCTAACACTCCCCGCCATGATTATTCGTAGCGAAATTCTTGTGGTGGGCTGGCGCATGGGCAGGATGGTGTAACCATCCGGCGATAGCCTCCCATGCGCGATCCAAGGCTCCTGACGGGGCCTTTTTTTATGCCCGAAACCACCCTCTTGCCTGAAACCACTGCCTGACAAACCTCCTGCCTGGAAGACCATGATGGGCGGACACGAACGGAACAAGAAGCCATGAGCGACACAGACAATCGGATGACAGGCGCGGAAATCGTTCTGCGCGCGCTGAAGGACAACGGCGTCGAGGTGATCTTTGGCTATCCGGGGGGCGCCGTGCTTCCGATCTATGACGAGATCTTTCAGCAGGACGACATCAAGCATATTCTGGTCCGCCACGAACAGGGTGCCGGCCATATGGCCGAGGGCTATGCGCGCTCCACGGGCAAGTGCGGCGTCATGCTGGTCACGTCCGGTCCCGGCGCTACCAATGCCGTCACGCCGCTTCAGGATGCGCTGATGGATTCCATTCCGCTGGTCTGTATCTCGGGCCAGGTCCCGACCTCGCTGATCGGCTCGGACGCCTTCCAGGAATGCGACACGGTCGGCATCACCCGGCCCTGCACCAAGCACAATTGGCTGGTCAAGGACGTCAACGAGCTGGCGGGCATCATTCATGAAGCCTTCCGGATCGCCCAGTCCGGTCGTCCGGGCCCCGTCGTCGTCGATATTCCCAAGGATGTTCAGTTCGCCACCGGCACCTATCGGGCGCCGCAGGAAGCCCGCGTCCAGACGAGCTACCAGCCGAAGACCTCAGGCGATGTCGCCCGCATCGAACAGGCGGTCGCGCTGATGCGCACGGCCCGCCGGCCCGTCATCTATTCCGGCGGCGGTGTCGTCAATTCCGGCCCAGAAGCGTCGAAACTGCTGCGCGAGCTGGTTGAGCTGACCGGCTTTCCGATCACCTCGACGCTGATGGGCCTCGGCGCCTATCCGGCTTCGGGCGCGAACTGGCTCGGCATGCTGGGCATGCACGGCACATATGAGGCCAATATGGCCATGCATGATTGCGACGTCATGGTCTGCATCGGCGCCCGTTTCGACGACCGCATCACCGGCCGCCTCAATGCCTTCTCGCCCAATTCCAAGAAGATCCACATCGATATCGATCCCTCCTCGATCAACAAGACGGTTCGTGTCGACATTCCGATCCTCGGCGATGTCGGCCGGGTGCTGGAGGACATGGTGCGGCTGTGGCGGGCCTCGGCCGGTCCGGCCAAGCCGCAAGGCGGCGAGCAGCTCTCCGACTGGTGGGCGTCGATCGCCCGCTGGCGCGCGCGCAATTCGCTGGCCTACAGGCCGAGCAGCGACGTCATCATGCCGCAATATGCTATCCAGCGGCTTTATGAGCTGAGCAAGGGTCGCGATACCTATATCACCACAGAGGTTGGCCAGCACCAGATGTGGGCTGCCCAGTTCTACGGCTTCGAGCAGCCGAATCGTTGGATGACCTCGGGCGGGTTGGGCACGATGGGCTATGGCTTCCCGGCGGCGATCGGCGTCCAGGTCGCCCATCCCGAGAGCTTGGTCATCGACATTGCCGGTGATGCCTCGATCCAGATGTGCATCCAGGAAATGTCCTGCGCCGTGCAATATGGCCTGCCGGTCAAGATCTTCATCCTCAACAACCAATATATGGGCATGGTCCGCCAGTGGCAGCAGTTGCTGCATGGCAACCGGCTGTCCAACTCCTATACCGAGGCCATGCCCGATTTCGTCAAGTTGGCGGAAGCCTATGGAGGCGTCGGCATCCGCTGCGAGGATCCGGCCGAGCTCGATGACGCCATCCGCATGATGATCGATACGCCGGCGCCCGTGATCTTCGACTGCCGCGTCGCCAATCTCGCCAATTGCTTCCCGATGATTCCCTCGGGCAAGGCACATAACGAGATGCTGCTGCCAGACGAGGCCACCGACGAAGCCGTGGCCACGGCCATCGACGCCAAGGGCCGTCAGCTGGTTTGATCGGCGCTCAGGAAGGCTGTAGTCTTGCAGCCTTCCTGCCTGCCTTGGAGGGGCGCATGACCAGAGCACGCATCTCGGAAAATGGAACGCTGACGCTGCCGCGTGCGCTGCGCGAAGCCGTTGGCCTTTCGCCGGGCGCGGAGGTGGAGATTTCGCAAAGCGGTGGCCGGCTGGTCGTCGAACCGGTGCCGCCGGCAGCACTGGAAGTGGAGGCCGGGGAGGGAGCGAAACGGCTGACGGTGGCGGAATTCCTTGCGCAACGCATTCCTTATGACGGTCCGCCGATGACTGATGAGATGATGGATAAAGCCATTCTGGATGAGGCTAGGCGGCGCTGGGAGCGTGTACAGCGACAATTGGATGAAGATTTACGCGATTGATACCAACATACTCGTGCGTTTGCTTGTTCTGGTTGACGAAGAGCAGACACGGATTGCCGAAGATCTGCTCCTGCATTCTCGTCTCGTGATCATGTGGAGCGTGCTTCTGGAAACGGAATGGATCCTCCGAAGCGTCGTAAAGGCGGATCGAAAAACCGTGAACGAGAAATTTCGGTTTCTTTTGACGATGCCCTCTCTTGAGGTCGAACAGCCTGAAGAGATGGCGAGAGTTCTCGACCTGCATGAGGCGGGAATGGACTTTGCCGATGCCATGCATGTCGTCTTGGCGGGCACACGGACATTTATCACTTTCGACCGCGCGCTTGTTCGACGCGCGAAACGCAAATGGCCTGAAGCCAGGGTTAAACTGGCACAAGACGCCGGAGAGGACAGTCAAGGATCATGAACGCACACCTACAGCCGACGGGATCGGCCTATTTCATCGCACAGGAAACAGAGAAGGCCGAAAAGCACACGTTGTCGGTGCTGGTGGACAATGAGCCGGGCGTGCTGGCGCGCGTCATCGGCCTGTTTTCCGGCCGGGGCTACAATATCGAGAGCCTGACCGTCTCGGAAACCGAGCATGAGGCACATCTCTCACGCATCACTATCGTCACGCGCGGTACGGGGCATGTGCTCGAGCAGATCAAGGCGCAGCTGGAGCGGATCGTTCCGGTCCACCATGTGGTCGACCTGACGGTGCGCGCCAATGCGCTCGGCCACGAGCGCCCGATCGAGCGCGAAGTCGCGCTGCTGAAGGTCAAGGGACAGGGCGAGACCCGCGCGGAAACGCTGCGGCTAGCCGATGCCTTTCATGCCAAGGTGGTGGACGCAACCGTCGATCACTTCATTTTCGAAATCACCGGCAAGTCGTCCAAGATCGATCAGTTCGTGGCGATCGTGAAGCCGCTGGGCCTGATCGAGGTCTGCCGCACCGGGATCGCGGCGATGAATCGCGGCTCGCAAGGCATGTAAGCGGTCAACTCTGTGGTGTCGAAAGGCTGCCTCGCTTGTGCGCGGGCGGCCTTTTTGCGCTAATGTCGCGTGGGTGATCAAAGTCCCGGAGCGTCAGACGGTTGCGTGCGCCCGGCCATCATGCGTGCCAGCGCCGGGCCGATCAATGTCACCAGGATCAGGCGGGCTGTCTG
Source organism: Xaviernesmea oryzae (assembly GCF_900109605.1). Lineage (GTDB taxonomy): Bacteria > Pseudomonadota > Alphaproteobacteria > Rhizobiales > Rhizobiaceae > Xaviernesmea > Xaviernesmea oryzae. Next base: position 206,600 of record NZ_FOAM01000009.1, read on the forward strand.
CAGCGCCATGACGAAGGGGACGTCGACATCGCTGGAAGCGGCGATGATGGCGATAGAATCCATTCCGCCGGGGCTGGTCGCCAGATAGGCGGTCAGCGGGTCGATGCCGGCCACTGTGGCCAGAAGAGCCGCCAGAAGCCCCGACAGGCTGATCAACACCACGATCGACAGAATTGTCGGCAGGAGGGCGCGGCGGGCATGGGCGATGATGGCGCGGTTGAAGCCAAGGCCGATATTCCAGCCGAGCAGCGCATAGCCCATGGCCAGCAGCCAGTTGGGAAGCGCGATCGTCATCACGCCGGTGGCATTCAGGATACCGCCGATGATGAAGGGCGCCATGACGCCGCCGGCCGGTAGCTTCAGCGCGATGCCAAGTGCGGTGGTGGCGGCCGCCATGGCCAGCGTCTGCGCCAGCACACGGGGATCGACCGCGTTGAAGAGGTCGAGAGGTGGCGGCTCCCTGCCTGAAACGCCGACCCAGTAATGCGCCACGAGTGCGGCGCAGCCTGCGACGAAGAGCACGCGCAGATATTGCATGAAGGCGACGAGGCGCGCATCCGCGCCATAGGCTTCGGCCATGATCATCATCGTGCCGGCGGCGCCGGCCGAACAGCCCCAGATCGCCGTGGTGCCCGGCAGGATGTTGAGGCGGCTGATCGCCCAGCCGCTCAGCGTGCTCATGGCGATAACGGCGACGATGATGCCGAGAAAGAGCGGCCAGTTACCCAAAAAGGTCAGAAGAATATTGCCGGTGATCACCCCGGCGATCATCGTGCCGATCAAGGCCTGGGAGACGATGACCGTAGACTTCGGCGGCCGGATGGTGGCGCCCGACAGGCCGAAGCCAATGGCGGTCAGCATCGGCCCCATCAGGAGTGCCGCCGGCAAGCCGGACCAGTCCAGAAGGGCTGCCAGGATGACGGAGGTGCCGATGAGGAGAAGCCATTGAAGGGGCTTTGCCAGGCGCGCCAGGCCGCCCGGTTCAGGTGGCCTGGTCAGATTGGGATCTGTCGGCATGATACGACGTCTTTCCCGAATAGTGTCAGCGGATGTGGCATGCGAAGAAGACGCTGTAACGGTTTCAATCGACGCATCATCCGGACATCAATTCGACCTGAGGAAACCATGTAGCGGCCTATCCCTGACGCGATTATGGCGTGCGTCACGACCCGTCGGTGCGCGAGGATGGGGTCAGATCTGTTGGCATTCCTGCCGCCTGATCGAGGCGATGAGCAGGTGCCGTGGTAACAGAGGCCGGCACGGCAGGCGAGGGCAAAATCTGCCGCATGGGTGCGAATAAGCAAGAGGCTTGCTGGCAACAGCCGTCTTAGATGTTCTTTTTTTGTTCGTATCGCTCTCTCGCTGGCCGAGAGCGGTTGCACTTTGCCGTCGAATCCTGCCATGTCGGCCCATGCAGTTCGCGCCCCAACAGGATGAGGCACTGAAGGCCGTCGACCGATGGCTGAAGGAAGGCCGCAGCCAGCTTTTCCGTCTGTTCGGCTATGCCGGAACGGGCAAGACGACGCTTGCCCGCCATTTTGCCGAGCAGGTGGATGGCGAGGTGGTTTTCTGCGCGTTCACAGGCAAGGCGGCCCAGGTGCTGCGCTCGAAGGGCGCGACCAATGCCAAAACCATCCATTCGCTGATCTACCGCCCGCGCGGCGAGGAGGAGGTTTCCGACGAGGAAACCGGCAAGACCTCGATCGCCCCGATGTTTTCGATCAACCGCCAAAGCCCGGTCGCCAAGGCAGCGCTGATCATCGTTGACGAATGTTCGATGGTGGACGAGGCTCTGGGCCGTGACCTGATGAGCTTCGGCACACCGATCCTGGTTCTGGGCGATCCCGGCCAGCTGCCGCCTGTCTCAGGCGGCGGCTTCTTTACCAATGAAGAGCCGGATTTTCTGCTGACCGAGATCCATCGCCAGGCACGTGACAATCCGATCATCCAGCTTGCCATGCAGGTGCGCGAGGGCAAGGAGGTCATGTATGGTGATTATGGCAATGGCGCGCGCGTGATCTCGAAGAACGAGGTAACGCAGGCCCTGGTGCTGGAGGCGGATCAGGTGCTCGTCGGCACCAATCGTACGCGTCGGCGCTACAATACGCGCCTGCGGGAGCTCAAAGGCTTTAGCACCGACTATCCGCAATCCGGCGACAAGCTGGTCTGCCTGCGCAATGATCCGGCCAAGGGCCTTTTGAACGGCTCGCTCTGGCAGGTGATGACCTCGTCCAAGGAAACGGTGAAGCCAGGGATCAACCTGATGATCCGGCCGGAGGACGACGACATGGACCGTGGTGCGGCCAAGATCAAGCTGTTGAAGGCCGCCTTCGAGGAGAGCGAGGGCGAGATACCCTGGTCGACCCGCAAGCGCTATGACGAGTTCGACTATGGCTATGCGCTGACCGTGCACAAGGCACAGGGCTCGCAGTGGAACAATGTCGTGCTGTTTGATGAGAGCTTCGCCTTTCGCGATAGCCGCGAGCGCTGGCTCTACACGGGTATCACCCGCGCGGCCGAAACCTTGACCATCGTGCGCTGACGAGGGGAGAGGCGCGCTGCATGACGCCACGTCTATCCGGAAAGCTTGTCTCCGTCACAAAAGCGCTGCACCCAAAGGCAACGCTTTGCGGTACAAGCAGGGGCAATTTCCGTTCTCAGTGAGTCCCGATCATGGCTGCTCTGCTCTCCGTCAATCTGAACGCCATCGCCATGCTGCGCAATCGGCGCGATCTGCCCTGGCCCTCCGTCACCGGCATCGGTGGCATTGCGCTGGCGGCCGGCGCCAGCGGATTGACCGTGCATCCGCGCCCGGATCAGCGCCACATCCGATTTTCCGACCTCGCGCCGATCCGCACGCTGATCGACGATCTCTACCCGGACGCCGAATTCAACATCGAGGGCTATCCGAGCGAGGATTTTCTGGACCTGGTCGAGCGGCATCAGCCGGAACAGGTGACGCTGGTGCCAGACGATCCCGCCCAGGCAACCTCGGACCATGGCTGGGATTTTCGGGCGCATCGCGCAATGCTTGCGCCTGTTTGCAAACGGCTCGGCGATCAGGGTTACCGGGTCTCGCTCTTTGCCGATGGCGTGCCCGACCGCGAGGCGCTTGAGATCGCGCGCGATATCGGCGCCCATCGGATCGAACTCTATACAGGGCCCTATGGTGGAACCTATGCCGATCCGGACGCCGCCGAACGCATCGCCGCCGAACTGGGCGAAACTGCTGCGATTGCTATCGACCTCGGTCTTGGCGTCAATGCCGGGCACGATCTGACGGTCGAGAACCTGCCCAGACTGGTGCGCCATATTCCCGATCTGGCGGAAGTTTCGGTTGGGCATGGGCTGACTGCCGATGCGCTGGAGTTCGGCATGGCCGAGAGCGTGCGCCGCTTCCGCCGCGCCTGCGGCCAAGAGGTGGAGTGAGCGGGCCCCGTCCAGACCGTATAGACCGGGACGGAGGACTACGATCGGATGGGGTCAGCCGGCGAAGACCGATTTGTTGGCTTCTAGAAAGTCTTTCAACGCCTGCGGCTTGCGGCCGGAGAGGGTGGCGGCGTCCTGGGTCACCGGCTCGAAATGGCCGAGGCGTGTATTGACCTCGAAGGAGACGATGGTCGGGACGAAACCTTCTGGAAGGCCGGCGGACTTCAGGCCCTCGGCCAATTGCGCGTCGGTCACGTCGATGACCGTGATCTCCTTGCCGGCGACGGCGCTGACGATCGCGGCGATCTCGCGCACCGTATAGGCTTCCTCGCCGGTGAGCGTGTAGGTCTTGTTTTCGGCCGGCAGCAGAATAGCACCGGCAATCGCAGCCGCCATGTCGGCACGCGGCAGATAGCTGTTGCGGCCTTCGCCCGTCGCCGAGAACCATTGGCCGCTTTGCACCACATGCGGCAGCGACATGAACAGGTTCTCCGCATACCAGCCGTTGCGCAGGATGGTGTAGGGCAGCCCACTCTCCTTGATCGCCCGTTCGGTGTTGAGATGATCCGGCGCGAAGGTGATGACCGATTCCTCGGCTTTCGGCAGCGAGGTGTAGAGGATATGACCGACGCCGGCTGCCTTGGCGGCCGTAACGGCTGCCTTGTGTTGGGCCTGGCGTTTGCCCGGTTCGCCCAGCGCGTCGGTAGAAATGATCAGCGCCACGTCGATGCCGGTAAACGCTTCGGAGAGATCGCCGTCGAAATCGACCTCGCGGGTCTTCACGCCCTTCTGGGTGTAGGCGTCAAGCTTGGCGGGATCGCGGCTGCCGGCGATGAGATCGCCGGGCGCGACCTTGCCGGAGGCGAGGAGATGATCCAGCACGAGGCGGCCGAGCTGGCCGGAGGCGCCGGTGACGAGAATGGTGGTCATGGGCAGGTACTTCCCTGTTTGGCTTTCGAGCGCGCAAGCCTCTTGGGCTACGGCGCCAGCCATAAAGAATGATCGTGCTAGCTGACGGCCAGATGCCGACAGGCCAGCAGCCAGCGCATTGCCGGCACTCTCTCGCTCCGGTATATGGTTCCGAAACGAGACCTTACTTTCATTCTGCATTCCGCGCGCGCTGTAAAGGCGGCACTATGTTGTGCGATGGTAACCTGGAGGGAACCGCCATGAACCAAATGATCAAGCGAAAGAGCGGGGCTCAGCAGCTTTTCGACGGTGAAAAGGTCATCGTCATCAACGGGCGTGCCTTTTCCTCAGCGGATTGCCCCGTCCGGGACGTGCTGACCAATGTCGGCGGAAAGTGGAACACACTGATGGTGCAGGCGCTGGCCGATGGCCCCATGCGCTTTTCCGCACTGCGTCGGCTGATCCCGGATATTTCCCAGCGCATGCTGACGCAAACGCTGCGGGACCTGGAGCGGGATGGCTATATCACACGCACGGTCTTCCCCACCAAGCCGCCCAGCGTCGAGTATCGACTGACGGAAATGGGCCGCTCCTTCAACCAGGTTCTGGAGCCGCTGGTCGAATGGTCGGCCACGCACCATCCGACGATTCGCGCGGCGCGAGAGCGGTTCGACGCGAACTGAGGGTTTATGACCGGGCGCATCGCTCGGTGACATTCGCAAGCGCCGTGTGGCCGCCGAGTGGCGTCAGCCGAATCGACCAATCGAAGACATAGCGGCAAAAGGTCGGCGGCTCTATCAGCGAGCCGCCAAGTTCACTCTAGGCGCGGCGCTCACGCTGCGGCGCGCTCTGCCTTTTCAAGGGAAAAGCGCACGGCGGCCTCGGCATGGATGCGGGTTGAATCGAAGCCGGGCAGGGGCAAGGCATCGGGATCGAGCAGCAGGCAGATTTCGGTGCAGCCGAGGATGACCGAGTCGGCGCCCTGCAAGCGGGCCTTTTCGATCATGGCGATCATCCGAGTACGGGCATTGTCACAGACCTGTCCAGCGCATAGCTCGTCAAAGATGATGCTGTGGGCGTCCGCCCGGCCAGCCTCGTCCGGAACGAGGATGTCGATGCCCTTGCGCGCCATGCGCTCGGCATAGAAGCCATGCTCCATCGTGTAGCGTGTGGCCAACAAGAGGGGGCGGCGCCGGCCTTTGGCCTGAAGCACGGTGGCGGTTTCGTCGATGATGTTGATCAGCGGCACGGAAAGTGAGGCCTGCACGGCATCGGCAACGAGATGCATGGTGTTGGTGCAGATCAGCACGCAGCCGGCGCCGGAGCGTTCCAGACTTCGGGCAACGCTGGCGAGACGGTCGGCCGCCGCATCCCACCGGCCGGCCTTTTGCAGCGTGACGATCGACTGGAAATCGACGGAATGCAGGATAACCTCCGCCGAATGCAGACCGCCGCGTGCGTTGCGCACGGCCTCGTTCACCAGTCGGTAATAGATCGCCGAGCTTTCGAAGCTCATTCCGCCAATCAGGCCAATCGTCTGCATGTCTCGTGCCCCTTTTGTTTGATCCATCAAAAATGCCGCGGATCCCGCGAAAAAGGCGCGCAAAGTTTAGGAAAAAATCGGTAGCTGACGCACTCAATTTGCGTCGATCCTATGTATCGTGCAATATTTGTGCATCAAAAACGATGAGGGCGGAACGCAGCCATGCTGGACGACCGGGACCGCGCGATTTTGGCGCTGATGCAGGAGGATGCCGGATTGGCGATCGGTGTAATTGCCGAGAAGGTCCATCTGTCGACCTCGGCCTGCTCGCGCCGAATCCAGCGGCTGGAGGAAGAGGGCTATATCGTCAGGCGGGTCGCCCTGCTTGACCGGACGCAGATCGGCCTGCCGACCACGGTGTTTGCGCTGGTGCGCACCGCCCATCATGCCGATGACTGGATCGAGAGCTTTCGCCGGGTCATTGCCGACATTCCTGAAATTGTCGAGGTCCACCGCCTCACCGGCACGTATGATTATATCCTCAAGATCGTTCTACCGCGCGTGGAGCATTATGACGTGATCTACAAGGCGATCGTCCGTCGAATCGAACTTTTCGAGGTTACCGCATCGATCTCCATGGAGACGTTGAAAAGCGGACAGGCGCTGCCGGTCGGATACGCGCGGTAGCCCCTTATCGTGCTCGCACGATCACGCCCGCGGCTGGCTTTGTCGTCTTCATTTTTTGCTGAGAGCCTGTTTGAAGACGCTTGACGCGGCACTCTGCAGAGAGCATAAGAGACGCCGATACGTACCGTACGGTACGGTACTATTGACAGACGCGCTGAGGCGTAACTGATCGAAAATAGGATGAAGACAGGCGCGATGATCGCACCGGCCACCGACAGCACCGCTTATTCGCCGCGACAGAATGCCGTTCTGGACAGCGCGTTGCGGCTTCTGGTCGAAGGCGGCGAAAAGGCGCTGACGACGGCGGGGCTTGCGCGAGCGGCCAATTGCTCGAAGGAGAGCCTTTACAAGTGGTTTGGCGACCGCGATGGGCTGCTCTCCGCGGTGATCGAGTTTCAGGCGCGCAAAGTGCGCGTTCCGGCTGAGGCCGAAGGGCCTCTGGATGCGCGGGCGCTCACGATGCGGCTGGAAGAATTCGCCCGCGAGCTTCTTGCCGTTCTCGCGAGCGACGCATCGCTGGCGCTGAACCGGTTGGCCATCGGTCAGGCAAGCGGGGAGGGCGCGCGGCTCGGCCATCTTCTGCAGGAGCGTGGCCGGCGCGGCATCGGCCGCCGCATCGAAGCGCTTCTGGAGGCGGCACGGCAGGCCGGCCTTATCGCCTTTGACGAGGCGGGCGAGGCTTATGCCACGCTCTACGGGCTGATCGTCACCGATCAGCACCTGCGCTGGCTTCTGGGCGAAAGCCCGGAGCCTCGGACGTTCGACATCAGGGCGGAACGGGCGGTGGCTGCCTTTCTCCGCCTGTATCGCCGGTAACGGGACTTGGGCCTGACAGCATCGTCCCGCATCCATGCGGTGAAGCAATACTCCGAGCCCGAAGCGGCCGGAGCCAAACACTGGGAAACCAAAGGGAAGGAATAGACCCATGCGTGTTTATTACGATCGTGACGCCGATCTCAATCTCATCAAGTCCAAGAAGGTCGCCATCATCGGCTATGGCTCGCAGGGCCGTGCCCATGCGCTCAACCTCAAGGATTCCGGCGCGCAGAACGTTGCAATCGCGCTGAAGGCCGGGTCCGCCACCGCGAAGAAGGCAGAAGCTGATGGCTTCAAGGTGATGACCGTTGCCGAGGCAGCTGCCTGGGCCGACCTGATGATGATGGCGACGCCGGACGAGCTGCAGGCCGACATCTACAAGGCCGACATCGAAGCCAACATCCGCGACGGCGCGGCCATCGCCTTCGCCCACGGCCTGAACGTGCATTTCGGCCTGATCGAGCCCAAGAAGTCGGTTGACGTCGTCATGATCGCCCCGAAGGGCCCGGGCCATACGGTGCGTGGCGAATATCAGAAGGGCGGCGGCGTTCCCTGCCTCGTTGCCGTGCATCAGGACGCCTCTGGCAACGCACTGGATCTCGCTCTGTCCTACGCCTGCGGCGTCGGCGGCGGCCGTTCGGGCATCATCGAGACCAACTTCAAGGAAGAGTGCGAAACCGATCTCTTCGGCGAACAGGTTGTTCTCTGCGGCGGTCTGGTCGAGCTGATCCGCGCTGGTTTCGAAACGCTGGTCGAAGCCGGCTATGCACCTGAGATGGCCTATTTCGAGTGCCTGCATGAAGTGAAGCTGATCGTCGACCTGATCTATGAAGGCGGTATCGCCAACATGAACTATTCGATCTCCAACACGGCCGAGTGGGGCGAATATGCCACGGGTCCGCGCATCATCACCGCCGAGACCAAGGCTGAAATGAAGCGCGTGCTCACCGATATCCAGACCGGCAAGTTCACGTCGGAATGGATGCAGGAATGGAAGGCCGGCGCCGCCCGCTTCAAGGGCATCCGCCGTGTCAACGACGCGCACCAGATCGAAGAAGTCGGTGCCAAGCTGCGCGGCATGATGCCATGGATCGGCAAGAACAAGCTGGTCGACAAGGCCAAGAACTAAAGGCCGATTGGCGCGCGTCTGCCGTCAGGTTTGCCTCTTGAACAGGCTTTCGTGAAGAAGGGCTCGGTCCAGCGACCGGGCCCTTTTCATAAAGAGATCCTGGAAGGTCGAGTCCCTGTGAGCACGATCTTGCTGCTCCAACCGCCTGATAAATATAATGTCTAGCTGAAATCTGCTTTCGGCTAGTTGTGAGCTTTCAGGAGGTTGTCCATTCGGGGCTGATCGAGGAGACTGGAGTTACCACACCTCAGTTCCTGGATCGCAGGCCCCGAATGAACATCCATAAGAATGCCCGACTGACGCCTTTGCGTCGAGAAGAAATGGCGCGTCTGGTGCTGGCTGGCATGCCGGTTTCCCAGGCCGCGCGCATGTTTGGCGTCTGCGCCAAGATCATCAGGCGCTGGACCGAGCGCTTCCGGCAAGGCGGCCGGGACGCCATGATCGACCGCTCGTCGCGACCCCATGCAAGCCCCAGGATGACCGGTCAGGCGCTGGCGGAGCGCATTGTCACGCTTCGCCGCCAGCGCCTG
>NZ_FOAM01000031.1 GCF_900109605.1 Xaviernesmea oryzae
GGCAGATGAGCGACTATAAGGGCGCGGCGCTGATGATCGATGCCTTGCCCACGGCGAAAGCGCTGTTGGCCGATCGGGGCTACGACGCCGACTGGTTCCGTGCCGCCCTCGCAGCACGCGACATTGCCGCCTGCATCCCGTCAAAGGCCAACCGCAAGGTCCCGATCCCCCACGACACCGTGCTCTACCGCAAGCGCCACCGGATCGAGAACATGTTCGCAAAACTCAAGGACTGGCGCCGCATACACACGCACCATGATCGCTGTGCCCACACCTTCATGTCCGCCATCTGCATCGCTGCAACCGTCATCTTCTGGCTCAATCAATGAGTCCTCAGCCTAGGATTCGGACGCATAATTTTAGGCGATCCGTACCCTCGTGGCTGCAAGCCTGAGGGCGCGAGGTAATTATCAACATGCCAGTCGTCACGGTTTGCCAGTCCCAGCATCTGCTTGATGCGGTTGAAGAACCGCTACCCGAAATTGCGCTGATGGTGGGCCAGCGGCTGAAGGTGAATGTCTGCTTTCGATTGGACTTGGCAAGATCTGCCGAGCATTCGCGTTGCTTGGCAAAGTTACCAATTGTATCGAGCCTTATCGGCAAGGAGCGTTGTTCCGAGCTAAAGCGTGTCGCGGCGAACGGGATTCAGGATTCCGGTTTTTGTTGATCTGTGATTAAGTGTGCCCATGGAAGGAGATGCATCATGGGCAAGCCGCATCCGATGGAGTTGCGTGAGCGTGTTGTTTTGTTTGTGAACGAAGGCAATAGCAATCGGGAAGCCGCCCGGCATTTCCGTGTTTCGCCCCGGTTCGTCAACAACATGATGATCCTGCACCGTTCATCTGGTTCTCTTCGCCCCGCCAGATAGGGCCATCCGCCTGGCCGTAAACTTTCGCCTCATGGGGAGTGGATCAGCCAGCGCGTTGCTCTCCATGGCGACGTGACCCTGGACGAACTGTGTCTCGAACTGGCCGCGCGCGGCATCGACGTCCACCGCGCCACCGTTGGGCGGTTTCTATACCAGCTTGGGCTGAGCAATAAAAAAAAGCCTGAAGGCAAGCGAGCAGCGCAGACCGAAGGTCGTCAAGGCGCGTGATCTTTGGATCAACCGCCGAAAGCGGTTCTTCAACAAGGCATTGTCACGGCTCATCTTTATCGATGAGACGTCCACGAATACCCGTCTGACGAAGCGCACCGGATGGTCTGCCAAAGGCAGTCGCTTTTCGGCTTACGCTCCGCTCAGTCACTGGAAGACGCAGACATTCATCGCCGGACTGCGCTGCCATGGCCTGACCGCGCCGTGGATTGTCGATGCGCCGATGAACGGCCGCATCTTTGAAACATGGATCGAGACACAGCTTGCGCCGACCCTGTCGCCCGGCGATGTTGTCATCCTCGACAATGTCGGCTTCCACAAAAGTGAACGAGCAGAACAGTTGGTCAAGGCCAAGGGCGCGTGGCTGCTCTTCCTGCCGCCCTATTCGCCGGATATGAACCCCATCGAAATGGCATTCTCGAAGCTCAAGGCGCTCTTACGAAAGCAAGCCGCCAAAAGCTTCGATGCGATCGCCCAAGCCCTCGGTGACATCATCAGCCTCTTCTCCGTCACCGAATGCAGAAACTTCTTCAAAGCCGCAGGATATGAGGCTGAATAAATGCGACAAGCTTTAGCTTATCAAACTGAGAGTTATCGAACACTAACCGGGCGCGCTCAGGCGCCAGAGAACCCGTTTCCAGCCGATGCAGTTGCAAGTGCGGACAGCGGGGCGTCGTGGTGGTATTGTCTGTGCCCATCGCTCGTCCCCGGAGTCTTTTGTTTGGACATGAGTGGTCCGAGCTTTGAGCAGGAATCCGATAATTTCTTTTCGTTCGCAGGACGCACCTTGATCCTAAGCCGAAGCTCGGATCAGTAGTTTCTCCTGGGCTTGGTCATGGCGATTACCAAGATCGATTGCGACCTGCTTGACGCAATCGCGATCACTCTTCGTTTCGGTCCCATCGACTACGAGATGATAGAAAACGATCGTGTCCCGCCGCGTGGTAGCTGACAGGGTGGTCACCGGCGTTTTCCGGTAGGGTCGGGTTGCTTAGAGCCAACCTGAGGGACACCACCGATGACCGACGACATGATGAACCTGCGCTCGCTTGTTGAGAAGAGCGCTGATGCCGATTTGCTGCGCGAGATGATCGGCTTTGCTGCCGAGAAGCTGATGGCGCTGGAGGTCGGGACGAAGACCGGCGCGGGCTATGGCGAGAAGAACGGCTTCCGACTTGCCCAGCGCAACGGCTATCGCGACTGGGATTGGGAAACACGGGCGGGCACAGTCGAGCTTCGCATTCCCAAGCTTCGCACAGGCAGCTACTTCCCAAGCTTTCTCGAACCACGCCGAATGGCCGAGAAGGCCCTGACGGCGGTCATCCAAGAGGCCTATATCCAGGGCGTTTCGACACGATCCGTCGACGACCTCGTCAAGGCGATGGGCATGTCGGGCATCTCCAAGAGCCAGGTGTCCCGCCTGTGCGAAGAGATCGACGAGAAGGTGAAGGTCTTCCTCGACCGTCCCATCGAGGGCGAGTGGCCATACCTCTGGATCGATGCCACCTACCTGAAGGTTCGTCGTGGCGGTCGTATCGTCTCTGTCGCGGTCATCATCGCCGTGGGCGTCAACACTGATGGTCGGCGCGAGGTGCTCGGCATGGAGATTGGCACTTCCGAGGCCGAGGCGATCTGGACCGAGTTTCTTTGAAAGCTGACCAGGCGGGGTCTGCGTGGCGTCAAGCTCGCCGTCTCAGATGCGCATGAGGGCATCAAAGCCGCAGTATCGAAGGTGCTCTGCGCCACTTGGCAGCGCTGCAGAGTCCACTTCATGCGCAATGCTTTGGCCCATGCTGGGAAGAGCGGACGGCGGGTCGTCTCCGCCTTCATCGCCACCGCCTTCGCTCAGGACACGCCGGACGCGGCAAGCACCCAATGGCGCAATGTAGCAGACCAGATCAGGCCGAAGGTGCCGAAACTCGCCACGCTGATGGATAGTGCCGAACAGGATGTGCTCGCATACATGACCTTTCCCAAGCAGCACTGGGCAAAGCTTCACAGCACAAATCCAATCGAACGCCTTAACGGCGAGATCAAGCGACCGCACTGAAGTCGTCGGCATTTTCCCCAACGACGATGCCATCGTCAGGTTGGTCGGAGCATGGCTGCTCGAGCAGAATGACGAGTGGGCCGTTCAACGATCTCGCTACATGACACTGGAAACCATCGCCACGATGAGCGATGATCCACTCATCAGCCTGCCAGCAGCAAGCTGACACTCATCCGGCCCTTTGGGATGAGCCGTGGTCGTCTAAGCTACACCACGCCCTGGGACATGATCTAGAAAACTATCCTCTGGCCAGTTGCTGCTTTAGACTGCAGCTGCTCACGAACCTCGCCGGCTCATGTATAATATTGAGTGGCAACCGTTCTCACGGGGCGATTGACGCATGCCGACAAGCCGCGGCAGGAGAGCGAGGGAGTGTTTGCCACCCTCCCGTACTCGAATATCCTTAGAGCGTCACAGTCATAGCCGTCCATCCAGGACGCACGACCGGGTCGCACGCCCGTTTCAGGAGGAGACGCGCCTGCAGGGCCTCACAGGCCTGCAATGCGCCGCAGATCGTCGGTGGCGCCAGGGGCGGCGGCGAGGACGGGGGCGCCTTTGGTCAGCTGGTCGCCGTCGACCGGGAAGGGGTGGTGCCAGCCGCCGGCTTCGGTCACGAGGCAATAGCCGGCGAGGCAATCCCAGGCATGCATGTAGGGCTCGTAATATCCGACCAGGCGGCCGGCCGCGACATAGGCAAGCATCAGGGCGCCGGAGCCGTTGCGGATGAAATTGCCGCCCGCCTCCAAGAGCGTTTCGACCATCTTCCCGACAAAGGCCGGGGTGACGTAGTTGTTGGCGCCGATGCCGGTCACGGCATTGCGGATGGTGCGGGATGGGTCCAAGCGAAGCGTTCGGCCGTCGAGCGTGGCGCCCTTGCCGGCGGCGGCTGCATAAAGCTCGTTGAAACAGGGCGCGAAGATCACGCCGATCACGGGCTTGCTGTCATGCAGCACGGCAATGGACACGCACCAGTTCGGCATGCCGTTGACAAAAGGACTGGTGCCGTCGATCGGATCGACTACCCAGGTGTAGCCGGAGGATCCTGCGGCAAGGCCGTATTCTTCGCCGAGAAAGCCGTCGTCGCCATGGGCATCCGCGACTGCGGCGCGGATCAGATTTTCCACCTCGCGGTCGGCAATCGAGACGACGTCCTGCGCATCACGTTTGGTTTCGATCACCAGCGTCTCGCGCCGGTTGAAGTAGTCGAGGGCGACTGCGCCAGCCTTACGGGCGATGGCTTCCGCTAAGGCAAAGCGGGCGTCGAGATCATGCGTCATCAGAGGTCCTTTGTACGAAACGGCTCAGCCGTTGATCAGGGCAATGCCGCGGCCCTTGAAGCCGACAGCGACATCGGTGGCCGGCGGCAAGGCGCGTTCCACGGCAGGATCGACGACGAAGAGCCGGCCGGTGCCGGTCTCCACCTCGTATTCGACGTGGTCGCCGAGATAGGCGGCATGGGTGATCCGCCCGGGGAAAGCGGCGCTCGATGCCGGCTCCAGCGTGATCGCGTTCGGCCGAACGGCAAGCTTTGCCGGCCCCGGCCGGGCGTTGCGGCTGGGCACCCGATGTTCGAGCGCGCCGACACGGATCGTGGCGTCCGCACCATCGACACTGAGAACGTCGCAGGCCACCACATTGGCTTCGCCCATGAAGTCGGCAATGAAGGCCGAGGCGGGGGCCTCGTAGAGATCGCGCGGGGATCCTTCCTGCGCGATGGCCCCATCCTTCATGATGACGATCCGGTCCGAGACGGCGAGGGCTTCGTCCTGATCATGGGTCACGTAAACGGCGGTGAAGCCGAGACGCTGCTGCAGCTCGCGGATTTCCGTGCGCACCTGGCGGCGCAGGCGGGCGTCGAGATTGGAGAGCGGCTCGTCGAGCAGAAGCACCTGCGGCTCCAGCACCAGCGCGCGGGCAACGGCGACGCGTTGCTGCTGGCCGCCCGAAAGTTCGGCCGGAAGCCGCGCACCCATGCCGGCAAGCCCGACGAGCTTCAGGCCCTCTTCGGCCCGCTCGCGTGCCTCCTTGCGCTTCATGCCGGCGGATTCCAGGCCGTAGGCCACGTTGTCGAGCGAGCTCATATGCGGAAACAGCGCGTAGGACTGGAACACCATCGAAACATCCCGCTCGTTTGCCGGCAGCATGGTCACGTCCTTGCCGCCGATCAGGATCTGGCCGGAGGTCGGATGTTCCAGGCCCGCCAGCATGCGCAGCGTCGTGGTCTTGCCGCAGCCGGAGGGCCCAAGCAGGGTCACGAGCTGGCCGGGCTCGATGGTGAGAGACAGGTCGTGAATGGCGGTAAAGGCACCGAACTGCTTCCGGACATGCTGGAAGACGACGGAACCGGCGCGCGGGGTGATCATGCTGCTTTCTCCTGAGCGAGAAGGGGGGAGGGCGCGGTGGTGAGGCCGGCGACGCGGTTTTCGCGGCGCAGGCGGCGTTCGCCGACGAGAAGCTGGAAGCTGGCGATGATGACGATCATCACCACGATCAGCATGGAGGAATAGGCGATCGCCACGCCATATTCGCCATTCTCGACGAGGCCGACGATATAGGAGGTCGCCATATTGTATTCGGCGCTGACGAGGAAAATGACGGCGCTGATCGAAGTGATCGCCCGCACGAAGGAATAGACGAGCGCGGCTGTGATCGCCGGGCGCAGAAGCGGCAGAATGACCTTGCGCACGGTGCGCAGGGAGGTGGCGCGCAGCGTCAGCGAGGCTTCGTCCAGGCTCTTGTCCAGCTGACTCATGGCTGCAATGCCACCGCGCACGCCGACGGGCATATTGCGGAAGACGAAGCAAGCAATCAGGATCAGCGCGGTGCCGGTCATTTCGAGCGGCGGCAGGTTGAAGGCCATGATGTAGCTGATGCCGATGACCGTGCCGGGAATGGCGAAGCTCATCATCAGCGCGAACTCGAAGACATTGCGGCCGACGAATTTCTGGCGAACGATGATATAGGCGGTCAACAGCCCGACGGCGGCGGTCAGCGGCGCCGAGATCAGCGCGATTTCCATGGTCGTCCAGAAGGAGTTCCAGGCGACGCCGGTCCAGCTCAGCACGCCGTCGCGCATCTCGACCGAGAAGGCCCTGGCGTAGTGGTCGAGCGTCAGTGAATTGTCGAGGCCCCAGGTTTTGACGAAGCCGCCGAAGAGGATCATGCCGTAGATGACGACGGTGAAGAGCATCCACGGAACGACCAGCACATGGACGCCGATGGAGAGCGGGCGGGGCAGGGCGATATGGGCGCCGCTGTCGCCCTTGCCGGTCACGGTCGCGAAATTCTTGCCCGACAGCCAGTAGCGCTGGGCCAGGAACGCGGTGAGCGTGAAGCAGAGCAGGATGATGGCGAGCACGGCAGCGCGCGAGGGATCGTTTTGCGAGCCGACGACGGCAAAGAAGATCTCCGTCGAGAGCACCCCGTGGCTGCCGCCGAGCACCAGCGGATTGCCGAAGTCGGCCATGCTTTCGATGAAGCCGATCAGGAAGGCATTCGCGATCCCGGGCTTCATCAGCGGCAGCGAAACCCGCCAGAAGGTGCGCCAGCGATCGGCGCGCAGCGTCTGCGACGCTTCCTCCATCGAGGGGCTGACGCCTTCGACAACGCCGATGAGGACGAGGAAGGAGATGGGCGTGAAGGACAGGACCTGCGCGATCCAGATGCCCGTCATGCCATAGAGCCAGCGGCCGGGTTCGATGCCGAACAGGCTGGACAGCGCCTCCGTGACGACGCCCGCGCGACCGAAGAGCAGCGTCAGCGCCAGGCCGATGACGAAGGGCGGCGTGATGATCGGCAGGACGGTGAGCAGGCGCAGGCCTTTCTTGAAGGGAAAGCGCGTGCGCGTGGCAACCAGCGCAAAGGCAAGCCCCATGATGGTCGAGCCGCCTGCCGTCATGATCGCCAGCCACAAGGTGCGCCAGGCGACCCCGCAGCGGTCTCCGCCAAGGACGCAGCCGAGGCTCCAGATGGCGGGATCCTGAATATTGCGGGTGAAGCCAGCGGGGTTGAGCGAGCCGTCGAAATCCTGGAAGGCGCCGATCAGCATGCTGCCGACAGGATAGAAGACGAAGATTGCGACGAGGAAGATCAGAAGCGCGATGGACGCGACGACGAAGGCGTCGCCCTTCATGGCGCCCCGCTCTGCCAGGCCGAAGGAGAAGAGGAGCACGAAGACCAGCGCGGACAGCATGGCGCCCGCGCCCATGGAAGGCTGTCCATCGGGCAGGGCTGCGAACAGCCTGTCGCTGATCGTCCAGGCCCAGCCGGAATAGCCGATGGCAAGGCCCTGCAGCGTGAGGAAGAGGACGCCGATGGCACCGGACAGGACAAGCAGCGCCCCCCGTCGCCGCGGATCCTTCGTGATGCGGGCGACGCCGGCAACCGCCAGCATCAGCGCGGCGATGACAAGCCACCATCGGCCATGGAGCAGGATCTGCAACAGACCCGGCGCCACCGAGGCTTCGCCGGGAAAGCCTGGTAGCCAGCCAAAGCTCAAGAAGCCGCCCTCGATCCGGTACCAGGGGATGAGCAGGAAGGCAAAAATGCCAAGACCGAGCGTGATGTCCAGTCTGCGGTTGCGATTGTCTTTGCCGGTGTCCATCCCGATCCCCTCGTCAAGCCGTACCTATGGTTCAAGAGCCCGCCCCGGCCAGCACGCGGCCGGCCGGGACGTGGCCTATCAGTTTGCCTTGGCGCTGATTTCGCGATCCCAGCGCTCCAGCAGCTCCTTGCGCTTGGCTGGCTCGCCATAAGTCTTGAAGTCGTAGTCGATCAGCTTGATGTCCTCGAAGCGCGGTGCCTCCTTGGGGATCTCGGCTGTCTTGTTGGACGGCAGCTGGAAGGACTTGGCGTCCTTCATGCGCGACTGCACGGCGGGCGTGAGCGCCCAGTCGTACCAGATCTTGGCGTTGTCGAGGTTCTTCGCGCCCTTGACGATCGACATCGAGCCGATCTCGTAGCCCGTGCCTTCGCACGGCGCGACCGCCTTGACGGGAAAGCCTTCGGCCGTCTGGGCCACGGCGTCATGCATGAAGACGATGCCGATCGCCGTTTCGCCGCGCGCGGCTGCCTTCACCGGTGCCGAGCCCGATTTCGTATATTGCGAGATATTAGCGTTCAACTTCTTCAGATAGTCGAAGGCCTGGTCTTCCCCCATGATCTGAACCAGCGAGGCGAGCGCGGTGTAAGCCGTGCCGGACGAGTTTGGATTGGCGATCTGGATCTCGCCCTTGAAGGCGGGGTTGAGAAGGTCGGCCCAGCACTTCGGCTCGGTAAAGCCCTTGGTCTTGAAGATCTCGGTGTTGTAACCCCAGCCGAGCGCGCCGGCATAGACGCCAACCGTCTTGAAGCCCGAGCCCTCGGCCTGCTTCTGTGCCCAATCCTGGAGCTGGTCGAGAAGCGGCGACCTATATTCCTGTGTCAGCCCGTCGGACGCCGCCTGCATATGCGGGTCGCCGGTGCCGGCCCACCAGATATCCGTCTTCGGATTGCGCGCCTCTGCGCGGATCTTCGCATAAGTTTCGCCGGAGGAGAGGCGCACCATGTTGACCTTGATGTCATGGTCCTTCTCGAAATCCCCCTTCATCTGCTCGCAGATGACGACGTCTGCCGAGCAAATCAGGTTGAGCGTTCCCGCCGCTTTGGCAGACGTGGCGCTAAGGGCCGTCGCGGCCATCAGCAGCAGGCCGATTGTCGTGGTTTTCATGGTCTTCCTCCTTCGTTGAGTCTGTTTTCGAACGACATGGCGATGCCGTGCCCGCTCGCGCTGCAAGCAGGATGAGGCGTCTCGTCCGGTGTCGTATCTGGGCGCCGGCGGATGATGCGCAGGCGATGGTATGGGTCAGGGGATGCCGCGGATCTCATTGTCGAAGCGCCTGAGCAGTCGGCGGCGCTCGTCGGCCGAGCCGAAGGTGGCGAAATCGTAGTCGACCATCCGGATCATCGAAATGTCAGGCGCACCGGGCGGCAGCGAAGCGCCGGCATTCGAAGGCACTTGGTTCTGCCCGGCAGCAGCGCCCGTCGCCTGGCCCTCGGCGCTCAGCGCAAAGCTGACAAAGGCACGGGCGGCGTCCAGGTTCTTGGCGCCCTTGACGATGCTGACAGCGCCGATCTCGTAGCCCGTTCCCTCGCAAGGCGCGACGATTTCCAGCGGGTAGCCCGCCTGCCGCAGGGTGACCGCATCATGAATGAAGGAGATGCCGATGAGCGTATCGCCATGGGCGGCATCCTTCACCGGCGCCGAGCCCGATTGCGGATAGCTGCTGATATTCGCGCCGAGCCGGCTGAGAAATTTGAACGCTTCGTCTTCCCCGAAGAGCTGAACCAGCGTTGCCAGCGCGGTATAGGCCGTTCCCGAGGAATTGGGATCGGCAAGCTCGATGGCATCCGCATAGGTTCCGTCGAGCAAGTCCTTCCAGCAGGCCGGAGCTTTCAGGCCCTTCTGCTTGAGAAGCTCGGTATTGTAGGCAAAGCCGAGCGCGCCGGCATAGATGCCCGCCGAGCGTCCGCCCGAAAGGTCGAAAAAATTGTCGGCCCAGGGCAGCATGACGGCAGTCGATGGCGGCTGATAGGCTTGCAGCAGGCCTTCGCTCGCCGCCTGCAATTGCGCGTCCCCCGTGCCGCCCCACCAGACATCCGTCTGTGGATCGGCCTTCTCGCTGCGAACCTGATCGAGAATCTCACCGGTGCTCCGGCGTTTCACGGTGGCATCGATCGAGAGCCGGCTCCGCACAGCGTCCTTCATCGCCGCGCACCAGGCTTCGTCGACGCCGCACAGCACGTTGAGCCGGGCCAGCGGCTCCGCATGTGCCATGCCGGCAAACGACAGACACGCCGCCGCTGTCAGAGAGATAAGCGTCCTCACCCAAGCCTCCCTTTTCGGAACGATGCCGTCCCGACCTCCGCAGCCAGAATGACAGATACGGTTTACGCTTCAAGGACGCAGTGGTTACGGTTGTTACAACAGGGATTCCGCCCCGTTGCGAAACTTTCAAATGTTACATTTGTGACAGATCCCGTCATGGCCGAGGATTTGAACATTCCGCCCCGAAGCCTATGATGCAGCGGGAGGAAGTCGGTATGCAGGTGAAGATTCTGATCGTGGAGGACGATCCGGATATGGCGGAGATGCTGTTCGATCTCGTGGAGGCGGAGGGTTGGACACCCTTCGTGGCCCGCTCGGCGGAGGAGGCAACGGCCTTCCTTGCGCGTGATATCGTTCATCTCATTCTCCTGGACCACAATCTTCCCGGTGCGTCGGGACGAACATTTGCCCAGCGCGTCCGCAGCAGCATGGATGTCGGGATCATCATGGTCACGGCGGCGGGCAGCTCTGCCGAACGCGTGCTTGGCCTGGAGACCGCGGCCGACGACTACATCGTCAAGCCCTTCGAGCCGATCGAGCTTGCCGCGCGGATGAAAGCGGTGTTGCGCCGCTCCATCCAAGTGCCGAAGCCCGACCGTCTGCCCGATCTTGCGCCTGCCACATCCTCCCTACAACTCGGGGCCTGGACGATCGATCTGAAGCGGAGGCTTGCCGTTTGCGAGGGGCATCCGGGCAAGACCCTGACGGGTGCGGAGTTCACGCTTCTCGAGCTTCTCGCCGAAACGCCGAACCTTCCCGTCGCCCGCGCCCAGATCCTGGAGCGGCTCGGCAGCGGCACGGAACGCTACGTGGACCGGAACGTCGACGTGCTGGTCCTCAGACTGCGCCGCAAGATCGAAGAGAACCCGGAGCTGCCGCGCTATATCAAGACGCGGCGCGGCCGGGGCTATGTGCTGGAGGCACCCCGGCACGAGACGGAGCGATGACCAACCGCGCCTATTTCGCCTCCATCGCTTTCCGTCTGCCGGCAGCTATCCTCTTGATCGGCGCGCTGGTGCTTGGCATCTCGGCCATTGCCATCTTCGGGCTCATGCGGGCGCGCAACGAGATGGCAACCTATGGCACGCAGGCCTTCGTCAGCCTGGGCAAGTCGGCAATCGTCTCCAAGCAGGTTTCCGACCTCGTCTCGAGCGCGCCCTTCCTGATGAATGCGACCTCGCCCTACCGCATCTCCAGCGAAAGCCGCGCCGTGCTCGGCCAGGTGGAGGCGCTGATGCGGATGATGAAGCCGCGCGACGATCGCATCGCGGCGCCCGCCGATGGGCGGGTGCTGGCGCTGCTCGGCGCGATCCAGCAGCAGACCGTCGTCATGCTCGACAATGCCGAAGCGGCGCAGGAGCACAAGTCGGATGCCGCGATCGCACTGAGCCAGATCGCGACGCGGGACGTGACGACGGTGCGTAATCTTCCCCCAAGCCTGAATGCCATCGCTCAGTCGGCGTCCACCGCCGACAGTCTCTTCCAGCTTGGCGAGCTTCAGCGGCGTTACGTGCGGGAGCTCTCGATTGCACAGGCCGCACCGGTGCGTATGGACCAGGCCGCGCTCGATGCTCATCGCCGCATCTTCGCGGCACAGACCCGCTATCTGCGGGAAATGTTCTCCATCCGCGCCGCGATTACGCGCCTCCATACGGTCTCGCGCGAATTGTCGCTTGCCGTCGAGGCGCAGAATGACAGCGTGGTGCGGAAGTTGGGCGACGATGTGCAGGCAATCTCGCAGATGCTGCAGGGGCTTCTCAGCACCGTCTTCCTGACCGCGCTCCTGATGCTGATCATCGCGGCGCTGGCCATCCGCTCGGTGATGCGGGTATCGCGCGGGATCGCCGATCTCTCGGCCGGCATGAATGCGCTGGCCGGAGGCCAGAAGCAGATTGCCGTGCCGTCCTATCGCGGCAATGAGACGGAGTTGATCCGGCTGGTGGGAGCCTTCAGCGCCTTTCGCGAAAGTGTCGACCGTGTCAGCCGGATGCGGCGAAAGGCCGACACGGCGGCCAAGACGATCCGCGCGATCTTCCGCAGCATGAACGAAGGCATCGCCGTTTTCGATGCGGCCGGCAAGCCGCTGGCGATGAACCGCCGCGTGATCGAACTCATCGGGCGCGGCGGCACCTCGCGAAAGCTGCCGCTGCGGCGCTTCCTGGAGGATCTGCCTGGCGTGGACAGAAGCGGCCTGCAGGAGGCGATCGGCGCCATGGATCGACCCGGACGACCGTTCGTCTTTCGCCATCGCCGAGAAGACGGCCAGGTGGTGGAGGTCTCTCTTTCGCGGCAGCTGGATGGCGGCTTCGTCCTGCTCGCGCGCGATGTGACCGAGACCGACCGTCAGGACGCCGAGGATGCCAAGGCCCAGAGGCTCGACGGCATCATGCGCATGACCCACCAGCTCGCCCATGAAGTGGGCAATATGATCGGCATCGTGACCGGAAGCCTTGGTTTGTTGGAGCGCGAAGATGGTATCACCGACCGCCAACGGCGGCATCTCAATCGCATCCGCAAGGCGGCGGATCGCGGCCATGCGCTTTCGTCCAGCATGCTGTCGGTCGCAAGCCAGCAGCAGCTCTTTCCGGTCTCGATCGATCTCGCGGCCGTTCTCATGGGCATGATCGACGTGCTGGAGATCGCCGTTGGCGAGGCCTGTCGGGTGACGGTGTCGATCGACACGGATCTGCCCCCGGTTTTCCTCGACCCCGCCCTTTTCGAGCAATCGGTGCTCAATCTCTGCCTGAACGCGGCAGCAGCCATGCCCGATGGCGGAGAGATCGCCATTTCCGCCACCCATTCCGGTGCCTTCGTCACCGTCACCGTCGCCGATGAAGGCATGGGCATGACGCCCGAGGCGATCGACAAGGCCTTCGAACCCTATTTCACGACGCGTCTCAAGGAAGGGGGCGCCGGGCTTGGCCTTGCGACGGTTTACGGTTTCGTGCGTCAATCCGGCGGCGATGCAAGCATCCAGTCGCGGCTGGGCCACGGCACGAAGGTGGAGCTGACCTTCGTCGGTCACCGCCTGGACCCGGTCCAGGCTGGATAGGCGCAAATCTTTCCTGCGTTCCTCATAATCCGGGTGCCGATCGTCGTTTGCAGGCAGTCAGCTGCCTTATAGAGAGCGTGCCGCGCCACACCGCTTGCAGACCCTAAACCCTACTGCAGATGTGTGTCCTCTTGAGGCTGACTCATCCAACCTCATATTCCATCGCTGCACTCCTTACAGCAGTGGACCGAAATCGAGGTCGGCTTGCTACGAAATGACATCCATGCCAAGCGGCTCGCCGGTTCATATCCCTTCAAATCCTTGCCACTGACGGCATACTAGCGATTCTACCTTGCTTTGGTCAGAAAATGCGAAAATATGCGTCGTGCAGACCATCGCAGCCATCCTCCAGAACGAGTGTGTGTCCTTCACATGCAGTGTCTTCCAAATTGACTGCTGCCGACGTCACGATCATCCTGTTGCCGCCTGGTCCGACAAAGGCCGGACAGGTCGGTTGGCGAACCGGAAGGTGCAGCTGTTTTACCAGCTTGCCGTCCGGATCGAAACATTCGAGGTCGCCGGTGCCCCAGCGGGCATTCCATAGATATCCGTGACGGTCGACCACCGAACCATCGATGCCGCCTTCACGTCTGCGGCCGTCATGAAACATATGTTTCTCACCCGTGACGTCGCCCGTCTCAGGGTCGATCGGAACGCGCCAGATGATGCCTTCGCGCGTATCGGCGAAATAGCCGATCGTTCCATCGGGCGAAAAGCAGATGGAATTGGGAATGGTGATGCCGGAAAAGAGCAGCTTGGCCTGCGTGCCGCGCACCAGATGGATCGATCCCTCTCCGTCAACCGGATCATGCGCCATGCTGCCGATCCAGAGCGCGCCCGAGGGATGAACGCGGCCGTCGTTCGTCCGTTGTCCGCCGGAAGGGCCTGCATTCAGTTCTGCCAGAAGCGTCAGCCTGCCATCCGTGGGATCGCGGAGCCAGACGCCTTGATCCATGGCGATGAGGTCTTCCTCGCGCCCGGCGACCTTTGCCATCATACTGGCCATGCCCGGCAGGCGGATGGTCTCCAGGCGCCGGCTTTCCCAGTGAAGCCGGTGAAGGTCGCGGTTGAGAATGTCGAACCACCAGGCGGTATCGGTTGCCGGGTCGTAACCGGGGCCCTCGCCGAGCTGGCAGGACGGGCCCGGCAGGATGGCGATGGAGGCGTCCTCACGCATCGGCCAGAACCTTTCCGGTTTCTGGATCGAAAACCCGCAGGGAATCCTGCTCGGCGACAACGCCGACCTGGCTTCCCGTCGCCGGCGCGTCGGAGCCGGGATGGCTGAGGATCAGTCTTTCGCCGTTAGAAGCCTGAAGGTGGATGAGCGTGGTAGCGCCAAGCTTTTCGCTCATCTCCACCAGCATGGGGCCGCCTGCTGCATCGAGCTTCAGATGTTCCGGCCGGATGCCGAGCACAGCCGGCCCTGGTTTTGCGGGCGCAACCGCGGCGAAGCTTTCGCCCAATGCCGGGCAAGTCAGGCGCGCCCCCCAGGAAGTCGCAGTCAGAAAATTCATCGGTGGCGAACCGATAAAGCCCGCGACGAAGCGGTTTGCCGGGCTATGATAGAGTTCCATGGGTGCACCGATCTGTTCGACCCTGCCGCCGCGCAGGACGACGATCTTGTCGGCCAGCGTCATCGCTTCCACCTGATCATGCGTGACATAGATGATCGTGGCCTTCAGGCGCTGATGAAGCCGCGCCAGTTCGACGCGCATTTCCGCACGCAATTCGGCATCGAGATTGCTGAGGGGCTCATCGAACAGCAGGACCTTCGGCTCGCGCACGATGGCGCGGCCGATGGCGACACGCTGCCGCTGGCCGCCGGAAAGCTGGCGCGGCCGGCGATCCATCAGCGGCTCCAGGCGCAGCATCTGCGCCACCGCATCGACCCGGCGCGTGGCCTCCTGCTTCGCCACACCGGCAATCTTCAGGCTGAAGCCAATATTGTCGCGCACGGTCATGTGCGGATAAAGCGCGTAGGACTGGAACACCATGGCGATGCCGCGCCGCGCGGCCGCAACATGGGTGACATCCGCGCCGCCAATGGCAATCGTGCCGCCGCTTGCCTGCTCCAGCCCGGCGATCGTGCGCAGAAGCGTGGACTTGCCGCAGCCGGAAGGGCCGACGAGAACGCAGAATTCGCCATCCTTCACCGTCACGTCGATATTATGGAGCACGTCGACGCTGCCGAACGACTTGCGCAGGTTCTGGATTTCAACCGCGGACATCGCAACCTCACCAATTCGTCAGCGAGCCGTCGCGCCGTCTCAAGAAGGGCGGGTTCCAGTTCAAAGCCTCGGATCGACGCAGCGCCTCCTCATTGACCTCGATGCCGAGGCCGGGCGCATCGAGAACCGGATAGCCGTCTCCGACCAGATTGTGCTGGGTGGGGAAGATGTCGGGGTGATGGAAGCCGAGCGGGCAGTTCGGCAATTGATGCGTTTCGGTATAGGAAAACAGCGCTGTCGCCGCAGCCATATGAACCGTTGCCGCCGTGCAGATCGCGCCCAGCGGATTGTGTGGCATCAGCTCGATATAATGCATTTCCGCCCAGCCGATCACCTTCATCGCCTCGGTGAAGCCGCCGATATTGCTGATGTCGATGCGCAGGAACTGCGTCAGATTTTCCTCGATATAGGGTGCGGCCTGCCATTTGGAGCTGAATTCCTCGCCGATGGCGAAGGGGATCGTCGTCAGCTTGCGCAGCGCCCGATAGGCTTCCGGCGTCTCGTCGCGGATCGGCTCCTCGATATAATCAAGGGCTGCAGCCGGCAGGCGCTGGGCAAAGGAGGCGGTCTCGGCGACGGACAGGCGGTGGTGATAATCGATGCCAAGCATCAGATCCATGCCGAAGCGCTCACGAATGGCGATGATTCGCCGGGCGGTCTCGTTGATCGATTCGCGCGGCTCGAAAATCTCGTTGGCGCTATGTCCGGCGACGGGCACGCGGATGCTGGTCCAGCCATCCTCGACAAGGCCCGCGACCTCGTCCAGCACCGCTTCGGTGAAGGCGGTGACATTGCCGGCATAGCTTTCCGCATAGCAGCTCGCATAGGCCGGAACACGCTCGCGCTGCTTGCCGCCGATCAATTGATAGACGGGAACGTTGAGCGTCTTGCCGAGAAGATCATGCAGGGCGATATCGATCGCCGAGATCGCCGCCGTGATGACGCGGCCACCCTCGAAATATTGGCTGCGGTAGCATTCCTGCCAGAGCCGGCCGATTTCACGGCAATCGCGGCCGACCAGGAAATCGGCGAAATGCTTGATCGTCGCCGCCACCGCCTGTTCGCGCCCGGAAAAACCGGCCTCGCCCCAGCCGATCACCCCGTCTTCCGAGGTCACTTTGACGACCAGCTGGTTGCGGGTGCCGACCCGTGCGGCAATCGGCTCCACCGAACGGATGCGGGTGGGTACGGTGCGGGGATTGTTGGCTGACATGTCGAGCGCTGCGGCCATGGCGTGTTCCTTCTCGTCCATGCGCCATGCTTAGAACGATCCACGCCGTCACGCAACGGATAAATACATTATTTATCGAAAATCATGTGCGATCTTGCGGTTCGTTCTGCAGGTCTCGCATACGAATCTGCTCGTAGAGATGCTGGCCCGCATGATCGATGTGAAGCCGGATGACGGCCGTGGCGCGTTCGGGATCGTGATCGCGGCAGGCGGCGATCAGCGCGCTGTGCTCCTCGCAAATGGCCTTGTGGCGGCTGCGGCCGATCGGCAGCCGGAAGGTGAAGACGCGCAAGGCCGCGCGCTGGCTTTTCCAGAGCGCGGCGGCGCGCTTGTTGTAATGGAAGTCGGCGATCCGGTTGTGAAAGGCATTGTCGAGCGGCGTGATGACCGTTCGCGTCATGTCCGTGGTGGCTTCGATCTTCTCCTGAATGGCTTCCAGGTCGGAAATTGCCTGTTCCGTGGCATATTCGGCGAACCAGCCGACGAAATAGGGCTCGATCAGGCGCAGAACCTCGTAAGTGTCGCGCACCGTATTGAAATCGATCCGTTTGACCATCGCCCCCTTGTTGGGCTCGAATTCGACATAGCCTTCGCCCTGCAGGATGCGCAGCGCCTCGCGCACCGGATTGGTGCTGGTTTGGTAGCGCTCCGCCAGCTCCGATATTTTCAGCCGCGCGCCGCCGGCAAAATATCCGCTCGCAATGTCATCGATAATCCGCGCATGGATCGTTTCGTCATCGACAGGCGGTTCGCTCTGCTTGGTCAAGGTCGGGGCCTTTCGAAAGAAGAAGATGAGAGGGTACGCACGGCGTAATTCGCCCATGCGACATTGGCATATCGTGTATGAAAACGAACGGCATTTTTCATGCAAGAGGCGAAGTTTCCGCAACTGCCACAAGCGCCGGCCAAAATAATGTATTAAAATGTTGACATCGTATTTGATCGTCACGATGATGCGGGCCTCATCATCCCAAAGGAGGGGGACGCTGTGACCTTTTTCAAATCCGCTCTCATGGCCGGTGTCATCGCCGCCATCCCGGCCGTTTCCATGGCGGAAACGACGACGCTCGAAATCGCATCCTGGAAAGGCAACGCCGCCGAGCCGGCCGGTCTGCCGGCACTGATCGAGACATTTGAAAAGGCCAATCCGTCGATCAAGGTGAAGCTGACCTATGCCAGCCACAATGATTTCGACACGGCCATCGTCCCGCGTCTGGCAGGATCGAATTCGCCCGATGTGATCATGGCCGATATCCCGCTGATGAACCGCCTCGCAAAGGCCGGGGTCATCGTTCCGCTCGATACCGCCGGCTGGATCGGCAAGGTCAATCCGACTTTGCGCGCGGCGATCACCGGCAAGAAGGACGTCTATCTCTTCCCGCTCGAAGTGATCGGCATCGGCAATTTCGTCAATCTGGATCTCTTGCAGAAGGCAGGGATCGCCAAGCCGCCGCAGACGATCGATGAGCTGGTTTCCGCTTGCAAGGCGCTGAGCGCGGCCGGCATCCAGCCGATGTTGATGGCGCAGGGCTTCCCCTCCGCCGTCTTCGCCATGGCGCAGGGGCTTCAGGCCAATGAGGCGCCGGCTGCGGATTATGGGTCCGGCAAGGTCTCCTTCGCCAAGAGCAAGGCCTTCAACGACGCCTTTGCCACGCTGCACACGCTGGAGACCGCCGGCTGCTTCAAGGGCAGGGAGCAGGCTGCGGTCGATCCGTGGTCGACGGGCTTGCAGGAATTCAAGGCCGGCCATTTCGCGATGATGCCGCAGGGCGCGTGGAATATTTCGGCCTTCAGCAAGGTCAAAGGGCTGAATTACGTCTTCACCCCGCTTCCCGCCGCCAAGGCGCCGGGCGTTTCCTTCGATCTCTTCGGCTTCGGCTGGGCTTTGCCGAAGAATGCGCAGCATGCGCAAGCGGCCAAGACCTGGATCGACTTCTTCAAAAAGGAAGAGAACTTGAAGGTGCTGCTGACGGAAGAAGCCGCCGGCAGCCCCTTTGCGGGCCAGGCAAGCGGAACGCCGGCTCTTGCCGAAGCCTATGAGAAGGGGCGCGATGGCGGGCTGATCTGGTATCCGGTCGGTGTTGGCGCCTGGAGCGGCGGCTTGGAAACGGCGATCTTCAATTCCATGGCCGGCTTCCTCAACGACACCTCCGCCTCGCCGAAGACGGTGCTTTCCAAGTGGGATGAGGCCGCCGAGGATTGAGCCCGGCATCTCTCCCGCATGTCGCGGCGGTCCCTCCCGCCGCCGCGACAGACCCGGGCGATGACAGGGGCCGGAAGCTGGCCGCGCGGATTCCGCCGCTCTTTCTGTGACGGCGGACATGTTGAAAGCGCTCTGTCTTGTTTCGACGCAATCGGTAAGGCAGACCGGTTCTATCCCTCGCGGAAATTGCTCCCCGTCTTTCATGCGAGCTTTATTCAGGAGAATGACAGCGTGAGCCGGCAACTGCAAAGGACGGCCTTCGTCCTCCCCGCCCTCGTGATGCTGGCGGTGTTCTTTCTTTATCCGCTGTTTGAGGCGGTGCGGCTGAGTTTTACCGATTCAAGCGGCCTCGGCGACTATCAATATGTCGGCTTCGACAACTATATCCGCATCCTCACACGCTCGCGCTATTATGAAAGTTTTGGCGTAACGCTGGCTTTCGTTGCGATCGTGGTCGTCTGCCAGACCCTTATGGGTCTCGCCTTCGCCACCGCGCTGCATGCCATGCCGGCTATTCGCAATATCTGCCGCACGGCCCTGTTCATGCCGGCCATGATGTCCTTCATCATCGTCGGCTATGTCTGGTCCTTCATCCTCTCGCCCTTCAGCGGCGGTCTCAACGCCTTGCTCGATCTGGTCGGGCTGGGCGCGCTGAAGACCGAATGGCTGGGGACGCCGACGCTGGCGCTGGTTCTGGTGGCGCTCGTCCATGTCTGGATGTTTACCGGCTACACATGCGCGATCTTCCTGGCCGGCTTCGCCAATATTCCCCCTGAGATCGAGGAGGCGGCGGTGCTGGATGGCGCCGGCGGATGGAAGCGCTTTCTCCTGATCCAGCTGCCGCTTCTGGCCCCCAGTTTCACCGTCAACATCATGTTGTCCACCATCGGCACGATGAAGACCTTCGAGCTGCCCTTTATCATGACCAAGGGCGGACCGGATGGCGCCACCCAGACCATCGGCCTCCTGATCGTTCAGACGCTGTTTACGGATTATCGCTTCGGCCTTGCCAGCGCGCTGTCGGTGGTGCTGCTGCTGGTCGTGCTTGCCGTTGCCTTCGTGCAGAACCGTGTTCTGCGTCAGAGGGAGGACCTGATTTGAGCCCGTCGCCTGCCGCCCTTCTGCGCCCCATGCTGCGCCTTGCCAAGCATGCGCTCGTTCTGGCGCTTGTCGGCATCATGCTGCTGCCGGTGTTCTACATGGTGCTGATGTCGTTCCGCCACGGCCAGGACATCGTCAACCATCCGCTTGCTTTGCCGGAGCATTGGAGCCTCTCCAATTACGCCAATGCTTACGAGAAGATGTCCTATCTGCGCAGCATCCTCAATTCGCTCGGCATCACGCTGGCCGTCACGCTTGCGGTCTCCTTCGTCGGCGCACTGGCAGCCTATCCGCTGGCGCGCTCAACCGGCGTCTTGACGCAAACCATCGTCTCGATCCTGTCTCTTTGCCTCGCCACCCCGTCTTTCGTGACGATCACGCCGATCTATACGATCTTTGCCAGGATCGGACTTCTCGACAGCTATCTCGGCATCATCCTCGCCTTCACGGCCCTGAACCTGCCGCTATCGGTGTTCTTCTACACGAGCTTCATGCGCGCCATCCCAAAGGAGCTGGAAGAGGCGGCCGAACTGGACGGCTGCTCGCCCTTTTCCACCTTCCGGCACATCATCCTGCCCTTGCTCGGTCCCGCCACCGCCACCCTGTCGCTCTTCGTCATGCTGATGGTCTGGAACGATTTCGTCTATCCGCTGCTGCTGCTCACCGATTCCAGCAAATATACGGTGATGATGAGCGTCTATCATTTCGTCGGAAACCATAATCTCAATCCGGAAGAGCTGTTTCCGGCCTCCGTGCTCGGCTCTCTTCCCTTGCTGATCCTGTTCCTCATCTTCCAACGCCAGATCGTCAACGGCATCACGGCGGGAGCTGTCAAATGACCATGAACGGCGAACTGAACGGCAAATATGTGCTGGTCACGGGTGCGGGGGCCGGCATCGGCCTCGGCATTGCGCGGGCCTGCGTCAAAGCCGGCGCAAGGGTCATCGGCGCTTCGCTGCACGCGGCGGAGGAGCAGGCGGTGACACAGGCCGGGGCGATCTTCGTCAAGGCCGATGTCGGCGATCCCCAGGCGATCCACGACATGATCTCGACCGTCAGGCAGCGCTTCGGCCGGCTGGACGGGCTGGTCAACAATGCCGGGGTGACGATCCAGAAACCGTTCGAAGACATGTCACTCGATGAGCTCGACCTCCTCTGGCGGGTCAACCAGCGCTCGGTCTTCCTGGTGACCCAGGCCGCCCTGCCGCTGATGACGGGCGGCGGAAGTGTCATCAATCTCTCCTCGAACCATGCACGCGCGACGCTCGCCGGCTACGAAATGTATGCCGCGACAAAGGGCGCGATCTCGGCCATGACCCGCGCCATGGCCTGGAGCCTCGGCCCATCCGGCATCCGCGTCAACGCGCTATGCCCCGGTCTCACACGCACCGAGGCCATCGCCGGCCTGATCGCCAAGGATCCCGCGCTGGAGACGCATTTCCTGCAGGCGCACGCGACCGGGATCTACAATACCGTGGAAGACGTCGCCGAACTCGCCGTCTTCCTGCTGTCCGACAGGGCGAAGGCCTTGAGCGGCTCGGAGGTGCTCGCCGATCAGGGCATGTCTGCGAGGCTTGGGGCGTTCTAGGTCCTGTTGACAAAGTATGGCAGCCATATCTTAGCGGCAGCCAGGGCGAGAAATGCTGAGAAGGATTTTCGGGTCTTGTCGTATCGGGTCGCAACGCGACGGAACTGCTTGAGGCGGTTGAACATCCGCTCAATGCGGTTTCGATCCTTGTATGCCCGGAAGTCACAGGCAGGCGGGTTCTTCCGGTTGGCCTTCGGCGGAATGACTGGCCTGATCCCATGGATCAGGAGTTCCTCGCGCAGGAAATCACCGTCATATCCTTTGTCGGCGAGGAACAGTCTCGGCTTGCCGACAGGTATCGCCAGCAGGTCCGGAACGGCGTTGTAGTGCGAAGCCTCTCCGCCC
>NZ_FOAM01000025.1 GCF_900109605.1 Xaviernesmea oryzae
CCGCAAGCGCAACGCACAGTTCGTCCAAAGTCGTTTCGCCATGGGCCGACATCCGCTCGCGGACCCAGTCACCATGGGCCATAAGCTTCCCACCACCAGGCGGGTGGCCCTGCTTGGCCGCGGCCAGAGAACCGGATGACCGATGCAGCATCATCATATTGTTGACGAACCGAGGCGAAACCCGGAAATGCCGAGCGGCTTCACGGTTGCTATGCCCTTCATTCACAAACGCAACGACACGCTCACGCAACTCGATCGGATGCGGCTTGCCCATGGTGCATCTCCTTCCATGGGCAAAGTGAATCACAGAGCAAGACAAACTGGAACCATGAATCATGGTTTACAGCGACACGCTTTAGATTTTGACCCTACTTAAGGTATTTTTTTAAGTCGTTTCCATTCCGAATAAGATTCACGGCAACAGCGGATGGATAAGGGTTAGATGGTGCGAAGTCGTTTACTAAAATCCGCCGGCTGTGTGAAACACCGAAGACAGCCGCGTGCCATGACAGCCCGCATGCTTTCAAAGCCGCCTCGGTTTTGGCACGATACTTTTCCGGACGCGATGTGATGAACACGATCTGCGCGCCCTTTGCGATCAGCGCCTTGAGCGTATCAACATTGTCTTGAAGCGGCACATCATCGTCATCCCAAAGTGGTGCGGTGTATTGTCCCGCATTCTTCAGGATGACACCGTCAATATCCATGAGATAGAGGTTGGCATTTTCTCTAAACTCGTTCCATGCTTCCAGCGTCCCCACGTCGAAATAGCTGGCGACAGGAGAGCCGCGGAACACCGATCCCGCATGGATTGCTTCTAAGATGACATGCGAGATGAACGGTTCGGCATCCGATTGATCCAGCGCGAGCCTTTCGAAGAAGGACAGATATTCACTTGCCTGCGCGAAGCCGTAGCCGCCAACGGAGATATAGGGAGAGCAGATATACTTCTCCCTGATCTCCTCAACGACGAGGTTGTCGTTCAGGATGACGAAGCTTTTGCCAGGAATATTCCGTGTATTTGGAAAATCTCGTAGATCGACGATGCTAATGTTGTTGTCGAATACAATTGCCGGAGGGGAAAACCAGCTGTCGCAATCCTTGATAAAGATAGGGCCAGTGACCGACGCTCTCTTGATCATCTCGGCGACGGTTGCAGCCGGCCCGGCTGTCACGTCTTCGAATTCGACTATTTCGACAATGTCGCCAAGCGCCCGCTCAATTGCTTCCGCCCCGCCCGCGTTGCGAAGATGCTCGCGCAGGGCCCCAACGACAATCCGATGGTTTGCATAATCAGGAATTGAGCGAAGTGCGCGTTCCAGCATCAGCTCGCCACTAGGCGCCGTTAGCAACCATTTCGGCCGCGTCCCCGGAAAACGAGATGATCGGCCCGCAATGGGAAGAAGAACAGTTCCGTTCGTCATAGCAACAGCCTTAGACTGGAATTGGAAGTTTGGCGACATAGCTCGCCAGTTTGTCGATGGTTTGCTCATTATGGCTATACGGGAGCACGCGCAAAGCTTGAATGGCTTTCAGGGCAGGCAGATGCGGCACCGCCTCAGGAAATTTCTGCGCGATTACCATGCCCAGCTCCTCCGATAGATATCGGCTAAGCATGCGTAGAAGCCGATCATCCGGCGAATGATCCGACTGCCACAACGATGAACGAAGCGACCATGCAATCTCAAGGTCATAGGTTATCTTGGCGATGTCCATCCAGAAACTTTCCAAGTCTCCGTCCAGGACGTCGATGAAAACCACGTCTCCGTCACCTTTGAAGATAATGTTTTCCAGCGTCAGATCCCCATGACTTGCCGTGGCTGGCAAGCGGGAAAAGTCGTAGGCTAGTAAGGCTTCGAGCACTGGAATCAATGCACGGACCTTACCGGCCTGATGCGCATAAAGGACATCTTGCAGTGAAACGAGTTTGCTTTTGAAAGCCGATTGAAGATCTGCCTTAACGGCCGCACCTTCGAGAGCCTTGAAATGGGTGCACATGCACTCGACGAAAACGTTGATCCAGGACATAGGCTTGGAGAGACATGCCTGTCGGAAATCTAGCCCTTGGATGAACTCCATATCATAAGAGATCGGATTTTTATCGAAATAGCAGCGGACGACCTGCGGGACTGGTATGATTTTTCTAAGTCGCTGCTGTTTCTCAACCTGACGCATTAATCGCGGCCCGTAGGAAGCACTTCCCGAAGACTTGCGAATGAAGTAATTCGCACCATCCCGGCAAAGATCTACTTGACACCCCGAATGACCATTGAGCTTTTTTACTATCTCCAATGTCACTGCCCGCCCGCTGATGTATTCGCAAGTCCTATCGCGTGCCACTCCTTCCATGTCAACGCTTTTAGTGACACATTCCGCAGCTCGGTGACCAATCCTGGCCAATGACCTAGCCATGTTAACCGGTCGCATGGCTTCTAGTGAGCCATTGATCGTGCCTAATTCGACAGTGGTCGAACATTCCGCGGTTGATGAACCTCGAAGGTAGCTCAACCGAAACCCCTGGCTACCCATTGGCGTTATCGCAGAATGGCCGCCCGAGCCAGCCTAGAGAATATCCAACGAACAGGGCGTCAGAGCAGATGCTCAGTAAGTTTGTTTTTCCGCGTTGTCTGACGCCAAAGCGACTCCGCTTCGGCCGAAACTGCTCTTACTGCCTCAAGCGACAATTCCGCCATCGACCGTGTCGAAGACCAAGCCGGTCACGCTCGACTTGGCGTGCTTCTTCGCCTTGGCGATGCGCATGCTGATGGGCTGGGCGTGGGAGAAAACCTGGCCGCGCGGCAGCATCAGCACGGCGATGGAGCAGCGCATCAGGGGGAAACGGGCGGGCGAGCCGTCGCGGGCGGTGCCCTGAATGCCGCCATTGGCGAGGTCCTGACTGCCGTAGAGCTGGCGCACATCGCCGGTGAAGTCCGCGAGAAGCCGGGTCAATGTCACTTCCAGGTCCGCGCGCCGCATGCCGCGCACGCCGACGAAGAAATCGTCGCCGCCGACATGGGCGATGAAGGTACCCTCGCCGATGAAGTGACGGCGCATCAGCGCGGCAAAGAGCGTGATGGCCAAGTCGCCCTTTTGAAAGCCATAGGCATCATTATAGGGCTTGAAATTGTCGAAGTCGCAATAGCAGACGAAGCGTTCCTCGTCGCCATCCTGCACCAGGGTCTGGATATAATCGCGGATCGCCCGGTTGCCCGGCAGGCCGGTCAGCGGGTTTTCCTCCTGGGCATGTTTCAGCTGCTTTTCATGCAGAATGCGCAGGAGCGCGGAGGCCGAGAGGATGCCGACATAGCGCATATTCTCGGTCAGGATCACGCAATCGCTGCCATCCATATCGGCAAAGGCGCGCAGGATCTCCTCGGTCGGCATGTCCAGATCCGCAATCGGCGCCGGCATGACGAAATCGCGCACCGTACGGCGATAGAGCTTGTTCTGCAGGAGATCGCGGCCGAAGGGGTGGTAGATCATTTCCTTCAAATAATGCTCGTGCAGAATGCCGCGCGGCTCGCCATTGGCATTCGTGACCGGCACGAAGCTGCGCTCGGGCGACTGGCGGAAGAAGTCGAACACGGCGTCGAGCCCTTCGTTTTCCAGAACGGTGGGCACGGCCTCGACCTGCTGGCGGATCAACACCGAGTCCAGCGTGCCGTTTGCCACGCGCCGCCGCCCGGCCTGCTCCAGATGCGGATAGGAAGTCTGCAGGCTCATGGGGTCGCTGGTGGGCCGCGCCACGTAGTAGCCCTGAACCAGATCGCAGCCGAGATCGCGGCAGATCAGGAATTCCGCTTCGTTTTCCACGCCCTCCGCAATCACCCGCGTGCCCAGCCTGTGGGAGGCGTTGACCAGCTGGCGCAGCACGTGGCGCTTGCGCGCGTTGCGCTCGATCTCGCTGACGAAATAGCGGTCGATCTTGATATAATCGACCGGCAGGTCGCAGAGCAGCTTCATGCCGTTGAAGCCGACGCCGAAATCGTCGATCGCCAGCTTGAAGCCCATGCTGTTGAGCCTGCGGAAATCCGCCGCGAGATCGGCCCCGCCGGCAAAATGATCGAAACGCTCTGACATTTCGAAGCAGATCGCAGAAGCCGGGATAAGGGCTGCCGCCAGGCTGGCGGACAGGCGCTGGGCGAAAATCACGAGGTCGCCGGCCATGCGGCTGTCGACATTGAGAAACAGCGTACGCGTGGAAAAATCGGTGAGATCGGCAAAGATGGCAAGCGCCCGGCTGGCCACCATCTGCTCAAGCGGCAGCAACTGCCCCTCAGCCTCGGCACGGTCGAGAAGATCGTGCGGCGAGTGAAAACCCAGCCTGTCATGCCCGCGCATCAGCGATTCATAGCCGAAGACGAGGCCGGTTGCGGCCTCGGCAATCGGCTGAAAGGCCGGCTGTAAGGCAAGCTTGGCAAGGGACAGAATTTCGTCTGGACGGACCGGGTCGACCAAGAGGGGCCGGCTGAGAGACGGAGACATGAGAAAACGCCTTCTGCGGAGGAAAGGGCTTCAAACAGTTGGCGAAACGGTAGATCCTCGGCCTCAACGAAGGCTTACGCGAATATGACAGTTCCATGATGATTACAAACGTATTTTAGCAAAAATTTTGCGCTGCTTCATCAACGCAGGCGAGCCATGCGACGCTCTCAGGTGTCGCTTGTGTCGAACCGCATCGCGCGGTGATTTTTGTTGATTGTGCAGTCAATCAAAAATACAAGAGTATCCTTGATTGGGCTGATCCTGAGGTCTCTGATCCGGCCATGACATGGCCATGACATCGGAGCGCCGTAAGGGTCGAATCCGATCGGAACAGGTGTTCGGTCGGGTTTTGTCGCGACGGCGAACAAGCCTCTTTTTGAAATGGATTTGCCATGCCTCTTGCCCGCAAGCTTCTTCTGATCATTCTCGACGGCCAGCCCTGGCGCAATGCCCGCCGCCTCATGGGCAATCTCGAAGGCTGGGTTCAGGCGGGCGAGGCCCGTGTCTGGCGCATGCGCTCGGTGCTGCCCTCGACCTCGGCCTCCTGCTATGCCTCGATCCACACAGGCGTGACGCCGCAGGTCCATGGCGTGCTGTCCAACGAGATGCTGTTTCGTGTTTCGCAGCCGGACATCTTCTCCGAGGTTGCCAAGGCCGGCGGCGAGACGGGCGCGGTGACGCACTCCTTCTGGTCGACCTTTTTCCAGCGCGCGCCCTTCGACCCCGTGCGCGATCTCGACTATGACGAAGCCGAGGGCCCGATCCATCACGGCCGCTTCCACACCATGGCCGGCTACAACCACCAGAACCAGATGACCCCAAGCGATCTCGATCTCTTCGCCACCTTGACGATGATGACCGAGCGCTTCGGCATCGATTACGGCATCCTCCACACCTGCACGCTCGACAGCATGGGCCACCGCTACGGCCATGACTGCACGGAGATGGACGGCGCCTGCTTCACCATCGACGCGCAGCTCGCCCAGTTCCTGCCGCGCTGGCGAAAGGGGGGCTATGAGGTGATCGTCACCGCCGACCACGGCCAGACCGATCGCGGCCATCATGGCGGGCGCGATCCAGAGATGCAGGACGTGGCCTTCTACTGGTTCGGCGGCGGCGAGGGGCCCGAAGCCGATACGCTGCTCGACCAGCTGCAGCTGGCGCCGACGGTGCTGTCGCGACTTGGCGTGCCGATCCCCGAGACGATGAAGGCCGCGCCTTTCCTACGCTGACCAATAAGCCCGGACGAGCCGCATGAGCGGCTTTCGCCCGACCCAACCCGTAAGCCAAGAGGCCGCATGCCGAAGATCGGAATGGAGCCCATACGTCGCCAAGCGCTGACCGATGCCGCGCTGCGCGCGATTGCCGATCATGGTTCGCTTGGAGTGACCATGTCGGTGATCGCCCGGCAGGCCGGCGTTTCGCCGGCGCTTGCCCATCATTATTTCGGCTCCAAAGACGAATTGCTGATCGCCACCATGCGCATGCTCCTGAGCCGGTTACATCAGGACGTGGTGGCGCAGCTTAAAGCTGCCAACGGGCCGCGCGCGCGACTGTCCATCCTGATCCGCGTCAGCTTCCAGGCAGACCAATTTCAACCGGAAACAGTGGCGGCTTGGCTCGCCTTCTACAGCGAGGCGCAGCGCTCCCAGCCGTTGCGCCGGCTCTTGACGCTCTATGCCAGACGCCTGCGCTCAAACCTCATCGATGCGCTGCGCGCGCTTGGCGGCAGGGATGACGCAGCCCGGATCGCCGAGGGCGCGGCTGCGATGATCGACGGGCTCTATTTGCGGCAAGCTCTCGGCGCCGCGCCGCTGGGCGCCGAGGCCTGCGTCGCCCTGGTGGAGGACCATGTCAGCCGCCAGCTCGCCACACTGTCCCCGTCCGCACACCACCCATATGAGACCGCAAGAGAAAGAGACATCCGGTGAGCGCCAAGCCCAATATCCTGATCATCATGGTCGACCAGCTCAACGGCACGTTCTTCCCCGATGGACCGGCCGATTTCCTGTACGCACCGCATCTCAAAGAGCTGGCGGCGCGCTCGGCCCGCTTTGCCAATAATTACACCTCGTCGCCGCTCTGCGCACCGGCGCGTGCCTCCTTCATGGCTGGGCAATTGCCGAGCCGCACGCGCGTCTATGACAATGCCGCCGAATATGTCTCTTCCATCCCGACCTTCGCCCATCACCTGCGCCGCGCCGGCTATTACACCGCGCTGTCGGGCAAGATGCATTTCGTCGGGCCGGATCAGCTGCATGGCTTCGAGGAGCGGCTGACCACTGATATCTATCCGGCCGATTTCGGCTGGACGCCCGATTATCGCAAGCCCGGCGAGCGGATCGACTGGTGGTATCACAATATGGGGTCGGTAACAGGCGCCGGCGTGGCCGAGATCACCAACCAGATGGAATATGACGACGAGGTCGCCTTCCTCGCCAATCAGAAGCTCTACCATCTTGCACGCGAGAACGACGACCCAGGCCGCCGCCCCTGGTGCCTCGTCGCCTCCTTCACTCATCCGCATGACCCTTATGTCGCCCGGCGCAAATTCTGGAATCTCTATGAGGACTGCGCCCATCTGGAGCCCGAGATCGGCATGCTCGCCGAGCAAGACCCGCATTCCCGGCGCATCCTCGCCTCCTGCGACTATGCCAGCTTCGACATTTCGGCCGAAAACGTCCGCCGCTCCCGCCGCGCCTATTTCGCCAATATCTCCTATCTGGACGAGAAGGTCGGCGAGCTGATCGACACCTTGACGCGGACCAGGATGCTGGACGACACGCTGATCCTCTTCTGCTCCGATCACGGCGACATGCTGGGCGAGCGCGGACTGTGGTTCAAGATGAACTTCTTCGAAGGCTCGGCCCGCGTGCCCTTGATGATCGCAGGTCCCGGTGTGGCGACGGGCTTGCACAAGGCACCCGTCTCCAATCTCGACGTGACGCCGACGCTCTGCGATCTCGCCGGCATTTCGATGGACGAGATCATGCCCTGGACCGATGGCGAGAGCCTGCTGCCGGTGATCTCAGGCGCGGCCGAACGCACCGCCCCTGTCCTGATGGAATATGCGGCCGAAGCCTCTTATGCGCCGATGGTGGCGATCCGCGAGGGCAAGTGGAAATACACCCACTGCGCGCTCGATCCCGACCAGCTCTTCGACCTTGAGGCCGATCCGCTGGAGCTGACCAATCTCGCGCTCGATCCGCCCGACAGCGTCAGCATCGCGACACTGGAAGCCTTCCGCCAGATGCGCGAGGCGCGCTGGGACATGGAGGCCTTCGATGCTGCCGTACGCGAAAGCCAGGCGCGGCGCTGGGTGGTCTATGAGGCGCTTCGAAACGGCGCCTATTACCCCTGGGACCACCAGCCGCTCCAGAAAGCTTCCGAACGCTACATGCGCAACCATATGAACCTCGACAATCTCGAGGACTCCAAACGCTATCCGCGAGGGGAATGACCCGATGAGAGCCCAACCGCCCGCCTCCCACTTCATTGACGGCGCCTATGTCGAGGACGCTGCCGGCACCGCCTTCGAAAGCATCTATCCGGCCACCGGCGAGGTGATCGCGAGGCTGCATGCCGCGACACCGGCGATCGTGGAACAGGCGGTCGCCGCCGCCAAGCGAGCGCAGAAGGACTGGGCGGCGATGAGCCCGACGGCGCGCGGGCGCATCCTGAAGCGCGCCGCCGAGATCATGCGCGCGCGCAACCGCGAGCTTTCAGAGCTGGAAACGCTCGACACCGGCAAGCCGATCCAGGAAACCATCGTCGCCGACCCGACCTCCGGGGCAGACGCCTTCGAATTCTTCGGCGGCATCGCCGCCGTCGGTCTCAATGGCAGCCATATCCCGCTGGGGGCGGATTTCGCCTATACCAAGCGCGTGCCGCTCGGCGTCTGCGTCGGCATCGGCGCCTGGAACTATCCACAGCAGATCGCCTGCTGGAAGGGCGCGCCGGCGCTGGTGGCCGGCAATGCCATGGTGTTCAAGCCCTCGGAAAACACCCCGCTCGGCGCCTTGAAGATCGCCGAGATCCTGATCGAAGCCGGCCTGCCCAAGGGCGTGTTCAACGTCATCCAGGGCGACCGGACCACCGGGCCGCTTCTGGTGGAACATCCCGATGTCGCCAAGGTCTCGCTCACCGGCTCGGTGCCGACAGGGCGCAAGGTGGCGGCGGCCGCCGCCGGCCATTTGAAGCATGTGACGATGGAGCTTGGCGGCAAGTCGCCGCTGATCGTCTTCGACGATGCCGATCTCGATTCCGCCATCGGCGGCGCCATGCTCGGCAATTTTTACTCCACCGGCCAGGTCTGCTCCAACGGCACGCGTGTCTTCGTTCACAAGGCGATCAAGGAGCCTTTCCTCGACAGGCTGAAGGCCCGCACCGAGGCGATCAAGATCGGCGACCCGCTCGATGAGGCCACCCAGCTCGGGCCGATGGTCTCGGCGGCCCAGCGCGCCAAGGTGCTCGACTATATCGCCAAGGGCCAAGCCGAAGGCGCGCGGCTTGTCACCGGCGGCGGGATCCCCAACCATGTGCCGGGCGAAGGCACCTATATCCAGCCGACCGTTTTTGCCGACGTCACCGACACCATGACCATCGCGCGCGAGGAGATCTTCGGCCCTGTCATGTGCGTGCTGGACTTCGAGCAGGAGGACGAGGTGCTGGCGCGCGCCAATGCCAGCGAATTCGGCCTCGCAGCCGGCGTCTTCACCGCCGACATGACGCGCGCCCATCGCATGGCCGACCGGCTGGAAGCCGGCACGCTCTGGATCAACAGCTATAATCTCTGCCCGGTGGAAATCCCCTTCGGCGGCTCCAAGCAATCCGGCTTCGGCCGCGAGAACGCGCTGGCCGCGCTGGAGCATTATAGCGAGCTGAAGACCGTCTATGTAGGCATGGGCAAGGTCGAGGCGCCCTATTGATGGGCGTCGCGCTCGACCACGAGATCGTCCAGATCGACCTTCAACACGCCGGCGATACGCTTGAGCACGTCGACCGAGCCGGTTTTCTTGCCCGCCTCGATCTCCGACAGATAGGGCTGCGAGATGCCGGCGGCGGCGGCAAGCTCGGAAACGGTGAGGTTGCGATAGGTGCGATAGGTGCGGATGGGGCTGTCGGTGTTCATCAGCTCCACAACAAGCTCATGCGGCCAGGTTTCCTCGCCAGCAGCAATGCGGGCGAGAATCACATCGGCTTGCAAGCCATCGATCAGATCCTCGAAATCTTCCTCGCCGATCTGAACATAGGCTTTGCCGTCGATCGTCACCCTTCGAATGTCGATCCCGTTCAAGACGTTGTCACCGGCCATTTCAAAACCTCTCCATCCGCCCGCCGCCTCCATTAGCATATGAGGGAATGAAGATCATGACCACAGAAGCGGATTTCGTCATTGTCGGCTCCGGCTCGGCGGGCTCGGCGATTGCTTACCGTCTCTCGGAAGATGGGCGGCACAAGGTGATCGTCATCGAAGCAGGCGGGTCGGATTTCGGGCCCTTCATCCAGATGCCGGCCGCACTCGCCTGGCCAATGAGCATGAAGCGCTACAATTGGGGCTATCTCTCGGAGCCCGAGCCGCATCTGAACAACCGCCGCATCACCGCGCCGCGCGGCAAGGTGCTGGGCGGTTCCTCCTCGATCAACGGGCTCGTCTATGTGCGCGGCCATGCCGAGGACTACAATCGCTGGGAGGCGCTCGGCGCCAGCGGCTGGGCCTATGCCGATGTGCTGCCCTATTTCAAGCGGATGGAAACCTCCCACGGCGGCGAGGAGGGCTGGCGTGGCACCGATGGGCCGCTGCATGTGCAGCGCGGGCCGGTGAAAAACCCGCTGTTCCATGCCTTCATCGAGGCGGGAAAGCAGGCCGGCTTCGAGGAGACCGCCGATTATAACGGCTCCAAGCAGGAAGGCTTCGGCCTGATGGAGCAGACGATCTACAAGGGCCAACGCTGGTCAGCGGCCAATGCCTATCTGCGCCCGGCGCTGAAGCGCGGCAATGTCGAGGTGGTCCACGGGCTGGCCGAGCGGATCGTCATCGAGAACGGTGTGGCCAAGGGCGTCGAGATCCGCCAGGGCAAGGATCTCAAGACCATCCGCGCCCGACGCGAGGTGATCGTCTCTGCCTCCTCTTTCAATTCGCCGAAGCTTCTGATGCTCTCCGGCATCGGCCCGGCGGCCCATCTTCAGGCCATGGGCATTCCCGTGATCGCAGACCGGCCCGGCGTCGGCGCCAATCTGCAGGACCATATGGAATTTTATTTCCAGCAGGTCTCGACCAAGCCGGTCTCGCTCTATTCCTGGCTTCCCTGGTTCTGGCAGGGGGTGGCCGGCGCGCAATGGCTCCTGTCCAAGGGGGGGCTGGGCGCCTCCAACCAGTTCGAGGCCTGCGCTTTCCTGCGCTCGGCACCCGGGCTGAGGCAGCCCGACATTCAATATCACTTCCTGCCAGTGGCGATTTCCTATGATGGCAAGGCAGCGGCCAAGAGCCACGGCTTCCAGGTCCATGTCGGCTACAACCTGTCGAAATCGCGGGGCAATGTCACGCTGCGCTCACCCGAACCTTCGGCCGATCCGGTGATCCGCTTCAACTATATGAGCCATCCGGAAGACTGGCAGAAATTCCGCCATTGCGTGCGGCTGACGCGCGAGATCTTCGGCCAGAAGGCCTTCGACGCCTTTCGCGGCCCCGAGATCCAGCCGGGCGAGGCCGTGCGCACGGATGAGCAGATCGACGCCTTCCTGCGCGAGCATCTGGAAAGCGCCTATCACCCCTGCGGCACCTGCCGCATGGGCAGGGCCGATGACCCCATGGCCGTGGTCGATCCGGAATGCCGGGTGATCGGGGTCGAGGGCCTGCGCGTGGCCGACTCGTCGATCTTCCCCCACGTGACCTACGGCAATCTCAACGGCCCCTCGATCATGACCGGCGAGAAGGCGGCGGACCATATTCTCGGCAAATCACCGCTGCCACGCTCCAACCAGGAACCCTGGGCCAATCCGCGCGCCGCCGTCAGCGATCGGTGAAGGCTGGATGCTGCGGGATTGGCGAACGCAAGTCCTCAGTCTTTTCAAGCCTTTCCATCTGGTGTCATCAGCATCCGCAAAAAGCAGCTCTTAATTTTCTGCTCATAGTCCGAAAAAATACATGCCGTAGACTTGATTTTCCCATGGAAACCCCCGCACTCTCTCATGACTGGACCGAAAATGGATGTTTTCGGGACTCGTATCGGGCCTGGCGGAGGAAAAAGGTCATGGCTGAGCTTCGGCTGCAGATACCGGATGAGGTGGTTGCCAAGATTCAGGCGCGTCTCGGCAACAAGGCCAAAGTAACGGATATCGCCCGCGACGCGATTACGCTGTTCAACTGGGCGGTGGACGAGCGCGCCAAGGGCCGCATGGTGCTGTCGTCTGAAGAAAACGGCAGCGACCCGGCCCGCCTCGCCATGGCGTCGCTCGATATGGCCGCAGCCCGCGCGGGAAAATAACGCCTGTTCTGAGACAGGTTTTTTCCCGCAGCCGAGGCGGAGATCGGCCGGGGAAACCGAATGTCGATTATGTGCCTAAGCCGGTCACAATTCAGGAAGGGTAGCAGGCGCGCAAGCGCCATGCTGGTCGCCAAGTGACGCGACCAGCGGCACAAGACGCTATCGCTTGCGCACGAATTCCGTCCGCAGCACCAAGCCCTTGATGGCATCGTGACGGCAGTCGATTTCCTCGGGATTGTCGGTGAGGCGGATCGAGCGGATCACCGTTCCCTGCTTCAGGGTCTGGTTGGCGCCCTTCACCTTGAGGTCCTTGATCAGCGTCACGGAATCGCCGTCAACCAGCACATTGCCGGCCGCATCACGCACTTCGGATGCCGCTGCGGCCGCCGCCGCTAGCTCGGATTTCGGCCGCCAGTCGCCAGTCGCCTCGTCATAGACATAGTCATCATCATCGGCCGCCATGGCGCAGTCCTTTCTCAGAAAAATCTAAAAAGCCGATGGCGGCTTACAATGCCGGGCGCGCAAAAGGCAAGGGCGGGCAACGGCGAAGGATCAGGCAAGACGGCTCTTCGATGCCGCAGATCTAGAGACGGGTGAAGACTAAGCGGTTCCGCCCCTCGCGCTTGGCGCGGTAGAGATTGACGTCGGCCTGCATCAAAAGCTCGCCCGCGCTCAAGCCGGCGCAGGGTTCGGCGAAGACGATGCCGAGACTGACGGTGACAAATCCGGGCAGCAAGGGACTGGACTCTGGATGACCGGGCGGTGGCGCCCTGTTAGCCATATCGGGCATGGCGCCTCCCGCTTGCCCGTCCCACTCCGCCAATCCCGGCAGTGCCCCATGGACGATGGCCAGCGACAGCACCGACTGTCGCACACGCTCGGCAAGCGCAAAGGCCTCCGCCTCCTCAAGGCCAGGCAGAATGCAGGCGAACTCCTCGCCGCCGAAGCGGGCTGCAAAACCGCCGGCCCCGCGCACGGTCCTGTCGATAGCGGTTGCCACGCTGCGCAGGCAGGCATCGCCCTGGGGATGGCCATAGGCATCGTTGAAGGCCTTGAAATGGTCGATGTCCAGCAGCATCA
The DNA here is from genome assembly GCF_900109605.1 of Xaviernesmea oryzae. Classification (GTDB taxonomy): domain Bacteria; phylum Pseudomonadota; class Alphaproteobacteria; order Rhizobiales; family Rhizobiaceae; genus Xaviernesmea; species Xaviernesmea oryzae. The sequence goes on from NZ_FOAM01000025.1 coordinate 13,053, forward strand.
GGGCCAGCCGCGGATCATTGAGCCGCGACATCTGCATCGCCAGCCGCTCGTCGAAGCTGCGGCGGTTGGCGATGCCGGTCAGCGCATCGGTCATGCTCAGATGAAAGACGCGCTCGTTAAGCGCGCGCAGCTCCGCCTCGACGCGCTTGCGCTCGGTGATATCGCGCACAACGGCGCAATTATATTCGACGCCGCGGTAGACAACGAAATTCGCCAGGATCTCGATCGGCACCAAGGCTCCGTCCCGGGCGCGGTTGGTGGATTCCAGCGTCAGGGAACCCTTGCGCTTCAGCTCCGCCCAGTGCGCCCGCCATCGCACGAGATCGACATCCGGATCGATATCATAGACCCGGAGGTTCAACAGCTCGTCGGCCGGATAACCGAGAAGCCGCGTCGCCGCCTTGTTGAAGAAGACATAGCGTCCTTCCTCATTCACCCAGATGATCATGTCGGTGATGGCGTCGATCGAATATTGCGTCAGAAACGGATCATCCAGCCGGCCGCTCTCCCGGGATACCGTCTGCGTCACCTTGTTTGTCCCGGCCATTCGTCGTCCCACCCACCGCTTTCCGCCTGCCGACTTTGCCGCGCGCGCCTGCCAGCATGGCACCGGATGCAGGCGAAATCTTGCTCACCTCGCCTGCCATGCGCCGGACCCCATGCGGCCCTATAGCAAAGATCGACGTGCGCGACCCGTTTGAGCGCGCGTAAAAGGCTATGCTAACGCGAGAAAGTTGCAATGCAGCAAAAATCTGCCGCGTGAGCGTTTTTGAGCCATTTTGGCGCCTCATCTGCAGAACGTTCGTCTCCGTCGTCGCTGCTTTCGCACTGTGCGCCCTGCCATCGACGCTGACAAAGGCCGGCCGTCATGGCAAAGCGCAGGTAGTCTTTTCAAACCAAGGCCGGTCTGGGCCGTTGGGCAGGCGCCTGTTCTCATCGCGGAGGTCTCATGGAAAGCATCGCCATCGTCTTGGTCCTGCTTCTGGCGGTCGTCGTCAGCAGCATGCTGGTGCGGCTTTCGCCTGTCGGCGTGCCGGCGCCGCTCGTCCAGATCGCGCTTGGCGCAGCGATTTCGGTCGGCACGGGATCGAGCATCACGCTGGAGCCGGAGGTGTTCTTCCTGCTCTTCCTGCCGCCGCTTCTGTTTCTCGATGGCTGGCGCATTCCCAAGGAAGGTCTGTTTCGCGACAAAGGCGTGATCCTGGAGCTGGCACTGGGGCTGGTGGTCTTCACGGTGCTGGGTGTCGGCCTGTTCATCCATCTGATGATTCCGTCCATGCCGCTGCCGGTGGCCTTCGCGCTGGCCGCCATCCTCTCTCCCACCGATCCCATTGCCGTCTCGGCCATTGCCGCGCGGGTACCCGTGCCCAAGCGGCTCATGCATATTCTGGAAGGCGAATCCCTGCTCAACGATGCTTCCGGCTTGGTCTGCATGCGCTTTGCCGTGGCTGCGGCGCTCACCGGTAGCTTCTCGCTCACCGCCGCGCTCGGCACCTTCGTCTGGCTGGCGCTGGGCGGCGTGGCCATCGGCATCGCTGTCACCTGGGCGGTGATGGTGGCCAAGGACGCCGTCTCCCGCCGGATCGGCGAAGATACCAGCGTGCAGATTCTCATCAGCCTGCTGATCCCCTTCGCCGCCTATCTCCTGGCCGAGCATCTCGGCTGCTCCGGCATTCTCGCGGCTGTGGCAGCGGGCATCACCATGAGCTATGTCGAACAGCGCGGCCAGGTGATGGCGGCGACGCGGGTGCGCCGCAGCGTCGTCTGGGACACGGTGCAATTTGCGCTGAACGGCGTCATCTTCGTCATTCTCGGCGAGCAGCTGCCCGGCATTGTCGCCGGTGCGGCAGAGGTGGTGCGCGAAACAGGCCATCACGATCCACTGTGGCTGGTGGTCTATGTGGTGGCGATCAATCTGGCGCTCGGCATCCTGCGCGTCTCCTGGGTCTGGGTCTCGCTGCGGCTGACGCTCTATCGCGCGGCGCAAAAGGGTCTGACGCCGCCGCGTCCGCATCGCCGGCTGGTGATCGCCACCTCGCTTGCCGGCGCGCGCGGCGCCATCACGCTGTCCGGCATCCTGACACTGCCGCTCGCCATGCCCGATGGCGCGCCTTTCCCCGCACGGGATCTGGCAATCTTTCTGGCCGCCGGCGTCATCATCGTTTCGCTGGTGGCAGCCAGCGTCGGTCTGCCGCCGCTTTTGAAGAACCTGGAGCTTCCGCCGGAAACCGAAGAAGCGACCAAGGAGGATGCGGCCCGCATCGAGGCGGCCGAGGCGGCAATCCGCGCGCTGGAAGCCCGAATGGAACAAGCCGACGGCGCGCGCGAGACGGATGCGGAAATCGGCGCGCGGCTGTTGGAAATCTATCGGCAGCGCATCGAAGGCCGCACCAAGACCGGCAGCGAGGCGGAGGAGTTGCGCCGGATGGAAGCGGCAGAGCGCCAACTGCGCCTGACAGCCATTCGCGCCGAGCGCGAGGCGATCTTCAAGGCCAGCCGCGCCCGCCGCCTGCCCGACGATATCGCTCGCAAGCTCATCCGCGAAATCGACTTGGCGGAGGCACGTTGGGGCGCATGAGCCGGGCGGCGTGGACTGGTAGACGAGGGGCGCGCTTCCGGCCGGCAGACGGATCGTATAGTGTAGGCTTGCTCGACCAGAGTGGCTGGCAGCACAGGGACGACGCATGAACAGGATGGAGCATCTGAACGCGCGCGCATATGCGAAGCGTCACGCCGAGGCCTCACAGGCTGTGGCGCATGTGCTGCATGCCGCACAATCGCAAGGCTTCGACCTGACGGTGATCGGCTCATTCGCGCGCGGCGATTTTCGTGCCCATTCGGATGTGGATCTTCTTGCGCGCGGTGCACATGATCGCAAATCTAGGATCGTCATCGAGCGGTTGGTGGCAGAAAGCATGCGGCCCTTTGCCATGCCGTATGATTTGATTTTCGAGGATGATCTGACTGAAGATCGCCTGCGGGAGTTCCTGAATGACGGTCTTTAGCCTGGCAGAATTCGCGAAGCTTTCCCCAAGGATCGCGCGCACCGAGCGAGAGCTCGCGCAGATGGCGCATTATTACGAGGCCCACTCACATGAGGTTTTGGCAGGGGATTGGGGCGCGGTATCTGCGGTCGCTGCTGGGATTCATAACGTCTATAACGGAATAGAAGATATTCTGCTTAGCATCGCCAGGGATGTGGATGACTATGTCCCGACAGGCGGATCCGCACATCAGGATATCCTTGATCAAATGGCTGCGGCTATCAATGGACGACGACCTGCACTTCTGAACCTCAGCCTCTACGACCATCTATTCGAACTCAAGGCATTTAGACATCTGGTGCGCCATAAATACGGGTTCGACTTAAAACCTGAAAAGGTTGCCGCAAATTTTGACCTGATTAATGCGATTTTTCCGGAGTTCATTGATGCAGTCGTTTCGCTGGAAAAAGCGATGCTTGAAGAGATCCACGATCCGGCAAATGAATCCAAGCCCGGATCGCGTTGATCAGATCACGCCCCCGCGCCGCTGCGGCGGGCCTTCAAGGTCAGCTCCACCTTGATCACCGGCGCGAGCCATTCGCCCTTGGCGTCGTTTTCCTGGCCGAGCTTGAACGTGGCGCGGTCGAGGTCGGCGGTGCCGGTCACGGTGGCGGTGCCGTCGGCGGCTTCGGTGAAGGTGAAGGGCAGCGTGATTGGGGCGGTGATGGATTTCAGCGTCAGCGTACCCTTTGCCAGATAGCCAGTCTCGGTGCGGGCAAACTCCGTCAGCATGATCTTCGCCTTGGGAAAGGCGCTGACGTCAAGGCCGTCAGCGCCGGCAAGGTTGGAGCGGATGAAGGCGTCGTCGATGGTGATGGAGCCGGTGTCGACCTCGACCTCGGCCCGCGCGCTGGCGAGATTGTCGGGATCGAAGGTGATCGCCGCGTTCCAGCCATCCACCGTGCCGGCCACGCTCTTGCCGGAGAAGGTCACGGAATAGCCGAGATGAGAGGCCGGCTTGTCAATCACCCAGCCCGTTGCAGCCGGGGCAGACGCAGCCGGCGCAGCGGCGGGGGCAGCCGCCCCGGCCAGCTTCGGCGCGGACGGTGCGCTTTCCCGCCCGGCCAGCACGCCGCCACCGAGGAAGACCATAGCGGCGGCAGCGGCCACGGGAATGGCGATCAGCGCGCCTTGTTGGCGATGGAGCCCGCCAACCGGCAGCATGCGCGAAAAGGACGGCGCCCGGTCGATCAACGCATGTTTGATCGCGCCGGCCAGATGCAGGCCAATCAGGAGAACGAAGGAATAGGCCAGCAGCATATGCGCCCGCTCGGCCAATGCCCGGCCGGAGGCGTCGGCAAGGCCCGCCGGCAGGGGCAGGTTCGGCCAGGGCAATGCCTGGGAGAGCATCAGGAGCGTCGGGATCTTGGTGCTGGAGGCCGACACCAGCACCCAGCCGGACAGCGGCACGGCCAGCATCAGCACGTAGAACAGCCCATGCACCAGCCCTGCCAACGCCTTCTCGGCCTTGGGCATGGGCGGATGGGCAGGCGGCGGATTGAACAGGCGCCAGGCGATGCGCGCCAGCGTCAGCGCCAGGACGGTAAGCCCCACCGTCTTGTGCCACTGGATCAGCGTGAAGCGCAGATCGCGCGGGAAGAGATCGAGCCGGATCATGGCAAAGCCGATCGCCAGCTGAAACAGGATGGCGAGCGCAATCGCCCAATGCAGGATCATGGCACCGGCATTATAGCCTTCGAGACGACCACTTGCCTGATGAGACCGCATCGCATGCTCCTGAAGATACGCCCTCTGGCATGGCGGCTGGGCGCGCAGTGAGGGGGATTGGTCGGTGACCGCCTGGGCAAAAGCCACAGGCGGTCACCACACACGCTGACGCTGCCTGCCCCTCACGATCGCGAGAGGCGGCTTGCTCCAAAAGCGAGCGGCAGCGAAATAGGCGAAGGGCAGTTTTTTACTGCGCGACGAATTCGGTCTCGATCGTCAGCTTGACGTCGTCGCTCACGGGGCCAACGAGCGTGGTGACGCCGAATTCGGAACGCTTGATCGTGCCCGTAGCGGAGAAACCGACGGTCGGCTTCTTGCTCATCGGATGCGGATTCAGCGCGGCGTTCATCTTCACGTCCAGCGTCACCGGCTTGGTCACGCCGTGGAAAGTCAGGTCGCCGGTCACGGTGCCAGTATCCTTGCCCGTCAGCTTGATCTCCTTGGAAACGAAGGTGATCTTGCTGAACTTGGCCGCATCGAAGAACATCTCGCTGGCGATTTCAGCGTTGAAATCCTTGCCGACAGCGCCGTCATTGGTATCGACCGACTTCGGATCGACCGTGACCTCGAGCTTGGACTTGGCCGGGTCCTTCGAGTCGAGTGCGAGCTTGGCATCAATCTCGTCAAAGCGGCCGATATAGTTGGACAGGCCAAAATGGCTGACGGTCCAAAGCAGGTTGGTATGGGCCTTATCGGCCACATAGGTCCCGGCGGGAACGTCGATCGTCTGCGCCGAAACGGCCGAAGCCGAAAGAGCGAGAAGGGCGGCGGCGAGCACGGTGTTCAATCGCATAGGTCTGTCTCCATCCGGGCATGCGGCGATCCCGTGGATCCGCCTGCAGGCTTCCTGTCATTTTTGTTCCTGCATGCCGTCCGTGCAGCATATCTGCTGGATCCGTTCGGCATGTCCGGGCAATCCTGCCCCGCCAAAGGCCTAGGCGATTTTTTCGCGCCGCAAAACTGCGTTCACCGCAACGCACTGTTCACTCAGAAAAGACAATGAAGGAAAAATGTCTTCGCCATCACGACGATCTCACGGCAGCGTTTCCAGCCAAATCCTGGCAAAATGCGCAGGTTTAGGCCCCTATCAAAGCTCCGCGCCGCGCATAAACGAGGGCTTGCCCTGTGGAAGTAAGTCCGCAGATCGGCGCTGAAGCATGCGGGCCTCACAAATCTTTGAACGGGAAAGATCAGCCGCGCGATGGGCGGCCCAGACGCGCGGCGAGGAAATCGACCAGCACGCGCACCCGCGCCGGCATTGCCGGCCCGCCGAGAAATACGGCGTGGATGGCCTCGCGATCGCCGGGATTATAATCTTCCAGCAGCGGCACGACGCGCCCCGCCGCCAGATCCTCCTCGATGTGGAAATTGCCGACGCGGGTGATGCCGATGCCTTGCAGCGCCAGCTGTACTAGCGTTTCACCATTGTTGGCCTGGATATTGCCCTGCACCGCCAGCAGAATGTCGCGCCCGTTCTCCCGGAAGGGCCAACCGGGCTCGATGCGGCGAAAGCTGAAGTCGATGCAATTGTGTCGGATCAGATCGGACGGCACTTGAGGTGCCCCATGACGGGCAAGATAGGCAGGCGATGCGATCACGGTACGCCCGGTCTCGCCCAGGCGGCGGGCGGTCAGCGGCCCATCCGTCAGCGGACCGAAGCGGATGGCCACATCCGCCTGACCGCCTAGCACATCGGCTAGCCGGTCGCTGAGATCGATCTCAATGGTGATGCCGGGATAAAGCGCCACGAAGGCGCCGAGCAGCGGCACCACGACCAACCGGCCATGGGCAGAGGCTGCACTGACGCGCACGCGGCCGCGCGGCGCCGCCTGATCGGCAAGCCGGCTCTCGGTCTCTTCAATATCGGCCAGGATGCGTCGGGCCGCGGCGGCATAGGCCTCGCCCTCCACCGTCGGTGCCAGCCGCCGTGTGGTACGGATCAGCAGGCGCACGCCGAGCCGCGCCTCCAGCCGCGCGACGATCCGGCTAACGGCCGATGGCGTCAGAGACAGCGCCCGCGCGGCAGCGGAGAGGTTCCCCGCTTTCAGCACGGCGAGAAACACCTGCATATCGCTTGTGCGGTCTATGCGATCTCGCTGCATTTGTGACTCCCACGCACAGATCCTGATCCAATAAGCGGTCTACCGCGCCTTGCCGCCCTGCGCCATATGAAGGGCACGCATAAATGACCATGTAAGGATCACGCCATGATCAATCCCTCCCTTCTCGCCCTGGCAATCGGCGCCTTCGGCATCGGGGTCACGGAATTCACGCCCATGGGCATGCTGCCGCTGATCGCCCATGACCTCGGCGTTTCCATTCCGGCGGCCGGGCTGCTGGTCAGCGCCTATGCGCTGGGCGTCCTGATCGGTGCGCCTTTGATGACGCTGGCCTTTGCCCGGGTCGGCCGCCGCCGGCTGCTCGTCGGGCTCATGGGCATTTTCACGCTGGGCAATCTCCTCTCCGCGCTGTCGACCTCCTATGAGATGCTCATGGTGGCGCGCATCGTCACCTCCTTCAACCACGGCGCCTTTTTCGGTGTCGGCTCTGTCGTCGCCGCAAGTGTCGTTTCGCCGGACAAGCGCGCGGCGGCCGTGGCCGCGATGTTCTCCGGGCTGACCATCGCCACTGTGGGCGGCGTGCCGCTGGCGGCGTGGATCGGCGAGGTGCTGGGCTGGCGCGCGGCCTTCTGGGGCATTGCGGGGATCGGTGCGCTGGCCATGCTGGCGCTGCGCCTGTCGCTGCCCGCTCTTCCGGCCGATACGGGCGGCGATCTCAAGCGTGAACTCGCCGTGGTGGCGCGCGGGCCGGTTCTGGCGGCCCTGGCGCTCACCGTGGTCGGCGCCAGCGCCATGTTCACCGTCTTCACCTATATCGTGCCGCTCCTGAAAAGCGAGGCCGCCGCCTCCACCGGCTTCGTCACCGCCATGCTGGTGGTCTATGGCCTAGGCCTGACGGCGGGCAACTGGGTCGGCGGCCGCTTTGCCGACCGCTCGGTCGATGGCACGCTTGCCGCTTCGCTGGCCGGCCTCGTTGTCGTGCTGATACTACTGGCGGTGCTTGCGGGCTCGGCCACGCTCGCCGCCGTGCTGATCTTCCTCTGGGGTATTGCGAGCTTCGCGCTGGTGGCACCCTTGCAGATGCGGGTGATGGAGGAAGCGGCCGAAGCGCCGAACCTTGCCTCCGCGCTCAATATCGGTGCTTTCAATCTCGGCAATGCCGTAGGCGCGGCTGCCGGCGGCCTGGTCATCGATGCCGGCCTCGGCTACAGCGCCGTCCCGCTGGCCGGAGCTGCCATGGCCGCCGCCGGCCTTCTCTTCCTGGCCCTCCTGCGCCGTCGCGCCCAGCGCCTGCTCGCCGCCGGCGCCTTCTGACGGCAAAAGCAGGCGTCTAGGGACTGCGACGTCTCGGCCTCCCGGTCTCGTCTTCTCCATGGGCAAGATGAGACCGGACACGGCCAGCTGCGCGGCCCCCGCCCAACGAACACTCGGCAAGCTCGCGCTAATCGGGGAGATTAGCGTGAGGCTTCGCTCTCAGCCTCTTCTACGCCCCGCTTATAAACAAGGCCGGATCTCTAAGCCCCGGCAGGGGCTCGACTTTTGCATTGGCTACACCTGCGAGAGCGGACGGTCGTTAATTTCATCAACGGATTACATTACAAAAATTTAAGCCGAAAGAAGGCTTTAGGCCGGTTTGTCTGACCAAATGTGTCTTTTTAGCGCCGCAATTCGGGCTGTATTCCTGGGTTGTCGAGATCTGGTCCACCTCTTGGATGGGTGCCGGTCTCCGATCCCTTTCGCCGCCTCGCGATGCCGCGCCAAGAGGACCCCGCATGAAGAAAGTCTGGATCCCCCTCGTCCTTATCGGTGCGCTTGGTGCCGGTGCCTGGGCCTATCGCGGCGAATTGCCGGACCTGGCGGCGAGGCTGCAGGCGGTAGCACCCTTCGAGATCCCCGGTCTGAAGGCGCTTGCCGGCAGCACGCAAACGGCCCAGGCCGAGAGCACTAGCGGCCAGCATCGCCATGACAGCGAGAGCGATCAAGGCGGCACGGCTGGCCAGGGCGGCCAAGGTGGGAAGGGCGGCGAAGGCGGAAAGAACGGCCAGCCTGGGAAGGATGGGCAAAGCGGCCAGACGGGCGGCAAGGGCGGTGGACGCCATGGCGGTGGTGGGCCGGCCGCCGTCAAGACCGTGGCGGCGCAGACCGGCATCCTGCCCATGGACATTCCCGCCACCGGCTTTGCCGTGGCCGACCAGACGACGACGCTCGCCGCCCGCGAGCAGGGCAGCGTGACCGAACTGGTGGCCCAGGACGGGCAAACGGTGAAAGCAGGCGACCTGATCGTCAAGCTTGACGACCGCACGGCCCGCGCGGCCGTCGCCAAGGACAATGCCGCGATCCTGCGCGACAGCGCCACGCTGTCGGAGGCCGAAACGGCGCTGCGCCGCGCCCATGATCTCGTCAACGCCAAGGCAGGCACGCAACAGTCGCTCGATCAGGCGCAATCGGCGCGCGATCAGGCTGCCGCCACCGTAGAGGCAGACAAGGCGACGCTGTCGGCCGATCAGGTTCTGCTCGAACATACCGAAATCCGCGCGCCCTTCGATGGCCGCCTCGGCGAAATCCTGGTCAGCCCCGGCGCCTATCTTTCGGCCGGCGCTTCCGTGGTCAAGATCACCAAATTCGATCCCGTCTATGTCGGCGTGCATCTGGAAGAGCGCAGCCTGCGGCGCTTGAGGCTCGCCATGGCCGATGGCTCCGTTTCGGTTACCACCGTGCCCTCAAGCGACAAGGGGCAGGTGCGCACCGGCACCGTTTCCTTCTTCGACAATGCCGTCGATCCGGCCTCCGGCACCATTCTGGTCAAGGCCCGTTTCGACAATCCCTCCGGTGCGCTCTGGCCTGGCCAGTCCGTCAATATCGTGCTGCATCTGAAGAACGATGCGCCCCAGGTGGTGGTGCCGACGGTCGCCGTCGGGCCCGGCCCGGATGGGTCGATCGCCTATGTCGTGCATGAGGGCAAGGTGGCGGTGGCCAATGTCGAGGTCGGCCGCGTCAATGGCGATTATACCTCCGTGACCGCAGGGCTTTCGCCGGGAGACCATGTGGTGATCGAAGGCCAGGCCGCACTTTATCCGGGCCAACAGGTCAAGGAGAGCTTCGACGATCAGGCGCTGGATCTGGCCGCCGCCGATCCGGCTCCCCTGTCCCACAAGGCGAGCGTGGAGCTGGCGCGATGATCCCGCGTTTCTGCATCGAGCGCCCGGTCGCCACCACGCTTCTCGCCATCGGCGTGCTTTTGGCCGGGCTCGCCGGCTATCGTCTCCTGCCGGTGGCCGCCCTGCCGAAGGTCGATTTTCCGACCATCAGCGTCTCCGCCTCGTTGACCGGCGCTTCGCCGCAGACCATGGCGACCTCGGTCGCCACGCCGCTGATCAAGCAATTCCAGACCATTCCCGGCATCAGCGAAATCAGCGCCACCAATTCGCTCGGCAATACCAATATCGTCCTGCAATTCGACCTGAACCGCAGCATCGATGCGGCGGCGGCCGATGTGCAGGCGGCGATCTCCTTTGCCAACCGGCAATTGCCCGACAATATGACGACGCCGCCGAGCTACCGAAAGACCAACCCGGCCGATGCGCCCGTCATGCTGCTTGCCGTGCGCTCCGATACCATGCCGCGCAGCAAGCTCGACGATATCGCCGAAAACATCATTTCCCCCTCGCTCTCCACCCTTCCCGGCGTGGCGGAAGTCACCGTCTATGGCGCGCAGACCTATGCCGTCCGCATCGAGGTGGACCCGGACAAGCTCTTGAGCCGCGGCCTTGGCATCGACACGGTCAACAAGGCGGTGTCGGCCGCTAACAGCCAGCTGCCGGTCGGCACCATCCAGAATGCCAGCCAAAGCCTGACCATCAATGCCGACACCCAGCGCACCAATGCCGACGAGTTCCGCTCGCTCGTCATCGCGACGCCGAACGGCGCGCCGGTGCATTTGAGCGATGTCGCCGATGTGCAGGACAGTGTGGCCAACACCAAGACCGGCAGCTGGTATGACGGCAACCGCGCCATTTTGCTGGCGATCCAGCGCCAGCCGGGCGCCAATACGGTGGAGGTGGTCGACGCCATCCAGGCCAAGCTGCCGGCCTTGCATGCGGTGATGCCGGCCTCGGTCGAAACAGCCGTGATGAACGACAGCTCCAAGCCGATCCGCGAGGCGATCTCGGACGTCAAGTTCACGCTGATCCTCACCATCGGCCTGGTCATCCTGGTGATCTATCTTTTCACCGGCCACCTGACCGCCACGATCATTCCGGGTCTCGCCGTGCCGCTGTCGCTGATCGCCACCTTCGGCGTGATGTATGTGTTGGATTACAGCATCGACAATATCTCTCTGCTGGGCCTGACGCTCGCCGTCGGCCTGGTGGTGGACGACGCCATCGTCATGCTGGAAAATATCCTGCGCCATGTGGAAGCGGGCATGCCCGTGCGCCAGGCCGCCCTCCTCGGCTCGTCCGAAGTGAGCTACACCATCATTTCCATGTCGGTGTCGCTGATCGCCGTCTTCCTGCCGATCCTGCTCATGGGCGGCGTGGTCGGGCGCATCTTCAACGAATTCGGCATGGTCGTGTCGATCGCCATCATCGCCTCGGTCTTCGTCTCGCTGACGGTGACGCCGATGCTCGGCGCCCGGCTTTCCGGCGGCCACTCGCGCCCGCCGCTGCTCATCCGTTGGTTCGACAGAGGCTTTGCCGCCACCACGCGCGGCTATGGCGCGGCCGTTGCCTGGTGCCTGCGCCATCGCGGCTTCGTCATGCTCATCTTCTTCGCCTCGGTGGGCCTCACGGTCTATCTGTTCATGACGCTGCCAGCGAGCTTCTTCCCGACGGAGGATATCGGTCGGCTCAACATCTCCACCCGCGCCCGGCAGGATATCTCCTATCCCGCCATGGTGGAGCTGCAGAACAAGGCCGCCGATCTCGTGCGCCAAAACCCGGCCGTCGCCCATGTCATGTCGATTGCCGGCGGCAGCGTTCGCAGCCCCTTGAACAACGGCACCATGTTCGTCGAGCTGAAGCCGAAGGAGGAGCGTCCGCCGCTCGACCAGACGCTGGTGGAGCTTCGCAAGGCGATTTCGACCATTCCCGGCCTGCAGGGCTATATCACGCCGCAGCAGAACATCCGCTTCGGCGGGCGACAGACGGCCAGCCAGTATCAGCTCGTCGTCCAGGCGCTGGATGCCGCGCAAACCAATATCTGGGCCGACAAGATCCTCCAAGCGATGCGCCGCGACGGCCGCTTTACCGATCTCGTCTCCGATGCGCAGAACAAGGCGCTGCAGGCCGATATCGCCATCGACGAGGAGAAAATGGCCACCTATGGCATCTCCTCCGATGTGCTGCGCACGACGCTGCGCCAGGCTTTCAGCACCTATGCTCCGACGCAGATCCAGTCGACCGGCGACAGCTATGACGTGATCGTCGAATATGACACGAACCGCCCATGGGACGAGAATTCGCTGGCGCGCATCCGCGTGCCGGGCGCGGGCGGCGCGCTGGTGCCGCTGTCGAACTTCGCCCATGTCAACCGCACCACCGGGCCCGTGACCATCAACCAGACGGGGCAGCTGGTTTCCACCACCGTCTCCTTCAACCTGCCGGAGGGCGTCTCTCTCGGCGATGCCACAGCGGCGATCGACAGGATCAAGACCGAGCTTTCAATGCCGGCCGACGTCTTCACCTCCTATGGCGGTTCGGCGCAGATCTTCCAGCAGTCGCAAGGCTCGACGCCGATGCTGATCTTGGCGGCGGTGCTGACCATCTATGTCGTTCTCGGCGTGCTCTATGAAAGCTATGTCCACCCGCTCACCATCCTCTCCGGCCTGCCCTCGGCAGCACTCGGCGCGCTGATCGCGCTCAAAGTGATGGGCTACGACCTCTCGATCATCGCGCTGATCGGGCTGTTGATGCTGATCGGTATCGTCAAGAAAAACGCGATCATGATGATCGACGTCGCCTTGGAAACCCTGCGCTCCGGCGCCGGCGCCAGCCCGTCCGAGGCGATCCACGAAGCCTGCGTGCGCCGCTTCCGCCCGATCATGATGACAACCTTCTGCGCGCTGCTGGGCGCGCTGCCGATCGCGATCGGCTCCGGCGCCAGCTCCGAGCTGCGTCAGCCGCTCGGCATTGCCATCGTCGGCGGCTTGCTCGTCTCCCAGGCGCTGACCCTGTTCATCACGCCGGTAATCTTCGTCGAGATGGACCGCCTGTCGCACCTTCCGGCCCGGCTCTTCCGTCGCAAGCCGGCCGAGGCCGACCATGGCACAGCCGCTCCGGAGGACGAACGGCCGCTGGCGGCGGAGTGAGGCGCCCGAAGAGCGGGCAGCGCTTCTTACGGCGGTAAGCCTGGACCGTTTCCACATCACGCATCTTTTTCCCTGCTGCCCGGTTCGGCACGGCCAGCCAGGAGAGATTGCATGGATCAAGAGCGCCCTATTCCGCCGGCAAGCCCCACGAGCCCCGCGCAGCCGGCGCTGAATCCGACACTAAGGCGCAATATCGACGCCTTGGTGGCACGGCGCAAAGCGGTGCAGCAGCGCGCCGGGCCGGAGGAGAAGGCGGCGGCGGCCATCAGCCGCTTCGCCGGCAGCATGACCTTTGTCTATATCCATCTGGTACTGTTCGGCGGCTGGATACTCATCAATCTCGGGCTCGTGCCCTTTCTCCCGGCCTGGGATCCGACGCTGGTCGTGCTGGCGATGATCGCCTCGGTGGAAGCGATCTTCCTCTCGACTTTCGTCCTGATCAACCAGAACCGCATGGCCGCCGAGGACGATGCGCGCGCCGATCTCGACCTGCAGGTCAACCTGCTCAACGAGCATGAAACGACCCGGCTGATCACCATGGTCGATGCCATCGCCCGGCATCTTCAGGTGGAGCGGCCCGAAGATCCCGAGGTCGAAGAGCTGAAGCGCGACGTGGCGCCGGATGCGGTGATGGAGGAAATTGCGGCGCGCAACGGCCAGGCATGATGCCCGGCCTTCAGGCGCTGAGATGCTCGATCAGGATCGACAGACCGATGCCGACAAGCGCGATGCCGGCCAGTGCCTCAGCATAGCGGCCGAAACGCACACCGATGACCCGGCCAAGCAGCATGCCGCCGGATGACATGAGGAAGGTGGCGAGGCCGATGGCCAACGCCATGACCAGAATATTGACATCGAAGAAGGCAAGTGAAACCCCAACGGCCATGGCATCGAGGCTGGTGCCGACCGCAGTGGCGATCAGCATCGGCAGTGACGTGCGCGAGACCGGCGTCTCCTCTGCCTCACCCTGACCGAAGGCATTGGCCAGCATATGCAGCCCCACCGCGCCGAGCAGGCCGAAGGCGATCCAATGATCGACCGCCTGGATATAGCGGCTGGCTGCGACGCCGGCCGCCCAGCCAATCAGCGGCGTGATCGCTTCCACCAGGCCAAAGACCAGACCGGTGCGCAGGCTCTCGCGCAAAGGTGGTCGCTGCAAGGCGGCACCGCGCCCGACCGAGACGGCAAACGCATCGACGGACATGCTGAAGGCCAGCACGAAAATGGCGATCGGCGACATGGCGCATCCTTCGCGACGGACGGGGGAAACGTGAACGGGCTGCTTGGTCGGCTTCTGGCTGACGCCGTTTGAAGGCAGGGTTGAGACGAAGACGCACGGCGCAAGCCTTGCAGCCCAGCCGAAGGCCCGATCCGCTGATCGCCGCCCGGCAGCCTTTAGGATGACGCGCCAAAGACGTCAACGAAAAAGATCGTATAAACAGGGGTTTAGATTATTCCAGCGGCTAAGTTTTTACCGTCTCGGATGCAATGTGTGACGGATCTTGAAAGCCCGGCGCGGCAGCGCTCCGGGCCGCTCCCTGCAGCGTTCCAACCTGCCGGATCGGCCGCTCGGCCAGGCGTCGGCAGCTTCCCCTTCGCCGAAAGAAATTTGGACAGGTCACAGCTCCTTCCGTCGATGGCGGTTCCACCAGGCTGTGCCATGTCTCGCGGACGCCATCCATGCGCAAAACGCACGGGTGACCTTCCGCATCCGCGCTGGTTCGCGGGGGCTGCAGAGACGTATATTGAGCTCATCGAAACGGGCGGCACGAAAACAAAGCCACCCGCAAGGAGGCCGGCCGATCAAGGCGAGACGGGCCTCACGCGCCGGAGCCGCGCATGGCTCCCGATCAGGAGACGACCCATGACCTTTGCCCGCTCTTTCACCGCTTGGCGCCAGTATCGTCAGACCGTCAGCGAACTTGGCCGCATGACCAACCGCGAACTGCATGACCTCGGCATCGACCGCACCGACATCCACAGCGTTGCCCGCAGCGCCGCTCAGCGCTAAGGCACCGGCCCTTCGACGAAGGGCTTCAGCCGATGAAGACGAACGCGCTGCCTAAGCGCTTCGCACGCGACATGACGCCGTCACTTGACGGCGTCGTTGCCTATCAGTTCTTCGGACAAGCTTCTCTCTGCTGAGGCGAAGAAATGGATCGCAAAGCCTTCGTCCAGCGATCGACCACAAGACGGATCTCGCCTTCTTGCTCATGGAACTGATGCGCGACGCGATCGCCTTGACCTCTTATGGCGTGAGGCGAGAAGGGTGTGACGAGTCCCGTGGAGCGGCAGCATATGGTTTGCCGACATGAGCCGCCAAAACGGCGCAGCCCAAGCTTGATTGCCGCTGGGTCGGATTTTGCAACCCGCGCCACCATTCACGGCATGCAAGATCAAACGGATTGCACACCGCCTCCTATCCGTCCTGCTAGATGGCCACGCCAGCCTCGACGATGCACCCATGCGTCATCCGCAAGAGGGATCAGGCGCAAAGCTAGCTTCGCCATCAAGCCGAAGCCTCAGCAGATCATCGCCCGCTCCCACCCCGCACATCTATCCGAAATTCGAAAAGGCTGATCAGGCGAAGATCTCTCCGCCTGACCGGCCTTTGCGTTCGCCTGCTTATTCCGCCGCCTGGGCCGTGCCCGTCTGGAGATAGTCCGCGACGGCATCGACCTCTTCGGCCGCGCCGAAGACGAGGGGCACGCGTGCATGGTGGCCCGTCGGAACGAGGTCGAGCAGCGGGGTCACGCCATCGGTGGCCTTGCCGCCGGCCTGTTCGACCAGGAAGGCGATGGGGTTGCATTCGTAGACATGGCGCAGGCGCCCCTTGGCATAGCCGGGGCGAGCGTCGCCGACATAGAAGAATAGGCCCTTGCGCTTGAGAATGCGGTGGAGATCGCCCACGAGCGCACCCAGCCAGCGCATATTGTAGCTCTTGCCGCGCGGCCCGGTCTTTCCGGCCCAGCAATCCTCGACGAAGCGGCGCATGGCCGGCTGTAGATGCGGCGTGACGGACGCGTTGAAGGCCAGTTCCTTGGCGTCGCCGGCAAGCGATGTGGCGCTGCCGGTGATCAGGAAGCGTTGCTGCGACGGGCTGAAGGTAGCGAGCACCACGCCATGGCCCACCGAGAAGCCGAGATCGACGGTATGACCATAGGAGACGTAGCCGGCTGCGATCTGGCGGCGGCCAGGCACCAGGAAGGGGTCTGGCCCGTCGGCGGGCAGGATCGAGAAGATGGTTCCGAGTGGTGCGCCGGTGCCGACATTGGAGGAGCCATCCAGCGGATCGACCGCGACGGCGAGCCGGCCGCCGGCCTTGCCGGGAACGGGCGCTGCCGCCTCTTCGGAGAGGATGATGGCGACGCCCGCTTCCGTCAGAAGCTCGACGAAGAGATCATGCGAGGCGACATCGATACGCTTCTGCGTGTCGCCATCGGTGTTGGCGCCGGCCGGCAGACCGGGATCGCCGGGCAAAGCGCCTTCGGCAAGACGACCCGCAAGGCGGCGCGAGGCCTCCAGCAGCGCCAGGATGACATCCGCCACCTCACGCCGGGCACCATCCTGCCCGGCCCAATCGGCCAGATAGGCATCCACCGTGCCTGCCTTCGGCGGCATCACATCGCCTTCGATCTGAAAAGCCGGCTGTTCGCTCTGCATCATTATCTCTCCCGGTCCTTACTCGTCATCCATGGGCCGCACGCATTGGCGTCTGCGAAAATGGCCCGCCATCAATCCATCCGCGCGGCGCCTCGCTAAGGCATCGCGCATCGACCAAGACAGGGGCTGCGCAAGGCGCGATGGCTGACGCCAGCCTTGCTGTGCCGCTGGTCAAAGCCAGCCTTGGCGCATTTGGTTGTTACAGATGTTGTGCGACAGCGAAAGCATCGCGAAGGACGTTTGCGGAGCAAAAATCGGTTTAAATTTTTCCAAATCGATTGAAATATCAAGCACTCATCCGGCCAGGAGGAGGCGACCATGAACGTCGGACACTGAGTGCCGGAAATCGACCCGATCTGTCCGGTGTCCTCGCTCGCCCTGTGTCTGGCTTGAAAAGCGGCTCCGCTGCCCGGCTGTCAGGCGGTCGCTAACGCGCCTTGAGACAGTCGGCAAGCGCACCGGCAAAGACATCGACATCCGCCTTCGAAAAGCACAAGGGCGGACGGATCTTCAGGGTCGCGCCATATTTGCCGGCGGCGCCGATCAGAATGCCTTTCTGTCTGAGCTGGTTGATGACCCAGGTAGCAATCGCCGTGTCCGGATGGCCGGTGGCCGGCGCGATGAAGTCGAGCCCGATGAAAAGGCCGGCGCCGCGAACCGCACCGATTTCGGCATGCTCCGCCATCAGCGCCTGGAGGCTGCGACGGAAATAGTCGCCGACCGCGCGCGACCGATCGATCAGGCCTTCCTCGTCCAGAACCTTGAGCACCGCATGCCCGGCAGCGGCGGCGACGGGATTGCCGCCGAACGTGTTGAAATAGCCGGTTTCCTCGCAGAATTGCTTGAGGAAATCGGGCCGTGTGACCACACCACCCATCGGGAAGCCGTTGCCCATCGGCTTGCCCATGGTGACGATATCCGGCGTAATGCCATGACGCTCGAAGCCCCAGAGACCGCCCCCCGTCCGACCAAAACCCGGCTGAACCTCATCGGCGATCAGAAGACCACCGGCGCGGTGCACCAGTGCCGCCGCCATCTGCAGAAATCCTGGCGGATCGGCAAAGACACCGTCGCTGGAAAAGATCGTATCGACGATCAGCGCGGCAGTGCCGATGCCGCGTGCCTGAAGCTCCGCAATGGCGTTTTCGACGGAAGCGGCGAAGCCCTCGGCGACATCGAGCCCGTCGCGCGCCTGCGGAGCCGGAACGACCGCGACGAACGGCGCGGGCTTGCGCTTGCGCAGCGATGAAGGCGAAATTTCCGTCACCAGCGCCGTATTGCCATGATAGGCCGCCTCGGTGACGATGAAGCCTTCGGCGCCGGTGACGATCCGGGCGATCCGCATCGCCAGATCATTGCTTTCGCTACCCGTGCAGGTCATCACGACATTGCTGAGAGGTGCGGGAAAGCGCGACAGCAGATCCTCGGCATAGGCATCCACCACCTGGTTGAGATAGCGGGTGTGGATGTTCAGCTGACCAGCCTGGCGGGCGATGGCCTCGACCACGCGCGGGTGGCAATGCCCGACGGATGGCACATTGTTGTAGACGTCGAGATAGCGGCGCCCGGCGTCATCGTAGAGATAAGCACCTTCGGCGCGAACCATGTCGATCGGCTGCTCGAAGAACAGGACCGACGATGCGCCAAAGCTTGCCTGGCGGCGCGCGACCTGCCCGGCGAGCGCGGGCGGCAGCCCCTGGACGGAGGCCGCATCGAAGCGATTGAGATCGAGGATTTCCTTTTGGGCAATGCTCATCGCCGTTCCTTAGCTCTGCTGCGTGAGATAGCGCTCGGCAAGCGCCACCGTGCCATCGGTATAGGCCGTCCCCATGGCCTGCGCCGTCGGCGTTTCGGCATGCGATGCAATCCAGGCGGTGAGCTGCATGCGCCGGAGCATGATGAACATCGGCAAGGCGGCTGCGTGTTCGGCGGCCAGCGGCGCGGTGCGTCGATAGCCTTCCAGCCAGGCTGCCATCAGCTCTGGAACAGACGGCTCGTGCTCGATGAAGCTGATTGCGGCAGCGAAGTCATAGGCGAACCATGAAAGCCCGCAATCGTCGAAATCGATGACGCCGAGGCGGTCGCCCTCGACGAGCAGGTTGGCGGCGCGCATGTCGCAATGGACGAGGCCGAAGCGGTCAGCACCATACCCATAGGCTTTCGTCTGCGACTGCAGGAGGGTGTGCGCGCGCTCGAGAACCGCCCTGCCCTGCGCCGTCAAGCCAAGTGCCTGGCGCCAGTCGCCCCAGTGCGCGCCGTCGCCGATGATCCGGTCGAAATCCCAGATCTTGCGCGTGAAGCGCTGCGGACGGGACCAGGCACGGCTATGCTGATGCAGCCGCGCATTGATCTCGCCCAGCGTCTCATACCATGCCGCCCGGTCGGCTTCCGCGTCCGGCTCCCGTCCCGACATATGGTCGAAGGCAACCGCGTAGCGCTGGCTCATGCCATCGGAGAAGCTCTGCAACAGGCTGCCATCCGCCGCCGCAACCGGCTTCGGCGTTTCCACCACCCCATCCCGGCGCAGTGCGTCGATCCAGGCGAGCTCGGACAGAATCTCGTCTTGCGTATGATAATCCGGGCGGTGAACCCGCACGATCAGCTTGCGGGCCTGAGACCTGTCATCGAACAGAAAGGTGGCGTTTTCCGAGATCGTCAGCAAACGGAGGTCGGCCTCGTGCGAGAGGCCCCAGACCGGCCCCAATTTGCGAACGCCCTTACCCAGCCGCGCCAGAAAATCTTCGCCGTACAACAATTTCTCGCCCTTGATCGCCCAAACAACGTGGCAAATCCAACATCAAAAATGTTGCAATGGCAACATTTAAATTCCGGGCAGATCACATCGCCACTGCTCTGGCGAGAGCGAACAGCGGTGATGGGGTTGCGAGGACAGTGTTTGATCGGCGACGATGTGGGATGACGGTCGAGGATAAGACCGCTACGGCGGATCGATCGGTCAGCGCAAGGCACCGACCGAGGGACTGCGAACCGCCCAAGCGTCCACAGCCGTGTCGAGGAGGGATAAGTGCAGTGGGGCAAAGGTGTTTGCCAGCAGGGCCGCAGCGAGCGCCGGAGCCGCGTCTACACGCAAGGCCTGCTTGCCCGCATCCCTCTATTCCTGCGCGGGCAACGGATGGATAGGCCCGAAGCCAAAACGATCCCGCCTTATCGAGAGGCGGCCACGCGGACATAGTGGTCGCGGGTGCGGGCGGTCGGCCGGATCGCCAGGCGCTCGGCAAGGAGTGCGCGGGCGAGATTATGCCGGCCCGCCCTGTCGGCCGCCGCGATCAGTGTCTGCGTCAGCAGATCGCGCTGGGCATGGCTGCCGCCGATCCGGATAATCTTGTAGCGCACCGGCAGAATCAGGTCGATGGTCCGGGCATAGTCTCCACCCGCGAAAGCAAGCACGGCGTCGATCAGCCGCCGCCCGACATCCACCGTGATCTCACGATTGTCGCCTTGACCCTCCCGCTCATAGCGGTCGAGCGAGGCGAGGTGCCGCTCAACAGCCTCAGTGTCGCCGCTGCGCCCGACCGCGAGCGCGATATGCAGATCGTTGAAGACGAGCACATGTTCATCGACATGGCGCAGCCATTGGGCGGCGAGCGGTGTCCAGCGCGGGCCGACATCGGCGCCGGCCAATTCCAGACGCCAGAGCAGAGCCGAAGCATCGACAAGGTCGAGAAGCGAGTCATCGGCAAGCCGAGGCGCCACATGCCGATCATAATCGGCCAGCACCTCATCGGTGCGCCCCTCCTCGATCAGATAGAGCGCGAGATGCCAGCCATTGTGGATCGACAGCGCATGGGCGCGGCTCCAGGCCGGGCGGGAGGCCTTCAGGAAGGCTATCCCTTCCGCCTGGCGGCTTGCCGTTTCCAGCACGTGGGCCACAGCATGGACGGCCCAGCCATCCTCCTCGTCGCGAGCGATCGCCTCTCGACCGACCGCCTCAGCCCGAAGAAGCTCGCCCGCCTCCTCCAGGCCGAAGGCATATTGGCCGAGGACATGGCCGTAATGCGCATCCTGCCGGTCCCAGGCTGGAAGGACGCGGGCGACGGAATCGCGGATGCTCAGCGAATGGCCAAGATAGAAATAGCTGTCATGGGCGAAACGCAGCGCCAAGGCATCGCGCGGATGATCGAGAAGGATGTCTTCCCAGATCTCGGTTGCCCCGACGATGGCGCCCCGGGCGAAGGCCTTTGCCGCCGCCAGATGCCGCCTCTCGCGCGCATCGGCTGCGGGGTCGATCGCCTCGGCGGCAAGAAGCGCGGACTGCACAGCCGGGTGATGGCCGGGAAAACCGCTGAGAAGGAGGAGCGAGGCAACGGCGCTATGGCCGAGCGGAAAGCGGCCATCGGTGGTCGTCGCTGCCTGTAGCCGGCCGACGGGATCGCCGCGCCAGGCATAATAATCGGCAACGGCCGCATCGAGCGCCTCGATCGAGGCGGCATCGCCGGTCACGGCAAGGCCCTGTCTATCCCTTTGCATGCTCATCCTCCTCCTGACTTGCCGTCTCAGACGATGTCACTTGCCGCAAAAAGGCGACGAGATCGCGCACCACATCGTCCGGAACCTCCCAATGCGGAGCATGACCGACGTCCCGATAGGTGACAAGGCGAGCCTGCGGAATCTCCCTGCCAAGCCGGGCCTGCTCGGCCTTGCCGAAAACCGCATCGCGGTCACCAAAGAGAGCCAGGACGGGCAGATCGGCACGCAGGGACGGTGGTGGATCCGTGTCAGCCAGAAGACCGTCGACCGCCGCACGCCACGTTTCCGGCCGCAGCTTCAAGCTCTCCGACACGAAAAGGGCGAAGCGTTCGTCCGCGATGGCGCGGAAAAGCGTGCCGCGCTGGAACGCCTCGATGAAGTCTCGCGGGATCTCTGCGCCGAAGCCGGCCAGGGCATCCGCCAGGTCGAGAAGGCCGGGATGGCCCGCCGCCGTGCGTGCGCCACCAATCAGCGTCAAGCTTACCACCTGCTCTGGATGCCGCGCGGCGACGCGTTGGGCGACGATGGCGCCCAGCGAATGACCGAGGAGATGGACCGGTGCTCCGCCTGTCGCCGTGATCAGCGATGCTGCATCCGCAGCAAAAGCCTCCACCGCGTAATCCGACGCAGGGTCGCTTTCGCCATGGCCGCGCTGATCGGGTACAATGATCCTGACATGACGACGCAGCGCCGGCAGGATCGTGTCGAAGCTCCGGCCGCTATCGGAGAGGCCGTGCAGCAGGACAAGGACGGGCCCAGTCTCGCCGAACGCGGCATAGCGGATCCTGCGCCCATCGGGCAGCCGGAGCCAGTGTTTATTGCTTTCATCGCCACTCATGCCTGCCCCTCCCCCGTCTCCGTCACGAGCAGATCCGCCTCCAGAGCGGCCAAGGAGGCCGGCGCGCGCGCCTTCAGAACCAGGAACCAGAGGACGCCAAGCGCAAGCAGCGCCAGGAAAATATAAGGAAGGATCGAAAACGGATAGGGCGGCACCGGATACAGGCTGCCTGCAAGCGGAATGGCGAGCAGCACCAGCGTGACGGCGCTCATGATCGCATGCCAGGACCGGAACTGCCCGATCCGCCTGAGGAAAAACGGGACGCCGACGGCCACGAGCCCATAGGCGAAGAGGAAACCGTAGGTCGCTATGGTTCCGAGCAGGCCGAACGTGTCGAGCAGGCCGTGGCCGGTCTGGGTGAGGGTGAGCGAGAGGACTGCCGCAACGAGTGCGATCAGCGACACACCGACATGCGGCGTCGCATTTTCGCGATGTGCCGTGCCGGCGGAGCGGTGGAAAAGGCCATGGCGCGCGAGAGCGTAGAGCACGCGCGCGCCGGCATTGATGCTGCCGAGCGTGCAGGCAAAGAAGCTGAGCGCGACGCCGAGATCGATCAGCGGACCGACAAAGCCGATGCCGATCGCGTCCGCCGCCGCCGTCAGGGGCGCCTCGGCCTTGTCCAGCGTCACGCCGAGCGGATGAAAAGCAGCGGTCAGCCCGTAGGCGCTGACTACGAACAGAAGACCGATGCCGCCGACGCTCAGCAGAACAGCGCGCGGGATCGCCCGCCGGGGATCGCGCACCTCGGCGCCGAGCGTCGTCGCGCTTTCGAAGCCGACGAAACTGAAGAAGGCCAGCACGAGCCCGAGCCGCAGCTGATCGAAGCCGACACCCTCAAGCGAGATCTGCGCCCGGTCCACTGCCGCACCGCCCAGCACAATCGATCCGAGGACGACGACGAGGATCAAGATGACGGTCGCTAGCTCAATGGCGAGCGTCGTACGCGTCGACAGGCGGATGTCGCGATAGGCGATGTACCAGGCGCCGGCAACGACGAAGAGGCTGGCAAGCGGCGTCAGGACCGGATCGAAGGCGCC
This sequence comes from Xaviernesmea oryzae, assembly GCF_900109605.1. Taxonomy (GTDB): domain Bacteria; phylum Pseudomonadota; class Alphaproteobacteria; order Rhizobiales; family Rhizobiaceae; genus Xaviernesmea; species Xaviernesmea oryzae. The sequence continues at coordinate 36,218 of NZ_FOAM01000025.1, forward strand.
GAGGCCGAAACGATGGGCAAGGACGAGAAGGGAATTGACCGAGCCGCCGATCACGGCGCCGGCAGTAAAGAGATAGGCGATGAGGAGCGACCAGCCGGCAACAACGCCTGCAAAGCCGCCGAGCCCCTGTCCCGCGAAGACGTAGAGCGCACCATGTGTCGCGGTGCGGCGGGCGAACTGGTTGATCGTCCAGGCGACGAAGAAGAGTGCCAGCGTCGCGAAGAGATAAGCGAGCCATGTGCCATTGCCGGCTGCCGCGAAGACCACGGGAATAACAAGCGCCGGCGTGCCCGAGGGCGCCACCGTGCCGATGGACTGCGCAACGGCCTCCGGCAGGGTCAGCCGCCCTTGGGCCAACGCACCCTCGGCGGTGCCCGCTTCTGAACCGGCCGCAAGGCTGGCCGTGCCGATGCTGCTCATAGTCTCCCTCCTCAACTGAGTGGCGCGATGCCTGGTCGCTCGTCACGGACGGCATGACCGGCAATATCCGGAGGATAGGATGACAGCGCTAATTTATCTATATATTATATAGGTAAAATATACTATTCTTGCGTTGGATGATGCATGATCCATCGCCCCCCGACAGCCAGACAGCAATTTCCTCCCCCGCACCCGACGAGCCGGACCTGCGGGCTGCATCATCGCCTTCGTGCGGGACGCGCTACGCTTAACGTCATGCCCTGACAACGCACCCCTATTAACCGCTTCATCCTTTGAAGCTGGCTTGGTATAGTCGATCTTATACCGGCCGATTTGATCGCCAAGGGCGCGAGCCGAGGAGGGTTAGATCGGAGCCACCACATCGTGATCTCGCCGCATCCTGCGACAGGATCTAAGCCTTCATTCATCATCCACGCTGCGAATAGGCCGGCTGGAGATACCATCATCCCGGACTTACAGATCGCAACCATGTTCGATATTTTCGATTGGCTCGGCAGACGAACCTCGTCCGGACAAGACCGTGATGGCAGCTCGGTCGTGCGTCTCGATGTGACGTCCGGAGAAACCTCCGGCGATCCCTACGCGCTTCTCTCCGCGCGCCTTGGCGACTACCCACCCGACACACCGCTTCATCGGGGCGATCAAAGGAGGCTCACACGGGAGCAACGGGCTGAGAACCTTGCCCAATTCCTGGCCCGCGATGCCGAGCGGATCGCCATTCTAGTCTCATGGCTTGCCCGTGAAGGGCTTGACGGAGCGGCCATGCTGAAAGGCGATGACGAGGCGCTTGCGGAGGGGCGACGGATCGATGCCTGGCTTGCCGGCTGGGTACCTAAGCGCGCCTTCGACCCCATGCGCGGTGATCCCGAGGTCAACGCGCCCCGGGCGCGCTGGTTCGCGAGCGACCGCGCGGGTGCGGATGTCGTTTTCAGCTTCGTGTCCGATCTGGCCCGGCTCAACGCCACCGCCATCACGGCCGCCGATCCCCTGTTCTCCTGGACGGTAGTCGAAGACGCGCTTGACGCGGCGATCACCGGCCATGCGGTGGGCAGTGCCCGGCGCGAGCCGAGTGACCGGTATGGCCACCTTTGCCTCGTCAGAGATTTTTCCGACGGCTCGGTGCCTGTCGTCCTGGATATGCCGCTTGCAGTGCTGGACTTGCTGCATGGGCGCATGTCGCCCCTCGGCTTGCCAGTGCCGGCGGAATTCCCGATCTGGTTGCCGGAGATCCGATCAGGTGCTTACGCTCGGCAGTGAGCAGGTCGCACCGCCTCAGGGCGCTCGAAATCGCTGCTCAGCTGAGCATCTTGGTGGCATGCGACGCCCTTGCCAAAACGCCGTGCAGACATTCTCGAGGCCGCGTCCTTCCGCAGCATGCAGACGCCGCTGCCTGTCGCCGCTGTGAGCGTGACGCCGAGTGGCAAGCGGCGCCGATAGGGGCGCTTTGCCACTTTGCGACGATGGTCAGCCCAGGACCAAAACTCACGACGGCAACAGAGCCAGATCCGCCGCCGCTGCGCGGATGGCCTGCATCATGAGGGAGAGCGGCAGCGAAGGCTGGATGTCGGCCCGCATCGTCAGGCCCACGGGGCCGCTGGTGTCGCCCGTCGGCACAGGGAGCAAGGCAAGCGTCCCATCCGCGATATCAGCGGCCACGACACCTTCCGAGATGATCCACACCGCATCGCTGCCGCGCAGAAAGGCGCGGCCGAAGGCGTCCGAGACGGTCTCGATGCGCTGGGGAATGGCGGGCACGCCATTTGCGATCAGATAGTGCTCGACAATGGGCCCGATCACCGATTGCCGTGTCGGCATCAGCAGGGGAAACTCCGGCAAGCGCTCGAAGATCGCGGCGCCGGGCTCAAGCAAGGGATGGCCCGCGCGCACGACGAATCGTACACGCTCCGAATAGAGATGCTCGAAGAAAAAGCCGGCCATCTTCTCGGGCGCAGCCAGGCGGCCGACGACGAGATCAAGATCGCCGAGGCGCAATTGCTCGAGCAGGACGGCATTTTCGCCGGTGACGATCTTCACGCGGCTTCCCGTCTCCTCGGCGAGAAAGCTGGTCATGGCCTGCGGCATGATCCGCACCGAAACCGTCGGCAGCGCACCGATGCGCACTGCGACGCCGGCGCTCGCCTGCGAGACGGAATCGACTGCTTGGCGCAGCGCCGTCATCGTGGCACCGGCATGGCGCAGAAACACCTCGCCGTGACGGCTGATGCGGATGCCGCGCCCCTCCTTTTCCAGAAGAGCGATGCCCAAAATCTCTTCCAGCTCCCGGATCGTCTTGGTTACCGCCGGCTGACTGACATGCAGGATCTCGCTGGCACGCATCACGCTTTTCTGCCTGGCAACCTCCACGAAGGTCTGCAAATGCCGGAACTTGATGCGCGGATCGACAACCGGCCGCTTCATGTCCTCGCCCTCCCGATGCACTCAAGACGATCTTTCCATAACTTGCAGGTTATGGAAACCGTGCAAAATCTCATTTTACCGAACGGGTTCATCGCGACAGAGTGATGGCAGGAGGAAAGAGGACATGAAGTTTCTGCAGGTCGGCGATGCCGCGATCCATTATCAGGCTGATGGGCTCAGCGATGGCCGTCCGATCATCGCGCTTGTCAATTCGCTGGGCACGGATCTGCGCATCTGGGATCCGGTGGTCGCGGCGCTTGGCAGGCATTATGCCTTCCTGCGCCACGACAAGCGCGGCCACGGCCTTTCCGAAACCGGCTCCGCGCCGGCCAGCATCGAAACCCACGCCGCCGATGTTCTGGCGCTGATGGCGCATCTCGACATCGAACGCGTCATCCTCTGGGGCCTGTCGATCGGCGGCCTTGTTGCGCAGTCCATCGCCGTGTCCCATCCGGAACGGGTGCGGGCTCTCATTCTCTCCAATACCGCGCACAAGATCGGCACGGCCGAGATGTGGAATGCCCGCATCGGCGCGATCAAGGCGGAGGGCCTGAGCCCGATGGTGGATCCGGTGATGGAACGCTGGTTCACGCCGGCCTTCCGCCGGGCCGACAATCCGCTTTATGCCGGCGCCCGCACCATGCTCGCCCGCCAGGAGGTCGAAGGCTATTGCCGCAGCGCGGCTGCCGTTCGCGATGCCGACTTCACCGAGGCGCTTCGCGGCGTCGCGCTTCCGACGCTCTGCATTGCCGGCAGCGGCGATGGCTCGACGCCGCCGGCGCTGGTGCGGGAACTCTCTGCCCTGATCCCCGGCAGCCACTATGCCGAAATCGACGCCTGCGGCCATATTCCCTGCCTGGAGCAGCCGGACGCCTATGCCGCCTGCGTCGCCGACTTCCTGACCCGCCTGCCGGAGCTTTGACATGCCTTCGCCCTCTCTTGACCGCTATGCCCTGGGCATGCAGACGCGACGCGCCGTGCTGGGCGATGCGCATGTCGACCGGGCGAGCGCCCAGGCGAGCGCGTTCGACGCGCCCTTCCAGGCGCTGATCACCGAAGGCGCCTGGGGCACGGTCTGGTCCGGCGAGACATGGACGAAGCGCGAGCGCTCTATGGTGACGATCGCGCTTCTGGCGGCGCTTGGGCAGGACGAGGAGGTGGCCATGCATGTGCGTGCCACGGCCCAGACCGGGGCGAGCGCGGAGGATATTCGCGAGGCGCTGATGCATGTGGCAATCTATGCCGGCGTGCCTGCCGCCAATCACGCATTCAAGATCGCCAAGCGCGCGCTTGCCGAGCGCGATGCCGCGATGGAGGAGGAGAAGCAGGCATGAGCAACCGCGCGCCCGAAACCGGACCCTTCTTTGCTCGCGACCGCGACATGCACCCGCCGGCCTTCACGCCCTGGTACAAGACCAGCGTGCTGCGCTCGCCCCAGCGGGCCTTGATTTCGCTGGAGGCGACGAAGAGCGAGATCACCGGGCCGGTCTTCGGCCATGGCATGCTCAACCCCTTGGACAATGACCTGATCCTCAACTATGCCCGCCCGGGCGAAATGCCTGTTGGCCCGCGCATCCTCGTGCATGGCCGGGTGCTGGACGAGCGCGGGCGCGGCGTCTCAGGGGCGCTTCTGGAATTCTGGCAGGCCAATGCCGGTGGGCGCTACCGCCACAAGAAGGAAACCTATCTCGCCGCCATCGATCCGAATTTCGGCGGCGTCGGCCGCACCATCACCGACGAGGATGGCTCCTATTGGTTCAAGACCATCCAGCCTGGCCCCTATCCCTGGCCGAACGGAGTGAATGACTGGCGCCCGGCCCATATCCATTTCTCGGTCTTCGGCCATGGCTTCCAGCAGCGGCTGATCACGCAGATGTATTTCGAGGGCGATCCGCTGATCGCCAAATGTCCGATCGTGCGCACCATTCCCGATGCCGGCGCCATCGACCGGCTGATCGCGCCGCTCGATATGAGCGCGACCATCCCGATGGACATGCGCGCCTATAAGTTCGACATCGTACTGCGCGGCCGCCACTCCACCTTCTTCGAGAACCGCCCGGAGGGCAATTGAGATGGTTCAGCCACTCTTTTATCTCAAGGAAAGCGCCTCGCAGACCGCAGGCCCCTATGTCCATATCGGCTGCACGCCCAACTTCGTCGGCATTCACGGCGTCTTCGAGCGCGATCTCGGCGCCGGCAAGCTCTATGGCGAAGCCGCACGCGGCCAGCGCATCACTATCCGTGGCGCGGTAATCGATGGCGGCGGCAATCCGCTGAAGGATGCGCTCGTTGAAATCTGGCAGGCCGATGCCGATGGGCTCTACAACAGCCCGAGCGAAACGCGTGGCAGCGCCGATCCGCATTTTGCCGGCTGGGGCCGTTCGCCCGGCGACATGGACACCGGTGAATTCCTGTTCGAGACCATCAAGCCCGGCCGCGTGCCCTTCAAGGACGGGCGGATGATGGCGCCGCACATCACCTTCTGGATCGTCGCGCGCGGCATCAATATCGGCCTGCACACACGCATGTACTTCCCCGAGGAGGCGCAGGCCAATGCGGGAGACCCTGTGCTCGCCCGTATCGAACACAAGCCGCGCGTGGCGACCCTGATCGCCAGACAGGATGGCGAGGCCAGCTACCGTTTCGACATTCGCCTGCAGGGCGAGGACGAAACCGTGTTCTTCGATATCTGACGCCCAAGAGCCCTTCATCCAAGAGCCTGTCACCCATGAGCCTCTCGCCCTTCGAACATCCCTTTCTCGCCGGCCTTTTCGGGGATGCCGAACTCGCCGCGCTGTTTACCGCCGAGGCCGATATCGCCGCCATGCTGCGCTTCGAAATCGCCTTGGCACAGGCCGAGGCCGATTGCGGCGTGTTTGCGCAGGAAACGGCTGTCGCGATTGCCAAGGGTCTCGAGGGTTTCAAGCCGGACATGGACGGCTTGCGGGAGGGCACGGCGAAGGACGGGGTGGTCATTCCCGAATTCGTGCGGCAGCTGCGCCGCACTGTCGGCGGCGAGGCGGCGGAGACGGTGCATTTCGGGGCGACCAGCCAAGATGTCATCGACACCAGCCTGATGCTGCGGCTTAAGCCGGCTTCGGATGTGCTCAAGGACCGGCTCACCCTTGTGACGGATGCCCTGAGCGTGCTTGCTGAACGCGACGGCGCGCGCTCCATGATGGGCCACACCCGCATGCAGGCGGCCATCACGATCACGGCGGCGGATCGCGTCGCCAGCTGGCGTGCGCTGCTGATGCGCAGCACCGACCGGCTCGCCTCTTATGCGGAGCAGGGTTTCGCAGTGCAGCTGGGCGGGGCGGCCGGCACGCTGGATAAGCTCGGCGAGAAGGGCGCTGCCGTGCGGGCCCGGCTTGCCGAAATACTCGGCCTTGCTGATCGCCCGCAATGGCAGAGCCAGCGCGACGGCTTGGCGGAATTTGCCGGCCTGCTCTCGCTGGTCACCGGCAGCCTCGGCAAGCTCGGGCAGGATATCGCGCTGATGGCGGAGCTGGGCGGTGAGATCCGCCTGTCCGGTGGCGGTGGCTCCTCGGCCATGCCGCACAAGCAGAACCCCGTCGCCGCCGAACTGCTGGTGACGCTGGCGCGCTTCAATGCCACGCAGGTCTCGGCCATGCATCAGGCGCTGGTGCATGAACAGGAACGCTCAGGTGCTGCCTGGGGGTTGGAATGGCTCACCTTGCCGCAGATGGTGATGACCACGGGCGTGGCGCTGACGACGGCAAACAGGCTGCTCGGGCAGATCGAGCGGATGGGCCGGATGCCGCCCGGAGCGGAGCGGATGGCGACGTCATGACCGATAAGCCCCTGCCCGATACGCACCTGCCAGACGCAGGAGCGCCTGGAGATGAACCTCCAGGTTTCAGAGCTTGCTTGACTTCAGAATGAACTAACCAGTACAAACAATCTTGAGGAGCTGCGATCGAGGCCGGGAGGAGACCGGGCTATCGGGCGCAATCAAGGCGAAAGCGGCAGGAGCGCGTGTGGTAACAAGTCCGGACGGACCGGTTTCCGCTGCCGCAAGCCGCAGAAGCCCGGAGGGATCATGTCTTACACACTCGATTTTTCAGCTGTTATCGAGCGCCTGCCGGAGCTGCTGCTCGCGGCGCTCGCCACCATCGGGCTGGCGCTGGCGGGTATGTCGCTGGCCACCGTCATCGGCGTTCTCGGCGTGGTCGCGCGCCGCTCGCGCTTCAAGCTTTTGCGCGGGCTCGTCATCGGCTTTGTCGAGGTGATCCGCAACACGCCCTTTCTGGTGCAGATCTTCTTCATCTTCTTCGCCCTTCCCCAGCTCGGCGTGCGCCTCAACCCGACAGTGACCGCCATCATCGCGCTGGCGCTGAACGGCGGCGCCTATGCGATCGAGATCATTCGCGGCGGGGTGGATGCCATTCCGAAAGGGCAGATCGAGGCGGGGCTGGCGCTCGGCCTGCATCGCGGCCAGATCTTCCGCCACGTCATCCTGAAGCCGGCGCTGCGCACGGTCTATCCCTCGCTCACCAGCCAGTTCGTGATGCTGACGCTGACGACGTCGGTCTGTACCTCCATCGCCGCTTACGAGCTGACCTCGGTGGCGCAGAAGATCGAGGCCGACACCTTCCGCTCCTTCGAGGTCTATTTCTCGATCACTCTGCTCTACCTCGTGATTTCCTCGCTGATGATGGGCGTCTTCGCGCTGATCTCCCGCATCTCCTTCAACTATCCGGTCAAGTGAGGCTGACATCATGGCAAGCATCGGCCCCAACGAACTCTTCTTCCTGGCGCAGGGCCTGAAATGGACCCTGGCGCTGACCCTGATCGGCTTTGTCGGCGGCGGGATTTTCGGCCTGATCGTCGCCCTCGCCCGCACCGCCGAGAGCGCGGCCTTGAGGCGCGTCACCACAGGTTATATCGCCGTCTTCCAGGGCACGCCGCTCCTGATGCAGCTCTTTGTCGTCTATTACGGCGTCGCCCTGATCGGCCTGAACATCGATGCCTGGCTGGCGGTGGCGATTGCCTTCACACTGCATGCCAGCGCCTTTCTCGGCGAGATCTGGCGCGGCGGCATCCAGGCGGTGCCCAAGGGACAAACGGAAGCAGCCAAGGCGCTGGGTCTGCATTATGTCTCGACCATGAAGGACGTCGTCCTGCCGCAGGCCTTCAAGATCTCGCTGCCGGCAACGATCGGCTTCCTGGTGCAGCTGATCAAGGGCACCTCGCTTGCCGCCATTGTCGGCTTCGTCGAGCTGTCGCGTGCAGGTCAGATCGTCTCGAACCAGACCTTCCGGCCGCTCACCGTCTTTGCCATCGTCGGGCTCGCCTATTTCCTGATCTGCTGGCCGCTTTCGCTCTGGGGCGCGCGCACCGAGCGCCGGCTGCAGACGGCGACCCGTTGAAACAGATTACGCATGCCGGTGGCAGGAGGTGCCACCGGACCAACCCCTCATCGATTTTGCAAGGAGGAAGCAAGAGATGACGCAGACCAGAACAACGATCCGCCGCCGCCGCGCCTTTGTCGCGCTCGCAGCCGCAACGGCCGCGCTCGGCCTTATGCCGCTTGCAGCACAGGCCGGCACCGTGGCCGAAGCCAAGGCCAAGGGCACCGTGGTGATCGGCATCCAGGGCGACAATGCGCCTTGGGGCTTCGTCAATTCCAGCGGCGTGCAGGATGGGCTGGATGCCGATATCGGCAAGGCCTTTGCCGATTATCTCGGCGTGAAGGCGCAGTTCGTGCCGCTGGCAGTCGCCAACCGCATTCCCGCTTTGATGACCGGCAAGGTCGACGTGCTCTTCGCCACCATGGGCATGACCGCCGAGCGGGCCAAGACCATTCAATATTCCAAGCCCTATGCCGGCAACGTTCTGTCGGTCTATGGCCCGAAGGACAAGAAGATCGGTGGCTATGACGATCTGAAGGGCGTCGCCGTCGGCGTGCCCAAGTCCAGCGCGATGGACACGGCGATCAGCGCTGGCGCCAAGTCGGCCAATATCCTGCGTTTCGATGACGATGCCGCCAATATTCAGGCGCTGCTGTCGGGCCAGGTCGAAGTGGTCGGCGGCAATCAGTTCTACGGCGACCGGCTGAATACGGCCGCGCCCGACAAGTACGAACCGAAATTCGACCTGACCACGCTTTACAACGGCGCAGGCACGCGGCCCGGCGAGAAGGACTGGAACGAAACGATCAACGCCTTCCTCGACAAGATCAAGGCCGATGGGGAGCTGGCCAAGATCTACGACAAGTGGATGAAGCGCGAGGTTCCGAAATTCCCGGAACAGCTGCCCGACATCCCCTTCACCGCGCAGTAAGAGGGAGGGTTCCATGCCGCAATCCACGGCTGCCGAGGTTCCGCTGATCGCCCTTGACGGGGTGGGCAAGTGGTATGGCGCCTATCATGCGCTGAAGAACATCAGCCTGAGGGTTCGCAAGGGCGAGAAGATCGTTCTGTGCGGACCTTCGGGATCGGGCAAATCGACATTGATCCGCTGCATCAACCATCTGGAGGATATCCAGGAGGGAAAGATCACCGTCGAGGGCACGACGCTCACCGATTCCGGCCACGCCATCGATGCGGTCAGGCGCGAGGTGGGCATGGTGTTCCAGAGCTTCAACCTCTTCCCGCACAAGACCATCATGGAAAACTGCACGCTGGCGCCGATGCGGGTGAAGGGCCTTTCCAAGCCGGAGTCTGAGGAGATCGCCCGCAAATATCTCGCCCGCGTGCGCATTCTCGACCAGGCCGACAAATATCCGGCCCAGCTTTCCGGCGGCCAGCAGCAGCGTGCGGCGATTGCGCGCGCGCTCTGCATGGAGCCCAAGGCCATGCTCTTCGACGAGCCGACCTCGGCGCTCGATCCGGAAATGGTCAAGGAGGTGCTCGACACCATGATCGGCCTTGCCCGCGACGGCATGACGATGATCTGCGTCACCCATGAAATGGGCTTTGCCCGGCAGGTGGCTGATCGCGTCGTGTTCATGGCCTCGGGCGAAGTCATCGAGGAAGGGCCGCCCGAGACCTTCTTTCAGGCGCCCCGACACGAGCGCACCCGGGCCTTTCTGGGCGAGATACTGGCGCATCACTAAGCGCTGTTGGTGTCGCGGAAAATTGCCGAGACTGACAGGTCCGCGATGCGCCCTCACCATTCTCCTCTCCCCGCTGGGGAGAGGAGAATGGTGCCAAATGCAACGGCCTTAATCGGGGTCGAAAGGCCGCGGCGAGGTTTCTTCTCCCCATCGGGGAGAAGGTGCCGGCAGGCGGATGAGGGGGTTGACCCCGTGCCACATCAGGACTTGTCGCGAAGGACCCACCGGCTCCAATCCGGGATGACCGATACGCTGAGTAAACGGACACTGAGATGACAGAGACAAGCGAGTTCCAGGTCGGCCTGATCGGCGCCGATATTCAGCTCTCCAAGACACCTGCCCTGCATATGCGAGAGGGCACGGCCCATGGGCTCGATTATCGCTATGAGCTGGTCGATATCCACGCCCGCAAGGTGGAGGAAAGCGCCCTGCCCGATCTTCTGGCGGAGCTGGAAGGCCGCGGCTTTGCCGGCGCCAACATCACCCATCCGTTCAAGCAGGCGGTGATCCCGCTTCTCGACGACCTCTCCGAGGATGCGCGCAGGCTCGGCGCGGTCAATACGGTGGTGTTTCGTGGCGGAAAGCGCTTCGGCCACAATACCGACTGGTCCGGCTTCTACGAGAGCTTCCAGCGCGGCCTGCCCGATGCCAAGCGCGAGCGGGCTCTGCTGATCGGCGCCGGCGGCGCCGGCGTGGCCGTGGCCCATGCGGCGCTGAAGCTCGGGATCGCGAGGCTGGATATTTTCGACCAGGACAAGGCGCGCGCCGGCAGTCTGGCCAAGGCCCTAAACGCCCGCTTCGGCGAAGACCGCGCCTTTGCCGTCGAGGATCCCGCCCAGTCGATGCCTGAAGCAGACGGCCTGATCCACGCCACGCCCATGGGCATGCCCGCCCATCCCGGCATGCCGCTTGAAGCCGATCTGATCGAGCCCCGGCACTGGGTCGCCGATATCGTCTATATGCCGCTGGTCACGGCGCTCTTGGCGGCTGCCAAAGCCAAGGGCTGCGCCGTCCTGCCCGGCGGCGGCATGGCCGTCTTTCAGGCGGTGGGCGCCTTCCGGCTGTTCTGCGGGCGCGAGCCGGATGCGGAACGCATGAGCGCGCATTTCACCGAACTCTGCCGAGCGGAGGCCGTCGCATGAGCCTGTTCTTCATCCTCAATGGCCCGAACCTCAACCTGCTCGGCCAGCGCCAGCCAGAGATCTATGGGCGCGAGACGCTTGGCGATGTCGAAGAAAGCTGCCGTCAGCTTGCCGAAGCGGCGGGCCACGACATCTTCTTCGCCCAGTCCAACCGTGAATATGAGCTGATCGACTGGATCCACGAAGCGCGAACGCAGGCGCAGGGGATCGTCATCAATCCCGGCGCCTTTACCCATACATCGATCGCGATCCTCGACGCGCTCAACGCCTTCGAAGGGCCCGTAATCGAAGTGCATATTTCCAACATTCACAAGCGCGAGGTCTTCCGCCACCAGTCCTATGTCTCGACGCGGGCAGAAGCGGTGATCGCCGGGCTCGGGGTCGAAGGTTATGCGGTGGCGCTCGGCCAGCTCATTCGCCTGTCGCAGCGATAGCGCCGACATGATCCGGGGTCAGCACATAGCGCAGCACCATCTCCGCCACATGGCGCGAGAGCTGCTCCTGTCCGTCGCCGGCAAAGAGACCATCGCCGAAGATCGCCGTGAAGGTCGCGCGGTTGGAGACGTTGAAGAAGGACAATGCGCTGATCTGCCAGTGCAACTCCAGCGCCTCCAGTCCCTTGCGGAACTGCCCCTCGGCCTGCCCGCGCAACAGCACGGTCTCCAGCGCCTCGATGGCCGGCCGATTGAGGCCGCGGATTGTCTCGGAATGCTGGAGATGCCGGCCGTGATGGATGTTCTCGATCATCACCATGCGGATAAAGGCCGGATTGGCGCGGTGATGGTCGAAGGTGAAGCGACAGAGCTTGGTCAGCGCCGCGACCGGCTCCAGCGCGTCGAGCCCCAGATCGCTCTCGCCGCCGCGCACCTTGCCATAGGCCTCTTCCAGCACCCGCTCGTAGAGCCGCTCCTTGTCGCCGAAATAATAATAGATCATCCGCTTCGACGTGCGGGTGCGCGCGGCGATCTCATCGATCCGCCCGCCGGACAGACCGTTCAGCGAAAACTCCTCCATTGCCGCCGAGAGAATGTCGCGCCGGACCCCCTCGGGGTCTCGCTTGGCCGGCCGGTGTTCCCCGCCACCATTATCAGCCACCTTGCGCGTCGCCATTCATCCACCCCCGGGCTCGCCTCCCGCAGGCCCTCATATTAACCAACCAGTACAGAACGCCGGAAAGGAAGGCAAGATGACGAGCCAGACCACGGGACGCGCAATGCGCACGTCGATTGCGACGGTTTCGATCAGCGGCGAATTTCCCGAGAAGCTGGCAGCCATCGCCAAGGCGGGCTTTTCCGGCGTCGAGATCTTCGAGAACGACTTTCTGACCTATGACGCCGCACCGCGCGAAGTGGCGAAAATGGCGCGCGACCATGGGCTGGAGATCACCCTGTTCCAGCCGTTCCGCGATTTCGAGGGCATGCCGGAGCCGCATCGCGCCCGTGCTTTCGAGCGCGCCGAGCGCAAATTCGACATCATGGGCGAACTCGGCACAGACCTCATGCTGATCTGCTCGAACGTCTCGCCGGTATCGCTCGGGGGTATCGACCGGGCGGCAGCCGATTTCCACGAACTGGGCGAGCGTGCCGCCCGCCACGGCGTGCGCGTCGGCTATGAGGCGCTGGCTTGGGGCCGCCATATCAACGACCATCGCGATGCCTGGGAAATCGTGCGCCGTGCCGATCATACGCAGGTCGGGCTGATCCTTGACAGTTTCCACACGCTGTCGCGCAAGATCGATCCGAACTCGATCCGCTCCATCCCCGGCGACAAGATCTTCATCGTCCAGCTGGCCGACGCGCCGCTGATCGACATGGACCTGCTCTATTGGAGCCGTCACTTCCGCAACATGCCCGGCGAAGGCGATCTGCCGGTGGTCGATTTCATGCGCGCGGTGGCCGCGACGGGCTATGCCGGCCCACTCTCGCTCGAAATCTTCAACGATCAGTTTCGCGGCGGCTCGGCCCGGGCGCTGGCCGAGGACGGGCACCGCTCACTCGTCTATCTGATGGATCAGGTGCGCCGGCTGGAGCCGGACATCCGCATCGGCTTGACCGACATGCCGCCGCGCGTTGCGGTCGATGGCGTTGAATTTGTAGAATTCACCACTGGCGCCGAGGAAAAGGCCCATCTCGCAGCCCTTCTGCAAAGCCTCGGCTTTGCCGGAACCGGACAGCACAGGAGCCGCCCCGTGGAGCTGTACAGCCAGGGCGACATCCGCATCGTCATCAACAGCGATACCGGCGGCACCAGCTTCGCCGGCGCCTCCTACTCCGTCCATGGCACCAATGCCTATGCGTTCGGCCTGAAGGTGGACAATGCCGAAAACGCCTTGAACCGGGCCTCGGCGCTGGACGCCACCCGCTTTGCCGAGCCGCGCCAGGCAGGAGAGACCGCCATTCCCGCGATCCAGGGCGTCGGCAATGGCGTCATCTATTTTCTCGACAGCTCGCCGGCGCTGTCGTCGGTCTGGGAGACGGAGTTTGCACCTCTCATGACCGACGCGCCGCAGGCAGATGCCGGTCTCAGGCGGATCGACCATCTGGCCCAGACCACGCGCTATGACGAAATGCTGACCTGGCTTCTGTTCTATACCTCGATCTTCGAAACCCGACGCACGCCGATGGTCGATGTGGTCGATCCCGGCGGCCTCGTGCGTAGCCAGGCGATCGAAAGCCTTCCTGAGGCGGGTTTCCGCGTCACCATGAACGGCGCCGACAACCGCAAGACCTTTGCCGGCAAGTTCCTGGCCGAAGGCTTCGGCACCAGCATTCAGCACATCGCCTTCGCCACCGACGATATCTTCGCCACGGCGAAGCAACTGGCGGCACTTGGCTTCCAGGCCCTGCCGATTTCACGCAATTATTATGACGATCTGGAAGCGCGTTTTGGCCTCGAACCCGCTTTTTCCGACGCCCTCAGGGAGGCGAGCATTCTCTACGATCGCGACGACCGGGGTGAATATTTTCAGATCTATAGCCGCACCTTCGGCGAAGGCTTCTTCTTCGAAATCGTCGAGCGGCGCGGCGCCTATGCCGGCTACGGCGCGATGAACGCCCCCTTCCGCATCGCCGCCCAGCGTCGCCTGGCGCGGCCGGACGGCATGCCAAAGGTTTAGGGCGTCGAACCAATTCCTGATCGTGGTCCACGACACAAAGGTTTCACGGCTAGGCGGCCCCCTCATCCGACCCTTCGGGCCACCCGACCGGGGACGAGCCACGGGTCTCGTCCCGTCCTTCAGACCCCCGCTGGGGAGAAGAAACGCGCCGCGCCGTCCTATGCTGCCCTCAGCACCGTAAAGCCGGACATGCCTTTTTCTTGGCGCTCGATTGAGGCGCCACCTATCGCCTCGGTCTCTTCTCCCCATCGGGGAGAAGGTGCCGGCAGGCGGATCAGGGGGCCGCCAAGCCCATAAATCGTCAGCGTCGTTTCCTATGAGCTTCAGGTGAGCATGCCCGCAAGCTCCGCCTGCACGGCTTTCAGCGCAGGCAGATAGCGGTCTGCCATCGCCTCCATCGGCTCGCCACGTGCGGCGAGCCCGACATTCAGCGCCGCGACCACCCGCCCGCGCATGTTGACAAGCGGCACGGCGATCGAGCGCAGGCCGATCTCGACCTCCTGGTCGATGGTGGCATAGCCTTGGCGGCGCACCGTGGCCAGCGCGTCCATCAGCGCCTCGATCTCCGTGATCGTATGCTCCGTGCGGGCCGGGCGCTGCGAGGCCTCCAGCGCGGTCCGCGCCGCATCCTCACCAAGCGCCGCCAGAAGCACGCGGCCCATCGAGGTGCAATAGGCCGGCAGGCGCGAGCCCGGCATCAGCGCGATCGACATCACCTTCTGCTGCGCGGCACGCGCGACGTAGACGATCTGCCCCGCATCGAGAATCGAAACCGAGGTGCTCTGGCCGATCTCTTCCGAGAGCCGATCCAGTGTCGGCTGGACAATGCGCGGCAGCGGCATGGTGGCGAGACAGCCCGTGCCGAGCCTGAGCACGCGCGGCGTCACCGTGAAGAACTTGCCGTCATAGGCGGCATAGCCGAGCTCGGCCAGCGTCAGCAGGCAGCGCCGTGCCGTTGCCCGGTCGAGCCCGGAGATCTCGGCCGCTTCGGCAATCGACAGTCTTGGACGCTCGGCGCTGAAGGCCTCGATCACCTTCAGCCCCTTGGCCAGCCCGCCCATCATGTCGCGCTCGCTCACGGCCATTCGTCCCTCCTAAATTTGTGCGATAATCGAACAAATATCGTATATCGCACAAATGGCTTGAAGTCGATCAGGCCACGCCTCTATTCTTTCTTCCAGACGATGCGGCCGCTCACACGCGCCGCGCCGGATGGAGGATTTCGACATGGACAAGCAAGTGGCGAGCGCGGCCGAGGCCGTCGCTGGCATTGGCGATGGCGCAACGGTGATGATCGGCGGCTTTGGCGGCTCCGGCGCGCCGATCGAACTGATCCACGCGCTGATCGACAAGGGGCCAAAGGGCCTGACGGTCATCAACAACAATGCCGGCAATGGCCGGATCGGCATTGCCGCGATGATCGATGCGGGGCTGGTCAAGAAGATGATCTGCTCCTTCCCGCGCTCCTCCGACCCGCGCGCCTTCACCGACCGCTACCTCGCAGGCGAGATCGAGCTGGAGCTGGTGCCGCAGGGCACGCTGGCCGAGCGCATCCGCGCCGGCGGGGCCGGCATTCCCGCCTTTTACACACCGACCGGCTTTGGCACCGAGCTGGCCGAAGGCAAGGTGATCGCCGAATTCGATGGGCGGTCTTATGTGCAGGAACGCTGGCTGAAGGCCGATTTCGCGCTGATCAAGGCCCATCTCGGCGACCGCCACGGCAATCTCACCTACAACAAGGCGGCGCGCAATTTTAACCCGCTGATGTGCACGGCGGCCGAAACCACCATCGTCCAGGTCTCCGAGATCGTCCCGCTTGGCGGCATCGACCCGGAGCATGTCGTCACTCCCGGCATCTTTGTCGACCGCGTTGTCGAGATCGCCGATCCGGCCCAGGAAGAAGTCCTCATTCGCGCGGGAGCGGTTTACGCATGAGCACCCAGGATTTTGACGCGCTGAAGCTCAGCAATGCCCAGATCGCCTGGCGCGCCGCGCAGGACATTGCCGATGGCACCTATGTCAATCTCGGCATCGGCTTTCCGGAAATGGTCGCCCGCTACCAGCCGCCGGGCCGCCAGACGATCTTCCACACCGAAAACGGCATTCTCGATTTCGGCGAGCCGCCGGCCGAAGGCGAGGAGGATTGGGATCTGATCAATGCCGGCAAGCGCGCGGTGACGCTGAAACCCGGCGCCGCCTTCTTCCACCATGCCGACAGCTTCGCCATGGTGCGCGGCGGCCATCTCGATGTGGCGATCCTCGGCGCTTACCAAGTGGCTGAGACCGGCGATCTCGCCAATTGGCGCATCGGCTCCAAGGGCGTGCCGGCCGTCGGCGGCGCCATGGATCTGGTGCATGGCGCCCGCCAGGTCTTCGTCATCACCGAGCATGTGACCAAGGACGGCAAGCCGAAGCTGGTGGAGCGCTGCTCCTTCCCGCTGACAGGGGTCGCCTGCGTCACCCGCGTCTATACCAGCCATGCCGTGATCGACATTGTCGAGGGCCGCTTCGTGCTGCGCGAGATGCGGCCGGGCCTCGCCTTCGACACGCTGCAGGCCATGACCGGTGCTGCGCTCCACCGTGACGGGCCCGTGACCGATCTCCTGGCCCCGGCGCTCTACTCCCCTCTTGCTTGAGGTTCTTCCCATGACCGACGTTTTCATCTGCGACTATATCCGCACGCCGATCGGCCGCTTCGGCGGCGCGCTGGCCACCGTCCGGGCGGACGATCTCGGCGCCATGCCGCTCAAAGCGCTGGTCGCACGCAACAAGGGCGTGGATTGGGCGGCAGTGGAGGACGTGATCTTCGGCTGCGCCAACCAGGCGGGCGAGGACAATCGCAATGTCGCGCGCATGTCGCTGCTCCTCGCCGGCCTGCCGGTGTCGGTGACCGGCACGACCGTCAACCGCCTCTGCGGCTCTGGCATGGATGCGGTGATCATGGCCGCCCGCGCGATTAAATCCGGCGAGGCCGAGCTGATGATCGCTGGCGGCGTGGAAAGCATGAGCCGCGCGCCCTTTGTCCTGCCCAAGGCCGAGAGCGCCTTTTCCCGCAAGGCGGAAATCCATGACACCACCATCGGCTGGCGCTTCGTCAATCCTTTGATGAAAGCCCAATATGGCGTCGACTCCATGCCGGAGACCGGCGACAATGTCGCGGCCGATTATGCCGTCTCCCGTGCGGATCAGGATCTCTTCGCGGTCAGGAGCCAGGAGAAGGCGGCGCGCGCGCAGGAAAATGGCCGGCTGGGCCAGGAAATCACCGCCGTTCCCGTGCCGCAGAAAAAGGGCGAGCCGCTTCATGTCAGCCAGGACGAACATCCCCGCGCTACGAGCTTGGAGGCGCTGGCGAAGCTGAAGCCGGTCAATAGCAGGCCCGACGCGACGGTGACGGCCGGCAATGCCTCCGGCGTCAATGACGGCGCGGCCGCCTTGATCCTCGCTTCGGAAGCCGCCGCCCGCCGCCATGGCCTGACGCCGATCGCCCGCGTGGTCGGCGGGGTGAGCGCCGGCGTGCCGCCGCGCATCATGGGCATCGGCCCGGCCCCGGCGGCGAAGAAACTGCTGGAACGTCTCGGCTGGACCGCCGACGACCTCGACCTGGTCGAACTTAACGAAGCTTTCGCCTCGCAGGGGCTGGCGACGCTGCGTCAGCTTGGGATCGCCGATGACGATCTTCGCGTGAACCCGAATGGCGGAGCGATCGCACTTGGTCATCCGCTTGGAATGAGCGGCGCGCGCCTTGCGGGCACAGCGGCGCTGGAGCTGTCGCTCACCGGCAAGCGCAAGGCGCTCGCCACCATGTGCATCGGCGTCGGCCAAGGCATCGCGGTGGCGCTGGAGCGGGTGTGAGGCCCGCTCTCTCGCGGCATTGAGCGGTTTCCAGCAAGCACGACGGTTTGCGAGTGATCAGGATTTCCTGGCGTCCGATGAACGCAAAGAGCCTCCCGAGGGAGGCTTGTCACACTGAGATCGAGGGGGAATGTTTGGTTGCGGGGGCAGGATTTGAACCTGCGGCCTTCAGGTTATGAG
>NZ_FOAM01000032.1 GCF_900109605.1 Xaviernesmea oryzae
CGGGCAATCAAGAGCTGGCCGTTCGGCAAGACGCTCTATCCGAGCGCCGACATCGAGATCGATGCCAACACGCCGGGCTCGGAGGTCTTCACCTAATACCAACCGCCATTGATCAGAACCCTTGCGCCCATTTGCGTCTTCCGATTGACATGATCTTCCACGGTCGGTCCTGCAGGGTTCTCCAAGCGTAGCAGCAGTGATCGACAATATCCTCGTAGGACTTGAAGACGCGGTTTGAGAGCCAGTTCTCGCGCATGAACTGCCAGATGTTTTCCACCGGGTTCAACTCTGGTGATTTGGGCGGCAGTGGTAAGATGGTGATGTTTTCTGGGACCACCAGATCGTTGGACATATGCCAACCCGCCTGGTCCATGATGAGGACAGCGTGGGCATTGTCAGCGACGTGGCGAGAGATCTCGATCAGGTGCTGGTTCATGGCATGGGTGTCGCACCAAGGCATGACGAGAGCCGCAGCCTTGCCCTGTTTGGGGCAGATTGCACCAAAGATATAGGCCGAACGGGTTCGCTGGTCGTGCGGTGCGGATGGCCTCGATCCCCGCTTAGCCCAGCGGCGGGTGATCTTGTTCTTCTGGCCTATCCGAGCTTCATCCTGGAACCAAATTTCGATCACTTTGCCTTTGGCGGGACCGGCAGCGATTTCTGCCACAGCGGCGGGGAAGTTTTTTTAAATGCCTCGGCCGCCTCCGGATCCTGCGCATGATGTCTTGGGCGAGCCGAGAGCTTGCGATACCCCATGGCACGCACTTCGCGCCCCAGGGTCTCCTCGCTCACCGAGATGCGGAAATCTTCCCAAATCCATTGAGCCAGATCACACAGACGCCAGCGAACGACGCCATCGAGATAAGGCGTTGGTCCCCGTTCTATGGCTTGCGCCAAGGCCGTTCGCTGTTCGTCGTTCAGGAGAGAAGGTTTTCCCGGAGCCTTGCCGTTGATCAGTCCGTCGGGACCGCGAGCATTGAAGCGGACCACCCAGTCGCGCACGATCTGAACTGTCACGCTGCCGAGCCGGGCGGCATCGGCCCGTGAACCACCGTCATAGATCGATGCGAGCGAAAGAAGCCGCCGTGCCTGATCGGCATCGCGCGTCTGCCGGGCCAGTCGCCGTAGCATGGACCCGTCGAAATCCGACCGCAAAGAAAGCGCTGAACCCATCGCAAACCTCCTGTTTGCCCCAGAGATTCAGATTCGTCCGCCTTTGGGAATCCCAAGAGTCAGCATCAGCGACCATTGGTATAATATCCCCATCCCGACATCAAGATCACGGCGACCGCCGGCGGCATCACCGGCCGATACGTGCTCCTGCGCGATCATCTGGCCTCGATCCGGCGGGTGACCGACGCCAATGGAAACGTGGCGGAGGAAACCAGCTATGCGGCTTACGGCGAGCTCACCAACACCGCCATGCAGACGCAGAAGAGCTATATCGGCGAGCGCTTCGATCCGCAGACCGGTCTGACCTACCTCAATGCCCGATACTACGACCCAGCCTTCGGCCGCTACGTGCCGCCCGACGAGGCCGGTGATCAGGCAGGTCAGGCGCTCTTCCACACCGGACATCCGTAATCGGGCGGGCTCGCGCCAGCGCGGGCCTCATCATGCCAGCGACAGCGGCCCGGCATCGTCCGGGCCGGCCACCCAATCATCCTCTTCGATCACGCGCACAGCGAAACGAGGCTTGTCGATGCAGCTCTTTCTCCGCACCCTGTGGGTCCGCCTTCTGTAGACCCTGCTGATCTGCAGCCTCGTCTGCGTGCCCTTCGGCTCCGCCGCAAACGCACGCTTCATCTCGCCAGATCCCATGGATCCAACCATCCAGGGCGTCGGAACAAACCGATATGCTTATTCGCAAAACGATCCCGTCAATAAAAGTGACCAAAACGGGCACATAGCGGCCGTTGCTGAGCCCGGCATCATTGAACAAATTCTATCTTGGCTTGGCGGAGGCCGTGGAGCAGCTGCTGCAGCTGGGGCTGGCGCGAGTACTCCCGCGGGTGCTTTGATTATTGGAAGCGCTTTAGCTATCGTTGCCATTACCGCTACTCCGATGGGTGACGGGGAAATGAAAAGCGATACAAGAGAAAATACTGAAGGTACCGGCGGAGGAGCCTCCGCTTCGGGAGCGCCTGGGCCTGATGATGAGGACAACCGTGACAATACTGGGGAGAAAGATCCGCAGCAAAATGCGGACAGCAATCAAGCTACGTTGACGTCAAACCCCAAGCACCACCCAAATTCCGTAAGCCCCGAGCAAACGAATGTTGATGAACTGTATCAAAATTCAATTCCGGATAAAACAGGTGTCAGATGGGCGAAAGACGTCGATGGAACAATCCATAGGTTCAGCAGACCGAGCAATGGTGAAACGCACTGGAACGGCTAAACAGCAGGCTCTAATCCGATCCGAATGAATAACATTCCGCAAGATATAAAAAATCAGCTCGGCGTGAGGAGATAGAATGCTTATCGGGAACAAAATGACTTTTGCAATACAAAGCGAGGTAAGCAAATTTCTAGAATCCGAAAGCCAGTTAGCCATCGGCTTATTTAATATACATATCAAGGCGAACAGGTATGGAGTTGCAAAACCAGATGCTTCCCTGCTTGGAAACTCGTTTAAAGAAGTACAACTAAGGATTAAAAGGCGGGAAAAACATACTATCAAAAACGAAATTAGCGCTATCGATTTAGTGTCAATTATCCAGTATGAAACCTATGGTTTAGGTAAGATTGATTTGAAGTTTGGCGAGAATTTCCGCAAACAGATTATGCGCGATGTCGATGACAACCTCCTGATATGGGCACCTGACGGCGACGAAGCGTTTGATGATGGCAGTCATGTAATACATATAGACTCAAAAGATAAAGTGCGAATTATTGGGTTCCTTAATGAGGAACCGGTCGCAAAACTTTCAGAAATTTATCTCGAAGCAAGTGTATTTTACGAAGTACTCTCAACATGGTATGCTGTCTTTTTTGATGATTGGAAGAGATCCCCACTGAAGGAAACTTAGGGAATTTCTTATATTAATATTGGTGCGATGACGCAGGCTTATGCAGATCATTGCTGCTGCATTCCCGCATGCGGCCACCCAGATCGGCAACAAGACCCTGTCTTACGACGCCAACGGCAACCTCCTGTCGGACGGCAGTCGCAGCCTCGCGTGGAGCGGCGCCAACCAGCTCTCCTCCGTCACCCGCGAGAATGCCACGGCGGCCCTGACCTATGGGCCGGATTGACGTGCACCCCGATTTTGGGCCAGCGGGAGCTGGAATTTTCCGGGGTTATGGCTCAGGTCGGCGGTGGTGCCGATGAGCCGTTCATGAGCGAAATCGGCACCTTGTTGCCGATGGCGCTGTGTGGCCGGACCTCGTTATAGTCTTTGCGCCAATCCTCCATTTTTACCCGCGCATCGTCAAGGTTCATGAACCAATGGGCGTTCAGGCACTCAGCCCTGAACTTCCCGTTAAAACTCTCAATGAAGCTGTTGTCGGTCGGCTTGCCAGGCCGAGAAAAGTCCAGCACAACACCCTTGTGATAGGCCCACAGATCGAGATCGCGAGAGATGAACTCGCTGCCGTTATCGACACGAATGACCGCCAGGTAGCCAACCTGGCGACATGTGCGTTCCAAGGTCTGGACGACGTCTTCTCCCTTGTAGCTGAACCGTGCATCAACCACCGGCGAGAAGCGGGAGAAGGTATCAACGACCGTCAGTACCCTGATCTTGCGGCCGGTCGCCAACTGGTCATGCACGAAATCCATGGCCCAGACATGGTTGAAATGGGCCGCAATGGTCCGGTCTGACCGCAGCTTTGCCTTCACACGCCGTTTCGGCACCTTGTTGCGCAGTTGCAGGCTCATCTCCTTGTAAAGGCGATAGATTCGCTTCGGATTGACAGGCCATCCATCCCGCTTCAGCAGAACATGGACGCGCCGATATCCATACCGGACGCGTGTCTGGCAAATATCCCTGATCCTGAGCTTCAGTTCAGCCTGCTCGCCGCGTTTCGACTTGTAGACATAGAGCGACCGGTCGATCTTCAGGACCGCGCAGGCCCGGCGGATGGATATCTTCCAATCGGACCGGACCTTGTCGACAAGTGAACGCTTGCGGGCAGGCTTCAGAGCTTTTTTGACAGAACATCCTGAAGCATGGCCTTGTCCAGCGACAGGTCGGCGACGATCCGCTTCAGCTTGGCATTCTCCTCCTCGAGCTGACGCAACCGCTTCATCTCGGAGGGCATCAGACCTGCATACTTCTTGCGCCAATTGTAGAACGTCGCATCGGAAATGCCCGCCTTTCGGCAGACCTCGCCGATCGGTGTGCCGTCCTCCGCCTGCTTCAGAACGAACGCGATCTGCGCCTCGCTAAACTTCGATGCCTTCATCGGAATTCTCCTCTCTCCCCGCAGGGATGATAAATGGAAAATTCCAGTTCTAAATGGCCGAATTTATCGGGAGCACGTCAGGATGGCACACGGGCAATCAAGAGCTGGCCGTTCGGCAAGACGCTCCATCCGAGCGCCGATATCGAGATCGATGCCAACACGCCGGGCTCGGAGGTGTTCACCTACTTCAGATCCCTACCAGAATGCGAGGGAGGTGAATTTTTTTAATGAACGGAAATGACGTCGAAATTTCAACACCGTCAGGTGAATTTGTACCTATAATGAAAGACGGCATAAACAACCTAAGCATGCAACTTGCTCTCGGTCTTCGGTGAAATGATATTTTCTTCAGATAAAGCCTACGTTTTGGACAATGTGCAATTCTTGGTGCACGAGTTCAATGGCGAGACTAATTGGAAGAACCCGTTTGCAGTATGCATCACATTTTCCAACGGCGAATGCGTGACGGTCAAAACAGCAAGTGATTATGAATCGGTTGGTTTATCAAGGGGATGTGAAGCACTCCAAGAGCAAGACATTGGTGAATATGGCTATGCTAGGATACTCGACGCTAATCATCTTTCTCCTTGGGACAAGATCGTTGGCAGTGGTCTCATCAAATTAGAAAATCTCATTTCAGACTCCTGGGTCATCGGTGTCAATTTAACTTTTGAAAACGGAACTGTTTATCTGATGAATTTGGGCGACGATTTGTACGTCTTCGATCAAGAACCATCAAAAATCATAGCCGATGAGAATATTAAGCGAACGAATATATACTCGATTTAGCTTCCGACTGCTTCATTCGATTGAACATTGGCACATGAAAGGTCGAAATTTGAAGAGTAGCGGACTAGGCCCTTTAGCGGGCCGATTCGACAGCCTTAATCGCCGTCGGCGACGTTGCCTTGCCCCGGGGCTACGGCACCAACGACTGCTTGGAGGTGAGCCCGACTCTATCACCGTGACCAGCTAAGATGGCGGCAGTGAGACTCGGTTGTACTTTAACGACGCGGTCATCACCGTCACCTATTCGCTCCAGCGGCTCTGGCTGACGCGCAAGACAAAGACGGAGGCCCGACTGCCCGTCTCCACGTTACCGCTCAAGAAAAGCGAGGTGGATCAACGATGGAGGGCTTTAAGCGGATTCAGGCGAAGCGTGCATGGCAGGTCAGCCAACCCACAGTCGCTCACGTCGCTTCTACGGCTTGGTTCTGATTAGAACTCCAAAAAGCGCGCCTCGACTTGCTTTGCGCTAAAGCATTCAATCGCCGGCACGTGAAGGGACTTCGAAAACGCGATCACTGCTGAAATCTCCGCCACGCCTTGAGATCCCGAGTTCGACCTTAAGGGCACGAGGAGCGCGTTTTCTGTCGGTCCATTCGTCAAGCCAAGCTGTAGATTTGCTATCCACTTCGCTGGGTAGATACTGTATTTTGAAGTATCGAATATCAGTCATAACCAACAACTTCTGTGCGTCCCGCACCGCTCCGCTCCGACGGACACGATTTAGCTGAATTAAATCCAACCTTTTTTCATCCTTCGCTAAACGTAACTCGACATCGCGAAGCCCCGTTTGGGATGATGTAACACGCACAACAGCTACAAACTTGATTGTGTCGGCCGCGCCCTCAAAAAGGGTCTTGTTATCGGGATCATCTGCAATAAGCGGTAATTTGCGGCTGTTCTCTATAAGATTTTCGAGATAATCGAATCCGCTATTCAGTTCAATTTGCGCCTCTTGCGATTGAGTAAGCCTTCGAAGGGCCTTGAGCTGTGTGATTCCTGACAGAACAAGCTCTGAGATGAGCACGACGACGCACAGCGACACCAGAACCTCAATGAGCGCGAAACCAGCGTCTGGTAGCTTCCCTTGGCGCTCTGACAATGCTCGATGGCCACGTTTCATGGCGCGCTCGCATAAAGAAATTCATATTGACGGCCGGATGGGGTCTGAATGAGCAGCTTTATAAATTGAAATTTATTTGTCTCGGCGAGACGATGTGGCTCGGCCGTCCAGCTATATTCCCGACCGTCACGCTGGCTCGCACCGTGCATCATGGCGCCAACATGCTTGTGGTCTAGATCAAGACGAGCTTCATCTGACAGTCTTAGAACGTCGTTTACCTCTTTCGATAGATTGTAACTCCGAATAGAAAGCGCGATAGTTTGTAGGGAGGCGCCCAGTATGATCGATAAAATCAGGAATGCCAGCAAAGTTTCCAGCAGAGTGAACCCATTCTCTCCGCTGTCAAACTTCACTGTTCGTCATCCTGCTTTATCGATATTTTAGCGGTCAGCCAATCAACGGAAATAGTCGATTTGTCGCCCGCGTCACCCGTCAAGCGCACCTCACCGCCCGACGATGTCCCTTGCGCGTAGAACATAATCGTCCCTGCCGCGGAAGGTTCGCGCCCCGTGGATCCATAGGTCAGCGAAATCGACATCGGCGAGGGAACAATAATTTGCGCACGCGACCGCTCATCTCTGATGAGCTTGGCTGCAAGGTCAAAGGTTATCGTCTGCGTGACGTTGCTGCTGATCGCTGCAAGGTGGGCGGTCCGAAGCATGGCCGCGATTCTTTGTCCCACGGCGCGCGGAGAAGGCTGTAAAAGCTGCCGAAAATTTGGGAGAGCGACAGCCAAACCCAATGCAAGAACGGCCAAAACGGCGAGCACCTCGATCAAGGTAAATCCGCCGTCTTTGACGCGCGAAACCTGCTTGCTGCCGGAAACCGCTGTCATGAAAGGCTCAGTTCATCAATGCTCAGCAGCGCTGTCATCACCGAAATGACCAAGCCTCCAATCAAGGCGCCCATGATGATTGTAATCGCTGGTGTCATCAACGCCATCAAACGATCGAGTGCCTGCTGGCCGTCTGTGCGGCATATGAGCGCTGCGTTTGCCAAGACGGCAGGAAGCCTGTTCACCTCATCGCCCACAGCTATCAATGATGCGACTTCACCCGAAAACACATTCAAGTCCCTGATCGCGTCAGGCAGACGCTGTCCTACGGCAACCCGCTCAGTGAGCGTTGCAAACTTTTCCCTCAGATGCGGTATCGAAAAGCATCCTGCAGCGAGCTCCAGAGCCTCAGGAAGAGGCACGCCATTCTCG
Organism: Xaviernesmea oryzae; assembly: GCF_900109605.1. Taxonomy (GTDB): domain Bacteria; phylum Pseudomonadota; class Alphaproteobacteria; order Rhizobiales; family Rhizobiaceae; genus Xaviernesmea; species Xaviernesmea oryzae. The sequence continues at coordinate 7,527 of NZ_FOAM01000032.1, forward strand.
ACGAGAAGGGCCATGCTCTGGAGGTAGTTGGCAAGCTGAAGATCAAGAACGGCTCGACCCAACACGGGCACGCGCAAAATCCAGCGAGACATCATGGCCTTAAAGGCAGCCGGCCGTAGGCAGCCAAAAAGGACGCCCACAATGGCGAAGGTGGTCGCACAACCAATAATCTCTGGACTGTCGAGCCAGCGGTTCAAGGTACCCAGCAGGCGAATGATGATCGGCGACGGCCTTCCCGAACTCTCGAACACCGGCTCCAGCGCTGGGACAAGGACAAACATGACAACCGCAACCGAGGTAAACATCATAACGATCAAAAAAGCGGGGTAGACGAGCGCGCCAATGAGTTGCTTTTTATAAAGCGTGTTCCGCTCCAAGTCCTGAGCGATCAACTGAATGACCTGCCCCAGCCGCCCACTGCGTTCGCCGCTTACCAGCAGAGCCGTCATGCTCCCATCGACGATTCCGGCTTTCTGAAACGCAGATGAAGGGGTCTCACCTGCCGCAACGCTCTCCAAGATGCCATCGATAAGCGCAGCTGCTTTGGGATTTTCACTGGCATTCCTCATCGCGCGCAAAGCGAGGTCGAAGGCCATGCCCGCGTTCATAAGGATGGCAAGGCCTGAGAAAAATCTGGCGTTGTTGAAGCGGCGATGCATGCGTATTAGTTGCCGCTGACCTTCTTTGGATCGCGTGCGTCGTTCCCTGAGTTCCGAGACCAGAAGACCGGCTGCCCGAAGGCGCGTTTCCGCGGTCGCGCGGTCCTGAGCGTCGACCACGCCCTTTCGGCGCATGCCATCTACTGTAAATGCCACATAGTCGAACACCGCAGGCTTATCCTTCCAGATCTACAACGCGGATCGCTTCCTCAAACGTTGTCACACCGAGCTCCGCCAAGTGCCTGGCATGCTCGCGTATCGGAACCATCCCGTTCCGCCTGGCTGCTGATTCCAGCTCTGCTTGGCCTCCGCCTTGAAGAATCAAGGTTCGGACGTCGTCCGACATTTGTAAAATCTCGAAAGTGGTCTGGCGCCCGCTATAACCTGAGCCACCGCAAACAGTACATCTCACCTCGTGGTCGTCAATATGGCAGGCTTGGCAGCGCTTCCGAACCAGTCTTTGACCGATGACGCCGCGAAGCGTTGCCTCGATCAAATAGGGCTCTATGCCCATATCCTTCAAACGACCAAAGGCGCCAACAGCGCTATTTGTATGGAGCGTTGAGAGTACAAAATGACCGGTCAATGCGGCCTGTACCGCTATCTGGGCCGTTTCTCGATCTCGAATTTCGCCGACAAGAGCGATATCCGGATCCTGCCGCAAGACAGAGCGTAGTGCTGAGGCAAAGGTCAAACCGATCGAGGGATCAACCTGGAGCTGGGTAATCCCTGCCAGGCGGTATTCGACTGGATCCTCAACGGTAAAGATCTTCGACGATGGTTCATTGAGTTCCGACAAGATCGCATAAAGAGTTGTCGTTTTTCCCGAGCCTGTTGGGCCTGTGATGAGCAGCATGCCGTTGGGACGCGCTGTAATTGAACGGATTCGAGTGGACGCTTCAACGTCGAAGCCGAGAGAAGAAAGATTCAACTGCACCGTCTCACGGTCCAGGATTCTCAGCACGACAGTTTCTCCGTGCACGCTGGGCATAACTGAAAGTCGGAAGTCAACGTCCTGTCCACGCACCGCGATCCGCAACCGGCCGTCCTGCGGCAGGCGTCGCTCTGCAATGTTCAGACGAGCCAAAATTTTGAGGCGACTAACGACGCCTGCATGAAGAGAAAGACTTGCTCGCTCGACCTCTTCTAGTAGCCCGTCCCGACGGAACCGAACCCTTAGCGACGCCTGCTCGGGTTCGATGTGAATATCGCTCGCCTTCTGATCGACAGCCTCTTGGATGACGCGCGAGACAAATTTGACGACTGGAGCCTGTCGCGCAACGTCTTGCAGTCGTTGGAGATCAACGTCGATGGCGGCATCGTCGTTTCCGATTGCCTCTCCCAAGACGGACCCGCTGCCCGCGTCCCTTATGAAGCTCTCAATGGCGCTACGCGTCGCGATTTCCACGTCGAAATCGAAGTCTAAGCAGAAACGAACGACGTCCTGCGTCTCGATATCAAATGGATCCGCAACCAAAAGCTTCGATCGTGCGCCATGGGTGGAAACCGGAACGACTGCTTTCGCGAGTGCGAAGCTCGTTCCTAAATTGTTCAGGGCTTCGGTCGTGGTGTCGGCTGGTATGCGATCCAGGACATCCAGCTTGAGGAATGTTCCCATCGCTCTGACCAAATCCAATTCCGGAAGAATTCCGAGTTCGCGGATGACGAGATCGATCGGTTGTCGAGTTGCCCGGAAGGCTGAACCCGCGCGCATGACCGCATCGCTCTTCGCTAAGCCTGAGGCGTCCAGAAAGGCTAGAAAGTCTGCGACCGACACGCCCTCTCTGCGCATTAGACGATCTCCACGACAAGTTGCAGCAGATTTGGCTCGAACATAGAACATTCCCGGGTGGACGGACGAGGCTCCGGCAGTATGGGGTCATCGATTTCGGCGACACGACGTAAATCAGACCCCTCGGACAGCGCATAAACCGAATAGCGTTCGACCCTCCCTCGCACGCCGAAAACGCTCGTCTCCACGCCATAAACCGACGAAGGAAGGGCGTTAACAGGGATCGGCACATCCACGCTTCTTCCGTCGTAAACAGAAAAGACGTAGGAAAGACGTCGAAGCGAGACGGACCGCAGCGCCGGCAGATCATGCAGTTCTACCAGCTCCTCGAAGGGAGCATGCTTCATCCCGTTTTCAACATCATGTGTTGTGGGGCTTGAAGATACCGATGGTGATCTGAACTCAACGATTGACTGTGCGATGGTATCAGCCTCCAAAGCACCAAATCCCAGTTGTTCTAACCCAGACACCAGCAGGGGCTCTTGCGCAATGTTTACATTGATCAGCCTGTTATGCGGGACGATCGTGATCGAGATCATGACATCGCCGATGGCACAGTCTTCCTTGAGCATCCCGATTTGAGTCATTCTGAGCCGCTCTAGCGGATCGGCACGTAGTTTTGATGCTAAATACTGGTTCAGCGTATCCGCAACTGACATCAGGCGTGCCGTGTTGAGCTTGTTTTGAGCAAGAAGCAGATTATATCGCGAGATAGACGCAAAAGGAATCAGTATAAACGACATCAGCAGCAGGAAGCCGAGGACGACGATAAGTGCAAATCCGGCCTCGTCTCTTCCCCGATCGTCAGGGTGCCGCAGTCGACGCATTGCTATTCATGCCTTCGTTGCCATATAACGATAATGTCAGCCTACGATCCTTGAAATTGACGAGGACTCTATCGGCAAAGATCGCTTCGATCTTCCACTCTCCCGCCAGTTGACCCTCCTCAAACCAGGTCGCTTGCCCATCCTCCGTCATGAGAAGAGCTGCGAGCCTGCCGTGACTCATGCGGGTTCCCTTGAAATCAATGGCGCGGGGCGGAGCGATATCAGGTGGTGTGGGCGCAACCTCGGCCAGAGGCGGCGGCGGCTCAGGCCGAGGTACGAAGGGCAGGCGAGAGGGGCTAAACAAAGGCCGGTTAAGGGACTCCAGATAGTCTGGAGGATCCTTGAACCGCGAAGCTAAAGGTCGTCCTTGCGTATCGTCACCAGGTCCGTCGGTCGCGGTGGAGCCGATGGGCGTGATCGACACGCCATCTGTTTGCAGTCTCACATTGACATAGCCAAGACAAATCACAGCAGCTGCGAAAATAAAAATGCCTATAGCGCGAGATGCGCGTGCTCCCGTGATCATGAGCTCGCCTCTTGCATGGCTGCTACAGTCGGATCGACCGGCGCGAGTATGGTGATGTCCACGGAGATCGGCGGTTCTGCGAGAACATCCTCGGTCGCGGAGCGAAGATTGCCACGTAAGCTCACTGTCGTGATAACGAGTGGAGGCATAGCGCTTTCGATCTGGCGTATAAATTCAAGGACTGCTGCATAGTTGCCCTGTGCGTCTGCCCGCAGTCCAACATATCGGACGACCTCGATTTCGCGCGCGGGAACTCCAGTCAGCGACGCGATCGTCACATTCGACGCTGTCGCCAGCTCGCTGATTTTTTCCTGCAGCTTCGCCTGAACGGTCGCCTCACTCGAACCCGCCAGGAATAGATCTGATGGATAAGCGTCGATAGGAAAAGCAGGAGCAGGGCGGCTTTCGACGAGTTGATGTAGCCTGAAAAGTTGTCGCCGCATGTCCTGGATCATGTCCAGCTTTGTGACCAGCACATCACTTAAAAGCCATGTCCCTGACACGCCCATGGTAACGATGATGCACAAGATTACCACAGCGCTCCGCCGTTGCGTTTTCGGCGGCAAATTCAAGAGGTGGATGAGGAGATTGGTCATTACTTCCTAATGCCGGCTTTCACGTCAAAGCGTTCGGAACTTTCGCCTTGGATGCGGACAACAGGGGCTGTAAATTCGGGATTGCGGTAGACGGCAGAGGCCGCCAATGCATTGATCACGATCGATGAGTCGCGGGCATAACCTGATACCTCCAAGCCGTCCCCGCTGACCGACAGGTTTGTTAGCCACACGCCATCTGGCAATAGAGCTGTCAACTCATCAAGAGATTTTACAACGGAAAGAGCCTCATTCTTAGCGCGATACACAGAGCTAAGATAATCTGCTCGCTTTTGTTTTTCCTCTTCAGATTGCCGAACCGACATCGCTTCCTTCTTTTTCGATAGGATCAGCGTTTGAAGCTCGTCTTCAGCTGAATCGAGCTGTAGGAATGCATGCGTATATGTCATCACGCACATCAAGAGAAGCGACATGAATGCTGCCCTGACGTAACTCCTACTTTTTGTATCTTTCAAGCTCGGCACGGCGAGCGCAAGATAACGATGAGGGACAATGATCGTGACGTCGCCCGCCAGAAGGGCGAGCTGCGATACCTTTTTCCTATTTGATTTTAATTCCGACAGAACAGGATCGAGAGCCGATTTCTTGATTGCAGCGAAATTATCGAAATTCTTACTTTGAGGAACAAGATAGACGACGCGTGGGTCGATTGGCGTCCGCTCAACAAGCTTTGCGCGCGCGACGGCAATTGCTCGGCCATACGGCAGCCGCCGATCGGTAAGCTTGAGATCTAGATAAGCTGTACCGACTGAAAGCGTGTTCGTATGAGGATAAAAAATAAACCCCTTGGATGAGGTCAATATCTCATGCTGATCGACGCCAAGCGCACTGCCGTAGAGTAGTGGCTGTTTCGAAGGGAGTCGCCTGAGGTTTTTCCAAATTGCGTCGAGCTCGGCAACCCACCAGTCGAGGATATCAAAAATCGCCTGCTTCATGTGCGCGTCTCACGGGAGCAATGCTTCGATCATGTCTTGCGGCAGGCTGATGTCTGGTTTCTGCACTCGGAGCCCCATGAAGGTTTTTAACTGCCGGCGGCTGGCGAGAGCAGCAATCAGAATGAGTGAGAGGTCCAATAACAAGCTCTCTTGTGTGATATGTTTCCATCAAACCGGATATCAAATTGTGCCACGAGTGACTCGGATGCGTTGTAGACTTGCAAAATTAACAAAACGATCACCGCATCTGAACTATTGGTCAAGGATTGGCTCTTCATCCAGAAAAGGCATGCTATCATACGAACAGACACGCCGCTTCAGAGGTTACGAGCGGAGGCGTACCTAGCCCACATCTTCGACGCCCCCACACCAAGCCATCAAGCTATGGATTTCCGTGACGTTCGCCATCCGATTCTGACGTAGTTATGACCACTGCAGCCTACATTTTGCTTCCTCTCCTTAGAGAAGGTTAGATACTCGGAGTCCGGCGACAGTCCAACGGGCGCTCGAACTGCTGCGTAGGGTCTGCGTGGCTTCGCGAGCAACCAAAGCGACTGAAAGCGCCGGCTCAACAGAGATGATTGAAAGTCTGTCATTTTAGGCAGGCCTGAGAAAGCGCAGAAGGCGAACCGAGAGAGCTGGGAAGAAAAACATATCGTCGAAAGAGCCAGTCTACGCGCATACTGTTTATCCGCCTGTCGCAAGGTTCCGATGGTAGCGGATCGCCATCCTTTAGGGAGGGCTAACGCGTTTACTGTCCACAGTTATCGATAGTCTGATTTGCGTTTTCTTGCCGTGGTGGTTGTAAATCCACAGGTCGTAAAAATTTCACAGGCGGCGCATCAAATCACTCTTGATAAGTTCTCGCTTAATATCTAAGCATGCATCCTCAACGTGTTTCGCCACCACTGGAGGTATCATGCGGCTGCGGGTTTTCCGTTCATTCGTCGTGTCGTGCGGCGTCCTCATGTCCGTCGCCGCTGCCGTCCAAGTCCATGATAACATGGCTTTTGCAGCTGATCGTGGACTTGGTTCGGCGCCCGGGCTCGGAGGGGGCGGCGGTTTTTCGAGCCATGAGGGCGACCAGACTGCCCAACCGACAAGTAATACAGGCCAGACGGGTACTGGCACCAAGAGCCAGGCGACGTCGAAGGGCTCTTCGAGCGAGAATGAACGTGCCGTCGATCGTGCCAATGGCAGTGGTACGTCGTCACAAAATGCGGAGAGTTTGGATCAGACGGACAGTCAGCCGGCCAAGTCGAACGCATCGTCGACAGGGGAGAAGCAGGGCTCTGTCACGACGCTGTCGACGACTGGAGAACAGCCAGCTGCTCAAAGTGCGACGACCCTTGCTGCCTCGGCTGCCTCGTCCGGGGATGATCTGGCGCCGGCCATCAGTGCGATACCGAAGCCGCCGATCCCCAATATCAGCGGCAACGGCTTCTTCTCTCAGTCGATCGACATCGACGTTCCGAAGTTTCGAGGGTTGGAGCCCAAAGTTACGCTCGATTATAATTCCGCACGAAAGACGAGGCTGGGCGGTCTTTATCAGGGCTGGCTCGGCTACGCCTGGGGTCTTGATGGCTTTGACGTGATCGAGCGCGCGTCTGCGGGCTTCGGCTATCCCGCCTTCGACAGCAAAGACATCTATCTTTTGAACGGGGAGGAGCTTGTTCCCTGCTCAAACGGCATGGTGGCCGCATCCTGCTCCGCTGGCGGAACGCACGTTACCGAAGTTGAGAACTATAAGCGGATCTCGTTCAATGCGTCTGCCAACAGCTGGACGGTGACGGATCGGGATGGGACGGTTTCGACATTCAGCTCCGTTTCCGCCCTGGCCGGGACGAGCCCTGCTGCAGGAACGCCGGATTACGATCTGCAGCGCAATCGCTGGTTTCTGTCGAGTGTCAGTGACACGAATGGCAACAAGCTCACCTACACCTATACATGTGCGGATGCGCCCGTCTGCTATCCGCAACGGATTTCCTACTCCAATGGCATGAGCGTCCGCTTCTTCATGGAGACGCGGCCTGACTTTGTCGTCATGGCGAACGGCTACAGCTTGTCCTACACGAAACAGCGTGTCCGCACGATTGCGACCTATGTGGGAACGCAGCTCAGAAGTGCCTACACGCTTTCCTACGATCAGGCGCCGACGTCCAACACATCGCGTCTGACCAAAGTGACCCTTTACGGGCGAGACGCCGCCATGGCGTCTGACGGGAGCATCACGGGCGGTTCGGCGAAGGTCATTCGACAGATGACCTATGACAATGTGTCCTACAACTATAACAACCGATCCTTCTTCGATGCCACGCGCTCGCAGGCCGGCGATCTGAACTTCGACGGCCGCGACGAACTCTTCGGCATTCGCTATATCCCGGCGTCGGATAATCAGGTCGAGATCTGGCCCTGGAATATCGTCAGCTTCAATGGCGATGGCTCGACGCGCGGCAATTATCATGCCCCGACGGGTGTCAAGAATCCCATCGAGATCAACCCTTATGTCGGCCGCTATATCTCAGGAAGCAATCTGAAGGACGTCGTCCTGTTGCTGCGCAACAGCGGTGGCCCTTACACGCCGATGGTGATGCAGACCACCTCGGATCTGAAGGTGAGGAAGCTCGATTGCTCCGGCGATTACGCCGCACCCTGCGGCAAGATGGGGCGCAGCCCCGATGGCAAGATCGTCCTGGATCCTGAGGGCGATGGATACGATGCGCTTTACGACTTCTCGGACAGCAGCAAGAAGCTCGTCGGAGCCATCGATCTTTCTGCGAACGGGATGCAAAGCTTCCTCACGGCAGGCGTCAATTCGACGAGCCAACTTCGTCGGCTCGTCAGCGGATCCTGGACAACGACCCAGACCGCCTTCAGCTGCATGAAGAAGGAAGCGATCCTTTGCGCTGTCGGCGATATCAATGGCGATGGGGCAGGGGATGTGGTCTCCTTTGTCAGCGGCAAGGCCGACATCTTCCTGTCGACGGGGCGCGGCTTCCAGCGCGTCGTCAACGACGCGACGATCGATGCCTCGCCCCTGCTGCGGGACCTCGACAATGACGGGAAGTTCGATCTTCTCGCAAACGGCTTCGGCGCGATGCGGAGCTGGTCGATCAGGTTCGACCAGAACGGTGCAAGTCTCAAACTGTCCGATTTCTCTCGCGAAGCTGTCGGCGTCTCCGGCGACTTCAACGGCGACGGCTTGCCTGACTTCGTCAAGAATCAAAATGAGGTGTCGATCTCGCAGGCCGGCGCCGGCAATCCGAATCTTCTTCGCACGGTGACGCTTGAGACGGGCGGGGTGGTGTCGATCGACTACACGCCCTCGACACAGTTTACCAACACCTTCCTGCCGCAGGTTCTTCATGCGGTATCGCAGATCCGCGTCGATGACGGACGCGGGCAGGT
>NZ_FOAM01000001.1 GCF_900109605.1 Xaviernesmea oryzae
AGCAAAGCAGCCCTCAAACCCACACAAAACCAACCCAAAACGACACCAAATCAACCCCACCAGCCACAAGGGCCAACAAGGCAGAAACGCCGCCATCCGGCAGATCCTGTCGGAAAACATTCAGCCAAAAAACCGGCCAAACACAAAAACGAAGAAAACCAGCGCCAGAAGCGCCGCAACCCCTCGTTCGATGAGCGCCTTATACGGCCACACACCCAAAAACGTCAATCCTCAAAATGAAGGAAACATGACGGATGAGCGTAACCCGCTGAAATGGCAGCAGGAAAAATGGCGCACACAGGCCCGTACCCAACCAAGCCTCCCCGCAAACACCCCAAAGCAGACGCCAAACAGGCGCACAAATGGGAGCAGCAAGGAGAAAAATTGGAGAAAATGTGGAGGAAGGACACTCAGTGGGACCGAACACGACGCAGCGTTCGAACCTAGTCGAGGATATGCTCTGTCCGCGCCCCACCCTGCCGGTATGTCATAAATGGAAGGCGGTTGACGGCTGGCTTGGTTTCAAGTTCTCCCATGACCGGGAGAGCGAGGCCTGTGCGGGCGAGCGCAATGAGCATAAGGGACATGATGAATGGCGGGACATCAGGAATGGAGCCTGGCGCTTCGGAATTTGCCGGAGCTTCCCGTTTCGGCTGTTCTTCCAGATGTGGCGGCTGCCTTGGCTGAGACGGGGCTTGCCGTTCTCAGCGCTCCCCCTGGCGCCGGGAAGACCACATTGGTGCCGCTGACCCTGCTTGACGCGCCGTGGCGTGGCGACGAGGGGCGCATTCTTCTGCTCGAACCACGCCGGCTGGCTGCGCGGGCGGCGGCGGCGCGGATGGCGTCTCTGCTGGGGGAGACCGTGGGAGCCACGATCGGCACGCGCATGCGGCTCGACAGCCGTATCTCGGCGGAGACTCGAATCGAGGTGGTAACGGAAGGCGTTTTTGCCCGGATGATCCTGGACGATCCAGAGCTCAAGGGCGTGGCCGCCGTTCTCTTCGACGAATTTCACGAACGGTCGCTCGACGCCGATCTCGGTCTTGCCCTGGCGCTCGACTGCCGGGCGGCACTGCGGCCGGATCTGCGCATTCTCGTGATGTCGGCGACTCTGGATGTGGCCGGCGTGGCGGCGCTGCTGGATCATCCGCCCGTGATCGAGAGCCATGGCCGCAGCTTCCCGGTCGAGATCATCCATCAGGATCGCCGGCCTGACGAGCGCATCGAAGACGCGGTCACGCGCGCGATCGTCTCGGCTCTGCAGAAGCTGGAGGGTTCGATCCTTGCCTTTCTGCCCGGGCAGGCAGAGATTCTGCGCGTGGCGGAGCGGCTCGAGGGACGTGTCGATCCGGCAATCCTGATCGCGCCGCTTTATGGCGCGCTTGGGCAAAGCGAGCAGGATGCGGCCATCCGCCCGGCCCGCGATGGCCGGCGCAAGGTGGTTCTTGCCACCTCGATCGCCGAGACCTCGATCACCATTGACGGCGTGCGCATCGTCATCGATTGCGGGCTCCAGCGGCTGCCCGTGTTCGAAGCCTCGACCGGCATCACCCGGCTGGAGACGGTGCGCGTGTCGCGCGCCTCGGCCGATCAGCGAGCGGGTCGCGCAGGGCGAACGGAACCCGGCGTGGCGATCAGGCTTTGGCATCCGGGACAGACGGCGGCGCTGCCGCCCTTCACGCCGCCGGAAATCCTGGCGAGCGATCTGTCCCGGCTGGTGCTGGATCTCGCCGAATGGGGCGTGAACGACGCCACGACGCTCGCCTTTCTCGATCCGCCCCCTTCCGCACATTGGGCTGAGGCGCGCGCTCTGCTGCAGCGCATCGGCGCGCTCGACGGCACCGGGCGGATGACGCAGCGCGGCCGGGCAATGCGCGCGCTGGCACTGCCACCGAGACTGGCGGCGATGGCGGCCGGTGCTGCGGAGGCTGGTTATGGCTTGGCCGCCTGCCGGCTTGCCGTGCTGCTGACGGAGCAGGGTCTCGGAGGGAGCGATATCGACCTGGACGAGCGGCTGGCGCGTTGGCGCAATGAGCGCGGCCAGCGGGCGCAAGCGGCGTCGGCTCTGGCCGAGCGGATGGCGCGACAGATCAAATCCTCCGCCCGCCGCGATGGGGAAGCACCAGGCGCGGGCGTTTTGCTTCTCGACGCGTTTCCCGATCGCATCGCGCTGGCCCGGGGCAAGATCGGAGCCTTTGTCATGGCCAACGGACGGGGTGCGGAACTGCACGAGACCGAGCGGCTGGCGCGCGCGCCAATGCTTGTCATCGCCGATCTCACAGGCAAGGCGGCAGGCCAGCGCGTGCTTTCGGCCGCAGCCATCAGCCGTGCGGACATCGAGGCCTATCGACCGGAGCTGATCACGACGGGCGAGGAGGTGGCGTTCGATCGCCAGGCCAAGGCGGTGCGGGCCCGGCGGGTGGTGCGCATCGGCGCAGCCGTGCTGGAAGAAGTGCCGCTGCCAAGGCCACGGGGGCCAGCGGTTGCCGCCGCTCTGGCAGAGGGCCTGCGCGATGTCGGTCTTGCCGAACTGCCCTTTTCCAAGGAAGCGATGCATCTGCGCGAGCGGCTGGACTTTCTCTTCCGCACGCTCGGAGAACCCTGGCCCGATATGAGCGAGGCCGCGCTGCTGGCGCGGCTGGAGGACTGGTTTGTGCCCTTTCAGGGGGAAGCAACAAGCCTGGACTCGATCCGCCCCGGCTCTCTCAGCGAGGGGCTGCAGGTGCTGATCCCTGCCGATCTCCAGCGCCGCCTCGGCGAGCTTGCGCCTACCCATTTCGAGGCGCCGACCGGGCAGCGCCATCCGATCCATTATGATGGAGAGGAACCGACGCTGTCGATCCGGGTTCAGGAACTCTATGGCCTGACACGGCACCCGACCATTGGTGGCGGGCGCCGGCCTTTGCTGCTTGAACTGCTTTCGCCGGCGCACCGCCCCATCCAGACGACGCGCGACCTTCCCGGCTTTTGGGCCGGCTCCTGGAAAGAGGTGCGCGCGGAGATGCGCGGGCGCTATCCGAGACACCCCTGGCCGGATGATCCGGCTGCCGCACTGCCCACGACACTGGTCAAGCCGAGAGGCAGCTGATGGCGCGGACACCGCGGCAAGCTGTCTCCCGCCCGATCGTTCCACCTGCTGGCCTTTGCGTTTAGCGACATATGTCGGTGGTAACCTCCAAGGGCGTTGCCTTGGGGCAAAGCGCTCTTATCAATGGGCTCCGGCCCGCCACACGCCGCTCCCCGGCGGACAAGGCTTGATCCAAGCCCGATTCAGAGTTCAGGTGATCAGAAACGCCGTCGGCAGCGTATGAAAGAAACCATGACCGCACCTGACGCCCTTTCCCTCTCGCCGCTGAAAGCCGGCATGCGCTCGATGGCCGAGACGCCGTTCCAGCCCGACCACGGGCGGACCTTGCGCCTGACCACGATCGTGCGGCTGCGCTGGCTGGCCGTGACCGGACAGGCGACGGCCGTGCTGGTGACGGCCTTCTGGATGCGCTTTCCCATGCCGCTGATGACGGCGGGACTTCTCATCGCGCTGCTGGCAACCGCCAATCTGGTGCTGCCGCTGATCTATCCGCAGGCACACCGGCTGCAGCCGCGCGCCGCCTTCGCGCTGCTGTTCATCGATCTCGCCCAACTGGCCGCGCTGCTTTTCATCACCGGCGGCATCGCCAATCCCTTCACCCTGCTCGTCTGCGTGCCTGTGATCGTCTCCTCGGCCTCACAGCCGCGCACCTACAGCATTGCGCTGGCGGGGCTCGGCATTGCAGCGGTGACGGCGCTGGCCTTCTCGCCCTTTCCGCTGCCCTGGTATGACGGCACGCCACCGACGCTGCCGCCGGTTCTCACCCTCGGATTCTGGGTGGCAATCGTCTCGACCATCATCTTCGCCGCCTTCTACACCTACCGCGTCTCGCTCGAGGCCAGCGAACTGGCCGAAGCCCTGGCGGCGACCGAACTGGTGCTGCAGCGGGAAAAGCATCTGTCCCAGCTCGACGGTCTGGCCGCCGCTGCCGCGCATGAGCTGGGCACGCCGCTTGCCACGATCAGCGTGGTCGCCAAGGAAATGGTGCGTGAGCTCGGCAACGATCCGCGCTTTGGCGAGGATGTGCAGCTTCTGCGCAGCCAGAGCGAGCGCTGCCGCGATATTCTGCGCCAGATCACCACATTGTCGGCCGAGGACGAAGCGCATATGCGTCATCTGCCGCTGTCCTCGATGATCGAGGAGGTGATCGCACCGCATCGCGAATTTGGCATTCGCATTCGTTTGGTCGAGGAAAGCGGGCGGGCGGGCGAGCCGGTCGGCAATCGCAATGCCGGCATTCTCTATGGGCTCGGCAATCTCGTGGAAAATGCAGTGGATTTCGCCCGCGACGAGGTGGTGATTACCGTGCGCCATACGCCTGAGATGGTCTCGCTGACCATTTCGGACGATGGCGAGGGTTTTGCGCCCGATATTCTCAGCCGGATCGGCGATCCCTATGTCACCAAGCGCCAGCGCGAGGACAGCGCCGGCGGCCTGGGTCTCGGCCTCTTCATTGCCAAGACGCTGCTGGAACGCTCGGGCGCGACGCTGACGTTCGAGAATGGCGGGCCGGACCAGCCTGGCGCACGGGTGCAGATCGTCTGGCCGCGTGCCATGCTGGAAACGCGCGGCTGACGATGAAGCCCTGTCACGCAAGACGGGGCAATCGCTTTGCGATAGAACGCCGGGAAGACAGAGGTTCGAAGCGCAAGTGCATATGCGGGCAATCGCCATCGGCTTAGTGGTGAGCCGAAAGGCCGAGCGCGGTTGATGGGATGCGCAAGACGACAAGACGCTGGACGATTAAGGTGAAGGACATGGTGGACGAAGACGATAAGGCCATCGGTATCAACGGCGCTCAGCCGGCGCTGTCCGATGAGGAGAGCCAGGCGATCGGCCCCGATCCCTCGCTGCTGCTGGTCGATGATGACGGTCCCTTTCTGCGCCGGCTGGCCCGCGCCATGGAAATCCGTGGCTTTCAGGTGAACACAGCGGAAACCGTGGCGGAGGGCATTGCCAGCGCCACGCGCCACCCGCCGCAATATGCGGTGGTCGATCTCCGGCTGTCGGATGGCAACGGGCTCGATGTGATCGAGGCGATCCGCCGCCATCGCGATGATACCCGCATCATCATGCTCACCGGCTATGGCAATATCGCTACGGCGGTCAATGCGGTGAAGCTTGGGGCGATCGACTATCTGGCCAAGCCCGCCGATGCCGACGAGATCGTTGCAGCCCTTCTGCAGAAGGCCGGCGACAGGGCCGAACTGCCCGAAAATCCGATGTCGGCCGACCGGGTGCGCTGGGAGCATATCCAGCGTGTCTATGAGCTGTGCGAGCGCAATGTTTCGGAAACGGCCCGGCGTCTCAACATGCACCGGCGCACGCTGCAGCGCATTCTGGCAAAGCGCGCGCCACGCTAGAGCATCGAAGCGATGCTCTAAGCGGGAGTTCTCTTAAGCGTCTGGATAGGCAGCCGGATCGGCGGTACCGGTGGTGATCGCCGAAATCACGCTTTCGTCGGTTGCCGCCCATTCGGCCAGCATCAGGCGCTGTGCAGCAGTGCGGGCGAAGAGAAGCGAGACCGATTTGCGGGTATGCGCCGCCAGTTTCTCCTCCGGTGCGTCGCGGATCATCTCCGCGCCGTAGCCATCCGACAGGAACAACCCGCAGTCGTCCGGAAAAATCTCCAGCGGCACGCCGGGATGGGTGGCGAAGAACAGCCGGTCGCAGTGCTGCCGATAATCGGGCCATTTGCGATCGACACGGAAATCCTCGATCGACGTCTTGATCTCGACGATCCAGATCTCGCCTTTCGGCGAAAGACTGATGAGGTCGGCACGTCGGCCGCTCGAAAGCGTCAGTTCGGGAAGCACCGCATGGCGCATGTCGAACAGCGCCCGCTGCACGCCGCGGCGTACGGCCATGGCGCGGCGAGACTGCCGCCCGTCGATGAGCGGAGAGTCGTTGTGAAGAGAAAGAATCGCCATGGCGTCTTTTCGCATAGACAGCCTCTTGTTGCAAAAAAACAATGTGGCGGTGAATTGACGCGCTTCGCAGCACGAGCGGGTCGCAAATCTTTTGCAAAGCGGCATGTGATCGAAAATAACCGTGGTCAGATGGATGTTCGCATCCGACTCCTCCCTCGATCCTTGCAAGAGACACCTATGCGCACCCGCAATGCTCTTCTGCTGTGCAGCCTGGCAGCAATGCTGGCGGCCGCCGGCTGCTCCACGGCGCCTGTCAGCCCGGTTCCGCCTCTGGCCTATGCGAGCCCTCCGCCGGCAACAGTGGCCGTTAACGAGATCTTTTCCGACAGCTACGGCCCGGTGGAAGACAATGGCTATGCGCTGCCGGCTATTCCGATCAACAAGGTGGACAAGCGCTTCCATCGCCAGATCGTCGACTATCCAACGAACGAGAAGCCCGGCACCATCATCGTCAACACGCCGACCCGCTTCCTTTATTACGTGCTGCCCGGCGGCAAGGCCGTGCGCTATGGTATCGGCGTCGGCAAGCAGGGCTTTGCCTGGGAAGGCCGCGCCTACATTGCCTGGAAGCAGGAATGGCCGACCTGGCATCCGCCGAAGGAGATGGCGGTGCGCCGTCCCGACGTCGCGCAGTATGTCGAGAACGGCATGGGCCCCGGCCTGCGCAACCCGCTCGGCGCCCGCGCCCTCTATCTCTTCAACGAGCAGGGCCAGGACACACTCTTCCGCCTGCACGGCACTCCGGAATGGAACACCATTGGTACCGCTGCCTCCTCGGGCTGCATCCGCATGATGAACCAGGACGTCATCGATCTCTATTCGCGCGTCCGTCCTGGCCGCACTGCGCAGGTGATCGTGCAGCAGTAAGCCAGCCGATTTCACGTGAATCAAAAAACCCCGGAAGCAGCCGCTTCCGGGGTTTTTTGATTTCAAGCATAAGCCAGTCTCACGCGGCAGCGTCTCCCTTCAGCTCCCGCCGGCGGCGGTGGAGCACAGGTTCGGTGTAGCCGTTCGGCTGCTCGCGGCCCTTGAAGACCAGATCGAGCGCTGCCTGGAAGGCGATGGACCCGTCGAAATCCCCAGCCATCGGTCGATAAAGCGGATCGCCGGCATTCTGGCCATCGACCACGGCGGCCATGCGCTTCATGGTTTTGGTCACCTGCTCAGCCGTCACCACGCCATGATGCAGCCAGTTGGCCATGTGCTGGGCGGAGATGCGGAGGGTCGCGCGGTCTTCCATCAGGCCGACATTGTTGATGTCGGGCACCTTGGAGCAGCCGACGCCCTGATCGACCCAGCGCACGACATAGCCGAGAATGCCCTGGGCATTGTTGTCGAGCTCGCGCTGGATCTCCTCCGGCGTCCAGTTGGGCCTGATGGCGACGGGCACGGAGAGGATGTCGTCGAGCCGGGCGCGCGGGCGTGTCTTCAAGCTTTCCTGCACCTTGCCGACATCGACCTTGTGATAATGGGTGGCGTGCAGCGTGGCGGCCGTCGGCGACGGCACCCAGGCGGTGTTTGCCCCGGCCTTGGGATGGGCGATCTTCTGCTCCAGCATGGCGGCCATCAGGTCCGGCATGGCCCACATGCCCTTGCCGATCTGTGCATGGCCGGACAGGCCGCAGGCGAGGCCGATATCGACATTCCAGTTTTCGTAAGCGCCGATCCAGGCGGCCTGCTTCATATCGCCCTTGCGGATCATCGGGCCGGCTTCCATCGAAGTGTGGATCTCGTCGCCCGTGCGGTCGAGGAAGCCGGTATTGATAAAGACCACGCGGGCGCTGGCCGCGCGGATACATTCCTTGAGGTTGACCGTCGTGCGGCGCTCCTCGTCCATGATGCCCATTTTCAGCGTGTTTTCGGCCATGCCCAAGGCCGCTTCGACGCGAGAGAAGAGCTTCGACGCGAAGGCGACCTCCTCCGGCCCATGCATCTTCGGCTTGACGATATAGACCGAGCCGGCATGGGAATTCATCTTGCGGCCTTCGGGGCCAATGTCGTGAAGCGCGATCAGACCGGTGATCATGGCGTCCATGATCCCTTCGGGCACCTCATGCCCTGCGCTATCGAGGATCGCCGGATTGGTCATGAGGTGGCCGACATTGCGCACCAGCATCAAGGCCCGGCCCTTCAACCAGAGTTCCGAGCCGTCAGCCGCCATGAAGCAGAGATCGGGATGGAGCCGGCGGGTAAAGGTCTCGCCGCCCTTGGACACCTCCTCGGCGAGATCGCCGCGCATCAGGCCGAGCCAGTTGCGATAGATCAGCGTCTTGTCCTCGGCATCCACGGCAGCCACCGAATCCTCGCAATCCATGATCGCGGTGATGGCCGATTCCAGGATCACATCGGCAATACCGGCCGGATCCGCCGCGCCGATCGGCTTGGCGCGGTCGATAAGGATCTGCAAATGCAGGCCGTTTTTCTTCAAAAGAACATGCGTCGGCGCGCTGGCGCTGCCACGATGGCCGGCGAACTGGGCGGGATCGGCAAGCGCGGCGCGGCCTGCCTCGGTCTCGATAACGAGCGCGCCGGCTTCCACCGAAAGCTTGCGCACCGTTTCCCAGGACGCATCCTTCAGCGGCGCGCTGTCGTTCAGGAAAGCACGTACCCAGGCAATGACCTTGGCGCCACGCGCTTCATTATAGCCTGCGGTCTTGTTGGCGCCGCCGTCCTCGGGAATGGCATCGGTTCCGTAGAGCGCGTCATAGAGCGAGCCCCAGCGTGCATTGGCCGCGTTCAAAGCATAGCGGGCGTTCATCACCGGCACGACGAGCTGCGGCCCGGCAATGGTCGCGATCTCGGGATCGACCTCGCCTGTCGTCACCACGAAGTCAGGCCCTTCGGGCAGGAGATAGCCGATCTCGCTCAAGAAGGCCCGATAGGCCTCCATATCGCCGGGAGCGCCGTTCTGACGGTACCAGCCATCGAGCCGGGCCTGCAGCGCATCGCGCTTGTCGAGAAGCGCCCGATTTTCCGGAGCCAGATCCCTGACGATCTCGGCAAATGCGGCGAAGAAGCGCTCGGGCGCCACGCCCGTTCCCGGCAGCGCTTCGTTTGTCAGGAAGGCATGGAGCCCGCGGTCGATCTGCAATCCATCCTGGTCGATGCGGCTCATTTTTTCTCCTGAAATAGCGCGTGCTGAAGCAAGCTATCTGGCGATAGGTTCCCGATTGGCAAGGGCCTGTCAATCCTTGGGCTTGGCCCTCGCCACGTCTCCTGTCTCATGCGGGAGACAAACGCCTGCTCACCCGCATCGGC
The DNA here is from genome assembly GCF_900109605.1 of Xaviernesmea oryzae. Lineage (GTDB taxonomy): Bacteria > Pseudomonadota > Alphaproteobacteria > Rhizobiales > Rhizobiaceae > Xaviernesmea > Xaviernesmea oryzae. The sequence goes on from NZ_FOAM01000001.1 coordinate 9,277, forward strand.
ATGCCCCCTCGTGGCTGCGTCGTCAGCCGCTGCACCGGCCAGGGCTTTGTCTGCGGGGTCACATCGAAGCGGAAGCGGCGCATCAGGCAGCCGAGCGCGATCATCGCCTCCTGCAGCGCGAAAGTGGCGCCGATGCAGATGCGCGGTCCGGCGCCGAAGGGCAAATATTGGAAGCGGTGCAGGCGTTCGCGCTGCTCTGGCATGAAGCGCTCGGGCCGGAAGCGGCGCGGTTCCTCCCAGTAAAGCTCGTGGCGATGCAGCGTCCATGGCATGACCAGCACCGACACACCCTTGGCGATCACCAGCTCCTCGCCCGAAGGCGCGATCCAGCGATCCTCCTCGATCGCCGCGCGGTTGATCGAGGGCGCCGGCGGATAAAGCCGCATAGCCTCCTCGAAGGCAGCGCGCACATGCGGCATGCGTTCCAGCCAATCCACCGGATCCGTGCCGTCGGCGATCACGCGGTCGATCTCCCCCTCCATCTTCATCCGCCAGTCCGGCGCATGGGCGACGAGGTAGAGCGTCCAGGCGAGCGCGCGGGCCGTGGTCTCATGGCCGGCGCCGATGAAGGTCAGAATATTGTCGGCGATCTCGTCGGCCGAAAGCCCATCGGCCCGCTCCAGCCCCAGAAGCAACGTCAGGAAGTCCTGCGGCGCGGCTTCGGGTTGTTCGGCAATCAGCCGCCGACGGCGCGCCATGGTCTCAGCGACGATGGCGCGAAAATTCGTGAGCAGCCGCGCGCCGCCGATCCGCGTCAGCCTGGGAACCCATGGCGGGGCGAGCAGAAGATCGAGCGGATCGACCCGGCCCATGCGGTGCAACAGCCGCTCGACATTGTCAGTGAAAGCCTTGGTATCGGCGGCGATTTCACCGGAGAACAGGGTCTCGGCCAGGATCTCATAGGTGAGATCGGCCATGTCGCCGGCAATCTCCACCATCCCTCCGCTTGCTGCGGCATGCTCGTAGCGCGCGGCAAAGGCCTCGCTGACGGTTCGCATCTGCTGGGCGAAGCCGCGCGCGTGCCGCGGCGTGAAGACCGGCGCCACGGCCTTGCGCGAGCGCTTCCAGATGGGCCCTTCCGCCGTGAGCAGGCCATCGCGCAGGATGGGCCGGAGAATGAGACGCCGCACCTCGGACATCTCGTAATTGGCGACATTGTCCACCAGCACATGGCGGATCAGGCCGGGATCGTTGATGATCAGCGTGCGCTGGGTGAGAAACATGGTTTCGATATGGGGAAGGCGATGAGCCTCCTCGCCCCAGAGCTCGAGCGGATTGCGCAGGGCTGTCCGGATCAGCTCCAGTTTTCCAAGCGGCCGTGCGCGTGGAACCGGTGCCGGTGGCTCGAAGGCGCCGTCGCCCTGCAGCGCACCGATGTTTCGATGCACCATGTCGGAATCGGGATTTTGTCTGGGAAGACGATCCATGGGCTTAGCACTCCTCGGGTCCATGCGGACGATGAGCCGGCAGCCCGTCTCGCCCCGCCGGATCTCGTCGATCCCGGCAGGGCCGCATGCGCGTCAGAGCAGGGCGTTCAGCTCGGGCAGGCGATCGTTGATCAGCCAGCCATAGTAGTTTTCTTCCGGCCAGCGGTCGGTACCGGCGCGATTGCGGGCGGCCAGCGCGGCCGCGCGGGTCTCTGGATCGCCGAGATTGTAGAGCGTGGCCGTCAGGCCAGGATTGTTCGAAATATCCATGCCGGCAATCGTGCGATAGGCCTGGATCGACCGGCGGATGATGGCGGCCATATAGGCAAGCGACTGGTCCGGATCCATGATCGCCTCATAGACCGCACCCGCCTTGCTCTCATCCAGCTTCGGGTAGCCGGAGATGCGGGCCACGTCGTCGGTCAGCATCAGCGCCGTCAGCGGATTGATCTGGCCAAGGCCGAAAGTCTGCCCGGCATAGAAGGGCTGGAAGAACACGGCGCTGAAACGATTGTCCGGATAGGCCTTGCCACCGACGGTGCGGCCCCGAAACTTGGCGTTCCAGACATCGTCGCGGCAGCTCCAGAGATCGTAGGAGCCTTTCTTGGAGGCGCAGGCTGCAAATTCCGGCCGGTCGACGAACTGATCGACGCTCTCGCCCTCATAGGCAAAGCGGAAACTGTCCCCGGCGTAAGAGGCGGCCTTCACGTAATAGGACTGAAGCCGGTCATAGGCGTCGACATTGTAGGTGTGCTCGCCGACGATTGCGCCCACCATGTGAATCGGAGCGATGCCATAAGCGGATGCCGTGGATTTGATCTTGGCGATCAGCTTCCGGTCGCTGGCCAGCAGCTCCACCACCTTCCTGTATTTCGCGTCGAAGCTGGAATTGCCGGCCTTGGTGCGCCTGGAGGAGGCGCCGGGGACAGGCGGCTGCTCGGCATTGCGATTGCCGGCAGGCACCTCGCGCAGGCCCTCGGCGAAAGCAGGCCGCATCAGGGCGCCACTGAACTCAGGTCCGGCATAGGCGAACAGGGCAAGCGAGGCGGCAGCAAACAGGGCGGCGGAACGAGGCAGGCGCACGGGCGAAGTCTTCCCTTCTTCGTCAACAGACAGCGGCCGGCAAGCGGAGGGTCCGGCACAATGCCCGGTTCGGGCCTTGCACGGCAAACATGTCGGAATCAAGCCCCTCCAGGGCTTCAGCCGGCTTGCCTTATATAAGCTCCACCCCCGAGAGCAACGGGCTTTAAGACAAGCTAGCCCGTGCGGTCAGGACAAGGTGCGACGGCATCGTCTGCCGCCGCGCCGATCAGTCCTTTACAGGATATAGCGCGACAGATCCGTATTGGCGGCGAGATCCCCGACATGGCGGCGCACATAATCGGCATCGACCTTCAAGGTCTCGCCGGATTTGTCCGGCGCGGCAAAGGAGATTTCGTCCAGCACCCGCTCCATCACCGTCTGCAGCCGCCGCGCGCCGATATTTTCCACGCTGGCGTTCAGCTGCACGGCGACATCGGCCAGCGCATCCAGCGCATCGTCGTTGAAGTCCAGCGTCACGCCTTCGGTCTGCAGAAGCGCCTTGTACTGGCGAATCAGGCTGACCTCCGTTTCCGTGAGGATGCGACGGAAATCCTCCTTGGTCAGCGCTTTCAGCTCCACGCGGATCGGCAGGCGGCCCTGAAGCTCCGGCAAGAGATCGGAGGGTTTGGACACATGGAAAGCGCCCGACGCGATGAACAGGATATGATCGGTCTTCACCGGTCCATATTTGGTGGCAACCGTCGTGCCTTCGACCAGCGGCAAGAGGTCGCGCTGTACGCCTTCACGCGAGACGCCGGCACCCATGCCACCGTCGCGCGCGGCGATCTTGTCGATCTCGTCCAGGAAGACAATGCCGTCATTTTCGGCGGCACGAACGGCCTCGCGGTTGATCTCTTCGGTGTCGAGCAGCTTGTCGGATTCGTCGTTGATCAGCACGGCATAGCTTTCGCGCACCGTGGTCTTGACCTTCTTGGTACGTCCGCCCATGGCCTTGCCGAACATCTCCGAGAGGTTCAGCACGCCGATATTGGCGCCGGGCATGCCGGGGATCTCGAAGCCGCCGCCCGGCGAGGCGGTATCGGCGATCTCGACTTCGATTTCCTTGTCATCCAACTCGTTATTGCGCAGCTTCTTGCGGAAGCTGTCACGCGTGGCGGGCGAGGCGGTCGCGCCGACCAGCGCATCGAGCACGCGCTCCTCGGCATTCTGATATGCCTTGGCCTTGACCTCGGCGCGCTTCTTCTCGCGCACCAGGCCGATGCCGACCTCGACCAGATCGCGCACGATCTGCTCGACATCGCGGCCGACATAGCCGACCTCGGTGAATTTCGTCGCTTCGACCTTGATGAAGGGGGCGCCGGCGAGCTTGGCGAGACGGCGCGAGATCTCGGTCTTGCCGACGCCGGTCGGCCCGATCATCAGGATGTTCTTGGGCATCACCTCGTCGCGCAGCTCATCGGAGAGCTGCTGGCGGCGCCAGCGGTTGCGCAGCGCAATGGCCACGGCGCGCTTGGCGTCGTTCTGGCCGATGATGAAGCGGTCGAGTTCGGAAACGATCTCGCGGGGAGAAAAAGTGGTCATCGGATCTCTTTCTGGTGCCGGCCGCCTTCCCTGTTCGGCAAAGGCCCGGCGCGAAAGACGGCCACTGTGGGAAGCTGGCCGTCGGGAAAAAGCAAGGTCGAAGGCGGGACGAAGCGCGCGGGGGTCGCGGCCCGCTCCCGTCTTCAGCCACATAGATCAGGCATTGCAGCAGGCATGTCGCGGTCGGCGGTCAGGCAGCCGCCTCAAGGGTCTCCACGACGATATTGCCATTGGTGTAGACGCAGATATCGCCGGCGATTTCCATGGCACGGCGCGCGATCTCTTCTGCCGTCTTGTCGGTGTCCATCAGTGCGCGGGCGGCGGCATAGGCGTAATTTCCGCCCGAACCAATGGCGATGGTGCCATGTTCCGGTTCCAGAACGTCGCCATTGCCGGTGATCGCAAGCGTGATCGATTTGTCGGCGACCAACATCATCGCTTCGAGATTGCGCAGATATTTGTTGGTGCGCCAGTCCTTGGCAAGCTCGACGGCCGCGCGCATCAGCTGGCCGGGATATTGCTCCAGCTTGGCTTCCAGCCGCTCCAGGAGGGTGAAGGCATCGGCCGTGGCGCCGGCAAAGCCTGCGATCACTTCGCCCTTTCCGAGGCGGCGGACCTTGCGGGCATTGCCCTTCATCACCGTCTGGCCGAGGCTGACCTGGCCGTCGCCGGCCATGACCACCTGCCCGCCCTTGCGCACGGTGATGATGGTGGTCGCATGCATGGTTCCATAGGGATTATGTTCGCTCATCGTCTATCCTTGAGGCCTGCCCGGTCGCGGCACAGGCTCTTGCAGGCGGCCCGCCACTTGCCCAGGGAAACTGGCGCTCAAGGCTTCAGGCCGCATGATCCTGTGCCTATGTAAGAGGCGCTGTGGCGATTGCAAAGGGTGCGAACCCGGCGCGTCCCTCGCCCCATGATCAAAGGGCTTGAGGCTGCTTTATCTTTCGCGGCCAGCCTGATAAGGAGCGCTGAACCCAGGGAGACCGGAATGACGCAGACTGGCGGCCGCACGGCCAGCGTTTCGCGCAAGACCAACGAGACGGACGTTTCGGTGACGATCGACATCGACGGCACGGGCGCCTCCACGATCAAGACCGGCGTCGGCTTCTTCGATCATATGCTCGACCAGCTTTCCCGCCATTCGCTGATCGACATGACCATCGACACCAAGGGCGACCTTCATGTCGACGACCATCATGCCGTCGAAGACACCGGCATCGCCATCGGCCAGGCGATCGCCAAGGCGCTCGGCGACCGGCGCGGGATCACCCGCTATGCCTCGCTCGATCTTGCCATGGACGAGACGATGACGCGGGCGGCGGTGGATGTTTCCGGCCGTCCCTTCCTGGTTTGGAATGTCGCCTTTTCGGCGCCGAAGATCGGCACCTTCGATACCGAGCTGGTGCGCGAATTCTTCCAGGCGCTGGCCCAGCATGCCGGCATTACCCTGCATATCCAGAACATCTACGGCGCCAACAACCACCATATCGCCGAAACCTGCTTCAAGGCGGTGGCGCGGGTGCTGCGCACGGCGACCGAGATCGACCCCCGCCAGGCCGGTCGCGTTCCCTCCACCAAGGGGTCGCTCGCCTGAGAGCGCGTGCCGGCAGGGATGATCGCCGACGGTTCGCCGGCCCGGCTGCCCGTGTGTCAGGACGACAGAGTTCAGCATCTGGCAGACATGACATATTCTTGGCGGATGCGCTGAAACCGCCTATCGGACAGCAGAGATGCAATCGAAGAGCCGCAGCATCGCGCCTTTCTGCCGATCGGCTCGATCTCCAGCGAACAAGGGCCCGGCATGGTCTCCTTTCTCGTCCTGATTCCGCCTGAGCGGCGGTCCTATGATCCCGGCGTGCGTTTCATCGCCGATCGCTTTCACCGGCTCGCCTTCGTCTTTCCCGGCTTCTGGCTGATGGCAAAACGGCAATGGCTGGCCGGCGGCGCCGTGCTCGTGCTCGATATCGCTCTGTTGTTTGCCTCGGCCTGGCAGGACACCGCCATGGCGGCCACGGTTGCCAGTCTGGCGCTGCATCTTCTCGTTGCGCTCGAGGGCGCCGCCTTCGTCGCGCGGCAGCTCGAGGCACGCGGCTACCGACTGGCCGCGATGATCACAGCGCCGGATCTCGATACGGCCGAAGAGATCTTCTTCGCCGGCGTCGAGCCGCCGCGTGAGGCCACTTTGCCCCGGCTTTCGGCCGGCTTCACAGCCCAGCCGCGCAAGGCTGCCGGCATGACCTTGTTCGATCACTATGGAGGACGATGATGCGGGTTGCGATCATTGATTACGGATCGGGAAATCTGCGCTCGGCCACCAAGGCCTTCGAGCGTGCCGCGCGCGAAAGCGGGCTCGACCATGCCGAGATCGACCTGACGGACGATGCCGAGCGCGTGGCGTCGGCCGACCGGATCGTGCTGCCGGGTGTCGGCGCCTATGCCGACTGTCGCGCCGGGCTCGATGGTCTTCCGGGCATGCGCGAGGCGCTGGCGGAAGCCGTCGAGAAACAGGCGAAGCCCTTTCTCGGCATCTGCGTCGGCATGCAGCTCATGGCCTCGCGCGGGCTGGAAAAGAGCGTGACGCAGGGCTTCGGCTGGATCAAGGGCGATGTGGTGAAAATGGAGCCCGAGGATGCCACGCTCAAGGTGCCGCAGATCGGCTGGAACACGCTGACGCTGGCTCGCCCCCATCCGCTCTTTGCCGGCATTGAGACAGGTACGGACGGGCTGCATGCCTATTTCGTCCATTCCTATCATCTGGCGGCCGAGCGGCCGGACGACGTGATCGCCACCTCGGACTATGGTGGCGCTGTCACGGCCTTCGTCGCCCATGAAAACAAGGCCGGCGCCCAGTTCCATCCTGAGAAGAGCCAGAAACTCGGCCTCGCCCTGCTCTCCAACTTCCTGACCTGGAAGCCCTGATCCATGATCCTTTTTCCCGCCATCGATCTCAAAGACGGCCAATGCGTGCGCCTGAAGCTCGGCGACATGAACCAGGCGACGATCTACAATCCGGATCCGGCCGATCAGGCCCGTGCTTTCGAGGCGCAAGGCTTCGAATGGCTGCATGTGGTGGATCTCGACGGCGCCTTTGCCGGAGAATCCAAGAATGGCGCGGCGGTGGACGCGATCCTGGGCGCCACGCGCAATCCGGTGCAGCTTGGCGGCGGCATCCGCACGCTGGCGCAGATCGAGGCATGGCTTGCCAAGGGTCTGGCGCGCGTGATCCTCGGCACCGTTGCCGTGCGCGATCCCGAGCTGGTGATCGAAGCCTGTCGCCGCTTTCCCGGCCAGGTCGCCGTCGGCATCGACGCCAAGGGTGGCCGGGTGGCCGTCGAAGGCTGGGCGGAGGCGTCCGAGCTCGGCGTGCTCGAGCTTGCCCGGCGCTTCGAAGGGGCCGGCGCCTCGGCGATCATCTATACCGACATCGACCGCGACGGCATTTTGACCGGCATCAACTGGGAGGCCACCCTGGCACTGGCCGATGCCGTCTCCATCCCGGTCATCGCCTCGGGCGGGCTCGCCTCGCTCGATGACATCAGGCGCCTGGCCGCGCCTGACGCCGTGCGGCTCGAAGGTGCGATTTCCGGTCGGGCGCTTTATGACGGCCGCATCGACCCCGCCGAAGCGCTGGCGATTTTGAAAGCGGCAAAGGGAGTTTCGGCATGACCCTCAAAGCCCGTGTTATTCCTTGCCTTGATGTCAAGGATGGACGCGTCGTCAAAGGGGTGAGCTTCGTCAATCTGATCGATGCCGGCGATCCCGTCGATGCAGCGCGTGCCTATGATGCGGCCGGCGCGGACGAACTCTGCTTTCTCGACATCACCGCCTCCTCCGATGGCCGCGAGACGATTTTCGATGTCGTGGCCCGTACCGCCGAGCAATGCTTCATGCCGCTGACGGTGGGTGGCGGGGTGCGCACGCTGGCGGATATCCGCAAGCTGCTGCTCGCAGGCGCCGACAAGGTCTCGATCAATTCCGCTGCCGTGCGTGACCCCGATTTCGTCGCACAGGCGGCCGACAAGTTCGGCGACCAGTGCATCGTCGTTTCGCTCGACTGCAAGCAAACCGCCCCCGACACCTGGGAGATCTTTACCCATGGTGGGCGCAATGCGACGGGCATCGACGCGCTCGATTTCGCCGAAGCCATGGTCAAGCGGGGTGCAGGCGAGCTGCTCGTCACCTCAATGGACCGGGATGGCGGCAAGATCGGCTACGACATCGCCTTGACCCGGGCCATCGCCGACCGGGTCCCGGTGCCGATCATCGCTTCGGGCGGCGTCGGCACGCTCGATCACATGGTCGAAGGTGTGCGAGACGGGCATGCCAATGCCGTGCTGGCTGCATCGATCTTCCATTTCGGCACCTACACGATCGATGAAGCCAAACAGCATATGGCCGCGCATGGCATCCCGGTGCGGCTCGATTGATGTCGAAGGTCGCGATGGGGCAGTCCGGGGGATAGCGCCTTCAAGCGCGACGTGCTGAAGCGCATTTCCTCCCCATGCGGTGAAGCAAGCCCTGGCTGACCTATTTTTCAAGACATTCATGCAAGATTTGGTCTACAGCATGTCGCATGAAGGCGTGGCAGGCCTGCGGTAACGGAGACAGCCAGGCAAGCGCGGGGACCGGATCAATGGGCGCCTGGTCATCCAAGGCCCGAGCTGCCGTGGACGAAGGCGAGACCGGCGCATGAGGAGTGCCGGTCTGGCCGGCAAGGAGAGGACGATCGATGAGCGCATTCACCCTGTCCGATCTGGAGGCGATCGTCGCCGAACGAGCCAAGGCCTCGCCATCGGAATCCTGGACGGCGAAACTGGTGGCGCAGGGTCAGCCGCGCGCCGCCAAGAAGCTCGGCGAAGAGGCGGTGGAAACCGTCATCGCCGCACTTGGCGGAGACAGGCAGGAGATCACGGCTGAAAGCGCGGATCTTCTCTATCACCTGCTTGTTGTCTTGAAGCTCGCCGGAATTCCGTTGCAGGATGTCATGGCCGAGCTTGCCCACCGCACGGGCCAATCGGGACTGGCGGAAAAGGCAGGACGACCGGCGCAATGACTGTTATCGCCAAGGATATTGCGGCCGAGGGTCGCCTGCCGCAGCGGCCCTCGCCCCATGCGGAGGATCATCTCGACCGCAACGGCTATTCCCCCTATCACTTCTTCACCGCCGAGGAATGGTCGCGCTTTCGCGCCGATACGCCGCTGACGCTGAAGGCCGACGAGGTCAAGCGGCTGCGCTCGCTCAACGACCCGATCGACCTGGAGGAAGTGCGGCGGATCTATCTGTCGCTGTCGCGGCTGCTCTCGGCGCATGTCGAAAGCTCGCAGCTGCTGTTCAAGCAGCGCAAGCGCTTCCTCAGCATGTCCGGCGAAATGAAGACGCCTTTCGTCATCGGCATCGCCGGCTCTGTGGCCGTCGGCAAGTCGACCACGGCGCGTATTCTGGCGGAGCTTCTCAAGCGCTGGCCGTCCAGCCCCAAGGTGGATCTGGTGACCACGGACGGGTTTCTCTATCCCAACGCCGTGCTCAAGCGCGAGAACATGATGGAGCGCAAGGGCTTTCCCGAGAGCTACGATATCGGCGCACTGCTGCGCTTCCTCTCCGCGATCAAAGCGGGCGAGCCGAACGTGGAAGCGCCGACCTATTCGCATCTGACCTATGATGTGCTCACCGACAAGGTGCAGCTGGTCGACCGGCCGGACATTCTGATCTTCGAGGGCATCAACGTCCTGCAATCGCGCAATCTGCCGGTTGATGGCAAGATCGTACCGATGGTCTCCGACTTCTTCGACTTCTCGATCTATATCGATGCCGGCGAAACGTTGATCCACAGCTGGTATGTCGATCGCTTCATGCGATTGCGCCAAACGGCGTTCAAGGATCCCAATTCGTTCTTCAAACGCTATGCCGATATCAGCGAAGACGAGGCGCTGGCCGTAGCAGAGGGATTGTGGAGCCGGATCAACCTGATCAATCTGCGCCAGAACATCCTGCCCACCCGGCCCCGCGCCGACCTGATCCTGACCAAGGGCCCCAACCACCTGATCGAGACCGTGGCGCTCCGTAAACTCTGATCCGCTGTCTTATCCGGATTCACGTTCGGTAGAGGCTTAAGAGGGTGTGACCCGGCGCAGCGTCAGATTGATGCGGCCTGGCTGACGCAGAAGCGTGCTTGTACCCGGATAGATCCGGTCGACGCCGTGATAGGCCAGCCGGCTTTCGGCTTCGAGCAGCAGCACGTCGCCGCTGCGCAGGCGAAAGGACGTCGTCGGCCCGCCGCGCATCGTTCCGCCCACACGAAACAGGGCCTCATCCCCCAGCGAGACCGAAAGGACCGGCGCGTCGAACGTGCTCTCATCCTTGTCCTGATGCAGGCCCATGTGCGCTTCCGGGCCATAAAGATTGACGAGGCACGCCTCTGGGGGCGGGGCGATTGGCGCGAGGTCGCGCCAAAGGTCGAGAAGCGGGGGCGGGATCGGTGGCCAGGCCTTGCCCGTCACCGGATGCTGCGGCTGATAGCGATAGCCTTGCACCTTGTCCGTCACCCATCCGAGCGGACCGCAATTGGTCATGCGCACCGACAGCGGCTTTCCAGTCCGCGGCATTTCGGGCGAAAACAACGGAGCTTGGCGAACAATCTCGCGGATCGCCGCGATCAGCTCCGCCTGCACGACCGCATCGAGATGTCCGGGAAGAAATCGTACGCCCGGCGGTAGGGCCGAAGCCCCCCGCCGTGGCGGCTTGTCAGGCCCGTCGGAGATCATTTTGCCGCAAGTGCGGGAATGCGCAGCACCTGGCCCGGATAGATCTTGTCAGGATGGGTCAGCATCGGCTTGTTGGCTTCGAAGATTTCCTTGTTATGAGCGCCCTTGCCCGCTCCATATTGCTCCTCGGCGATCTTCCAGAGCGTATCGCCCTTCTTCACCGTGTAGAACACGGGGGCTGGAGCATCCGGAGCCTGTTCGACCTTCAAGTCCGAGGCCTCGACCTTGGAGACGCCGAGCGTATTGCCGACGGCGATGATCGCTTTTTCAAAGGCGGTCGTATCCTTGACGGACCCCTTGAGCACGACCTTGTCGCCCTGGACATCGACCTTCACGTCCTGAGTACCGAGATCATGAGAGTCGAGCTCCTTCTTGACCTCTTCCGGCTGGGGCGCCGTGTCTTCATGGCCGATGCCAAGCTTCTTGCCGGCTTCCTTGATAAAATCGAAAATGCTCATTGTGCTCTCCCTTGTCGCGCCCGGTGCTGCAACGACACCGGTGCCTTGGTTCAGCCCTTCGCCACGCATGAAGCGAAGGATCTGCAGGCAGATAGAGTCCCGGAATGATTGGGCCAGAGCAAAACGGCAAAGCGGACGAGGCGGCTTGGCGCGCAGCATGCACCTGCTCTGGCGACCGAGCGCTCGCCGCTAACGGATGCATCGTTATATGGCCGGGCTTTAATCTCCGTCGGGCCGGCCGCGCAGACGCTTCACGTCCCCGCGACCGCTCTTTTCCTTCAGACGGCGCTCAACCGAGCCACGGGTCGGCCGCGTCTTGCGCCGGGGTGGCGGCGGCGGTTCGGCCGCCTTGAGGATCAATTCCTTCAGGCGCTCGCGCGCATCTTCGCGGTTTCGCTCCTGACTGCGGAAGCGGCTGGCCTCGATCATCAGCACACCTTCTTTGGAAAGGCGGCGACCAGCCAGGCGAATGGCCGCGTCCCGTACCCGCTCCGGCAGCGCAGGCGAGGTGGCGAGCGGGTAGAAGAGTTGAACGGCGGTGGAGACCTTGTTGACATTCTGCCCGCCCGGTCCGCCGGCCAGCACGAACTGCTCCGTCAGCTCCCAGCCGGCGATGGTGATCCGGTCGTTGATGTAAAGCGGCGCACTCGCCATGGTCCCTGCCCGCCTTGCTTTGCCTGATCGCGCCTTGTCAGCCTTGGTCCTGGCTGAAGATATGTCGCCGCAGCACCCCGGAGTCAAACCCGCCAGCGAAGGCCGTGGCATCAGGCTGACGTTCCGGAGCGGTCCACATGCAAAAACCCGGCCGCGAGCAGCCGGGTTTCACGTGAATCATAGATAAGAAACGGCTTACTCGGCAGCGAGCTTCAGCCCGCCGGGTGCCGCGTCGCGCACGCCGCCATCGACATGATTTTCGAACTTGGCGAAGTTGGTGACGAACATGTCGACCAGCTTTCCGGCTTGAGCATCATAGGCATCGCCATCGGCCCAAGTCGAGCGAGGGTCGAGGATCGCGCTGTCGACGCCATCGACCGCGACCGGCACGGCGAAGCCGAAATTGGCATCGGTGCGGAATTCGGCATGGCTGAGAGACCCGTCCAGCGCTGCCGACAGCAGCGCCCGCGTCGCCTTGATCGGCATGCGGCGACCGGTGCCATAGGCGCCGCCGGTCCAGCCGGTATTCACCAGCCAGCAGGTCACGCCATGCTGCGAGATCAGATCACGCAGAAGATTGCCGTATTCGCTGGGATGACGCGGCATGAAGGGGGCACCGAAGCAGGTGGAGAAGGTGGCTTCCGGTTCTGTCACGCCTTTTTCCGTGCCGGCGACCTTGGCGGTGTAGCCGGAAAGGAAGTGGTACATCGCCTGGTCGGGCGTCAGCTTGGCAATCGGCGGCATCACGCCGAAGGCATCCGCCGTCAGCATGATGATCGTCTTTGGATGGCCGGCCGTGCCGGTTTCGCTGGCATTGGGAATGAAATCCAGCGGATAGGCGGCGCGGGTGTTTTCGGTCAGGCGGCCATCGTTGAGATCCGGCACACGAGCGCCATCGAGAATGACGTTTTCGAGCACCGTGCCGAAGCGGCGCGTGGTCGCGAAGATTTCCGGCTCGGCTTCTGCCGAAAGGCGAATGGTCTTGGCATAGCAGCCACCTTCGAAGTTGAAGATGCCGTCGGCGCCCCAGCCGTGCTCGTCATCGCCGATCAGCGTGCGGTTCGGATCGGCCGAGAGCGTGGTCTTGCCGGTGCCGGACAGGCCGAAGAACACAGCGGAGTCGCCCTGCGGACCGACATTGGCCGAGCAATGCATCGGCATGACGCCCTTGGCCGGCAGAAGATAGTTGAGCGCGGTGAAGACGGACTTCTTCATCTCGCCGCCATAGGAGGTGCCGCCAATGAGAACGAGGCCGTTTTCAAGATCGCAGGCGATCACCGTTTCCGTGCGGCAACCGTGGCGCTCGGGGTCTGCCTTGAAGTGCGGCAGGTCGATGATCGTCAGTTTCGGCACGAAGCTCTTCAGCGCCTCCGCGTCCGGGCGGATCAGAAGATTGCGGATGAAGAGGGAGTGCCAGGCATATTCGGTGACGATGCGCGAGGGCAGCGCATTTTCGGCATCGGCGCCGCCGATCAGGTCCTGCACAAAGAGCGAGCGGCCGCGGGCGTGATCGAGCATGTCCAGACGCAGGCGCTCGAAATGTTCGGGCGACATCGGCTTGTTGTTGTCCCACCAGATCTGGCCATCGGTCTTGGCATCACGGACGACGAATTTGTCCTTGGCGGAGCGGCCCGTGTGCTGGCCCGTCACCACGCAGAGCGCGCCATGTGCGCTGACCTGCCCCTCGCCCAGACGAACCGCTTCTTCGTACAGTTCCGCTGCCGAAAGATTGTAGGCGACTGCGGAAAGCTCCGTGAAGCCGAGCGTGTCCAGCGTCTGAGCCGGATTATAAAGACCTGTCTGCTTCATGATCGCTTTTTCCTTTCGGCTGAAGCGGCGGGGATGGGATGACGCAGACCATAGAGACCGATACTGAAAAGCGCAAGAGTCTATCGAAAATTTCCTATTAAAATCAGTTATTTAATCGATTTAAAGAAAATCCTTTGATTTTTAATCGGTTGAATCGCCTCCTTGCCGGCCCCATTTTCAGCGGGTTGAAGAAAAGATTGCGACCTGCTCGTTCAAAAGGCGATTTCGCTTCGCCACAATTTGTTCCAGCTTTATACTAGAAGACTCACACTCCGGAGACGATCCACCGCGACCTGGAGCATGAAGAAGAATGATGGAGCAGCGTATCATGCAGACAATCGCACTCGTCGACGACGATCGAAACATTCTCACGTCGGTTTCGATCGCGCTCGAGGCGGAAGGCTACAAGGTCGAGACCTACACGGATGGCGCCTCTGCGCTGGACGGGCTGCTGGCGCGCGCGCCGCAGCTGGCGATCTTCGACATCAAGATGCCGCGCATGGACGGAATGGAGCTGCTTCGCCGTCTCAGGCAGAAATCCGATCTGCCGGTAATCTTCCTCACCTCCAAGGACGAGGAGATCGATGAGCTCTTCGGCCTGAAGATGGGCGCGGACGATTTCATCACCAAGCCCTTCTCCCAAAGGCTGCTCGTCGAGCGGGTCAAGGCGATCCTGCGCCGTTCGGCCAATCGCGAGGCCGCCGCCGCCAATGCTGGCAGCGGCACCTCAGCGCCGAAAGCAAAGGATGACGCACCTTCGCGCTCGTTGGAACGCGGCCAGCTGGTCATGGACCAAGAGCGCCACACCTGCACCTGGAAGAACGAGCCGGTGACGCTGACGGTGACGGAATTCCTGATCCTGCATTCGCTCGCCCAGCGACCCGGCGTGGTCAAGAGCCGCGACGCGCTAATGGATGCGGCCTATGACGAGCAGGTCTATGTCGATGACCGCACGATCGACAGCCACATCAAGCGGCTGCGCAAGAAGTTCAAGATGGTCGACAACGACTTCGACATGATCGAAACGCTCTATGGCGTGGGCTACAGGTTCCGCGAAACGGCATGAGGCGCGCTGATCGCGCAGACACGATGCCGCATGGCTGACAGCGGAAGACGGTAAGGCAGGGTGACGGACGTCCTCACACAGAATACGGCCCGGCAGGGCGATGGCGAAGAGGCGGCGGAAACCCCGCGTCGGCGCTTTGCCGGCTGGTCGCATCCCTTCACGCTGATCCGGCGGCTGTTCGGCAATGCGGTCTTCTCCAGCCTGACGCGCCGTATCCTGTTCTTCAACCTCGTGGCGCTGGTCGTTCTGGTCGGCGGCATCATGTATCTCAATCAGTTCCGCGAGGGCCTGATCGATGCACGCGTCGAAAGCCTCTTGACCCAGGGCGAGATCATTGCCGGCGCCATCGCCGCGTCCGCCTCCGTCGATACCAATTCGATCACCATCGATCCGCAGAAGCTTCTGGAACTTCAGGCCGGCCAGAGCATCACCCCCGTGCCACGCGACGAGGACCTCGAATTTCCGATCACGCAGGAGCGGGTCGCGCCTATCCTTCGCCGGCTCATTTCTCCGACGCGCACGCGCGCACGGCTCTACGATGCCGATGCCGATCTGCTGCTCGACTCCCGCCATCTCTATACCGGCGGCCAGGTGCTGCGCTTCGACCTGCCTTCGATCACCCCGGACGAGACAAGCTTTACCGATAGGGTCAACGGCTGGTTCAACCGGCTCTTACAGCCCGGCAATCTCTCGCTCTACAAGGAGCCGCCGGGCGGCAATGGCTCGATCTATCCCGAGGTCGTCAATGCGCTGACCGGTGTGCGCGGCGCCGTGGTGCGGGTAACCGAAAAGGGCGAGCTGATCGTTTCCGTCGCCGTGCCGGTTCAGCGCTTCCGCGCCGTGCTGGGCGTTCTCCTGCTGTCCACCCAGGCCGGCGATATCGACAAGATCGTCCATGCCGAGCGCCTCGCCATCATCCGCGTCTTCGGCGTGGCGGCGCTGGTCAACGTCATTCTCTCGGTGCTTCTCTCCTCTACCATCGCCAATCCCTTGCGCCGTCTCTCGGCGGCCGCCATCCGTGTCAGGCGGGGCGGCGCCAAGGAACGGCAGGAAATTCCCGACTTCTCCTCCCGGCAGGACGAGATCGGCAATCTTTCCATCGCGCTGCGCGATATGACCCGCGCGCTCTACGACCGGATCGACGCGATCGAGAGCTTCGCGGCCGATGTCAGCCATGAGCTGAAAAACCCGTTGACGTCGCTGCGCAGCGCAGTGGAGACCCTGCCGCTGGCCCGCAGCGAGGAGAGCAAGCAGCGCCTGCTCGACATCATCCAGCATGATGTGCGCCGCCTCGACCGGCTGATCACCGATATTTCCGACGCCTCGCGGCTCGACGCGGAGCTTGCCCGCAGCGACGCCAATACGGTCGATCTGGAAAAGCTGCTCGCCAATCTGGTCGATATTTCCCGGCAGATCCGCAGCCGGAAGAAGGCGGTGCAGCTCGATTTCATTGTCGATCGCAAGGATCCGCGTACCCGCTATGAGGTGTCCGGCTATGAACTGCGGATCGGCCAGATCGTCACCAACCTGATCGAAAACGCCCGCTCCTTCGTGCCCGAAGACAGTGGCCGCATTCTCGTGCGCCTTGCCCGCCGCAAGAACCGCTGCATCGTGCAGGTGGAAGACAATGGGCCGGGCATCCAGGCGGAAGATATCGACCGGATCTTCGAGCGCTTCTACACGGACCGTCCCGAAGGCGAGGATTTCGGCCAGAACTCCGGCCTTGGCCTGTCGATATCGCGCCAGATCGCCGAGGCGCATAAGGGAACGCTGAAGGCCGAAAACATGAAGGACGACACCGGCCGGGTGGTCGGCGCCCGCTTTACCCTCGTTCTGCCGGCCGAGACCGAGGCGTGAGCGGCACCTTCATTCACGCCACCGCCGTCGTCGTGGGCACGACGGGCCTTCTGTTCATCGGGCCGTCCGGCAGCGGCAAGACCATACTGGCGTTGGCGGCGGTCGAGGGGGCGCGCCGCGCCGGCCTGTTTTCCGCTTTTGTCGGGGATGACCAAGTTTTGATTGCCTCGGAAGGCGGCGTGATCATCGCCCGGCAGCCACCTGTCATCGCGGGGCTGGCGGAAATTCGCGGCAGCGCCATCGTTCCCGTCTTCCATGTGCCGGCGGCGGTGATGGATTACGCGGTGCGGCCGGTTGCGCTTGAGGGCGTTGAGCGGATCGCGCCGGAGGACGAAAGGGCCGAACTCGCGCCCGGGATCAGCCTTCCGCTGATCCGCCTTCCCCATGGCGATGGGGTGGACCCCACGCTTCGGCTTGGCCTTTTGCTGGCCGCCCAAGCGCACAAAATGCATTAAAACGGAGCGGATCGAGAGCAAAGCTGGAACGCAGGTGCGGAATTTTAACTTGCACTTCGCCTTTTCCTTGCCAAGATGGCCGCCCCGACGGTGGACGAAATATCAGCATTGCGCTATGCGGCTGCTCGTTTCGAAGGCGGTCGTCGCGCAGGTGGAGCAAAGACATCATGATCGGACTTGTGCTTGTCACGCATGGCAAGCTGGCAGAGGAGTTTCGGCATGCGCTTGAGCATGTCGTCGGTCCGCAAAAGTCCATTGAAACGGTTTGCATCGGCCCTGAGGACGATATGGACCAGCGGCGCCAGGATATTCTGGAGGCCGTGATGGCGGCCGATGCCGGCAATGGCGTGATCATCCTCACCGACATGTTCGGCGGAACCCCTTCGAACCTCGCGATCTCCGTGATGCAGAGCGGCACGGTCGAGGTGATCGCGGGTGTCAACCTGCCCATGCTGATCAAGCTTGCCGGCGTGCGTGCCGAAAGCACCATGGACAAGGCGCTGATCGAGGCCTCCGAAGCGGGCCGCAAATATATCAATGTTGCCAGCCGTGTGCTCAGCGGAAAATAACCAACAGAACGAAGCTTGATGACGCTGACCCGCGACCTTCCGATCGTCAACAAACGCGGCCTTCATGCCCGCGCATCGGCGAAATTCGTCCAGACCGTCGAAACCTTCAAGGCCGAGATCCACGTCTCCAAGGACGGTATGACCGTCGGTGGGCTGTCGATCATGGGCCTGATGATGCTGGCCGCCAGCACCGGCTCGACCATTCAGGTCAGCGCCACCGGCGAGGATGCCGAAGCCGCGCTCGACGCGCTCGAGGCCCTGGTTGCCGACCGCTTCGGCGAGGAAATATGAACCATATAAAGACATAAAGACGTCTTTATATGTCCATTGCTCATTCACCTTTTTCCTGTTAGATCTCGTGCCATGCGCGGGAGAGTGGCGCCGTGCTGCCATCCCGCCCTTCCAGGCCCGCCGGCCTGGTCCATGGCGCGCACCGCGCGCCCAAAGCCATTCATGCCGCTTTCGGGCAGGCCCATCCGGCGCCTCGACCTGACAGTGGCTTCAGCTGGAGACGCCCTGACATGAGCACGACCCACGATTATCTGGTTGCCGATATCGGCTTGGCGGAGTTTGGCCGCAAGGAACTCGACATCGCCGAAACCGAAATGCCCGGCCTGATGGCCTGCCGCGAGGAATTCGGCGCCTCCAAGCCGCTCAAGGGCGCACGCATCTCCGGCTCGCTGCACATGACGATCCAGACGGCCGTTCTGATCGAGACGCTGGTGGCGCTCGGCGCGGAGGTACGCTGGGCCTCGTGCAACATCTACTCCACCCAGGACCATGCCGCGGCCGCGATCGCCGCCTCGGGCATTCCGGTCTATGCCGTCAAGGGCGAGACGCTGGAAGAATATTGGACCTACACGGACAAGATCTTCCAGTGGGCCGATGACGGCCTGTCCAACATGATTCTCGATGATGGCGGCGACGCCACCATGTACATCCTGCTCGGCGCCCGTGCCGAAGCCGGCGAAGACGTGCTGTCGAACCCCGGTTCGGAAGAGGAAGAGATCCTGTTCGCACAGATCAAGAAGCGGCTTCAGGCTTCGCCGGGCTGGTTCACCAAGCAGCGTGACGCGATCAAGGGCGTGACCGAGGAAACCACGACGGGCGTTCACCGCCTGTATGAACTGGCCAAGAAGGGCCTGCTGCCCTTCCCGGCGATCAACGTCAATGACAGCGTCACCAAGTCCAAGTTCGACAACAAATATGGCTGCAAGGAATCGCTTGTCGACGGCATCCGCCGCGGCACCGACGTGATGATGGCTGGCAAGGTCGCCGTCGTCTGCGGCTATGGCGATGTCGGCAAGGGCTCGGCCGCCTCGCTGCAGGGCGCCGGCGCCCGCGTCAAGGTGACGGAAATCGACCCGATCTGCGCGCTGCAGGCTGCCATGGACGGCTTTGAAGTCGTCCAGCTGGAAGACGTCGTCTCCTCGGCCGATATCTTCATCACCACGACAGGCAATCGCGACGTCATCCGCCTGGAGCATATGCGGGCGATGAAGGACATGGCGATCGTCGGCAATATCGGCCATTTCGACAATGAGATTCAGGTCTCGTCGCTGCGCAATCTCAAGTGGACCAACATCAAGCCGCAGGTCGACATGGTCGAATTCCCCGGCGGCAACCGGATGATCCTGCTCTCCCAGGGCCGCCTGCTGAACCTCGGCAATGCGACGGGCCATCCGTCCTTCGTCATGTCGGCCTCCTTCACCAACCAGGTCCTCGGCCAGATCGAGCTGTTCACCAAGCCCGGCGAATACAAGAACGACGTCTATGTTCTGCCGAAGCACCTGGACGAGAAGGTCGCTCGCCTGCATCTGGCCAAACTCGGCGCCAAGCTGACCGAGCTGCGCCCGGAACAGGCCGATTATATCGGCGTGCCCGCACAGGGCCCGTTCAAGGCCGAGCATTACCGCTACTAAAGCGGGACGGCGAAAAGTGTGAGCGGTTTTCGCCTGAAATCCCGCTCTGACTTTTTAACGTAGATCATGATTCAGATTTCAGACCGAACGGGTCTTACATCATCATGATCCAGGGCCGGACGCCGCAAGGCCTCCGAACATTCGAAGATCAGAGGGACGCGCGGCCACCAGCTGCGCGTCCCTTTCTTTTGCCTGCTCTCCAAGGCCCCGAAGTCAAGGACACCTGAGAAATACCTGATCGAAGTCAGACACTTGAGCAGCCTTACGACGGCACGGTGAGGCGGAGGAGGCTGCAAATGTCAGGCCTCGCCATCCGTTCGGCAGGTTCGGCGCAAGCCCCGAGCCGTAAGAAGACCGACGCAAAGCTTCGTTCCGCCACGCGATCGGCACAAAGAACGTGAAGCCTGGAGGCTGGCGCTCTGGCCCACAGGCAGAGGAGGAACGAACGGGTGCCAGGACATTTTGCGCCATGATGGCTGCAGATCCGACGCCGGCAATCTTTGCAATCGAAGCCGCATGTTCGCATCCAGAGGGGCGCATGCCAGGCTTTCATTTCTTTTGACGGGACGTTTCACGGCACTCTTGGCGGAGGGACACCGTGAAACGTCGTTGAGCACCATGCGGACGATGGACGGGCCTGCCCGTGCATTGTCCGGCAGCGGGGACAGGCAAAGAATGACACGAGACAAGATCACCCGGAGACCAAGCCGCATGACGGCCTTGGCTGCGCGGCTTTGGGCTGGCGTCTGCCTTGTGACGAGTGGCGGCGAGGCTTTTGCGGCTGACGGCTTCAGTGGCGCGCTGCTGCAGTCGAGCGAGGTGATCACACTGGCCGTTCTCGCCGGCGCAGGCGCCGCGGCCACGATATCGGCCGTCTGGCTCAGCCGCCAGCGCGGCCGCGCCGAGGTTGAAAATCGCGATCTGACGGCGATGATTGCCGACGCCAACCAGCGCGTCGCCCGTCTCCAGGCGCTTCTGACGGAAAAGGACCGGCGCATCGTCGTGTGGGAAGGCCCGCATGAGCGGCCGGAATTCATCGGCTCTCTGCCGACCGAGACGGGTGCGCCGGTCGAAGATCGCGACTTTCTCGCCTTTGGCCGCTGGATCAAGGCGCATTCTGCTGCTGCGCTCGACCAGGCGATCGACCGGCTCCGCTCGCGCGCCGAAAGCTTCGATCTGATCGTCGATACGCTGCGGGGCGAAATCGTTGAAGTGCAGGGCCGTGTGTCAGGCGGGCGCGCCTTCGTGCGTTTCGTCGCCTTGTCCAATCTGCGCGCCGAGCTTGCCGAAGCGCGGCTGGAGCGCGACCGGCTGCGCACCGCGCTGGTCGGCCTGCATGCCCTGCTCGATGCGACGGAGCTTCCGGTCTGGCAGCGCGGCACGGATGGCAAGCTGATCTGGGTCAACGAAGCCTATCGCAATGCGGTCGAAGCCCGCACCGTGGCCGAAGCCATTGCCGAGGGGCGCGAATTCCTGCCGACCATCACGCGCGAGAAGATCCGCGCCGGCGCCACCTATGACGTGCCCTTCCGCGATACGCTCTCGGCCGTCGTCCATGGCAATCGACGCGTCTTCGAGGTGATCGACGCCAAGACGACGCAAGGCTCGGCCGGCCTCGCGGTCGACGTGTCCGCTGTCGAGGGCGTGCGCGAGGAACTCGCCCGGACCTTGAAGAGCCATGCCGAAACGCTCGACCAGCTGACCACGCCGGTGGCGATCTTCGATGGCAACCAGCGGCTCGAATTCTACAATCAGGCCTTCCAACGGCTCTGGGATCTCGATACCGCCACCTTGATGCGCAAGCCTGACAATGGCGAGATCCTCGACCGCCTACGCGAGCGCGGCAAGCTGCCGGAACAGCTGAACTGGCGGCAGTGGCGCGAACAGGCGCTTTCCGTCTATCAGGCGATCGACACCCAGACCGATCTCTGGCATCTGCCGAACGGCCAGACGCTGCGCGTGGTCGCCACCGCCCGGCCTCAGGGCGGCGCCACCTGGGTGTTCGAAAACCTCACCGAGCGCGTCGATCTTGAAACCCGCTACAACACGCTGGTCCATGTTCAGGGCGAAACCATCGATCATCTGAGCGAAGGCGTTTCCGTTTTCGGACCGGATGGCCGCATCCGCCTGTCCAACCCGGCCTTTCGCGCGCTCTGGGGCGTGACCGAGGCCGAGGTAAAGCCCGGCACGCATATCAAGGTGATCGAGCAGGCCTGCGCGGCCTCCTACGATTCCGCCGATGGCTGGAAGCGCTTCGCCCAGCTGATCACCAGCTTCGATGACGAGCGTCCTTCGCTGCGCGGCATTCTGGAGCTGCGCACGGGGCTGATCCTCGATTTCAACGTCATTCCCCTGCCCAATGCGCAGACCATGCTGACCTTTGTCGACATGACGGACAGCGTGCGGGTGGAACGGGCGCTGAAGGAGAAGAACGAGGCGCTGCAGATGGCAGACGCGCTGAAGAACGACTTCGTCCAGCATGTCTCCTACGAGCTGCGCTCGCCGCTGACCAATATCATCGGATTTGCCGATCTTCTGAAGACCCCGGCCTTCGGTACGCTGACCCCGCGCCAGGCCGAATATGTCGATCATATCGCCACCTCCTCCTCGCTGCTTTTGACCATCGTCAACGACATTCTCGACCTCGCGACCGTCGATGCCGGTATTGTCGAGCTCGACCTCAGCGAGATCGATCTGGCCGAATTCCTCGATGAGGTGGCCTTGCACATGGCCGACAGGCTGCAGGAAAGCGGCGTGACGCTCTCCATCGAAGCGCCGGACAAGCTTGGCCGGTTCACGGCCGATCATCAGCGGCTGAAGCAGATCTTCATCAAGCTGATCGCCAATGCCGCCAATGTCGCACCCGAAGGCAGCACCATCCGGCTCACCTGCCGCCGCGAGGGCATGGATTTCGTCTTCGCCGTCAAGGACAATGGCCCCGGCATTCCGCAGGAGGTCATCTCCAGCGTCTTCAACCGCTTCGAAAGCCATGGCGCCCATGGCGGCGCAGGGCTCGGCCTGTCGATCGTCGAAAGCTTCGTGACGCTGCATCGCGGCAGCGTCGCCATCCGCTCCAGCGAAACCGAAGGCACCGAAGTCACCTGCCGCCTCCCTTCAGGCGAAATGCGCCAGATCGTGGCAGCGGAATGATGGATAGGATCGAGCTCCGCCTTGGCGATGCCAGGGCCAGCGAAAAGCTGGGCGAGGATCTGGCCCGCACGCTGAAGCCGGGCGATTGCCTGGCGCTGTCGGGCGACCTCGGTGCCGGCAAGACGACGCTTGCGCGGGCGTTGATCCGGGCGCTGGCGGAAGAGCCGGAGCTGGAGGTGCCGAGCCCGACCTTCACCCTCGTGCAGGCCTATGCCACCCGCATCCCCGTCGCCCATGTCGATCTCTACCGGCTGGGCGATGGCAGCGAGCTGGAAGAGTTGGGGCTGGAGGAGGCGCTGGCCGATGGCATTTGTCTGGTCGAATGGCCCGAGCGGGCCGAGGCCGAACTGCCGGCCAACCGGATCACCCTGACGCTGAGCCACGACGGCGAGGGCCGCCTTGCGCGCTTCGCCGGCCCTGCGGATCGGCTGGCGCGGATTTCCCGCAGCCTGGCGATTAGGGCGTTCTTGGAGAGAAATGGCTTTGCCGGATCCACACGTCTCTATCTCACAGGCGATGCGTCGGTTCGCGCTTATGAGCGCATCAAGCGTACAGAGGCCGCGGATCTCATCCTGATGGATGCGCCGCGCCGGCCCCAAGGTCCCGTTGTCAGGGACGGCAAAACCTATCCAGAGCTTGCACATCTGGCAGAAGACGTGGCGCCTTTTGTCGCGCTGGATCGCTGGCTGCGCAATGAGGGCTTTACGGCGCCCGAAATTATTGCCGAGGATCTCGACCAAGGGCTTCTGCTGCTGGAAGATCTCGGCAGTGACGGCGTGCGCGATTCAGAAGGCCAGCCGATTGCGGAGCGCTACGTCGCCTGCGCCGCGCTTCTCGCACGGCTGCATCAGACGGCGATGCCACGTGTCCTGCCTGTCGCGCCCGGCATCACGCATGAGATCCCCGATTTCGACCTGACGGCGCTGACGATCGAGACCAGCCTGCTGATCGACTGGTATCTGCCGCAGTTGCGCGGCGCGCCGGCAACGGCCGAAGAGCGTGCGGCCTATGAGACGATCTGGAGCGACCTGTTCGACCTGATCGCTGACGGCGAACGGCATCTGCTGCTGCGCGATTATCATTCGCCCAATATTCTCTGGCGCGAAGACAGGGCGGAGGCCGAGCGCATCGGCCTGATCGACTTCCAGGATGCGATGATCGGCCCAACGGCCTATGATCTGGCGGCGCTCGCCCAGGATGCGCGGGTCACCATCGCGCCTGATCTGCGCGCGCACATGATCGACACCTATCTGGCCGCCCGCCAAGCGGATGTCGGATTTAATGCCGAGCGCTTCCTGCGTGACTTCCACATCATGGCGGCCCAGCGCAATTGCAAGCTGCTGGGCATCTGGGTGCGGCTGAAGGAGCGCGACGGCAAGCCGGGTTATATGCAGCATATGCCCCGCACCATGGCCTATCTCGCCGAGGCGCTGGCCCACCCGGCGCTTGCGCCGCTCGCCGCCTGGTGCCGGAAGGCCAGTCTTCCGCTTGCAGATGAAAAGGCATGAGACGGCCGATGTCTTCGCCCTCCCCTTCCGATCCGGTCCATCCTGACGCGGGAAAAGCTGCCAGGCCTGCCATCCGCTCCGCCATGGTGCTCGCCGCCGGGCTGGGCACCCGGCTGAGGCCGCTCACCGACACCATGCCCAAACCTCTGGTGCCGATATCGGGCAAGCCAATGATCGACCATGTGCTCGACCTCCTGGACGAGGCCGGCGTGACGACTGCTGTGGTCAATGTCCATCACTTCGCCGACCGGATGGAGGCGCATCTGTCGGCGCGCGCACGGCCGAGGATCGTCATTTCCGACGAACGCGATGGGTTGATGAACTCAGGCGGAGGCCTTGCCAAGGGGCTGAAGCTGATCACGGACGAGATCGTTCTGGTGATGAATGCCGATCTCTTCTGGGTCGGCGAGGATCCCGAGGCGCCATCGAACCTGACCCGCCTGGCCGCCTTCTTCGATGAAACGCGAATGGATATGGCCATGCTCGTCGTGCCCTTGGAGCGGACGACCGGGCATAATGGCCGGCATGATTTCTCGCGGCTCGATGACGGACGGCTGGTGCGCTATCGGGAGGATCTTGGCGAGGGCGTGGTCTATGCCGGCGCTTTCGTCTTGCGCCGGGCACTGTTTGACGATGCGCCTGATGAGGCCTTCAACCTCAATCTCTATTTCGACCGGGTGATCGAAAGCGGCGGCCTGTTCGGCATGGTGATGGACGGCGAGTGGATCACCGTGGGCACGCCCGACGCCATTGGCGCGGCCGAAGACACCATCGCCCGCTGCGCCGGTCTTGGGAAAAGGGCCTGAAGCGGGCTCACAAATGCAGCGCCAGATGCTATTCAGGAACAGAGGCTGCTTTGGAGCATGTCTTCAAAGCCGCAAGGAAAGGGCCTGAATCGGGTGTCTGTTACCCGGCAAAATATCTTCACCATCCCGCCCGGCGCGCCGTTCCTCGGCACGCTGGTGGAGTCGCTCTGTGCCGGTGCCCTGGTTCCGGAGTTTCGCTACGACCCTACCGATCCCCTCTCTCTGGCCGATGTCACCATCTTCGTGCCGACGCGCCGCGCGGCGCGCGTGCTGCGCTCGGAGTTCGTCGATCGGCTGGGTGGACAGTCCGCGATCCTGCCGGTGGTGCGCCCGCTCGGTGAATCTGAGGACGATAGCGGCTATTTCGATGAGGAAAGCCCTGCCACGCTCGATCTCTCGCCGCCGATCGTTTCCGCCGGCCGGCTGATCGAGCTTGCCCGGCTCATTCTTGCCTGGCGCAACCGCCTGCCGCAGGTGGTGCGCGACATTCATGGCGACAGCCCGCTTATCGCCCCTGCGAGCCCTGCCGACGCCATCTGGCTGGCGCGTGACCTCTCGGCGATCATCGATTCCGTCGAGACCGAAGAGCTGGACTGGGAGGCGCTGAGGACGCTGGATGCCGAAAGCTTTGCGGAATGGTGGCGGCTGACGCTGGAATTTCTCGATATCGCCCGGCATTTCTGGCCGGCGCGGCTGCAGGAGCTGGGCGCCTCCTCCCCGGCCCGGCATCGCAATGCCGTCATCGATTTCGAAACGGAGCGCATGCGTGCCGGCAAGATCACCGGCCCCGTCATCGTTGCCGGCTCCACCGGCTCGATTCCATCCACCGCCCGCCTGATCGCCGCCGTTCAGGATCTGCCGCAGGGCGCCATCGTCCTGCCGGGGCTCGATACGGTGATGAGCGCTGAGGAATGGGCGGCCGTTGCGCCGGAAGGAACGCTAAGCGGCCCGCTCTCGGATCCCGCCACGCGCAGCCACCCGCAATATGGCCTCTTCCGTCTCCTCGCCCGTCTCAACCGCACGCGTGAGGACGTGGCGATCCTCGGCATGGTCGAGCCGGATCTGGCTGTCCGCGCCAGCACGCTGTCACGCGCGCTGCTGCCGGTGGAAAAGACCAGTGCTTGGGGCGAGAGCACGGCCGAAGAAGACAAAGCGCCGCTCGACGCCGCCTTTGCCGATGTCGCCCTGATCGAAGCCGCCAATGAGCGCGAGGAAGCGACGGCCATCGCCGTGGCCATGCGGCTTTCTCTGGAGGCGAGCGATACGTGCCAGGCGGCGCTGATCACGCCGGATCGCGATCTGGCGGCCCGTGTCTCGGCTGAGTTGATGCGCTTCGGCATCGAGGCGGACGATACGGCCGGCACGCCACTCTCCGCCACACCGGCCGGCACACTGACCCGGCTTCTGCTCAATGCCGCTTTGAAACCCGGCGATCCCGTGGCGATTGCCGCGCTGATCAAGCATCCGCTCGCGCTGTTCGGCCATGCCTCCGAGCATGTCCTCTCCGCCGGGCGGCTGATCGAACGACTAGCCCTGCGCGGCGGCACGCAGGCGACCCGGCTGGCCAGCCTCTCCGCTTTGCTCGACCTCAGGCTTTCCGAAGTCGTCGACGAGCGCCACCTGCCTGAATGGCGCCAGGTGCTTGCTCCCGAAGCGGTGGAGGACGCCCGGGCCCTTGCCGACGCAATCGCCGCGGCCGCAACGCCCTTGCTGGCCCTGGCCGAGACGGAAGATGAAGAGCCGTCGCTGGCCGACTGGGCGCGGGCGACGGGCGAGGCGCTGGAAGCGGCGGCCGCCGATGAGGCTGGAAACCTCGCTGAGCTCTGGGATAGCGAAGCTGGCGAAACCCTGTCACGCCTGCTCACCGCCGTGATCGAGACCGATGGGCAGATCGAGGCGACAGGCGCGCAATGGTGCGATGTCATGGACGCACTGATGGCCGGGGAGGCGATCAAGCCGCGCGCCATGCGCCATCCCCGCGTCTTTATCTTCGGGGCACTGGAGGCCCGGCTGCAAAGCGTCGATCTGATCGTGCTTGGCGGCATGAATGAGGGCATCTGGCCAGGGCAGACAGCCAATGATCCCTTTCTGTCCCGCGCCATGAAGACCGGCATCGGCCTGGAGCCGCCGGAACGGCGGATCGGCCAGCTCGCGCATGATTTTCATATGGCCTTCGGCACGCGGCGGCTGGTGCTCAGCCGCTCCTTGCGCAAGGGCAGCGCGCCGACGGTCGCCTCGCGCTGGCTGCAGCGTCTCTCCGCCGTCATCGGCAAGGAACGCACCGAGGCCATGCGCGCCCGTGGGCGCGATCACATCCATTTCGGCTACCAGCTGGACGAGCGGCCGCCCCAGCCGCTTGCCCCGCGCCCGCAGCCAAGGCCCGACCCGGCCTTGCAGCCGACGCGCTATTCCTTCAGCGAGGTGACGCGGCTGAGACGCGACCCCTATGCCATCTATGCCAAACGCATCCTGCGCCTACTGCCGCTCGATGATTTCAATGCCGATCCGGGTGCGGCCATGCGCGGCACGCTTTATCACGCCATTGTCGAGCGCTTCGTGCGCGAGGATCTGGAGCCGGGAAGCCCGCAGGCGCAAAGGCGCATTGCGGCGATCGTGGAGGAGGCCTTCGACCAGGCCCGCCTGCCCGCCCATATCGACGTCATCTGGCGGCCGCGCTTCCAGGGCGTGGCGCAAGCCTTCCTGCAATGGGAGATTTCCCGCCATGGCGATATCCTCCGCTCGCATCTGGAAGTGCCGGCCAGCCTGCCGCTCGGCGTTGGCCAGCTCCGCCTGACAGGGATTGCCGACCGCATCGACATTCTCAAGGACGGCACTGCCGTCATCGTCGATTACAAGACCGGCTCCAATCCCTCGCCTAAGGAGGCGCGTGCGCTCTTGGATCCGCAATTGCCGCTGGAGGCCGCTGCGTTGAAGCGCAGCGCCTTTAAGGGCGTCGACCGGCGCGAGACGGCCGACCTGCTCTATGTCAGGCTGAAGCCGGGCGACCGCTTCGAGGTCAACACCGTCAATAACGACAAGGGCAGCGCGCGCGGGTCGGAAGAGCGCAAGAGCGCCGCCGAGCTGGCCGATGAGGCCGTATTACAGCTCACCGGCCTGCTCTCGGCGCTTCTCTCGGGCAAGCGCGGCTTTGCCTCGCGCGTGATCGTACAGAAAGAGCGCGATTACGGCGGCGAATATGACCATCTCGCCCGGGTGGCCGAATGGGCGACGGCCGAGGCCGGGGAGAGCGACGATGGATGAGATGCGCATCCTCGATGACGATCATGGGCCGCGCGACCAGTCGAGCGAGGGCTGGCGCAGCTGGACGACGGAAAAGCAGAAGGAAGCCTCCGACCCCACGCGTTCGGCCTGGGTCATGGCCAATGCCGGCTCTGGCAAGACCCATGTGCTGACGCAGCGGGTGATCCGCCTGCTGCTTTCCGGCGCCCGCCCCTCGGCCATTCTCTGCCTGACCTATACAAAGGCGGCGGCAGCCGAGATGTCGAACCGCGTCTTCGAGCGCTTGGCGCGCTGGGTGACTCTGGACGAGGCAACGCTTGCCGCTGAGATCGCCAGCCTGGAGGGCGGCGCACCCAGCCGCCAGCAGCTGGATGAGGCGCGGCGGCTGTTTGCCCGTGCCTTGGAAACGCCAGGCGGGCTGAAGATCCAGACCATCCACGCCTTTTGCGAGGCGCTGCTGCATCAGTTTCCGCTAGAGGCCAATGTCGCCGGCCACTTCTCCGTTCTCGATGACCGGGCCGCGGCGGTGCTGATGGCGGATGCCCGGAGGCTGCTGCTGAACGCCGCAGCCAGCCGCTACGATCCGGCGCTCGCCGATGCCTTCGCCACCGTCCTGGAACTGGCCGATGACACGGGCCTTGAAAAGCTGCTGTCCGAACTGGTGGCCGCGCGCGCCGAGGTGCAGGCCTTTCTCGCCCGCACCCGCGCCGAAGGTGGGCCGGGGCTTGCGCTGCGGCGCAGCTTCGCGCTCGGGCCCGAGGAGACGGCCGAGACGATCCTTAACGATCTCTGGCCCTTTCCGACGCTTTCCGGCGCAAGTTTGGATGCCTATATCGCGCTGGCCCGATCGGCCGGCGGCGCCAAGGCCGGCGCCTTTGCCGATGGCCTGGCCGCTGCCGCCCGGATCGAGGATCCGCTGGGCCGGCTGCAGGCGCTGAAGCCCCTGTTTCTCAGCGCCTCCACCGGCAAGCCGCTGGCCGACAGCACCTTCTTTACCGCCAAGATGAGCAAGGCGGCACCGGAGCTGGAATCCGCCGTTCTCCTGGCCCGCGATCATCTGCTGGCCATTCTCGACCGGCTGAACCGGCTGCATATGGTGGAAGCGAGCGAGGCGGCGCTGACGCTGGCCGACCGGCTGAACCGCGACTATGACGCCTTGAAGAAGAGCCGCAGCCAGCTCGATTTCGACGATCTGATCCGGCGCGCCGCCAATCTTTTGACCCGTGACCGCGTCTCCGCTTGGGTGCATTACAAGCTCGATCGCGGCATCGACCATGTGCTGGTGGATGAGGCGCAGGATACCAGCCCGGTGCAATGGACGATCATTCGCGCGCTGACCGGCGACTTCTTCTCCGGCGCTTCGGCGCGCACGCTGAACCGCACGCTCTTCGCCGTCGGCGACGAGAAGCAGTCGATCTATTCCTTCCAGGGCGCCCGGCCGGAACAATTCGCCGGCGAAAGCGAGGCGGCGGCGCGGCGGGTGCAGGGCGGTGGCCGGCCCTTCAGCGCCATCCGGCTGCAGCTCTCCTTCCGCTCGACCGAGGATGTGCTCTCGGCTGTGGATGCCGTCTTCGCCCAGCCGAGCCATGCCCGGGGACTGAGCGCCCGTGACGAGCCCGTCATCCACGCCTCCAACCGGTCCGGCCAGGTCGGGCTGGTGGAGGTTTGGGAGCCGATCCTGCCCGCGCCGGAGCCGGAGCTGGACGACTGGACCGCGGCCTTCGACGCCACCCCGGAAGACGCGCCTGCCAATGTGCTGGCGCGTCGGATCGCCGCCGTACTGGAGGCCGAAATCGGCAAGGCGACGGTGATGGAAAAGGGCGTGGCGCGGCCGATGCGGCCGGGCGACGTCATCGTGCTCGTGCGCAAGCGCGACGCCTTTGTCGGCGCGCTGACCCGGGCGCTGAAGGGCCGGCGCGATATTCCCGTCGCCGGTGCCGACCGGCTGGTACTGACCCGCCACATCGCCATTCAGGATCTGGTGGCGCTCGGCCGCTTCCTCCTGTTTCCCGAGGATGATCTGTCGCTCGCGGCCGTGCTGAAAAGCCCGCTTCTCAATCTGAGCGAAGACGACCTGCTCGACCTCGCGCCCCGTCGCCCCGTCGGCGTCTGCCTCTGGGAGGCGCTGCGAGCGCTGGAGGAGGATGCGCCGAAACAGCTGCTGGCCGCGCGGCAGCGGTTGGAGAACTGGCAGGCGATGCTTGGCCGGCTCTGCGTTCATGATTTCTACGCCCGTGTGCTTGCCCATGATGGCGGCCGCGCCGCGTTCCTCGCCCGGCTCGGCAGCGAGGTCGGCGATGTGCTCGATGAATTCCTGACCTTCGCCCTGGACCACGAAAAGAACAGCCTGCCCGGCCTTCAGGCCTTCATCGCCAGCCTGGAAGCCGAGGCGCCCACCGTCAAGCGCGAGCAGGACAAGGAGCGCGACGAGGTCCGCATCATGACCGTCCATGCCGCCAAGGGGCTGGAAGCACCTGTCGTCTTCCTGGTCGATGGCGGCGGGCAGGCCTTTTCCAGCCAGCATGTGCCGTCCTTCCGGCTGATGCGCGACCCCGCCGCCCGCACCGGCGAGGCGGCCGCGCTGCCGGTCTGGCGCGCGCCAAGAAGCCCGTCCAATAGCTTGGTTGAGGCGGATATGGCGCGGCTGAAACAGGCGGCGGAAGAGGAATATCGCCGGCTGCTCTATGTCGGCATGACGCGCGCGGCCGACCGGCTGGTGATCTGCGGCTATCAGGGCAAACGCGCCAATCCGGAGAGCTGGCATGCCATGGTTAGTTCCGGCCTTTCGGCCGATCCGGCAGGCCGTGCCGTACCGGCCTCTTTTGCCGCCGGCGGTATGGAATGGCAGGGCCTGCGCTGGCATGCGGCAGCACCGGGCGAGACCCTTGCCGCGCCCCCGGCCGCGAAGGCGGAACAACAGGTCTTCAAGCCCCTGCCGGACGCCCTGACGAAACCCCTGCCGCCCTTCCCCCGCCTGCCGCGCCCCTTGAGCCCATCGGGCACCGGCGCGGTAATCGAGGATCAGGACCGCTCGGGCCTGCTTGCCAATTCGATCTTCTCGCGCAAGGCGCCCGTCCCGTCGCTTCTGCGCGGCGCGCTGCTCCATCGCTTCCTGCAGGTGCTGCCCGGCATGCCGGAGGACGAGCGGGAGGCGGCGGGCCTGCGCTACCTCGCTCGCGCCGTGCCGCATTGGCCGGAGCAGCGCCAAAAGGCCCTGATCGCGGATGTGCTCGGCCTGACGCGCTTGCCGGAGTTGGCGCTGCTGTTTTCCCCGAAGGGCCGTGCGGAAGTTTCCGTCATGGGCACCCTGGCACTTGGCAGCCGCTCCGTCGCCGTCTCCGGCCGGATCGACCGCATTGCGGTGGAGGACGGCGTGGTCACGCTGGCCGACTTCAAGACCAACCGCATGGTGCCGAGCGAAGCCGCCTATATCGACTCTGTGCACCGCGCTCAACTTGCGCTTTACCGCGCAGTGCTGAGGCCGCTTTATCCGGCACATGCCTTTCGCTGCCTGCTTGTTTATACGGAAGGTCCCGCCGTCTTCACACTTGACGATGCCGTACTCGAGGAGGCTCTCGACGCGCTTTCCGCAGAGGCGTAAACAGTTGCTCAAGCTCCAATTCGCTTGATGCGTGGAGCGGGACGGATCGACAATGCACAAGCGCGCGACCAGCGTCTTGAAAAGCGGAGCCCGCCGCCTCACTTTAATCGATGAAGACAAACGCAAGGAGAGCCCGATGGCTACCGTTCACGTCAATACCGCCAACTTCCAAGCCGAAGTGCTCAATTCCGCCGAGCCCGTCGTTGTCGATTTCTGGGCCGAATGGTGCGGCCCTTGCAAGATGATCGCGCCGTCGCTCGAAGAGATCTCCAAGGAACTTGCCGGCAAGGTCAAGGTCGCCAAGCTCAACATCGACGAAAACCCGGAGCTTGCCGCACAGTATGGCGTCCGCTCGATCCCGACGCTGGCCCTGTTCAAGTCGGGCGAAGTCGCCGACATCAAGGTCGGCGCCGCTCCGAAGAATGCGCTGAGCTCCTGGATCAGCTCGGCAACCGCCTGATCGTTTGCCTCAAGCGATTGCATGGAAAAAGGCGCTCCACGGTCCACGTGGGGCGCCTTTTCTATTGGAAGGTAAAACCACGCCTATCGCGGCGGCGTGCCGTTTTCTCCAAGCACGGAGCCGACCAGATAGAGCGAGCCCCCGATCAGGATTCGAGGCGCCTTTGGAGCGGTCTTAAACAGGGCGGCAACCCTGGCCAACGCCTCGGCGACCGAGCCGCAGGCTTCGGCCGGGCAGCCGGCGTCGGCGGCGTCACCCGCGAGCGCCACCGGATCAAGCCCGGCGTCCGAGGCGGGGATCGGCACGGTGAACACCTTTTCCGCCAGACCGGCGAAGGCCCGGAAATAGCCGATCGGCTCCTTGGTGTTGATCATGCCGATAATCAGCACGAGCGGGCGCGGATCGCGCTCCTCGAAGCTGACCATGGTCTCGGCGATTACTTGGCCAGCGCCGGGATTGTGACCGCCATCGAGCCAGACTTCGGCGCCCTCAGGCGCGAGATCCAGAAGCGGCCCCTTGGGCATGCGTTGGAGACGGCCCGCCCATTCGACCGTCTGCAGCGCCTTTTCGATCCCCTGTTCGCTCAGCGTAAAGCCCGCAGCCTTGACCGCGCGGATGGCGGCAGCGGCATTGGCGAGCTGGTGACGGCCGGGCAGACGGGGCAGCGGTAGATCTATCAGCCCGTCTTCGTCCTGATAGATCATCCGGCCGAATTCCTCATGCGCCAGGAAGTCCTGGCTATAGAGAGCGGTGGGGCAGCCGAGGCGCTCGGCGGTATCGGCCAGCACATCTCGGGCCCCGTCGAACTCCTGATAGCCGATCACCGCAGGGCGACCACGCTTCATGATGCCGGCTTTTTCAGCGGCGATCAGCTCCACGCGATCCCCCAGATAGGCTTGATGGTCGAGCGAGATCGGCATGATCGCGGTCACCGCCGGATGGCGGATAACATTGGTCGCATCGAAGCGGCCGCCAAGCCCCACTTCCATCACCACGGCATCGGCAGGATGCTCGGCAAAGAGCAGGAAGGCCACGGCGGTGAGGATTTCGAAGACGGTTATGGTCTCACCAGCATTGGCTTCGGCAACGCGGCGGATTGCATCGGCCAGCACCGCGTCTTCGGCGAGCTGCCCGCGCCCGCCCTTGACGCCGAGACGGTAGCGCTCATGCCAGTTCACCAAATGCGGCGAGGTGTGGACATGGACCGCGAGGCCTTCGGCTTCCAGAAGCGCGCGGGAAAAGGCGGTGAAGGAGCCCTTGCCATTGGTGCCAGCGACATGAAGCACCGGCGGCAGCCGGTCCTGCGGATTGCCGAGACGAGCAAGCAGCCGGGTGATCCGCTCCAGCGACAGGTCGAAGCCCTTGGGATGCAGGGTCATCAGCCGGTCGATCTCAGCGGCCGCCTGCGTCAGCGTCCCGGCAGTCGTCATGGGCGAACGTCCTTTGTCTGTGAGCCGGAGCGCCGGAAGATCAGGCGGCTTATTCCGCCGCGGCTGAGAGGTCCTCATGCAGCTCCAGAGCCTGCTCGGTCTCGGAGACGGCCGGCGTCTTCATCAGGATCTTCAAGAGGCGGGCGAGCGTCTCGGCAATCTCGTGGCGTTTGACCACCATATCGACCATGCCGTGCTCATAGAGATATTCGGATGTCTGGAAGCCCTCCGGCAGCTTCTCGCGGATCGTCTGCTCGATCACGCGCTGGCCCGCAAAGCCGATCTGCGCGCCGGGCTCGGCCAGATGCACATCGCCCAGCATGGCGTAGGAAGCGGTCACGCCGCCGGTCGTTGGATTGGTGAGGACGACGATATAGGGCAGCCCGGCCTCTTTCAGCATTTCCACCGCCACGGTGGTGCGCGGCAGCTGCATCAGCGAGAGAATGCCTTCCTGCATGCGGGCACCGCCGGAGGCCGGGAACATCACCAGCGGGCATTTTTCAGCAATCGCCCGTTCAAACGCCTTGATGATCGCCTCGCCAGCGGCGATTCCCAACGATCCCGCCATGAAGTTGAATTCATGGACGACGGCGACGAGCTTGACGCCTTTGACCGTGCCGAGGCCGGCGACGATCGTGTCTTCCAGCTCGGTCTTGGTGCGGCCATCCTTCAGCCGGTCGGAATATTTCTTGGAGTCGCGGAAGCGCAGCGGATCCTGCGCCACCTTCGGCTGCGGTAGGCTTTCATAAAGGCCGCCATCGAAGAGATCGCGCAGCCGCGCCTTGGCAGGCATCTTCATATGATAGCCGGAGGCGGGGATGACCCACTTGTTTTCCTCAAGATCGCGATGGAACACCATCTCGCCCGTTTCAGGGCACTTGATCCAGAGATTTTCCGGTACCTCGCGCCGGCCGAGCATCGAATTGATCTTCGGGCGGACGTAGTTGGTGATCCAGTTCATGGGGCGCGCACTCCATAAGACGATGCGGCAGGCAAACAGAACCTGCCGCAGGGGCTGCTCTCAACAGGATAAATCGGACTTTTATTCGGCCGCCGCAAGACGCGCTGCTCTGGTGCCGGCCGAAAGCCCGCGCACCAAAGCCGCGACGCCGGGCACGGTGGCCTCTGTGGCTTGGCCCTCAGCCGTCAGGCTGGAGGCAATCTGGTTGACGATGGCGGTGCCGACCACCACGCCGTCGGCGGCAGCGCCGATCGCTCTTGCATGTTCCTCGGTCTTCACGCCGAAGCCGACGCAGACCGGAAGGCTGGTATGGCTCTTGATCCGCCTCACCGCCTCACCGATCCGCGAGGGATCCGGCAGGGCCGAACCGGTAATGCCATTCATCGACACATAATAAACGAAACCCGAAGTGTTTTCGAGCACCTTCGGCAGGCGGCGGTCGTCCGTGGTCGGCGTCGCCAGGCGAATGAAGCTGATGCCGGCGGCGAGCGCAGGCAGGCAAAGCTCGTCATCCATCTCCGGCGGCAGGTCGACGACGATCAGCCCATCGAGCCCGACCTCCACCGCATCCTTCAGGAAACGATCGACACCGTAGATATAGATGGGATTGTAATAGCCCATCAGCACGATCGGCGTGTCTGGATTGTCCTCGCGAAAGCGGCGGGCGAGCTCCAGCGTCGTGGCAAGCGTCTGGCCGCCCTTCAGCGCGCGCTGGCCAGCCATTTGAATGGCCGGTCCATCGGCCATCGGATCGGAAAAGGGCATGCCGAGCTCGATGATGTCGGAGCCGGCCAGAGGCAGCGCCTTCATGATGGCGAGCGAGGTTTCGAAATCCGGGTCGCCGCCCATGATATAGGTGACCAGCGCCGGCCGGCCTTCTGCCTGGAGAGCGGCGAATGTCTTGTCCATGCGTGCGGTCATGCGCCTGCCTGCTCCATGCCGAGAATCTTGCCCACGGTGAAAATGTCCTTGTCGCCACGGCCGGAGAGATTCATCAAAATGATCTGGTCCTTGCCCATGGCGGGCGCCCGCTTGATGACCTCGGCCAGGGCATGGCTCGGCTCCAGCGCGGGAATGATGCCTTCAAGCCGCGTCAGCAGCTGGAACGCCTCCAGCGCCTCGTCATCCTTGATCGGCACGTAATCGACGCGGCCGATATCTGCGAGCCAGGCATGTTCCGGCCCGATGCCGGGATAGTCGAGGCCGGCCGAGATCGAGTGGCCTTCCTTGATCTGGCCGTCGCCATCCTGAAGCAGATAGGTGCGGTTGCCGTGAAGGACCCCGGGCGAGCCGGCGGTGATCGAGGCGCAATGCTCGTCGCCCTCCAGCCCCTTGCCGCCGGCTTCGACGCCGAGGATCTTCACGCTCGCATCATCCAGGAAGGGATGGAAGATGCCAATGGCGTTCGAGCCGCCACCGACGGCAGCGACCACCAGATCCGGCAGCCGTCCCTCGGCTTCGAGCATCTGCGCGCGCGCTTCGATGCCGATGACCGACTGGAAGTCGCGCACCATTTCCGGATAGGGATGCATACCGGCGGCGGTGCCGATCAGGTAATAGGTCGAGTCGACATTGGTGACCCAGTCACGCATCGCCTCGTTCATCGCATCCTTCAGCGTGCCGTTGCCGGCCGTCACCGGCTTGACCTCGGCGCCGAGCAGTTTCATGCGGAAGACGTTGGGCGACTGGCGGGCGACATCGGTCGCGCCCATGTAGACGACGCAAGGCAGGCCAAAACGGGCGCAGACCGTCGCGGTCGCCACGCCATGCTGGCCGGCACCGGTTTCGGCGATAATGCGGGTCTTGCCCATACGCTTGGCCAGCAGAATCTGGCCGATGCAATTGTTGATCTTGTGCGAGCCGGTGTGGTTCAGCTCCTCACGCTTGAAGTAGATCTTGGCGCCGCCAAGATGCTCGGTCAGCCGTTCGGCAAAATAGAGCGGGCTCGGCCGGCCGACATAATGCTTGCCGAGCGTCTCCATCTCGGCCTTGAAGGTCGGATCGGTCTTGGCCTTTTCCCATTCGGCCTGCAGATCGAGGATCAGCGGCATCAGCGTTTCGGCCACGAAACGGCCACCGAAAATGCCGAAGCGGCCATCCTCGTCCGGACCGGACCGGAAGGAATTCAGCTTGGGGGTCTCGTTCACGTCATGCTCCCTGATTCAAGATCTGCCGCGGATGAGGTGCGACGGCTCGGGCCTTGAGCGCCGACGCGACAGCGTCGAAGAATGCATCGATGCGGCCGGCATCCTTGACACCGGGCGCAATTTCCAATCCCGAAGAGGCATCGATCGCCCGCACATGGGTGGCGGAAATTGCCCTGCCCACATTGGCGGCATCAAGCCCTCCGGAAAGCATGTAATCGACACCGTCGTCAAGCGCGTCAAGAAGTCGCCAGTCGAAGGAAACGCCATTGCCGCCTGGAAGCTCCGAGCCCTTGGGCGGCTTGGCGTCGAACAGCAGCCGGTCGGCTATGCGTTGATAGGCAAGAGCGGCCTCCAGATCGGCCGCATCGCGGATCGACAGCGCCTTGATCACAGGCAGGCCATAACGCGCCTTGACGGCCTGCACATGGGCAGGGCTCTCGCCGCCGTGCAGCTGGATCATGTCAGGGCGAAGCCCTTCCATGATCGCGTCCAGTTGGGCCTCGCTTGCGTCCACCGTGACCGCGACGATTTTCGCCCGGCCACGAACGGCGTCGGCAACCGCGCGGGCTTCCATCGGCGTCACGTTGCGCGGGCTTTTGGGAAAGAAGATGAAGCCGATATGCGTCGCTCCGCGCCCGACCGCATGCTCGGCCGCCTCGCGCGTCTTCAAACCACAAATCTTGATGTCGAACGGATCAGCGCTCATAATGTCGCGAGTTCGCATGAAAGCGTGGCTATGTCGAGACAAAAGCACGCAAATGCGGCATTCACGCTGCCTGTCGGGCTGTTTTTAATGCTCCGATCAGCTGAAATCGAGAGCGTGCAGCATTGAGCCGTTGCGCTTCAGCCAATGGCGGGCTTCGGCCGTGCGCGGGCAGAGCATCTCGCACAGAGCCCAGAATTGCGGCCCATGGTTCATTTCACGCAGATGCGCGACCTCATGGGCGGCGAGATAATCGATCACATGCGGCGGCGCCATGACAATGCGCCAGGAGAAGCTCAAGGCCCCTTCCGACGTGCAGGAGCCCCAGCGGCTGCGGGTATCTTTCAAGGTCACCGACTTGACCTTGCCGCCCATACGCCCCGCATGAATGGCGACGAGCCGTTCGAGATCCGTGCGCGCCTCCTTCTTCAGGAACTCGGCAAGGCGCCGGCGCAGATGTTCAGGATCGCCGGACAGGCGCAGGACCGGCTCATCATCGGTCACGACGATCTCCGGCAGGCCGCGCAGCCGGCCCGACAATTCGATGCGATGCACGACGCCGCGAAGCGCAATGGTACCGCCCTCCATCAGCTCACTCTCACCGGAAAAGCGGGCAAGCTTGGAGGTGAGCCAGCCGCGATGACGCTCGATAAAGGCATCGACCTCGCGCTGCGGTAGCCCCTTGGGGACCGTCAGCTTCAGGGCGCGCCCGCCCGGTTCGATACGCAGCGTCAACCGTGTCGCCCGCAGCGACGGGTTGATGGTCAATGGCAGGCTGCGGCCATCGACCTCCACGACACGTTCGAGTGCGGACGCCTTGGTAACAGGCGGTTTCAGAAAGGCTGGAAGCATGCGTTACGTCTAGCGGGTTTCGCTCTGGCCGCCCAGTCCCGTTTCCCGATGCCGGCCTTTCTCCCTTCTGCCAGCAGACAGGTGTCAGTGACAGCGAAAGGCCGGCGCCATGTCGAGGCGCCGGCCCTGTCTGATTTGCCGATGTTTATCCGGTTTCACCCACAGGACGGACGATCAGCCGGTATAGCCTTCCACCGTGCCGCCTTGGCCGAACTTGCGTTCGCGCATGAAGCGGTCGAACTCTTCCTGGTCCTTGGCGCGGCGCAGTTCGCGAACATAGGTCTCGAATTCCTCGCGCATCGCGTTGAGGCGGCGGCGCTCTTCGTCAAGACGCGTCAGTTCGGTTTCGCGCCATTCGTCGAAGGCGACATTGCCGGTGTCGAAGCCGGCGCGGGCGCGGCCGGAAAAGCCCGGAAAGCCGCGGAAGTTGCTGAAGGTCCGGTCCACCGTCTCATTGGCATTACGCTTGAAGGCGCCAAGCCGCTCGCCGAACAGAATATAGGCGAGCATGGCAAGGCCCAGCGGCCAGAAGACGATGAAGCCCAGGACCATCAATGCAATGGTCGCAGGCGTCCAGTCCGGACGGATCAATGCAGATTGGTTCATGTTCAGGCGTCCTTTGTTGAAGAAGGGCTGCCGATCCGGGCCCTTACGCGCAATTCGATGTGGGGGCGCAACCGTTCCTCCACAAGAAAGCAAGGACTAAAATCGAACAAGTGGCTTTGCCGACTTGACAATTTCGCAGAAAGACAGTTCGCGGCCCTTCTTCTTTCCGGCATGATTGTGGCGGAGCGCCAGCTGAGTGACGCCCCGCCTTCGATTGATCAGGCCGTCTTGCCTCCAACGATCACCTGGCGCACCGGCTGGCCACCGCGCGCATGCGCCCGCTGGAAAGCAGCAATCCGCGGCACGATCTCGCGGCGGAAGCGTGAGCCGTTGAAGACGCCGTAATGGCCGACATCGGGCTGCATATAATGCTGGCGCATCGTCTCGGGAATGTTGACGCAGAGCGTCTGCGCCGCCTGGGTTTGGCCGAGGCCGGAGATGTCGTCATTCTCGCCCTCGACCGTCAGAAGCGCGACTTTGCGAATGGCGGTGAGATCCACCCGGTTTTCCCGATGCATCATCTCGCCCTTGGGCAGGGCATGACGCATGAAAACCGTCTCCACCGTCTGGAGATAGAATTCCGCCGTCAGATCCATCACAGCCAGATATTCGTCGTAGAAATCGCGATGCTTCTCGGCCGCATCGCCGTCGTTCTTGACCAGATGCTCGAAGAAGTCGCGCTGCGCCAGGATATGGCGATCGAGGTTCATCGACATGAAGCCCGAGAGCTGGAGAAAGCCGGGATAGACCGGCCGCATGAAGCCGGGATGCGGGAACGGCACAGGCATAACGACATTGTCGCGAAACCACTCGATCGGCTTGTCCTTGGCCAGTTTGTTGACGGCGGTCGGGTTGATGCGCGTGTCGATCGGGCCACCCATCAGGGTCATCGAGGCCGGCGACAGCGGATCCTCGGCCGCTTCCATCAACGCCACCGCAGCCAGAACCGGAACGGCCGGCTGACAGACGGCCATCATATGGGTGTCGGGCCCGAGATGGTGCAGCATCTCAATGACGTAATCGATATAGTCGTCGAGATCGAACGTGCCCTCGGCCAAGGGCACCATGCGGGCGTCGATCCAATCGGTAATGTAGATATCCGCATGGGGGAGAAGGGATTCGACCGTGCCGCGCAGCAGCGTGGCATAATGGCCCGACATGGGCGCAACGATCAACAAGCGCGGATCGCGCTCGCGACGCTTGGGCAGGGTCCGTTCGAAATGGATGAGGTTGCAGAAGGGCTTGCGCCAGACGATCTTCTCGCACACCGGCACCGCCTTACCATCGACCGGCGTCTCATAAAGGCCGAAGTCCGGCTTGCCATAGCGCCGGGTCGCCCGTTCGAACACTTCGAGGCTGGCGCTTGCCGTGCGCCCGGCATAGGTCTCGGCAAAGGGGTTGAGCGGATTGGCATAGGCCAGGCGCATTGCCTCTGCGGCGGCGCGCCAAGGCGCCATGACCGCATGATTCATTTCATACCATTGGTAGAACATGCAGGCTCCTCTCGCCAGGCTTCCAAAGAGTGCTCCTCTCGCGCCCTGGCGGACGCACGGACGGGCAGATTAGCACGAAGCCGGCCCATGGCAACGAGACCGAAGCGCCTCCGGTTCCGCTGCTGCCAAGCCCTGACGCCATCCGCCTGTCGGCGCTGGCGATCCTCCCGCGCTCTTTCACAGCCAACCGCGCCCTGCCGCTCAATAGCGACGACGCTGCGTCACCATCCAGGCGGACCATGCCGCACTCGGCCGGACCTTGGTTTCATGCGGAGGATCTCACACAATCGTTTCAACGCCATTGACGCAGAGTCTCGCATTGCCGGGATTGCGATCGGCCTTGCCGCAGGCCATTGATCACGCGCATAACGTCCTTGCCGCGCGGCCGAGCACCTCCCAAGCTGCCGCATGGCCTGACGATTTCCAGTCATTTGAGGATCAGACCCCATGAGCACGTCAAGCAACTTCCGCCAGGCCGACTACCCTGTCGATCCGGGATTCCTGAACCGCTGGTCGCCGCGCGCCTTCGATTCCTCGCAGATCAGTGCCGAAGATCTTCTGACCATTCTCGAAGCCGGCCGCTGGGCGCCTTCCGCCTTCAATGCGCAGCCCTGGCGCTTCGTCTATGCCCGTCGCGACACCCCGGCCTGGGAAACGCTGTTTCCGCTGCTCAACGAGTTCAACCAGAGCTGGGCCAAGACCGCATCTGCGCTGATCTTTTTCGTATCCAAGACGGTGTCCGTTTCGCCGTCCGGCGAAAAGAAGCCATCCTACAGCCATAGCTTCGATACGGGCGCGGCCTGGTCGGCCATTGCGCATCAGGCCGAAAAGCTCGGCTTTCAGGCTCATGGCATGACCGGCATTCACTTCGACCAAGCCAAGGAGGTCTTGAAGATTTCGGACGATTACCGGCTCGAGGCCGCTGCTGCCATCGGCCGCAAGGGCGACGCGTCGATCCTGCCGGAAGGCTTGCAGGCCCGCGAAACGCCAAGCCCGCGCCAGCCTCTGTCCGAGCTTGCATTCGAAGGCACCTTTATCGGCGATTGATCCCCGCCCCCCGATCTCGGTGACCGAGCCTGATTGAATCGAAAAGGCCGGCTGCGGGTTTCACCTGCAGCCGGCCTTTTTTAAAGCGCCTCTCGGAGGGTGTGACCGGATCAAATGTCCAGGTTGGACACGCTCAGCGCATTTTCCTGAATGAAGTCGCGGCGCGGCTCCACCTCGTCGCCCATCAGGCGGGAAAACAGGCCATCGGCGTCCGTGGCGTCGTTCACCCGGACCTGAAGCAGCGAGCGCACCGTCGGATCCAGTGTGGTTTCCCAGAGCTGTTCGGCATTCATCTCGCCCAGGCCCTTGTAACGCTGCATCGACAGGCCCTTGCGGCCAACGGCGAAGATGGCGTCAAGAAGCGCACGCGGGCCGGTAATCTCCATGGTCGTATCGCGGCGCTTGAGCACAGGCACCTGCGTATAGATCTCTTTCAGCCGGGCGCTCGTCTGGTCGATATAGCGGGCGTCCTGAGAGCCGATCAGTGCCATGTCAAGCGTCGCGACATCCTTGACGCCGCGCACCATGCGCTCGAAGCGCAATCCGCCATCCTCGGCAACCGTGCCGGTCCAGCCGCGTTCGGTTTCCTCCGCGATCCGGTCGAGACGGGCTGCAACATCGGCGGCAGTCGCGGCGGAACGGGTGGCGTCGCTCAGAACCTCCGGATTGAGCGCGCCGGCAATCGCCGCCTGCTCGACCACCGCTCTGTTATAGCGCGAATGCAGGCCCTCGATCAGCGCGCGCATGCGCAGGGCGTCATTGATGATCTCGCGCAGATCGAGCGCGGCGCGGGCTTCGCCATTGCCAAGCTCCAGAACCGCATCTTCGAGCCCGACGGTGATCAGATAATCCTCGAAGGCCTTTTCGTCCTTTAGATATTGCGAGGACTTGCCGCGCGTCACCTTATAGAGCGGCGGCTGGGCGATATAGAGGTGGCCGCGCTCGATCAGCTCCGGCATCTGCCGGAAGAAGAAGGTCAGCAGCAGGGTGCGGATGTGGGCGCCGTCGACGTCGGCATCCGTCATGATGATGATCTTGTGGTAGCGCAGCTTGCCGGGGTTGAACTCATCCTTGCCGATCGACGTGCCGAGCGCGGTGATCAGCGTCCCGATTTCCTGGCTGGAGAGCATCTTGTCGAAGCGCGCCCGCTCGACGTTCAGGATCTTGCCGCGCAGTGGCAGGATGGCCTGGTTCTCGCGCGAGCGGCCC
This sequence comes from Xaviernesmea oryzae, assembly GCF_900109605.1. Classification (GTDB taxonomy): domain Bacteria; phylum Pseudomonadota; class Alphaproteobacteria; order Rhizobiales; family Rhizobiaceae; genus Xaviernesmea; species Xaviernesmea oryzae. The sequence continues at coordinate 52,097 of NZ_FOAM01000001.1, forward strand.
TGCTTGGCCGAGCCGCCGGCCGAGTCACCCTCGACCAGGAACAATTCGGACTTGGCCGGATCGCGCTCCGAGCAATCGGCGAGCTTGCCGGGCAGCGAGGAAATATCGAGCGCGCCCTTGCGCCGCGTCAGCTCGCGCGCCTTGCGGGCCGCCTCGCGTGCGGCTGCCGCCTCCACCACCTTGCCGACCAGCGTCTTGGCCTCGGCAGGATGTTCCTCCAGCCAGGTCGACAGCGCCTCGCTGACGAGATTTTCAACCACGGGGCGGACTTCGGAGGAGACCAGCTTGTCCTTGGTCTGCGAGGAGAATTTCGGATCCGGCACCTTGACCGACAGAACGGCCGACAGACCTTCGCGGCAGTCGTCCCCCGTCAAGGTCACCTTCTCCTTCTTCATGATCCCGGAGCTGTCGGCATAGGAGACGATCTGGCGCGTCAGCGCGCTGCGGAAGCCCTGCATATGCGTGCCGCCATCACGCTGGGGGATGTTGTTCGTGAAGCAGAGCACGTTTTCATGGTAGCTGTCGTTCCACCACATGGCCACTTCGACGGTGATGCCATCGCGCTCGCCCTTGATGGCGACCGGCTTGTCGACCAGCGGCTTCTTGGCCCGGTCCAGATAGCGGACGAAGGCTTCAAGGCCTCCGTCATAAAGCATCTCCTCTTCCTTGACGTCTGGCTTGCGCCGATCCGTCAGCCGGATGCGCACGCCAGAATTCAGGAAGGCCAGTTCGCGCAAGCGATGTTCGAGCGTGCCGAAATCATATTCGGTCATCGTGAAGGTTTCGGAGCTGGCGAGGAAGGTGACCTCCGTGCCCGAACGCCCCTCATACTCACCGATGACGGCGAGCGGCGCATCGGCCACGCCGTGGGTAAAGGCGATCTCATGGATCTTGCCATTGCGGCGGATGCGCAGCTTCAGCCAGACCGACAAAGCATTGACGACGGACACGCCGACGCCATGCAGACCGCCTGATACCTTGTAGGAATTCTGGTCGAACTTACCGCCGGCATGCAGCTGGGTCATGATGACCTCGGCCGCCGAGACGCCCTCGCCCGTGTGAATATCGGTCGGAATGCCGCGCCCATTATCGGTCACCGTTACCGAGCCATCCGGGTTCAGCGTCACGGTCACCAAGTCGGCATGACCCGCCAGCGCTTCGTCGATGGCATTGTCGACCACCTCGTAGACCATGTGATGCAGGCCGGATCCGTCATCGGTATCGCCGATATACATGCCGGGCCGCTTGCGCACGGCGTCAAGGCCTTTGAGAACCTTGATGGAATCGGCGCCATATTCGGCGCTGGCGGCGGCGGACGAGGAATTGGTCATTGGGGTGTCAGATCTTTCCAAGGCTTCTGCATCAGGCGCGCTTTCGAGGCCGAAAACGGCATGCGGCGGAAGGGTCAATGTCGATAAGCGGTCTTGGCGCGCAACGGCCGATGCGAACCGCTTTTCGGGCAATCGCGTCAGTGCGGAGCCACTGCCGAATCACCTGATGTCATAGGTGTCAATATAGGAACTCTGCGTCTTTTCACCAAATGAAGAGGCGGGAAAGTCCCCAGAAAAGCAGGCATTTTGGCACTTTTAAGGGTGGTTTTCCGTTAAAATCGCCGCCTGAGCGCAGGCACGCGCCGCAGGCCTAACGCTGTTTAGCAGCAATGCGCGCTTTCTCCAAAAGCTCATCCATCTGCGCGATCGTATCGGGCGGCAGCGAGCGGATTGCCTGTGCCAGACGATTGGCGAAGGCCGTGTATTCGCCCGGCAGGCCTGAGGTGTCGAGCGTGGCCTTGGGATGGGAGATCGAGGCGACGTCGAAGAGCGCGTCCTGCTCGTCCCAGATGACGTGGAGATAGCCTGATATCTTCTGGATCAAGTCGAAGCTCGGTGCGCCGCGCTGGCCGCGTTCCAGCGCGGAGAGATAGGCGCCCGAGACGCCGATCGCTGCCGCCATCTGCTTCTGCGTCACGCCACGCTCACGGCGCAGACGCTTCATCGCCTCACCGAAAGGGGTCGTCGTCATGATGCGACAGGCCGGGATTGCGCGCCAGACGCACATAGAGCGCGCCCTCGCCGCCATGCCCCCGCGCGGCATTGTCATAGGAGGAGATCAGCGGGCGAAAATCCGACAGGGCGAACCACATCGGCACCATCCGCTTCAGCGCGCCTTCGCTGCCCATGGAGGTGCCCTTGCCGGTGATCACGAGTACATGACGCAGGCCGCGCTGGTGGGCTCGGGTGAGAAAGCCGAGCAGAAGATCATAGGCTTCCCCTTGGAACATGCCGTGCAGATCGAGACGCGCCTCGATCGGCAGCCGGCCGCGTGAAAGCTTGCGGTGAACGGGCTTTTCGAGCGGCTGGGGTATCTTCTGCGCCGTGCGGAGAGCAACCTTGTCCCCCGCGGGCGGCGCCGCCTGCGCCGCCTTGCCGACCTTAGCGTCCTCCCTGGACACTGCCTGAGGCTCGGCCGCTTCGTCCTCCAGGGCCAGGCGCTCCATCCTGCCCGGCAACGCCCGCGTGGTGCGCGCCACCTTGCCCCAGAGGATGCGGTCTTCGGCCGAAAGCGTCTTGTCCTTAGCCATGGCCGCCGCCATAGCGTGCCGCGACGGCCGAAGGGATCAGCACGAAGAAACTGGCGGGATGGCGCACAGCGCCCGCAAGATCGCCCGCCGCATCGCCGGAACCGGTAAAGATATCGCCCCGCGCCGGGCCGATGATGGCCGAGCCCGTATCGAGCGCCAACATCAGCCTTTGAAAAGGTCGACCCTGATCGAGACGTGTCAGGCTCTCGCTGGCGATATAAAACGGCGTGCCGAACGTATGGATCAGCCGGTCCACCGCGAGCGATCGACCGGGCTCCAGCGGCACCTTGGCTGCGGCGATCGGCCCCAGATCGGGATCGTCGACCTCCGCCTCGCGAAAGAAGATGAAGGAGCGGTTCTCCCACATCAGCGCATCGGCTTGGTCCGGGTGCTGCTCCAGCCAGGCGCGGATCGTCTGCATGGAGATATCGGCAGGCTTGATCGCACCGCGCTCGATCAGCCGCTTGCCGATGGGCGAGAAAGGATGGCCAGTCTTGGCGGCATAGGTGATGCGCCGCATCGAGCTGTCAGGGAAGAGAAGCCGCGCCGCGCCCTGCACATGGGCGAAGAACACATCGACCTTGGAGCGGGCATAGGCAATTTCGAGCCCGCGCCCATCCAGCGCACCCCGCTCGATCGCGCCGCGATCCTCATGGACGACAAGGCCCTGCGCTGTGGCTTTGGCGAAAGCGAAACTCGGATCGAAGCCTTCGGGACGGTTTTCGTCGGAAAGATCGACCAGATCGTCCGGTCGGCGATAGAAGGGGTAACGCCAGACCTCATCCTTTCGATGGCTGACAGCCACGACCGGCTCGTAGAAGGCGGTGACGAAGCCTTCACCAGCGCCATCAGGCGTGATGCGAAAGGGTTGGAAATTCGCTTCGATCAGCGCACGGGCGGCCTCGGCCGTGCCTGCTTCCTCTGCCTCCAGCGCCCGGAAGGCTGGCAGAAGATCGGCGCTCGACAGGCCAAAAGATCCGGTGCGATGCGGCTTGACGGTTTCGATATGGCGGCGACAGCGCCGGATCGCCGCGAACACGGGCCTTGGGTCATCCGCTTGCCAGCCCGGCAGGTCGGTAAAGGACAGAGGCTCCAGCGCGAAACCCGATGTCTCAGCGGCGCCCGCCACGGGATCAGCCTTCCGACTCGGTGGCGATCAGCTTCCAGTTCGGATCGCGCGAGCGGGTGTCCCGCGCAAAGGTCCAGATATCCTTGACCTCGGAAACAGCCTCGGCATCGCCATCGATCACGGCGCCGGCCTTGTCATAGGTGGCCGAAATCAAATGGCTGACGATGCGCAGCGTCAGATGGGCTTCGCTGCCGCGCATCTCGGCCTGGGCGATATCGGCCTTGTCGACGCCGACGAGGGTGGACTTCACCGTTTCGCCGCGCTTTTCCCGTTCGCTGATCGCGGCGTCGAAGCCCTCGTAGACCTCACGCGACAGAAGCGACTTCAACGTCTTCCGGTCGCCCTCGGCAAAAGCGGCCACGATCATTTCATAGGCCATGCGCGCGCCAGCGACGAATTCCTTGGGATCGAACTCCGCATCGGCATCGACGATCCGGCGCAGCTGGGCATTGATCTCGCTGTCGGCAGGGGCGAAAGCGTTGACGGCCTTGTAGCGCTCCTCCGTCGGGTTTGGCATGCCGTCCCGGCGCGGAAGCTGCACCACCTTGCCCGTCGCCTGCGGCTGGCGCTCGGTATCGGCAGGCGAAAAGGGATCGACCGGAGGCTTCTCATTCCCCGTTCGCCGGCCGAGCACGGAGCGCAGCTGGATGAAAATGATGACGGCGGCCACCATGAAGAACAAAGTGACGAAGTCGATAGAGCCCATTTCAATCCGATGCCGCTGTTTGCCAAGGAGGTTGAGAACCATATAGTCCGGCTGGCGGTATCATTCAAATGTTCTGCCCGCTCTTGATGCCTTCAAGCGAGCTGATTGACGCGAAAAGGCATCGATTCTGTCCTCAGGCTCTGATGAAAGGCCCTTTCATGCGATTGCTCCTCCTGCCGCTCGCGCTCTTGGCCCTGCCGCTTCTGGAGATCGCCACCTTTATTTTGGTGGGTCGCCACATCGGTGTCGGCGCGACATTGCTACTCGTGCTCGGCTCTGCCGTTCTGGGCGCCCTGCTGCTGCGCAGACAAGGTCTCGACGCGTTGCGCCGGATCTCGGTGGCCGCGCGAAACGGGGAAGATGCCGGCCGCGAGCTCGTGCATGCCGCAATGATCGTCATTGCCGGGCTGCTTCTGATCGTGCCGGGCTTCCTGACCGACCTCCTCGGCCTTCTCCTGTTTCTTCCGCCAGTGCGCGAGCTTGCCTGGCGGCTTGTCGCCCAGCGCATCGTCGTGGTGACGACGCGCAGACCCCGTGGTCCGGGCGCGCGCAGACAACCCCGTCAGGGGGCCCAGGTGATCGATCTCGACGCGGATGAGTTTTCGACCGACCGCAGCCACGACGATGGCGCAGAGGGAAACGAAAGCGATCCCCGCCGTCTTCCCTGATCTGGCTTCCTGCAGCAAATCGGCCTTGCCGAAAGGCGCGGCCGACGGACGGGCGGCCGGGTTGTAAGCGTCCGGGCGAGATGCTAGAGCGCGATGACCCAAATCATCATGGCCCGAAGACCACGAGGCCAGTCCGAAGACCCAAAAGGGAAGAGATCTCGATGAGCGAAACGAATGGCAACGGGACGGCACAGTCCCCCTCGCTGAACATCCTGGCCCAGTATGTCAAGGATTTCTCGTTTGAGAATCCCGGCGCGCCGCGTTCCCTGCAGGCGCGCGACAAGGCGCCTTCGATCAACATCAATGTCAACGTCAATGCCAATCCGCTCTCCGAAACGGAATTTGACGTGATCCTGACGCTGAGCGCAGTGGCGACCGAAGGCGACAAGACGATCTTCAATGCCGAGCTTGCTTATGGCGGCGTGTTCCGCGTGTCCGGCTTCCCGCAGGAGCACATGCTGCCGCTGCTCTTCATCGAGTGCCCGCGCCTGCTCTTCCCCTTCGCCCGCCAGATCGTTGCAGACGCGACCCGCAATGGCGGCTTCCCGCCACTGATGATCGACCCGATCGACTTTGCCCAGATGTTCACCCAGCGCATGGCCGAGGAAAAGGTTCGTTCGCAGGTTTCGGCCAACACGAACTAAGCGTTCCCGATCAGGAAAACGAAAAACGCCCGGCGCTGTCACAGCCCGGGCGTTTTTCGTTGGACCGGATCGCATGGCGACCGTGATCCCAGCGGCATCGAGCCGATCCCGGTTCAGCACATCGATTTAGAATTTCTCCCACTGGTCGGAAGCGGTTGAAGGAGCCGGCGCCGCACTGGCAAAGGCCTGGTTGAGCCCGCCGATCAGTCGTCGCGCCGGAGAGGCCACGGGCCGGCTTTGCGGGCTCGCAGGTCGGGCAATCGTTACGGGCGCAGACCGGCCAAGCTTGACGCTGAGGGCCTGGGCCGGCGCATCCGACATGCGGAACTGAGCGATCAGGGCGCTGAGGTTCTCGGCACTTTCTGCAAGACGATGGGTCACGGCATTGGTCTCCTCGACCATTGCCGCATTCTTCTGCGTGAACTGGTCCATACACGAGATGGCGCCATTGATTTCGGACAAAGCGGAAGACTGCTCGCGCGTCGCTATGGCCATGGCGGAAATATGCTCGTTGATCAGCGCCACCTGAGACGAGATATCGCCCAGTGCAGCCCCGGTTTCGCTGACCAGGGAAACGCCGTTCTCGACGGCTTCGCCAGACTTGCGGATCAGCGCCTTGATGTCCTTGGCGGCACTGGCGGAGCGCTGGGCAAGCTCGCGTACTTCCTGCGCCACCACGGCGAACCCCTTGCCCGCCTCGCCAGCCCGCGCTGCCTCGACGCCTGCGTTGAGCGCCAGAAGGTTGGTCTGGAAGGCGATCTCGTCAATCACATTGAGGATGGTGGAAATCTCGGACGAGGCGTCCTGAATCCGGCTCATGGCATAGATGGCCCTGGAGACAACGGCACTGGACCTTTCGGTGCTGACACGGGCCTTGCCGGCGATCTCGGCCGCTTCGTCCGCCTTGGCGGATGAGCTGCGGACTGTCGAGGTGATCTCCTCCAGCGAGGCCGAGGTCTGCTCCAGCGACGCTGCCTGCTGTTCCGTGCGCTTGGACAGATCGTCGGTGGCCGAGCGCATTTCGATGGAGCTTGCCTCGATGCCAGCGGTCTCGCCGCCAAGCCGGACAAGGGTAGTTCTGAGCTTCTCGGCCGCCTGGTTGAAGTCCAGACGAAGCCGGTCGAGCTGCCCGGCAAAGCCGGTGTCGATGCGCACGGTCAGGTCACCATCGCTGAGCCTGTGCAGTCCGTCGGCCAAGCGATCCATCGCATCTTCCAGCTGTCGCGTCTCTTCCATCTTTGTGGCGTCGCGCTCTTGGCTCTCCCGCTCGCGAAGCGCCACCCCTTCATGCGCGCGCCGCTCCATCGCGATCTTCTCCACCGCGCTTTCGCGAAAAACGTCGAGTGCGCGGGATAGTGCGCCGATCTCGTTTTTCAAAGCCCGCCCCGGCACCTCAGCATCGAGGTCACCGCCGGCCAGCCGATCGGCAACCGCCGTCAGGCGGGGGAGCAGGCCAAGCGTGCGACGGACGCACAAAGCGATCAGAATGGCCGCGAGCAGCAGCGCGACCGCAGCCGTCAAAGCGATTGCATAGCTTAGATCCGTGGCCATGCTATCGATCTCGGCTGCCCGCACGCCGGCATAGAGGATGCCGATCACGGATCCATCCTTGGAGAAAACCGGCTGGTAGATCGTGTAATAGGGCGTGTCGAGAATAGTGGCCTTGCCGCGATACACCTGACCTTTGGTGATGGCGGCATAGACTGCACCCGTCTTGCCGAGCGCCGTTCCAACGGCCCGGCTGCCATCCGGCTTAATGATATTGGTGGTGCGGCGCCAGAAATCCTTCGAGGCTGCATCCCATCCAAAAATCGTGGCCGTCTGTCCCGTCATGCGGCCGATCGCATCGATCATGCGATGCTCGGTGAAGCTTTCCGGAATGGCCTCAGCTGTGATCCGCTCGACATTGCCATTCTTGCTCCAGCTCACCGTCAGGCCGGGAAGATCGCGCTCGACCAAGGTGGCAGCCGCGCGCAGGCTCGAATCCTGATCGGCGACGGCCTGATCCTTGATCCGGCTGGACACACGCTCGGCGATCACAAGGGAAACGGCGGCCAGGGCCAGGGCAAGAATGCCGACGGTCAGTGCCGTGATCGTTTTCGTCAGCGTAAAGCGGGAAAGAAAAGACATTGTAGTCGAACCCTATCAGAATAACGCAGAGGACGACCTCGAGCGATATCCCTAGGATTGAGTTCGAAACTTAATATATTTTTACGCGTGCAACCCCTGTTTCGGAGTTGAAAGACTATTCAATATTCATCTAAATCAAGATAGATATTGCGTTCAGCTTGATCAGGTGGACATCTTCTGATGTCCACACGGCCAGCCAGCCCCTATGCTGCGGGCGGCTCGTAGCGAGCCCAGATTGCTTTTTCACCCAACTTGCCGACGAGCTCCGCATGCGCCTTCCGCTCCGCCTCGGTCAGCCTTGGCGGCAGCGGGCGCGGTCGCTGGCCGATGACCAGCAGACGGGCATCGTCCGTCGTCGCATCATTCGTCTGGCCACGTTCAGCAGTCGCAAGTCCCAAGGCCGCCTGGCGGCCACCGATCATCTCGATATAGACTTCAGCCAGCAATTCGGAGTCGAGCAAGGCGCCATGCTTGGTGCGATGCGAATTGTCGATGCCATAGCGCCGGCAGAGCGCATCCAGCGAATTCGGACCCATCGGGTGCTTGCGCCGGGCCAGAGCCAGCGTGTCCAGCACCTTATCGGCCGGTACCGGCGGCCGGCCGAGCCTGGCGAACTCGGCGTTGATGAAGCCCATGTCGAAGGTGGCGTTATGGGCAACCCAACGCGCTTCCCCGAAGAAGTCCACCACCTGCTCGACGACCTCCTCGAAGCGCGGCTTGTCCTTCAGGAACTCATCCGTGATACCGTGAACGGCCAGCGCCTCTGGATGAACGGCCCTGTCACCCGGATTGATATAGACATGGAACGTCCGCCCGGTGGGAAAATGATTGTCGAGTTCGATGCCACCGATTTCGATCACCCGGTCGAGCTTGTTGTCGAGGCCGGTCGTTTCCGTATCGAAGATGATCTCACGCATCAGCGCAACTCCTTGACGATGGCCGCGGCGGCGGCTTGGGCTGCTTCAAGCCCCAGCCCCGTGTCGATAAGATAATTGGCGCCTTCCCGTTTTACCGCGTCGGGTACCTGCCGGGCGAGAAGCATGGCAAATTTCTCTTCCGTCATCCCCGGCCTTTTCAAGACCCGCTCCTTCTGGATGTCCGGCGCGCAGGTCACGACAACGATCTTGTCGACGCGCCCTTGACCACCGGTCTCGAAAAGAAGCGGGATGTCGAGCATGACGAGCGGCGTTGCCGCCGCGCGATGATGCGCTAGAAATTCTGCTTCCCGGCGGCGCACCAGCGGATGGACGATGGCTTCGAGCCGCTTGAAGCCCGAGGGATCGCGCGCAAGCGCCTGAGCGAGCGCGGCACGATCGACGGCGCCATCCCGGATCGTTCCGGGAAAAGCCGCGCCCACCGGATCGACTGCCTCCCCGCGATAGAGATCGTGAACCACAGCATCCGCATCATTGACCGGCACGCCTAGGCCCGAGAAGAAGCCCGCCGTGGTCGACTTGCCCATGCCGATGGAGCCAGTAAGACCGAGGATCAGCGGCCGGGACGGGCCGCTGGCTTTTCTCCCCGGATCGGGATGTGTCGTCTCCATATCAATGCCCAGCCATGTCGGCCACGATCAAGGCCCGTAACGTCTCATCCACGTCGGGCAACGTGCCGAACCAGCGCGCGAAGCCGGGCGCTGCCTGATGCAGGAGCATGCCCAGCCCGTCGACGGTTTTCACACCCTGCTTCTCGGCCTGGGCGAGCAGAGGCGTCTTTAGCGGCACATAGACGATATCGGTTACGATCGCACCCGGCGCAAGTCGGGTGAAATCGAAGTCCGGCACCGGCGTGCCGTCCATGCCGAGCGAGGTGGTGTTGACGACCAGGCCAGCGCCTTTCGCGACCTCGTCATAGGCTTCGAGGGGATGGGCATGAAGAGCCGGCCCGAAGCGGTCCGCCAGGTCCTGTGCCCGTGCCACAGTGCGGTTGAGAACATGGATGGTCTTGATGCCGCGATCACGCAACGCCTGGAGAATGGCACGGCTCGCACCGCCGGCGCCGAGCACCACGGCCTGGTCACAAGCCGCCCAGCCTGGTGCGCGCTGGTCGAGATTGCGGGTAAAGCCGTAACCATCCGTATTGGTAGCGTGAAGCACACCCTCCTGCCGCCATAGCGTGTTGGCAGCGCCTAACTCCTCGGCCAATGCATCCGGCCTGTCGGCAAGCTTAAAGGCCAGTTCCTTGTGCGGAATGGTGACATTGCCGCCGACCATCCCCCCGCTTCCGTCGCGCACACTTTGGAGAAAAGCAGGAAAAGCCTCAGGGGCTACCTCGATCGCTTTATAGGATCCCGCAAGGCCCAAGCTTTTCAGCCAATGGCCATGGATCAAAGGCGAGCGGGAGTGCTTGATCGGATAACCCGTGACGAAAGCATGGTTAACAATTGTTTCACGTGAATCAGCCATCGATGGAGCCTCGCGCACGCAGAGCAGACAGAAGGGGCAGGAGCGGCAGGCCAAGAACGGTGAAATAGTCTCCTTCGATTTGATCGAAGAGCTGCACCCCTTCCCCTTCCAGCTGATAGGCACCGACGCTGAGATAGACGGCCTCCCCCACCCGGTCGAGATAGCGTTCTATAAAGGCATCGGAGAGGGGACGCATGGTCATCTCGGCCACCGATATGTGGCGCCAGACGACCTCCCCCTTTTTGGCAAGCGTCAGGGCGCTGTTCAGCCTGTGGGTCTTGCCGGCGAAGGTCTGGAGGTGACGGCGTGCCTCCTCGCGGCTGCGCGCCTTGTGAAACACACGCTCACCGAGCGACAGCGTCTGGTCGCCGCCAATGACCAGGGCATCAGGATGGCGTGCGGAAACGGCCACTGCCTTGGCATCGGCAAGCGCCTGCGCCAGCTTATCCGGTTCGATGCCGGCTGCGGAGAGTGGTGCTTCCAGCGCGCGCTCGTCGATATCAGCCGCCATCCAGCTGATGGTCAGGCCTGCATTTTCCAAAAGCTTCCGGCGGAACGGGCTTGCCGAGGCGAGAAGAAGAGGTTCGGCCATGGATGCTTTACTCCCGACGAAGAGGACCAGCCAGGATGAAAACCATGCTGGCGGCGGAATGAACAGGCCTGCTTGTTCTTGATGGGCGGCTTAGCGCAGCCGGGGTCGCAGGGCAACGATGGCGGCTGCCGTCTCTTCGATCGAGCGGCGCGTGACGTCGATCACCGGCCAGTTATGGCGGTTACAGAGCTGGCGGGCATAACGCAGCTCCTCATTGATCGCGGCCCGATCGACATAGTCGGCACCGTGATAATCCTGCGTCGCGCCGAGCACGCGGTTCTGGCGAACCTGAGCGATCCGCTCGGTGGTCGCCACGAGGCCGACGATCAGCGGGCGCGTTGCGCTGACAAGGCTTTCCGGCAGCGGCACGCCCGGAACGATCGGCAGATTGGCGGTGCGAATGCCGCGATTGGCCAGATAGATGCTGGTCGGCGTCTTGGAGGTGCGGCTGATGCCGACCAGCACCACATCCGCTTCGTTGAAATCCACCGGCAGCTGGCCGTCGTCATGGTCCATGGTAAAGGTCAGGGCGTCGATCCGGGCGAAATAATCCGCGTCCATGACGTGCTGCGCGCCTGAGCGACGGCGCGAGGCGGTACCGAGATAGGACTGGAAGAGATCGATGATCGGATCGAGCACGGCGACCGAGGGCACGCCGAGGCGCTGGCATTCGGTCGAGACCATCTGCGCCAGTTCGCGATCGACGATGGTGAAGAGCACGATGCCCGGCGCCTTGTCGATCGACTCGATCACCTGCATCAGCTGCTTGCGGTTCCTGATCAGCGGATAGACATGCTCGACCGCATGAAAGGCCTGGAACTGCGCGGCGGCCGCACGGCCTGCGGCAATGAGAGTCTCCCCTGTCGAGTCCGAAATCAGGTGGAGATGGAAGTAGGTCTTTCGGTTCTCCACGCTAATCTCCGGCGCCTGTTGATAAAGCGGGACAGGATCGGGCCAGAACCGGCGCAAGGGTCATGGCACGAGGACAAAGTGAAAGTTATGCACAATCGACAAGGATGCGAGGAGGGATTTGAGGCCCCTGTTGATAAGACTCATGACCGCGACAGGGCGTCGCGGCCGGCTTCAGTTCATCCACAGCCTGCGCACAGGGCTGCACGCCATGCAAGCCCTTCGGATTCCTCGCGGATTTTGCAAAAAGCCCATCTTGCCGTTGACAGGGGAAGAAACATCTTCCCTTGCGTCGGAGCGAGGCTGCACGAGGCGACGGACGTGGGGACAGGCTTTGATCCTTGATCATCACCGACTCATAGAAATAGAAACCCTTTAGAATCCTATTTTGGTTTGTTTGAAGGAGCGCCCCGTGACCCATCCGGAACGGAGATTGATCAGGGTCTTGGAGGGAGAAACGCATTCGCCGCCGCCGATCTGGCTGATGCGTCAGGCAGGACGCTATCTGCCGGAATATCGGGCGACACGTGCAGAGGCAGGAAGCTTTCTCGACCTCTGTTACAATCCGGCGCTGGCGGCCGAGGTGACGCTGCAGCCGATCCGCCGCTATGGCTTTGATGCGGCGATCTTGTTTTCGGACATTCTGGTCATTCCCGATGGGCTGAAGCGCAATGTCCGTTTTCTCGAAGGACATGGGCCGGCGCTCGACCCCATTGACGAAGACGGGATTGCCAAACTCGACCCGGCGCCCGTGCTGGATCACCTTGGCCCGGTCTTGGAGACGGTCCGCCGCCTGCGGGAGGCCCTGCCCCCTGAAACGACGCTGCTCGGCTTCTGCGGGGCGCCCTGGACGGTGGCGACCTATATGATCGCCGGACATGGGACACCGGATCAGGCCCCTGCCCGGCTTTTTGCCTATCGTTATCCGCAGAGCTTTATACGTCTGCTCGACCTTCTCGCCGATCTCTCCGCCGATTATCTCGTCGCGCAGATCGATGCCGGCGCCGATGCGGTGCAGATCTTCGACAGCTGGGCGGGGGTGCTTGGCGAAGACGAGTTCGAACGCTTCGCCATCCGGCCCGTCGCGCGTATGGTGGCCAGCATCCGCGCCCGGCGGCCGCAGGCCCGCATCATCGCCTTTGCCAAAGGCGCGGGGCTGATGCTGAAGACCTATCGCCAGAAGACCGGCGCCGATGCAATCGGGCTCGACTGGACGGTGCCGCTTGGCTTTGCTCGCGAGCTGCAGAAGGATGGGCCAATCCAGGGCAATCTCGACCCTATGCGCGTGGTGGCGGGGGGTGTTTCGCTGAGAGAGGGTGTGGACGCGATTCTCGATGCGCTGGGACAGGGACCGCTGATCTTCAATCTCGGGCACGGCATCACCCCTCAGGCCGATCCTGCAGTGGTGGCCGAGCTGGTGGAACGCGTGCGCGGGAGGGCTGCATGACCGCCGCGCCGGTTGGACCGGGCGATGATGATCGGGAGCGACAGGTCGGCCAACCGGCGGGGCGGCGAGCAAGCCTGCGCGCCGGGCTGGCCCTTGCCATCTTTGTCGGCCTGATCGCTGGGCTTTTTGCCTCACCCGTCGAGGTGGCCTATCCCTGGGTCAAGGCGCTGCATCTCATTGCAGTGATCTCCTGGATGGCAGGGCTGCTCTACATGCCCCGGCTGTTCATCTATCACAGCGATGCCGTGCCAGGCTCCCCCCAATCCGAAACCTTCAAGGTGATGGAACAGCGGCTGTTGAAGGTGATCATGAATCCGGCCATGATGATCACCTGGGTGCTGGGCCTGTATCTGGCGTGGCGCATCTATGGTTTTTCCGGCGGCTGGCTGCATGCCAAGATCCTCGCCGTCATCCTCCTGACCCTCGCACATGTGCATTTCGCCAATGCCGTCAGGCGTTTTGCCAAGGATGGACCACGCAAGAGCCCACGCTACTGGCGCCTGATGAATGAGGTGCCGACCGTCTTGATGATCGTCATCGTCATTCTGGCGGTTGTGAAGCCATTTTGATTTCCGACTATTTCCCGGCCGCCCTCTTGCGGCTGAGCCGGGAAACCGCTATTTTGCCTTTATCCCCTCCCGATTGTACGTGGTGAAGTTCGAGCGGACTCGTCTGAACGCCGCATTGCATTCAACTGCCACGTTTTCCCAATCCCCCCTTCCCTTCGAGTGTGATTCCCTTCATGGCTGAAATGAAGCTGCAAGACCTAAAGAACAAGACGGCGACCGATCTCCTGGCTTTTGCGGAGTCGGTCTCGGTGGAAAATGCCAGCGTCATGCGCAAGCAAGAGCTGATGTTCGCCATCCTGAAAATGCTCGCAGCCCAGGACGTGGAAATCATCGGTGAAGGTGTGGTTGAATTGCTGCAGGATGGCTTCGGTTTCCTGCGTTCGGCCAATGCGAACTATCTTCCGGGCCCTGACGATATCTATATTTCACCTTCGCAGATCCGCCGCTTCTCGCTAAAGACAGGTGATACCGTCGAAGGCCCCATTCGCGGCCCGAAGGAAGGCGAACGCTATTTCGCGCTGTTGAAGGTCAACACGATCAATTTCGAGGATCCCGAAAAGATCCGCCACAAGGTCCACTTCGATAATCTGACGCCGCTTTATCCCAATGAGCGCTTCAAGATGGAGCTGGAGGTCCCGACATCCAAGGATCTCTCGGCGCGCGTCATCGATCTGATCGCTCCGCTCGGCAAGGGCCAGCGCGGCCTCATCGTGGCGCCGCCGCGCACCGGTAAGACGGTGCTCCTGCAGAACATCGCCCATTCGATCACCGCCAACCACCCGGAATGCTATCTGATCGTTCTCCTGATCGACGAGCGGCCGGAAGAAGTCACCGACATGCAGCGTTCGGTCAAGGGCGAGGTGGTGTCTTCGACCTTCGACGAGCCGGCCACGCGCCACGTGCAGGTTGCCGAAATGGTGATCGAGAAGGCCAAGCGTCTGGTCGAGCATGGGCGCGATGTCGTCATCCTCCTGGACTCGATCACCCGCCTGGGCCGCGCCTACAACACGGTCGTGCCCTCTTCCGGCAAGGTTCTGACCGGCGGTGTGGATGCCAACGCCCTGCAGCGGCCGAAGCGTTTCTTCGGTGCCGCGCGCAACATCGAAGAAGGCGGTTCGCTGACGATTATCGCCACGGCGCTGATCGACACCGGAAGCCGCATGGACGAAGTGATCTTCGAAGAGTTCAAGGGCACCGGTAACTCTGAAATCGTGCTGGACCGCAAGGTTGCCGACAAGCGCATCTTCCCCTCGATGGATATTCTCAAGTCGGGTACGCGTAAGGAAGATCTCCTGGTTCCGCGCCAGGACCTGCAGAAGATCTTCGTGCTCCGCCGCATTCTCGCGCCGATGGGCACGACCGATGCCATCGAATTCCTGATCGACAAGTTGAAGCAGACCAAGACCAATGGCGACTTCTTCGACTCGATGAACACCTGATCATCAATGGCCCAAGTGCAAGCCGGCCATGCGGGCTTGCTCAAGCGGGTTTGACCATGACCATGTTTCACGTCCGGCCGCGTTTTCGCGCGCCGGACGTTTTACGTATAGACGGGCCTCTCCTGGCGGTCGGTTCGGCGGGTAGACAGGATCCGGTTTCAATGAGCATGAAAACAAGGAGGACGCCATGACGGCGCCCCAAGCCGAGACGATCTTTGCCTTATCGAGCGGCGGCTTGCCCTCCGGTGTGGCAGTGATCCGCCTTAGCGGACCAAGGACGGCCGATGTCATTACCCATATGACAGGCGGTTTGCCCGCGCCGCGTCGCGCGGCGCTGCGCACGATCCGCGATGGCGATGGCGAGCGGCTCGATCAGGGCCTCGTCTTGTTCTTCCCTGCGCCCTTCTCTTTCACGGGCGAGGACTGCGGAGAGCTGCATCTGCATGGCGGGCGCGCCGTCGTACAGGCAACGCTCGATTGTCTTGCAGGCTTTGATGGATTGCGCCTGGCCGATGCCGGCGAGTTTTCGCGCCGCGCCTTTGCCCATGGAAAGCTTGATCTTATCGAGGTCGAGGGTCTCGCAGATCTGCTGGCGGCTGAAACAGAAATGCAACGCCGGCTGGCGGGCGAACAGGCAGCCGGTGGTCTCTCATCACTTTATAGCGGGTGGGCAAAGCGTCTGACCCATGCGCGCGCCATGATCGAAGCCGAGTTGGATTTTGCCGATGAGGACGATGTGCCGGGTTCGGTCGCCGAGCGTATCTGGCCGGACATGGCTTTGCTCTACGACGAGATCCAGCGGCACCTGACGGGTTCGGCCACAGCCACCATTATTCGTGACGGCTATCGGATCGTCATCGCGGGCGAGCCAAACGCCGGAAAATCGAGCCTGCTTAACGCATTGGCCAAGCGCGATATCGCGATCGTCACGGACGTCGCGGGCACGACACGAGACGTCCTGGAAGTCGATCTTTCATTAGCCGGATTCATGGTGAAACTCATCGACACCGCCGGTTTGCGAGACACCGAGGATCAGGTGGAGCGCGAAGGCATTCGCCGAGCCCGGGCGCGGATCGCGGATGCGGACCTCGTTCTTCTGCTTGCCGATCATCCAAACGGCTTTAACGCAACATTGGACACGCAAGCGCCGATCCTGAAACTGGGCACGAAGCTTGATCGCGACAGCGCGATATGGGATAGCAGCGCTGCTGACCTGACGATTTCGGTAGAGGATGGAACGGGCCTCGACAGGCTGATCGATATGATCCAGCGCCGTTTGCCCCGTGTTCATCCCGGTGCACTTGCCCTTCCGGCACGTCGGCGGCATCAGGATCTGCTGCGTCAATGCGCTGGTCATATTCGCAGCAGTCTCGATATGTCCGGCGCTCTTGACCTTCAAGCCGAATATCTGCGTCTAGCCCAGGATATACTTGGCAGACTGACCGGCCGCGTGGATGTTGAACACTTGCTCGATGTGATCTTCTCGGAATTCTGCATTGGCAAATAAATTGCGCTAAGTCCTTTCGGGATGATGCAACTCAACCGAGTCGTTTGCGACGTTTCACGTGAAACGATTCTCAACTGGATGGACCTCTCCATGCGCTACGATGTCATCGTGATTGGCGGCGGACATGCAGGCTGCGAGGCGGCGAGCGCTGCGGCGCGCCTCGGCGCCTCCGTTGCTCTCCTCACCCATAAACGCGATACTATCGGCGTGATGTCTTGTAACCCGGCCATCGGCGGTTTGGGAAAAGGCCATCTTGTGCGGGAGGTCGATGCTTTCGACGGCCTGATGGGTCGGGTGGCCGACGCCGCCGGCATCCAGTTTCGACTCCTGAACCGTCGCAAGGGTCCTGCCGTGCGCGGACCTCGGACGCAGGCAGACCGCAAACTCTATCGCTTGGCAATGCAGGCCGCGATCGAAGAGACGGATGGGCTAAGCGTTCTTGAAGGCGATGCCTTTGATCTCTCTTTCGACCATGAGCGGGTGGACGGGGTCATTCTTGCAGATGGGCGTCAACTGAAGGCCGGCGCCGTCGTCTTGACCAGCGGAACTTTCCTGCGCGGCGTCATCCATATCGGCGACCAAACCACACCAGCCGGACGCATGGGCGAAGCGCCATCGCTCGGACTGAGCGAGACTTTGCGGAATGCCGGATTGAAGCTGGGTCGGTTGAAGACTGGCACCCCGGCGCGTCTGGATGGGCGCACCATCGACTGGACCGCTATCGGCAGCCAGTCCGCGGATGAGGATCCCGTCCCCTTTTCTTTTCTGACCAAGCGGATCACGACGCCGCAGATTACGTGCGGCGTGACGCGGACAACGGATGCGACCCACAAGATCATTGAGGACAACATTGGCCGATCCGCCATGTATTCCGGCAAGATCGAAGGGGTTGGCCCTCGTTATTGTCCCTCGATCGAGGACAAAATCGTTCGCTTTGGCGAAAGAGACGGCCACCAAATCTTCCTGGAGCCCGAAGGACTGGACGATCCGACTGTCTATCCGAATGGTATTTCGACCAGCCTGCCTGCAGAGGTCCAGGACGCTTTCATCCGAACGATCCCTGGCCTGGAACGGGTGACGATTCTTCAACCCGGCTATGCCATCGAATACGACCATGTCGATCCGCGAGAACTCACGCCTGCCCTCTCCGTCCGGAAGATACCCGGCCTGTTTTTGGCAGGCCAGATCAATGGCACGACAGGCTATGAGGAGGCGGCGGCCCAAGGGCTCGCGGCTGGCCTGAATGCAGCACGCTTCGCTTCGGGAGCAGCGCCTTATCAGTTCAGCCGCACCACATCCTATATCGGCGTCATGATCGACGATCTCACAAGCCGCGGCGTCAGCGAGCCCTACCGAATGTTCACCTCGCGCGCAGAATATCGTCTGTCGTTGCGGGCCGACAATGCTGATCTGCGCCTGACGCCGGAAGCTATCGCCCTGGGTTGTGTCGGTGCTGAGAGACGTGACGCTTTCAATGCCTGGCATGATGAGTTCGAGCGACTGCGCAATGTGCTCAGGGAACGAACGGTCACACCCACAGAGGCAAAGCGTGCCGGGCTCGACTTGAACCAGGATGGCCAAAGGCGATCGGCCTATGATCTCCTGTCCTATGCTCAATATGATTGGCAGACGATCTCGATGCTCTGGCCTGATTTGGGAGCCGTGGAGCGGAAATTGACGGATGTCCTCGAGATCGATGCGCAATATGCTGTCTATATGGATCGCCAGCGGATGGACATTGATACGGTTCAGCGCGAAGAGCAAAGGCGCATTCCGGATGGCTTTGCCTATGAGGAGCTACCGGGTCTCTCCATTGAGTTGAAACAAAAATTGGCGCGCGCGAGACCAGCAAACATCGCGCAAGCCATGAAGGTCGATGGGATGACGCCCGCAGCAGTCTCTCTGCTTCTGGCCGTTCTCAAGCGTTTCGATTCGGAAGCGAGACAAAAAGCGATTCACGAATGACGAGTCCTCGCCAGTACATAAACGGCCTGCGTGTTTCACGTGAAACGCAGGAGCGGCTCCAGCATTTTGTTCATCTGTTCAAACGCTGGCAGGCATCCATCAATCTTATCGCGCCCTCGACGTTGCCACAGCTATGGGACCGTCATGTCGCCGACAGCCTGCAGATCTTCCATCTTCGGCCTGAGCCGATAAACTGGGTCGATCTAGGTTCAGGCGGCGGCTTTCCGGGCGTCATCACCGCGATCGCGCTGGCAGAGTCCGGTGCAGGCTGGGTGCACCTGATCGAAAGCAACAACAAGAAAGCCGCATTCCTCCGCGTGGCTTTGCTTGAGACCGGTGCGCGCGGCTCCGTCCATCCGGTGCGGATTGAGGAGGCTTCAAAGGCTGTCCCCATCTGCGACGCGATTTCGGCGCGGGCGCTCGCGGAACTGCCGCAGCTTCTCGACTTCTGTCTCCCTTGGGCCACCGCGAATGAAAATCTGCGCGCTTATTTCCATAAAGGGCGGGATTATCAGCTGGAGATTGACAAGGCCCGTGGTCGCTTCGAATTCGATCTGTTAAAGCATCAAAGTGTGATCGAACCGGATTCGGTCGTGCTCGAAGTGTCGCGCATCGCTCTCTTGTCGCGGACTACAGGATAGGCGCATGTCCAAACTTAATCGCATTATCACTATTGCCAATCAAAAAGGCGGCGTCGGCAAGACCACCACCGCCATCAATCTGGCGACCGCTCTGGCAGCGATCGGCGAATCCGTTCTGATCATCGACCTTGATCCTCAGGGCAATGCGTCGACCGGCCTTGGTATTCAACGCCGCGATCGAAATCTCTCGTCTTTCGAATTGATGCTCGGCAGCCACTCGATCCGCGAAACCGCGCAGGCGACGGCTGTTCCCAATCTTTCGATCGTGCCGTCCACGATGGATCTGCTCGGTGTCGAGATGGAAATTGCCCAGCAGGCCGATCGCGTGTTCCGCTTGCGTAAAGCGCTCCAGAGCGAAGGCGCCGGCACCTATTCCTACGTGCTGGTCGATTGCCCTCCCTCATTCAATCTTCTGACGATGAATGCCATGGCAGCGGCGCATTCCGTGCTGGTACCCCTGCAATGCGAGTTCTTCGCTCTTGAGGGCCTGAGCCAGCTTCTCGAAACAGTCGACCAGATCAGGCGGACGGTGAATCCTCTGTTGGATATCCAGGGAATCGTACTGACCATGTTCGACGCCCGTAACAATCTGGCGCAGCAGGTGGTCAGCGATGTGCGGACCCATCTTGGCGAAAAGGTCTATCAGACCCTGATCCCACGGAATGTTCGCGTGTCGGAGGCGCCGTCCTACGGCAAGCCGGCAATTCTGTACGATCTGAAATGCGCCGGGAGCCAAGCCTATCTGCAGCTGGCGTCCGAGGTTATCCAGCGTGAGCGGCAACGCAAGGCCGCAGCCTGATCGATTCGATTGCGTAATGAAAGGAAAAGGGAATGAGTGAGGATCTGTCGCGTCGTCGTCTGGGCCGCGGTTTGGCTGCTTTGATCGGCGAGATGGACCAGCCTCTTCCTGTGGCAACTGGGAAGCCTGTTATTTCGGCCGATCGGAAGGTGCCGATCGAATTCGTCTCGCGCAATCCACGCAATCCTCGTCGGACTTTCGATGAGCAGGAGCTGCAGGATCTTGCCAGCTCGGTGCGCCAGCATGGCATCGTCCAGCCGGTCGTTGTGCGGACCTTGGACGGCGAGCGCTACGAGATCATTGCCGGCGAACGGCGCTGGCGGGCCGCCCAGCTTGCCGGGCTGACGGATGTGCCTGTCATCATCCGCGATGTGGATGATCGCACCGCGCTCGAAATCGCCATCGTCGAGAACGTTCAGCGCTCCGACCTCAATCCGGTCGAAGAGGCACTGGGCTACGAGCAGCTGATGGCTGAGCACGGCTATACGCAAAACGATCTTGGCGAGATCGTCGGCAAGAGCCGAAGCCATGTTGCCAACAGCCTGCGGCTGTTGAAATTGCCTGAGCCTGTGCGCGACATGCTCTCGTCTGGCACGCTCTCAGCTGGCCATGCTCGGGCGTTGATCCCGACATCCGATCCGATCAAGCTTGCGCAGGCCGTGGTGACCAAAGGCCTCTCGGTGCGCGATACAGAAAAGCTGGCGCAGAACGACATCAAGGCGCAGAACGATCCGCATGCCGGCCGCCCACAGCCCAAGCCAGCCAAAGACGCCGATACTGTCGCGCTTGAGCGCAGCCTGTCGGATCGCCTGGGGCTCGATGTCTCTGTCAGCCATAAGGCCAGCGGCGGCCAGTTGAAGATCGCCTACAAGACTCTGGATCAGCTTGAAGAACTCTGCCGCCTGCTTGAGCGGCGCTGAAAATTTGCGGACGGGCTCTTCGATCCCCAATGTTGAAGCACTGTCCGAAAGCGAGCTTCCGGAATGCGTATAAGGGACGCATCATTCGCGTTGTATCGCGCCATCGCATGACCGCTTTTGCGTCTTAAGTCTCTGGACTGAAACGTATTTTGGCCTTGAAACCATGCTTTCACCGCCGCCGGCCGGCGACTGTGACGGCCAGCAACGCGTGCATGGCGATCTGTTCTTCCAGGACCGCGCGTCCGCGCGTCTGCAGGATCGCGTTTTGTAGCCTGTCCGATTCACGCCGCAAAAGAGGACCGCTCCAGTGCTTAAGGGCGGCTTCCACCAGTGGCTTGCGGCGGAAGTGTAGTCCTCTGCCGAGTGTTGCAATGACCTGGCCTGGCGGAAGGCGCTTGTCGTCCATCTCGGCGAGCATGACGTCCATCTGCTGGAACTGTCGCAGGCAGCCCTGAAGGACGAGGAAAAGCGGCGTCTTCGACGCGGCGATCTTTCTCAGAGCAGCGTCCAGCCCGTCGACATCGCCCTTGAGAACCGCATCCACGGCATCATCGACGGAGACGGCACTAGCGTCACCAATGATGGCTGTGACGTCCTCCTCGTCGATCATGTCCTGGCCTTGGGCGTAAAGCGCAAGCTTGCGCAGCTCATTGCGTGAAGCGATCCTGTCGCCGCCCAGGCTCTCGGCCAGCCGCTCACGCGCTTCGGCCGTGATTTTTAGTCCTGCATGGCTGATTTCGCCGTCGATCAGGGCTTGGACCGCGCGCGCATCATCGGCGTAGCAAGGCATCGCCAGAACCGCGCCGCTTGTTTCCGCAATCTTCCGCAGGCCGGTGCCCTTTTTGAGGTCACCGGCTTCAACGACGACGATGGTCGGCGAGGCTGGCATCTTCGTCAGCGCGCCAAGCTCATCGATCAGCGCTTTTTCCGTTCCGCTTCCTCGAACCCACACGAGCTTCTCACCACCGAAGAGACCGAAGGACGAGACCTCCTCCATCAGGCGGCCGGGATTGGCCTGGAGATCGGAACCATCCAGGCGAACAACGGAAAAAGGGTCATCCAAGGGAACGCCACTGAGCTCCGCAATCCGGCGCGCGCGTTCGGAGACAAGGCCACGGTCCGGCCCATAGATCAGATAGAGCTTCTGGCTGGGCAGGCCGCGGCGTAACGCAGCGTCGACTTCGTGCGATTTGAGCTCGGCCACGGATGGGATCTTTCTAAAGCCTGCTGCTCTCTTTGTACACGGCGCAAGGGGCCGCAAAGGATCGGCGACCAGGACCGGCCAGCCTCGAAGGCGCTCCGAAGTCCGCAGCAGGGAAAAGCGAAGACGTGAAAAGCATGTTGAGGCATCCGCAACGCACCGTTTCGGATGCCTCTGCTGTTCAGCCCTTGGTCACCACAGCCACAGGCGCTGGCTCGCGCGCCAAGGCGGCGGCGAGGTCTGCGCGAATTGTTTCTGCCACTTCGCGCGCGGCCCGATCCTGCCCATCGCGAATCGCCCGAAGCTTCGAGAACTCCTGTACGGAAAAATCGACGAGCGCGACGGCCGAGCGCTTGCCCGAGGCAATCGTCTTGCCGTCGGAAACCCGGGTCAGGTTGAAGTCGGCTGTCACGACGACGCGGCCGGCTGTCGCCATGTCAGAATTGGTGTCACGGCTGTCGCGCTGGTCGTACAGAACGCCTTCCGTCTTGTTCCCCACGCTCATGGCCAGCTTGTATTGCGGATTGGCCGCTTCGCCCATGCCGCCTGCCAGGAGGAAGATCAGGCGATTGCGTACCTGCTGCGTCACCCGGTCTGGCGCCGGCGCAATGCCGATCGACGCGAGTGCAACACTTGAAACGCCGGAAGGGCCATCCGCATAAAGCGGGCGAACCTGGCAACTGGAGACCAGAGCCAGACTGGCGAGGCTCAGCGCCGTGACAGCGAGGCGCAGGGCGCGGCCGGTGAAATCAAACGACGACATTCACGATCCTCTGCGGCACAACGATGATCTTCTTCGGTGTGCGGCCTTCGAGCGCGGCCTGGACCACCTCCATGGCCAGCACGGCTTGTTCGACGGCACTCTGGTCTGCATCACGGGCGATTGTCAAATCACCGCGCTTCTTGCCGTTGATCTGAACAGGCAGGGTCACCTCGTTTTCCACGACAAGGCGATCGTCAAAAGCAGGCCAGGCCGCGGTCGCCGCCAAGCCCTCACCGCCGATCACGCTCCAGCATTCTTCGGCCAGATGGGGGGTCATCGGCGCAATCAGGCGAACGAGGATGGACACTGCATCTTTCAGCGCTGCGCGCAGGCTTTCGTCGGTGCCTGCGGTTGCCTGTGTCAGCGGACCGGCCAGGGCGTTAACGAACTCATAAAGCCGCGCCACCGCCTTGTTGAAGGCGAGGTTGTCGAGGTCGTTCTGGATGGCCTTCAGCGTCTTATGGGCGATCTGGGAGATCGCCAGCCCTTCGCCTTCCACTGCGGGCCGGCCTTCCACCTGTGCCAGCCAGTCGGCCTCCGAAATCAGGCGCCAGACACGCTGGACGAAGCGATGCGCACCCTCCACACCTGCTTCCGACCAGATCACGTCGCGGTCCGGCGGCGAATCCGAGAGGACGAAGAAGCGGGCGGTATCGGCGCCGTAGGAATCGATGATGTCATCGGGATCGACGACATTCTTCTTCGACTTCGACATCTTCTCGATCGAGCCGATATGGATCGTCTCGCCCGTTTCGATCAGGCTTCCGACGCGCTTGCCGTCGAGCTCCTCGATCTTGACGGATGAGGGCGTCAGCCATTCCCGGTGAATGCCTTCACCACGGCTATAGGTCTCATGCACGACCATGCCTTGCGTGAAGAGGCCCTTGAAAGGCTCCGACAGCCCGGCATGGCCGGTTTCCTTCATCGCGCGGGTGAAGAAGCGGGAGTAGAGCAGATGCAGGATCGCATGCTCGATGCCGCCGATATATTGGTCGACCGGCATCCAGCGATCGCAGGCGGCGCGCTCCGTCGGCTGCGTCTCCCAAGGCGCGGTAAAGCGGATGAAATACCAGGAGGAATCGACGAACGTATCCATCGTGTCCGTCTCGCGCCGGGCATCTGCGCCGCATTGCGGGCAGGCGACATGACGCCAGGTGGGATGATTGTCGAGCGGATTGCCCGGGCGGTCGAAGGTCACGTCTTCCGGCAGCTTCACCGGCAGGTCCGCCTTTGGCACCGGCACCACGCCACAGGCTTGGCAGTGGATCACGGGGATCGGGCAGCCCCAATAGCGCTGGCGCGAAATGCCCCAGTCGCGCAGGCGGAAATTCACCTTGCGTGTCGCCTGTGGGCGACCGTCGAGCTCTGTGGCTTCCAGCGTCTCGGCAACGCGAAGGAAGGCGTCCTCGGTCGACAGGCCGTCGAGGAAGCGCGAATTGATCATGACGCCATCGCCCGTATAGGCCTCATCGCCCACCGTGAAGCTGGCGGCATCGCCGTCCCGCGGCATGACCACGGGAACGACCGGTAAGCCGTATTTGCGGGCAAAGTCCAGATCGCGCTGATCTCCGGAGGGGCAGGCGAAGATCGCACCGGTGCCATAGTCCATCAGCACGAAATTGGCGATCCAGACCGGCAGCTCCCAGCTGGGATCCAGCGGATGGCGGACCTTCAGCCCTGTGTCGATGCCCTTCTTCTCCGCCGTTTCCTGCGCGGCAAGCGAGGTTCCGGCATGGCGGGTTTCCGCGCAGAAGGCGTCGATCTCGGCATTTGTTTCCGAGAGGGCACGGGCCAGCGGATGGTCGGCGGCGATAGCGAGGAAGGAGGCACCGAACAGCGTATCGGGCCGGGTGGTGTAGACTTCCACTTCGGTCGCGTCGCCCGCCCGCGCATTGGGCACGATCTGCCAGCGGATCGACAGGCCTTCCGACCGGCCGATCCAGTTCTTCTGCATCAGCCGGACTTTTTCGGGCCACTGGTCCAGCGTGTCGAGCGAGGACAGGAGGTCATCGGCAAAATCGGTGATGCGAAAGAACCATTGCGTCAGCTCGCGCTGCTCGACCAGAGCGCCAGAACGCCAGCCGCGCCCGTCGACCACCTGTTCGTTGGCCAGAACCGTATTGTCGACCGGATCCCAGTTCACCTTGGATTGCTTGCGGTAGACCAGGCCCTTGTCCAAGAAGTCCAGGAACAGCGCCTGTTGCTGGGCGTAATAGGCAACGTCACAGGTGGCGAATTCGCGCGACCAGTCCAGCGAGAGGCCCATGCGCTTCAGCTGCGCCTTCATGGAGGCGATGTTCTGATAGGTCCAGGTCGCAGGATGCACACCGCGTTCCATGGCCGCATTTTCCGCCGGCATGCCGAAGGCATCCCAACCCATGGGATGCAGAACGTTGAAGCCGCGGGCGCGCTTGTAGCGGGCAACGACATCGCCCATGGTATAATTGCGCACATGGCCCATATGCACCCGGCCCGAGGGGTAGGGGAACATTTCGAGCACGTAGTATTTTTCGCGCGGATCGGCATTGTCCGTCTTGAAGATCGACTGGTCGTCCCAGGCAGCCTGCCAGCGCGGCTCGGCATCGCGGTGATTGTAGCGTTCGGTGGCCATGCGTTTTTCTTGAAAATGTGCTGAAGAGAACGGGTGAAACGGCGTCGAAGCGCCGAAAATCGTGGCCGAACCTTCATCATGAAACGGTGCAAGCGTCAAGTTTCGCGCCTTGGCGGCCCGATTGGCCGCAACCGGGTAAGGCAGGGCCGGTGCCCTCTTGGCAGACGTGCCCGCTCCCTCTAAGCACGTTTCAGGCCCTGCAAGGCCGTGCTGACAGCGGCATGGCGGGTTTCGGCAGATGGAGTGTCGCATGAGCGTGGAAGACAATCTGAGAGAGGTGCGGGAGCGCATCGCGGCTGCGGAACAGGCAGCAGACCGCGCACCCGGCTCGGCCCTGCTCGTGGCCGTATCCAAGACCTTCGATGCCGACGCCATTCGCCCCGTGATCGCCTGCGGCCAGCGTCTCTTCGGCGAGAACCGTGTGCAGGAAGCGCAAGGCAAATGGCCGGAACTCAAAACCGAAACCGACGGGATCGAGCTGCACCTGATTGGCCCCTTGCAGTCCAACAAGGCGGCGGATGCCGTCGCGTTGTTCGATGTGATCCAGACGATCGACAGGCCGAAGATTGCCAAGGCCGTGGCGGAGGAAGCAAAGCGGCAGGGCAAGGCTGTCCGGCTCTATGTTCAGGTCAATACCGGCCTCGAACCGCAAAAGGCGGGCATTGCGCCTGAGGAGACGGAAGACTTCGTGCGCTTTTGTCGCGAGGAGGCGGGCCTTCCGGTCGAAGGCCTGATGTGCATTCCGCCGGCGGACGAAAATCCTGGGCCGCATTTCGCGCTTCTCGATAAATTGGCCCGTGCCTGTGGCCTGACGAAACTCTCCATGGGCATGTCCGGCGATTTCGAAACCGCCATCGCCTTCGGCGCCACCAGCGTCCGCGTCGGCTCGGCGATCTTCGGCAGTCGCTGAGGCGAAGCGAGTGTCAGACTGAAACGAGAAAGGCCGACCCTGCGAAGGATCGGCCTTTGTGAATCGAATAGTCCTTGAGAGACAGGATGAGGATCAATAATCCTCGTCTTCTTCCTCGGGTTCGTTTGATTTCAGCGACTTCAGCTTGGCGAAAACGGCGTCGGCGTCCATTTCCTTCTCTTCCTCGCGATCATAGCTGAAGCCGAGCTTCTCGGTTTCCTGCGCGGCTTCCAGCGTCGCGCCCAGTTCGGCAGCGGTCGGCAGCGGCCGGTTCTTGGCCGCGCGTTCGACTTCGAGGTCGAGATCGATCTGCGAGCAGAGGCCCAGCGTCACCGGATCCATTGCCGTCAGATTGGCGGAGTTCCAGTGGCTGCGGTCGCGGATCTGCTCGATGGTCGACTTGGTCGTGCCGACGAGGCGGGAGATCTGCGCGTCCTTCAGTTCGGGATGGTTACGCACCAGCCAGAGAATGGCATTCGGCCGATCCTGGCGCTTGGAAACAGGCGTGTAGCGTGGGCCACGACGCTTGGATTCCGGCACGCGTACCTTGGGCTCGGAAAGCTTCAGCTTGTAGGCGGGATTGTTTTCGGCGCGCACGATCTCGTCGCGCGAGAGCTGCCCGGTGGCGATCGGATCGAGGCCCTTGATGCCTTGGGCGGATTCGCCATCGGCGATGGCTTTGACTTCCAGCGGATGAAGCTTGCAGAACTGGGCGATCTGGTCGAACGACAAAGCGGTGTTGTCAACGAGCCAGACGGCGGTGGCCTTCGGCATCAGCAACTGTTGAGCCATGGATATAGTCCTTCTGTCCGTCCGCGCCGGTGTCGCGGGCCGTGGGGTCTACCACTCTAAATTTCCGGGAATTGGACGCCTCTATACGCGTCTTGTCGCAGAAATGCAATTCTTCTGCGGCTGCTGATCTTTTGTCTAATTGCCGACGTGATCATCAATGTTATCTATGATGCGAACCCGGCGCTGGAGGGCGCCAAGCCAGAATTCTGGCCAGACTCCTGGGAGGCAGATCATGTCGGCAAAAACCTATCCGGTTGCCAAATCAACACGCGCGAACGCGCAGATCGATGCTGAGACCTATCACAAGTGGTATCGGGAAAGCATCGAGAACCCGGATCGCTTCTGGGACAAGCACGGCATGCGGATCGATTGGTTCAAGCCTTATACGAAGGTGAAGAACACCTCTTTCAACGGCAAGGTGCCGATCAAATGGTTCGAAGATGGGCTGACCAATGCCTCCTACAACTGCATCGACCGGCATCTGAAGACACGCGGCAATCAGGTCGCGATCATCTTCGAAGGCGACAACCCCTATATCGACAAAAAGATCACCTATAACGAACTTTATGAGCAGGTCTGCCGCCTCGCCAACGTCATGAAGAAGCATGGCGTCAAGAAGGGCGACCGGGTGACTATCTACATGCCGATGATCCCCGAGGCGGCCTATGCCATGCTCGCCTGTTCGCGCATAGGCGCAGTCCACTCGGTGGTTTTCGGCGGCTTCTCGCCAGAAGCTGTGGCCGGCCGCATCGTCGACTGCCAATCATCCTTCGTCATCACCTGCGATGAAGGTGTGCGTGGCGGCAAGCCGATCCCGCTCAAGGACAATGTCGATACGGCCATTCACATTGCTGCCCGCCAGCATGTGCAGGTGAAGAATGTCCTGGTCGTTCGCCGCACCGGCGGCAAGGTCGGCTGGGCGCCGGGCCGCGATCATTGGTATCATCAGGAACTGGCCAGCGTGAAGACCGAATGCCCGCCAGTGAAGATGAAGGCGGAGGATCCGCTTTTCATTCTTTATACGTCCGGATCTACAGGCAAGCCCAAGGGTGTGCTTCATACGACTGGCGGCTACATGGTCTATACGTCGATGACGCATCAATACGTCTTCGATTATCGTCCTGGTGATATCTATTGGTGCACGGCCGATGTCGGCTGGGTCACCGGCCACTCCTATATCGTCTATGGTCCGCTGGCCAATGGCGCGACGACGCTAATGTTCGAAGGCGTGCCCAATTTCCCGGACCAGGGCCGTTTCTGGGAGGTGGTCGACAAGCACAAGGTCAATATCTTCTATACGGCGCCAACGGCGATCCGCTCGCTGATGGGGGCGGGCGATGAGTTCGTCAAAAGGTCGTCGCGCGCCAGCCTGCGCATTCTCGGAACGGTCGGTGAGCCCATC
The DNA here is from genome assembly GCF_900109605.1 of Xaviernesmea oryzae. Lineage (GTDB taxonomy): Bacteria > Pseudomonadota > Alphaproteobacteria > Rhizobiales > Rhizobiaceae > Xaviernesmea > Xaviernesmea oryzae. Next base: position 80,827 of record NZ_FOAM01000001.1, read on the forward strand.
AATCCGGAAGCCTGGGAGTGGTATTACAACGTCGTTGGCGATGGCCGTTGCCCTGTCATCGACACCTGGTGGCAGACAGAAACCGGTGGCCACATGATCACGCCATTGCCCGGCGCCACCGCCTTGAAGCCCGGCTCGGCCACCCTGCCCTTCTTCGGCATCAAGCCGCAGCTGGTCGATGCCGAGGGCCAGGTTCTCGACGGCCCTGCGGATGGCAATCTGGTGATCGCCGACAGCTGGCCCGGGCAGATGCGCACGGTCTATGGCGACCATGAGCGCTTCGTCCAGACCTACTTCTCGACTTATAAGGGCAAATACTTCACCGGCGACGGCTGCCGGCGCGACGAGGACGGCTACTACTGGATCACCGGCCGCGTCGATGACGTGCTCAACGTGTCCGGCCACCGTATGGGTACGGCCGAAATCGAATCGGCGCTCGTCAGCCATGATGCTGTGTCGGAAGCCGCGGTGGTCGGCTATCCCCATGATATCAAGGGTCAGGGCATTTATTGCTATGTCACGCTGATGGCCGGGCAGAGCGGTTCGGAGGAGTTGCGCAAGGAGCTGGTCGCCCATGTGCGCAAGGAGATCGGCCCGATCGCCTCACCCGACAAGATCCAGTTCGCGCCAGGCTTGCCTAAGACGCGCTCTGGCAAGATCATGCGGCGCATTCTGCGCAAGATCGCTGAGGACGATTTCAGTGCCTTGGGCGATACATCGACGCTCGCCGATCCTGCCGTCGTGGAGGATCTCATCGCCAACCGGCAGAATCGGCAAATGAAGGCAGCGTCCTGAGACTCTCGGAGCGCATTCCGCCACGACATTTGGCTGAACAGACATGCGCCCGGGCTTGAGCTGATCAAGCCCGGGATGAGCGACAGGATCAGAAGTCGATTGCGCGGCCGTTGATCTCCCAGTCGCCGAAGCGGGCAGGGTCTTCGCCGCCACGGCCACCGATTTCCTTCGGCTGTTCCTCAGGCCGGGCCGCCCGGCGGCGTGCTTCGGCTTCCTGCAAGGCTCGCTGCGCTGCGGGTGAGAGATCCTTCTTCGCATCCTCCATGGGAGCGCTCCTTTCATCAATAAGAGCAACGGACCGAAAAGCGGGGACCGTATTGCGGTTCAGTCCGACGCAAAAGCAAAATCCTGTAACATCAAGCGGCGTCCAAATGCCGGCAGATGCTCCTGTCTGTGCAACTCTCGTCATCAAGCGTTGAAGCCGCATCGTCTTACCCCACATATAGAGGCAGGATCGCAAGGAGAGAAGGCTGCGTTCGTCCGCCAGCCCATCCATGATTCACGTGAAACATTGGAGTTGATCTGCAATGAACCTCATGCGCACCGCGATGCTCCTGGCCTTCATGACGGCGCTGTTCATGGCGGTTGGCTTCCTGATCGGTGGTCGCGGCGGCATGATGATCGCCTTGCTTCTGGCGGCCGCCATGAATCTGTTTTCCTACTGGAACTCGGATCGCATGGTTCTCCGTATGTATAACGCGCAAGAGGTGGATGCACGGACGGCGCCCGAATATTACGGCATCGTGGCGCAACTGGCCGAGCGTGCCGGGCTGCCGATGCCGCGTGTCTATATTATCGACAGTCCACAGCCAAATGCCTTTGCCACAGGTCGAAATCCGGAGAATGCCGCCGTTGCCGCCTCGACTGGCCTGCTTCATGCGCTGACTTATGAGGAAGTGGCGGGTGTCATGGCGCACGAACTCGCCCATGTCCAGAACCGTGACACACTGACGATGACGCTGACAGCCACCCTAGCGGGCGCGATCTCCATGCTCGGCAATTTCGCCTTCTTCTTCGGTGGCAACAGGGAGAACAACAATCAGCTGGGCGTCGTCGGAACCTTGCTGGCCATCATCGTCGCCCCGCTTGCCGCGATGCTGGTGCAGATGGCGATCAGCCGAACACGGGAATATTCCGCCGATCGACGCGGCGCCGAAATCTGTGGTCAGCCCCTGGCGCTTGCCTCGGCCTTGGCCAAGATCTCCAGCTACGCGCATCAGGTGCCGAACTGGCAGGCCGAGCGTAATCCTGCCACGGCTCATATGTTCATTATCAATCCGCTTTCCGGCGAGCGGATGGACAATCTGTTTTCCACCCATCCGAACACGGAAAACCGGATTGCTGCCCTTCAACACATGGCTGCGGAACCCGGCTTTGGCGCTTTTGCCTCGACGGATCGGCCACAGGCTGCTAGTGGCCGCTATCGCCCCGGCCGTTCGGTTCCCTTAACCGGTTCAGGCACAAGCGCAAGCCGTCCTCCGAAAGGCCCCTGGAACCGATGAATGACCGCCACCGTACCGATTCGTCTGCGAAACGAACCAACCGCGCGGGTGTGGCCAAAGTGGCGGCAAAGCCCGGTCTGGCGGCTCGTCAGGCAGCAGCCCGGCTTCTGGGCGCTGTCATCGACAAGAAGACATCCCTTGATGGTCTTTTGGACCCCGCCAACGGCAGCCCGGTCTATCGTGATTTGCCGGAGGAGGACCGTGGGCTTGTCCGGGCGATTCTGACCACATCGCTTCGTTTCCTTCCGCGTATCGAGTATCTCTTGGGAAGTCTGATGAAGACGCCGCTGCCGGATGGCGCGCGCGCGCTTCAGCATCTCCTGGTCACCGCCGCCGCGCAGATCCTTTATCTTGATGTTCCCGACCATGCGGCAGTCGATCTCGCGGTCGAACAGGCACAGGCCGATCCACGAAACCGGCGCTTTGCCGCGCTTGTTAATGCCGTGCTGCGCCGTCTCTCGCGTGAAAAAGACGAGATGCTCGCTACGGTTGAGGAGCGTTCCACTTTTCCTGCCTGGTTCGATGCGCGGCTCGCGGAAGCCTATGGTGACGAGGCGGCCCGTCATATTCGAGCCAGTGTGCTCGCTCCCGCTGCAATCGACTTGACGGTGAAGGCGGATGCACAGGCCTGGGCGGAGAAGCTGGACGGACGGCTTCTTCCTACAGGATCGATTCGGCTGCGAAACTTTTCCGGCACGATCACCGATCTGCCTGGTTACGAGGAGGGCGTCTGGTGGGTACAGGATGCTGCGGCCTCCCTGCCCGCTCGCTTGTTTGGCGCTGATCTTGCAGGGCAGCGTATCGTCGATCTTTGCGCAGCGCCCGGCGGGAAAACCGCCCAGCTGATTCTGGCCGGCGCCGAGGTGACGGCTCTCGATCAATCCGCCAACCGGCTTAAGCGTCTGGAGGCCAATCTAAAGCGGCTCAATCTGGAAGCGAAGACACAGCTGATCAACATGGCCGATTTCGCGCCGGACCGCCTGTTCGACGCAGCTCTGCTCGATGCGCCCTGCTCCTCCACAGGCACGATCCGCCGTCATCCCGATGTGCTCTGGACCAAGAGCACCGAGGAAATCGACAAGCTTGCCCAGGTGCAGGAACGCCTGCTGCGCCATGCCCTGACGGTGGTGCGGCCCGGTGGGGTGGTTGTCTTCTCCAATTGCTCGCTGGACCCGCGTGAAGGCGAAACCATGGTGGCGCGCTTGATCGAAGAAGGGGTGGCCGAACGTTGGGCTCTGTCACCAGCCGATTGGCCCGGATTGGAGATGGCGATCACGCCGCTGGGCGACATGCGCACGACTCCGGCCATGATCGCAGCTGAAGACGGTTTCGCCGGCGGCTTGGACGGTTTCTACGCAGTCCGGCTTCGCCGGCCGTTGCATCCCTTGGCTTGAGTGGATTTTTCTTCCGACGCTGACTGTCTTCGTGTCGCCATTCCGGCCCTCCTTGGCGGAACGATCGGATGGTCTTGAGGCGGACAGATCGGACGTTATCCCCCGCTTCTCCACGTACAGCGCTGAATCAGCAGTAGGGCTTTAAGGGCGCATCGGGTAAACCTTCCGTGAACCCTTCATGTGATTCGCAGCTTGTGTCAGCCTCCGCTTCTGAAGCGCCTCGAGCGGTCGGCGCAGGCCTTGTGCGGGAGATGTGCAAATTTCCTCTCCGTCCTCGACCGATCGGCGGCGCCTGCTTTATCTGTACTCTCACGAGGCTTGGCGGCGCGTCTCGCATCGCCTCATGCTGGGGCGGCGCACGGTGCTGCGTTTTTCCGGTCCGGCCCCGGATCGGCTGATCGTTGCGCCGACGGATCTTCGTGCCGTCGATCCCTATGTCGCCGAGGAAATCCTCGACGGGCGGTTTCCCCTGGCAGGGCGGGAGCTGGAAACACAAGGGCGCTCGCCTTTTGAAATGGACCTGCCATCCCAGGCCTTTGCCGTCTCGCTGCATTCGTTCAGCTGGGTACGCCATATGCGCACGCTCACGCAGGATGAGGATTTCGCCAGGCTGCGCACCATCTTCAATGACTGGTTTCGCACCCATGGCCGCCGTTTTGCCGGCAGCCCTTCCTGGGAGCCGGAAACCCTCGCACGGCGGGTCATTGCCTGGCTGTCGCATTCTCCCGTCATTTTAAAGAATGCCGAGCGCAATTTTTATAGGCGGTTTCTGAAGAGCCTCTCTTTTCAGCTGCGCTATCTCCGCCATATCGCCGATACGGCGCCCGAGGGGCAGGCCCGCTTGCGGGTGCGCATTGCACTGGCCATGGCCTCGATCGCCATGCCTGCTTCGCTCGCTGCCATTCGTAAAGCAGCGCGCCAGCTCGATCACGAACTCGACCGGCAGATCCTGCCGGATGGCAGCCATTGTTCGCGCAATCCACGCAGCGCCATGGATCTCCTCTTCGATCTGCTGCCGTTGCGCCAGACCTATGTCAATCTCGGTCATGACGTGCCAGTGCGTCTGATCCCCTGCATCGACCGCATGTATCCGGCGCTGCGGTTCTTCCGCCATCGCGGCGGCGAGCTTGCCTTGTTCAACGGTGCCAAGACGACGCTGGCCAGCGAGCTGATGTCCGTGCTGCGCTATGACGAAACGGCAGGTGCACCGTTCAAGGCCTTGCCCAACGGCCGTTATGAGCGGCTCGCTTTCGAGGATGTGGTGGTCATCATGGATGTGGGCGCGCCGCTATCGGCCGCCTTGTCGCGCACCGCTCATGCCGGCTGCCTCTCCTTTGAAATGTCCTCGGGCCAGCACCGGTTCATCATCAATTCCGGAGCGCCTGCCTTTGCCGGCGAGCGTTATCGCCAGCTCGCCCGCTCGACCGCCGCGCATTCCACCGTGACGCTGAACGATCACTCCTCCGCCAGGCTCTCGCAATCGGCCTTCCTCGGACCGATCGTCACGGGTGGTCTTGCTCATGTTGAAAGCCGGCGCGAGCAGACCTCAGGCGGCGCCGACAGCGTGGTCGCCGCGCATGATGGATATCTCAAGCTCTTCGGCCTGAAGCATGAGCGCGATCTTGCCTTGCATTCCGGCGGCGCGCTGCTGCGTGGGCGCGATCGCTTCATCCGCCGCCGGGGCGAAGACCCCGGCTCGGACTGCCCGCATGTCGCCACCGCCCGCTTCCACGTCCATCCGGCGATCACGCTGGAGCGGCAGGGCGAAAACGAAGTGGCGCTGGTGGCGCCGGACGGAGATTGCTGGGTGTTTTCCTGCATCGACGTGCCTGTGGAGATCGAGGACGATGTCTTCTTTGCGGATCCCTCGGGTATTCGGCCCTCCAAGCAATTGACGCTGACCTTCGCGCTAGCCGAAACCTCGGAGGTGCAGTGGACCCTGGAGCGGGAAATCTGAGCGTCAGCCCATAGCTGGCCTTGAACCTCCGCTTTCGGAGCCGGCACGGCGTCTGGAAAGATGCGCCTTTTAAAAACATGTCGATTTCAGCCCGGCTTGCCTGATCCAACAAGGCGAGCGCGGTTTCCACAGCCTTGCCGCTGTGCTAGAGCGCCCGCGTCACCCGCATCGCGGGCCGCCTGGTTTGACGCTTTTGCCATGCCTCCCGCAGGCTTGAAGATGTCCGGGCGTCCTGATTGTCCGCCGGATCAGGCCCGCCATGCTCCGGCCCGTTCGCCAAGGAGCCTCCATGGCCGTCGCATCCAAGAAGATCCCCGCTCCCGACCGTGTCGCGGTCAAGACCGCACTCCTGTCCGTCTCCGACAAGAGCGGCATTGTCGAGCTTGCCCGCGCGCTCGCGCAGAAATCCGTTCGCTTGCTGTCGACGGGCGGCACGCACAAGACGCTGAGCGAGGCTGGCCTCGATGTTACCGATGTTTCCGAGATCACGGGCTTTCCGGAAATCATGGATGGTCGCGTCAAGACGCTGCATCCGAAAGTCCATGGTGGCCTTTTGTCGATCCGCGACGATGCCGAGCATCAGGCAGCGATGGAGGCCCATGGCATTTCCGGCATCGATCTCGCGGTGATCAATCTCTATCCCTTTGAGGAGGTGCGCGCCAAAGGCGAGGACTATCCGACGACGGTGGAGAATATCGATATTGGCGGCCCGGCGATGATCCGTGCGGCGGCGAAGAACCATGCCTATGTTACCGTCATTACCGACCCTGCCGATTATGCGGCCCTGACCGACGAGCTATCGGCCACAGGCGAAACCAGCTTTGCCTTTCGCCGCGCTATGGCTGCCAAGGCCTATGCCCGCACCGCTGCCTATGACACGGCGATTTCAGGCTGGTTCGCCGAGGTGCTGGATATGCCAATGCCGAAGAACCGGACCATCGGCGGAACGCTCAGCGAGGAGCTGCGCTATGGCGAGAACCCGCACCAGAAGGCGGGCTTCTACCTGACTGGCGAGCAGCGCCCCGGTGTCGCCACCGCCAAGCTGCTGCAGGGCAAGCAGCTCTCATACAACAACATCAACGATACGGATGCCGCCTTCGAGCTGGTGGCCGAATTTCAGATCGGCCTGCCGGCCTGCGCCATCATCAAGCATGCCAATCCCTGCGGCGTCGCCACGGCCGAAAGCCTGGTCGAAGCCTATCGCCGGGCACTGGCCTGTGATTCCACCTCTGCCTTTGGCGGCATTCTCGCTTTTAACAGCGAGCTGGATGAAGCCACGGCGGAAGAGGCGGTGAAGCTCTTCACCGAAGTGATCATCGCGCCTGCCGTCAGCGAGGCGGCCAAAGCCGTCATCGCCCGCAAGCCCAATCTCCGCCTGCTGGTAACAGGCGCTCTGCCGGATCCGCGTACACCGGGGCTCACCGCGAAGACCGTGGCCGGCGGCCTGCTGGTGCAAACGCGCGACAATGGCATGGTGGAGGATCTCGACCTGAAGGTCGTGACCAAGCGCGCGCCGAGCGAGCAGGAACTGGCCGACATGAAATTCGCCTTCAAGGTGGCCAAGCACGTCAAGTCTAATGCCGTGGTCTATGCCAAGGACGGCCAGACGGTGGGCATCGGCGCTGGACAGATGAGCCGCGTCGATTCAGCACGCATCGCCGCGATCAAGGCAGAGGATGCGGCCAAGGCGCTGGGCCTGGAAAAGCCGATGACGATCGGCTCGGCCGTCGCATCGGAGGCCTTCCTGCCCTTCGCCGATGGCCTGCTTTCGGCCATTGCCGCTGGCGCTACGTCTGTCATCCAGCCGGGTGGGTCCATGCGCGATGCGGAGGTCATCGCGGCGGCGGATGAAGCCGGCGTGGCCATGGTCTTCACCGGTATGCGACACTTCCGCCACTGATATCGCTTCCTTCAAAAGCGCCAATGCCCGGGTATCGTCCCGGGCATTTTCGTTTGGAGAAGAGATGGTCTCGGTCCTCGACAATGTTTCCCGTGAAACATTCCAACGGGATAGACAACAACGATCGGAAGCCGGATTCAGAGTTCCGAGCTTGCATCCCGCTTGATCGTCTCGGCCGGATAGGGTGTGAAGGCGAGAATCAACAGGCCGGCAGCGAGGAAGAGGATCAGCGTGGCCATGCCCCAGCGCGCCGAGCCTGTCGCCACGGTGACGAGGCCGACGGCAGCGGGCGCCAGGAATGAGGTGGCACGGCCGGTAAAGGCATAGAGGCCGAAGATCCGCCCAGCCTCTTCCGCCGTGATCGAACGGGCGAGATAGGCACGCGCCGAGGCCTGAACGGGACCGAAGGCGAGGCCGATCAGCAGCCCGTAGACGATATAGGCCTTTTCAGCAGCGGTCGGGAAGAGGCCACCCGATCCTTCCAGCGGCAGTGGTAGAAGGCCATAAAGCGTGAAGCCCTGCCCGGTGCCGACGATGCCAAGGGTCGCCACCACCAGGCAGATCAGGCTCGCCATCACCAGCCTCTTTGCACCGACCAGACGGTCCAGACGACCTGCAGCCAGGCAACCGCCAATGGCCACGACGTTGAGGATGATCCCGAACAGGCCGAGTTCGGTCGTGCCCCAACCGAACATGCCCGCCGCAAAGGCGCCCCCGAGCGCAATCAGTCCATTGACCCCGTCCTGGAACAGCATGCGCGCACCGAGAAAGCGTGCCAGGCCCGGCCGATGGCGCAGGCTGAGGAGCGTGTCTTTCAGTTCCGTCAGCCCCTTGCGGATCGCCGCGCCGGCGCGAATGTCATGGCGGCGTGGATCGGGTGTGAAGAGAAACATCGGCAGAATGAAGAGCGCGTACCAGAGAGCGGCAATCGGCCCGGTGATGCGCGCATCTTCTCCGCGCATGGCATTGAGCCCGAAGAGCGGATCGATACCAAGGAGCGTCTTGCCGGTCGATGGGCTGCCGGCAAGCAAGAGCACCACGGCGATCAGCACCACCATGCCGCCAAGATAACCGATGCCCCAGGCGATGTTGGAGACCCGGCCGACATCGAAGGGCGCCACAAGGCGCGGCATCATGGCATCGTTGAAGACGATGGAAAATTCTGCGGCCAGCGTGGCGAAGATCATGCAGACGAAGGCTGTCATCAGGCCGCTGCCGGGCGCGGCGAACCAGAGACCAAACAGGCTGACGATCTTGATCGCCGCCAAGAGGCCGATCCAACGCTTGCGTCCGCCCGTCTGGTCGGCAAGCGCGCCGAGGATGGGAGAGAGGATGGCGATGGCAATGCCCGTGATTGTCAGCATCAGGCTCCACCAGGCCTGCCCCGCTTCAGGGTCGGCGGCAAGCCGGGAGACGAAATAGGGGCCGAAGATGAAGGTGGTGACGACGGTGAAGAAGGGTTGGGCCGCGCAGTCGAACAGCATCCAGCCCCAGACCGCGGCGCGCCCGGCGGGCCGTTCTGCCTTGTCTGCCGCGCCCTGTTCGATATCGAGATCCGTCATGCTCCAGCCTTTTCTCCAAGCGGCGTCTCCAGCGCGAGGGAGAATAGGACACGAAGCAGGGAAGCTGGCAATGGTTCTCGCCTGGACCGCCGTACTGACCAATCCGGTGACGCCCTCTTGCCCAAAATGCCGCGGAGGATGCAGGCCCTTTTCGCGAGGCTGCGCGAGCGGAGCCCGAGCATGGCGGGGACTGCTGGGTATAAAGGTTAACGGACACGTGACATCGGTCGCGGCCTTGATACTTTGACGAATTGTCAGAGGTGCCGGCCGCGCGACCGGCACCTCTCATTGATCAGGCCAGCGTCGATCAGGCCGGCGGGCGTGCGAGATCACCGAGCAGGCCAGCGGCCACGCTGAGCTTGGCAAGCGTGGCCTCGCCTTTCCCCGTCAGCGTCGTCAGGTCGGCCGCGACGCGCTGGACACGGTCGCGCGAGGCATCCTGCCAGGCGGCAACCGGATCTTCCTCGTCCTTGTGCGCGGTCAGCGCGGCAACGGTGATGGCGCGTCGCGCCTGGGCAAGATCGCCAATCGAGCGGGACAGCGCCATGGCCTCGTAAGGGTCGGTGAAGGTCACCCGTTCGGCCGAAACCAGGAGCTGGCCGACCTTCAGCCGCTCCGTCACGGCGAAATAGCTTTGCGCCGTGCGGGTCAGCGAAACGCCCGTGTCATCCGAGATCTGCAGGATTTCCGGCACGAGCGTCAGAGGGAGGAGCGTGGCGATCGTCTCGGCAATGTCTGCCGGTGCACCCTCGGCCATCAGCGCCTCGGCACGGCTGCGCGCGAAGTTGAGGGCTTCCTCGGAAATGCTGTCTTCAAGCGCGGCCTTGAGTTCGATCAGGGCAGCCCGAAGCCGGTTGACGGCCGCACCCAAGGGGCCGGCAACGATGCGGGTGCGCAAGGCGCGCTCCGTCACAACGGCAAAGATCCGGCCGACATCCTCATAGAGGCTGTTGTGCAGGGCACCGCCGACCTGCGTGTCCAGCGCATCGATGCGAGCATAGAGCGCGCCCAGATCGAAGCCGTCCCGCGCAAGGACGCCGGCCTTGACCACGTCGGAGGGCAGCACGCCCGTGCGGTCGACCAGCGAGGTAACGAAGGCCGGCCCACCGCGATTGATCGTTTCATTGGCCAGAACGGTGGCGATGATCTCGCGCTTCAGCGGATGGGCGAGAATATCGCCCTCATGGCCCGCATGCATGGTCGCCGGAAAATAGCCGAGCAAGGTGTCGCGGAAATAGGCGTCATCGGGCAGATCGCTGTCGAGGACATCGTCGAAGAGCACGATCTTGGCATAGGAGAGCAGCACGCCGATCTCCGGCCGGGTCAGGGCCTTGCCCGACTGATAGCGCTCGCTCAAGGCCGCCTCGGATGGCAGGAATTCCACCTTGCGGTTCAGCCGGCCGATTGCCTCCAGCCGGCTCATCAGCCGCGCCAGGGGCGTCCGATTGGCCGCACCCTGCCGCTCGGTGAGTGAGATAGCGAGCGACTGGAGATAGTTGTTGCGCAGAACGAGATGTGCGACTTCGTCTGTCATCGAGGCCAACAGGACATTGCGGGCCTCGCGGGTCAGCCTTCCATCTTTCAGCGCGAAGGCGAGCGCGATCTTGATGTTGACCTCGACGTCGGACGAATTGACGCCGGCCGAATTGTCGATCGCATCGGAATTGCACCGCCCGCCTTTCAGGGCATAAGCAATGCGGCCGCGCTGGGTGACGCCGAGATTGGCGCCCTCTCCGATGACCTTTGCGCCGACCTCGTCGGCTGAGATGCGGATCGCGTCATTGGCCTTGTCGCCCGCTTCGGCATCGCTTTCTCCCGGGGCGCGGACATAGGTGCCGATGCCGCCGAACCAGAGGAGATCGACAGGTGCTTTCAGGATCGCCGTCATGATCTCTGCCGGCGTGGCGGTGGTCTGGGCCAGTCCCAGCCGCTCCGCGGCCTGTGTCGTCAGGCGGACGGATTTTTCCGTGCGTGAGATGATCATGCCACCTTCGGACAGCAGGCTGCGGTCGTAATCCTGCCAGGAGGAGCGCGGCAAGGCGAAGAGCCGCTCCCGCTCGGCAAAGGAGGTCTCGTTGTTCGGGGTCGGGTCGATGAAGATGTCGCGATGGTCGAAGGCGGCGATCAGGTGGATCTGGCGCGACAGCAGCATGCCGTTGCCGAAGACATCGCCCGACATGTCGCCGACGCCGGCGACGGTGAAGGGCATGCGCTGGATGTCGACATCCATTTCCCGGAAATGGCGCTTGACCGTCTCCCAGGCGCCGCGCGCGGTGATGCCCATCTTCTTGTGATCGTAGCCGGCAGAACCGCCGGAGGCGAAGGCATCGTCCAGCCAGAAGCCGGCTTCCTGCGCCAGACCATTGGCCGTATCCGAGAAAGTGGCCGTGCCCTTGTCGGCCGCGACGACGAAATAGGGGTCGTCTTCGTCGAGCCGGAGCGTATTCTCAGGCGGGATCACGGATTGATCGACGATATTGTCGGTGATCGAGAGCAGCGTGCGGATATAGGTCTTGTAGGCCTCTGTGCCGGCGGCAAAGACCGCATCGCGGCTGCCGCCAGCCGGCAGCTGCTTGGGATAGAAGCCGCCCTTGGCGCCGACAGGCACGATAACGGCGTTCTTCACCTGCTGCGCCTTGACGAGACCGAGCACTTCGGTGCGGTAATCCTGGGCGCGGTCCGACCAACGCAGACCGCCGCGCGCGACCTTGCCGAAGCGCAGGTGAACGCCCTCGACCTCAGTGCCGTAGACGAAAATCTCCCGGAAGGGCCGAGGCTCAGGCAGGCCGTCGAGCAGCTTCGGATCGAGCTTCATCGCCAGCATGGCTGGCGACGCGCCAGCGGCATCCTGTTGGAAGTAGTTGGTGCGCAGCGTGGCGAGGACGGCGTTCAGATGCCGGCGAAGGATCTGGTCCTCATCGAGGCTGGGCACGGCGTTGAGCCCCTCCTCCAGTGCGGCGAGCCGGCGGTTTACCTCCTCCTCGCGCGCTTCCGGCGCGGCGGTCGGATCCATGCGTGCCAGGAATAGCCTGACGAGTTCGGCGGCAAGCGGCGCATATTTGTTCAGCGTTTCCGCGATGTAGTCCTGCGAATAGGTGATGCCGGCCTGGCGCAGATAGCGGGCATAGCCGCGCAGGATGGTGACTTCGCGCGCCGTCAGCCCGGCCAGGAGAACCAGACGGTTATAGGCGTCGTCTTCCACAAGGCCGGTCCATGCGGCGAGAAACGCATTTTCCAGCCGCGCCCCGGCCTTCGCGAGATCGAGCGCCATGCCATCTCGGTGCGTCAGCTCCATGTCGTGGACGATGACCAGGCGAGCGCCCTGCCCGTCAGTCACCGTCAGCTCATGGGTCTGCTCGCTGATCACGGAAAAGCCGAGATTTTCCAGAAGCGGCACGCGCTTGGACAGTGGCACGGGACGTTCGGCATGGAAGATCTTCAGCTCCAGGAAGTGACTTTCCTTGTTGGAGCGCTGATAGAAGGAAATGCGGATCGGATCCTCGGGCGTCACGGCACGGATCGCCGGCAGATCGCCATAGGCCTCTTCGGGCGCAAAGGCAGCTTGGTAGGCATCGCCGGCGGCAAGCGTCACATGATCATGGCGGACCAGACGTTCCAGCCGGTCGGACCAACTGGTGACGATGTCGCGCACGGCCGCTTCCAGCTGGCGCTGCGGCACGTCAGGTGTCTTGCCGCTGGTACGGCCGATGATGAAATGCACCCGCGCCAGGCCGCCAGCCGGGAAAGCCGGGTAGAAGGCAGAGACACGACCGTCATAGACCGTCTTCAGATAAAGGCCGATGCGCTCACGCACGTGCGAATCATATTGTTCGCGCGGGACGTAGACGAGCACCGACACGAAGCGATCGAAGCGATCCGCACGCACCAGTACGCGCACGCGCGGCCGGTCGGACAGCTCGTTGATCTGGCCGCAAAAGGCTTGCAGAAGCTCGGTGTCGATCTGGAAGAGATCGTCGCGCGGATAGGATTCCAGCGTGTTGAGCAGCATCTTGCCGGAATGGCTTTCCGGATCGAAGCCGAAATGCTCGACCACGCGCTCCACCTTCTGCCGGATCAAGGGAATCTCGGAGACCGGCAGCGCATAGGCGGAGGAGGCGAAAAGACCGACGATCCGCAGTTCGCCGATCACGCGGCCCTCGGCATCGAAGCGCTTGATGCCGACATAGTCCATATAGGTCCGGCGGTGGACGACGGATTTGACGTTCGCCTTGGTGACGATCAGAAAATCGGGGCCTTGAAGAAAGGCAAGGATCTCCGGCGTCGTCACCACGGCATCGCGGCCAAGCCGCAGCACGCGCACATCCGGATCGGACAGGATGCCGAGCCCATGGCCGCTGCCGCGCTCCAGAACGGCTGTTTCCCCCTCGCCCGAATAGCCATATTCACGCATGCCGAGGAAGGTGAAATTGTCGTCGCGCAGCCATTTCAGAAAGGCCAGCGTCTCCTTGCGGTCACCCTTGCGCTTGGAGGGCGCATTGGCTTTCAACGCGCTCATGGCATCGTCCAGGCGGTCGATCATCGCCTGCCAGTCGCCGACCGCGACATGCACCTGTGCGAGGACGCTGGCGATACGGATCTTCAGGGCGTCGGCCTCCGCGGGGCTCAGCCGTGGCAGGTGCAGCTGGATGTGGCTGATGCGGCGTGAGGGGTCGCCATGGGCCTCGGCATCGAAGGCCTGCACCTGGCCATCCGCGCCGATCTCGACGATCGGATGAATGGCCAGCAGCATGTCGCGATAAGTGCCGGTCACCTCCCCCATCACGGAGTCATAAAGGAAGGGCATGTTGCGGTCGGTGATCGCGAGAATGGATACAGGCTGGCCGCCAGGCGCAATCGCGTCGGAGTCGAGAACGGAAATGCGGGGGCTGCCGCTGTCGTCGGCCTGATGGGCAGCGATCTCTCTGGCGGCGATTGCAGCCGTCTGCCGGCGCATCGACACGTCATAGGCTTCGAGATCGTCCTGACTGGCATGCGCGAAGAGAAGGCTCGCGTCGATCCCCTCCACCAATTGGTCCTGCCCGGATGCGGTCTGCTCCATCATGTCCTGCCTCGTGCTCAAGATCGTCCTCCCGATGCGGGCGTCTAAACCCACCCTGTTCTGTGACCCTACTGCAGAATCCTTAGAAATCGAAAATTCTTCGCAATTTTGAAAAAACTTGTTCGATCAAGTACCTGTTCGCCTTTGCTAACACTTTCGCCTCGACCTTGCCGCATTCGAACTCCTGCCCTGCCGCAGGCCTGAGCAGAATGAGTCGCGGGCTGCGAAGCTTTTTGAAGCCTTCGGTTGACAGGAGCGTGACCGGCGCGCCATGCATGCGGCAGGTTTTCGCGGGCATAGGCAATTCAAGGGGCAGGCCAGCATGTCGGAAGCGCAAAATGGCGCCGTCATCGTCATCTCCAGCCATGTGGTGCGCGGCACGGTCGGCAATCGCGCCGCTGTCTTTGGCCTGGAGCAACTCGGCCATGCCGTCTGGGCCCTGCCGACGGTCATTCTGCCCTGGCATCCTGGCCATGGTCCCGCCACGCGCATGCCGCTGCCGGCCGACGTCTTCTCACGCATGGTCGAGGACCTGATGGCCGCGCCTTGGATCGGCGAGGTGAAGGCGGTGCTGTCAGGCTATCTCGGACTGCCGGATCACGCACAGGCCGTTGCCGAGCTGGTCACCAGCCTGTCAGCGCGCAATCCCGATCTGATCTATGCCTGCGACCCCGTGATCGGCGATGAACGGGGCATCTACGTGCCCGATGCCACGGCGGTGGCGATCCGCGACCGGCTTCTTCCGCTGGCCGGACTGACGACGCCCAATCGTTTCGAGCTGTCCTGGCTGACTGGCGCTGCTCTTGAGGACAACAACCAGCTGCTCGACGCGGCCCTGTCACTCGGGCCAAAGCGGGTTCTGGTGACATCCGCTTTCCCGATGATATCCGGCAGCACCGGCAATCTCTATCTCTCCGGCCGCCACGCGCTTTTGGCAGAGCACCGGCTGGTGGAAAACGCGCCGAAAGGCACCGGCGATCTGCTGGCCGCCCTCTTTCTCGCGCGGCTTCTGGAAGGTGTGGAGGAGGAGCGTGCGCTGCATCTTGCGACGGCCAGCGTCTTCGAGATCGTCGCGCGGTCTGCGCGGCGCGGTTCCGACGAGATGACGCTGACCCAGGACGCCGCGAGCCTTGCGAGCCCCATGGCCATGGTGCAGATGCGCCACCTCTTCCATCCCTCACGCGAACGGCGTCGATAGGGTTTCGCACGGCACGGCCGCGGGAAAAGCCGGCGCAATATGGTGCAGCGCATCATCAAGCTGCCGCTTACTCTTGCGTCGCGAGGCGATACCCGCTTAAACGAAATGATCCTGGCCGCCAGCCACGTTCACATGCCTGACGGTGCGTGAATGAGAATACGCGGCAGCCGGATCACCTGTCCCAGCAGAACGGATGATCGGTCTCCGTCCTGCGCAAAAATCAGGAGAACGAGCGCCCATGCACCACTTTCCCGCCAATCTTCTCGACGGCTATCGCAACTTCATGAACGGGCGCTATTCCGAGCAGGAGCAGCGATACAAGGTGCTGGCCGAGACGGGGCAGTCGCCGCAGACATTGATCGTCGCCTGTTGCGACTCCCGTGCCGCACCGGAGACGATCTTCGACTGTGGTCCGGGAGAGCTGTTCGTGGTGCGCAACGTCGCCAACATGGTCCCGCCCTATGAGCCGGATGGCCAGTATCACTCGACCTCGGCCGCGCTGGAATTCGCGGTTCAGGCGCTTCAGGTAAAGAACATCGTGGTGATGGGCCATGGCCGCTGCGGCGGCATCAAGGCAGCGCTCGATCCCGAAGCCGAACCGTTATCTCCTGGCGATTTCATCGGCCGCTGGATGAACCTCCTGAAGCCGGCCGCCGAGCAGATTGCCAGCAACTCCATCCTCACCCAGGCAGAACGCCAGCGCGCCCTGGAGCGTGTGTCGATCCGCAATTCTATCGCCAATCTCAGGACCTTCCCGAATATTCGCGAGCGCGAGCAAGCCGGCACGTTGACGCTTCACGGCGCCTGGTTCGATATTTCGACCGGCGAGCTTTGGATCATGAACGGTGACACCGGCGATTTTTCCCGCCCCGGCATGTGAGGGGGACTGATCCATTGCAAAAAGGCCAGGCTCCCTTGAGGACCTGGCCTTTTTTGTGACGATGATCCGGAGCAAAAAACGGCTTAACGGCCGTCGATCTCCGCGCCGATCTTGGCAATGGCCTGCTGATAGACGGAGGCAGCATTCCAGCCCTGAATGGCCGCGAAGTTCGGTTCGCCCGGCTGATAGCCGGCACCTGCCCGCCAGCCATGGCCGCGCAGGAAGTTCGCGGTGGAGGCAAGCGCATCGGCGCGCGAACGCACCATATCGATATGGCCATCGCCATCGCCATCGACGCCATAGCGGATGACGTTGAGCGGCAGGAACTGCGTCTGGCCGATTTCACCATGGGCAGCGCCACGTGCATTGGGGCTGAGATCGCCGCGCTGCACCAGGGTCAGAGCCGCATTCAGCTGTTCCATGAAATAGTCCGAACGGCGGCAATCATAGGCCAGCGTCGAGACGGCAGACAGCGTGTGCTCGTTGCCCATGAAGCCGCCAAAGCCGGTTTCCATGCCCCAGATCGCAATGATCGGCCCTGCCGGCACGCCATAGCGCTGCTCGATCGAGGAAAAGAGCCCGGCATTCTGAGCCTTCATCCGTTTGCCGCGGGTGATGATGGCGGGGCCGCCGCGCTTGTCCATGAATTCGCTCAGCGAGAGCTTGAAGCTCTTCTGGCCGCGGTCGGCGCGGATCGTCGCCTTGTTATAGGTGACGTTGGCGAAGGCCTGATCGAGAAGCGATGGGCTGAAGCGGCCGCTGGCCTGCGCCTTGAAGCCCTGCACCCAGGCATCGAAGCCTGCTGCCGTGTTGCCACATTGCTGCGCCGCTGCAACCGATGGCAGGAATGCCACGGCGGCCACCGCCGCCAGCTTCAGTGCCCAGCCCGTAATCTTCTGCGTCAAGCCTGTGTTCCTCGCGAATGATGTCGTGCCCGCTGGGATCGCCAGCTACGCCTAAAGTCCATATCCGTCAGCAATATCTTGCCGACGCTCGACCGGCATGACAACGCGAGGGGTTGCCCTCGCGTTCCCGGGCTTTTCAAGAAAGGATGAAATCACGCGCCGTGCCGCAGGTGGTGGACACGGCGCTGATCAACGTCGTCTCAGGCTGCCTGCTTCTTCGCCTTGATCAGACCGCGCGCAACCAAGAGCTCGGCAATCTGGATCGCATTCAGCGCGGCACCCTTGCGCAGATTGTCAGAAACGACCCAGATATTCAGCCCGTGTTCGACCGTTGCGTCTTCACGAATGCGCGAGATATAGGTCGCGTCTTCGCCGGCACTTTCATAGGGCGTGACGTAGCCGCCATTTTCATGCTTGTCGATGACGAGGCAGCCCGGCGCTTCGCGCAGGATCTCGCGGGCCTGCTCGGCGGTCATCTCGCTTTCGAATTCGATATTGACCGATTCCGAATGGCCGATGAAGACCGGAACCCGCACGGCCGTGCAGGTCACCTTGATCTTCGGATCCAGCATCTTCTTGGTTTCGGCCAGAACCTTCCACTCTTCCTTGGTGTAGCCGTCTTCCATGAAGACGTCGATGTGCGGAATGACGTTGAAGGCGATGCGCTTGGTGAACTTCTTGCTCTCGATCGGATCGGCGACGAAGACGGCGCGGGTCTGGTTGAAGAGCTCGTCCATGCCGTCCTTGCCGGCGCCGGAAACCGACTGGTAGGTGGACACGACGATGCGCTTGATCCGGGCGACGTCATGCAGCGGCTTCAGCGCCACGACCAGCTGCGCGGTCGAGCAATTCGGATTGGCGATGATGTTGCGCTTGGAAAAGCCGGTGATGGCATCCGGATTGACCTCCGGCACGATCAGCGGCACGTCGGCGTCGTAGCGCCAGGCGGAGGAGTTGTCGATGACGACGCAGCCCTGTGCGCCGATCTTCGGCGACCACTTGAGCGAGACGGCGCCGCCGGCCGACATCAGGCAGATATCCGTGTCGGAGAAATCGTAGTTTTCGAGGTTCTTGACCTTCAGCGTCTTGTCGCCGAAGGACACCTCGGTGTTCAGCGAACGGGAAGAGGCCAGCGCCACGACCTCATCTGCCGGAAAACCACGTTCGGAAAGGATGTTGAGCATTTCGCGTCCGACATTGCCGGTCGCGCCTGCCACGGCGATCTTGTAACCCATAATCCTGCTCTCTTTCTCGTCTCTCCCTAGGGCTTTTCGAGGGAACCCGCCTGACCGTGTCACGAGGGTTTTGTCCCCGGGCCGTGCCGGGGAGAGAGCGGGTGGCCAGGAGACGTCAGACGGTTTTCGTCGTCGTTTTGGCCGTGATCGTAAAAAGCGAAGGGCGCGCCATCATCGCTCCCGCGCGTGACGCGCGGGCTGCAGCGATCGATGCTTGGCGGCGATGACGCATGTGTCCTTCCTTCTTCGCGTCCTCGTGTGATTGCAAATGCCTCCGATGTCAAGGCTTTTCCTGGCTCCGCCGTTCCCTTCCGCATGCCGAAACCTGCCGGGCCTTAGACGAAAGTCATACACCCAAAGCATTGCTGGTGCTGGTGCTGTATTCTGGCACAGTTCGAACCGGTGCATACGGTTCAGGCGGCAGGCAAGGAGGGCTTGTCGCAAGGATTGTGATGCGTTGCCCCTGCCGTTTTTTGTGGAGGACAAGGAAATGGCCAATGTCACGTCGGTGCGCGGCGCGAAAGCTGCTCCGATGACGGGCGAGGAGAAGAAGGTGATCTTCGCCTCTTCGCTCGGCACCGTTTTCGAATGGTATGATTTCTATCTCTATGGGTCACTGGCCGTTTATATCGGCGCGACCTTCTTCAGCGCCTATCCCGAGACCACGCGCAACATCTTCGCGCTCTTGGCCTTTGCCGCCGGCTTTCTGGTGCGGCCCTTCGGGGCGCTGGTCTTCGGCCGTCTCGGCGATCTGGTCGGGCGGAAATATACGTTCCTCGTCACCATTCTGATCATGGGCATTTCGACCTTTCTCGTCGGCATTCTGCCGGGCGCGGCCTCGATCGGCATTGCTGCGCCGATCCTGCTTCTGGTGCTGCGCATGCTGCAGGGCCTGGCGCTGGGCGGGGAATATGGCGGGGCGGCGACCTATGTTGCCGAACATGCGCCGCATGGCCGGCGTGGCTATTTCACCGCCTGGATCCAGACGACGGCAACGCTCGGCCTGTTCCTGTCGCTGGTGGTCATTCTCGGGGTACAGCTGATCGTCGGCAAGGAGGCCTTTGCTGCCTGGGGATGGCGCATTCCCTTCCTGGTCTCGGTGGCTCTCCTCGGCGTGTCCGTCTGGATCCGCATGAAGATGAACGAATCGCCGGCGTTCCAGAAGATGAAGTCCGAGGGCAAGACCTCGAAGGCGCCGTTGACGGAAGCCTTCGGCCAGTGGCGCAATGCCAAGATCGCGCTGCTGGCGCTGTTCGGCGCTGTCGTCGGGCAAGCGGTGGTTTGGTACACGGGGCAGTTCTACGCGCTGTTCTTCCTGCAGAGCATCCTGAAGGTCGATGGCCAGTCGGCCAATATGATGGTGGCGGCGGCGCTGCTGCTCGGCACCGGCTTCTTCGTGCTGTTCGGCTGGCTGTCGGACAAGATCGGCCGCAAGCCGATCATCATGGCCGGATTGCTCTTGGCCATGCTGACCTATTTCCCGCTGTTCAAGACGCTGACCTGGGCCGGCAATCCGGCGCTGGCCGAGGCGCAGGCCTCGAGCCGGGCAACGGTGACGGCGGATCCCGCCGACTGCAAATTCCAGTTCAACCCGACCGGCACGGCCAAGTTCACCACCTCCTGCGATGTGGCGACGGCCTTCCTGACCAAGAACTCGGTGCCTTACGATGTCGTCAACGGTCCGGCTGGCCAGCCGGCAACGGTTGCGATCGGCAGCGCCACGATCCCGAGCTTCGACGTGACCGCCGCCGGGGCAGATGCCAAGGCCCGCACGGCCGCCTTCGAGAAGCAGATCAACATCGCGCTTCACGATGCCGGCTATCCGCTGCAGCGGGGTGCGGCGAAAGTGCCGGATGCCAAGCTGGACGGCTTCATCGCCGCCAATCCGGAACTGGGCCTCAATGCCGCAGCCGTGCGCGGCGGCGAGAGCGCCACGATGACGGCGCAGCAGCTGACGGATGCCAAGTTGCTGACGGCCGAAGAGGCGGCCGGGGTCACCTCCATGCCGGTCTATACGGTGGCGGGTGCCGGCAGCTTCGCCATGGTGGCCGATCCCCAGCGGGTCAATTGGGTGGTGATCATCGCCGTGCTGACCGTGCTCGTCATCTATGTGACGATGGTCTACGGCCCGATTGCCGCCTTGCTGGTCGAGCTGTTCCCCACCCGGATCCGCTATACCGGTATGTCCCTGCCCTATCACATCGGCAATGGCTGGTTCGGCGGGCTCTTGCCGGCCACCGCGTTTGCCATGAGCGCGGCCAAGGGGGACATTTATTACGGCCTCTGGTACCCGATCGTCTTTGCCGGCATCACGCTGGTGATCGGCATGCTGTTCCTGCCGGAAACGAAGGATCGCAACATCAACGCGATCGAATAAGCGCCAGACGTCCGGCGGCCTGTGCGGCCGGGCGATCGTCGAGCGGATGGATGCCCGTCATCCATCCGGCTGTCGCTCCCGGGCCCGGCGTCGTCACGATGCCGGGCTCACGCGTTTCAGACTGAAGGGGACATTGTGGCGCGACAGGCTGCTGAAACAGGGGCTGGCCAGCGGCTGAGAGTTTGAACACGAGGCCGCAGCGGGCGAAGCCCAATGCAATGGCGAGCGCACACCATCCGCCAAGGATGAGCCCGGCCGAAACGTCACTCGGATAATGCGCGCCGACCATGACGCGGGTCATCCCAAGCCAGACGGCGGCGGCGGCAAAGAACAGCCGGGCGCGCGGGAAGATCAAGGCACCGGCCATGCAGAGTGCGCCAATGGTGGTGGCATGGCCCGACGGAAAGCTCTCGAAAGCGGCGCGGCCGGCAAAAGGCTCGAAAAAGGCGGCGCCATGGGTGTCGAACAGGGAGGGACGGGCCCGGCCGATCGCCCGCTTCAGGAAATTGGCAATGAGGCCCGAGATGGTGACGCTGGCCAGCAGATAGACGCCAAGCCAGCTGACCCGCAGCGCGGCCGCCCGCGCCCTCGATCGGGCGAGCAGGCAATAGGCCGCCCTGCCCTGCATGACAACGACCAGCGCGCCGATGATCGACCAGCTGGAATCGCCAAAGCCGGAAAAGAAATTGCCGAGCCGCCTGGTGCCTTCAGGCAAGGTCCCGGCACCAAGCGGCCGGTCGAACAGGACGGCCGCGAGGAGCACGATGTTCAGCGTGATGAACAGGCACGGCTTCCAGTGCAGGCACGGAGCCGGCGACGGCCTGCGGCACCAGCGTTTGGCAAGCGACGTGCAAAAAGCATGCATGAGAAGTCCGGCAGAATGTGTTCATCGGGCGGTTTCAGTGCCCTTGCCGCAGTTTTATGAACGGCCGACGTCACGCCGTCTACACTTATATGAAATCTTCGTGATATTGATTTTATTCGCAGAACCGTTGCCCAACTGCATCAGATAATGCGGCCGAGACGCGGGACAGGCCAGCCATTCTTGCCCACGGTAAAGACGAGGCCGAAGCGGGCGAAGAGAATCGACATGGCAAAGGCGATCCAGGCGCCCAGCGCAAGGCCAGCTACCACGTCGCTGGGAAAATGCACGCCGATGATGATGCGTGTGGCGCCGAGCCAGAGGCCGAGGCCAATGAAAACAAGCCGGACACGTGGAAAAAGCAGAGCAAGCGCCATGAACAGCGCGCCTATGTGGGCGGAGTGGCCGGAGGGGAAGCTTGCATGCAGAAAATCGAAGCTGAAGGGATGAAAGCTCAAGACCCCATCACTGTCGAAAAGCAGCGGCCGCGAACGTCCGATGGCATATTTGAGAATGTGGACGACAATGCTGGCAACCAGCACGGACAGAGCGGTGTAAAGCGCCATCTGCCCGAGATAGGCCTGACGAAAGCGACGCCGCACGCCGGATAGCCGGCGGCTGATGAGGAAGACGGTGACCATCACCGTCAGCATCGCTGCAAGAATATAAGCGAGCTTGCCGATATCCGTGACGTTGCCGGCAAAGCTGATCAAGGGTGGCGGCAGGTTTTTTGCTGCCTGGCCGAGCGGCGTATCCAGCACGAAAAAGGCGATGGCAACAAGGTTGAGCGCCGACAGCGCGAAACCGCGCCAGGGAACGCGCCTGTGGATGGTGCGCCGGGCCTCGTAGCGACGGCCGAGCTTGGTCCAGAGGCTGGTGCGGCGCGATTGCTCGCGCATGCTTCCCTCCGCCTTGCCATTTCCCCGTGCCGCCATGTCGTCGCCTGTCACGTCGCCTGCTCTCCTTTAAGCCGCAGCTGGAGATAGGGGCGAACCGGCAGAGTTCAAACCAGGCTAAGGAGGCTCACGTCTGGACGTGACGCAAAGAAACGGCGCCGGCGGATCTTCCGCGCGACGCCGCTGTCCATCGATAGCGGTTTGGCAGATCAGGCCGAGAGCGTCTTGAACTCGGTCAGGATCGCTTCGCCCATTTCCGTGGTGCCGACCTTGCGGCAGCCATCGGCCATAATATCGCCAGTGCGAATGCCCTTGTCGAGCACATTGGCGATCGCCTTTTCCAGCCGGTCTGCTTCCGCTATCATGTTGAAGGAATAGCGCAGGCACATGGCGAAGGAGGCGATCATGGCGATCGGATTGGCGATGCCCTGGCCGGCAATATCGGGCGCGGAGCCGTGAACGGGCTCATAAAGCGCCTTGCGCTTGCCGGTCTTGGCATCCGGCGCGCCGAGCGAGGCTGACGGCAGCATGCCGAGCGAGCCGGTGAGCATGGCGGCAACATCCGAGAGCATGTCGCCAAAGAGATTGTCGGTGACGATCACGTCGAACTGCTTGGGCGCGCGCACCAGCTGCATGCCGCCGGCATCCGCCAGCATATGCTCCAGCTTGACGTCGGCGAACTTGGCCTTGTGCGTCTCGGTGACGACCTGGTTCCAGAGCACGCCCGACTTCATGACATTGCGCTTTTCCATCGAGCAGACGCGGTTCTGGCGGGTGCGGGCCAGTTCGAAGGCGACGGAGGAGATGCGCTCGATCTCGTAGGTGTCGTAGACTTGGGTGTCGATGGCGCGCTTCTGGCCATTGCCGAGATCGGTGATGGTCTTCGGCTCGCCGAAATAGACGCCACCGGTCAGCTCGCGCACGATCAGGATATCGAGGCCTTCGACCAGCTCCGGCTTGAGCGAGGAGGCATTGGCGAGCGCCGGATAGCAGATCGCCGGGCGCAGATTGGCGAAAAGCTCCAGATCCTTGCGCAGGCGCAGAAGGCCGGCTTCGGGGCGGACCTCATAGGCCACATCATCCCATTTCGGCCCGCCGACGGCGCCGAACAGCACGGCATCGGCTGAGAGCGCCTTGACCATGTCGGCTTCGGAAATCGCGGCGCCATGGGCATCGTAAGCCGCGCCGCCGACCAGACCTTCATCCGTGGTGAAGCCGGCCGCCATCTCCTCGTTCATATAGGCGATGATCTTGCGCACTTCGGCCATGGCCTCCGGACCGATGCCGTCGCCGGGCAAGAGGAAGAGATTGCGCGTTGTCATGAAACCCTCCGCGGAAAAACAAGCTGCGGCTTCTTAGACGCGAGGGCCGAGGGTTTCAAGCAAGGAGACACAGGAGCTTGCCCAGGTAAAAGAAAAGCCGGGCAGGGGCCCGGCTTTGTCATGATCTGATCTGACAGGCTTTGCTAGCTCAGGCGGCCCAGGGGCGGGCTGCGGCATTGGCCTTTTCGAAGCTGTCGATATCGTCGCGCTTTTCCAGCGTCAGGCCAATGTCGTCCAGGCCGTTCAGCAGGCAGTGGCGCTTGAAGGCGTCGATTTCAAACTTGATCTTACCGCCATCCGGCCCGCTGATTTCCTGGGCTTCGAGATCGACCGAGAGAATGGCGTTGGATCCGCGCGAGGCGTCATCCATCAGCTTGTCGAGGTCTTCGGCGCTGACGACGACAGGCAGAATGCCGTTCTTGAAGCAGTTGTTGTAGAAGATGTCGGCAAAGGAGGTCGAGATGACGCAGCGGATGCCGTAATCGAGCAGCGCCCAAGGGGCATGTTCGCGCGAGGAGCCGCAGCCGAAATTATCGCCGGCCACCAGGATCTGGGCATTGCGATAGGCGGGCTTGTTCAGGACGAAATCCGGATTCTCGCTGCCGTCTTCCTTGTAGCGCGCTTCGGCGAACAGGCCGGTGCCGAGGCCCGTGCGCTTGATCGTCTTCAGATAGTCCTTGGGGATGATCATGTCGGTATCGACATTGACGACAGGCAGAGGCGCAGCGACGCCGGTGAGCTTGACGAACTTGTCCATGGGGTGCGGCTCTCGTTCCAGACAATAAAGGCGGCGGGCGCCAGCCGTCCGGTCCGACCTTAAGGCCTTCGGCCGCGACGCAATGCGCGATCGATCCGAATGGTGTGAAGCACCCTTTCAAGGCTGCCTTAGACGAAAATGACGGAAAAATGAAGGAGATTTTCCGTCGTCGCCGGGATGGCCCTGCTCCGAAGGAGAAGGGCGTCCTGAAAGGTCACATCGATCTTCGGACTTGAAGATCGATGCTCCGTTTCAGAGATCGATGATCGTGCCGCGACCGTCGTTCCAGATGCGCGGCACGCGACCGGAAGTATGAGCGTCAGTCTCGCGGCGCGTGCGGGCCTGGCAGCGCACTGGTGCGGGCTTTGCCGAGAAGCGGGCCGAGACAGCCGAGCCGATCATGACGAGCGAGACGAGGCCGGCCAGGATCAGGCCGAGCGAGGCGGTGAACACGAAAGCAGCCAGCACCAGAAGAAGGCCAATGGCCGAGAGGGCGAGCGAGCGTAAGCTTTGCATCAAAGGTTCCTTGAGTAGAGCAAGATCCCGGTCAAGAGGGATCCTCTTCGTTCCCTCATGTGGGAACGCGACCGATGCGACGCAAGCAAACAACCCCGGCCGATAAGCCTGGATGTCGCTTGCGAAAGTGGCGAAAGCCGGGCATCAACGCCTGATGGGCTCTTCAACAAATCGTCATCCGGCGCGCCTGCGCCGTTCGGTGCTGACCGTTCCGGCCGATAATCCCCGTGCGCTTGCCAAGATCGCCAGCCTGGATTGCGATGCCGTGATCTACGATCTGGAGGATGCCGTGGCGCCGGCGCACAAGGATGGCGCGCGCGCCGCGCTCTCGGCGCATCTCGCCAGCCTGGCGACACGCCGTGGGGCAGGGGAGGATCCGGTCGAGCGGATCGTGCGCATCAATGCCCTTTCATCAGCGCAGGGCGGATTCGACGATCTCGAAGCGGCTGAGGGGATGGCGGATCTGCGCGTCATTCTGCCTCAGGTGCCTGATGCCATTCTGCTTCCCAAAGTAGAGACGCCGCATGAGGTGCAGCGTGTGGCGGATGTCCTCAGTGAAGCCGATGCGCCTGACTCTGTCAGGCTCTGGGCGATGATCGAAACGCCGCGCGGTCTTTTGAATGTCGCGGCCATTGCCGAGACGGGGCGCACCAGCGGCGGCCGGCTCGATTGCCTGATCCCCGGGCTGAACGATCTTGCCAAGGCGACCGGCGTTATGCCGCAGCCCGGCCGGCCCTATCTCGTGCCCTGGCTGATGCAGGTGCTTCTGGCTGCGCGTGCCTTCGGGCTCGACGTGATCGACGCCGTCTTCAATGTGATTGCCGATGGCGCCGGCTTTGCGGCCGAATGCCAGCAGGCGCGTGCCATGGGCTTCGACGGCAAGATGCTGATTCATCCCGCGCAGATCGCTGCCGCCAATGCGGCCTTCGGCATCGAGCCTGCCGCACTGGCGCGGGCCGAGGCGATCATTGCCGCTTTCGCCAGCGATGCGCATGCCGGAAAGGGCGTCATCCGTCTCGATGGCGAAATGGTCGAGCTTCTGCATCTGGCGGAAGCAGAGCGGCTTGTGGCGCGCGCCCGCCTGCTGGCAGAGCGTCACCGCCTTCAGCCTGATCCGCCCCATTCCTGATCTTTTCGATCAGGGAGAGAATGCGCAGCCGTTGATTTTAAAGTGATCACGGAGATCGCCCCTTGCGTTCCGTCTCCGTGTAGGACGTCATGGCAATTCAGTTTACGAGAGGAAAATGCCATGAAGCTCTATCGCTTCCTGACCGGTCCCGATGATGCCAGCTTCTGCCACAAGGTCACGGCGGCGCTGAACAAGGGCTGGGAGCTGCATAGTTCGCCCACCTATGCCTTCAATGCCGATACGCAGCATATGCAATGTGGTCAGGCCGTGGTGAAAGAGGTTGAAGGCAAGGATTATGACCCGGACATGAAGCTTTCCGAGCAATAGGCTGCCAGCGGGAAGACATGTCGGGCCGGCGTCAGCCGCCCACATGCTCCACGCTTTCCTCTATCCGCTCCATATCGTCATCCGACAGGCCGAAATGGTGGCCGATCTCGTGGATCAGCACATGGGTGATGATATCGCCCAGCGTTTCGTCGTTTTCGGCCCAATAGTCGAGAATGGGGCGGCGGTAGAGGATGATGCGGTTGGGCAGCTGCCCCGTTTCCATGGTGAAGCGCTCGCCAAGCCCACGTCCTTCGAACAGACCCAGCAAGTCGAAGGGCGTTTCGAGCGCCATGTCCTCGAACACGTCATCGCTCGGAAAATCCTCGATCTCGATGATCAGGTCCTGCGCCAGATCGCGGAATTCCTGGGGCAGATGGCCATAGGCCTCCATGGTCAGCGATTCAAACGCGCTGATCGCAGGCGCATGACGGTCGCGCCAATCGTCGGTCTGGTCGATGCGGGCCATGAAACACTCCTTGTCGCCCCTATATAGCGGTTTTCACGCGCTTGACGAGAGCTGAGGAGCGACGTGCCGCCAGCTTCCCCACCCCCTTGGAAAAGTGGGCCAAAGTGCTGGCATGCCATGCCCGCCGCATGGCTTCGCTGGTGCATGCTTTCGAACGGGGATCGATGGGACGCAAATTCCGCAGCGGATCCAAACCTTGCAGATGCTTCTATGCGCTTTGTCGAACGCATGCGGCTGAGAAGCGCGGTCTTTCTGATGGCTACCCTTTTCCTTATGCTTTCCGACCATGAAGGCGGAAAGGCATTCTGCCGCGATTGCTCCATTCGAACTCTGAGCCCATCCTGTCCTAATTCGCGGTTTTTTCTGCAGCCATTGATCGTCCTTTGCCAAGATTCTCCCGGCTTGCGGGATTCTGCTTGTGGATGGGGCAATATCAGGAATAAAGTCACAATTTTGCGCGTTGACTCTCGCTGCGACCTCTGGAATCAATCAGAACATAACAGGAACTAGATCCAGCGGGAGTGACCGTCATGGTGCCAAGGACCATGGCGCGCGAGCGGCTTTTTGCGCTGCGCGAACAGATCGCCAGACTGGAAGGCCGACCTGCGCCGGCCTTGGCAGCACAAGCTCGCCAGGATGCGCTGGCGGCACAGCTGGATGCCGATACGTCCGCGAGACAGGATTTTACTCCTGTCGATGCGCGCCTCCCCCTAGGGATCGAAGAGCTGGATCGGGCGCTGGAAGGCGGGTTTCCCTTGCGGGCGCTTTGCGAAATCAGGGCCGGAAGCCACCGCGATGCCGGTGCCGCCAGTGGCTTTACCCTGGCGCTTTCCGCTTGTCTGCTCGCCGGTTTTCGCGCGCGTGCGGCTGTGGGCGCATCGGGCGGCGCGATGATGCCGGGCGCGATACGGCGCAGCACTTCCCCGTCCTTCTCGTCCCGACCCCTCGTCTTCTGGATCTCGGATCGTTTTTGCGCGCGGGAGGACGGGCGGCCCTATCCGGTCGGGCTCGAAGGCTTCGGCCTGTCCGGCAGCACACTGATCGAAGCGCGGCCGCGCCGATTGGACGAGGCGCTGTTTGCCGCCGAGGCGGCGCTGCGAAGCGGCCTCTTTTGCGCCACCATCCTGGAGATTGCCGGCAATCCCAAGGGTTTCGGTCTGACCGAAAGCCGCCGCCTCAGCCTGCGCGCCAAGGCGGCCGGCCGGCCGCTCATCCTGCTTCGGATGGATGGGGCGGAGGAGGCCGGCAGTACCGCGCTCAGGCTGAAGGTGGAGACCGCCCCGGCGCGCGCGCGGCGCCTGCCGGATGGTGCGCCGCTCTCCGGCAGTCTCGGCAATCCCGTTTTTCGCCTGACGCTCGAAAAGAGTCGTCTTCCCGCCCCTCTGTCCTTCTTCCTGGAGTGGAACCCCGATGATTGCCAGTTCCTGCCCGCCGCTGCCGATGGCTCAGCCCAACGCCCAGCGCATTCTCGCACTGTTCCTGCCATATCTGGCGACCGAGCGGCTGCGCCGGGCGCGGCATCCTGGCGACGGTTCGGCCAGGGTTGAGCATGAGGACGGAAGGCAGGTCAGGGCAAGGGATGGCCTGCTCGTCTGCGCTGGCCGACGTGGCAATGCCATGGCGCTGACAGGTCTCTCGCCAGAGGCCGCCGCTCAGGGCTTGAGGCTCGGCCAGGCGCTGGCCGAAGCGCGTGCTCTGTTTCCGGGCCTGGAGGTGATGGAGGAGGATGCCGCAGCCGATACGGCGCTTCTGAACCGGCTGGCCGATTGGTGCGACCGCTACACGCCGCTGGTGGCCTGCGACCGGCCGGATGCGCTGCTGCTCGATATCACCGGCTGCGCCCATCTGTTCGGCGGAGAAGAGGCTTTGCTTTCGCGCGTGCTTGATGACGTCGGCAGGTTCGGCTTTACCGTAAAAGGCGCCATTGCCGACAGCGCCGCCTTGTCTTCGGCCATGGTTCGTTTCGGTTCCGGTGGCGTGATCCTGCCGGGCGAGGGCAGGCGGGCGCTGGCGCCCTTGCCGGTCGCCGCACTCCGGCTGGAGGCGCCAGTGGTCAAGGCGCTGACCAAGCTGGGCTTTCGCCAGATCGGCGATCTTCTGGACGCACCGCGCGCACCACTGGTGCGCCGCTTCGGACAGGGCTTCATGCTGCGGCTGGACCAGGCGCTGGGCCTGCAAGGCGAGCCGATTTCGCCGCGCCGGACGATCGCGCCCGTCTGGGCCGAGAAGCGGCTGCTCACGCCGATCGATACGGTCGAGGCGATCCTCTCTCTGGTCGGGCCGCTGGCCGAGACCTTTCTGTCCCAACTCGAAGCGCGGGGCACCGGTGGGCGGTTGTTCGAGCTCGCCTTGTTCCGGGTCGATGGAACGGTTTTGCGGGTCAGCGCCGGCAGTTCGACACCCTTGCGGGCGCCCGCGCGCATCCTCGCGCTGTTTTCGGCGCGGCTCACCAATCACCAGACGGTGCTCGATGCCGGCTTCGGCTTCGAGATCGTCCGGCTCAACGTGCTGCATGACGGTCCCTTTCAGGCAATGCAGGGCGCGCTTGGGCAGGCTGAAGGAGAGGACATGTCGCTATCGGCCTTTCTCGACTCCATCGCCGCCCGCTTCGGCGACCATTTTTTGATGACGAGCACCTACCGGCAAAGCCATGTGCCGGAGCGGGCGGTCGAGTCCGTGCCGGCTGCCCATGCCCTGTTTTCGGCTCCGCCGGCGCGCATTCCGCCGGTTTTCACCCGCCCGAACCGCCGCCCGATCCGGCTGCTCGATCCGCCCGAACTGGTGGAGGCCTTTGCGGCGGAGGTGCCCGATGGACCTCCGGCCGCCTTTCGCTGGCGTCGGCTGCGCCATCAGGTGCGCCATGCCGAGGGGCCGGAACGCATCGCCCCGGAATGGTGGCGGGACGGGCAGGGGGCGGCCACCCGCGACTATTTCCGCGTCGAGGATGAGGAGGGCTACCGCTTCTGGATCTTCCGCGATGGCTTTTACGATGCGGCGCAGCTGCCGCGCTGGTATATGCACGGCCTCTTCGCATGAGCCCGCTTGACGATGGCAAGGTGTCGCCGGACGCCAAGATCGCCCGTTTCGAGGCGCGGCGAAAGATTGCGGTGCATAGGGACAGGCCGGTGGTCCCGCCGTCCAGCCTGTCCTTCGTGGACATCGGCGCCCGCAGCAATTTCTCCTTTCTGGAAGGCGCCTCGTCCCCGGAAGAGATGGTGGAGCAGGCTGCGCGCATGGGCTTGTCCGGCCTGGGGCTGGCCGATCGCAATACGGTGGCCGGGGTGGTGCGCGCCCATGCCCATGTCAAAGGCTTTGAACGTCGGCGGGAGGATGCCTTTGCCGTGCTGGAAGAGCAGGCGTCGATCCTGCGGCCCGGCGCAGCGCCCGAGCCAGGCAGGGCGGAGAGGCGAGCGGAGGATGACGGCACGGCATCGGCGGTTCAGACGATCCCCGACGAGCCGATGGCCGGGCAGGCGGGTGCTGCGTCAGAGCCGGCCGCGCCTGAGAAAACCGAGGCGGAGATCAAGCGTGAGGCAGACCGCATCGCCAAGGCCCGGCGCGATGTGGTTCTGCCGGAGCGCTTCATCTTCCGTCCTGGCACGCGGCTGGTATTTCGCGACGGCACGCCCGAGATTCTGGCCTTTCCCATAAACCGCGACGCCTGGGGCCGGCTCTGCCGGCTTTTGAGCCAGGGCAATCTGCGCGCCGAGAAGGGAAGCTGCCTGCTGGACGAGGCCGATCTTCTGGAATGGGGCGAGGGCATTCTTCTGGCCGTGCTGCCCGATGCCGGCTTTCACCATGGACCGGCCGCCGCCCCGCCGGAAACAGGCTCCGCTGCTGCGGGCGATGGCATGGTGGCGGAAGGGGCAGAGCAGGGAACCGTGACCGAGGAGCCGCAGGACCGGCTGCTGGCGCTTCTCGTCCGGCTCTCACGACGCTTTCCCGGCCAGGTTCATCTGGCCCTTTCGCCTGCCTATGACGGGGAAGATGCCTTCCGCTCCGCTTTTCTGGCGGCCATTGCCGAAAAGGCCGGCGTGCCGCTGATTGCCACCAACCAGCCGCTCTATCACCATCCCGAGCGTCGCTCGCTGGCCGATGTCGTCACCGCTATCCGCGAGGGCATTCCGGTGATGGAGGCCGGCTTTCGCCTTGCCGCTCATGCCGAGCGTTTCCTCAAGGACGGGCGGGAAATGGCGAGGCTCCTGCGTGCCTTTCCGCAGGCTGTCGACAATGCCAGCAAATTCTTTAGCCGGCTCACTTTCTCGCTGGACGAGATCTCCCATAATTATCCCGATGAAAGCCAGCCCGGCGAAACCCTGTTCGAGACCTTGAAGCGCTTGACCTATGAGGGGGCGGACAGACGCTATCCCCAGGGCATGTCCGAGCGCACGAAACGGCAGATCGAGCATGAGCTCGATCTGATTCAGAAGCTCCACTATGAGGGCTATTTCTTGACGGTCCATGGCATCGTCCAGCATGCCCGGCATAAGCTGAAGATCCTCTGCCAGGGGCGCGGTTCGGCCGCCAATTCGACCGTCTGCTATTGCCTCGAAATCACCGAGGTCAATCCCGAGGAGCGTTCACTTCTGTTCGAACGCTTCATTTCCACCGCGCGGGACGAGCCGCCCGATATCGATGTCGATTTCGAGCATGCCCGGCGCGAAGAGGTGATCCAGTCGATCTACCAGCGCTATGGCCGCGAACATGCCGGGCTGACGGCGGCGGTGACCAGCTATCGCGCGCGCTCGGCCGGGCGCGAGGTGGCCAAGGCCTTCGGCCTGCCGGCCGATATCCAGGCGGCGCTTTCCAATGCCGTCGGCGGTTGGTGGACGGAGGCCGTGAAGACCGGCGATGCGCGGCTTGCCGGCCTCAACACCGAAGACCCGGCCATCCGCTCTGTTCTTTACCATGCGGCATGTCTTGCGGGCTTTCCGCGTCATCTGACCCAGCATGTCGGCGGCTTCGTCATCACCCGCGACCGGCTGGACGAGATCGTGCCGATCATGAACACGGCCATGCCCGACCGCTTCATGATCGAATGGGACAAGGACGATCTGGACCAGGTGAGCCTGTTCAAGATCGACATTCTCGCGCTGGGCATGCTCACCTGCATGGCCAAGGCCTTCCGGCTGCTGGAGGACCGCTATGCCGAGCGCCAGTCGCTCGCCAAGCTCTGCATGACGCGTGAACAGGCCGTCTACGACATGATTTGTCGCGCCGATACGATCGGCGTCTTCCAGATCGAGAGCCGGGCGCAGATGAGCATGCTGCCGCGCCTCAGGCCACAGAAGTTTTATGATCTCGTGATCGAGGTGGCGATCGTCCGTCCCGGGCCGATCCAGGGCAACATGGTGCATCCCTATCTCAAACGCCGGGAGATGCTGAACCGGGGCGAAACGATCGTCTATGAAGATTCCAAGCTGAAGAATGCGCTGGAGCGCACGCTGGGCATTCCCCTGTTTCAGGAGCAGGCGATGCAGATCGCCATCGATGCCGCGGGCTTCACGCCGGAAAAGGCCGACCGCCTGCGCCGCTCCATGGCCACCTTCAAGCGTTCCGGCGAAGTCGCCGGCTTCCGCGACGAGATGATCGAAGGCATGGTCAAGAACGGCTATGACGCGGATTTCGCCGCCCGCTGCTTCAGCCAGATCGAGGGCTTCGGCGAATATGGCTTTCCCGAAAGCCATGCCGCTTCCTTCGCGCTGTTGGTCTATGCCTCGTGCTGGGTGAAGACCTATTATCCCGATGTCTTCCTGACGGCGCTCTTAAATTCGCAGCCCATGGGCTTTTATGCGCCGGCGCAGCTTGTCCGCGATGCGTGCGAGCACGGGGTCGAGGTGCGGCCCGTCGATGTCAACTTCTCGAAATGGGAGACAGTCCTGGAAGAGGGGAGGTGGCGGCGGGATCTGCTGCATTCACGCCACCGTTCGATGGACGGCGTCATCTGCACGGGCCATGCCGTCCGTCTCGGCTTTCATCAGGTCAAAGGCCTTTCCGAGGATCGCATCGCCCTTCTCCTGGCGCAGCGCGTCACGCCTTATCGCACGGTGCGCGATCTCTGGCTGCGCACGCGGCTGGCACCCTCCGAACTCGAACATCTGGCCGATGCCGATGCCTTTGCTTCCATGGGCCTGTCGCGACGCGAGGCCGTCTGGGCGGTGCGCGGGCTGGAGCGGGAAGGTCCGGTGGACGCCTTGCCGCTCTTCGATCATGCGGCAAAGATGCCCGGCGATCTCGTGGCGGAACCCTCCGTCAGCCTGCCGGCCATGGCGCCGGGCGAGGAGGTGATCGAAGATTACCGCGCGCTGCAATTGTCGCTCAAGGCTCATCCCGTCGCATTCCTGCGCAGCAGACTGCGCGAAAAGGGCGCAGTGCCGGCCATGCGCCTGGCCGAGCTTGCCCATGGATCAGACGTCACGGTCAGCGGGCTGGTGCTGGTTCGCCAGCGGCCGGGCTCGGCCAAGGGTGTGATCTTCATGACGGTGGAGGATGAGACCGCAAGCGCCAATGTGATCGTCTGGACCGATGTCTATGGCCGCTTTCGCCGGGAGGTGCTGGGCGCGCGGCTGGTGAAGGTCTCCGGCCGGCTGCAGCGCCAGAACGAGGTGATCCATATCGTCGCCCGGCATCTGGAGGATCTCACCCCGCTGCTCGGACTTCTCCAGGCCGAGACACGCCGCTTCGGCGTCAGCCCGCGTGCGGACGAGACCCTGTCGGGCTCAGGGGATCCGCGCGCGAAAAAGGCTGCGATCGAGGCCGAACGCGAAGCGATGAAGCGCCGGCTTGCCGCATCGCAGGCCGAGCCCATAGCCGCCGTCATGCCCAAGGGCCGCAATTTTCATTGACCGGACTCAAGTAGTCCTTCGCTAAATGGTTGTTTCGGCTTACATATCTGATTGCAACTGGAAGGAGAGGCCGTCTTGCGCCTTCGAGACCGCCGATCAGGGCCGTCACGATGCGTTTGGCAACGGACCATGCTTTTTTCTTGACAGTGTTGCTCCGCTTTTGAGATACACGAAAAGAACCTTGTCCGTAATCGGCCACTTGCTTCTAGGGCGACGCCATGTTGGTTTGCAGCTGCAATTTCATCACCGAACGCGATATCGAACAGACGATCATCGACCTTCTGAATGAAGACTGTTGGCAGCTCATCGTTCCGGCTAAAGTCTACCATGCCATGAGCAAACGTGGCCGCTGCTGTGGCTGCTTCCCCAATGTCGTCGATATCATCGTGCGCACGAGCGAGCGGTTTCATGCCGAACGCCACTCGACGGACGAGGAAAAATCGGTATTTTTGGCCCGCCTAAAACAATTCCAGGAAGACAGCAGGAGGGCAGATCTTGAAAGGCGACACAAAGGTCATCGAGCGGCTTAATGAGGCGCTTCATCTCGAGCTTGGTGCGGTAAACCAGTACTGGTTGCATTTCCGCCTTCTTGAAGATTGGGGCTACACGCTCCTGGCCAAGAAGGAGCGGGCCGAATCGATCGAGGAAATGCAGCACGCCGACAAGCTGATCGCGCGCATTATTTTCCTCGACGGCCATCCGAACCTGCAGACGGTGGCGCCGCTGCGCATCGGCCAGAACGTCAAGGAAGTTCTGGAAGCCGATCTCGCCGGCGAATATGACGCCCGCAAATCCTACAAGAAGTCGCGCGATATCTGTCACGATGCCGGCGATTACGTGACGATGAAGCTGTTCGAAGAGCTGCTCATCGATGAGGAAGGCCATATCGACTTCCTCGAAACCCAGCTTCAGCTGCTCAACTCGATCGGCACGGAACGCTACGGCCAACTCAACGCCGCTTCCGCCGACAAGGCTGAAGTCGGCTCGGAAGATGCCGGACATTGATCCGAACCAGAAACAAAAGAGCATCAGGCCGATGACGATTTCAGTCTGATGCTGCGAATGGGGCTCGATCTGATGTCGATCAGATCGCCGCATCATCTGATCGGCGCATCCCTGCGCCGGTCATCCGACAAGGTGACGGTTGCGCCGCTCCCTCTGCCTCACAGCTGCATGGGCTGGAGTTCCACGTGAATCTCTGTCCAAGGCAAAGCGCCGCTTGTTCGCCGCATCACGGCCATTGCGCGCCATTGGCGCTCACATAGAGCGCATGCAGCGATCTGGTCGCCGTCACGAACAGACGGTTACGCTTCGGCCCGCCAAAGGTCAGGTTCGAGACCCTTTGCGGAAAGGCGATGCGGCCAAGCGACGTGCCCTCGGGCGAAAAAACCTGGACGCCCTTTCCCGCCGCCGCCCAGACATTGCCTTGCGTGTCGAGCCGCAGCCCGTCAGGCCCATGCTCCGCATCGAGCGCAAAGAACACGTCGCCGCCGGATAGACGGCGCCCGCCCTGCACGTCGAAGACCCGTATATGGCGCGGTGCGCCGCTGTCGACCACATAGAGACGGCCTTCGTCCGGCGAGAAAGCGAGCCCGTTGGGCTGTTCGAAATCCTCCGCCATCGCCTCCACCGCGCCACTTGCCGGATCGATCCGGTAGAGCCGGTTTTTCGCCTGCTCGACCTCCGAACGATAACCTTCATAATCGCTGGCGATGCCATAGGTCGGATCGGTAAACCAGACGGCGCCATCGCTGGATACGACGACGTCATTGGGGGAATTCAAGGCTTTTCCGTCGTAGCGGTCGGCGAGAACGGTAATCGTTCCGTCGATCTCCGTGCGTGTGACCCGCCGCGTACCGTGTTCGCAGGAGACCAGACGGCCCTGGCGATCACGCGTGTGGCCATTCGAATAGTTCGAGGCGGCCCGAAAGACCGAGACGGTGCCGAGCCCATCGGCCTCCGGCGCGAAACGCAGCATCCTGGCATTGGGAATGTCGCTCCACAGGAGAACATTCTGATCGGCAAACCAAACCGGTCCTTCCGCCCAGCGGCAGCCTTCATACAGCAGATCGGGTGCGGCATGATGCTGGATCAACGCGGCAAAGCGAGAGTCGTGCTGAGTGTAAAGTGGCGTCTCGGTCATGATCGCTTCCCTCCATCATTAAGTCGCAAGACCTCGATCGCACACCCCTGGCTCTCTCGCTCCATCCCCGGGATATGGGGTCTGCTCCGTATCGTTTCGATTTTGTGGCCCTCTCCAGACCGTGCAGCCCATCTCCGGTCAGCGCGAATAGGCCGCGCTGAGCAGGGCCTTGGTATAGGCCTCGCATGGATGATCGAACAGCCCAGCCGTCTCGCCCTCCTCGACGATCCGCCCGGCCTGCATGACGATCACATAGTCCGCCATGGCCCTGATGACCGAGAGGTCATGGCTGATGAAGAGATAGGAGAGACCATGACTTTTCTGCAGGCCGCGCAGAAGCTCGATCACCTGCCCCTGAACCGAGCGGTCAAGTGCCGATGTCGGCTCGTCCAGGACCACCAGCCGCGGCTTGAGGATGATGGCGCGGGCAATAGCGATACGCTGGCGCTGGCCGCCGGAAAACTCGTGCGGATAGCGGTTGCGCGCGGAGGGATCGAGACCGACCTCGTGAAGCGCCGCCACGGCTCGGGCGTCGCGTTCGGCTTTCGAGAGCTGCGGCTCATGAACATAGAGCCCTTCCGTGATGATCTCGCCGACGGTCTGGCGCGGCGAGAGCGATCCGAACGGATCTTGGAAAACGAGCTGCATGTCGCGCCTCAAGGGGCGCATCGCCTTGCGGTCGAAATCTGAAATGTCTCGCCCGTTGAAAAGAACGGTGCCGGAGGACGGCGTCAGCTTCAAGAGGGCGCGCCCAAGCGTCGACTTTCCTGAGCCGGATTCTCCGACCAGACCGATCGTCTGTCCCTGACGCAGACGGATATCGGCCCCATGGACGGCGGTAAAGAGACCGGCCTTCTTCAAAAAGCCGCCGCCGGTGCTGTAATCGACGCGCAGCTTGCGGCCTTCGAGGAGAACGGGCTCATCCGGGGCAGGCGGCGCCTTTTCGCCGCTCGGTTCGGCCTCGATCAGCATGCGGGTATAGTCCGCCTTCGGCCGGGCGAAGACATCGGCCGTCCGGCCCCGCTCCACCACCTCGCCCCGGCGCATCACCACCACCCGGTCGGCCACATGGCGTACCACGCCGAGATCATGGGTAATCAGCACCACGGCCATGCCGAAACGCTTCTGCAGGGATTGCAGCAACGTCAGGATCTGCGCCTGGATCGTTACGTCGAGCGCCGTGGTCGGCTCGTCGGCGATCAGGATGTCGGGCTCGTTGGCAAGCGCCATGGCGATCATGGCCCGCTGGCGCTGGCCGCCGGAAAGCTCGTGCGGATAGCTGTCGATCCGTCTTGTCGGCTCGGGAATGCCAACGAGTTCGAGAAGTTCCAGCACGCGGGCGCGGGCGGCGGCTGCCGTTCCTCCGCGATGATGGCGGATCGGCTCGGCGATCTGCCGGCCGATGGGGTAGAGCGGATCGAGCGAGGTCATCGGCTCCTGGAAGATCATGGTGATCTTCTCGCCGCGGATGGTGTTCAGCGCCTTCATCGGCAGGCCGATCATCTCGCGGCCGCGATAGAGCGCCGAACCCGTGGCGCGGCCATTGGCGGCGAGCAGGCCCATGATCGCCATCATCGTCTGGCTCTTGCCGGAGCCGGATTCGCCGACCACGGCCAGCGTCTCGCCCGCTTTCACGTCGAGATCGACGCCCTTGACCGCCTCGATCGGCCCGTCAGGCGTGTCGAATCTCACTTTGAGGCCGCGCACCGTCAGCACCGTTTCGGCTTCGACCGCGGTGTTGCTGTCGGATGTCATCATGTCTGCATGTCCTGCCATCTCAGCGCCCCTTTACCGGTCTCTGGGATCGAGCGCATCGCGCAGGCCATCGCCGACGAAATTCAGCGCAAACAGCGTCACCACGAAGAAGATCGAGGGGAAGATCAAAAGCCAGGGCGCCGACTGGATATTGTTGGCTCCTTCGGCAATCAGCGCGCCCCAGCTCGTCAGCGGCGCCTGCACCCCGAGGCCGAGGAAGGACAGGAAGCTTTCGAGCAGGATGACCTTCGGCACGATCACGGTGACGAAGACGACGACGGGGCCAATAGTGTTGGGAATGATGTGCCGGCGAATGATCTGCCAGTCGGACAAGCCGAGCGATTCAGCCGCGCCGACGAATTCGCGCCGCTTCAGCGCCAGCGTCTGCCCGCGCACGATGCGGGCCATGTCGAGCCATTCCACGGCGCCGATCACCAGGAAGATCAGGATGAATGAGCGGCCGAAGAAGACGACGAGCAGCACGACGAGGAAGACGAAGGGTAGGGAATAGAGGATTTCGACGAAGCGCATCATCACATTGTCGATCCGCCCGCCGAGATAGCCGGCCGTGGCGCCATAGACGACGCCGATCCCCAGCGAAACCAGGCTGGCGAGCACGCCGACGGCGATCGAGATCTGCCCGCCGAGCATGACGCGCACGAGGAGGTCCCGGCCGTTGGAATCGGTCCCGAACGGGAAGTATTCGCGCGTCACCCGGCCTTCGACGATCAGCTTGCGGCCGTCCTCCTGCGTCTCCTTGACGGTGGTGTCGTCGAATTCATTGGCGCGGTCGATATAGCGCGTGGTGCGCGGATCGATCGGCTGGTCGGCGCCAAGCGTCGCGGTAAAGCTGTGGCCTTCGACCGTGAAGCTTTCCAGCCTCACGCGCGCCCGCTGCACCGCGCTTTCCATCGCGCCTTGCAGGGTCTCGGCGCCCGGCCTTGGCGAGAGGCTCGGCGGTACGGAGACGTAAGAAGGGAAGACCTGATCATAGGCATGGTCCGAGAAAAGCGGACCGACGAAGGAAAACAGCGCCACCAGCACCAGAACGATGCTGCCGGCAATCGCCGCGCGGTTGCGCCGGAAGCGGCGCATGGCGAGCGAAAACAGGCTGCGGCCGCGTGTTTCCGGCGCGTGCGGAGCAAGGCTCGGCATCTGGGCGAGATCACTCATGGCGCACCCTCGGATCGAGCAGGCCGTAAAGAAGATCGACCACCAGGTTGAAGACGATGACGAAGATGGCGATCAGCACCACCGTGCCCATAACCAGCGTGTAATCGCGATTGATCGCGCCGATGACGAAATAGCGCCCAACGCCGGGAATGGTGAAGATCGATTCGATCACGGCCGAGCCGGTGAGCAATGCCGCCGCGCAGGGGGCGAGATAGGAGACGATCGGCAGCAGCGCCGCGCGCATCGCATGAGTGACGATCACGGTACGGGGCGGCAGGCCATAGGCACGGACAGTGCGGATATGGTCCGCATGCAGCGCCTCGATCATCGCGCCGCGCATCAACCGGGCGAAGACGGCCAGCTGGGGCAGGGCCAGCGCGATGGTCGGCAGGATCAGGAATCGAAGCGATCCATCACCCCAGCCACCCGCCGGCAGCCAGGCGAGGAGGACGGCGAAGATCAGCGTCAGCACCGGACCGACGACGAAATTCGGCACGGTGACGCCCACCGTCGAGACCGACATGACCAGGAGATCGGTCAAACTGTTCTGGCGCAAGGCCGCATAGGTGCCAGCCGCCACGCCGCCGATCAGCGCGACGAGCAGCGCCATCATGCCGAGCCTGATCGAATAGGGCAGACCCATGGCGATCAGCTGGTCCACCGTATTGTCGCGATAGACATAGCTGGGGCCGAAATCGCCCTGCACGACATTGCCGAGATAACGCAGATATTGCTGCCACAGCGGCAGATCGAGCCCATAGGCGCGGTTGAGATTCTCCATGGTCTGAGGCGGCAGCGGCCGCTCCAGATTGAACGGGCCGCCAGGGGCGAACCGCATCATGAAGAAGGAGATGGTGACGACGATGAACAAGGTCGGAACCGCGCTCGCCAGCCGGCGAAGGATGAAGGAAATCATGTCCCGCTCCTGGACCTCGAACAAGGGCCACGCCCTGCCCGGCTTAGCCCTCTCAAGGGAGGAACCGGACAGGACGCAGCCCATTGCGCAAGACGCTCTGCTTCTCTCAGTTCTGAACGCTCAGGAAGCGGCTGAGATGCTGGTTGTTGGCATTGTCATACCAGCCCTGTACCTTCTTGGAGACCAGCCAAAGGTCGTTGTTGACCAAGAGGGCTGTCACCGGCTGCTCCTTCACCAGGATCGCCTCGGCCTGATGCATGAGCTTCTGGCGCGCTGCTGGGTCCTTCTCCGTATAGGACTTGGCCATCAATGCATCATAATCGGCATTGGACCAATGCGGGTAGTTGAAGGTCTTGTTGGCCGTGGTGTTCAACGCCAGGAAGTTTTCGGCATCGCCGTAATCAGCGGTCCAGCCAGCGCGGGCGACGGAAAATTTGCCGCCTTCCTGCAGATAGGCGTAGTGCGAGGAGACATCGAGGTTGACGAGGCTGACCTGTGCCCCAAAGGCGGTCTTCCACATGTCGGCAATGGCTGTCGCCACCCGCTCATGGTTCGGATTGGTGTTATAGCGAATCTCGATCGTGAGGGGCTTGCCGCCCTCGCCATAGCCGGCTTCTTTGAGAAGCTTCAGCGCCTCGTCTTCGCGGTCGAGCTGACTCTTGTTGGCGAAATCGGCCTTTTCCGGCTCACCATAATTGCCGAGCCCCGGCGGAATCCAGCTGTAGAGCGGCTGTTGCGCACCCTTATAGATCTCGTTGGCCAGAAAGTCGCGGTCCACCCCCATGGCCAGCGCCTGGCGCACGCGCACATCGTTCATCGGCGCATTGCGCGTATCGAAGACATAATAATAGGTGGCAAGCGCTGGGGAGACATGAACCTCGTTACCGAATTGCTGTCGCAGGCGCGGCAACTGGTCGGCGGAAAAATTATAATCGACATGCAATTCTCCGGCCTCGTAGCGGCGTACGGCGGCGGCCTGGTCTTCCAGCGGATAGAAGACCACCTTGTCGAGCTTTGTGTTGGCCGCATCCCAATGCTCGGGATTCTTGACCAGGGTCAGATGGTCGTTGGCCACATGCTCGGCCAGCTTGAAGGCACCATTGGAAACAAGCACGCCCGGCTTGACGAAGTCGGCACCGTTCTTCTCGACATTCGCTTTCGACAGCGGCAGGGCTGTCTGATGTGCCAGAAGCTCCAGGAAATACGGCGTCGGCTGCGCGACCGTCAGCTCCAGCGTCTTGGCATCGACAGCGCGTGCGCCAAGCTGATCGACGGGAAGCTCGCCCTTGTTGATCTTCTCGGCATTCTTGATCGGATAGAGGATATTGGCATAGGCGGCCGCCGTTTTCGGATCTTCCGCACGGCGGAAGGAAAAGACGAAGTCATCAGCGGTTACAGGGCTGCCATCTGACCATTTGGCATTGTCGCGGATCTTAAAGGTATAGGTCAGCCCATCATCGGACTCTGTCCAGCTTTCCGCCGCACCGGGAACGATGACACCCTTGGCGTCATAGATCGTCAGGCCCTCATAGAGGTCCTTGAGGATGAATTCTTCGATATTGATCGACGTATGATGCTGATCGAGCGTCGTCGGCTCGCCGGCATTGCCGCGATAGAGCACATTTTCAGCCCAAGATGGGGCTGCTGCAAAAAAAATTGTGGCCGCCAGAACGGCTTTAAAAGCGGTGATCCGTGCTGTCATCGAGAGAACTCCCGTTTTAGATCGTTTGAATTGGCAAACTATGGGTCCGAAACACTTTTTCCTTCATTCGAGTTGCAAAACATGCCTCTTCGAGGCGCGATTGCCAAGCAGTCATCATGCCTTAATAGTGGCGCCCTAGGCGTCCGAAGAGGTCGACGCAGCCGCATTGCGGCGACAATCATCATCAATTGGAGGACAGATTCCTATGGCTTTGATCACCCTGCGGCAATTGCTGGATCATGCGGCGGAGGAAAATTATGCGCTTCCTGCCTTCAATGTAAACAACCTTGAATATGTCCAGGCCGTGATGCGTGCCGCTGATGCAACCGATTCGCCCGTGATCCTTCAGGCCAGCCGCGGCGCCCGCGCCTATGCCGGCGATGGCTTCCTGCGGCACCTGATCCTGGGTGCTGCCGAGGAATATCCGCATATCCCCGTCTGCCTGCATCTCGACCATGGCGATCAGCCCTCCACCTGCATTTCGGCGATCACCAACGGCTTCACTTCGGTCATGATGGACGGTTCGCTGCTGGCCGACGGCAAGACGATCTCGACCTACGACTACAATGTCTCGGTGACCGCCGAGGTGGTGAAGATCGCCCATGCCGCCGGCGTTTCGGTGGAAGGCGAGCTCGGATGTCTCGGCAATCTCGAAACGGGTGCGGGCGAGAAGGAAGACGGCCATGGCTTCGAGGGCAAGCTCTCGCGCGAGGAGCTTCTGACCGACCCGGAACAGGCCTTCGATTTCGTCGAGAAGACCGGCGTCGACGCCCTGGCGGTGGCCATCGGCACCAGCCATGGCGCCTACAAGTTCTCCCGCGCGCCCGATGGTGAGATTCTCTCCATCGACACCATCGCCAAGATCCATGCCCGCCTGCCCAATACGCATCTGGTCATGCATGGCTCGTCGTCGGTGCCGCAGGATCTGCAGGACCTCTTCACCACCTATGGCGGCGAGATGAAGCAAACCTGGGGCGTGCCGGTGGCTGAAATCCAGAAGGCCATTCCGCTCGGCGTGCGCAAGGTGAATATCGACACCGACCTGCGGCTGGCCATGACCGGCACGATCCGCAAGAACTTCGCGGAAAAGCCCGATAATTTCGACCCGCGCAACTATCTGAAGCCCGCGACCGCACGCATGGTCGAGGTCTGCAAGGAGCGTTTCGAAGCCTTCGGCACGGCCGGGCAGGCGTCCAAGATCCGCGTCAAGCGCCTGGCCGACATGGCCAAGGCCTATGCGGCCGCCTGAGATCGCCGTTCGGCTTCGTCATAAGGTGCGCAGAAGGCCCTGAGGCATTCCATGCTCATCGAACCTGGATCCGGCGATCATTCGCCGGATTCTTTTCTTGTAGCAGATAACGCCGAGGCGTCATGTCGCGCTGCCGTCATGCCCTTGCGCAAAGGCAAGCGGCCATGCCATGGCTTGCCGATCACCGCGCGCAGCCCTTCGAGCCGGCGCGGGTTTTTGGCCCCGTCCCGAGATGTCCATGCGCTACGCCCTTTATTTTACCCCACCTGCCGATGATCCGCTGACGCTGGCGGCTGCCTGCTGGCTTGGGCGCGACGCCTTTTCCGGCGCGGGCCTGGAGCAGCCGGATGTGCCCGGCCTGTCGCCGGAGCGGTTTCGGGAGCTGACGGAGGAGCCGCGCCGCTATGGGTTCCATGCGACGCTGAAGGCGCCCTTCGCCTTGAAGGACGGCACGAGCGAAGAGGCGCTGGTGCGAGCCTTCACGGACTTTGCCAAGGCACAGGCTCCCTTCGATATTCCCGAATTGACGCTTGCGCGCATCGGCAGCTTTTTCGCGCTGGTCTCCGGTGAGCCCTGTGCTCCCTTGCAGGATTTCGGCGCTGCCGCCGTGCGCGCCTTCGAGCCGTTTCGCGCACCCTTGAGCGAGGCCGATATCGCCAGACGCAAGCCGGACAGCTTGAGCGAGCGCCAGCGCCTCAACCTGATGGACTGGGGCTATCCCTATGTCTTCGAGGATTTCCGCTTCCACATGACACTGTCCGGCCGGGTTCCGGAGCACGAGCAGCCAGCCTTGCAGAAGGCGGCGGAAGAATGCTTTGCCGTATTCATCGGTAGGCCGTTGACAGTGACGACCGTTGGCCTCTTCGAGGAACCGGCGCGTGGCGCGCCTTTCCGGGCGCGTGCGCTTCTGCCGCTCACAGGCCTGCGCTGATCCGCCTTTGTCTTACAAGGCGCTGTCGAGAAAATACCATTGATCGAGATGGGCCCGGATGACCGGCTCGATCTCTGCGTTCAGCGCGGTGACATCGACCAGCAGCTGCGCCGCGTCGGCCTTGCCGGTGCCAAGCGAGATCGCCGGCCGGATTGTCAGGGTGAACCGTGTGGGATCGATATCGTCGCGCACGGTCCAGACGGGGCAGATGCGCGCGCCGGTCAGCCGCGCCAGCCGCGCCACCAGAGCGAGATTGCCATTAAGATGCGGC
The DNA here is from genome assembly GCF_900109605.1 of Xaviernesmea oryzae. Classification (GTDB taxonomy): domain Bacteria; phylum Pseudomonadota; class Alphaproteobacteria; order Rhizobiales; family Rhizobiaceae; genus Xaviernesmea; species Xaviernesmea oryzae. The sequence continues at coordinate 124,851 of NZ_FOAM01000001.1, forward strand.
GGGCGGCCGAGGAAGGGGCCCCGGATCTTTCCATGAAGCCCCTCGTCGCAGAAGATGATGACCTGGCCACCGGACTGCAGCCGCTTCAGGGCCGGGCGAACGGCGTTCAGCCCCGGTGGCAGAAGGTCGATGCCCGCACGTTGGCGCGTCTTCCGCGCGATCCAGTGGCGGGCCCGTGCGCGGGGCGGGGCATAGTTCAAGGCCGGGTGTAGACCGAGCCGGACGAGGGACGGCCAGATCAGCTCCCAGTTACCCAGATGCAAGCCCATCAGGATCAGCGGTCCCTGAGCCGCTGCGATCTGCGCATGCTCGCCGCCATCAACGGTCAGGCGGCGGGGATCGTGGGCCACGCGGTGGACGACTGAAAATTCCGTCATCAGCCGGCCCTGGTTCTCCCAGTTGCGGTGCATCCGCGTTTCGCGCTCGAACGGGCTGGCCGAAGGCAGCAGCTTTTCGAGATTGCGCGTGAGACGTGCCACCGCCGTCTTGTGAAAACGCGGCAGGGAGAAACGGCCGAGCCAGGCGCCGAAGCCGGAGCAAGCGGAGACGGGAAGGGCGCGCATGGCATAGAACATGGCGAGGTCGAAACCGTCTTGAAGACTGTCTTCGATCCAGAAGCGTCTGGCCGCGCGCCGTTTGACGGCATCACGTGAGACGAGATCGCGGATCGGCACGGCCGCCGCTGGCCGCCAGATCCAGGCGCGCTTTTGAACGTCTCGCGCCATCTCCGCCTCAGCGCCGGTGCAGCGTGACGGGAATGCCGCCGCGCGGGCGCAGCGTCAGGCGGCATTGTGGCTCCACCTTGTGCTCTTCCGCCAACCGCAGGCGAAAGCGCTGGGCGAGAATGGCCAGGCACAGCACGGCCTCGTTCAGGCCGAATTGCAGGCCGGGGCAGACGCGCGGGCCGCTGGCAAAGGGAATATAGGAATATGGGATCGGCTTCTGCCCGGGCAGAAAACGCTCCGGCTTGAAGAGATGCGCATCGGGAAAGAAAGCCTCGGTGCGGTGCAGCAGCCAGGGCACGATCAGGATCAGCGATGCGGGCTTGACGTCGACCTCGCCAATCCGGTCTGCTTCACGTGCCTGGCGAGCGAGGAAGGGCACGGGCGGGTAAAGCCGAAGCGTCTCTTCGATCACCGCCTTGCACCAGACGAGATCGTCCAGATCGTCGAAAGCCGGTGCCCGCCCGCCGCAGACGCGATCGATCTCTTCATGCAGGCGCTCTTCCACCCAGGGTGCGCGTGACAACAGATACCAGGCCCAGGTCAGCGTTGCCGCCGTGGTTTCGTGGCCGGCCATGAAGATGGTGGCGGCCTCGTTGCGCAGCGCCACCACGTCGAGCTTCAGTTCGGGCGAGCGCTGCTGACGGCGCACGAGAAGCTCGACCATGGAATCATGATCGCCGCGCCCGGCCAGATGGTCCTCGACCACCTTGTCGATGATCGTGTGGATGCGCTTGACCGAGCGGCGCAGCTTCGGCGTGCGCAACACCGGCAAGCCTTCATCGAAGCCGAGGAAATAGCCGATATTGATGCTGTCGATCAGCGCCTGGTAGCTCTCGAAGCCTTCGCTGACGGCGTTGGCCGCATCCTCGCCGAGATCGCGGCCGAAGACGCTGCGGGCGATGATCTCGGCCGTCAGTCCCGCCATTTCGAACAATGCATTGACGGTGGCGCCCTCGGCCAAGCTTTCCCAGCGGCGCACCATTTCGCCTGCCGTCTGCTCCATGATCTTGCCGAAGAAGGGCAGGCGGTTCTTATGGACGATGTCGTTGACCAGCGGGCGGCGCTGCTTCCAGGTCTCGCCATCGGAAATGAACAGGCCATCGCCCAGCAGGAATTCCAGCGCCCGGCGCATCTGCGGCGTCTTGCGCTCGAAATTCTCGTGCCGCTTGGCCACCACATAGCGGATCGCCTCTGGTGAATTGACGACCACCAGCTGGCGGCCGAAAAGCGTCATCGAGGAGACCTTGTCGCGGTAATCACCCTCGCGCCAGATCGACAGGAGGTCATGGCGCGCCTGGAGGATGAGCTTCAGAGGCCGCCCACCACGGCCACGATAATAGTCCGAATGCGCCGGTTCGAAGCGCTGGCCGTCGCGCCGCTCCACGATGTCCGTCGATGGCTTCAGCCCGGCCAGCATAGCCTCTCCTCGCGCCGTCCTGCCCGTTCGGGCGTCATCATCCTGCCCGGATAACAGCAAATGCCGGCAAGGCCAATGGGGCCCGCCGGCATCAGAGCTACGCGATCAGACTTACCTTATTCGATATCGAAGGAAACGCCTTGGGCGAGCGGCAGGGCCTTCGAATAGTTGATGGTGTTGGTGGCCCGGCGCATATAGGCCTTCCAGGCATCCGAGCCGGATTCGCGGCCGCCGCCGGTTTCCTTCTCGCCGCCGAAGGCGCCACCGATCTCGGCGCCCGACGTGCCGATATTGACATTGGCGATGCCGCAATCGGAGCCATCGGCGGCCAGGAAGCGCTCGGCTTCCTGCATGTTCAGCGTGAAGATCGAGGAGGAGAGGCCGGCAGCCACCGCATTGTGATCGGCAATCGCGGCGTCAAAATCGCTATATTTCATCACATAGAGGATCGGCGCGAAGGTTTCTTCGAGCACCGGCCCGGTCTGGGCCGGCATTTCGACCAGCGCCGGCTTGACGTAATAGGCATCGGTCGCACCCGTTTCGACACGGGCGCCGCCGGTGACGCTGCCACCGGCAGCCTTTGCCTCTTCCAGCGCCTTCTGCATGGCATCATAAGCCGGCTTGTCGATCAGTGGGCCGACCAGCGAGGAGGACGTGAGCGGATTGCCGACCGACACGCTCTCGTAAGCCTTCTTCAGGCGCGGCACGAGCTGATCGTAGACGCTTTCATGGACAAAGAGGCGGCGCAGCGTGGTGCAGCGTTGGCCGGCCGTGCCCATGGCGCCGAAGGCGATGGCGCGCAGCGCCATGTCGAGATCGGCCGAGGGGCAGACGATGCCGCCATTGTTGCCGCCGAGTTCGAGAACCGCGCGGGCGAAGCGCTTGGCGAGCCGGGGCCCGACCTCGCGGCCCATGCGGGTGGAGCCGGTGGCCGAAACCAGCGGCACCTTCGGGTGATCGACCAGCACCTCGCCGATGTCCCGGCCGCCGATCAGCACCTGCGACAGGCCATCAGGCGCATCCGAGCCGAAGCGGGCGAGCGCGCGCTTCAGGATCGCCTGGCAGGCCAGCGCCGTCAGCGGGGTCTTTTCCGAAGGCTTCCAGACGACGCTGTCGCCGGCGACCAGCGCCAGCGCCGCATTCCACGACCAGACGGCGACGGGAAAGTTGAAGGCGGAGATGATGCCGACCACGCCGAGGGGATGCCAGCTTTCCATCATCCGGTGGCCGGGGCGTTCGGTGGCGATCGTCAGGCCGTAGAGCTGGCGGGACAGGCCGACGGCGAAATCGCAGATGTCGATCATCTCCTGCACTTCGCCGAGGCCCTCGGACGGGATCTTGCCGGCCTCGATCGAGACCAGCCGGCCGAGATCGGCCTTGTGCGCGCGCAGCTCCTCGCCCAGCAGGCGAACGAGCTCGCCCCGGCGCGGGGCCGGCACCTGGCGCCAGGCGCGGAAGGCGGCATCGGCCGCGTCGATCTTAGCCTTGGCATCATCAGCGCTGTCGGTGGGCAGATGGGCGATCACCTCGCCTGTGACAGGCGTGCGCGAGGCCATGTCTCCGCCGGTAAAGGCGGCGCTGTCGACGCCGAGGGCGGCGAGGAGGGCGGCTGTTTCGCTCTTAAGGTCGAGCGGCTTTGTCGCGATGTTCATCGAGGTCTCCTTGAAGAGAGTAGGGCCGGCCCGAAAGTGGCATCGGCCTGAAGATCATGGATCCGCCGGGATCAATCGGCCGGCGGAGAGTTCATCGGAAACGTGGCGGCAGTCTTCGTAGAGCGTAAGGACATCTCGCGAGTTCCCCCCTCACCCTGCCCTCTCCCCGAGGGGAGAGGAGGCTGGTGCCACAAGCGCCGGCTGCAGTTGGTGTCGAGCGGTGGCGACGCTGTCTCTTCTCCCCAGCGGGGGTCCGAAGGACGGGACGAGACCCGTGGCTCGTCCCCGGTCGGATGCCGGCAGGCATGGAGGGGGCCGAGCCAGTTTCCTACCTTACTCCGCAGCGCGGACGCCTGTGAGCGAGGCTATGCAAGCTTCAATCGAAGCCTGTTCGATCGCGGCATAATGGTCGAACTCGTTGAGCACGGAGGCGCCGAGATCGCGCTCGAACATCACTTGGTTCGGGCTTGCCACGAAATCCTGGGCGGCATCGTCGCCGAGATTGGACTGGAAGATGCCTGCCGCACTGACCGGCAGGAAGTCTTCGTAGACGATCGGATCGGCAACGATATGGCCACTTGCGATCAGGCTTTCCAGATCGCCCGCAGCCTGTCCGCTTGCCCGGCCCTTGGCCGTCAGCCGATAGGTGAAATAGCCAAGGCCTGCCTTGCGGATCGCTTCCCAGTCATCGGGGAAATCCTGGAATGCCTGTCGGAGCGCCGCCTCGTATTCGCTGGCATTGGAGCCATCGGCGGCAGGGCGAACGATGGCGCGCGAGCGGTCGAGCAACTGGTCATAGAGCGCCCGGCCTTTGGGCGTCAGCGCTAGGCCACGCTGCTCGATCTCGCCGAAGCGAGCCGTATGGGAGCCAGGAACCCAGCTGCCGTCCTCGGCTTTGAAGGAGACTGGCTCGTCGAGCGCCTTGAACGAGGTCTGGCGCAGAAGGATCGGGCAGGCGCGGGTCGGCGGTCCCTCGACCACGGCCTTGGGCGCGATGCCGCGCTCGGGCATCAAGGCCTGGACGCGGTCGATATCAAGCGTGCGCGGCGTCAGATGGTTGATATGCGGACCCTTGAAGGAGACGACATCGGCAATCAGGCGATGGGCGTCATGCAGGCGCTTATAGAGCGATGCGCTGACGATCGCCTTGTCGTGCCAGCGGAAGGTTTCGAGCGCTTGCGCGACGAAGCGTTCGGCCTCTTCTTGCGTCAGCCCGCCCTCGCGCTCGGCCTTGTCGATCAGCGCCAGTGCGCCTGACGTGAAGATGTTCCGGCGGGAAAGAACGGCCTCGGCCTCCGCACGCAAGGCGGGATCGGCAATCAGGTCGAGGCGCAGAAGCGAGGTGAAGACCCGGAAGGGATTGCGCTTCAGCGCCGCTTCGCCCACGGGCCGGAAAGCAGTGGAATGAACTGGCACGCCGGCCGTCGACAGGTCGTAATAGCCGACCGGCATCATGCCCATGACGGCGAAGAGCCGGCGCATGGTGGCGAGTTCTTCAGGCGTGCCCAGGCGGATGGCGCCGTGACGCTCCTCGGAGATGCGCTCCAGCGTGTCTGTCTCCGTCAGTTGGGCGGCGAGGTCCGGCTGGGCGGCCAGGGTCTCGGCATTGACGTCTGCCACCAGCGTCATCAGCGTGCCATAGGCCGGAACTTCTGTCTTGTACATGGTCGACATGGCGCGCGAGAAGGCGCTGCGGATCCAGTCGCTGGTTACGAAATCCTTCATGGTCGAGGCAGCATGCGTCATGGCTATCTCCTTGTCTTCCGGACTGCCGCGCTGCGGCCGGTCCTGGATCAAGACCGATGCTTTTGCCAAAGCCGTCCCGCGAAGACGATTTGCGCAGCCTTTATCGTCGGGCACGATTTCGGCCGGGCGCATTCCGCGTTAAGAACAGTTTCGGTGCCGGTCATTCTGAAAGCGTATCATATGCCAGCAGAAATCGCACCGCTTGCAATGGATTCGACTATCGTCATGCGAGGATGGAATGAAGTTGAGCCGCCGTCTGGTGCCTGATATCGCTAATTTACAGGCTTTCGAATGCGCGGCGCGCCATGGCAGCTTCACCCAGGCCGCCGCCGAGCTCAGCCTGACACAGAGCGCCGTCAGCCGCCAGATCAAGGATCTGGAAAATCAGATTGGCATGCTCCTGTTCCAGCGTGTGCGCCAGCGCGTCGTGCTGTCGGAGGCCGGCGCCAAGTTCCTGCCCGAGGTGCGTCGGCTGCTCAACCAGTCGGAAGCGCTGATGCTGCGCGCCATGGGCTCGGCCCAGGCGGATGGGGCGCTGTCGCTCGCCACCCTGCCGACCTTCGGCAGCCGCTGGCTGACCCCGCGCCTGCCGGATTTCCTGGCGCATCATCCCGGCGTGACGCTCAGCATCGCCTCGCGCTCTCAGCCCTTCGATTTTGCCGAAGAAAGCTTCGATCTGGCCATTCATTATGGCCAGCCGGTCTGGGCCCATGCCAATTGCACCTATCTCTGCAGCGAGATCATCCTGCCGGTGGCCTCGCCCACCCGGCTTGCCCAGAGCCGCCCGGCAGCACCGGCGGATCTGGCGCAAGGCCCGCTTTTGCAGCTGACCACCCGGCCGAAGATCTGGGCCGAATGGCTGGAGGAGAACGGCGCTGCCGCCGACGGCGCCTATCGTGGCAATCGCTTCGACCAGTTCTCCATGGTCATCGAGGCGGCCGTGGCGGGTCTCGGCTTCGCGCTGGTGCCGCGCTATCTGATCGAACAGGAGTTGAAGAGCGGCGCGCTGGAAGTGGTTTTCGAGCGGCCGATGCGCACGGAGAATAATTATTACCTCGTCGTGCCCGAGGGCAAGGTCGAAAACGGGCCGACCACGGCCTTCTGCAGCTGGATCGCCACCCAGATCAGTGCCGCAGGCGGTGCGTGAAAAAATCGGGCCAAACACCTGCCACGCCGCTCTTTTCGCCTGCAAATGCAAAGCCTGCCATAAAGGCGCCGTGACCGCCTGTCATCGAGCGCGAGACGATCCAACCCGCTTTCTGGAGAGCTGTCGTGCTCCATCACCATAAGGATTGCCACATTCAAGCGGATATCCGATGCTTCAATGCTTTATAGCATTGAAATCGCTCACTAATTTTATGGGAGAGACCCTTCCGGTTTTCGACATTATGAAGTAGAACAACATCGACCTTCGCTTGATTACGAAATCCTGCCCCCTATCTGCGCCGCATGTCTGCCATCGTGTTGACAGTGTAGACGGGATCCGAAGCCTGCGAAGCCATGATGGTTTCGCGGATGGAGGCCAGCCTGCATGAAGCAGCTGGTGGCCTGCCTCGGCCTCTCGTCGCGTCGGACCGACTGAAGGCCTAAGGCCCAAGCCGGACTCCGCCGCAGGCAGGGCATGACGTTTTCCCGGCTTTGCCGGTACCGCCAACCTTTCGTTTGGACGCTAGAACCCGCACCCATGGCCCTCAATACCCCGCAGACCGCCTCGCCAGACCCGCAAAATCTTCAGGTCGATTACAACGATTCCATCCGCTCGACCTATCTGTCGACGGACGAGCTGCGCAATGTGGGCGAGACGCTCGCGCGCAATGGCGCACCGCCGCTCGCCGCCTTCTTTCCCTTCGAATTCCGGGCTCGCCACCGCGAGAACGAGAATGAGATCTTCCGGGTCTATAAAATCACCGCGGCCGATGTCGAAGCTGGCGCCTCGATCACGCCGGCGGCCGAATGGCTGCTCGACAATCACTATATCGTCGAGGAAGCGATCCAGGAGGTCCGTCGCGATTTCCCCCGCCGCTTCTATCGCCAGCTGCCGACCGTGCCGGTTGCCGGCACCGAGATTCCGCGGATCATGGCGCTGGGCTGGCTCTATGTCGCCCACACCCATTCCACTGTCACGCAAGACACGCTGACGGCCATCGTCGAGGGCTTCCAGAAGCACAGCGCCTTCCAGATCGGCGAGCTCTGGGCCCTGCCGTCGATCGTCCGCTTCATCCTGATCGAGAACCTGCGCCGTATCGCCATGCGGGTCGATCGTTCGCGCACCATGCGCAACAAGGCCAATGACGTGGCCGACCAGATCGAGCGCGCCGGCGACCCCGATAAGGTCAAGGTGCTGCTCGCCGGTTTCGAGGCGCTGGCGGCCGACAATACCTTCGTCGCCCAGCTGCTCTATCGCCTGCGCGACGGCTCGGCCAGCGAAGGCGTGGTCATGGCCTGGCTGGAAGACCTGCTCGACAAGCGCAACAGCCATGTCGAGGATGCCCTAGCCGCCGAACAGAACCGGCTCGCGTCCGGCAATGCGACGATGAGCAACATCATCCGCTCGCTGCGCAAGATCGACGACACCGACTGGGCCGTCTGGTTCGAAAGCGTCAGCAAGGTGGACGAGGCCCTGCGCGACGGTGCGGACTACACAGCGCTCGATTTCGGTTCGCGCAACAAATACCGCACGACGATCGAGAAGCTCGCCAAGCGTTCCAAGGTCTCCGAGCTCGAGGTCACCCAGACGGCGCTCAGGATCGTGCGTGAGGAGAAGGCGGCCTATGAGGCTGGCACACTCAAGCACGAGCCCAATGTCGGAGAACTTCTCGTCGGCAATCGCAAGGGCGCGCTCGAACAGGCGATCGGCTACGATCCCTCGCCGCTGCAGAAAGCCATTCGTTTTGCCCGCAGCCTGAACTGGCTGGCGATCGCTGGGCCGAACCTGCTTTTGACCGTGCTGGCCATGATCATCGTCTATGGCTTCATCAGCCCGATGGACATGCCCGACGGCGCCAAGCTGATCCTGCTGCTTCTCTTTGCCCTGCCGGCCTCCGAAGGGGCGATGGGCCTGTTCAACACGGTGGTGACGCTGTTCGTCACGCCGACGCGTCTGTCAGGCTACGAGTTCCTGGAGGGCATTCCGCCGGAGGCGCGCACGCTCGTCGTCGTGCCCTGCCTGATTTCCAAGCGTGACCATGTCGACGAGCTGGTCCGCAATCTCGAGGTTCATTATCTCGCCAACCCGAAGGGCGAGATTTCCTTCGCGCTGTTGAGCGACTGGGCCGATAGCCCGGTCGAGCAGACCGCGCACGATCTCGACATTCTCGATCATGCCAAGCAGGAGATCGAGGCGCTTTCGGCCCGCTATTCGCATGACGGGCGCAAGCGCTTCTTCCTTCTGCACCGCCGCCGCCTCTACAATGAAGGCGAAGGCGTGTGGATGGGCTGGGAGCGCAAGCGCGGCAAGCTGCATGAGCTGAACCTGCTTCTGCGCGGCGACCGCGACACGACCTTCCTCGCCGGCGCCGACGAAGTGCCCGCCGATGTTCAATATGTCATGACCCTGGACGCCGACACGCGCCTGATGCGCGATGCGGTGACCAAGCTCGTCGGCAAGCTCTATCACCCGATCAACCGCCCGGTCATCGACGTCAAGACCGGTGTCGTTACCTCGGGCTATTCGATCCTGCAGCCGCGCGTCACCCCCTCTTTGACGACGGGCAGCGAGGCTTCGGCCTTCCAGCGGATCTTCTCGGCCAATCGCGGCATAGACCCCTATGTCTTCACCGTCTCCGACGTCTATCAGGACATTGCCGGCGAAGGCACCTTCACCGGCAAGGGCCTCTATCACGTCGACGCCTTCGAATCGGCAATCCGCGGCAAGATCGATGAGAACGCGGTTCTCAGTCACGACCTGCTCGAAGGCTCGCTGGCGCGCTGCGCACTGGTCAGCGATGTCGAGCTGGTCGAGGATTTCCCGATCCGCTACGAAGTCGAAATGTCGCGCCAGCATCGCTGGACGCGCGGCGATTGGCAGCTGCTTCCCTATATCATTGATCCGTCCAACGGCCTGTCCATGCTCGGCCGCTGGAAGATGTATGACAACCTGCGCCGCTCGCTGATCCCGATTGCCTGGGTCATCGCCTCGGTCATGGGCTGGTATTACATGGAGCCGACGGATGCGCTGATCTGGCAGATCGTGCTGATCTTCTCGCTCTTCGTGGCGCCCACGCTCTCGCTCTTCAACAGCATCCTGCCCCGGCGCAACGATATCGTCGCGCGCGCCCATCTGCATGCCGTCCTCTCGGAAGTTCGTTCGGCCAATGCGCAGGTCGCCCTGCGGATCGTCTTCATCGCCCATGGCGCGGCGATGATGGCGGATGCCATCGTGCGCGCGATCTACCGCACCTTCGTCAGCCGCAAGCTGATGCTGGAATGGCGCACGGCCGCTCAGGTGCAGAGCACGTCCAACGGTTCGGTCGCCGATTATTACCGCAGCATGTGGACGGCCCCGACGATTGCCGCCGTGTCGCTGCTGATCGCCGCCGTCTCGGATTCGGGCTTGCCCTTCATCGGCCTGCCTTTTGCGGCGATCTGGGCATTGTCTCCGGCCATTGCCTGGCTCGTCAGCCAGTCTGCCGAAACCGAGGATCAGCTGGTCGTCTCGGAACCGAACAAGGCGGAGCTGCGCATGATCGCGCGGCGCACCTGGCGCTATTACGAGGATTTCGTCAACGAGAAGCAGTCTTTCCTGCCGCCGGACAATTTCCAGGAGATACCGCATCCGATTCTGGCCGAGCGCACCTCGCCCACCAATATCGGCGTCTACCTGCTCTCGGTCATGTCTGCCCGTGATTTCGGCTGGATCGGCTTTGAAGAGACGGTCCGCCGGCTGGAAGAGACGATCGGCACGCTCGACGCCATGCCGAAGTTCCGCGGCCATCTGTTCAACTGGTACACGACCAATCCTCTGGCGCCGATGGAGCCGCGCTATATCTCCGCCGTCGACAGCGGCAATCTGGCCGGCCATCTGATCGCCGTCTCCTCCATGTGCCGCGACTGGGCAGAAGCACCTTCGGCGCATGTTCAGGGCAATCTCGACGGCATCGGCGATGTCGCCGGCATCCTGGCGGAAACACTGGCCGACCTGCCGGATGATCGCCGCACGGTTCGCCCGCTGCGCCGCCATCTGGAAGAGCGCATCTCCGGCTTCCACAATGCGTTGGAGGCCGTGAAACGGGAGCGTGAATTCGCCTCGATCCGCGTCATCAATCTGGCCGTTCTCGCCCGCGATATCGAAAAGCTGGCGCTGAATCTCAACCACGAGATCAAGAGCGAAAAGAGCGGCGAGATCAACCGCTGGGCCAATCTCCTGGTCAAGACCTGCGAAGCGCATATTTCCGACGGCGTATTCGATCTCTCGGCCATCGAGACGCTGCGCGAGCGGCTGATCGTCCTGCGTGACCGCGCCCGCGATCTCGCCTTCTCCATGGATTTCAGCTTCCTCTTCCGTCCCGAGCGTCGGCTGCTGTCGATCGGCTATCGCGTCGCCACGGGTGAGCTCGATGAGGCCTGCTACGATCTGCTCGCCTCCGAAGCACGCCTGACCTCGCTCTTCGCCATCGCCAAGGGCGACCTGCCGACCGAGCACTGGTACAAGCTCGGCCGTCCGGTCGTGCCGATCGGCTCGCGCGGCGCGCTGGTCTCCTGGTCCGGCTCGATGTTCGAATATCTGATGCCGCCGCTGGTCATGCAGGAGCGCTACGGCGGCATCCTCAACCAGACCAACAATCTGGTGGTGCGCGAACAGATGAACCATGGCCGGCGCCTGGGCACGCCCTGGGGCATTTCGGAAGCGGCCTTCAACGCCCGCGACCACGAGCTGACCTATCAATACACGAATTTCGGGGTGCCGACGCTCGGCCTCAAGCGTGGCCTCGGCCAGAATGCCGTGATCGCGCCTTACGCCTCGATCCTCGCCTCGATGTATGATCCGAAGTCGGCGCTGTCGAACCTGAAGCGGCTGCGCGCCGTCGGTGCCCTTGGTCCCTATGGCTATTACGACGCGGTGGACTACACGCCGACCCGCGTGCCGGAGGGCAAGACCTGCGCGGTGGTGCGCAACTACTATGCCCACCACCATGGCATGTCGATTGCCGCCGTAGCGAACGTGGTCTTCAATGGCCGCCTGCGCGAGTGGTTCCACGCCGATCCGGTGATCGAAGCCGCCGAGCTTCTGCTGCAGGAAAAGGCGCCACGTGATATCCCGATCATGAACGCCAAGCGCGAGCATGAATCGCTCGGCAAGGGTCAGGCGGACCTTCTGCGTCCCGAAGTCCGCAGCATCGTCAATCCGCTGCTCAAGGATCGCGAGACGGTCTTCCTCTCCAACGGTCACTATTCGTTGATGCTCACCGCGACAGGCGCGGGCTATTCGCGCTGGAACGGCCAGACGGTCGTGCGCTGGAAGCCCGATCCGGTCGAGGATCGCACCGGCACCTTCCTGTTCCTGCGCGACACGGCAAGCGGCCAGTGGTGGTCGGCGACCGCCGAGCCGCGTCGCATCGACGGCGAGAAGGCCTCGACCAAGTTCGGTGACGACAAGGCCGAATTCATCAAGGTCGTCGGCGATCTCACGAGCGAAGTCGAATGCATCGTCGCCACCGAGCACGATGCCGAAGGCCGCCGCCTGACGCTGGTCAACACCGGCACCGAGGATCGTTTCATCGAGGTCACCTCCTATGCCGAGCCGGTTCTGACCACGGATGACACAGACAGCGCCCATCCGCTGTTCTCGAAAATGTTCCTCAAGACGGAGATCGATCCGAAGGGCGACGTCATCCGCGTCGTGCGCAACAAGCGCGCGGCCAACGAGCCTGACATGCTGGTGGCGCATCTGATCACCGACAGCGCCGGCGCCTCGCGCCAGACGGAAGCCGAGACCGACCGCCGCCGCTTCATCGGCCCGGGCCGCACGCTGGCCGAAGCCCGCGCTTTCGACGGCGACGTCAAGCTCTCCGGTACGGACGGCTTCACGCTCGATCCGGTCATGGCGCTGCGCCGCACCGTGCGTGTCCCCGCCGGCAAGAAGGTGCAGGTCATCGTCTGGACGATTGCCGCGCCGACGCGTCAGGATCTCGACTCCGCCGTCGAGCGCTACCGCCATGCCGCCAGCTTCGAACAGGAGCTGATCCAGGCCTGGACTCGCGCCCAGGTGCAGATGCGCCATGTCGGCATCACCTCGCAGGAAGCCGCGAGCTTCCAGATGCTGGCCCGCTATCTGGTCTATCCCGACATGCACCTGCGCGCCGATGCGGCCTTCGTCGAAAGCGGCCTCGGCTCACAGTCGGCGCTCTGGCCGCTGTCGATTTCGGGCGATTTCCCGATCGTGCTGGTGCGCATCAATGACGATATCGACCTCAACATCGCCCGTGAGGCCTTGCGTGGCCAAGAGTTCCTGCGCACGCGCGGCGTGATTGTCGATGTCGTGATCCTCAACGAGCGCGCCTCCTCCTATGTGCAGGACACCCAGCATGCGCTGGATGCCATGTGCGAAGCGATGAAGATGCGCGCCATCGGCGACGGTGGCCGCCAGCATATCTTCGCGGTGCGCCGCGACACGATGGAGCCGGCCACCTATTCGGCGCTGCTGGCAGCGGCACGCGCGGTCTTCCATGCCCGCAACGGCAAGATCTCCGACCAGATCACCCGCGCTGAAGCGCTCTATGCCAAGCCGGTCTCGGCCAAGGAAGGTCAGCCGCCGCTGAGCCCTATCCCGCCGGCCGATCTCACCCGCACGCCGGCTACGGTCTCGGGCGAGGATCTCGATTACTGGAACGGCTATGGCGGCTTCACCAAGGACGGCGGCGAATATGTCACCCGTCTCACCGGTGGCGAGACGACGCCGCATCCGTGGATCAACGTCATCTCCAACGAGCGTTTCGGCTTCCATGTCTCCGCCGATGGCGCCGCCTTCAGCTGGAGCCGCAATTCGCGCGACTACCAGCTGACGCCCTGGAGCAACGACGTCGTCACCAACCGCCCCGGCGAGGCGATCTTCCTGCGCGACCTCGATCGCGGCGCGGTCCTTTCGCCCTATGCCTCGCTGTCGCGCCGGCAGGATGTCGTCTTCGAAACCCGCCATGGCCTCGGCTATTCGGTGTTCGCAAGCCAGCAGGACGGGCTGTCGATCGAGGTGACGCAGACCGTTCACGCCAGCCGCCCGGTCAAGGCTCTCAGGCTCGTCATCGTCAATGACAGCGCCGAGCCGCGCCAGCTGCGCGCCTATGCCTATGCCGAATGGGTGCTTGGCAATAACCGCGCCAAGACCGCGCCCTTCATCGTCCCTCATTATGACGATGCCTCGGGTGCCGTCATGGCAGCCAATCCCTACAGTATCGACTATGGAAGCCGCACGGCCTTCCTGGCGCTGAGCGACACGCCGTCGAGCCATACGGCGAGCCGGCGCGAGTTCCTGGGCGGCTTCGGCGCGATCCAGGCGCCGCAGGCCGTGCTCGACGGGGCCAAGCTCTCCGGTGCGACGGCCATCGACGGCGACCCCTGCGCAGCCCTTGCCAGCGATCTGACGCTCGCCCCCGGCGCGCGCCACGAGCTAGTGATCTATCTCGGCGACGGCGATGACCGCGCCGAGGCGGTGGACCATCTCAACGCCGTCCGTGGCGAAAGCTTCGAGGCGATCCTTGATGCCGCCAAGGCGTTCTGGCGCGACTTCACCGGCCATGTGCAGGTGGAAACGCCTGACGCGGCCTTCAACAATCTGGTCAATCGCTGGCTGCCCTATCAGAGCCTGGGTTGCCGCATCCTCGCCCGTTCGGCCTTCTATCAGGCGAGCGGCGCCTATGGCTTCCGCGACCAGCTGCAGGACACGCTGGCCTTCATCAGCCATCGGCCGGAGCTGGCGCGCGCGCAGATCCTCAATGCCGCCGCACGGCAGTTCAAGGAAGGCGACGTGCTGCATTGGTGGCTGCCCGGCACCGGCGCCGGCGTGCGCACGCTGATTTCGGACGACGTCGTCTGGCTCGGCTATGCCGTCAACAGCTTCTGCAAGGCGACCGGCACGGTCGATATTCTCGATGCCGAGATCCCCTTCATCGAGGGCGATCCGCTGGAGCCCGGTCAGCATGACCGCTTCTTCCAGCCCAAGGTTTCCGAGACGGTGGCGAGCCTTTACGAGCATTGCGCCCTGGCGCTCGATCTCGCGATAAAGCGCACCGGCGAAAACGGTCTGCCGCTGATCCTCGGCGGCGACTGGAACGACGGCATGAACCGCGTGGGCATCGACGGGCGCGGCACCAGCGTCTGGCTCGGCTGGTTCCTGGCCGCCACGCTGCGGCCCTTCATCGAGATCGCGCGGTCGCGTGGCGACGAGACACGGGCCAGCCACTGGTCGGCCCATCTCGAGGCCCTCAAGGCCTCGCTGGAACAGGCCGGCTGGGATGGCGCGTATTACCGCCGCGGCACCTATGATGACGGCACGCCGCTCGGCACTGCCGACAGCGACGAATGCCGCATCGACTCGATCGCCCAGTCCTGGAGCGTCCTGTCGGGCGAAGGCGATCCGGCCCGCGCGGCCCAGGCCATGGATGCGGTTCTCGCCAATCTGGCGGACGAGCGGCACCAGATCATCCGCCTGTTCACGCCCCCTCTGTCGGGAACCGAGCAGGATCCCGGCTATATCAAGGCCTATCCGCCCGGCGTCCGCGAAAACGGCGGCCAATATACCCATGCCGCCACCTGGGTGGTGCTGGCTCTGGCGCGGCTGAAGCGATCGGAGGATGCCTGGAAGGCCTTCTCCATGCTGAACCCGGTCAACCATGCGCTTGATCGACCGGCAGCCGATCTCTACCGGGTCGAACCCTATGTCGTCGCCGCGGATATCTACGGCGATGGCGCCCTGACCGGCCGGGGTGGGTGGACCTGGTATACGGGGTCTGCCGCCTGGCTCTACCGCGCGGCCGTTGAGGGCATTCTCGGCGTGACGCGTCAGGGCGAGCGGGTGATCGTCGATCCCGTTATCCCGGCGCATTGGGATGGCTTCTCGATCACCTTCACGATCGACGGAAAGGCGCGCCGCATTGATGTCCGTCGCAACGGTGACACGGCCTATGAGGTGAGCCTCGACCAGACCGCCATAAAAAACGCGCAGGAAGGTCTTCTGCTCTGATCCGATTCGAGAAGAGGGCCGGCTGCCTGCGGGCGCCGGTCCTTCTCTCGCTCGACTGAGTGTCTGGACCGACAGAGCCAAGGGCCGCATTTTGCGCCCGTCTTCACGAAGACGTGCGTGATGAGGATGATCTTTTCCTTGCCTCCCGGCCAGGAGAAGGCTGTCAAAGCCGGCCGGCTGCCTATGTTCGTCTCGACGCGCAGTCGCATCGCGTCGGACGGCCTTCTCATGATCTCGAGACCGGGCCGCCGCGCCTGGTCAAGGGAAAGCCAGCATGCTGCAGATCACGCCGCCTCTCGAACGCCATTCAAGGCCCTATGCCGCCAGCTCCGCCCTCGGCCCGTCGAAGGCGGAGGTTCCTCAGGCACGCGACACCCGGCTGGATGTCTTCCGCGCGATCTGCCTCCTGATGATTTTCGTCAATCATGTCCCCGGTCAATATCTCGAACACCTGACCTCGAAGAATTTCGGCTTTTCCGATTCAGCCGAAGCCTTCGTGCTGATCTCCGGCCTCTCGGCAGGCCTCGCCTATGGCCGCAAATTCGTGCCCGGGAAGCGCACGGCGACAGCGATCAAGATCTGGCGGCGTGCTTTTACCCTCTATGTCGCCCACATCATGACGAGCATCATCACCCTGGCGATCTTCGCCGGCGGCGCGCTCTATTTCGGACGGCAGGACCTGGTGGGCGAGATCAATATCCGCCCGCTGGTGGACCGGACGGAGCAGGGGATCGTCGCCATGGTGCTGCTCGGCCACCAGCTCGGCTACAACAACATCCTGTCGATGTATGCCATCGTGCTGCTGGCCTTGCCGGGCATGCTTTTCCTGCGCAATGTCTCGTCTAAGCTGCTGCTGCTCGTCTCCGGCGCCATCTGGCTTGGGGCCGGGATCTTCCAGATCGTGCCGATCAATTTCCTGGATGAGGGCTACTGGTTCCTCAATCCTTTCTCATGGCAGTTCCTCTTCGCCATCGGCATCGTCTGCATGATGCGGGCACACGAAGGCCGGTCGCTGCCGCGCCATCCCGTGCTGATCGGCCTTGCCGGCGCCTACGTCATCTGCAGCCTGCTCTGGGTTACCGGCTCATGGTGGAACATTGACTTGTCCTTCGGCCTGCCGGCGGTCCTGACAGGCTTCGACAAGACCTTCCTCTCCACACCGCGTCTCCTGCACGTGCTGGCGCTTGGCTATCTCTGCGCCGTATTGCCAGCTGTCAGCCGCTGGTCGAGCCTGCCGGTCGGGCATCCGCTGGTCAGGATCGGGCGTCACTCCCTGCCGATCTTCATCCTCGGCACCATTCTCGCCATGCTCGGCCAGGTGCTGCTCTTCGTGACCGGACATGATCCCGTCTGGGGCACGGTGTTCGTCATGGCCGGCATCGGCCTGCATTTTGCCTATGCGCGCTATCTCGACTGGCTGGGCGCCCTCTCCAAGCCGCCCGCCGCCATCGCTGCTTGAGGCATGGAAGGCGCCTGCCGGCCGTGCTCAGTATCCCGGAAAGTGGGTCTGTAAGATCGGTTTGATCAGCCCATCAGCCCGCGCCATCGGCAAGACGGCGTGCAGCCAAAGCGCGCTCTGCGCGACCGGCGTGTCGATCACCACAAGGCGTTCAGGCAGCACCGTCATCGATTCCATGCGGATTCACAACAGCCCATAACAAAAAAGCGCAGCTTTCGCCGCGCTTCGTTCCGTTTTCACATTCGTGAATATGATTCATGCCTGAGGCATTCGCTCTCAAGCTTTGACAGTCATCCATCGTCATTACCTTAGCCAGACGCGATCGCCTGACCGGGGACAATGGTGACTCCGCAGCTTAACGGCGGCCGACTTTGCCAAAGGTGGCGGCATCGATGCCGAGCGTGCCAAGATCCGTCGCGCGCGGGCGGCGACCGCCCTCGACAGCGGCGGCGGCGGCCGATGCAGCGCCGAACACCGCGATAGCGCGGCCGAGGAAACCTGCCTTGCGTGCATTGTTCGGGGTGGTCATCGTCATTCTCCTATCCGTCGGTTACCGCCTTCATATGCGCTTCCCGCCTCCTCGAAACAATGCACACGCACACAGTGCAGCCATGCGCTAACGGCAGGGCAAGCGAAATTTTGAGCAAGCAATGATGGGCGTCGAGATGGTCGTTAAGGAGCGATAAATGTCTGTGAAAGGCAATATTCATGATAGTAACGAAAATATCATACGGCTTCTTGTCGTTTCGTCACTTATCAATAAGCCCATATTGGACGTTGGCACGTCTATTGGCGCAAGCTTCCTTGTGCAAATAGGGAGCTTCTTGCATAGAAATAACTCTCTCCAGAAGAGAATGGGCCATTCATGTTTTTAAATGCGAATGGACACTTCATGACAACTCTCATGGAATTGAGAGAGATTCAGACCGAAATGCCTCTCTCGATGAGGTCTCACCGGAACTCATAGGGAAATTGATAACGGGCATTTCGCTGTCAAAGCATTGCATGATGCTGGCGATCGAGGATTTTCAGCTCGACATATTTTTCAATGCTGATCAGATGGACGATTTGGATAGAACGATATTGTCGATTGAATACGAAAAAGCTTGGGCCGTTAATATTCATGCAGATAAAAATATGAGTATCGATGTTGTATCGACGACGCTCGCTGTCATGGAATCCTGACAGGGTTCTTCATCTGGAATAGGAGACAGACGGCCCTCTGTTCAAACCCTGATTGGAAGGTTGCGTCTGCCGATTTCCCTCTTCAGTAAGGTGTTAGTGAACCGTGCCTGCCGCTTCGCTCAGCACCTCAAAAGCTTCGTCCAGGGCGGCGACGAGGAGATCGGTCAGCGCATCGCCGTTGTCATTGGCCAGAAACAGCGCGATTGCTTCTTCGCTGGGCTCGCTCGAGATCCTGTTGTCGTTCGACATCCTGTCGTCTCCTTCGGTCGAATCATTCGACGGTCAGCCAGCATAAGCCGCACAAGCTTGTCTTGACCTTGCGCGGCACCCCCGAGCCAACCAAAGGCGTAAGGCCGGGGGCGCAGAACTGACTGCTTCGCCTTGATGCGTCAAGATGGCGAGACGGTTCCGATTGGCGGCGGCAATCGCGCCAGCCTATATCAGGGCCGAGCGTCTGCCATGATCTTTTCAATCGGCATGTGTGCTCCAAGTCATTGTTTTGACGCGGACCCTATTGCATGACGGCCGTGCGATCCTGCGCTGCGCGTCTCAGCGACAGCCCAGCGGACGGACATGGGGCATGGCCAGAGCAAAGAAAAAGCCTGAGAAGGCCGGCAGGCGAAAGATGAGGGCTGCGGTGCGTCCGGCGGACGATGCGCTGGAAGGCTTGCTGCGTTTGAAAAAGGCCTGGATGAAAGCGAGCGAGCCGGAGCGCATGCTGTTTCTCGGCTGGCTGCAGGAGAACAGTCAGGAGGCGGCGGCGCTTTCGCCCGGCATTGCCCATGGGCGCTATCTCACACCCGACGCTATAGACGAGATTCGGGCACGGATGATGCGCCGTGGATGGACGGCCGGCGATGTGATGGCACATATCGGCTTCTCGCCTGAGGATCCGGCGCTTGAAAATGCCCTGGCGCGCGGTGCGGCCCTTCGGCTTGTGGTCGTCGCCGCGTTGACGCATTGGCTTGCCAACGGCTGAGATCCTGTGCGTGCGAGGATCTTTATCGCCGATACGTCATCAGGATGGCGCCGCTGACCGACAGGTTCCGCAGCTCTGTCGGCCTCTTCCGGTCGATTTTTCGGACCAACCGTCATCCAAAATGCGTTGTCCTGGCGCCGTCGCTGCCGCAATTCTATCCTTCATTCGCCGCAGTTTTAGCCGAAGCACATGAAAAGCGGGAACGAAATGGCGCCTTTCGTCATTTCTGCCGTGACCCGTTTCGAAGAGGATATCATGCGTAAACATCTCACCACCGTTTTGGCCCTGGCCGCCTCGCTTGCCGGCGCAACCACTGTTTCCGCTGCGGACATGATCACGGCACCGACCTATCAGGAGGCGGATCAGCGTGACGGCGTGAAGATCGGCATGCTCAGCTGCGATGTCGGCGGCGGCGTCGGCTATGTCATCGGTTCGGCAAAGTCGGTCGATTGCGTGTTCACCTCCACGCGCGGCACCAAGGATTATTATTCCGGCGTGATCCGCAAGATGGGCGTGGATCTGGGCTTCACGACACGCGGCCGCGTGGTCTGGGCCGTGTTTGCGCCGACTGCCGGCTATCATCATGGGTCGCTCGGCGGTCTTTATCAGGGTGCAACGGCTGAAGTCACCGTCTTTGCCGGCGTCGGCGCCAATGTGCTCGTCGGCGGAACCTCCGGCTCCATTCAGCTGCAGACGGTCAGCGTCGGCGGCCAGCTGGGCCTCAACCTGGCTGCCACCGGCACCTCGGTGACTCTGACGCCACAGGGCTGATCGCACCGATAACAACGCATGGCCGCCATGTGGTCGGCCATGCGTTTTTGTGCGTTTAATCTACGGCCGCGTTCGCTCGAACATCGACATAGGACAGACGCTACCACCATATCCCGGGACATGAATTTTTGGTCCAGCTGCGATCTATGGTCTGGACCCCCAAAGCCTGGTGACCTATCTCAGCCGCCGGTGTGAACGGAGCAGGTGTCAACAAGGTGCTCCGCCGGGGTGCCGTATTTGATGAAAGCCATTTCCGAAGGCCGGTTCGATCCCTGGCTTCATGCGATCTTGATCGGCCTGACGGTCGCGCCCTTCATCGTCGATATCATGATGCCTTTGGGCACGGCGATCTGGCTTGTCTACATTCTTGCCATCGCGCTGTCTTCGCTCACCTCACGTCCCGCCATTCCTCTGGTCATCGCCGCAGCGGCCACCGTTCTGATCGTGGTCGGCTTCATGCTGGCGCCCGCAGGGGTCAATCCGGAGATCGCCCGGGTCAACCGCTCGCTCTGCGTGATTATCGGCTGGATCATGGCGCTGAGTGGCTATGCCTTTATCCGCAACAAGGTGGAGATGCGGCGGAGCCAATGGTTGCGCCAAGGCCAGGTCGGCATGGCCGCGCGGGTGTCCGGCGAGCAGTCCGTCGAACAGCTGGCCGACAATGTGCTGACCTACCTGGTCGATTATGTCGGCGCGCAAGGTGCGGCCCTCTTCGTCAACCGCGAAGGCCGGTTCCAGCGCATGGGCGCCTATGGCCTGCCGGCGGATGCGCCGGTGCCAAGCGAAATTGCCCCTGGCGATGGGCTGATCGGTCAGGTGGCCAAGGATGGGCGGCTCATCGATCTTCACGAGGTTCCTGAAAACTATCTTTATGTCGGCTCTGCGTTGGGTCGCGGTCTGCCGCGCCGCCTTCTCATCGCGCCTGCCGGCACCGATGGCACGATCCATGCGGTGATCGAGCTCGGCTTTCTCAAGCCTGTTGACCATCCGGTCGAAGAGCTTCTCCGCCAGCTGTCCGACAAGATTGCCATCGCCATCCGTTCGGCCGAATATCGCGGCATGCTGCGCCGGCTCTTGGAAGAGACGCGCCAGCAGGCCGACGAGCTGCGCGCACAAAGCGATGAGCTGAGGGCAGCCAATGACGAGCTGGAAGCCCAGAGCCGCATTCTGCAGGACAGCCAGGCACGGCTGGAACACCAGCAGGCCGAGCTGGAGCAGAACAATGCCGAACTCGAAGCACAGACTAACGAACTGACGGCGCAGCGGGACGAGCTGACCCGCGCCCGCACGGAGCTGGAGCGGCAGGCGCGCGATCTCGAACAGGGAAGCCGCTATAAGTCGGAATTCCTCTCCAACATGTCGCATGAGCTGCGCACGCCACTCAATTCTCTGCTGATCCTGGCACAGCTTCTGGCGGAGAACAAAGCCGGTAACCTGACCGAAGAGCAGGTGAAATTCGCCCGAACGATCGGCTCGGCCGGCAATGATCTCCTGGTGCTGATCAACGATATCCTCGATATTTCCAAGATCGAGGCCGGGCAGGTGGAGCTGCAGATGCAGCCCGTGGCGATTGCCGATCTGCTGGCCAAGCTGAAGGGCACCTTCGATCCGACCGCAGTGCAGAAGGGGCTCGATCTTCAGCTCGCGATCAATCCAGCCGTCCCGACAACGCTCGTCACCGATCCGCAGCGGCTGGAGCAGGTGCTGAAGAATTTTCTGTCCAATGCGCTGAAATTCACCCATCGTGGCGAAGTTGCGCTGACCGTCGCCCGTCAGGGCGATGGGCTTGCCTTCAGTGTACGTGACAGCGGAATCGGCATTTCGGCGGATCATCTCGCCACGATCTTCGAGCCCTTCCGCCAGGCCGATGGCACGATCAGCCGCAAATATGGCGGCACCGGCCTCGGCCTGTCGATCTCGCGCGAGCTGGGCGCGCTTTTGGGCGGGCGCATCACAGTGTCGAGTGAGGAAGGCAAGGGGTCGACGTTCACGCTGATCCTGCCCATCGACCGCGACCTCGGCCTGGCCGAGAATACCCATGAGCCTACGCGCCGCATGAACATGGATGCCGTTCTTGCAAGCAGCGTTCAGGCGGAGAAGGCGCGAGACGCCGCGCCGTTTGCCGACATGCAGGCGCCTGCCATGCCGATCCGCGACGACCGGGCAACGCTGAGAGCCGGCGAGCGCATGCTGCTTGCCGTGGAGGACGATCCCGCCTTTGCCGAAATCCTATACGACCTCGCCCATGATCTCGGCTTTCAGTGCATCGTCGCCGGCACGGCCGATGATGGCGTGGTGTTGGCGCGGCAATATCTGCCGCATGCGATCATTCTCGATATCGGCCTGCCCGATCATACCGGTCTCTTCGTGCTCGATCGGCTGAAGCATGATTTGCGCACGCGCCATATTCCCGTTCATGTCGTCTCTGGCGCCGATTATGCGCTTAAGGCGCGCGCGCTCGGCGCGGCCGGCTATACGCTGAAGCCGGTGAAGCGCGAGGAACTGGCCCATGCGCTGGAAGGGCTGGAGAACAATCTGCAGGAGCCGGTGCGCCGCGTGCTGGTGGTCGAGGACGATGCCACCCAGCTTGAAAGCGTGGAGCTGCTGCTCGGCTCGCGCAATGTGACCACGGTCGGGGTGAAGACGGCGGCCGAATGTATCGAGAGACTGTCGAACGACGCTTTCGACTGCATGGTGCTCGATCTCACGCTCCCCGATGCTTCGGGCCTCGATGTGCTCGATCATCTGAGAGAAAACAGCACGCTCTCCTTCCCGCCTGTGATCGTCTATACGGGCCGCGAGCTTTCGGCCGACGACGAATTGCGCCTGCGCCGCTACGCGAAGTCGATCATCATCAAGGGCGCCAAGTCGCCGGAGCGGCTGCTCGACGAGGTCACGCTTTTCCTTCACCAGGTGGTTTCGGCCCTGCCCAACCGGCAGCAGGAAATGCTGGCGAAATCGCTCAACCGCGATGAGACTGTGGAAGGCCGGCGCATCCTGGTGGTCGAGGACGATGTGCGCAATGTCTATGCGCTCACCAGCATTTTCGAGGCGCATGGCGCCATGGTCACCATCGCCCGAAATGGGTTGGAGGCGCTCAGTGTCATCGAGAAGGGGCTTGCCGAGGGCGGCACCGTGCCCTTCGATCTTGTGCTGATGGATGTGATGATGCCCGAGATGGACGGGCTGACGGCCACGCGGGAGATCCGCAGCCGCTTCAAGCTCAACCATCTGCCCATCATCATGCTCACCGCAAAGGCCATGCCGCAGGATCAGGTGCAATGCCTGGCCGCGGGCGCCAATGACTACGTGACCAAGCCGCTCGACGTCGACAAGCTTCTGTCGCTGGTCCGCGTCTGGATCAGCCGGTGAGCGGATGATGGACCAGTCCCACGATATCGAGCTGACGCTGCTTCTCGAAGCGATCTACCGTGTCTGTCACTATGACTTCAGGGGCTATTCGCAGGCCTCCATCGCCCGGCGGATGGAGCAGGCGCGCCTACATTTCGGCTGTGCCAGCCTCTCCATGCTGCAGCATCTCGTTCTGCACCAGCCGGATGTGATGCGCGAGCTTTTGAATTTCCTGACGGTCCAAGTCAGCGAATTCTTCCGCGATCCCAGCTATTACAAACGGCTGCGCGAGGAGGTCCTTCCGCATCTGAGAACCTATCCCTCGCTGAAGGTCTGGATTGCCGGCTGCAGCGATGGCGAGGAGCTCTATTCGATGGCGATCCTTTTTCGCGAGGAGGGTCTCGCCAGCCGCACGATCTTCTATGCAACCGATATCAATCCCGAGGCGCTGCGCAAGGCGGAAGCCGGTATCTACGCGCTCGACCGGATCGCGCTGTTTACCGACAATCATCGTGCCTCCGGTGGGCGGACCTCCCTGTCGGATTACTATACCGCCGCTTATGGCGCCGCCGTCTTTGACAGGTCGCTCCGTGCGCAAGCGGTCTTTTCCGAGCACAGTCTCGTGTCCGACCAAGTCTTTGCCGAGATGCATCTGGTTTCCTGCCGCAATGTGCTGATCTATTTCGATCGCGATCTGCAGGATCGCGCCATTGGCCTGTTCGACCAGTCTCTGGTACGTGGCGGCTTTCTCGGTCTCGGCCTGCAGGAAACGCTCGCCTTTTCGCGTCACCACCAGAATTTCACGGAATTTTCCAGCCGGGAAAAGATCTATCGCAAGCAATTGATCCCGCGCGACGACGAAGGACTTCGCCATGTCGCTTGAGCCCATCACGTTTCTGATCGTCGATGACCTCGAGGAAAACCTGACGGCGCTGGAGGCGCTGCTGCGTCGTGACGGGTTGACCATCCTGAAGGCGCGCTCCGGCGCCGAGGCCCTGGAGCTTCTGCTCGTGCAGGACGTGGCGCTGGCGCTGCTCGACGTGCAGATGCCGGAGATGAACGGCTTCGAGTTGGCGGAGCTGATGCGCGGCTTCGAGCGGACGCGTGCGATCCCGATCATCTTCGTCACCGCGCTGCCGAGCGATGAGACCAGGCGGTTTCGCGGCTATGAGACCGGTGCGGTGGATTATCTGCAAAAGCCCATCGATGCCGGCATTCTCAAGAGCAAGACCGGCGTGTTTTTCGAGCTGGCGCGCCAGCGTCAGGAACTGGCGCATAACAGCGCGCAACTCACTCAGGCGCTGGCCCAACTGCGCGCCCATGCCAATAATTCACCCCTGGCCTTCGTCGATTTCGACCAGGCGCTGACGGTGACGGCCTGGTCGCAAGGGGCCGAGCGGCTGCTCGGCTTTTCGGCGCGCGACGTGGTTGGCCGCCCCTTCCGCCAGATTGGCTGGCTGGAGGCGGACGAGGCGGAGCGCTTCGCCGCCGAGGCTGCCCGTCTCCTGGAAGAACCCGGCGATGGTCGTGCAGTGGAAGAGTTTCGCCTTGTTCACCGCGATGGATCGGTCCGGGTCGCCGAATGGTATATTTCGGCGCTGGGCGGAGGCGGCGGTGTCAGGCCGACGCGGCTGTCGCTCAGCGTCCAGATCCTCGACATCACCGAGCGCCGCCGCGCCGAAGAAACGCAGCGTCTGTTGATGGGCGAGCTCAACCATCGTGTGAAGAACACGCTGGCCACCGTGCAGGCGATCGCTAGCCATACGCTGCGCCATGTGGCCGATCCCGGCGATTTCGCCGGCACGTTTTCGGGCCGGATCCAGTCGCTTTCCAAGGCGCATGCGCTGCTCAGCGCCACTAGCTGGAGCGGCGCAACGCTGGAGGAGATCCTGCGCGAGCAGCTGAGCCTCGGTTCGCTCGATCCCGCACGTTTCGTTGCCAGCGGCCCGGCAATCCAGCTGAAGCCGCAACAGGCCCTGCATCTGGCGATGATCCTGCATGAGCTTGCCACCAATGCCGGAAAATATGGGGCGCATTCCGTGCCCACAGGCCGGATCACGCTCGACTGGACACTCGCTGATGGCGCGCTCGACCTAGTCTGGCAGGAGCGGGGCGGGCCTTCGGTCGGCGCCATCACGCGCAAGGGCTTCGGTTCACGGCTGATCCAGCAGAGCGCCCGCGCCGAAGGCGGGGATGCACAGATGCAGGTGGCGCCGGAAGGCCTGACCTGGCGTCTGAAGCTGGTGATCGGACAGGCGCCGAGCACGCTCGGCGCCGGTTCGTCCGATCTTCCAGCCTTGAGCGCACCGGCAAAGGCCGGCAGCGGATTTCGCCAGGCGCAGCAGCCACAGGCTATCCCGCCGCAGGCTCTGCCGGAAAAGGCAGCCGAGCCGGAACCAAAGGCGAAAAAACGCATCCTCATCATCGAGGATGAGCCGCTGGTGGCACTCGATCTCGCCGAGCGCCTGGAAGAGGCGGGTTTCGACATTGCCGGGAGCGCCAGCGACATGAGCGAGGCCATGGTGTTTGCGCGCGACAGCGCCGCCGATGCCGTTCTGCTCGATGGCAATTTGCGTGGCGAACCGGTGGACGCCGTGGCCCAGGTTCTGAGCGACCGGTCCATCCCCTTCATTTTCGTCACCGGCTATACCCAAGAAAGCCTTCCCTCCGGCTTCCGCCATCTGCCGCTCCTGTCCAAGCCCTTCACCGACCGGCAGCTTTTCCAGGCGCTGGATCGGCTGCTGCCGGCTCAAGGCTGACT
The DNA here is from genome assembly GCF_900109605.1 of Xaviernesmea oryzae. Classification (GTDB taxonomy): domain Bacteria; phylum Pseudomonadota; class Alphaproteobacteria; order Rhizobiales; family Rhizobiaceae; genus Xaviernesmea; species Xaviernesmea oryzae. The sequence continues at coordinate 151,071 of NZ_FOAM01000001.1, forward strand.
TTAGCCTGCGCAAGATCTGTCTGATTGAGCCGATCTCGCAGTAGCCGTTGCGTTTGTGCGCTCTAGCTTTGTCTCGACCCTTCCATCGAGCCTGCTCAAGACAGGAGCGCCCCTTCATGCCTGACGATCAGCATCCGATCCGCTCTGCCCGCCAAACCGGTGACGACACGCCGGATAACACCGCCGATGCGCCGCAAGAGCAGGAGGCGGGCGAGGCGGCAGAGAAGAATGAGAAGAAGCCGTCGATCTTTCGCCGCCATCCGCTCTGGATCCTGTTCGGCCTCGTGGCCTTCGTGGTACTGTGTATCGCCGGCTATATGATCTGGCTGATCTATTTCCACCCCTATGAATCGACCGACGATGCTTTTGTCGAAGCACGCAGCTTCGCCGTCTCGACCAAGGTGGCCGGCTATGTCGAAACCGTCTCGGTCAATGACAACCAGCATGTCGCAGCCGGCGCGACGCTGGTGACGATTGACCCGACCGATTATCGAATCGCGCTTGATCAGGCCAAGGGGCAGGTGGAATCGGCGCAAGCGGCGATTGCCAGTGCTGAAGCGCAGATCGCCGCTTCGGCCGCGGCCATCGATGAGGCGCGGGCGCAGCAGACTTCTGCCGCTGCCGCCCTGCAATTCGCGCAGGAGGAGGCCAACCGCCAGCAGGAGCTTGCCAAGAGCGGCGCCGGCACGGTGCAGACCGCGCAGCAGGCGACCTCGTCCTTGCGCCAGGCACAGGCCAATGCCGCCCAGACGCAGGCGAGCGTCGTCTCGGCCATGAAGAACAAGGCCGTGGCGGAAGCCCAGCGCGCCAATGCCATTGCCTCGCTGCACCAAGCCGAAGCGGCCGCGGCCGCTGCCGAGCAGAAGCTGAAGGACACGGTGATCACCGCCCAGCAGGCTGGCCGCGTCGTCCAGTTGTCCGGTGCCAAGGGCCAGTTCGTGGCACAGGGGCAGAGCGTCGCCATGTTCGTGCCCGATGAAGTCTGGGTGGTGGCCAATTTCAAGGAAACGCAGTTGACCGACATGCGTCCCGGCCAGCCCGTCTCGCTAACGATCGATGCTTATCCTGACCATCCGCTTCAGGGACGGGTGGATTCCATCCAGCCGGGTTCCGGCGTGGCCTTTTCCCTGCTGCCGGCCGAAAACGCTACCGGCAACTATGTGAAGGTAACGCAGCGCGTGCCTGTTAAGATCGTCGTCGACCGCTGGCCGCAGGATCTGCCCGTCGGTCCGGGCATGTCGGTGGTGCCGACCGTCACCGTGCGTCCGAGGTCGTGAGATGGCTGCCGCAACGGCCGCCGGCGGAACGGCGAAAAGCGGATCGACCGGAGGAACGAACCCCTGGCTGATTGCGCTCGTCGTCTCCATCGCCACTTTCATGGAGGTGCTGGACACGACCATCGCCAATGTGGCGCTGCGCTATATTTCCGGCGGGCTTGCGGTCAGTTCCGACGAGGCGTCCTGGGTCGTGACGACCTATCTCGTCTCCAATGCCATCGTGCTGGTCGCCTCCAGCTTCATTGCCAAGCGCTATGGCCGGCGGCTGTTCTATCTCGTCTGCCTTGCCACCTTCACCACCGCCTCGATCCTCTGTGGACTTGCCTGGAACCTTGAATCGCTCCTGGTTTTCCGAATGATTCAGGGCTTTGCCGGCGGCGGCATGGTGCCGATCTCGCAATCGATCCTGGCCGACAGCTTTCCGCCGGCCAAGCGCGGACAGGCCTTCGCGCTGTTCGGAGTCGCTGTCGTCGTGGCGCCGGTCGTTGGGCCGACGCTCGGCGGCTGGCTGTCCGACAATTTCTCCTGGCACTGGTGCTTCCTGATCAACGGGCCGGTCGGCGTTCTCGCCTTTGTGCTGGTCTATCTCCTGGTCAAGGAGCCGGAGTCCCTGAAGAAGGAGCGCGCCGCCATGAAGCAGCACGGCGTGCGTTTCGACATCATCGGCTTCCTGCTGGTGGCCACTTTTCTCGGTGCGCTCGAACTGGTCCTCGACCGTGGGCAGACGGAGGACTGGTTCGGCTCGAACTTCATCATCATTGCCACCACGATTTGTGTGCTGGCGCTTTTCATCGCCATTCCCTGGCTGCTCAGCGCCGACAATCCGGTTGTCGATGTGCGGCTTCTCGCCAGCCGGCAGTTCGGCGCATGCTTTGTCGTGATGCTGGCAACAGGCGCGATCCTGATCGCCACCACCCAGTTCATCCCACAGGTTCTGCAGGAGAATTTCGGCTATACGGCCACCTGGGCGGGGCTGGCGCTTTCGCCCGGCGGGCTGGTGACCATGGCGATGATGTTCGTCGCCGGTCGCATCACCGGCATCGTTCAGCCGAAATATCTGATCGCCATTGGATGCGCGATCATCGCCGTCGCCATGTGGGACATGACGCGGCTCTATGCCGATCTCAATTTCGGCTTCTTCGCCTGGTCGCGCATGATCCTCGGTCTTGGTCTGCCGCTGATCTTCATCCCCATCACCTCCGCCTCCTACGATGGGCTGCGCCCCGACCAGACGGACCAGGCCTCAGCCCTGATCAATGCCGCGCGCAACACGGGCGGATCGATCGGCGTTTCCATCGCCTCCAACGTGCTGGCCCATCGCGAGCAATGGCACCAGAGCCGGCTGGTGGAGCATGTCATCCCCTCCAATCCCAGCTATGATCAGACGCTGCAGACGTGGACGCAGTATTTCCTGCAAAGGGGTGTGGGCGAAGGCGATGCGCAGCGTCAGGCGATCGCAGCGATCGGCCAGCAGGTGGCCGAGCAGGCGAGTTATCTTGCCTATATCGACGTCTTCTATACGCTGGCGATGATCTCGCTCGCCGTCATTCCGCTGGCGCTGATCCTGCGGCGAGTCGATCTCGGCCATCAGGGCGCCGGTGCGCCCGGGCATTGATGCAGACCTACGCGCTCAGGGTGCGAGGTGGCGGAAGGCGGCGACCACTTCGTCATAGACCTTGCGCTTGAAGGCGACGATCAGCTTCGGCACCTCGTCCATCGGCCGCCATGCCCAGGCATCGAATTCCTGCGCATGTCCGCCCGGCGGTGGATCGATGGCGATCTCGCTATCGTCGCCTTCGAAGCGGAAGGCGAACCAGCGCTGCGTCTGGCCGCGATATTTGCCCCTGAGGCCGATGCCGATCAGATGCTCCGGAAGATCATAATTGATCCAGTGTGGCGCTTCGGCCAGCAGGCTGACGCTGGTCATGCCCGTCTCTTCGTAAAGCTCGCGGCGCGCGGCCTCCAGCGGGTCTTCGCCCTCGTCAATGCCGCCTTGGGGCATTTGCCAGCGCTCCGCCGAGCCGTCGAATTCCGAATTGCCTTCGGCGAGGCGCCGGCCGGTCCAGACCAGGCCCTCGCGATTGAGCACCATGATGCCGACGCAAGGACGATAGGGCAGGTCTTCAGCCTTCACCTTGGCAGCCTCGTGCTTCTTGCTCATCGTCCGGTCCTCGCATGATGTCGATCATCGCCACGCATGCCGCAAAGCATGCCGGTCTTCCGGCTGCTTAGCGCGCTTTCATGTCAAACACTAGAACGGCCGATGCCAAGGCCTCAGGGTTTGGCCGGATCCTTCGCGAGCGCGGAAACGCCGACGAATTCGATGCCCCGCGCCTCCGCCTCGCGCATCCATTGGGCAATGGCGTCGATGCTCTCGTCGAAGGCCGAAGCGGTGCCAATGGCCGTGCCGTTGCGACGCGCAATCCGTTCCAGCTCGTCGAGCTTCTTCAAAATAGCCTGCCGGTTGATATCGCCGTCGATGACCAGATCGCCAAAAGCATGGGGAACGGATAGAGCGTCGGCCAGGGTGCCGGTCAGAGACTGGGCGGAGGTGCCATCATCCAGGAAGAGCAGGCCGCGTTGGCCTGTTTCGCGCAGGACCGGCTCCAGCGCATCGGCATTCGAGAGAAAGCGGCCGCCGAGGAAGTTCATCACGCCGGTGTAATTGGTGATGCTGCCCATGGCGCGGTGCAAGCTTGCAAGATTGGCCTCGGCGCTGGCGCGGGTCTTCAGCGTGCGTGGGCCGGGGTCGTTGGCTGGATAATCGAAGGGCTCCATCGGCAGCTGCAGCAGGATTTCATGGCCGGAGCGGCGGGCATCCTGGGCCCAGCGCATCAGGCTATTGCCGCTCGCCGCCAGCGCCAAGGTCACTGCGGGGTCGAGCAGGCGGATGGCGCGGTCCGTTCCGGTCTGGCTCAGACCGAGCCCGCCGACGACGAGGGCGATGCGCGTCCCGCGCGCGCCGGACCAGGGCCGGGCGTAGAAGGCCATGGGCCGCGTGCCATTCGCGGCGATGATGGGCAGGCGCCCATCCGGCGTATCCTCATAAAGTTCGGGATTAGGCGTGGCGGCCATGCGCGGATCCTGGGTGCCGCTGGGGCCGACGGAAATGAGCGCTGGTCCGCCAGCACTGGTCTGACGCGGTGTGAACTTGGTGACCACCGAACCATCTGGATTGGTGGTCTGCGCGATGCCATCGGCACGCTTGGCCGGTGGAGCCGCCTGCGGCAGTACTGGCGGCGCGGGCTTTTCCGCCTGCTCGACAGGCATCGCCGCCTTGTCCATCAGCCCCGCTTGACGCTCCAGCGCAACATAGGCTGAACCGCCGACAAGAATCAGCACGGCGAGTGCGCCGCCCAGGCGGTTGAGCGTCAGTATTTTTCGACGCTGACGCTGAGGGGGGCGGTTCTGGCCGAGAGGTGCGTGGAGATCGGTTGCCAAGGAAACCTCTGGCCGGCGCAAAGGGAGGGGACGCACACCGTACAGGGCCAAGCGGCTGCAGGCAGGGTGGCGATATTCCTCATCTCGCACGCCATGCCTTGCGCGAAAGCTGCGCCTTACATCGCGCAGTGCAACAGCCATGAAAAAAACCGCCGCGGGAGACCCGGCGGCGGCTTTTTATCCTGGTGACGCTGAGAGGCTTACTTCTTCAGCTCGGCCTTCTGCGGGTTGGCAGGGAAGGCCGGGTCGGTCTTCTGGCCGCGCAACAGGTCCAGCGCGTAGTTCAGCTGGATGTCGTCCTTGGTTTCCGGCGGAACATAGGCAATCGAGCCAGAGCCTTCTTGCGTCTCGTTCTGGCCCTGGATATGGCCGCGCAGGCTCGACTCGCTCGTGGCTTCCACCTTGCCCAGCAGTTCCGGCGGCAGCGGCTGATCGACCTTGATGTCAGGCGTGATGCCCGTGCCCTGGATCGACTTGCCAGACGGCGTGTAATAGAGCGCGGTGGTCAGACGCAGCGCGCCGGCATCGCCGAGCGGGATGATCGTCTGCACCGAACCCTTGCCGAAGGAGCGCGTGCCGAGCACGGTGGCGCGCTTGAGATCCTGCAGGGCACCGGCGACGATTTCCGACGCCGAGGCCGAGCCGCCATTGACGAGCACGATCACCGGCTTGCCATCTGTCAGGTCGCCAGGCGTGGCGTTGAAGCGGCGGGTCTCGTCCGGATTGCGGCCACGGGTCGAAACGATCTCGCCGCGGTCGAGGAAGGCGTCGGACACGTTGATCGCTTGGTCGAGCAGGCCGCCGGGGTTCAGGCGCAGGTCGAGGACATAGCCCTTGAGCTTATCGGCCGGCACTTCCGACTTGATCTTCTCGATCCCGGTCTTCAGGTCGTCGAAGGTCTTCTCGGTAAAGGAGATCACGCGCAGATAGCCGACATCGCCTTCCGTGCGGAACTTGACGGCGCGCACGGCGATGACGTCACGCACGATCGACAGTTCGATCGGCTTTTCCGCGCCCTTGCGCAGGATGGTCAGCTTGATCGCCTTGCCGACCGGGCCACGCATCTTGTCGACGGCTTCCTCCAGCTTCAGGCCGCGAACATCCTGGCCATCGATCTTCGAAATGAAGTCGCCGGCCAAAACGCCGGCGCGCGCTGCGGGCGTATCGTCGATCGGGCTCGTCACCTTGACGAGGTCGTTCTCCATCGTCACCTCGATGCCGAGACCACCGAATTCACCCTTCGTCTGGGTGCGCATGTCTTCCGCGTCGGTCGCATTCATATAGCTCGAATGCGGATCGAGCGAGGTGAGCATGCCGTTGATGGCGGCCTCGATCAGCTTGTCGTCCTGTGGCGGGGTGACGTACTGGGCGCGCACGCGCTCGAAAACATCGCCGAAGATCGACAGTTCGCGATAGGTCGACGCGCTCGCCGCCACCGCGGGAACGGAGGCCGAGTAGACGACGCCCATCGCGGAAGCGCCCATCAACGCCCCGATCAGAACGAGTGAAGCCCTACGTATCATTGCGTGCCTTTCTGGTGTCTGATTCGGCCCACCAGGGTTGTGAATCAACCGGTTTGCCGTCTTTTCGAAATTCAATGTAAAGGGTTGGCCCCTGCGTTTCCAGCGCCAATGCAGCGGCGCTCGCCACGCGCGTGGCTCCCATCAGGCCAATGGGCTCGCCGGCGACGACAAACTGTCCCTGGCGCACATTGACCGCCTCCATGCCCGAGAGCACCACGTGAAAACCGTCGCCAGGGTTGAGAATGATCATCTGGCCGTAGCTGCGGAAGGGGCCGGCATAGACGATCCAGCCATCCGAAGGGGCTGTGACCAGCGTGCCGGCACTTGTCCCCAGCATCATCCCCTGCAGGGCATGGCCCGTGCCGTCATCCTCGCCAAATCGCTTGAGAATGGTGCCCGTTGCCGGTAGCGCCAGCTTGCCCCGCAAATCGGGAAAAGCATATGCGGGCGCAATACGGTTTTTGTCGGGCACGCCGGCCTCTGCCCGGGCCCGCGCGGCTTCGCGTTCGGCATCGGACAAGGCAGCCCGCGCGGCCTCTTCGGCGCGTGCTGCCTCCGCCGCCTGGCGCACGGAGGCGATCTGCCCCTCCAGCGAGCCGATCAGCCCGCCGAGATTCTGCGCCTGCGCCGCAAGCTGGGCAGAGCGGCGGCGCTCCGCCTCCAGCGCGCCTGCCGTCTCGCCATTGAGCTTTTCCTTTTCGACCAGGATCAGGCTCGTCCGGTGCTCTTCTTCCAGGCGTGCGGTCATATCCGCCGTCAAATGATCGCGTTCAGCGTCGATATCGCGCATCAGGCCGTTCAGGGCCGCAAGATCCGCCGCGAGCTTTTCGGTCTCGCTGCGAATGCCAGGCACAACCGCGCCGAGCAAAATCGCGCTGCGCACGGAGCCGAGTGCATCCTCCGGCGTGACCAGAAGCGCTGGCGGCGGATTGCGGCCCATGCGCTGCAATGCAGCCAGAACCTCGGCCAGGAGACCACGCCGCACTTTCAACGAATCGTGAACGGCGGCTTCGCGATCGCGCAGGTCGGCGAGTTTGCTTTCCCCCTTGGCGATCTGCTCCTCAAGCGTGCGGCGCTTGGCCGCCGAATCAACCAGGGCCTGGCGCAGGGCGCCATTGCTCTTTTCCAGTTCGGCAATCGTCTGCTGCAGCTCGCTTGCCTTGTCCTGCGACAGGCGAATGGTCTGTTCGAGCGCAGTGAGTTCGGTCTGCGTGGATTCGCGGCGCCTGGACAGTTCGGCGGCGGGGTCTTCGCTCTCTGCAGACCGCGCGGGCGGGATCGCCTGCGTTGAGACCACCGCATCCGGCGCGGGAGGCATACTCTCGCCGGCCGCTGCGGGACGATCCTGGGCAAAGCTGATGGCAGGGATGGCTGTCAGGGCCAGGCTGCTCACGGTCATGCCGAGAGCGCAGGTGCAGGCGCACAGACGCCTGCGCAGGCGTTCCGCCACGCTGAACCCGGTTTCGCCGCTGCCGTGCTGAGCGTTCATGCCGCTCGCCACCCATTCCCCAGAGCATATCAGGTGAAAATCGGATCACCATGAATGAAGCGATCGCGCTTCATCTGCTCTCTCTTTGTTTCTGCGCATACCCGCGACAGGCCTCGAAGCGGTGCAGGCTAGCCTCGCGACCTTTTGTGTGGCTTGTCCTGATAAGGAATTGACCGCCTGTGCCGTCTAAATCTCCGCCAGCCCCTTGGCCGTACATCCCTGGCCGTGGCGCACCATCCTGGCGAGAATAGGGCGGTCTGCTCAAGGGCGAAAGCCGCTCAGGCCCGGTGATAAGGATGGCCGGAAAGAATGGTGACCGCGCGGTAAAGCTGCTCGGCGATCAGGATGCGCACCAGCTGGTGCGGCCATGTCATGCGTCCCAGGCAGAGCACGGCATCGGCCCGCTCCCGCAAGGGTGGATCGAGCCCATCCGCGCCGCCGATCGCAATCATCATTTCCCGCTTGCCGCTATCGCGATAGGTGGCAATCATCTGCGCGAACTCCTCGGAGCCTAAGGCCTTGCCGCGTTCATCGAGAAGAAGCAGCACGGAATTGTCCGGCAGCGCCTTTTCCAGAAGGATCCCTTCCTCCTTCATCCGCGCCGGCGCACTGCCAGCCCGGCTTTCGCCCACTTCGACCATGCGGGAGAATTCCAGCCCGATAGCCGGCCCGGCCTTGGCGAAGCGGTCGAGATAGCGCGCTGCGAGATCGCGCTCCGGACCGGATTTCAGCCGGCCGACAGCAAACAATCCGACACGCATCGCGGCTCTCCTATGGCAGGTCGCAAAAACAAAGACCCTGTCTTGCGTCAAGGGCATGCGTTGAAACAAGAGCCAAAATCGTCGCTACACATTCGGGTGGGAAGAGGTGACGGTGGCTGATCGTCGCCAACGGCGAGCCTCCGGGCTCGCAGGACATGAAACTGTCCTTCAAAAAGGAACAGGTATGACAGCCGCGTCGCGGCGCCAAACTTCTTCTTGCCGCGCGGCGATCGCAGCCGGCGTCAGGATCATATCGCGCAAGCAAGCCGCACAGATCCGGTCCTTTCCGGTCGCAATAACCGGAGGCTTGATCACCGGACTGGCGCGCTTCAGTCAATCAACCGCGAGAGATCAGTGAACGGTGCCGTCCTCGATCTCCGGCTCCGACCACATCCGTTCGATATTGTAGAACTCGCGGATTTCCGGGCGGAAGATATGGATGATCACGTCGCCACTGTCGATCAGCACCCAATCGGCCGTTTCAAGACCTTCGACCCGGGCATTGCCGAGGCCGGCCTCTTTCATATCGGTCAGGAGATGATCGGCGATGGCGGCGACATGGCGGCTCGATCGCCCGGAGACCACGATCATGTAGTCCGCAAGCGCCGATTTGCCGGCAATGTCGATCGTGACGATATCTTCGGCCTTGGAGTCTTCGAGACTACCAAGAGCGACGGTGAGCGCGCGGTCTGCTGCAGTCTTGCTGCTATCCGTGCGTGGCGGGAAAATGCGCGTAACATTTCCCTTCGCGTGTACTGTTGTCAGGGTCTTTCCTTTCCGAAGAACAGAACAGGCAGTGACGGGCGATTCGGTCGTCTTCCGCTTCGCCCGTGCTGTAAATGTAGGCACTGATCCCTTAATGTTTCAAGACAGGCAGGGTGGAAAGTCTTGTTTCTGACACAGCCTTGTTTAGCCGGCACGCGCGGCGCGCAACGCCGTGGAGCTCAGGGGCGAGCGGGGGCCGTGGATGAAGGTCCAGGCCGGTGCCCTGCGGAAGGCCAACGTTGCCGCATCCTCTTCGTCGACACGGGCATAGTCGAAGGTGCGGGCCATTTTGGAGGAGAGATAGGAAAGGGTTGCGCCTGGCCGGTCGATCACCGCGATCGGCACCTTGCCGACGATTTCGCGCCAGCGCTGCCAGCGGTCGAAGCTCATGAGGTTGTCGGCGCCCATGATCCAGATGAAGCGCACGGCCGGATTGCGCGCGCGGATGCGTTCGATCGTCTGCGCCGTGAAGCTTGCCGGAAGGGACGCCTCGAAGGCCGTGACCTTGATGCGTGGATCATGCACCATCGCCTCGCTGGCGGCGATCCGTTCGCTCAACGGCGCGAGATTGCTGCGGCTCTTCAGCGGATTGCCTGGCGTCACCATCCACCACAATTGCTGCAGCCGCAGCCGGCGCAGCGCGATATCGGCCACGAGCTGGTGGCCGGCATGGGGCGGATTGAACGAGCCGCCGAACAGGCCGACGATCATGCCCTGCTCGGCATGCGGCATGACCAGATAGCGGCGCGCGACGGGTTCTTCTTCCACTCTACGGCCTGATCTGACCGGTGCCATGCACCCTGTATTTGAAGGAGGTGAGCTGCTCCACCCCCACGGGCCCGCGCGCATGCATCTTGCCGGTGGCAATGCCGATCTCGCCGCCCATGCCGAACTCGCCGCCATCGGCAAACTGCGTGGAGGCGTTGTGCAGCAGGATGGCGGAATCGACCTCCGCGAAGAAGCGCTCGACCACGCGCGCGTCCTCGGCGATCACTGCCTCCGTATGCGATGAAGACCAGCGGGCGATATGGGCAATCGCGCCGTCGATGCCGTCGACCAGCGCGACCGAAATCACCGCATCGAGATATTCCGTTGCCCAATCCGCATCCGTCGCAGGCTTTAGTGCCGGCATGATGCGGCACAGTGCGGCATCGGCACGCACCTCGCAGCCGGCCGCCAGCAGCGCCTCGACCAGCGGACGGGCCAGGCGCTCGGCTTCGCTAGAGTCGATCAGCAGGGTTTCAGCTGCGCCGCAAATGCCGGTGCGCCGCATCTTGGCGTTGACGACGATCTTGAGCGCCATGTCGAGCTCGGCCGAGCGGTCGACATAGACGTGGCAGAGACCTTCGAGATGGGCGAAGACCGGCACGCGGGCTTCGGCCTGAACGCGGGCAACCAGACTCTTGCCGCCGCGCGGCACGATAACGTCGATCGCGCCCGACAGGCCCGAGAGCATGGCACCGACGGCTGCCCGGTCCGTGACAGGCACGAGTTGGATCGCATGCTCTGGAAGACCGGCCGTCTTCAGCCCTTCGACCAAGCAGGCATGGATGGCGCGTGAGGAATGAACACTGTCCGAGCCGCCGCGCAGGATCACGGCATTGCCGGCCTTGAGGCACAGCGCGCCGGCATCCGCCGTCACGTTCGGCCGGCTTTCATAGATCACGCCGATAACGCCGAGCGGCGTGCGCACGCGCTCGATCTGCAGCCCGTTCGGCCGCTCCCAAGCGGCGATCACCGTTCCCACGGGATCGGGCAAGGCGGCAATGTCGCGCAGCGCGCCAGCCATGTCGGCGAGGCGCTTGGGGTTGAGAATCAGACGGTCGAGAAAGGAACCGGCGATACCGGCCGCCTCGGCCGCCGCGACATCGCTGGCATTGGCGGCGAGAATCTCTGCCTGCCGGGCCAGGATCGCATCGGCCATCGCGTTCAGTGCGGCATTCTTCCGTGCGCCCGTCGCGGTGGCCAGCGGATAGCGGGCAGCGCGGGCGCGGGCGCCGATCTCGGCCATCAACGCTTCGACGGAGGTGGGTTCAGCCGTGCCCTGCGGCGGCAGCCCGGACTCGTCGCGCGTGTTCGTCGCGCGCGGGGATGTTTCGATCCGGTCAAGCATCGGCAGGGCTCCTTTCCGTGGCAATGTGGGACAAACTCGTTAACGCCGTCATCACCATGTCGTCGCGATGCACGACGGCGGAGCGTCCGGCATGGCCGAGGATCTCTGCGATCTCGCTGGAGCGGCGGCCGGCGATCTGGCGCATCTCGTCGGCATCATAGCCCGCCAGCCCGCGCGCAAGCTCGCGCCCGTCCAGCGCATGGATGGCGATGGTGTCGCCCCGGCTGAAGCTGCCGGAAATCTCGCGCAGACCAGCTGGAAGCAAGCTTTTGCCGGCGTGCAGGGCGGCTTCCGCCCCGGCATCGACCTGAATGTGCCCGGCAGGCTGGAGCTGGCCGGCGATCCAGGTCTTGCGGGCGGTGACGGGTGCGCGCGACGGCGCGAAATAGGAGGAGCGGGCGCCTTCGCCCAGCACGCGCAGGGGATGATCGACCTTGCCCGAGGCGATGATCATGGCGCAGCCGGCCGTCGTCGCGATCTTGCCGGCATCGATCTTGGTGCGCATGCCGCCACGCGACAGCTCCGAGGCCGCGCCGCCGGCCATGGCCTCGATCTCGGGCGTGATCGCCTCGATCAGCGGCAGGAATTGCGCGTTCGGATCCAGATGCGGCGGGGCGGTGTAAAGCCCGTCAATATCGGAAAGAAGCACCAGGAGATCGGCGCCGGCCATGGTGGCGACGCGGGCGGCCAGCCGGTCATTGTCGCCATAGCGGATCTCGGAGGTGGCGACCGTGTCGTTCTCGTTGATGATCGGCACGGCGCCGAGCTTCAACAGCTGGTTCAGCGTCGCGCGGGCATTGAGATAGCGCCGCCGCTCTTCCGTATCGCCCAGCGTCAGCAGGATCTGGCCGGCGACGATGGCGTCGGCCGAGAGGCTTTCCGACCAGGCGCGGGCGAGCGCGATCTGCCCGACCGCCGCCGCCGCCTGGCTTTCCTCCAGCTTCAAGGTGCCGGCCGCGAGGTTCAAGACCGAGCGGCCGAGCGCGATCGCGCCGGAGGAGACGACCAGAACCTCGACGCCCGCCTTGCGAAGCGCCGCGATATCAGCGCAGATCGACCGCAGCCAGGCGGCTTTCAGCCCCGACGCCCGATCGACCAGCAGCGCCGAACCGATCTTGATGACGATCCGGCGATGCCGATCGAGCGGTTTGCGGCGGGTCGTCATGCTCAGGCCTCGTCCCCGTCTCGATCGTCGTCGATATCGACGTCATCGTCCTGGTCCGCCTCACCGCGCTCGCCATCCTCGGCCTTAGCGGCGACGATGATGTCGCGCAGTGCGCGCAGCGTCTCTGTCATGCCGGTGCCGACAACAGCCGACAGGAGCAGGGGTGTCGCGCCACAGGCCTTGGCCAGCGCCTTCTGCTTCTTCTTCAACGTGTCGGGATCGAGTGTATCGACCTGCGAGAGCGCTACGATCTCCGGCTTGTCGGTGAGTTCGCCGCCATAGGCTTCGAGTTCGTATTTCACCGTCTTGTACGCCTTGGCCACATCCTCTTCCTGGGCGGAGACCAGATGCAAGAGTACGCGCGTCCGCTCGACGTGACCAAGGAAACGGTCGCCCAGCCCCGTGCCTTCATGCGCGCCTTCGATCAGACCGGGGATGTCGGCCAGGATGAATTCGCGCCCGTCGATCGTCGCGACCCCGAGATTGGGATGGAGCGTGGTGAAAGGATAGTTGGCAATCTTCGGCCGGGCGCGGGTGCAGGTGGCGAGAAATGTCGATTTGCCGGCATTCGGCAAGCCGACCAATCCGGCATCGGCGATCAGCTTCAGCCGCAGCCAGAGCGTCTTTTCCTCGCCTTCCAGGCCCGGATTGGCCCAGGTCGGCGCCTGATTGGTCGCGGATTTGAAATGCGCATTGCCGAAACCGCCATTGCCGCCGGCCGCCAGACGAAAGCGCTGGCCCTCCACCATCATGTCGATGATCAGGGTCTCGCCATCCTCCTCGAAGATCTGGGTGCCCACCGGCACCTTCAGCGTCACATCGGCACCGCCCGCGCCCGTGCGGTTGCGGCCCATGCCGTGAATGCCGGTGCCGCCCTTGAAATGCTGCTGGAAGCGGAAGTCGATCAGTGTGTTCAGGCCATTGACGGCCTCGACCCAGACATCGCCGCCACGACCGCCATCGCCACCGTCGGGACCGCCGAACTCGATATATTTTTCCCGCCGAAACGAGACGGCGCCTGCGCCGCCATCGCCCGAACGAATATAGACCTTGGCTTCATCGAGAAACTTCATCAGCGTCACCCGGCAGATATGCCGGCCTTTCAAAGTGCCGCCTTTCGATATCGTCGCGCAGCCGGCAGGTCAAAGACAATCGGCGCGCAAAGGCGCCGTCAGAGGGCGCGCGGCCGGTCGAGACCGCGCGCCGGATTTCGTCATGGGGCCGCCTGGCCGCTCTTTACGGCCATTCCCCTGGATCGCTAGGCCCGCCGCAGGCTGGCGGCGTCAATCCGGCTTTCGATCATCATCACCATGCGGCCGCGGGCTTCGAGAAAGCGCTCGTCGCAGCCGGAAACGGTGAAGCCGAGCCCTGCCTGGAGTTTGAGCGCCGGGGCATCGTCGGCCGGCACCCTGCTCAGAACCCGGGCATCGGGCATGCGCTGGAAGAACCGGTCGAGCGCGGCGGACACCGCCATCCGGCCAAATCCTTTCCGCCAATAAAAGCGGTTCACCCAGTATTCGATGGTCCAGGCGCCGTCTCGCGGCACGATCGAGACCACGCCGATCAGCACATCATCGGCCATGGTGACGGCGAACAGCCAGCCGGGCAGCATGCCCGACGTGGCGCAGACCAGCCAGTCCAGCGCATCCTGGCGAAAATAGGGGACAGGCACATGCGCCAGCATGCGCGCAACCTGTGCATCGGCGAGCGACAGGCCGATGGCATCGGCATCGGCGAGGCGCAAAGGCCGCAGGATCACACGTTCGCCCGCGACCAGCGGCGCCATGCCGGGATCGCGCGCGAGCGGCCGGGTGAGAGCAGGGGCAGCGCTCATCGTCCGGTCCCCCAGCTCTTCAGCGACATCCAGATCTTGCGGTCCAGTCGATACCATTCCACCGGCACCATGGTGCCGAGCGCCAGAGACTGGGCAAGCCCCGAGCCCTGGAACTGGAAGCCGCACTTCTGGATAACCCGGCGCGAGGCGATGTTCATGACCCGGCAGCGCGCATCGATCCGGTCGATATCGCGCGTGCGGAAGGCCATGTCGATCAGCGTCTGCGCGGCTTCCGTTCCGTAACCCCTGTTCCAATAGGGCTCGCCCAGCCAATAACCGAGCTCGACCGTCTGCGAATCGCTATGCGGCTCGATCCCGCAGCAGCCGACGAAGGCGCCGTTGTCCGCTTTCGTAATGGCATAGACGCACTTGCCCATCGTGCCCGCCTGCGAACGTCGCACGAAATCGGCGGCGTCGGCCACGGTGTAGGGATGCGGCATGCGCGACACCATCGTGGCAATGTTGGGATTATTGGCAAGATGGGCAAGGGCGTCGATGTCATCTTCATGCGGGGCGCGTAGCACCAGCCGGGAAGACAATAAGACGGGGCAATCGCGCCCGGGCCTGGTGGAGGGCCTGGGCCTCTCCTCGGGCGACCTTATCGGATCGTCCCGCAATAATTCGGTCTGCATCTCGGTTCTCCTTCGAGGCAAGAAAAAAGGGAAGGTGGGTCTTGCCCCATCTTCCCTTTTGGATGCCTGGACTCTGAACCTTGAGAGCACCAGCCGGGTCGATGAGACGCCGGCTGTTTTAGAGCGCTACCGGCTTATTCCGCTGCTTCGGCTTTCGGCATGACAGACACGTACACGCGGCCATTGGCCTTCGTACGGAAATTCACATTGCCTGCCGTCAGCGCAAAAATCGTGTGGTCCTTGCCGAGGCCGACATTGGCGCCCGGATGCCACTTGGTGCCGCGCTGGCGCAAAATGATGTTGCCCGGAATGACGGTTTCGCCACCGAACTTCTTCACGCCAAGACGCTTGGACTCGGAATCGCGACCGTTGCGCGAGGAGCCGCCTGCTTTTTTATGTGCCATGGGTGTTCTCCTTTAGATCCTGATTGACTGAACCCGAGCGCTTACTGCGCGGCCTTGGAGCCGGCGCCGGCGATGTCCAGGATACGGACGGTCGTCTGGTGCTGGCGATGGCCACGGATGCGCTTGGAATTCTGGCGGCGACGCTTCTTGAAGGAGAGAACCTTCTTGGCGCGGCTCTGCGAGACGACTTCGGCGCTGACCAGGGCACCTTCCACGAAGGGGGCGCCGATCTTGGCATCGGCGCCGACGCCGACCATCAGGATTTCCGTGAATTCGATCTTGTCGCCTTCGACACCGTCGAGCTTCTCGATGGTGATGACGTCGTTGGCGGCCACGCGGTACTGCTTACCGCCGGTCTTGATGACTGCGAACATCGTTCTTTCCTTATGTTCGGACCGGCTCTACGCGACAGACCCGGGCAAGCCCCAGGCAAAGGCGCGGCCGTCTTTTTCCAGTCGGAGGGAGGCGGACGAGGCAATCATCCACCGGTGAACAGGCTCAAAAAGCCTGGAAAGATCCGCAAGTCCTAACGGACGCAGCTCTGACCCGCGCGGTTTACGGGATGGTCGCAATTCTGTCAAGGTGATGCCGCGCGAATATGTCAAGCCATCGAGCGGCCGAAGTCGTGGACAAGCGCTTGGCCGAAGCCACCCTGCCCGCCTCTTGGCGACCTTGCCGCGCCCTACTGCTGAAAACTTCTTTCGAAACACTCTTGTCACACACGCCAACTGCCGCTATGAACCGCCCGCGCTCACAGCGCCGACCAGCCCCGCGGAGAGGTGGCAGAGTGGTTGAATGCACCGCACTCGAAATGCGGCATGGGTGCAAGCCCATCGGGGGTTCGAATCCCCCCCTCTCCGCCACTTCCTATTGTTTTTGCTGGTAAATTTCGTCTTTCTTCGCCTTTGCCCTAATCTGCGCCCTAACTCGACTCGGCACTCGCTGCTCTTGAGACGGCCTGATGCAATCACGAAGAGGTGAAGAGAGTCTGCGGTGGCTAATCAACTGCCGGTTACTGAGGTTTTTCAATGACTAAGACATTTTGTATGTCATTTGTATGCCATGAGTATGCTACTAAGTAATTGATATTTCTGAATAAATTTCATTTTCTACCTCCTCGTGCCATGTTATCACTCCTGAGCTTTTCACAGGAGGTCGAAGATGGATGCCATACCCGCCGCACTGTCAGTCCCTGCCGCTTCACGGTATCTCGGCATTTCGCGAGCAAGCCTTTACCGTCTTATCAAGACTGGTGCGCTTGTCCCCGCTAAAGTCGGCGGCCGAACGCTAATCCGTCGCGTCGATGCCGATGCATTCCTTGAGGGCGCCGTCTCAGATCCGCGCAAGTCCCATAGTGCCTCTGAGGGCGCAGAAGTTGCGGGGATCTTTGGCTGATGCTCCAGACGCGCCTGACCAATCCTAATCCTAAGAGCTTCCTGGCGTTTGCCTGTCGTGCCAAGGAGTGGCTCCAGCTGCCCAACGTGGACCTCGCCAGACAGCGATTGCAAGCAGCGTTCTCACTTGAGCAAGAGGTCATAAGGCGTATAGCCTCACAGGAGGGTATAGAACAGGCGATCAGTTACGCAGCCGGAATGATCGTCTACGGGCATCGAACGCCGATCGATTTCTGTGCTGTCCCGAAAATTGCCGACTGGCGGCCAGCGAGGAGCTCGCTGCTCGAAATCGTCGTTGGCTCATATATAATTTCGGCTCAATCCCCGCGACCATACATAAATACAGCGCGTTTCCTCAGTCGAGGAGTGCCGAATGATCAGGCCAAAAACAAGTTCACCGATGACCATGTGAGGCGTGCATTGCGCACGTTCGCTGCGCAATCCGCGCGGCGACCACAGACGGTGTCCAGAGGCCAATTGGCCCTTTCACCATTGGAAATTCAGTGCGCATGTTTCGCTAATGAAGTGCGGTTCTTAGACGCATTGTGGGCAAAAGCGAAATCTCGGCTCAGCTCGACGATAAGGCCAGGGCAGATCTCTCCGAGGTCACCAGATGCCGAGACTGCGGATAAGCTGGCTGTTGATGGCAGTCTATTCGACTGGCAACGCGAGTTGGAAGCCGACCCTCCGTTCGAGCCGACTTTGCCCAACCTTCCAAAAGGCTTGATCGAGGTCGTAATCCGCGAGTTGCGCGAGCGACATAGGAGTGCAGCGCTCCGCGAAAATCTAGCATCCAAAGGCACTGTTTTCGCCACGCGCAGTTGAGCAATCTCCACTGGCTAGATGCAGGAGACTGAAATGCCCATTGCAGATCATCGGCCCCTTGAGCCGGAGGCCCTGACAATTGCGGAGGCTGCCGGCGTCATCGGCCGCTCGCCCACTTGGGTACGGCAACAAAGAGAGCTTGGCTCTCTTGAGCCTGCGCAGATCAACGGCAGGCAGGCGGTTACAACGGCAAGTCTGCTGGCATGGGCGCTGCGGTCGCACCCAGGTCCAAGGCTCCGCATAGTCGTAAATAACCTAAAATAGAAAGCCGGCGCACATTGCCATGTGCGACCGGCTGGAAGGTGTCTTTATGCACGCAGATCATAGCGAAATGGCGCCGGCTCCGCAAGTTGCGCGGACTCCAACACCCGCAAAGTTCGGTCGCTTCGTGCACCATCGGGCTGCACCAGTTGCATCGGATGAGCGCGAAAAAGCGGACGTTTCCGTTGCATGCACGCTGGTCACAAGCGTTGAACCTCTTACCAAGGACTGCAGCGTCGATGCGGCGGGTCAACTCGTAAAGAAGATGTCGCGGCCGCTCTATGCCGGGACCTTCGAAAGGGTAACGTTGGCTGGCGATGCCCCGGAAGCGCTCCGTCAGCTTGGCAGGGTGCTGGAGCAGTTGACGCCGCGCCAGGCTCTTATATGTGCGCCACCGCCAGCGGGTCGCGATGAATGGGACATCGCCCGATCCGACAGCCAGTCGCCGAGCAATGGAAGCATAGCCCGGACACAAGACAATTTTCCTCCTGTCAGCGGCCCTGCGCTGTTCGCGATGGATTTCGATACTGGTGAATTTCCCGGTGCCCTGCTCGCAAAAATCTGTGAGGTTGGGTCAATCTCCGCGGCCCTCGCATCTGTCTTCAGCGAACTTAAGAACGCCGCGGCGCTCATTCGGAATTCCGTTTCCGCAGGCGTTGCCTTTCAAGGTCGGAAGCCAAACCAAACTGGCCAGCATCGCTATTTCATCGTCGCCAATGGTGCGGACATCGCAGACTTTGCCAGTCGGCTGGCCGATCGGCTGATGCTGGCGGGGTTTCTGTGGGGCAAGATCACGAAAACCGGCACGGTTCTCGAACGCACGCTGTTCGATCTCAACGCCTCATCCGACAGCGGCCGGCTCTTCTTTGAAGCTGACCCAATCATCAGCGACAGGCGCCTCGCTCCGGTCGCGAGGCCTCCGAAAATCATACAAGGCGGTATGCTCGACACCAGCCTGTTGCCTCCTCTGACGGAGGACGAGAAGCGGGAGCTAGCAGCTAGGATCGCTGACCTAAAGCGCAGCTTGTCCGCCGAGGCTGACGCTGTTCGCAGAGCCTACGAAGACAAACGAGTTGCCGAGCTGATTTCGAGGGGCCGGGATCCTGAAAGCGCTCGTCGCTCGGTGATCGGCGCTCTCGATAGACATGACCTTCCACGGGACTGGGACATCCACTTCGACGACAACAGCACGGCGACCGTCGCCGAAATCCTGGAAAATCCGTCTAGCTTCGACAGAAAGACCTGCGCTGACCCATTCGAACCCGACTATAATGGCGGGCGTGCGCTCGCCATGGTGCTCGGTCGTCACAAGCCGTTCGCCATTCAAAGCTTCGCGCACGGAGGCATCGATTACACGCTCAGTCTGGCAGAGCAATATTTTGACGAGCTGCCAGACGAGCCCGAGCACGAGGCTCATGCCACAACGGAGACGGTGACGCCGGAGAGCTTTCACGGCTTGGATATCGTCAGGGGTCTGGTTGATCCTGCCGCGCTTCCCGTCCGGAAATGGCTTATTGCCCCGCGCCTGCCGATCGGCGACGTGGCGCAATGTGTCGGCGAACCAGGCATTTCCAAATCGACCTTCGCGCTTCGTGACGCCCTCATCGTAGCCACGGGCCGAGAGGATATTCTGCGTGGCCGCGATCAAACCGGCGCGCCAATCGGACAAGAGCGATTACATTCTGCCGGTGCGGTGATCGTCTACAATGCCGAAGACCGATTGGAAGAAATGCGCCGTCGATTGGCCGCGGCTCAACGGCACTACGGTGTCGCTGCAGCTGACATGAAGCACCCGATCGTCTTATGGTCGGGCGTCGATCAGGCCTCACTTAAGATCATGCATCGACCAGACAATCGCAGCCCCTTAAAGCGCGCGCCGGGCGCCGACCTGCTCATGGCCACGATAAGGCAATTCCAGGCAGCGCTCGTCGTCCTCGACCCGCAAATCTCCCTTACGGCGGGTAGCGTTGAAAATTCAAACGACGATGCCGACGCGCTTTTGCAGGAGCTGGCCCGCATGGCATCCAACCTTCATTGCGCGATCGCGGTGGTGCACCACACGTCTAAGCAAAGCCGACAAGCCGCGGGGGATATGGGGGCAGGTCGCGGCGGCTTCGCGGCTGTTGGGAAGGTTCGCAGCGCCTATACGATCGTCCACGTTACAGGTGGCGCCGAAGACGAGCGGTCCTGGGGCGTAACCCGCGAAGACGAGCTTATACGGCTTGATTACTCCAAGATCAGCCACGATCGAAAGCCGGCCGTCCCGCAGATCTTCAGACGGGAAAGTGTCCCGGTGGGCAATGGCACGGGCATTGGCAGTGCGAAGCCCGCGATCCTGTTTGAAGCGGACCCTTTCGCGGCTCTCCAGCAGCAAGGCGACCGCGCGCCGGTGCTTCTGCTGGTCGATCTTCGGCAATTCGCAGACAGAGAAAAGACGAAGCAGGCAGATAGCGGCGAAGCTCAGCGTATCGCGCAAATCGTGACCGACATCATGGGCGACCAGGATCAGATATCGTTGCGTGATGTTGCAGCCGCAGTCGGCGAGAGGCTGAGGGCCGAAGGCCTGACACGGGCAACAAGCAGGCAGGACATCGACGGCAAGATTGTCTCGGCACTTGGGGGCGGAGGTGTGACGGTTGAGCAAGCGGGACGATCTGTCTGTGTGATGATGCGGAAGATGTCGTCCGGGCCCAAAGCCCCGTGGATGATCCTGCGAAAAATGGTCGTTTCGGAGGGTTCAAAATGACGCTTGCGGGTCTTGCGGGTTTCTTGCGGCCCGCAACAGTTTTTATCAACGAAAACAATACTGTGGCTGTTGTTTCTGGTGCCTTGCGGGTCTTGCGGGTCAGCCGCAAGCCGCAACGAGAAAAAAAGATCAATGAAATCAATGCTTGCGGCTTGCGGGTGCTTGCGGCCCTACGGGCAGGCTTTTCCACCCGCAAGCGGACGCCTCCCGTCGGTGCACCCGACAAGGAGCTACACAGAAAGAAGAAAACACAGTCTTTCGACATCAAGACAAACTGTCTCATTCAATCAAGAACCAAAGGCCAGCATTCATACCTCAAGCGCGCATCGCTTGTTTTGCCGAGGAGAACTAGCTGATGAAGAAGAAAACAGACGCTCCCGGCAAGAAGGGTCGCCGCCCGTCGGCTATCACCATCGCGGCCGGGACGCGCGCGCTCCGCAACTACAACGCCACATCGGCTTTGCTGCCGCGATGCGGAGCCAAGGCGAAGACGACCGGCGAGGCATGCCGACAAGTCGCTATGTCGAACGGCAGATGCTGTTACCACGGTGGTAGGACACCAAAGGGCGCCGGCTGGCATAAGATCCAATGGCCCGAACCAAACGACCCGAAGGCCGAGGAAAAGCTGCAGAGCAAGCTGAGAGCGTCACGAAAGGCACAGCAGAAACGGGAACAGCAACTGAGCGTGATGAGCGCTAATGAGCGCGCCCGGCACGAGGCGTGGCAGCGCTCTCACCAGCCCGGCTCTAAAAGGGCGCGAGCAGCGGCGCGCCAGCAACGTATCGCCGCGAAGGAAATCGCCGCGGTACTAGCAACTCCCACAGCAGACAATCCTGAAGTCGAACGTATCCAAGCGGAAATCAACCGTCTGGAGGCCTTGGCTACGGCGCGCAGCGAATGCGATATTTTCGAATAGGAGACAGTGATATGGCGAACCGACGAGGTATTGATACGAAGCGGCAGGTCAAGGATCTCCTGCAGCAGGAATTACCGATGGTCTACCGTATTGCGCTCGACCTTGTTAAAGACAGTCGCGTACCGCCGTCCGCGCGTGCAAAGCTTATCAGCGACATTTTTCGGGCTGGCGGGCTCTTCATCGATGCGGGCGACGACCGTCCTAAGGAACCCTACGAAATGAGTGCCGAGGAGATCCAGGCGGAGCTAACCAGGCTTCAAAGCCGGCGAGGGCAAAACTCCGCCGAAATTTTTGATTAATGCTTTAGGCTTTGGGTTTGCGTCGGTCGGGCTTCAGCAGCACAGCCAGCGCTGCCCACTTCTTAGCGTCCATCGGCGCGCGGGCTGCTCGGTACTCGGCTTCCTTCTGCGCCCGCTGGCGTCTTTTTTCTTCGATGTACGCTTCCAAGTCCGCTTCTTCGATCAAGACTGGCCGGCCAGGGATATAGGCGAGTTCGCCTGAAAAGCGCAGCCGCCTTATTTTAGAGGAACTGCATTGAAGAATTTCTGCAGCTTCGGGCTCGGTCAAGAACTTCATTTGCGCCTCTTCTTCGGCTTGATCACCTGAGCGAGCGCCCAGGCTCTGGCATCGTCAGCTATCGTGTTGGTTTCGCTCGGCGGGCTCACAGGCAGTCGCTCCTGACGCTTTTGCCTGCCGAGGTATGCGGCCAAATCCATTTCGTCGATCAGGACGGGGCGGCCGGGGATGTAGGCGAGTTCGCCAGCCCTTCGCAGGCGCCTAATTTTTGACTGGCTACAGCGCAATAGCTCCGCAACCTCTCGCTCGGTCAGCATTTTCATTTGTTCATCTCCTCCTTGAGCATTTTGCTTAATCGCGCCAAGGTCGACCGCGAACAGCCGGTTGCAGCTTGGATGTCATTCCAGCTCTGTCCGGCGGCTAGCATTTTGGTGATGGCGGCATTTCGCGGAGCGTCTGCCGGGCGGCCCTTGTATCGGCCATCTTCTTTGGCCCGTGCGATGCCTTGAGTTTGGCGCCGGCGCCGGTCGGCGTAATCCTTGCGTGAGACGGCAGCCAGAACGTCCATCATCATACCGTTGATGGCGGCAAATATGCGCCCGGTAAAGTCGTCTGCCGGGGCAGCTAGCATCCATGAGGTTGGCAGGTCCATTGCGACAACTCGGACCTCTCGGGCGTCCAGCTCGACGCGGAGCTTCTGCCAATCGGCAGCCGTTAGACGGGACAGCCGGTCAACCTGCTCTATCAGAAGCAAGTCACCGGGGCGGGCATCTGAAAGGAGGCGGAAGAGTTCAGGCCGTGCCAGCGTCGCGCCGCTTTCATTTTCGATATACCAGGCAGCAACGGACAAGCCGCGCTCGGCCGCGAAACGTTCAAGGTCTTCTTTTGCCCTATGCGCGTCCTGATCCTTTGTCGACGCGCGCAGATACCCTCGGACAAACATATCCGATCCTTTCGGTTCGATTTGGGTGGTGCTTGTGAACTTGGTTCGCGATAAGTGCCAAACAGCATTTATCGAACTACGATTTGAGGGGTCTTCTTGAGGTATACCAAAAAGGCACCAGACTTTGGGCCACAGATCGCGCGTCAGCCGGCTTGCAATAGATTTCGGCACTGACCGGCGATATCGCGGTAGCCACACCATTCGGAATGAAGCCGCACAACGTCGATCTCGTCTTTCCATTCGTTGACGCGACGTCGCTTGCCAGCAGCCTGCGCAAGCCGAAGCTCGCTGACCGCCCGTTGCAGCGCCTGGACGTAGAGATGATATGCGCCATCCCTGCTTCGTTCCGTCAACGAGACAATTTGAGCACTGTAGGGATGCGCGTTTTTGGCCCCAAGGACGCGAGCCTGAACTGGAAACGTGATGACGTTGGACATCTGATCGCCTTTCGTGTTCGACGCCCATAGTGTCATTTAAATGGTTCGATATGTCAACAGGCTTGTGCGCTTTTGTGTTCATACCGGGACATTAGAGGTCGACATTGTGTATGTCATCAGGGTTGCAGTACGTCGCAAAAACCTACAATCGTACATGTCGTCGAGACCCTGGTCCGACCCCCGGCCCCACTCCGCCGAGCTTGGCGAAACCGCCATCGGACGCTCACAGAAAAATTCTGCCCGCCCCAACTTTGGGACATCTTGGCGGCGTGAATTGGGGCCGATCTTCGCTGTTGTTTCGCGCTGCGACCCACTGCAGTCTTCAAGGCATGAGAACCTTCGCCACATACCCAACCGGCCAGGATGAGACCTCGATCAGCGTAGAGCGTGTCGAGGATGAATTTCAGCGAGCGCTGAAAGGTGACGCGGCTTGTCATGGCTCAGAAGCGCTATACGCCCTTCAGCGCGCCATCAGCCGCAAAGATCTCCGCTCGCTCTCTGCTCATGAGACTGAACGGCTGATGGAAGCTTTTGACGTGGCCGCCCCGAACATGGGGGTCTCCATTGGCCTGCAGCTCGATGACGCCACGATCAGCACTTGCTGGCGCGCCGTCCGTAAAACGATCCTGTCCTGGGGCAGCCGCAATGCCTTTGGCTCTTCGACCACCAGCAGTGCCGATACAGCCGCGTGGGTGCGGATAGCTCGCAATGCCATGCATAATGCCAGCCTTATGGGTGAGATCGAAGAACGATCGCGTCAACGAGCAGCCCGCGGCTTTGCATCATTGACGGAGATGCTTGGGAGATGAGCGGGCACATGCTATATTGGCGGCCAATCGCGACTGAGGCGGAACTCGCGGACCCGCGCAAGCCATGCCGGCCTCATTGCTGGCGAACGTCAACCGACTTCAAACTGCCGCTGAAACTGTCAGCGCGCGAAGTCGACGTTTGTGGGTGCGCGCCTTGTCCGACCGCGATTTAACCGAACATCTCCTTTCGACCGCCCAACACCAACTCCGCCTGGTCCCATGCGCGCCTGACCCCGTGGTGCCCGCCTTGACAGCGATCGAGGCCATAGTGAACCTCCCGCCCGATGATAATTGGCGGAGGGACGCGGCCGGGGTGCTGCCGTCGATTTGCGACAACCTTCAGGACGCAATCCCCCGGCTCTCGCAGGCCGTATCGCGCTGGCTGGCACCCGATTTCGTTGCGTTCTCGATGGCCACGACCGCGGCGTTGCTCATGGGCGGCGAACCCTTCCTACGCCAAGATCATCTGCTCCAGGCGCTCCTTCTGCGATCCGAGCTTTGCGCCGTCACGCTCCGCCGCAGCATCGCGGCGCGAGGTAATCTGGCGCTTTACGCAACGCAAGTCCGGCGCGCTTGGGCTGCCGAGCCAGCTAACCATCCGCTTCAGTGAGGACGCCATGCCTGCCATCCAAAGCAACCGCTACTATAATGACCCGGCGCTCGGCGCGGCCTTCTCCAATCTCGCCGCGGCCTTTGCGCCGCCGAGCGGATCGGATCTGGCCGGATATGCTGCTGCGCGGAAGGGCAATCTGCAGGCCGAAGCGTTGCAAAAGGCCATGGGTGTCTACGGCGATCCGAACGCCAGTTCGGACGTGCGGGACGCGGCCGGCGTGCTTGCGGGGCTGTTCACGCCGACGCAAGGTTTTGGAGCACGAAACATGGAAAGCGCAGACCGGCGTTACGGTACAGACGTCGTCGCGCGAACTTCGCTGGCGAACAATGCGGCCGATAATGCACGCGAGTTGGAACAGACCCGCCTGAACAATACGAAGGACATCACGACATCCATGCTGGCGCCTGTGGCGGAAGGCGCGACCCGTTTCGTGCCCGGCAGTATCGCTCGCATGTACGGAGCGTCTGAAACACAGGTCGGTGCGGTCAAAGCCGGCCAGGGCGACATGGTCGTTACGCCGGACGGGCGCACGATCATGGGCGCGCCGAAGCCGCCTACACAAGAACAGGTTCTCGGCGCGATTACGGGCAGGCTGCCGGATGCGGATCAGCGCGCAATTGCCATGCGGGACGTCAAACCGGAAAACATCATCGGCCCGGACGGAAAGCCAAAAATCGTCTCGTCGACGGCCGCGATCGATGCCGGCGCGCAGCCCTATATCAAACCGACCAACGACCAGATGTCGCCGCTCGCCCGGCTGATCCAGGAACGCGACGCGCTGCCGGAAGGCGACCCCCGCCGGGCTGCCTACGACCAGAACATCGCCGCGCTCGGCCGTGGTCAGCAGCAGTCGGCGTATGATCGTGCCAATGACGAGGACCTGAGCAAACTCAACACCAGCACCTTCGAAAATGCCAAGAACGCCTATGCGGAACGCGGCCTGTACAAGACGGTTCTTGCGGCCGTCGACAATCCAACAGTCGATCAGGGCACGCTGGCGAATGCGCAGCTCGGGCTGCGCAAGGCGCTCAACGCGTTTGGCGTCAATATGGGCAATACAGCGCCTGCAGAACTGCTGAACGCGCTTGGCGGTCAGATAGCGCTGAAGCTCCGCAATCAGGATGGGGCCAACATGCCGGGCGCCATGTCCGACGCCGACCGAGAGTTCCTGAAGACCATGTCCGTATCGCTTCAGAATTCCCCCCAGGCGAACCGACTGCTCGCGCAATATTACCTGGCTGCCCAGCAGCGCGCGATTGACCTCAACGAACTTCGGACGACCTACATCCAGCAACACGGTCGGATCGACGAAGGCTTCCGCACGGTCATGTCGGACTACCTCGGCACGGCCGATCCGACGGCGCAGCTTCGCTCTCAACTGGCGGGATCCGCCGCACCGGCGCCTGCTCCCGCTGCTCGACCCCGTCAGTCAACAACTGCGTCGCAACCTGTTCGTGTCAGCTCGCCTGTAGAAGCGGCTAAGCTGCCTTCTGGGACGTCGATCATCTTGCCAGATGGCTCTATGGGGAGGGTTCCGTAATGGATAACGATCCGTGGGCCGCATTCCGCGTGCCAGCGACGCCAGAGCCTTCGGATGATCCGTGGGCCGCCTACCGTATTCCTGCGGAGCCCGCCGCGTCGGCGCCGGTCACGGACTATGGCGCCCCGCCGCCCGGCGAGATCATCCACGGCGCTGATCGGTCCTATATCTCTGACCAGCCGCAGATCAGCACGGTCCGCCCGGCCGAGGATCCGACCGGCGCAGCAACGGCCGCCACCATGAACGCGCTGAAGCTGCGCGGCCAGAACGAAGACACGCTCGGCGCTGTCGCGCGCAACGCCATCCCGTTGACACAGGGTGCGACATTCAACACGGGCGACGAACTCATTTCAGCGATCTTTGGCGGCTTCAAGGCGCTGACTGGTGGTGACTTCGGCCAGAGCTTTGATACGGCGCAGGAATTTCAGCGCCAAGAGCTTGACCGGCAGCGCACCGAACATCCGATCGGCTCAGCCGTCGGCGAAGTTGCGGGCGGCGTGTCGTCTGGCCTCGGCCTCGCGGGCAAGGGCATGACGCTAGTCGGCAACATGGCGAACGAGGGCTTGCGCAATCTCCTGCCGCGTGTGTTGGCCGGCGGCGCGGAAGGCGCTGCTTATGGCGGCTTGACGGGCTTTGCGGGCGCAGACGGCGGCGTCGATAACCGGACAGATCAGGCGGCCCGGAATTTGCCGCTGGCTGCCGGTCTCGGCGCGGCGGCTGTGCCGGCCACCGATCTCGTCTCACTTATCTTCGGGCGGTTCTCCCCGTTGCTCACTCGCGATCCTGTGGCCCGCGGCGACGAAATGCTCGTGCGCAGTATGGCGCGTGATGAGCAGACGCCCGAACAGATTGCCCAGGCTGTCGAGGCTGCCCAGGCCGCGGGGCAAAGCGAATATCGAGCCGTCGATGCAGCCGGCCGCAATTCACAACGTGTCGGCGCCATGGCGGCCAAAACACCCGGCCCGGCACGCAATGACATCTCGCAGACGTTGGCGGCGCGCCAGCAGGAGCAAGGCCAGCGTATCGGCTCTTATGTCGACGACGCGCTTGGGGCACAGGGGCCGGACGCCTATGCGACCGAACAGGGCATCGTGAACGCCCGTCGTACAGCCGCGCAGCCTCTCTACGACGAGGCCTACAAGGCGCCGGCGCCGCAAGGGGCCTTCTACGATGAAACGCTCGGCCGTCAGTCCGTACAGGATGCAATCCGTTCGGCTGAGAAAGTGGCTGCGGAGAAGCAGATCCCGATCAGCGACATGTTCACGGAGGTTCCCAACCCGAACCCGACCAAAACACAGGTTCTGACCGGGCTGGTCGATCCGAACGGCAATCCGATCATGCGCACCGAAGTCAGTGACGAAACGATCCGCGTTCCGACCGTCCGCGGCTGGGACCTGATCAAGCGCGAACTCGACGCAAAGGTGAACCAGCTCTACAAGGCCGGCGACACGACGGCGGCCGAAGCGGTAAAGGAGACGCGTAACGCGCTGCGCGGCCAGCTCTCGACGGACGTCCCGAAATATGGTGAGGCGCTGGCGAAATATGCCGACGACAGCACGTCGCTGGAAGCCATCCAGACAGGCCGCGACCTGATCAACGCCCGCAATGCCGACGAGGCCAAAGCGTCAATGCGTGATATTCCCGAGAACAAGCGCGATCTGCCGCGCATCGGCGCGGCGCGTGAGATCGGCGTCAAACTGGAAAACCAGCGCGCCGGCCAGGACAAGACGCTGAGCTTCGACACGCCGAACATGCAGGGCAAGCTTGACGTGCTGGTCGACGATCCACTCGTGCGCGCGATCTTTAATCAGCGTCTTATGCGAGAACGCGACATGGTTCGCGCCGGTCGCGCCCTGACAGGCGGCTCCTCGACATATGAGAACCTGGTGGATGGGCAGGCTGTCGGCGACGCGGGCAGCGCGCTGACGGCGCTTCTAAGCGGCAATATCATGCGCGCTGCGGGTTTGGCTGGCGGCCATGCTCTCGGAGCGCTGAGCCGGGCTGCGACGGGCATGAATGAAGAAACAGCCACCCACGTCGGACAGAGGTTGCTCAGCAACGACCCGCAGGAAATACGGTCTTTGGCAGACCTATTCCGGCAAGTTCAAGATCACGTTCATGCACCGTCGCTCACGCCGGCCGTTGGGTCCGCTGGTCTCAACGCGCCACGCACAGGCAATAGCGATGACCGACGAGGACGGTGACGGCGGTTCTGGTTGCCTTCCTATATCATGACCCGCATGAAGTGCTGACGCCGCTCGCCTCTGTCGATCCCGGATTGAATTAGCTTGTCGATATTGCAGCCCATGCTTCGTTTCAGTTGCCTCCAATTCTCAGTAGAACAAAATAGGAACAAGGAGATCTGAGATGAAGCCGCTTTCGCTGCCCAAAATCGAGCCCGACGTAATCGAAGACGTTTTGGCCTGGCATGGCGGCGACGCGCGCGAAGCTATTTCAGCGCTTCTTGAGGATTGTCAGCATCTCCGCCTGCAGCTCGCGCTGACAGAGGCGGCGGCAAGCAGTGGCTTCACGCGCGGATGGCGGCCACACTTCGACCGGTCGGACAATGCCTGAAGGTCGCAAATTTGGAGATCGAACATGTCCAACAAAGGCAAGCTGATCGTGTTGGCAGCATTCGTGAAGAACGAAGACGGTGACCCGGTGCAGGCATTTGACCCCCGTCAGGTCGACACTGAAGAGCGCGCGAAGCGCGAGGCTCGGATGATGGCAGACCAATACGCCGGCGTCGTGGCCTGGAGCCGGGAGGCCAATCCTCTGATCGGGGAATACGGGCCGCCGGTCGTGCTGTTCCAGCAAGGCGAGATACCTGAGTTGGAATGAAGCGCACCGTTCTCAATTCGTTCACGTCTGCTTACGCTATGGCATAAAGCCTGAAGTGAGGATTGAGTCGAGGGCGATCAATGTACCCTGTCCAAGAGCTGCTGACCGAAGGCGTCACCCTGCACTATGTGCTGATGTCGCAATCCTTCCGTCGAAGGTTCGCCGGCATGGCCGTGGGGAAGCGGCGGGATCTGACGGTCGTCTCGCCCATTGCGCAGGGCATGATTGGCCGCATGGCGCTGAATTTGGCCTTTAGCTTCGAAGGGAAGCCGGCGCCCAATGGCATGGTGCAGCAGGTCATCGAGCGCGAGCTTTTGGGCGTCTCCGATGAAGACGCCTTTGCTACCCTCAAGCGTGCCACGCCGGAGGGCTCGGCCGCCGTCACGGCTCTAGTCGATCGGATCACTGCCGCCCTGTCTGAAACCTTCGAAATCGTGTCGACGGTCAAGCCGCCTGGCCCGAACCCGATGACGACACATGGTGAGCCGCGAAAAGCAGATCTCCTGCCGAATGGCTGGATGCCATGCCACCAGATTTCCCTTGATGACGCGCCAAGAATGCGATGGACGCGCACATGGGCTGACGGCGATGATTTCATCGGTTTTGATGGAGCGATGACGATCGGGCGAATTTTCCGGATCGAGGCTTTGGAAGAGCCTGCGAAATGGCTCTGGCTGCTCGCGCATCCACCTGCTCAAATCAAGCTGGAGCACCCGTCTTGCGGCTGGGAGCTGACGGCTCGACAGGCGGCCGTGCGCGTAGAATATTGCTACCGTAAGATCCTGCTCTCGATTCACGCTGACACCCATGACACGATGCGCAAGGGTCGGCAGTGGTAAGAGGATCGGATGTGCAATCTCTACAATGTCAGCACCAACCAGGAGGCCATGCGCGCCTTTCGCCAGGCGCTCGACCGGCTAGGCAATCTTGAGCCCTCGATCGATATCTATCCCGACCGGCCAGCGCCGGTTCTACGGCGAACGGCAGAAGGCGAGGCTTGGGACCGTCTGACGTGGGGCATGCCGACGCCGCCGTCGATCCTAGGCGACAAGCCAGACACGGGCGTCACCAACATCCGCAATGTCACCTCGCCGCACTGGCGCCGCTGGCTCGGGCCAGAGAACCGGTGCGTGGTGCCTTGGACAACGTTTTGCGAATGGGAAGACACCAAGCCGAAGAAGCGCAAGCGCTGGTTCGCGATCAACGATGACAAGCCCCTCGCCTTCTTCGCCGGCATCTGGACAGAGTGGCGGGGAACGCGCGGGTCCATGAAGAACCCGCGCGAGGGAGATCATCAGCTATACGGCTTCCTGACCACCGAACCAAACGCGGTGGTCAAGCCGATCCACCCGAAGGCCATGCCGGTCATTCTCACGACGGCCGAGGAGGTCGATGTGTGGATGCGGGCGGACTGGGGCGAGGCGAAGGCGCTTCAGCGGCCGTTGCCGGACGATGGGCTGATCCTGTTGCCGGCGGAATAATGATTGTCTTCGTTCCTACGATGACGAATGATAAATTAACCGTGCCCGACAATTCTGAATTTTCCGCAGACAATGTGCGCCCACGGGTTTGTGCATTGAAATCAACATGATTGCCGCAACCACCACCTCGTTACGAAATATGCAGATATAGGAAGCACTAGCTCCTCCGCTTGACATGCGGAAGAAACCGCTCGAAATGCTGAACTTTGAGATGCTGCATCGGTTATCAGACGCCATCACAAATCATCAGGCAGGAAATGCACAGAAAAATCGATTTCAACAAACTGGAGAAGCTAATTCAGGCAGCACTGTCTGAAGGCTTTGCCGATGTCGAAATTTTGAGAGTTCATGTGGTTGATGATGTCGAAGTGGAAGGCGAGGATATCCTGCGGGTAGAAGTGGTTTTCGAGGGCCGCGCGCGTGACATTCCGTCCAGCTTCTTGACTAGGGCTATTCGCAAGGTGCGTCCTGCACTGTCGTCTGTCGATATCTCCGCTTTCCCTATGATGTCGTTCATTTCAGCAGCAGATGCCAAAATCGCAGCTCGCACATGATTTGTTAAAAACCGCAGAAGATTTGATTGCGAGGAAAAACCCTCGACAGTCCAATCTCAAGCGTGCGGTGAGCACAGCATACTACGCGCTCTTCCATTGCTTATCAGAGTCCTGCGCGAACAATCTTATCACGAAACGCAACGGTAAAGCTGCATGGCGGCAGAGCTATAGAGCTCTTCAGCATAGTTTTGCAAAGAAGGCTTGTGACAGCCTCAATGATCGTAAACAGAGGGTAATTTTAGAAAAATTTCCCGACGAAATTCAAGATTTCGCGCTTCAATTTTATAATATGCAACTAAAGCGGCATGAAGCCGACTACGACCCCTATTCAAAATTTCAGAAATCGCAAGTGCTTACTGACCTACGTGCGACAGAAGCTGTCATCAGAGGGTTCGAAGCTTGTTCGTCTGCACACAGACAGGCTTTCACGGCTTTAGTGCTATTTCAGAGGCGCGATTAAGCTGACTGCCAACTTACGATTGACTCAGCTCCGCGGCTGATCAATAAGGGCACTAGGTGCCCGTCATCGCATTATCACCTATCGCTCTTGTTGCAAGCCGAAATGGTCGGGACGCAATAGGGTGGCCCCGGAGCGCTAGACTTTCATCTAGCAATCCCCGAGGTGAAAAATGCATTGTCATTGGCCTAGGGCGGTTCACGTACGTTCCTATGTACGCTTCCGCTTTGGACGGTGGGAACTCGTTTGCGAGCACTGCCGTTCTTACCCGTCTCACTAATGGTTGAGCCCCAAGCAGACGGATGATAAGAAGATGGCGGGCACCACCTTCGAGACCTTTCTGACAAAAATATCCTACCGTCAAGTTAATTCAAGGCTAAGGCGCGCTTGGAACGGGCGTTTGCGGCCTTCATGCTGCTGCTCGACACAGTAGGTTGCAGGGTGAAAGGTGCGCCGACAAGCCGCTCCGCCCGCTTGCCCGCACCCTCGCTTATCTTGCTCTGCCCCAATGGTGGACAACCGGCCCGCCGGCTAGGACCGACCGATTGTCCTGAGCTAGCTTTTAGATGTCGGGACCAATCTTCTCTCTTCTATTCGTCAAAGACGGACCATCCGACCTTGCCTCGATGGCAGCCATCTCGATCAGGTAGGCCAGGAGCTGCCGGCGCTGCGCCGGGACCATCCGCGCCAACTGCATCAGCATGCTTGCGACATAATTCCGTGTGTGCTCGTTCATTTAGAGGCTCCTTTCATAATGAACGGGTCTCTGAAAATTTCAAAGAGCTAATGGAACGTGACCATGCACGCGCGGGACCGGCAGAAAATCATCATCGAACATGACGCGCCGGAGACCTCGAGCGCCGAATGCGCTCGGGAGAAGGAACTGGGGGAAAAGGCAAAGCTCAGACTGCAAGAGCTTATGGCCGGCGGCTATCGGATTGACGACAGCAGCCGGAGGGATCGGATCGGACGTCAGACCATCGGGCGCTTGTAAGGGTCATCCTGAAAGATGGCCGAGACGCGGGCAGAGAACTGATGGCGGATGGCCTAGCGCAGCCTTGGCCGAACAGAGGTAACGTTTGGTGCGGACGTTAGCCTGTGAGGGCGACCGGTGCTCGTGCACGTATCGTGGCGAGAATGATTTCCTTTGATTAAAATCAAGCCCGGCCGTCGGAGATACAGACACTTCGAAGAATTCCATATCTCCAGCCCCAGGATGCGCTGGATATGGTATACTGCAAGGCAACAAAAGGACGCGTTATGACGACGATTTTCAGCATCAGATCTGGAGGGGTAGGATGCGCGATAGGGATGTGAGAGAGAGCGTTTGGCGCTGGCTTGAACTCGCTCACGCTGGTGACAGTGATACCCTTATGCTTGATGAACTCGGCATACTGAATGGCGCAACTCGTATCGACATTGCTGTTATCAATGGCCAGATCGAGGGCTACGAGCTCAAGAGCGAGCGCGACACCTTGGACCGG
The DNA here is from genome assembly GCF_900109605.1 of Xaviernesmea oryzae. Lineage (GTDB taxonomy): Bacteria > Pseudomonadota > Alphaproteobacteria > Rhizobiales > Rhizobiaceae > Xaviernesmea > Xaviernesmea oryzae. The sequence continues at coordinate 184,292 of NZ_FOAM01000001.1, forward strand.
CTTCCCGCACAGCGTGACCTTTACAACCTTGTCTTAGACAGGATCAGCCTCGTGGTGGCTGAGAACCACCGCGAAGCAGCAGAAGAGATCATACCGGATTGGTGGGGGCTGGCTGTCGCTAGCAGTTGCCTCGGCAGGGTCGAGGTCACTCGCGAGAGGCTCCCAGAGATGAACCCTGGGCTAGATGCTGCAACCCTTGCGTCTCTCTTGTGGCGGGATGAAGCGTTGGCCGTCTTAGAGCGGTACGGTGCGGCACGCGGCGTTAGGAGCAAGCCTCGCGAGGCACTCTATGAGCGCCTCGCGGTTTCCCTTGACCTCAACGTCGTCCGCGCAGAGGTGCGATCTGCTCTCAAGGCGAGGGCAGGCTGGCGAATTGACCGACGATTTCCGCAATATGGTGGTTAACGCCTATTGAGACCCAAGTCTCAAGGTTGCCCTGTCCCTCCGCCCGCCTGTGGATGCGCATGATCCTTCCATCGCCGAATGAGAAGACCTGGCCGCGATACTGCGGCATGGCAACGATTGTATCGGCATGAGCCAGGAACTGAGCAAACCCCTGGCCTCCGCGGGTTCTTGTTCCTTGCCCTCGGAGCAGAACCCATGTGCTCTCGAATGTGTAGCGAACGCTAGCGGTCGGGTTCATCGTTCTAGGGTCTAACCCCTCTTCAACTGGCAGAGGGTGGATTGTTGCGTAGTCCCCATAGGTGACTGCCCGGCCGGCCGCACTTCGGTTTGCCAGCCATACAGCCCACTCGTGTCGTTGCACTATATGAGCGCCGACAGCAAAGCCGGAGAGGTTTTCAGGAAAAGAGCCAGCGACCAACGCGATGTCAGCCCACTCTGAGGCGAAGGGAACCGCTGCTAACGCGCCGCGTGCGGTGATAACCGACCGGCCCGCTGTGTCAATATAGCCCAAGTCCACGATGAAGGCCGCATCAGCGGCCTGTAAGCCGCACTCATCCAGCATATCACTGACCACATCATCAATGTCTAGCTCGGCTAGGTCGTCAGGGGTCATGCGAAATACAGGGCGAACGCCATAGTCGCCACAGACCGACGCCACAGCCGCGAGAAAGGCTTCATCACTTTCCAGCCTCAGCACAGGGCTTACATGGGCATGCTGATCGGCGTCGGCAATTCGGTCAAAGAAATAACGGACAAAGTGTACACCGCCTGCGCATCGGGCGTCCGGGTCAATGTCCCCCAAATCAACGGCGGCCGCGTAGCCCGCCCATGCGGAGTTAAGGCGATCAGCGTCCTGAGCAATGCGCTGGTCAAACGCTACGTCAGTTTCGCCACCTGGCGGTGGGTTGAATGAATGCGATGCGATGTTGAGCAGGGGAACTGTACCGGCTTTCTGAGCGGCAGAGAGATTGGTGAGTGCAGTCTGTTCGCCGCGCTTGAAGCGCAGGATTGGTCGATAAGTCATGGCTCCTCCTCTAAGGTGTTGTGTGATTCTCAATCACAACCTTAGAGGGACACAATTTAGTTATGAGTTCAATGATTCCATTGCAATCAAGACGAGAGACTTACTTGCTAGCCTTTGGTATTTTTTGCCTCAAGCGCCTCCAACCTCCGCACAATCTCGCCCGTCTCGATTGCCTTCCGCTGCGCCTCGATAATCGACACCAAGCTTTGAGCCTCGCCCGGCGCTATCTCGCCGCGCGCCGCCGCGCCGAGCACCAGTGAAATCGCGCCTGGGATTTGCTCGGCCGTTTCAATTGCTGGGAGCTTGATCGATATCGCGCGCTGCGCGGGCGCAGGCCGGGGATGGATGAATGGTGCGGCTTGCGCTGCAGCCCATGCCCTGTCTTTCGCATCGGCATCCTCATTTCGCATGATGGACATCATATATTCGATCGGGGAAATCCCTTCCGACATCACCTTGCCCAGCACCTCGACCGTGCGGCGGTTCAGTGTCCCCGGCTTACGCCCTGCGCCGGCTCCCGCGCCGCCAGTCTTCGCCATTCCCTGTTTCTCCTGATTGGCCTTCAAACGGCCGATACGTTCGAAAGAAGTGCCCGGCAGGTCGGGCAACGCCGCTGTCGATCCGTCCACTTCGATAATGCGGGTGATGATCAGCGCGTCCCGCTCACGGCGCCAGTCGATGCCCCTGGAACGTAAAAACCGATCGAACTCGTCTTCGCTGTGGTCCCCGGCCAAAACGCTGATGACGCGGAGAATGAAGGCGCCGTGGCTGGCTCAGCCTTGCCAAGGCGCAGATACTCGGCAAGCCGAATGATATATAGCCTTCGCCCCTTCCCGTTACGCTTGCCAAACTATTAAGTTGTGCGATTACTGTCTCTTGCGTAGAGCGGGGGCTGCTTATGGCGGATGCGCAGGAACAGACAAAGAACAAGCCAAGCGGCTACACCCGACGGCTTGCAGAACTCGCGGGATTTGGAAGCTTGTTTGCAGCAGGCATTGGAGCCCTCTCCAATGTTCTTCCCGGTGTTCCTCCAATCGGTCTCTTCACTGTCTTCATTGGAGCAGCAATGGGGTTGCTCTTCCTGCTGGTGGTTAGAAATGCGACCACCTTTAATCCAGAGCGCTTTGGCACTGTAGTGAGCTTTCTGGTTTGGTCGATCGCTATATGCGCGGTGGTTTTCATGTTCGCTATGACTTCGAGGGCAGTAGGTCCCGTAGTGCGTGAGCTTTTCGATATGTTCGACACGCCGGAAGTCTCTCCTAAAAAGACTAAATTCGAACCAGACACCGGCGAGGGCGATCTTCGCAAGGCAGATGAACCCAAATTCGATCAGAGACTTGCTCCAATACGTGGGGAGCCCCAACAGCCGAATTTCGCCAATAAAGAGACGGCATTCAATCGACCTGTCGCGAGCACGGAGAGCAGCCCGGACACACGAGCTGCCACGTTAGAAGAGCAAGCGAAGATGGCCGCTGATGCTCCGGCTTCTTCCGAGATGACGATCACGCCGGGATCGATTGCTGACAGAGAGGAGGCCACTGATCTCGCCGCGTCTGCTCCAGACAAGCGAATTGTTTACTACTATCGCCCTGTGGATGGCGAGCGGGTACGCGATGCGCTGCGAGCTGCACACTTGCAATGGACAGAAAGTGACAATTTCAAGAACTTAATTAATAATCCCACCAATGCAATCGCTTGCTCACCAACCTCTGATCCCGCAACATTCAAACGTCTAGTCGCAGCACTGCGCTCCGCTGGTATCACCATACGGAGTATAGATTTTTTCAGAAAATCTACTAAGCGTGGCTTCGAGATTTTGAACACGTCCTTCTTAGATGGGCCCAGCGTAGATTACCCCCCTCTAACGGACGAGCAACTAGATGTGGCTAAATGTTCGCCCATGCATAATTAAGGTGCGTGTCCTGTTTAAATGGGAAGGTTGTTGCAGGCGCCGGCCCGCTGTGTTGCGACAATCTTCCAGCTGTCAGCGGTGCCCCGGCTATCTGTCGCTTTGGTCTGGATCAGCAGTTGGCACTGCGCGGTCCGCGTGATCGCCGGCGTGACCTTGGTCGCTGGCAGCGTAATCATGACGGGATCGGTCCGGAAGACGAACACGCGCCCGCCCTGGACCGGATAGGCATCGGCTGGCAGCATCCCGGTTTGCGCCGTGAACTGCCCGATCGTCAAACCGTTCAACGCCTCCAGCCTAGCGTTAAGGCTCTCGTCGATCGCTGCTTGATACTCCTGGCTGGTCTGGCAGCCGGCGAGCGCAAGCAGCGCGACGGCGGCGCCTAGAAGTCTGCGGGGCATGCTGTCGTCGCTCCTTCAGGAAAAGATGTCTTGTTTGCCGCCAGCGGCGCCAGCCGGTGGCGCCTGCGGCTCTGCGGCGGTTGCTGGTTCGCAAAAGGCAGCCCACTCGACCATCAGCTTCCTGCGCTTCTCCAGGGCATCGCCGCGGCGATAGGCGCGTTCTGTTTCGTCGCCGACGGCGTGCGCCAATGCGGCCTCCGCCACTTCGCGCGGGAAAGACGTCTCTTCGCCGCACCAGTCGCGGAAGGAGGAGCGGAAGCCGTGCGTGGTGACCTCGACTTTCAGCCGACGGAGCAGCATTTCGAACGACATCACGGAGAGGGGCCGTCCTTGCACCCTTCCAGGAAAGACGAACGCGTCAGGCTCAGTCCCGAAGGTTTTCGCGATTTCGAGGATCTGCAAGGCGCGCGGCGCCAGCGGGACACGGTGTTCGCGGCCGGCCTTCATGCGGTCTTTCGGTATTGTCCAGACAGCGCTTTTCGTATCGACCTCGCGCCACCGCATTCCCATGGTCTCTCCGGACCTGGCTGCGGTCAGGATCGTGAATTCGAGCGCCAGGGCAGCCAGCGCTTTGCGCTCACGCAACCGTTTGATGAACGCCGGCAGCTCGGCATAATCCATCGCGGCATGATGGCCGCGGGCAAGCTTCCGGCGCTTCGGTAACAGCTTGTCGAGATGGCCGCGCCAGCGCGCAGGATTTTCGCCTGACCGCAGACCATTTGCCTTGGCCGCGTCGAGGACGCGCTCGATCCGCCCGCGCAGCCGTGAAGCCGTCTCGGATTTCGAAAGCCAGATCGGTTTGAGCACCGCGACGATATCTGACGTCTCGATCTGGTCGATCGCCTTGGCCCGAAGCGGCTTCGCATAGACCTCCAGCGTCATCTTCCACTGATTGATATGTTTCGCGTTCCGAAACTGCGGCGTCATATCCTTGACGAAGTCGTCCGCGCAGTCGCCGAAGCTCGGCGTGATTGCCTTCGCCGCGCCTTTGGCCGAAATCGGATCGATGCCGGCGGCAAGCTGCGCCCGTGCTTTCACCGCCAGTTCACGCGCAGTAGCCAGGGGTACGGCATTGACGCCCCCGAGGCCCATCTCGCGGAGGCGATCTTCACGTCGATAGAGGAATGCCCATCGCTTCGCGCCCGATTTATCGACGACCAGGTAAAGGCCTCCGCCATCACCATGTCGTCCGGGTTTTGTGATCGTGGAGACGGTTCTCGCCGACAGCTTATTCAAGGTTAGAGCCATTTTCACCCCAACATCTACCCTAATAATCGACCGTCATTCTATGCGATAAGTTGAGACGGTCCAATACGGGTAAATTAAGTATGTATTTGACTATATTGGATAATCTGACATACCATGATACGTTGGGATGCGGTAGTTTGGCGGACCCCCTCTCCGCCATGCAGCTTTGGCTATCAGGTTTTCCCTTGTCCTTCTGACTTCATTGACTTTGAATGCTGATGCCCAAACTTGCTAGGGCCACCTCCCGGCACGACCTCGCGCTTGGACTCCGAATTACGGTGTGATCTAAAAGCGTGCCGCCATATCGAGTGCGTGAGGACCGATGCCGATCGAAATCGACGAAGTGCTTAGACGCTCCGAGCAGGGGGCAACAGAGCCCTACATTTGTCGAGGCTCGGACGGCAAACTCTACTTCGTTAAAGGCAAGGGAGCAGGTTACGATTCGCTCGTGAAAGAGTGGGTGGCCGGACAACTGGCACGGCAACTGGATTTACCTATTCCGCGTTTTTGCGTCGTTATGGTGCCACAAGAGCTGTACGACGCGGGCCGGAATGGGGCGTTGCGAGACCTGGGATACGGATTTTTGTTCGGCTCAGAAAATGTTGAGAACGTGAATGAAGTATCGCTGGTCAATGTTCAGCACGCTCCCGCAAAACTCAAGCGTGATATTGCTGCTTTCGATTGGTGGATCCGAAATGGCGACCGGACGCTAACTGACTCTGGCGGCAATCCCAATCTCCTCTGGTCGGAGTCAGCTCGCCGACTGGTTGTCATCGATCATAATCTGGCCTTCGACGAAGAGGTAACTCTTCATTCACAGCTTGAGAGCCATATTTTCAGTAGTTCCCTGGCCGAGATTTGCGAACAGTCAGCTCTGCAGGGTCATTACAACGCAAGGTTTGAGAAGGCCTTGACGGACTTGCCCCAGATCCTTGGTGACATCCCAGAACGGTGGCACTATGTAGACGACGCCCGCACGGTTGAAATCAACTTGTCGCTCGATCTTGTCGAGGACACACTGCGGCGACACAGGGTGCCTGCGTTTTGGGAACGAATATGAAAAAGCATGCGGTAAGCTATGCGATAATCCGTTTCCAGCCACATGTCGAAACGGGAGAATTCGCCAACATCGGTATTGTGCTCGTCGCACCACGCGCAAGCTATCTGGATTTCAGGCTTGAGACTAAGCGCCTGGGCAGGCTGACGAGCTTCTTTGACAGTGTCGAGGGGACGACTATTCGTGGCGTTCTCAAAAGCTACCACACAGAGCTTAAGCGGATCAGGGATTTAGCTGGCTATACGGGCAGTGGACAGCGTCGGTTCGAATTCGAGCTGAGCGATAACGCAGAGCATCTTTTTCAAGCCCTGACTAAGGACCGCGAAGGTATCATCCGCTTTAGCGAAGTCCGCTTTGCTATGACGGCTTGCCCCAAGAGCAAGCTAGATGAACTCTTCGAATACTACGTCAGACGCAATTTTGCTAGCTCGATTTATCGTGAGGGGTTACTAGAAAAGCAGGTCCGCGGATTTTTGAAGTTGCGTGACATTGGTCGAAATTTCAAGCCCATGGCTTTTTCGGACGGACTATACTCGGCGAAATTCCCTTTCGTGGAAATCGTCGAGCAAGAGCCTCTTATGGTCTTGAAGCCGATCTATCTCGGGCAGGATGAGCCGACGCGCATTCTCGATCACGGCAACAAATGGTTGTTCACCATCAACCGATTGAAGGAAAAGCTTCCCCCTAATGTCGTTTTTGCAGTGGAGGGACCAAAAGACTCTCCAATACGTAAACGAGCTTTCCAAGAAGCGGTGGATTTGTTCCGAGCTAACGACATCAAGGTGGTAGATGCGGGAGATGAGAATGCGCTGGTCAGCGCCATAGAGCAACCAGCTTAGTAGCTCGCGGACTAATGGCATAGTGGTCGAATATACCGCAATCGAAATGCAGCATGCTTTCGACCTTCGGATCACGATAGAGGCGCACCATCTTGTCGGCTAGGCGGGGCGTTGTGTTTTTGATCCCTTAATTAAGTAACTTCGGTCCTTTCGTCACGGTCTCCGCAACCTTCCCCTCTCCCCGGCATCCGGCAAAGACATCCAATCCCGGCTCATAGGCCGTCGTGGCAATGTCCATCAGTCCGAGCACGCTATGGAAGAGGTTGTCGTGCGAGGTCGGTGACGTGGCCGATGCCTGGAGGCAGGCCATGTCGAAGCCATTGGCCTTCTGCACATCCGGTGCGATCCAGGTGAGGAATGGCACATGGGTCTGCTGGGACGGGGCGATGAGATAGGGGGCGCCGTGCAGGTAAAGGCCGTTTTCGCCGAGCGACTCGCCATGATCGGACAGATAGATCACGGAGGCTGCAAGGGACGTCTCGCGTGCGGCGAGCTTGTCGATCACCTGAGCCACGACATGATCGGTGTAAAGGATCGTGTTGTCATAGGCATTGCGGATTTCCTGCGGCGTGCATTTGCCGAAATCCTCGGCGCGGCAATCCGGTTTGAACCGGCGGAATTCCTCAGGATAGCGGGCGAAATAAGCGGGGCCGTGGCTGCCGAGCTGGTGGAGCACCAAGACGCTGTCGCCCTTAATCTGGTCGAGCCATCGATCCATGCGGTCGAGCAGGATCCCGTCGAGGCATTCCCCGCCACTGCAAAAGCGAGGGTCGGCCGACTTCGGCAGGAATTCGTAGGGAACGCGGTCGGAGACCTTGTAGCTGCCGGTGTCATTGTCCAGCCAGGAGACCGCGACCTTTGCATGTCCCAACACATCGAGCAGGTTCTCCCGCTCCAGCGCCTTGTCGTGCGAATAGCCCTTCCGTGTCAGGTTCGAGAACATGCAGGGAAGGGAGACGGCCGTCGATGTGCCGCAGCTCGTCGTTTGGGGGAAATAGACGACACCTCTTTTCTTCATCTCGGGATTGGTTTCGACCGGATAGCCACCGAGCGAAAAATCCTCCGCGCGTGCGGTCTCGCCGGCAATGATCACGGTCACCCTCGGTTTGGGGCCGGCCGGCCGGTGCGCATCGGCGCCAAGGGGCGCGGGTGCGCCGCGCGGCCCCCTCATCGCATCGACGCCATACCGAACAGCGCTCGTCATCGCGTAAAAGGGCGTCAGCGGATCCATGATTTCGTGATGGGCGCGGCTGACGCCGGCAATGGTCTTGTAATCGCTGACGGCCGAGCCGGCCAGAACCAGAAGACAGCCCGTGATGATTGCCGTGTTGTGCAGCAATTTCGACAGGATCGGCCTGTGGACGATCCGCACCCACAGGATCAAGGCGCTCGGCAGCAGGCCCGTCAACGCTAGATGCAGCACGAAGCGCGGGGTGATCAGATGTCCTGTCTCGGCAGAGGTGGACTGCATCATGTTGCGGATCATCTCGCGGTCGATGACCACACCGAACTGGTCGGTGAACCATGAGGCAGCCGAGGCCGTCAGCACGAACAGGATCAGAACGGGCTTGGTAATATATTTGGCCGAAAACAGCGTCAGCAGCGCCAATGCGCTTGCGGTCACGCCGGTGGCGAACAGGCCGAGCGCCAGGTGGTCGTCCTTGAAGTCTGCGGCAGCCCGCGTCCAGAAAGCATGGTTGGCAACGAGCAGAAGATAGGCTGTCGTCATCGCGCAGAGGGTGAAGCTTCCAACCTGCGGACGCGTCTTCCAGAAAGATGGCTTCATGCTATGCGATGCTTTCGCGATGTCAGGGCCGGCAGGCGCTCAAAGGCATGCAGGATGCCAAGGCCACTGTCCTGCTCGAATTGAGGCGGAATTTCGGATGTCCGCCATGTCTCGAGGATCGGTTTCTGTGTGGAATTTCTTTGAATGTTCGGACCTGCGGCGGTCCATGGATTAGGTTAATCCATTCTTCCTGTCATCTTCCTATCAAAGGGAGAAGATAAGCTGGTGGCGGAAGAGAATAGGCGAGGGCGAAGCCTGCTCGAGACACTGCTTCGAAGACGCGGCGCGCGAACGCCCGATCCTGCCTCTGCAAAGGGAAGCGCCAGGGGGCTAGGCCTTGATGTCGAGTCCGGCTTCATGCGCCGCGGCGATAAAGGATAGCCGGGCTGCTTCCGCTGATTTTTTGCCCTTCATCGCGGCTTCGAGGGTCTGTAGGGCTTGATCCAGCGCCTTGCCCTCCTCAACCGGCCAGTCCTCGATCAAGGCCCAGGATGCTTCCTGATTGTTCCTGATGGTCGTGAACGTGCCGGGATCTCCCAGCGCCAGGGAAACGGGCTTGTTCCAGTCGTTGCTCACGCGATGCTCTCCAATATCCGTCGCTCTCCCGTAACGCCATTCCCCTCTCGTGGCGAGCCCTCCCATAACAAGAAGGCTAGGCGATGTTTCGCGGGCGGAAAGAGCAGAGCGGACTTTCCGCGTTCGAGCGAGAGGACATTCGATCGGTCCGGCGTCGAGCCGTCAGGCTCTCGTCCAGTTCAAGCATCCGAGCGGTAGGAGAGACGTGCTGACCAAGAGGGCGCCATGGCGATAGAGTTCGAACGGGTCGCCGCCGGGTGGCATATCCACCGCCCACAGCTGCCCCGACGCATCGGAGCCCATCAGCCTGCCCCCGATCGCCGTCATGGCGGTCATGGCTTCCTCTTGACCGATGTCAGGTCGAAAAAGAACGATCACCTGGGTTTGATCGGGCGGCGGCAGGGCTGAAAGCGGTCCGGCAAGACCGATCGTCAACGCAAGGGCCAGGGGCGCGTGCAGCGGGCGGCTTTTGCCGTCCCCGCCACCCCGTCGGATCAGCACGCCAAAAATGGCCGGAACGATCCCGAACAGGACAAACCAGAGCAGATCCCAGAACAGCGGATTGTCGACGTCCATGCGGATGCGATGGATGCCCAGGATCCAATGGGACAGAATGCCATCCAGCATATGCCAGCTTCCAAAGCCGATGAACGCCTGTGCGAGGAGATGCCGATCCGCTCCGGTCTCGGCACATTCTTTTCGTGTCCGCCACAGCAACCAAAGGCCGAGCCCTGCAATGATATACATCAACAGGTGAAAGAGGCCGTCCCACAGGATAAGGACGCGGATGTCCTGGCGCGCCTGCTCGACGCCGCTCAGCAAATGGTGCCATTGCAGCACCTGATGCAGCAGGATCCCGTCGAAGAAGCCGCCGATGCCGAAGCCTAAGGCGAAGCCAGCCGCTTGATGAGCGCCGGAGAACCGCTCTCCTTTTGCAGCCGTTATGTCCTTGGTCATCGACGTCCTCCAGGTGACAACCCGTAACAAGGGCATCGCTGCGGAGTTTCCCAGCAATGCCGGATGAGAGCCGCACGATCACGGGTTGGATCGCATCGGTCGTCTGAACGCGACATCCGCGCTGGCCAAGCGGCAGGATTTCGCGGGGCCGCATGATCCTTCCGCCATTGATCCCGTCATGCCTTGAGACTACACCGGCGCCATTCCGAGGAGCGTAAGATTCACTCTCTCTGATGGGAACTTACAAGATAGCATCGGCCGGACCGCGGCGCCGTTGGACAACCAACAGCGCTGTCGACGTCGCTTCTCACTGGAAGCAGGGAAAACGGCTCTCACGCGTGTCTATCAGCGCGACCGGGTACAAGGCGGATGAACGCATGGCAGGCGCGGAGCCACGGATTTTTCTCGGCATAGCGCTGGCCTCTGCCGGCTATGCCTGTTTCGCGTTGCAGGATGCCGTGGTCAAACTGCTGGTCGCCTCCTACGCCGTGCCGCAGATCCTGTTCATGCGCAGCCTCGTCATCGTGATGATCACGGCCCCGCTTGCCCATTGGCTCAAGCATCCCTCGATCTTTCAAAGCCGGCACAAGGGCACGCTCGTCCTGCGCGCGGCGCTGATGCTGCTGGCCTGGCTTCTGTTCTACACTGCCGCCCGGCATCTTGGCCTTGCCGAGTTGACGACGCTCTATTTCTCGGCGCCAATCATCGTCATTCTCTTGTCGATCCTGGTGCTGAAGGAGCAGGTAGGCCCCGCGCGGTGGATTGCCTGTATCGGCGGCTTCATAGGCGTTACGGTCGCGGCCAATCCCACGCAGTCGCCCGATCTTCTTCCGGCTCTAATGTGCATCGTGGCAGGTGGCTGCTGGGCATGGAGCACGGTGCTCGTTCGCCTGGTCAGCAAATCGGAGACGACGCTCGTCCAGATGTGGGCCACCAGCCTGCTCTTCGCGCTGGCCTGCGCTGCCTCCTTTCCCTGGGTCTGGACGATGCCGGACCTGACCGGCTGGAGCCTGATGGTCGGCCTTGGGCTCATCGCGACGGTCGGCCAGTATCTGCTCTATGAGGGCTTTCGCCATGCGCCGGCCTCTGCCTTGGCGCCGGTGGAATATACCGGGCTGATCTGGGCCTTTTTCTATGGGTATGCCCTGTGGGCGGATGTGCCGTCACATGCCGTTGTCATGGGCGCCGTCCTCATCGTCGCCTCCAGCGCGCTCCTTCTCCTGGCCGAGCAGCATCGCGGCTCGCGCGTCTGAGCGGATCGCCTGTCAGCCTGGTTTTCGATCGGCAGATTCTTGGTGGGATCGACCTCCCCGTCGATCTCACATCCGATGCCCGATCCACCCCTCGGCCGCATCCAGTTCGGGCGTGAAGCGGGTGGCCGGCACGGGTCTGGAAAACAGGTAGCCCTGCAAGTCCTGGCAGCCGATCGCGATCAGAAAGTCCCGCTGGCTTTCGGTTTCGACACCTTCCGCCGTGGCGGCGGCTCCCAGGGTCCGGCTGAGATTGACGAGCGCGGAGACGATGGCGGCGCCTTCGGCCTTGCTGCCGATCAGCCCGACGAAGGATCGGTCGATCTTGATGCGGTCGACCGGCACGTGCAGTAGGTGGCTGAGCGAGGAAAAGCCGGTGCCGAAATCGTCCAGGGCAATGCGCACGCCTTTCGATCGCAGCCGCGCAAAGGCCGCCTCTGCCTCCGCCCCGATCCTGAACAAGGCGGCTTCGGTGATCTCAAGCTCAAGGCGCGAGGCCGGCAGCCCCGTCTCGCTGAGAATGTCGAGAACATCCTGATCGAACGCGGCGTGTCTGATCTGCGACGGCGAGACATTGACGGCGAGCGACATGGAATGGGGCCAGCCGACGGCGTGCCGCGCGGCCTCCCTCAGCACCCATTTGCCGAGCGCGGTCATCAGGCCGCCTTCTTCCGCCAGGGGAATGAAGAGATCGGGCGTGAGCAGGCCCTTGATGGGATGCTGCCAGCGCAGCAGCGCCTCGGCCCCCGTCAACGTTCCCTTGGCATCGCCGCGGTGCACGCTCTGGAAGAAGATTTCGAGACGCCCGAACGGGGGCAGGCTGTCGTCATCCCCGGCCATGCGCCCCGCCTGATCCGATACCAGCAAGGCTCGAAGCTCGGCCTTCAGCTTTTCACGCGCATCGACCTTGTGGTCCATTTCCGGCTGGTAGGTCACGAAGCGCCCCCGCCCGTGCGACTTGGCTTCGTAAAGCGCCAGATCGGCACGGCGCAGGATCTCCTCGCTGCTTATTTGGGCGTGATCGAGAATGGCGATGCCGATGGAGCAGCCGATCGTCACGGTCACGTCGCCATTGCTCAGCCGGAAGGGCTGTGCCAGGGCGCGGACCAGCGACTGACAGAGACTGGCATGGTCGGCCTCCTGTTCGCGCAGATCCGGCAGGAGCAAGGCGAATTCGTCGCCGCCGAAGCGCGCCAGGGTCGCATTTGCCCCGACCAGCGCGACGATCCGCGCCACGGCCGCGCAGAGAAGCTCGTCGCCGACGGGATGGCCATGCTCGTCATTGACCTCCTTGAAACGGTCGAGATCGATGAGGGCGATGGCCGCAGATCGCTGCGTGATCGCCATCGCCTTCAGGCATTCGTCGAAGCGGGTGGCAAAAAGCGCCCGGTTTGGCAGGCCTGTCAGAACATCGTGCAGCGAAAGATGCCGGGCATGACGTTCGCTTGCGCCCAGCTCGCCCAGGCTTCGGCGCAGCCGCGCCATGAGATAGAAGAACAACGCGGCGATGGCCAAGGCGGCAACCGAGAGAACGGGAACGAGCCGGCCGATCACCCGCGAGCCCGGCAGGTCGGGCTTCCAGATGATGAAGCCGATCGGCTCATGGCTTTTCGTGGCCTCGATCTGAAAAGCAACCTCGGTCTCTTCCTGATCGGCAGCACGGGCATAGCGTGCGCCGTTCAAGCCCTGCTCACGGCTCAGCGTATCGAGCGCCGCCCCATCGAGAAAGCGGAAGGTGATCAGGAGCAACCGGTCCCTCGACATCAGGCTGCGCGTGTCCAGAGGGCTCCCCGCCGTGATCGGCGTGATGCCGACGACGGCGGGACGGCCCTCCAGGCGCATGAGTTCGACCCGGCTCAGCGCCGACTGGTCAGCGCCAAAGCGGCGCTGGTCGGCTTGCACCTCGGTCATCATCGGCTGAAGCAGTGGGCGGACCCAGCGGAACCGCCGGATGGCTTGAGGGTCGCTTTCCATGGCCAGCGTACCGTCGGCGGCGACCAGAAAAACCGCGTCATAGCCGAACACGGTCGTGGCGATCGTGCCGAAGGTCTCGGCCGCGGCAACATGGGCGAAATGCGGCTCTGCCTGCGATGGCGCAACCATGGCCGGGGTGGTGGCCATGAGCAGGGAGCGATAGCCCGCGCCGATCAGCCGGACATCCTGAAGCACGCGTTGGACCTGATCCTGGAGGCGGCTATTGACCAGCTGGCGCTGGCGGTCGAGGGCAGCCGCGTCACTTTCGGTTCCCGCCCAGAGCGCCGCCAGAAAGACGAGCGCCAGAATCCCGACGCCGCTGACCGCCAGCAGAGCAAGGATTCGCCCTGATGACGTCCGGGTCGCCGTGACAGACGAGGACAGCGAAAATCGATAGGCGGCCACAGACTATTTCCTCAATCGGCCTGTCAGAATGCGGGTCACTGATTGACAAAGTCTTCTTTTGTGCCTCGCAAGTGCAGCATAAATAGAGGAAAATCCTTAAATATTTTGTGTTCCCCTGAGTATAGATCAGTAAATTTAAACATTCCTAATGTCACGAACGGGGACATAATTTATGAGCCGTATGACCTCTTTGCTTCCATCCCGATTGTCCGCGCTTCTGGCGAGTGCCATTGCTCTCGTGGCGGCGCTGACGCCACTATCGGCAGGCGCAGAGGCGCCGAAGCACATCAAGATTGCGGTGGAAGGCGCTTTTCCGCCTTTCAACTATCTCGATTCGAACAAGCAGCTTCAAGGCTTCGACGTCGATATCGCGAATGCGCTGTGCCAGGCTGCCAAACTCGACTGCGAATTCGTGATCCAGGAGTGGACGGCGATGATTCCCGGTCTTCTGGAAAAACGCTACGACGCCATCATCTCATCGATGTCGATGAGCCAGGAGCGCCGCCAGAAGGTAGCCTTCAGCCAGCGCTATTATGACAGCCCGACGGTTTTCATCACTCAGAAGGCCAGCAATATCGCAATCGACACGTCGAACGGACTGAAGGGCGTCCGACTGGGCGTCACGGCCGCGACCTCTCAGGAGGCCTACGCCAAAAAATTCTTCGGCAATGCCGATACCGTGGTCTTTTCCGCCTCACCGGACCTTTACAAGGGGCTGGCCAATGGCAGCGTCGATGTCATCCTCGAAGACAAACTGGCCGTCTACGACTGGCTCGCCAATACGAAAGCTGGCAGCTGCTGCATGTTCAACGGCAAGGACATCAAGGACCCCGAATATTTCGGCGACGGCGCCGGCATCGCCGTCCGCCCGGCAGACACGGAGCTGCTCGCCACCTTCAACGCCGCGCTCGCCCAAATTCAAGCTGATGGCGTCTACGACACGATCAATGCGAAGTATTTCCCGTTCAGTATTCAGTAGCGCGAGGATGGCGCCGAGGGATTGCGACGCGTTGCAGACCGATTTCAATCTCCAACGGAACCGCCTTTGCGGTTAGACACCAAAATTTCGAGGGAGGATGCCCAAAGAGCCGTTGATGGAACAATCGGCCCCCCTATCCGATTGACCGGCCATTGAGTGGACAAGACAGGAGCATCTTCCATGCCTGCAAAATCCAAAGCCCAGCAAATGGCGGCAGGGGCCGCCTTGTCGGCAAAGCGTGGCGAACGCAAGAAGAGTTCACTGAAGGGAGCATCGAAATCCATGGCCGAGTCGATGAGCGAAAAGGAGCTCAGCGACATGGCGTCTACCAAGCAGACAGGCAAGCCTCAGCACGCTTCATCGAAGCATTGACAGGCGTATAGAGGCCTTGCCTCGAACCGCATCTGTCACGTTGGTTTTATATCAGGTGAAAGCTGCGCCAGTCCCATGTCCATCCGACTGGCGCAAACTTGGCTTATGCATGAAAAGGCGCACCGTTCTAGTTGGGCGCCCCTCCTCATGGTCGACCAACCTTACGGCGCCATGTCATGCACCGGTTTGGCCGCGTCGTTTGCGATCTCGGATGACGCTTCGGGCTTGGCGGCTGCGGCAGAGGCAAGTGTGATCTGCGGCGGCGTCGGCAGTTCCAGATGCTGGCTCGTATAGGCCCATTCTTCCTGAACCTTGGCCGGATCCTTGTTCAGTTCGGTTCCGTAGCTCGGCACGATCTGGCGGATCTTGGCCTGCCAGTCTGGCGTCGCCACCCTGTCGGCGAAGACTTTTTCCAGAACCTTGAGCATGATCGGCGCTGCGGTCGAGGCCCCCGGGGAAGCGCCGAGAAGGGCAGCCAGGCTGCCGTCCTTGGCGCTGACGATCTCCGTGCCGAGCTTCAAGACGCCGCCCTTGTCCTTGTCGCGCTTGATGATCTGCACGCGCTGACCCGCCTGCCACAGGCGCCACTGGTCCTTTTTGGCTTCCGGGAAATACTCTTGGAGCGCGGCGAAGCGATCGTCGTCCGACATCATCAGCTGGCCGGCCAGATATTCGACCAGCGGATATTCGTCGATGCCGACGCGCATCATCGGCCAGGCATTGGTCGTCGTGGTCGAGGTCAGCAGATCGAAATAGGAGCCCTCCTTCAGGAATTTGGTCGAGAAGGTGGCGAAGGGCCCGAAGAGGATGACGCGCTTGCCGCCGATGACACGGGTGTCCAGATGCGGCACGGACATCGGCGGCGAGCCGACCGAAGCCTTGCCATAGGCCTTGGCGAGGTGGCGCATGGTCACGTCCTGCGTCTCGTTGACCAGGAAGGAGCCACCGACCGGGAAGCCGGCATAGTCCTCAGCCTCCGGGATACCAGATTTTTGCAGGAGATGGATGGCGCCGCCGCCCGCGCCAATGAACAGGAACTTGGCGTCGATCGTTTCCTCGCGGCCATCCTTGGTGCTGCGATGGGTCACGCGCCAAGTGCCGTCGCCATTGCGGGTGATATCGTCCACTTCGGCATTGAGCGCGAGGTCGAAATTCGGCTGGCTCTGGAGATAGGCGACGAACTGGCGGGTGATCTCACCGAATTCCATGTCCGTGCCCAAGGGCGTCCACGTCGCACCGATCTTCTGGCCGGGGTCGCGGCCTTCCATCATCAGCGGAACCCACTGGCTGATCTGCGCGGGATCGGTGGAAAATTGCATGCCGGCAAAGAGCGGGCTCGCCTTCAGCGCCTCATAGCGCTTTTCGAGATAGGCGATATTGTCATCGCCCCAGACGAAGCTCATGTGCGGCGTATGGTTGATGAAGGAGCGCGGGTTCTTCAGAACGCCATTGCGCAGCTGCCAGCTCCAGAACTGACGCGAGATTTGGAAGGCCTCGTTGATTTCGACGGCCTTGGAAATGTCGATGCGGCCGTCGGCCTTCTCAGGCGTGTAGTTGAGTTCGGCGAGGGCCGAGTGGCCGGTGCCGGCATTGTTCCAGCCATTGGAGCTTTCCAGCGCCACGCCATCCAGCCGCTCGAGCATGGAGATCGACCATGTGGGTTCGAGTTCACGCAGCCAGATGCCAAGCGTCGCGCTCATGATGCCGCCGCCGATCAGCAGCACATCGACCTTCTTCGGCTCGCCGCTCGCAAGAGCGCGCGCCGAAGGCAGCGCAGCAGCCGACAGGCCTGCGACCGCCGAGCCGAGCACCTGTCGCCTGTTCATTGTCAGGCCGGATGCTGGATCGCTTGACAGGGAAAGGGGGTGTCTTCCGTCTTGTTTCGGGGCCATGTCGTTCCTGCTCGTCTTGGGAGGGCTGGGCGCGTGCGATGCAGCAAGGCTTTACCAGCAAAAGCATAATAAAGCGTAGGCTCGTATAAGCGCAGTTTGTTCACATAGCGGGGCCAAAATCTCGCGAAATGTCGAATGTTTTGGCGCGGCGCCAAGGCAGGGCGCTCCCATAAACCGGTATGGCTGGCAATACAAGCTTCGCCTTGCAGACGGCTTTGCCGTCGTCAAGGATCGATATCGTCGGATTTTGTTGCAATGCAATGTGCGCGGAACCAGGCGCGCTGCCAATCAGATGTCAGAGAACTTCTGTTACCTGCGTTCTCTGCGCGGCGCGTTTCACCGTCTGCTCTCGGAAGAAGATGAACAGGCCGGACAGAACGATCAGAACGGCACCGATAACCGTGGTGGGCCGAGGCACGTCGCTGAAGATCAGCCAGCCGAACAGTACGGCCCAGAAGAGCAGGGTATATTGCAGCGGCACCACGGTGGCCGCATCGGCAAGCTTCAAGGAACGGTTGACGAAAATATGGGCGCAGAGCGCCACGATGCCGAGCAGGCCCAGCAGGCCGAGATTAACGGGCGAGACCGGGCTCCAGCTTTCGGGAAAGATGGCGAGGCCAACGGATGCGGATATCAGCGCGCTGACCACCTGCCAGGTGACAAGGGTGACATCGGGCGCCTCCCGCAGCTTGCGGCCGAGAACCACGGCGCCGCCATAGGCCAGGCTGCCGCCCAACGCCACCAGAGCCGGCAGCGAAAAAGAGGCGCTGGATGGATTGAGCGCGATGAGAACGCCGGAAAAGCCGACGAGAATCGCCAGCCATCGCCGCCAGCCAACCTTTTTGCCGAGCAGGAAAGGCGATGCGGCGGCGACATAGATCGGCACGGCCAGCCAATAGGTCATCGCATCGGCCAGGGGCATGAAGGCCACGCAATAATAAAACGCCAGCGCATCCACGGAGAAGAACAGCGCCCTGACGACATGCAGATAGGGTTGCTCGACCCGAACGAGGCGCCGCCAGCCCAGGCGCAGCATGAATGGCGAGAGGACGAGCAGCGCAGCAAGGCTGCGCACCGTCATGACCTGGAAGGCGGAATGGCTGGCGGCCAGCCATTTTCCCAAGACGTCGTTGAGGGAGAACATCAGCATGCCGGCCAACATGAAGGCAACGCCCATGCGCGCGCTGGTGGCGCTTTCCGGCATTCCGGTCATCTGCACGGCCATTGTCTCACACTCCTCCGCGGGCGGCCGTCTAAAGGTCCCGCCACGCCCATGCCGATCGCCGCGAATTCGGGATCGCCTTGGTCGACCGGCAAAGCCCTGACAGATTCACCCGTCGCGATCCAGTGGCCAAACACGATAGCTCTATCAAAGTTTTTTCAGTCTCACGCTCGGCTTGCGCAGGCGATAAGCTTGGCGCAGGCGGAATGAATGCGAGATTGGTCATCCATCGGCAGCGAACTTACGGATCGGATTTTATATCCGGACATTCCACCGGAAGAAAATACTTTTGGTTGCTCATTGAAGTGTGACAGCCGCCCGCAAGGTGCCTTCAGAGGCCTTGCGAAGGGTGGCAGGTTTCGAAATCCAGGGCACAAGGACTTGACCTTACCACGAACCTTGCTATTTGCTAAAGTGTCGCCCACGCTTGACACGTCGTATTCTCCGCGCGGGACGAAAAACTTGGTGCCGGGCCCCTCTGGCGAGAGTTACGGCGCTCTCGTGATGTCGGTACCGCCAGCGCAACAGCCGGCGGAATCTTGATCCAAGATGACCCCTGATTTTCCGATTCATGATCGGTGCGGCACTTCGCCGTGCCGTGTTTTTCTGCTGTCGCAATCGATCCACGCCATAAGGGAGGAGCAGGCATGACGCCGTCATCCTCCCAAACCTCGACGCTTGGCTACTTCAAGTGGTCCTTCATCGTCACGGTCATCGGCCTGGCGCTCGGCGTCTGGCTCGGCTGGAACACGAGCGGCACGCTCGGCGGCATGGCCACCGTGTTCTTCATCTGCACCGTGCTCGCGGTGCTGGAAATCTCGTTGTCCTTCGACAATGCGATCGTCAATGCCAACAAGCTCAAGGACATGACGCCGGTCTGGCAACAGCGGTTCCTCACCTGGGGCATCCTGATCGCCGTCTTCGGCATGCGCATCGTCTTCCCGCTGCTGATCGTGGTGATCGCAGCCGGCATTGGCCCGATCGACGCCGTGATTCTCGCGGCCGCCAGGCCGGATGAATATGCCCGCATCATGAATGACGCCCATCTGCCGATTGCGGCCTTCGGCGGCACCTTCCTGATGATGGTGGGGCTGAGCTATTTCTTCGATCCGGACAAGGACGTGCACTGGATCGAGTTCCTCGAGCGCCGGCTCTCGGCGGCGGCAGCCATCAAAGGCATCGAGATCGCCTTCGTGCTGATCCTGATCCTCGGCTTTTCCAGGCTTCTGGAGGGTGAGAATGTCTCGCTCTTCGTTCATTCCGCCCTGTATGGCCTGGTGACCTTCCTGATTGTCGAGGTGATCGGCGGCCTGCTGGATGCGTCGCAGAAAACCATGAGTGCCGCAGCCAAGGGCGGTCTCGGTGCCTTCATCTATCTGGAAGTGCTGGATGCCAGCTTCTCCTTCGATGGCGTCATCGGCGCCTTCGCGCTGACGCAGAATCTGTTCATCATCGCGATCGGCCTTGGCATCGGCGCCATGTATGTCCGCTCGATGACGATCATGCTGGTGGAAAAGGGCACGCTCGCCCATTACCGCTATCTGGAGCATGGCGCCTTCTATGCGATCCTGATCCTCTCGGTGATCATGTATGTGCAGACGCTGGTCCATATTCCCGAGGTGATCACCGGCCTTGGCGGCGCGGCCTTGATCGGCATCTCGCTCTGGTCGTCCATCCGCTACAACCGACAGAATGCGGGCGCTGACGCAGCCCATGGCCAGTCTCCGGGGCATGGGCATGCCCAAGGCGCTGTCGGCCACGCGGCCGAGATCAAGGCCTGATGGAGATCTGATCCGTCGTCATCGAGATGGCGAAGCTTATCGGGGCCGGCGGAGCGATCCGCCGGCCTCTTCTTATTCCGGCTGTTCTTGTCCCGAAAACTGGCAGAACAACTGTTCGCTGTTTCAGGCCACTGCCATAACAGGATTCAAGGCTTCGTGGAGGGCTGCAGAACATACGGCTTCTTGTGCTTATATCTTGCAGCGATGAGGATTAAGCGGACCATGATGCCGCTGCTCTGAGCATCGGGGAGAGACGTGGAGTATGCTCCTAGGCACTCAGTGCGAAGACCATATCCTTGGACGTCGCGTTGAAGGTGATTTCGGCAGGATGCTCCCGGCGTGACAGCGCTGTGCATTCTATCCATTGCGGGATTTTGGACAGGGGAAGGCAGGAATGATGGCGGGTGCGGGAACGATCGGGTGGCTCTCGAAACGCACGGGCGTGAAGATTCCGACCATCCGCTATTATGAGCAGGTCGGCCTGTTGCCTGAAGCCGAGCGTAGCGAGGCCGGCCAGCGCCTCTATGGCCATGACGAAGCCGACCGTCTGGCCTTCATCCGCCACGCGCGCGAACTGGGCTTCGACCTCAAGGCGATCCGCGCGCTGCTCTTGCTCCAGGACAGGCCGCAGCAGACCTGCCACGAGGCGGATGCCATCGCGCGGGCGCGGCTGACAGAGGTGGAGGATCGAATCGCCAAGCTGATGGCGCTGAAAACCGAACTCGAACGCATGGTTGCCGCCTGCGCCCATGGATCGGTGGCTGACTGCAAGGTGATCGAGACGCTGGCCGCAAAAAACCATACGCATGGACCGCTGGCTGAGGGGTAGGTCTTTGTAAACTTGTAGTGCTGCCTGTCGACTACCGATGGCACCTGACCTAATCGTCGATCATTTCGTGTGCAGAGGGGTAGCTTGTGGGTTCAAGCGATCGACATTGATTGGGCCGATGAAATTATAGCGAATCTCTTTGTCTTTTTTCGATCAGGGCAGGGCTTAAAGATGTTGACGGCGCATCTTTGATCGTACTTTATATTAATCTTATATGCCTTTTGTTGGTGCTCGGCTGAGGTCGCTTGCTTGCCTTGTCGCTTAGAAAAATATGTAAAACATGGGTGGAACTTGGACGATGGCTGACCGAAATGACCGTTCTTTAAAATTCGTCCATGACGTTCTCGTTGCTTGCGGTGCGCAGCCAGTTCTGGAAATTGCGACTGCGGCACCGGAGCTCCTGAACGGATTTCGCTCGCAGTCGATCATTGCCAACGCGATGACACTAGACGAATTGGAGCGTGCTGATGTCATTAGACACACTGATCTTGCCGTTGCCTATCACACATTCGACACTTTGGATGCCGCTCGCATCGAAAGGATCTTCGCCACGCTGGCAGATCTCGGTTTTCGCTACTTGGTCTTCCAGGTGGCCTTAGAGGCATGCGGACCGGATAGTACCGAAGCAAGACCGCGCAATTGGTGGGAAAATGCGCTATTCCGGGCCGGTTTCCGCAAGCATCCGCGCTCTTATCGTGTCCTTTCCTACTCCGATTTGGAGTGGGAGACCGAAAGTGGCACGCTGGTGATGGAAAAAGTGCCTGAACCCTCATTGACGGCCTATCTCTCGATCACACGCCTGATGGACGAGCGCGCGCTCTATGTGGATATGGCACGCGAAACGGGCCGTCACTCGGACGGGCATATGGTACGCTATGATCACGCAGCTGCTTTGGTTCGCCCAGGCGACATGGTGGTCGATGCCGCCTGTGGCCTTGGCTATGGCAGCGCTATGATCGCTGCTTGTTCGTCGGCATCCCGAGTCGTTGGCGTGGATGTGAGCGCTTCGGCGATCGATTACGCCAATCTGAATTACGGCGCGCCTGGGATCGAATTTCGGGCTGGTTCGGTTGACTCGTTTGCATGGCTTGAAGATGCGTCTGTCGATCTTTTCGTTTCCTTTGAAACTCTAGAACACGTTTCGTCGCCACGTGCCTTCCTGAAAGAAGTTGCACGGGTTTTAAAGCCGACAGGTCGTTTGCTCTTGAGCATCTCCAATCTTTCGGCCGATGAGACCAGCCAAGATTCCGATCATCTTCATGATCTATCGACGCTTATTGCAGAGGTAAGCCCTTTGCTGATCGTCGAGTGTGCTTTCGGCCAGACGGCAGGCGGCGGGCGCAAATTTCCTGAGGCAGCTCGCAGATTTTGGAAGTCAGAGGTTTCCAGTCCTCTTAGCGATGCCGAATGGATTATTTTAACGGCGATGAAGTCTCATGTCGATGAGCCACCAATCCCCTACCGCGAAACATCGTTCCCCATCTTCGACGATCCGAACTTCCATGTCACAGCTTTCGATCGCGATTACGCAAATCCCTGGATTTATAAAGGGTTGATTTCGATTCCTTGGCGCCTCCAGGATCCAAACGTTCGCAATTTGTATGCAAGGCAAACGGCTGAAAAAAATGAGTCCGATATTGACCGAGCAGCAGCGCTGACCGTCATCGGCTATAGTCTCCTTGCTCTTGAAGATCTTTCACCGCAGGCAGTTGATGATTTCAAGCGTGAAGTTCAGCCGCTCTTGATCAAGCTTGATGAGCGACCAATTTGTATACGCTGGAAAATTTCATTGAATTTCCTGCTGTCTCAAATGTGCATGATGATTGGACGCACAAATGATGCGGTGGCGCACTATCATGCTTGTATCGAAATCGATTCAAATATCTTCAGTCCGATTTTGGCAATCAAGACTGTGGAGGCTTGCTACAATCTCGGACTGATCGCGCTTCAGCAAGGCACGATGAGGGACGCCGGAAATTACTGGAAAAGGGGCATCAAACTGTGCAGGGAAGCACTCAATCATGATTGGCTGAATGTCATTGGCTCATCGGAGACCCCTCTTACCTTTGGCTTGCCTGAGCTATCGCTGCTGCTTGATCTGGCAAGCCGCTGTGCATTCGCACTTGATGCTTTGCCTTGGCATGTAACTCGGCCCGGCTATGTCTACACTCAGATGTCGTTAGATTGGACAAGCGTTCGTCGCCACCAAGCCCTTGCGCATGAAATGGACAACAAAAAAACCGCTGTTCGCTTGACTGAAGCGAGCCGTGAACGGCAAGAATTGTTTGATATTGCGGAAGAGCGTCTAACCGAGATGCAGCGTCTGGCCCGTGAGCATCGCGAGCTTTTCGAGGTTGCCGAAGAGCGTCTATTGGAAATGCATCGCCTCAGTCGGGAGCGTCAAGAGCTTTTCGATGTTGCAGAGGAGCGACTGGCGCAAACGCATCGTCTAAGTCGCGAGCGTCAAGAGCTGTATGATGTTGCTGAAGGACGCCTTGCAGAGGTTCATCGTCTTGCGCGCGAGCGGCAGGAATTTTTCGATGTTGCGGAGGAACGGTTGGCGGAAACGCATCGTCTAAGCCGCGAGCGTCAAGAGCTGTATGATTTGCTGAAGGACGCCTTGCAGAGGTTCATCGTCTTGCGCGTGAGCGTCAAGAGCTTTTCGATGTTGCAGAGGAACGGTTGGCGGAAACGCATCGTCTAGGCCGCGAGCGTCAAGAGCTGTATGATGTTGCTGAAGGACGCCTTGCAGAGGTTCAACGACTCGGCAGGGAGCGTCAGGAACTTTATGATGTTGCTGAAGAACGTCTTGCAGAGATGCAGCGCTTAGCGCGGGAGCATCGCGAACTTTTTCTTTTGGCCGAGAGCCGCTTATCGGAGCTTGAGCGTTTACGGAAAGAGCGCGAGGAGCTGATCACGCTTTCCGAACAAAGGCTTGCTTTCATGCAGCAGAATGAGAAGGCAAGATACCAGGCTGAACTTCAACGAGACAAGCTTATTCAACAGCTCGACACGTTGCGGAAGCTTACTCAATGACTGTTTGCCAGTTGAGCGAACTCAAGCGAGTCGGTGGTCAAGGCCTACGTCTTGATGAGCGTTTTGGATCGTTCATCCAGATAATCTGAAGTTCGCACTGGGCCTTGACGGGCGCGCTATTCGGCGATCAGAGCTGAAGATAACGTCTTGCAAGTCGAGGATCGATTTTGAACCATGAGTTCAACGAAGACTTTTCAGGCCTGGGTTGAATTGGCTGATAATGCGCGTGATTCAGAGTGCTGGCTTGATGCCGCGCGCTTTTATGCACGAGCGCTTCTCGCGGACGGAACGGCCACGGCTATCTGGGTCCAATACGGCCATATGCTGAAAGAAGCAGACCTTTTTGATCATGCCGTTGCTGCTTATCAATATGCCATCAAAAGCGATGGCACGGCCTTTGAACCGAGACTTCACCTGGGCCACCTACTAAAGCGCCTGGGTAGGACCAAAGATGCAATTGCGGCATTCGAGGACTTGGGCCGCCTTCCAGATTCTCCACCCATCGGCCAGGAAATTGCTGCCTTGCGAGCTGCTGCGGAGCAGTCCGTCACACGTGCCTGCGATCCAATTCAGCAGTTCGCGCTTTCGGCGGAGGACAAGTCGCTTTTTACATCCCTGTTTCAGGAGGAGCGTGCGCGCCCGGGGGAAGCTCTCGGCCGACCATCCCCCGCGCCGAAACAGATGCTAAATCGGTTGTTCAAACGGCGTGTGATGTCGCATCTGCAGCCAAAAGCGCATGTTGTTATCCGTGAAGGAAAGTTCCATGCTACAAGTGAGGATCCTCAGTTCGATGTAGTCTCTCGCAAAGGTAGAGTATCAACTGGCTGGTATATTTGTCACGTTGAGATCAACGCAAATTTGCCTCTCATTGAGCCCATTTTATATGTTGAAACAGCGCCTCGTTGGTCGTCTTTTCAAGTCCATCGGCTAGAGCTAGAAGAAGATGGCAGCTTCAAAGTGCTATTTTATCTTGATCGACCGCCGTTACGTATGCGCTTTGATCCTTTCACGGGACAAGGCGCTTTTTCGGTGCCGCGTTTTTCGATTCGGCCTCTCTCTTGGGGACGAGCCTTGCGAGAGGTGCTGCGTTTAAATCCGGAAAAGGCTCGTAATGCACTTATGGCAGCCTTTAGACATCGAAATGTTCACCAATTAGGACGGTCTTTGTCCGAGCTTGTTGCCTATCCAGGCCTGTCTGCATACGAGCACTGGCGCCTGAGGCATGAAAACGCTTCGATTGGGCAATCTCCGGGCCAGTCCCCATGCATCGATTTGCTCATCATGCAACCGTACCCATCAAAACATCTGGATGCCACACTTCAGTCGCTGGAAAAAAGTCCGATCTGGAATGTCAATTCATCTTTTGAGGCCCTTAAAGAAGGCAATAATCTGCCTTTTGTCCTTGTGACGAAGGCAGGCGAATATGTTGCAGAGGGTGCAGCCGAGCGCTTCATCGCGGCCCTTACGTCAGATCCACTGGTGGACCTGATTTACGGCGATGACGATGACCTCGACAAAGCGGGTCGTCGTCAAAATCCACGCTTCAAGCCAGATTGGAACAAGGATTTCTTCCTCGCGGCCAATTTCATTGGCAATACTTTCGTCGTGCGCCGTACATTGTTAATGAAGGCGCTTGATGCTGGGCCCTGTCATTTGCCCGGCGAACTTCTTCAGCGTCTCGTTATGCACGCACCGACGCCACGGCTGCTGCACCTTCCATTTATTCTGAGCCATCGTCGGCCAGAAGTGCCGGCCGACGCGACAGATGAACTGGCGCCCATTCTATGGAGCGACGAAGAGGCGCGTTCGCTCAGTGCCGGATTGCAGAGGCAAATCCCTGGAATTTCGATTAGCCGGTCGAACCATGGCTTGCTTCATGTTGTTTGGCCGCTTCCGTCAAGACCGCCATTGGTAAGCTTGATCATTCCGACACGTGACCACGTGGATCTTTTGCAAAGCTGCCTTCTATCTATTCGAACCAAGACGGACTATCCCAATCTTCAGTTTATCGTCGTCGATAATGGCAGCACGGACACAGCGGCACTGCGCTATCTCGAGTCACTTCGTCAGGAACCCGACGTCAAGGTCCTGAGCGCCCCGGGACCATTCAACTTCTCGCGCCTGAACAATCTGGCCGTCAACAGTGCGGATGGCGCCGTCATCGGTCTGGTGAACAATGATATCATCGCCTTAGAGCCTGGGTGGCTGCGGGAAATGGTTTCACATGCCATCCGGCCAGATGTCGGCGCCGTTGGTGCGCGTCTTCTTTATCAAAATGGCTTAATTCAACATGCAGGAATGGTCTGCGGCATCGGCCTTTTAACAGGCCATCCCCATAAGTTCCGCCGCTCGGACGAGAGTGGCTATATGGGACGGATCATGGCAACGCAGACGCTTTCCGCCGTAACAGGAGCATGTCTTGTAGTCGAAAAAGCAAAATATCTATCTGTGGGCGGCTTGGATGAGGATCACCTTCCCGTGGCCTTCAACGACGTGGATCTCTGTCTGAAACTTGGTGAAGCGGGATACCGGACGATCTATACGCCTTATGCGACCTTGTACCACCTCGAAAGCATCTCCCGCGGTTTCGATACCACAAGAATAAAAGCTGAGGCCTATAAACGTGAAGCTGATTTCATGGCCCGGAAATGGAACGTGCGTGTCGTGAATGATCCGTTCTATAATCCCAATCTAACGCGCGTTCGTGAGGATTTTTCCTATGCCGACTGAAGGCCGTATTGCCTTTGATGGATGTGCACGCGATCTTCTTATCTAAGTCCGCCCAATAGCCTCTTGATATCGCCCGGCGTGGGATAGAGCCGGCCGACCGGCATCGACAGGACTCTCGGAATGAGCATCAGCAGCGCGGCGCAGCGCAAGAGGGAGCAGGCTGCGAGCACGGCGGCCGCGCCGGTCAGGCCGTAGATCGGTGCAAAAACGGCGATCCCCAGGACATAGCCAAGGGTGTAGAGGCCCTGGAGTGCCGATGTCAGGCCAGGGCGCCCTACAGCGACGAACAATTGGGATGTAATCTGCGAGAGCAGGCTTATTGCGGCTTCGAGCGCCAGAATCCGAAAGACGATCACGGCAGCGCCGAAGGCGGGGCCATAGACGATGGTGAGCGCCAGACGGTCCACCAGGAGCAGAAACAGCAACGTTACCGCCATCAGCACGACTCCGGCGCGGAAGACCAGGTCATGAATCGCCTTGGCATGCTGATGGTCGCCACCAAGCATGCGGGAATACATCAAGGTCGATAGCAGCGCGCTTGGAATCATGATCAGGCGGGAGAAGCTGAAGGTGACCGTATAGATACCCAGCGCCTCGGCTGAAACGAGGGGCACCAGAACCAGCTTGTCGGCAAAGCCGGCAAGGCCGGCCGAGAGATCGGCGGGCGCGGCCCTTAAGCTGAAGCTGAAGAGTTTTCCGATTTTCGGTCCTAGCTTGCTATCCTTTGGAGGCCAGGTTTTGCGCACCAGCGGCAGGATCAGAATTGTACCCAGCAGAGACGCGCTGAAAAGCGACAGAATCGCATTGCGCGCTGTTGGCGCGACATAAAGAAACAGACAAAGAGCCGGCAGGAACAGGATTTGCGGCAGGATAGTCGCGAAATTGAAGCTCGAAAAATCGCCGCGCGCCACGAAGAGATTCTTGAAAAGCATATGTGCCGCATTCGAAAACGCGAGCGGGATCATCAGGAACGACAGAAGAAGCGCCGAACGCTCGTAATGCTGCATCGTCAGCGGGATCAGCGCGCTGGCAATAAGGGAAACGATCGCCGTTTGCGCGAGCACGATCAAAGCCGTCTGGATGGCCACCGCGCGGCGGCTATTGCTTTCCTGCGAGGATGCATAGATCAGCGCATTGCCCGTGCCGGCAACGCCGAAGGTCGCGATCAGCATCGGCCAGAGCGTGACGGCCGCATAGACGCCCCTTCCATCCGGCCCCAGCATGCGCGCCGTGACGATGCCTGTCGCCAAATTAAGCGCCGTCAGTCCGATCTGGCCACCAAGCGTCATGATGAGATGGCGCATGTTGCCGCGACGCACCAGGCGAGACCATGTGCTGGAAATCAGGGACATGGTCTAGCGGAAATCCATCACATTTCCGGAGACGGCGCGAATGTGATGGTTTGCCTGTACGCCGTTCTGCAACGTCAAGGGAAATTGCACCAGCTTCTTTCGTTCCGCACGGCATGACACCACGAGATCGAGGATCTTGCGCGCGAAATGGCTGCTGTCAAAGTTGGCGGCATGGTCGCGAATGCGGGCGCTGTCATAGTGCGACGGATCGAAATTGCGCATGGCGTCCGCCACGCTCTCCGGCGTTTGATGGTCAAAAAATGCGCCGGTCACCCCTTCGACCACCGTGTCGAGCACGCCGCCATGGCGATAGGCGATCACGGGCCGGCCGGACGCCATGGCCTCAAGCGGCGTAATGCCGAAATCTTCGGAGGAAGGAAGAATGAAGGCGCGGCAATTGGCATAGAGATCGGCTTTGGCCTGGCCATCGACCCGACCGGCGAATGTGACGGTCGGTCCCGCGATCTTGCGCAGGCTGGCCAGTTCACGACCGCTGCCGGCCACGACGAGGGGCAGGCCGAGGTCTGTTGCGGCGCGCACCACGATGTCCGCCCGCTTCCAGCCGACGAGGCGCATCAAGAGCAGAAAATAGTCGCCTTTGCCTTCGCCGACATGAAACTCGTTGAGATCGACCGGCGGGGGAATGATCACGCTGTCAAAGCCGTAGGATTTGTGAATCCGGCGGGTAATCAGGTTGCTGGTGCTGATCCACTGATCGACATTGCCGGCCGAAGAGCGATCGAGCGCCTTCATGATCGGGATCGTCGCGCCGATCAACATCTGCTTGAGCCAGCCGAAACCTTCATTGTTGGCGTAGCGATGATAATCCCACATGAAGCGTGCCGGGGAGTGGCAATAGCACAAATGCACCGCATCTTCTGTCGTGTGAATATGATGCGCGAAGCTGAAGCTGCTGCTGATCACCACATCATAGGCACTCAGATCAATCGACTGCATGGCGAAGGGATAGATGGGAAACAGCGCGCGATAGCCCTTGCGGGCAAAAGGAACCCGATCCATCCACGTCGTGCGGATATCCCAGCTCTGAAACGAGGAGGGAAAGGCACCGGGATTATAGATCGGCGCGAAGACGGGCGCCTCTGGAAAGAGCTTGTGCAGCTCTTCGAGCACTTTTTCCGCGCCGCCATAAGCAACCAGCGCATCGTGAACGAGGGCCACTCTCATTGTTTCGCCGTTCTCTCGAAGTTATGGATGATGCGCGCGTAAAGCTCGGCAAACCGGTTTCGGAAGCTCGCCCCGGAAAAGCGTTGCGCCGCATCTTCAGCGGCAAGACGGGGCATGTTCGGATAGCGCCCTTCCAGGATCGACGTGATCGCCTCGCTGAGCGCATCCGCCTGTCCTGGCGGAACGATCAGGCCGGTGACGCCGTCATTGATCACCTCGCGCGCGCCGCCGACCTCGCTGGCGATGGTGGGGCGGCCAAGTGTCAGCGACTCCAAAAGCACCATGCTCAGCGATTCATGGGCGACCGACGTGAGGGTCACCACATCCATCGCCCGCATCCAGGCAGAGACGTTGGCCTGGAAGCCGGCAAAGGTGACGCGCCCGCGCAGACCTTCGCTTTCGGCCATGGCCACCAGCCGCCGGTGATAGGCCTGCTTGTCAGCCAGCGCCAAAGGTCCGACGATCCAGAAATGGGCTGTGGGATAGCGCGCGGCCAGCTTAGCTGCGGCTTCCAGAAAGACATGCTGGCCCTTGCGCGGCTCGATCACGCCGAAGACGCCGATATGAGGACCGGGTCCGGTCACCTCCGGCGGCAAAGCCGGGTCGACTGTCCCAAAGTCGGCACTGATGCCGTTGTGCTGGATGGAGACGATGGCCGGATCGGGCCGGACAATGTCGTTCAGCAAGTCGCGCCCCGCGCCCGAAACGCAGGCATAGGCACTGATCCAAGGCGCAACCCGCCTCAGCGTCCACCGATAAAGCGGCTTGGCCGGGCGAATTTCGTGCACGTGCAGGAGCAGTGGGATTCCAAGCGACTTGGACGCCCGGCGGGCATACCAGGCGCCGATGGGATGGTGCACATGGATCAGCTTCGCATCGACGCGGCATGCAAAGGCCTCGATCTGGCGCGAGCCGGCCGCCAGGGCTTTGGCATAGCGGATGATGGCCAGGGGATTGTAGGTGGCGCGGGACCGGTCGATCGTCAGCGCTTCACTGACGATGCCGAGCCGCTCGGCCGAAGCAATCAATTCTCCACCGCCAGGACAGGCCAGTGCGCCGCGAAAGCCGGCATGCTCCATCTCGCGCGCAAGCGTGAGGATGACGCGTTCGACGCCGCCGATATAGCCGACTCGATTGACGTGGAGGATCGAGCGCATAGGCAGGGCCTTCGCGCCGGCGCGCGGGCTTTCGGCCGCAATCGTCATGCCGCCCTCCGCACTGCCGCAGGATAGATATCGGCCGGCGGATGGATCTGCGGCACAATCATGCGCGCCTCCCAGGCCTTCGCATGCCGTAGAAACTCCGCGAAGGCATGGAGCCCGGCCCAGATAAAGCCCCTGATGCCGACACGATAGCTGCCGCATGCCAGATAGATCCAGGCGAAGCGCAGCAACGGCTTTACCGCCATGCCGAAGAGGATCTTGCGCGTGCTCGCTTGAGACGCGATCAGGCCGCCTTCGAGATCCGCGTTGCGGTTCAAGGTATCCAGCTGCTTGCCGATGGTGTAATTGCGCCAGTGGAGCATCCGGCCGGCAAGCGGGATCGTCCTGCCGGGACAGACGATTTCCTCATGAACGATCAGCGTCGGGTTCCAGTCGCTGAAGAGCCTGTTGTAAAGCCGCACGAAGCTTTCCGCCTTACTCCTGCGACGCATGGACGGCATGATCCGCCCGAGAAATTCTTCATCGCGACGAATGACGTAGCCATCCTGCGGATCGGGCTGGGCGGACATGGCCGCACAGATCGACATGGCGAGGTCGTCCATGACGATTTCATCGGCATCCAGAGAGAAGATCCAGTTATTGCGCGCGGCCTTGACGCCCACCTGCTTCTGCGCCACGAAACCAAGCCAGGGTTGAACGATCACCGTCGCGCCGGCCTGCTGCGCCAGGGTCACGGTCTTGTCCGTGCTCTCGGAATCCACGACGATGACCTCGTCGGCCCAGTGCACGCTGCTGATCGCCCGCTCGATCACTTGCTCTTCGTTTCTGGCAAGAATAACGACGGTGACTGCGGCGGCCATGTTTTTCTCTTCAACATGCTGGCGCAATCCATGCCATGCCAGCGTCTTCATCTTGACGCTCCGTCTATACTCCGTTCATATTAAATATCAATGATATAAATTAGTAAAAAAGGCTTTTATCACGGATAAAGTGCCGCGGGATATCCTAAGGTTGCAACTGCTGACGGCTTGCTTGTGAAAAAAGGACTGCGTGACGACAAAGTCCGAGCTATCCGGTCCGTCCCGTGCAGCATCGATGTCATTGAGGGTAAGGCTGTGCCCGCAGCCAGTCATCTTCTTCGCCGCTCATGAGGCCGGACGTCGTGCCTGTCGCGGCGAAAGGCCCCGAGGCAGTCAGCCTTATCCAGCCGCGGAGGTGACCGGCGAGACTTTCTCCTGCAAGGAGAGCCGGGCCCGCGGCTTTAATAATCTCGTGATGGGCACTTCGATGAAGGCGTAGACCAGCACGCCGACGATGATGGCAAGGGTAACGCTGACGAGCACGAACATAAGACCTCTGGGAAGGTTGAGGATCCGTGCGGCGATCTCGAAGACCTTCAGCGAGAAAAATTGCGAAAGATAGAGCGAATAGGATGCCGCACCGAGATATTCCACGATGGGGAGCCGCATAGGAGAACCCTTCGCGAAAACGCTGCCGCAAAACAGCATCGCAGCTGGAATGCCCCAGAAGATGACGCGGCTCTGCTCGGAGAAATAAGGCTGCAGCAGAAGGAGACTTAAAAGAGCCAGAGCGCTTAAGGACAGACATAGGCGCCCGTCCAGCCGGACTCCCTTTCGATAAAGCGCGCCGAAGAGAAGACCAAGCAGGAATTCCAAAAGCAGGGAATGCGTATAGAAACCGGCAATTCCTGGCGGATGGGCGATCAACCCGATCGCGACAAGCCCTCCGATCGTCACTGCAAGATTGGGGATCTGTGCCCGCTTCGGCAAAAGAAGCGACAGGCCGAACAGAAGATAAAAGAACATCTCATAATTCAGCGTCCATCCGGGCACCACGATCGGCCAGAAAAGATCAGGTCGGCTGGGGTCTGGGTGAGCGACGAAGAGATAGGATGAAAGAATGTGCTGCCATGTCGAAGGATGATTGGTCAATTGCGGCGCAGCTACGAAAATTGCGACCGCAAGAGAGGTGGCAAGCCAGTAAAGCGGCACGACGCGTATGAGCCTTGCCTTGTAGAAAGCAGCGGTACCGATCTGTCGGTCAACCGTGCTGAGATACATGACGAAGCCGCTGATGATGAAGAAGAGATCGACCCCGGCGGCGCCGATCTTGACCTTCTCCTGCAACACGACATCCAAGGTCGTGTAGCCAAATGCATGGAAAAAGATGACGCCAAAGGCGGCGAGCGCCCGGAGATATTGGACTTGAACGACCACCAACACGTCCTCGTTGCGGTATCATTTTACATATTATAATCATTATATAAATAAAACACATATGTCACACCGTTTTCCGTCATTGCTGATGCGCGGGCTTGGAATAGCCGGCCGGCAGCTTGCTGCAGGGCAATCTCGGCCGCTTCCAAAATGCATGGCCGCGCAACCGATTTGGGGTTTCGCAGACCATCAGACTATGCGAATGCTATTTATAAGGCATCCTGAAAACTTCAGATCCCTGATTGACAGAAATCATCGCGCTGAGAGCTGGTCGAGGTAAAGAGGCCCCGCGAGTGTGCGGAACGTGAAAAACGAAAGAAGAGGCAAGTGTCAAGGCGGGATGTTTCTCCGCTTCCCGGCTCCGAAAAACGAACGGCAATCATCATCACGGGTTTTGCGTGACCTTCGCCCTCATATATGGCTCCCTTCTTCTTATCGGCCTTGCACTCTTCTCGGGCGTGGCGGTTGGTGCGCTGCAGATCGTCTTTCTCGCCTGGATATTCCTGTCCGCTGGTTTTCTGTGCCTTCAGAAAAAAGTATCCGACTATGTCGTTCTGACAGCGGTCGTGTTTTCCGTCGCGCCCTTTTTCCGCCGGCTGCATGACGTCCATGCCGGGTACCAGGACGTCAGCCTGATCATGCTCGGGCCTTATCTGGCCATGCTCTGTGCCATTCCTCTTGCGGCGATGACGTTCCGCAATCGTGCCACGACCTGGCTCTTCGTCGCGCTATTTGCCAGCTGCCTCTATGGCTTCCTGTTCGCGGTGGGCAATGACCGGCTGGTGGCTGGCGGTTTCGACGTTTTGCGCTGGATGCTGCCGCCTATGGTGGCCCTGGCGATCTTTCAAAATCCAGAGCATCAAAAATCACTGCGCTGGAAGCTCGTGCTGTTCGCCTTCCTCTTTGCTGTCGCGACATCGCTTTACGGCCTTTATCAGTATATTTTCGTACCGCGATGGGATGCCGAATGGATGATTTATTCCAATATGGAATCCATCGGAAAGCCGCGGCCCTATGAGGTGCGGGTCTTCAGCACGCTCAATTCGCCCGGCTCCTATTCCCTTATTTTGACCGTCAATCTCTTGCTCCTGGCGGGACGTGGCGGGATCATCTGCCTGCTTGCCATCGCGGTCGGCGCTCTTGGTCTTGGCTTGACAATCGTGCGCTCCGCTTGGATCGCGGCTGCTCTTGGGCTCATCTTCATCGCCTTGGCGGGGCGCTGGCAGGCGCGGGCAAGCTTGGCGACTTTGCTGGTGGTGAGCATTTTCGCCATTCCGCCTATTTTGCTCGCGACCGGAACCGAGACCTATATCGGCGATCGATTCCGAACCCTCTTCGATCTCCAGAGCGACGTCAGCTTCAACGACAGATCGAACGGTTATGACCGCCTGCTCAATCAGTTGAACGACAATGTCTTTGGAACCGGTCTTGCGGTGAACGGCGCTATCGCTGCCCATTCGAGCGAGGGAACGACGGTCGTCATCGACGGTGGCCCGATCGAGATTTTCTATGCCTTGGGTCTCGCCTTCGGGCTTGTCTATCTGCTGGCGCTCGGCGTGCTGTCGATGCGCGCATTCTTCAACGGTGACCGTGGGCTGGCCGGGCCAAGAGCAGCTATTCTCTGCACGCTCGCCTTGCTGACATCTGGCACGACGACTGTCGGTGAGGTCGGCTTCTTCTTCTGGATCTGCCTGGGCATGTCGCTTCCGCCGGCAATCGCTACGAGGCGAAAAACTCTCAGCATGCGAGACCCAAGCTCTGTGAGTTATGAGATGCAAGCCAATCCCGGTAGTGCCGGCACGCACTCTGTGCCGGCCGGCGCGTCTTGATCGCTTGTCGAGATCGATGTCTTTGGTTTCACAACAGCTGGCATTTCATAGGCCAAGGAAAAGGTCCGACGCATGATTTCCTCGGTAAATAACAACATGTAAAAATCGAAGTTAAAATCTTAAGGAATAGCTTAAATTCGATGAAATACGTTTGCGTCATGATCGTACCTGTCTTGTTTTTCATATTTGAAAATACAAAAGGAAACGATATGGGCGCGAATGATGTTGTTGCGGTGCAGGCATCGGCTTTCACGAGTTCGATTGGCGTCAATACACACCTGTCGTGGCAGAATACCGCTTACGCCGATTCGAAGCTCGTCGGCAAAGCCCTGGACTATATCGGCATCAAAAACGTTCGCGACATCGTCGCCCCGTGGTCGCAGGAGGCGATGAAGACGCTCGCCGCTACCGGGACGAAATTCGATATTTGCATTGGCGCGAATCTCGCGCTCGACAGCCAAAAGAGCCTGATCCAGTCCATGCAGGATTCGATACGCTATGTCGAGGGGCCGAACGAGGTCGACAATTGGCCTGTGCACTATCAGGGCGAGACCGGTTTCAAAGCCGCGCGCGACCTGATGGCCGATATTCGCGCCTGGATCGACTCAGATCAGTTCAAGGAAAGCCCGGCGCTTCTCCAGCTCACATTCGGTAAAGCCGAGTCTTGGAAAAGCTTTGGAGAGCTGGCAGGTGTTGCCGACCTCGGAAATATTCACAGTTACGCAGCCTATGGCTGGAACCCCGGCCAAGTTCTTGCCGATCACATCCGCAATGCGGAACGCGTCAGCGGCGATGTGCCTGTTGTCTCGACGGAGGCCGGCTATCATACCGCAATCGGTTCCACCGCGTGGACCGGTGTGTCCGAGGACGTCCAGGCGAAATATACGCTCAATCTGCTGTTGGAAAACTACAAGGCCGGTGTCGCATCGACCTATCTCTACGAATTGCTCGACGGAAACACGAACGGCGACAACACCAATCCGGAGCTGCATTTCGGTCTCTTCCACACGGATGGCACCGCCAAAATCGCGGCAACCGCGCTCCACAACATGAACGAGATCCTGAAAAGCGACTATCAGGGACCCGCGCAGAGCTTGACCTATACGCTCACGGGCATGCCTGTGACGGCCGACAGCCTGCTAATGCAAAAGTCCGCCTCCGACTTCGTCCTGGGGATTTGGGACGATGTCAACAACTGGGACATGGCGGCATCCAAGGCAATCTCCCATCCGGCAACGCAGGTCCAGATGGACCTGTCGAACTGGGCAGGGATGGTCAAAGTCTATGATCCGCTCGTCTCGGGCACCGATCCGATCAAGACCTTTTACGCCACCGGCTCCTTTTCGCTCGATGTCGAGGACCATGCGACTTTCGTCGAGCTCGACACGTCGCAGATGGGGAGCAATCAGGGCGAAACGATTTATGGCCGGCAAGATGCGAGTTCGGTTACCGCGCTGGGCGGCGACGACCGGATCTATGCCGATGCAGCCAATCTTTACATCGACGCCGGTAACGGGAATGACTGGATCAAAGGAAGCGACAGCAGCACCACCTTCCTCGATGGCAACGGCAATGATGTGGTGTTCGCCGGCAAGGGCAATGACACGATCATCGCCAGCCAAGGCAATGACTATTATGATGGCGGCGCTGGTACGGACACGCTGTCATTTGCCTGGACGACAAAGGGTGTGAAGGTCGATCTGCGGCAGACCAAGGGAAGCGCACAAGGCAACGAAACCGGCACGGACCAGCTCGTTTCCATCGAGAACGTCACCGGCGGCGCGGGCAATGATACGCTTTACGGCAATAAGTTCGACAATGTCCTGATCGGCGGCACTGGCGATGACATTCTGGCCGGCAATGGCGGCTTTGACACGCTGACAGGGGGCGCAGGACGCGACACCTTCGTCTTCGGCAATGTCAGGGGCAAAACCGTCGTCACGGATTTCTCGGCTTCGGACGACCGACTGCAGTTCGATCAGGGGCTCTTCGTCAATGGTGCTGCGGCATTGCGGGCAAGCAAGCAGATCGGTTCCGACGTCGTCATCCAGAAGTGGGACACGTCCATCGTCCTCC
The DNA here is from genome assembly GCF_900109605.1 of Xaviernesmea oryzae. GTDB lineage: Bacteria > Pseudomonadota > Alphaproteobacteria > Rhizobiales > Rhizobiaceae > Xaviernesmea > Xaviernesmea oryzae. Next base: position 220,806 of record NZ_FOAM01000001.1, read on the forward strand.
AAAATACGAACCTGTCGGATTTGAAGGCCATGCTCGTGCCGCGCTATCGCGCATCGGAAAAAAGCAAGGTTGCCGATGTGTACAAAACGAGCTCTTTCGGCAACAAAGATTACGCTGCGCTCTCAAGCCCGACGGCAAAAGATCATATCGGTGGCCACGACGTCGTTTCCCATCTCCCGACCTCGTCAGCTCATCATCTTTACAACGGATTAGACTTCTTCCTATGAGGGGGTCTGGGATGGGTCTTGCGCCTTTAGTTTTCTCGCCCAGCGCCGTCTCTTGTTTGCGTGACCAAGCGTGGCTGAGCTCGCGGCCCCATCACCTTGGCAGCGTGATAGTCCAAGCGACACGCAAAGGCGAAGCCGTGAACTTCCAAACGACAGACAAGCGGACGTCAAAGTTTCCTCAGAATTCGGCTGATGCTCGTGCTCTTTTAGTCTTACTGGCGGGATAGGGTGTCCTCAGACAGCCGCTCAATCATCGCGTCACGCTCTGCGATAAGACGGCCCATTTCCTGCATGGCATCCCAGCGTTCATCGATCATCGCCTTCATGGCGACAATCGTTTCATCACGTTCCCTGATCATGAGTTCCATGTTCTGCATGGCATTCCATCTTTCGTCGATCATCTTGGTCATGGCTTCGATCGCCGCGTCACGCTCCTTGATCAAATTCTCCATGGATCTTATGGCAGCCAACCGCTCTCGATTAAGCTGCTCCGCGGCTTCGAGCTTGGCGCTGCCTTGCTGGTTCTGCATACCAATGAGCGCGGAGAGCGCAGCGATGAAGCGTTTATGCTTGGCGGGAGGCTCCACCTTCAGTGTGTCAGGAGCCGCATGATCGGCAATTAATGGTAGGGGCGTTTCGTCGAAAAACTGACCGCTGCAAATCTGTCGGTCGATCTCCTGAATTTCAGAAAATTCGGCTTCGGTCAGGAAATGTGTTGGCAGATCCGCTGCCTCCAGACGGAATTCCATCGCCGAGTAGACGATAGCATTCGCCTGAGCCCGCTCCCAAATGCTAGAAACCCAGCCTTCATATTGGACATAAGCAGCCGTTTTCATTGGGCTTTTTGAGATTTTAATCTGATCGGCTTCAAACGGCATGGAATTGAATTGTGTCATCCCCGATGCGAATGGCCTGTCTGGCTTTGGCCATCGATGACGTTCAATCGTCATTGCGCGCTTGAGCGCAGCCGAGGCGCCAAGGCTTGCAGCGGTTACCGCCTGCGGCCAAAGCGCGCGACCGGCGATATGCTCCACCGCATCATCGTCCACTCCCACAACACCATCTATAGCCGCAGAGCGAAGAACTTCATCGGAGCCGAAGTCCGAAACGTTTGATACGCTGGAGTAGAGACGTGCAACTTCCTTGTCCGGGAAAACAAGGAACTTGAACATTAGCTGGATGATGAGCTCACGGAACGCAGAAGCCGAAAGTCCATATGCCTCACACAACGCGCCGTAACGTGCAGTATAACCCAGAATCGATGTCTGGATCTTCGAGATAAGAAGGTCGTCACGCTCTTCCTGAGGATCTCGTTTTACCTTGGTCACTGGACGGACGATGCCTTCATCGTCCTCGTCAAATCCAATGCATGATCCATGCGGAGAGCGGCTGAGGTTCTCGAGAATATGCGGATACCAGAGGATGGGATGCGGTAAGGCCGAACGATTATCGATATCGGCAAAGTGCCAACGAACTGAATTCCGCGGCGTCACCTTCCAGTGCGCCTTCAAGGTCGTGCCAGCATAGAGGCCGACCAAACGATCCGGATAGGCGCGTTGATCCAAGCCGGTCGACAAGTTCTCTTGAATCTGAGCAGACCAGCCAAGATCGATAAAGAGCTTGGTCGTGCCGTCTAGAATGCCCTGCTGCTGCATGAAGCTTTCAAAGCGATCGCCTTCTTTGCGAAGGCGTGCCAATGCTTCGGATTCATTGACAAGATCAACGACGCGTTGGAAGGGCGACCAATCCCACAAGGGACTGTGAAGAACCTGATCCGGGCTGCTGATGCCGGCGCCTTGTGCGATCTGATCGAGCTCTTCCTCAGAGGCAGACAGGAAGGAGAGAAGGTGGCGGAGCGTGTTTCCGCCATTTGAAATGGCGCCAACCATTTCACGAAGGCCGATGCCCTTTTCGCTAAGTCCAAATTGAAGGCTTGTCAGACGAGAAGACGGAAAATAATGAAAAGTCGCCGTTCGCGACGGTTGTCTTTGTGCCGTCTGGTCGCGCAGACCTTCGACGACCTTGCGCAGAAAAAGGCCTTCTCGCGCAGCAAAAAGAACATGATGGACGCCCAGTTCTGCGATTGTCTCCTCGATCCGGTGCGCGAAATTTGCAAAAAACGGACCAAGATATTTCGAGACCGAAACATCCTCGACGGAATGAGACTGAAATTTGAAGCCGCATAACGCTCGATAAAGCGCCGCAGGCAGGAACGCGGCATCGGCCTGAGCACGGTCGAAATGCGCTCTGAGATCAGCTCTCTCCGCCTCGACGTCATCGACAAAGTAATGGATTGACTGGAAACCCAATTTTGCGGGTTCGTGCACGTCGGCATGCTGGTCATCGCCAATGAAGACGATCCGAGCCGGATCCCATTGCTTGTCCTCAAGTAGCCTCTTAAAAAGAGATCCTGTGCGTTTCAACTGTCCAACGTCGGATGAGACATGACCGAAGTCGAAGTAGTCAAATAAGTTATTGAACTTCAAAAGTGGTTCGACGACACGTTTGCCCATGTACATGTCTGAGAGAAAAAAAAGCGTGGCCTTTTTTTTCTTCAGCTTGTCGAGCAGGCGCCTGGCGTACGGTAAAGCGACGCAGACCGAAAATTCGGCGGCCTCCAGCTCTGCGTAAAGCTGTTCCTCATCGATTGTAAGATCGAGCAACTTTAGTTCGGCTACCCATGCCCGAAAAAGATCAGGCGTCAGAACTTCATAGTCGAGACCTATCTGTGTATTACGCTGGCAAGACGCGTGGTAAGCCCTTTCGTAGGCGCCAAAAATTTCCGCATGGCGCTCTTCAGAGCCGAGAAGCTTCTTTGCCAGCCGACGGCACTTGAACGTCAGTTCGATCTCCTTGGGGATCGTGCGGCCAATCAGCGTGTCGAAAATATCAAAGCCTACGTAGGCATGCCCATGAGCCGCGATAATTTCATCGACCTTTCGGCAGATGACGAATTCAAGTTCATGGGCCTTCATGCAAATTTCCTGTCAGCAGCTTCAATCAATGATTCAAACAGCCGCCTATAATCGTCGGCCATTCGTGTTCGTGTGAAATCGCGTTCGACCGTGGCCCGCCCGGCTTTGCCCCAGTCGCTGAGCTTGCCGGAAGCAAGAGCTTCCTTCACACATGCCAGCAGCGCCGCATTATCTCCGGTCGGACAAAGAAGGCCGGTTGCGCCACTCTCGACCTGCTCTGAAACACCTCCGGTCTGGAAGCCGAGAATCGGCAAACCGCAGGACATTGCCTCCAAAACCGAAAGCGGGTGATTTTCGGCAAGCGACGTAAACACGTAGGCGTCCGCCGCGCTGAGAACCTCCGCCATCTTATCGGCAGTGTGAACATAGCCTGAAAAGACGACATTGAAGCCCTTGGTCTTTTCCAAGATCTCCGGATTTATATTGCCGATCAAAAGAAGCGTGACATCCGCCCGATTCAATTTCGTCAGAACGTCGATGACCGCCTGCACGTTCTTGCGTTCGTCTGCCAAATGGCCTGAAATTGTCGTCAGAACATTGTGATGGTCTGGTATATCAAGCCGCTGCCTAACGATGTCCCTGCTACGCGGAAAGAAAAACTTCGTGTCGATGCCGTTTGGAATGATCTGCACGGGCCTTCGAAGCATGCCGGAACCTTCAGCCTGCCGCGCCATCCATCGTGACGGAGAGACAATATGAATCTCGCCTGACGAATGCGCCCTTGTCTTCATCTTATGGTTGATCCAGGTTGTGTCCCATTTTGTATCAACGGGCCAGCGTCCGAGCTGAGGACATTTTCCACAATGCTTTGGCAATATATAGCGTTTGCAATCCATCGGATAAAGGCAGCCGCCTGTAAAAGGCGAGCAATCGTGTAGCGTCCACACTGTTGGAACCAGCTTGGCTAGCTTCTCGATGGTTTTCACGGATATAGCGGAAGAAATATCATGAAAATGGACCACGTCGAATTCAAATTTATCGACTTCAGTGCGCAAGTTTTCAGCCTCGAAAGGAAAAACCTCGGCCAAGGACAGTTCGCGCTTTAGGCCTTCATTAAGCGCAGCATAAAGGCTGCGCTGTACGCCGTATATATTGCGGCGATAGTAGTCATATCCCTTTTCAGCCCAGTATGTATAATGTAACGTTGGCAATCCCGACAAGCGGAAATCCTCCGCGAGCATCTCTGCAACTGCGCTCGCGCCACCACCAGCTTTATCGGCTTTACTTATCTCACATATCTTCATTTTTATACCGCTGGAAGCGAAACTGAGGTTTATTTAAGTCACACTTAATAGTTAGTGCTTGACGTGACGACCTTCATGTCGGTGTTATGCATAAAAGCGTGTGCTCCCTCAAGTCCGTGCATTGCCGATATGGATTTCGGTTTGATCCTGCGGCAAATGTGCCAAGGGTCAGAGACCCAAGGCTGTACGAAAAGATGTTTTGACTTTTTCGCTCATGCTGACATCTCCGCTCTCCGAAATTGTAAAGAACTCGCCAGAAGCGAATTGGAGCCGCACTCCTTTTTGAATCCCTTCGATGACGAGAGTCTCGTCTGGGTCTGCATAAATTTGCGTGTCCTGCCCAAAGACAACACCCGATTTCGGACCGGCAGCAGGTAGGGTTACAGCGCCTTCTTTAAAGGTGGTTTTCGATAGGTCGATTCCGCGGCGGACGACGCCATTGTCTAGTTCGATCAGTGTTGCATGTTCGTGAAGAGCGTCGCGAACGATCATTCCCCATGTCCATGCACCTCGCCTTGTCTCAGAGGTTCTTGTCGAATCATCCGTATCTTCGTTACGAAGCTCGATGGCCGCGGTATTTCGAGAACCGAAACCAACGATTTGCAAGCCAACCTTTGCCATTGGCCCCGGCAGAAGATCGGACTTTTTGCCCCAGTCGAGCCCGGCATTGAGCACGTCGATTTCCAAGCCGATAAGCGCAGCATCGAATTGTTCGTCTGTGTATTCCGGAATACCTTCCGGCTTGTAGGGCTGCCAACGCACAGGCCATGATCGCGCGCTTAAGAACCCACCCCATGATTTTGCTCCCGGCGCAAAAGCCCCTGAGTCGCCCCAGATCGCAACACCGTTGAGGGAATTGGAGAAGTTAAATACCTCGCTTAGGAAATTTTGATAATGATTATGCTGATGCCTGTAATCTTCGGAAGGCAGGGCTCCTCCCGGAGCTGACTGCAAGCTATGCGGCTCGCTTTTCCAGTTTTCAATCGGCGTAGAATTGGTGATCGTATCGGAGATCACGACGTTCTTGGCCAGTCCTGTATCCAGATGGGAGTATTGTGACCAAATGCCTTCTTTTCGGGGGTGATTCCCTTTCAGTAGCGTCAGGCGTGACCCATATCGCAGATCAACCGCTGTGACCGACTCCGGAATTTTTTCAAAGATTGTTCCCTTTTCAACATCCGGAAGAATGAGGCAAATTCCTCCCCCAAGTTCCGCCAGATGGTCGAGAATCGACTGTGCAACACGAACATCATATTTGGTAATGACGCGAAAATAGCTTTCCATTTCATTCCTCGGATTTTAGTCGTCGCTATACGGCTGCGTCGATGTATTGTGTCTGAGGCGCAACTTTAGGTCCCGCCCTTTTGGGCGATCTAATGGCCTATGCTTGAGCATCCATCCGGGTAAACGGCTTTGGCGCCCATAAGATCTCCATTCTATCAAGGTGCTGGGATACCATGTCAGCGCCGAAATAGAGCTGAATGTTGATTCGGTCTCTCTTCTAGGCCTAAATTTTAGCGCATGTCATCATAGAGAGGCTGCAGCATCCATTTCGCAATACGCATCTCGTTCAAATAACGGTGGGACGGCCTGAGAGCCATGCCGTTACGGCGCGCGGCCTATCGTTGTGAAGGAGCGTCGGCTTAAGAAGTTTCCCGCGCACACACGCCTGCTTTCTCACGTCCTACCTCGAGCGCATTTGACACATCGCCGTTGAAATGCTGCATTCCTTGAGCGCTCAAACGAAACCCCCGGCCTTTCGACCGGGGGCTCATGTCTCTTAGGTCGCGCTTTGCGCTCAGGCAGCGGTCTGGGCGCGGCGGACGTCGTCGTCCGTCAGGATGCCGCTGGCCCGCAGCAGGGCGGCGAAGCGGCCGTTGGACTGGCTGAGCTCGTTGAAGCCGCCCATTTCCATGATCCGGCCACGATCCATGAAGAGGACCAGGTCAGCCTCGCGGACCGTCGACAGGCGGTGCGCGATGATGAAGGTGGTGCGATCCTTGCGCAGGTTGTCGATCGCTTCCTTCACCCGGTTTTCCGTTTCCACGTCAAGCGCGGAGGTGGCTTCGTCCAGCACCAGGATCGGCGCGTTCTTCAAGATCGCACGGGCGATTGCGATGCGCTGGCGTTCGCCACCCGACAGGCGGTTGCCGCGTTCGCCGACCTTGGTGTCGAAGCCCGTGTTGCGGGCGTCGATGAAGTCGGCGGCGGCGGCGGCCGCAGCGGCATCGCGGACATCCTCAAGCGAGGCATCCTCGCGGCCCAGGCGAATATTGTCCGCAATCGACCGGTTGAGCAGGCCGGCATCCTGAAAGACCGTGGCGATCGACGAGCGCAGCGACTTGCGGGTCACCGTGGAGATGTCGACGCCATCGACCAGGATCTTGCCGGCGCTCGGCTCATGAACACGCTGCAGCAGGTTGATCAGCGTGGTCTTGCCGGCGCCGGTCGGGCCGACGATGGCGATCGTCTGGCCGGCCTTGGCCGTGAAGGACACATTGTGCAGGCCTTCCGTCGAGTTCGGGAAGCTGAAGGAGACGTCGCGGAACTCGACCTCGCCCTTGACGGCACCCAATTCGCCGGCGGTTTCAGGCTCTTCGCGGTCACGCACCGAGTCTTCCAGGCCGAAGAAGTCTTCCAGCTTGGCGCGGGCTTCGAAGATCTGCGTCACGAAGGCCTTCATCTGGTCCAGGCGGCCGATCAGCAGGGTAGCAAAGCCGATGAAGGCGATGACGTCCCCGATGGCCAGTTCGCCCTTCTGCACGAGATAAGTGCCGATCACGAGAATGGTCATCATCGAGATGGTCGAAGCCATACGGTTGAGGCCGCTGGCCAGAGCCCACCAGTCGAGAACCGGCAGCTGGGCGGAAATCAGCTTCTGCGTGAAATTCTTCAGCTCGCGGGTTTCAGCTTCGATGCGGTTGTAGCTATGGATGACCGAGACGTTGCTGATCGAGTCCGACACATGGCCGAAAACCGTGTGATAGTGATCCTCGACAGCCGCCTGGCCTTCCTTCGTGCGGTCCATCACCAGCTTGCCGATGACGACATAGAGCGCGCCGAGAACGACGAGGACGAGCGACAGGCGATAGTCCATGCTGAAGGCGGTCGGCACCAGCAGGACCAGCGCGACAGCCGTTGCCAGATGCTGGCGCATGAATTCAAGCCACAGGCCGAACAGCGTCTCGCAAGCGCGCAGCAGCGTGTGCAGCGCACTGGAGGTGCCGCGCTGGCTATGCCAGGAGAGCGGCATGGAGATGATGCGGCCGAAGGCTTCGGTGATCAGCGTCGAGCGGCGCACATGCGCCAGCCGGTCGGCTTCACGCGCCACCAGCACGAAGGCGATCGTGTTGAACAGGCCGAGGCCCGCCCACATCAGCAGCATCGGCGTCACCGTCGTCTTGTTGGTGATCGCATCGATGATGCGTCCGAACAGGATCGGTTCCGCGATGGTGATCGCGGCCAAGACGACGTTGGCCAGCACGATCGCGCTGACGCGGACCTTGTGCACGCCGAGATACCGCAGCGCTCGGATGTAGACTTGGAACAATGTCACTGTCTTGTCCTCGTGGAACCTGTTTTGCTCGTTCACGCCCTAAGGAGGGATTGGCGGAGCGATGCAATTGTTAAATCGGCCGGGCTTATGCTCTCAGGCGTTGTTCGCCTTCGCTTCGGGCTCATCCCGGTCTGAAGCGTCCTGGCGCGACGGCGACGAAACGAAATTTGCGCTCGAAGAAGAATGCAACCTTATGTTAAGGCCGGCTGGAACAGATTTGCCTGTTCAAGGCGCGGCCGGATTAGGTGGCCTCTTCCTGCGACGCGAACCGATCGGTCGTCATCGATCCCTGACGGATGACCCGGACTATCGCGTTTGCAACATGAATGGGTGCTGAACGGGACGTTCATGCTGCGTCGCAAGGATAAATAATGATGCTGAGAGCCAGTCGCCGGCGGCCGAGCGTGGTTGCAGCGGATAATTTTCCTGACGCAGGACAGGCGCACCTGGCAGCAGGACAGATGCTCCGTGCCGCGCAGGCGGCGATGTGCTCCGCCGGCGGCGTTCGGGCCACGTCTCGCTTTGGCTGCGCGCATGCGCGCTCAGCGCCGTGGCTGCAGGCGTCGAGGGGAGGCTGCGGGTGAAGATTTCGCTGCTCGTTCATGTGCTTGCCCTTATCGAGGAGCTGAGCGAGGAGCCGTCCGTGATCGCGGAATTCGAGCGGCTGATCGAACGCTATGGCCTCAATTTCTATGCCTTGAGGCGACGCAGCCTGCCGGGGGAAACGGTGGAGGCCGGACGGGCCGACAGGATGCTGGCGGGGCGCTGGCCCGAGGGTTGGGACAGGCTGTATGTCGGGCGCAATTATCGTCTCATCGATCCGGTGTCCCGGCATCTGACCGAGGCGCGCCATGGTTTTCGCTGGCGCGAAGCCCTGGCCGTTCCCATGCCCGATGCGTTGCGACGGCGAATCGACCGCATGCTTGCCGATGCGCTGGCGCATGGGCTGGCGGATGGCTATGCCTTTCCCATCCATGGCGCCCGCGGTCTCATCGGCAGCCTGGTCCTCGCCGGCGCGCCTGTCGAACTCGGTCCAGTGGAAATGGCGCTGTTTGAAACCATGGCGCACAAGCTTTTCTGGCGTCTCCAGCCCGAGGCAGGGCCGGCGCATAGGGCGGTCGAGCTGACGGGACGCGAGGAGGAAACGCTGCGTTGCCTGGTTGAAGGCATGACGTCGCCCGAGATCGCGCAACGCCTGTCGATCTCGGCGCACACAGTCGACTGGTACGTCAATCGTCTGCAAACCAAGCTCAAGGCCCGCAATCGCCACCATGCCGTGGCGCGTGCCTTCCGATTGGGTTTGGTCCTTTAACAGCGAAAAATCGCGCCAAACGCCGACTTGAATCGATTTAAAAAAAATTTGATCCGCTGCAACAGCGAAATTGCAGTCAGGCCGGCAAAGCGCTAACCTCTTTTGCGCTGCAACAAGCATGTGCTTCAAGTCTTCAGGGGGAGTTTGACTTGTCCATCTCGAAAATCCTGGTCGCCAACCGGTCCGAAATCGCCATCCGCGTCTTCCGTGCCGCCGACGAGCTCGGCCTGAAAACGGTTGCGGTCTGGGCGGAGGAGGACAAGCTCGCGCTGCATCGTTTCAAGGCGGATGAGAGCTACCAGATCGGCCGCGGCCCGCACCTGGCGCGCGATCTCGGACCGATCGAGAGCTATCTGTCGATCGACGAGATCATCCGGGTGGCCAAGCTCTCTGGCGCCGATGCCATTCACCCCGGCTACGGGCTTTTGTCGGAAAGCCCTGAATTTGCCGAGGCCTGCGGCGCAAACGGCATCACCTTCATCGGCCCGACGCCGGAGACCATGCGCCAGCTGGGCAACAAGGTGGCCGCGCGCAATCTCGCCATTTCCATCGGCGTGCCCGTGGTGCCGGCGACCGATCCGCTGCCGGACGATCCGGCCGAGATCGAGCGGCTGGCCGCCGAAATCGGCTATCCTGTGATGCTCAAGGCGTCTTGGGGCGGCGGCGGGCGCGGCATGCGCGCGATCCGTGATCCGAAGGACTTGCTGCGCGAGGTGACGGAAGCCAAGCGCGAGGCGCGTGCCGCCTTCGGCAAGGACGAGGTCTATCTGGAAAAGCTGGTCGAGCGCGCCCGCCATGTCGAGAGCCAGATCCTCGGCGATACCCATGGCAATGCCGTCCATCTGTTCGAACGCGACTGCTCGATCCAGCGCCGCAACCAGAAGGTCGTGGAGCGTGCGCCCGCGCCTTATCTCACCGAAGCGCAGCGCAAGGAATTGGCCGATTATTCGCTGAAGATCGCCAATGCCACGAATTACATCGGCGCCGGCACGGTCGAATATCTGATGGATGTCGATACCGGCAAATTCTATTTCATCGAGGTCAATCCGCGTATACAGGTCGAGCATACGGTCACCGAGGTCGTCACCGGCATCGATATCGTCAAGGCGCAGATCCACATTCTCGACGGCTTCGCCATCGGCACGCCGGAATCGGGCGTGCCGGCGCAAGACCAGATCCGGCTGAACGGCCATGCCATGCAGTGCCGCATCACCACCGAAGATCCCGAGCAGAACTTCATTCCCGACTATGGCCGCATTACCGGCTATCGTTCGGCCGCCGGCTTCGGCATTCGTCTGGATGGCGGCACGGCCTATCCGGGCGCGGTCATCACCCGCTTTTACGACCCGCTCTTGGTCAAGGTCACCGCCTGGGCACCGAGCCCGCCCGAGGCGATTTCGCGCATGGAGCGCGCGCTGCGCGAATTCCGCATCCGCGGCGTGGCGACCAATCTGACCTTCCTCGAAGCGATCATCAGCCACCCGAAATTCCGCGACAACAGCTACACCACCCGCTTCATCGACACGACGCCGGAGCTGTTCCAGCAGGTCAAGCGGCAGGACCGCGCCACCAAGCTTTTGACCTATCTGGCCGATGTCACCGTCAACGGACATCCGGAGGCCAAGGGCCGGCCGCGCCCGGTGCCCGGCATTGCCAAGCCCGTGGTGCCGCATGTCGAGGGTGCCATTGTCGATGGCACGAAGCAGAAGCTCGATGCGCTCGGCCCGAAGAAATTCGCCGAATGGGTGCGCGCCGAAAACCGCGTGATGCTGACCGATACGACCATGCGCGACGGTCATCAGTCGCTGCTGGCGACCCGTGTGCGCACCTATGACATCGCCCGCGTGGCCGACACCTATGCGAAGGCCCTCCCGGAGCTTTTCTCGTTGGAATGCTGGGGCGGCGCCACCTTCGACGTGTCGATGCGCTTCCTCACCGAAGATCCTTGGGATCGCCTGGCCCGCATCCGCGAGGGCGCGCCGAACCTGCTGCTGCAGATGTTGCTGCGCGGGGCAAACGGTGTCGGCTACAAGAACTATCCCGATAATGTCGTGAAATATTTTGTCCGCCAGGCGGCCAAGGGCGGCATCGACGTCTTCCGCGTCTTCGACTGCCTGAACTGGGTGGAGAACATGCGGGTCTCGATGGAGGCCGTGGCCGAGGAAAACAAGATCTGCGAAGCGGCGATCTGCTATACCGGCGACATCCTCAATTCCGCTCGGCCGAAATACGACCTGAAATATTACACCGCGCTCGCCGCCGAGCTGGAACAGGCCGGCGCGCATATGATCGCGCTGAAGGACATGGCCGGTCTCTTGAAGCCCGCCGCCGCGCGCATCCTGTTCAAGGCATTGCGCGAGGCGACGGACCTGCCGATCCATTTCCATACGCATGACACATCCGGGATCGCTGCCGCCACCATTCTGGCTGCGGTCGAAAGCGGGGTGGATGTGGTGGATGCGGCCATGGACGCCTTTTCTGGCAACACCTCGCAGCCCTGCCTGGGTTCGATCGTCGAGGCGCTCAAGGGGGCCGAGCGCGATCCGGGTCTCGATCCGGAAGCGATCCGCCGCATCTCCTTCTATTGGGAGGCGGTGCGCCATCAATATGTGGCCTTCGAGAGCGACCTGAAGGGGCCGGTCTCGGAAGTCTATCTGCACGAAATGCCGGGCGGCCAGTTCACCAACCTCAAGGAGCAGGCCCGCTCGCTCGGCTTGGAAACCCGCTGGCATCAGGTGGCTCAGGCCTATGCGGACGCCAACCGCATGTTCGGCGATATCGTCAAGGTCACGCCGTCCTCCAAGGTGGTGGGCGACATGGCGCTGATGATGGTCAGCCAGGACCTCACCGTTGCGGATGTCGAGAACCCGGAGAAGGATATTGCCTTCCCCGAATCGGTCATCTCCATGCTCAAGGGCGATCTTGGCCAGCCTCCGGGCGGCTGGCCGGCAGACCTGCAGAAGAAGGCGCTGAAGGGCGAGACGGCTTATACCGTGCGCCCCGGCTCCTTGCTTGACGATGCCGATCTCGATGCGGAGCGTAAAAGCATCGAGACCAAGCTGGAGCGACCGGTCAGCGACTTCGAATTCGCTTCCTACCTGATGTATCCCAAGGTCTTTACCGATTATGCTCTGGCCGCCGAAACCTACGGCCCGGTCAGCGTCCTGCCGACGCCCGCCTATTTCTACGGGCTGGCGACCGGCGAAGAGCTGCTGCCGGAGCTGGAGCGTGGCAAGTCGCTGGTCATCCTGCATCAGGCCAAGAGCGAGCCGGACGAGCAGGGCATGGTCAAGGTGTTCTTCGAGCTCAACGGCCAGCCGCGCCTGATCAAGGTGCCGGACCGCAACCGCGCCGCCACCAGCATCGCCCGCCGCAAGGCCGAGGCCGGCAACGCCGCCCAGCTCGGCGCGCCGATGCCGGGCGTCATCTCCACCGTCTTCGTGTCGGCCGGCCAGACGGTCAAGGCCGGCGACGTGCTGCTCTCCATCGAGGCGATGAAGATGGAAACGGCGCTGCATGCGGAAAAGGATGGCACGATCGCCGAGGTGCTGGTCAAGGCCGGCGATCAGATCGACAGCAAGGACCTGCTGATCGTCTTCGGGTAAGAGCCGCGATGATGGGCAGCCGCGTCGGGGCAAGACGTGGCTGCTTTTCCGGCAGGATAACGCCAAGATCGGGGCGGGAGCATCAAGAGCAAAGAGCGCTCGGTTGCTGTCTGAATTTGCTGGCCGAGACCAGCTCGATCCTAAACCGTCTGCGACAGGCCCAGTGAGGCGATGAAGCGCTTGGTGCGCTCTTTCTGCGGCGCGCCGAAGATGGCGGAGGGTGCTCCGCTCTCGGCAATCGTGCCGCCATCGAGGAACAGCACCTGGCCGGCCACGCGCGAGGCGAGCCTGAGATCGTGGGTGGCCATGACCATGGTTGTACCCTCTTGGGCGAGGCGGCTCAGCACATCGACCACCTCTTCCGATAGCTCCGGATCGAGCGCCGAGGTCGGCTCGTCGCAAAGCAGGACGCGCGGGGAGGGGGCGAGTGCGCGGGCGATCGCCACGCGCTGCTGCTGGCCGCCTGACAGCGTCGAGGGCCAGGCTTCGGCCTTTTCCGCCATGCCGACCTTTTCGAGCAGCTCCATCGCCCGTAGGCGTGCCTTGTCCTTCGGCCATTTGAGCACGGTGACGAGGCCCTCCATCACGTTCTGAATGGCGGTCTGATGCGGGAAGAGCTGGAAATTCTGGAAGACCATGCCGGTCTGGCGACGAAGCTTCTGGACGTTTTCGGAGGTGGGGCGGCGGCCGGGCTCGAAGGTGATGCTCTCCGTGCCGATCACCAGCCGGCCGCGCTCGGGCACCTCCAGAAGGTTGATGCAGCGAAGCAGCGTCGACTTGCCGCCGCCGGAGGGACCGACCAGCGCGGTGACGCTGCCCTCCGCGATGGTCACGTCGATGCCCTTGAGCACGACATTGTCACCGAAGCGTTTTTCGATGCCGGCAAGCTCGATCATGTGCGTGCCTCCAGATAGCCGCCATAGCGGGCAAACCGCGCTTCCAGCTGCCGCTGCAGCGAAGACAGGATCGAGCTCAACACCAGATAGAGCAGGGCAGCCTCGATATAGAGGATCAAGGGCTCATAGGTGACGGCAACGATGCGCTGCGCCGTCTGGAATAGCTCTGGCACGGTGATGGCGGCGGCAAGAGAGGTGTCCTTCACCAGCGAGATGAAGGTGTTGGACAGGGGCGGCACGGCCACGCGCGTCGCCTGCGGCAGGATGGTGCGTCTCAGCGCCTGCGACCAGCTCATGCCGATGGAATAGGCAGCCTCCCATTGTCCGCGCGGAACGGAAGAGATCGCCGCCCGCACGATTTCGGAGGAATAGGCGCCGATGTTGAGCGTGAAGCCGATCAGGGCGGCGGGAAAGGCGTCGAGCAGGATGCCGGCGCTCGGCAGGCCGTAGAAGATGACGAAGAGCTGCACCAGAAGCGGTGTGCCCCTGATGACCCAGACATAGAAGCGGGCCAGAAGCGACAGCGGCGCGGGGCCGAAGAGCCGGGCAAGCGCCGTCAGGAGCCCAAGCAACAGGCCGAGAACGAAGGAGAGCAGCGTCAGCGGCACGGTGAAGCGCAGGCCCGCGATCACGAGCGAGGGCAGCGATTGGATCATCAGCTGAAGCCAGTCTGGCACGCGTCCTCGTCCTTTATCTTTGCTTGGGTGTGTCCTTTAAAGGACGGCACCATCGAAACGATGTCAATCTGGGGTCCGTTTTGCGGCTTTGACACGCAGGCGTTGGCTCAATAGGCACCACGCGCCCTGTGATCGCGCAGCGATGAAATGTGTCTGTCACCCTGTCAAGGCAAGCAGGGCGCCCTGCAGGACGCTGCCGATATCGCCCAAGGTGTTCCTCAGAAAGTCCCGGGTCTTTCCACAGCCCGTCCGCAGGCTGACCACAGTTATTTGAGCCGCACACCGCCTGGAGTGGAGGCAGGAACGGCGCCTTCTCGGGCAGGAACGTTCGGCGGCAAGCCGGATATCGGCGGAAGCGAGCAAGATCATCTTACGCATACGCTCCCGCCATGCAGGGCGGGAGCGCCTGGTATTGCAGCCGAAAATGCCGGTCGCCCGGTCGGATTCTTACTTCGACACGTCGGCGCCGAAATACTTGTCCGAGATCGTCTTGTAGGTGCCGTTTTCCTTGATGGTAGCCAGCGCCTTGTTGATCGCTTCCACCAGTTCCGGCTCGCCCTTGCGCAGGATGATGCCGGAATAGTCGGCCTTGTCCTGGCTGGCGACGACCTTCACCGGCGCGTTCGGCTTCTGCTTCTTGAAATCGAGGAAGGAGAGGCTGTCATTGACGGTGGCATCGGCGCGGCCGGTCAGCACCAGCTGGATCGACTGGTCGAAGCCGTCGGTGCCAACCAGCTCGGCGCCATTCGACTGGGCGAGCTTGCCGAAATTGCTGGTTAGCGACTGTGCGGCGCGCTTGCCCTTGAGATCGGCAAAGCCCTTGATCGCATCATTGTCGGACTTGACGATCAGCACGGCCTTGGAGGCGATATAGGGCTCGGAGAAATCATATTTCTTCTTGCGCTCGTCGGTAATGCCGACCTGGTTGATGACCACATCATAGCGGTTGGCGTCCAGCCCGGCGATCAGGCCGTCCCACTTGCCTTCCAGATATTCGGCCTTCACGCCGATTTCCTTGGCCACAGCCTGGCCTATCTCGACATCGAAGCCGACGAGCTTGCCGGAGGCGTCGTGAAAGGTGAAGGGCGCATAGGTG
The DNA here is from genome assembly GCF_900109605.1 of Xaviernesmea oryzae. GTDB lineage: Bacteria > Pseudomonadota > Alphaproteobacteria > Rhizobiales > Rhizobiaceae > Xaviernesmea > Xaviernesmea oryzae. The sequence goes on from NZ_FOAM01000001.1 coordinate 236,394, forward strand.
CCTTCGGTGCCGATCTTCAGCACGCCGGCCTGCTTGATCTGGTTCAGCCGCTCGCCGGCGGCTGCGGATCCGCCCGCCAGCATCGGAAGAAGGGCCGCAACGGCGGCGATGGTGGAAAGCCATTTCATCGGGATGTACCTCATCATTCACGTGTCACGCGCCGGGTGGCGTCTGCGGCACCATCGCATGGCGTCCTTGAAGGACGCGAGCGTGGCGCTTTCGCCGTTCGGCCATCAGGGGGAATGGTTTTCGCCTGAGCCGTCCTGGAGCGGAAATGCAGCGCTGCCTGCCGAATTCAAGATGACGGCCGGAGGTCCTGCTCGTTCAAGAGGCCGATGCCGCTTGTTTCATCAACAAGGATATGGCCGCCTGGTTGCGAAAAGGCGCTTGCCTTTTCCATTCGCTTCGATATGCATGTTCATGCCGATTCATTCTTGTTTGTGCACGGTTCATGCATGCAGCCTGATCTTTTATCGCGGGAGCGCCAATCGCAGATCCTCGCTCGCCTGGAAGCCGAAGGGCGCGTCATCGCTGCCGACCTTGCGCGTGCTTTCGCCGTTTCCGAGGATACGGTGCGGCGCGATCTGCGCGAGCTCGCAGCCTCGGGCCACTGCACGCGCGTCTATGGCGGAGCGCTGCGGCGCGAGGCCGCCACGCCGATGGCAACGCGACTGCGCGAGGCGCCAGAGCGCAAGGCGGCCCTAGCGGAGGCGCTTGTGCCTTTGTTCAGGCCGGGCATGCTGGTCTTTCTTGATGTCGGCTCTACCAATCTCGCGATTGCCCGCTCCATTCCAAAGGGAATGGCACTGACGGTCGCCACCCATACGCCCGTCATCGCCGCAATGTTGGCCGAGCGCGCGGAAATCACCCTGATCCTCATCGGTGGGCGTGTCTCCACCGGTATCGGCGCAGCTCTCGGCGGCGCGGCGGAACGGGAGGCTGCAAGACTTGCGCCGGATCTCTGTGTCCTCGGCGCCTGCGGCATCGATGCGATGGGCAGCGTTTCCGCCCAGGATTACGACGACGCCTGTTTCAAGCGGCTGATCGCCGAGCGCTCCGCCAGCGTTGCCAGCGCCGTCACCACCGACAAGCTGGGCACCCGCGCGCCCTTCGCCATCCTGCCGCCGGGCGGGCTCGATCACCTTGCCGTCGAGGCCGACGCACCGCGTGACGCCCTTGCCGGGCTGGCTGAAACCGGGATTACCCTTCTCCACGCCGATGCGCCGGGTGAAAAACACGCAAAGATATGATGTTGAAACCCTGAGGAGCCTGGAGCCTCGGCACTGAGGTGTCGAAGAATGCCAGCGGCCCTTCATGCCATCCTTAGCAGCTGCCCGCGACCCGGCGCTGCGTTACCAATGTCCGCCTGAAACGGCGGCGCCAGACGATGAGAGGAAACCATGAGCGACAGTTCGACGGCCGTCTTGACGCGCGCCGCCTATATGACCCGCCCGCGCTTTGCCGTGTCGATGCTGTTCCTGATGAACGGTTTCATGACCGGCAGTTGGGCGCCAAAGATCCCTGAACTCAAGGAGCGGCTGGGAATCGGCGAAAGCGTGCTCGGCCTCCTGATCCTCACCTTCGGCATCGGCTCGCTGGTGATGATGCCGGTGGCTGGCGCGGCCATTGCCAGGCTCGGCTCCAAGCCGGTGGTCAAGCTCACGGCGATCCTGCTTTCACCGCTCCTGCTTCTTTTGACTCTCGTGCCCAATGTCTGGCTCGGCGCTATCGCCATGTTCGTCTTCGGCGGCTTCATCGGCGCCATGGACGTGGCGATGAACGCCAATGCGGTGGAGGTGGAGAAATCCATGCGCCGGGCGATCATGTCCTCCTGCCATGCCTATTGGAGCCTGGGTGGGCTGATCGGGGCGGCAATCGGCGGTGCCTTGATGGCCCGTTACGGCGTTCTCACCCATGCGATTGTTTTGACCGTCATCGCGCTGGCCCTGATCGCGCTCGCCTGGCCGATGATCTTTTCCGATGCGCCGCATCCGGACGTCAAAGCCGAAAAGACCCGCCTGCCGCTCAACCCGCTGCCCTGGCTGATTGGCCTTGTCGCACTGTTCTGCATGGTGCCGGAGGGCTCGGTGCTGGATTGGGGCGCGCTCTATCTGCGCAATGAGCAGGGCGCGTCGGTGGCGCTGTCCGGCCTCGGCTATGCCGCCTTCTCCGCCAGCATGGCGACCATGCGCTTTGCCGGCGATCACGTTCGCGACCGCTTCGGCGCCGTGCGCACCCTGCGCCTGTCGACCATCACCGCCTTTGTCGGGTTGATTCTCTCAGGCCTTGCGCCGGATGCGAGCCTTGCCATTCTGGGCTTTGCCATTGCCGGAATCGGCATTTCCAACATGGTGCCGATCGCTTTTTCCGCCGCCGGCAACATGCCCGGGCTGGCGCCAGGCATCGGCATCTCGGTGGCGAGCTTCATGGGCTATTCCGGCATGCTCTTCGCCCCGTCGCTGATCGGCTTCGTGGCCGAGCATACCGGCCTCTCCGTGGTCTTCCTGTCGGTGCCGGTGCTGTTTATCGTCGTGCTCGCGCTTTCGCATCTCGCCCGGCATGCTGATGCCGGCAAGGTCTGAACAATAACTGATCACTCCGTGACAGCCCCTTCTTGCCAGCCATTTGCGACTTTTGCGCACCTCGATCGCGGTGCGCATTCAGCCCACTGCCATTTTCTGACAGTAGGTAACAGTAGTCTTGAGCTGTGCTCGATTAATACATGCGAAGGTTTTTGCTTGTCGGGCCATTCTATAAACCCACATGGAGACAGATTATGTCGGAAGCCAATTTCAAGCAGTTCCTGCTACAGCGTGAAAAGGCCGCCGAGGCGTATGTCCGCGGCGACACTACACTGCTTGATGCCTTGTCAACCCAAGCAGATCCAGCCACGTTTTTTGGCCCTTCCGGTACGACGGTCAAAGGTGCCAAAGCTGTAACCAAAGACTATGGAGACGGCGCCAACACCTTTCAGCCCGGCGCCGAAACCCATTTCGAAATCTTGCAATCGGCGGCTGGCGGCGATGTCGCCTACTGGGCTGGCTATCAACATGCCACCGCCAGCATGAGCCCTGGCGCACCACCACAATCCTTGAAGCTTCGTGTCACCGAACTCTACCGCCGTGAACACGGCGAATGGAAACTGGTGCATCGCCACGCCGACCCGGCCCGCGACTGAGGTTATAGATTTTGAGGCAATGGCTCATTTATGTCCGTTGCCTCGCCCTGGCGGCCATGTTGTGAGGTGCTCCTTGCCAGCCTCAAAGAGTGCCATGTCGATGTCTGCGGCCGCACGCTGCGAGTTGTGTGTCACAATGCCGTCAAAGCCGGGGCCTATGGGCGGGCGCTGCCGTTGACAAGCGCGCCTGCCTCCTTCACCTGAAGGCATTGCCGATGCCTGCGCCGTGCGGCTGCGCCTTGAGAACCGGCGCGGCCGGCCGCCGTAAGGCCCGGAGGGCTTCCTCTCGAGGTCTTTGCGCGCCGTCATCGGACTGTTTAAGACCCTTGAGACGAGGTCGGTCATGTCTGCCTTTGCTTTCGCTCCCCAGCCGCGCCATGAAACGGTCGGCGTTTCCGTCGGCGGTGTGACGGTCGGCGGCGGCGCGCCCATCGTCGTCCAGTCGATGACCAATACGGACACGGCCGATATCGACGCGACGGTCGCGCAAGTTGCCGCGCTGCATAAGGCGGGCTCCGAGCTGGTGCGCATCACCGTCGACCGCGACGAGAGTGCCGCCGCCGTGCCGAAGATCCGCGAGCGGCTGGAACGCCTCGGACTCGACGTGCCCTTGATCGGCGACTTCCATTATATCGGCCACAAGCTTCTGGCCGACCATCCGGCCTGCGCCGAAGCACTCGCCAAATACCGGATCAATCCCGGCAATGTCGGCTTCAAGGCCAAGAAGGACAAGCAGTTCGCCGCCATCATCGAGCGGGCGATCCAGTTCGACAAGCCGGTGCGCATCGGCGTCAACTGGGGTTCGCTGGATCAGGAGCTTCTGACCCGGCTGATGGACGACAACCAGGCCAAAGGCTTTCCGCTGACGGCCGAACAGGTGATGCGCGAGACCATCGTGCAGTCGGCACTGATCTCGGCGGAGCTGGCCGAGGAAATCGGCCTGCCGCGCAACCGCATCATCCTGTCGGCCAAGGTCTCCAATGTTCAGGATCTGATCGCCTGCTATGCCATGCTGTCGTCCCGCTCCAACCATGCGCTGCATCTCGGCCTGACCGAGGCCGGCATGGGCACCAAGGGCATTGTCGCCTCCTCGGCTTCGCTCGGCATTCTCCTGCAGCAGGGTATTGGCGATACGATCCGGATTTCACTGACCCCCGAGCCCGGCGGCGACCGAACGCGCGAGGTGCAGGTGGCGCAGGAGCTTTTGCAGGTCATGGGCTTTCGCCAGTTCCTGCCCGTTGTCGCCGCCTGTCCCGGCTGCGGACGCACCACCTCCACCGTGTTTCAGGAACTGGCCCAGAAGATCCAGGAGGATATCCGCCGCAACATGCCGGTTTGGCGGGAAAAATATCCTGGCGTCGAAGGGCTGAAGGTCGCCGTCATGGGCTGCATCGTCAACGGACCCGGCGAAAGCAAGCATGCCGATATCGGCATCTCGCTGCCCGGCACCGGCGAACTGCCGGCCGCCCCCGTCTATATCGACGGCAAGAAGGCACTGACGCTGCGCGGCACCAACATCGCCGGCGACTTCGAAACGCTGGTCGGCGATTATATCGAGAAGCGCTTTGGCAATGGGCAGGCAGCGGCGGAGTAGGTCAATTCCATAGCAAGCAATGGATCGCCTGGAAGGCTGGCGCTGGCCTCGGTTGATAGCTTGCGTTCAGCTCTTGCGATTGGCCACGAAGCGCGCGGCCGCCTTCAGCTTTTCGCCCCTGTCGCCAAAGGCAGACAACAGGGATTCGGCTTCGGCCACCAGCCGGGCCAGCTCGTCCCGCGCCCAGTTAACTCCGCGCAGGCCGACCAGCGTGCCCTTGCCCCGTCCTTCGTCCTTGCCGGTCGCCTTGCCGAGGCTGGCGGCATCCGAGGTGATGTCGAGCAGATCGTCGGCGATCTGGAAGGCGCGACCGATCACCTCGCCATAGCGGCGCAGGCTGGCGCGCGTCGATTGGTCGCTGCCGGCAATCAGCGCGCCGGCTTCGCAGGCAAAACGGATCAGTGCGCCTGTCTTCATTGCCTGCAAGGTTACGATCCCTGCCTCATCCGGCGGCGTGATTTCGGCCGCAAGGTCCAAAGCCTGGCCGCCCGCCATGCCGCCGATGCCGGCGGCACGGGCGAGCGCGCAGACCAGGCTTGCCCTGGCATCGCCCGATAGCGGTGTTTCGGGCGCGGCGGCAATGTCGAAGGCCAGTGTCAGCAGGCTGTCGCCAGCGAGGATCGCGGTCGCCTCGTCATAGGCGATGTGGACGGTCGGCTTGCCCCGGCGCAGGTCGTCGTCGTCCATGGCCGGCAGATCGTCATGGACCAGCGAATAGCAGTGAATGCATTCCAGCGCCGCCGCGATGCGCAAGGCGGCTTGAGGATCGCCGCCGCACAGCCGCGCGCTTTCCAGAACCAGATACGGGCGCATCCGCTTGCCGCCGTTCAGGACCCCATGGCGCATCGCGTTTAAGAGCCGGTCGGGACGGGCAATCTCATCCACACGGCAAACAGGGGAAAGAAGGCCTTCCAGACAGGTCTCCACCGCTTGCGCGGCGCTTGCGAGATCATCGAGGAAGAGACGGTCGGACTCGGTCATGCCGGCTCTTTGGCATGGGCGGATGCGGCTGGCAAGATAGGGTCGAGGACCGTCTCGCCTCAGCCTGCGCCCGATGCTGGGGCCAGGCCTGCCGCCAAAGGTTTTCGGCTTTCGGCTTCCTCTGCGACGCTGCGCCTTCTGCATGGCTTTCGCCTGATGGTGCTGCCCCGTCATGCCCGCCTGGGGCAGGCTGCGACCTGGTTTTATGCGGCTTACGGAGGAAAGCCGGCACTTTCGCCTTGTCTTCGGCCGAATTCCAGTTGACGGAGAGGGAATGGGTGCGGATTGGCTTTGCGCTGGCGGCGTCGGGCGGCATAGTCTCTCCGAACGGCGCCGTGGGAGGCGGCAGGCGTGAGGGACGAACGGCTTGGAGACGATGCCGGAACGGCAGGACGAAAAGAAGGAGGAGCCCATGGCGCAGACCGGCGCGGGTCGCTCATCCTGGCTGGGACGTTCCTGGCGGCGTATCGCTCTGGTCTTGCTGGCGCTGCTCCTTGCGCCTTATGTGCTCATTCTTCTCTATGCGCCGGGCTTTGTTCATCCGGTTTCGACACTGATGCTGCGCGACGTGGTTCTGCGGGGCGGCTATGAGCGACAATGGATGCCCTTCGAGACGATCTCGCCGCATCTGGTGCGCTCGGTGATGATGTCGGAAGATGGGCAGTTCTGCGCCCATAATGGCGTGGACTGGGTGCAGATGCGTGGTGTCGTGCAGGATGCGCTCGATGGCGAAGCGACGCGTGGCGCCTCCACCATCTCCATGCAGACGGTGAAGAACCTGTTTCTCTGGAATGGCCGATTCTTCGTGCGCAAGGCGCTGGAACTGCCGCTCGCCCTTGCCGCCGATTTCGTCTGGTCTAAGCGGCGGGTCATGGAAGTCTATCTCAACATCGCCGAATGGGGCCCCGGCATCTATGGCGCGGAGGCTGCCGCCCGCCATCATTTCGGCGTTTCGGCCGCCAATCTCAGCCGCCGGCAGGCGGCCCTTCTGGCGGTTGCCCTGCCCAATCCCTTCGACCGCAATCCCGGTAAGCCCGGACGCGGATTGAAGCGGCTGGCAAGCCTGATCGAACGGCGCGCCGGCGCATCTGGCGATTACATCACCTGTCTTTATCCCTAGCATGAGGCCTTTTCATTGGCGGCCCAGCACGCCCTCGGTCTAGGGTCGCGCATCCTTTCCGCTTGCCCGCACGGAGCCGCCCCGCATGCCTGATCTGCTTCTCTATATCGGCAACCAAAACTATTCATCCTGGTCGCTGCGGCCCTGGCTGGCGCTCACGGCCGCCGGTATTGCCTTTCGCCACGAGGTCATTCCCTTCGATTTTCCGGCCGGCAATCCCGCCATTAAGGCGGTCTCGCCGTCCGGCCGGGTGCCGCTTCTCGTCGATGGCGATTTGAAGATCTGGGAATCGCTTGCCATCATCGAATATGCCCATGAGCTCTATCCCGATGCCGGTGTCTGGCCGAAGGATCGGGCAGCGCGCGCCGATGCCCGGGCGATTTCCGCGGAGATGGTGTCGAGCTTCCATGCGCTGCGCAATGCCTGCCCGATGAACATCCGTCGCCCCGTCCGGCCGATTGCGCTGCCGGATGGCGTGAAGGACAATGTCGCGCGTATCGAGGCGCTCTGGCACGAGCGGCTCGACCGCTTTGGCGGGCCCTTTCTCTATGGCGCCTTCAGCGCGGCCGATGCAATGTATGCGCCTGTGGTCAACCGCTTCGAGATTTACGCGCTGACGGATCATCCCAGGACACTAGCCTATATGGAGGCGGTCAAGGCACATCCGGCCTTTGCCAAGTGGCGGGAGGCGGCGCTGGCCGAAAGCTGGATCGTCCCGGAAGACGAGGCCTGAAAAGCGCGTTCGTCATTCGGCGGAACGCGCCTGCTAGGTTCAAAAAAAACCTGTGGGGACTGGTCAAGCAGGGCCGTTGCATGTATAAGCCGCCCACTTTCGACGATTGGCATCTGTTTCGATAGGCCCGGCTTGCGCGGCTGCGAACGGTGTTTGCCCCGACATTTGGAGTTTTGAAATGGCTGTACCGAAAAGAAAAACGAGCCCGTCCAAGCGTGGCATGCGCCGCTCCGCCGATGCGCTGAAGTCTCCGACCTATATCGAAGACAAGAACTCCGGCGAACTGCGTCGTCCGCACCACATTGACCTGAAGACCGGCATGTATCGTGGCCGCCAGGTTCTGACCCCGAAGACGAGCGCCTGATCGCTCTCTCGAGGATCTGATTGCAAGAGGCCGGTGCGCAAGCGCCGGCCTTTTTCGTTATGGGCTGTCGCATCGTCAGCGCTGAGAGGGCCGGCCGGAAATAGAGGGGATGGCTTGGGATCGATGGGAGCGGACCCGGCGCCGCCGCACCAGGTCCGCTCAGCGCTGCCGGCTGAAAGGGAAAAGCCAAGCTGCGCGGGGGCTGAATGCGCAGCGCGGGATGCCCGCCAAGGATCAGGCCATTCCCGCGTTTTCAGCGCATTCCCCTCTTCAACAACGGGGCTTAGGGACAGTTCCAGAGCGGATGTGCCGAAATCTTGCCGGATATCCGGCTGTCGGACCCATCCTCCCCCCTTGCCGATGCAGGACAGGCGGCACTGCGGCCCGCTTTATTGAGACTGTTGAATGGCGTGGGGCGAAGGCTGTGTCTGATCTGCGCTGCTGTCGCGATTCATGTTGCCGGGACTGCGCATGGCCAGCATGGCCACAATGACGACGGCAGCCAGGATGAGGATGATGAAAAGAGGGCGACGAGCCATGAGAACGCTCCAATCGAGGAAGGGCTCCACCTCCAACCATCGCTTCCCCTCAAGGTTCCCGCAGCCTTGCGCGGCCAGGAGCAGCGCTCCGTCCTTCTTTCGTACGGTGGAAGACGGTTCGATCGATGCGGGCGATTGTGGAAGGGTCTGTTCATACGCGTGGTTTATCTTCTCCGTGCAGAAAGATGGTTCATGCCTTGAGCCTTCGGCAAAGACCGTGGGGTTCCACGGTCTGGATGGTCCAGCCGATGTGGACAGGCTCTTGAGGGATCGCATTTTCATGGCACAAGCTTGTCTGGGCTGCCGGGATGGCGCCGCATTCGCCCACCCCTTTTCCATGGCTTTCCAACCGATCGTCGATCGCCGCTCTGGCCGCATCTTTGCGCATGAGGCACTGGTGCGCGGCATTGGCGGCGAGGGTGCGGGCAGCGTGCTGTCGCAAGTCTCCGACGAGATGCGCTACGCCTTCGACCAGCAGTGCCGCGTCAAGGCCATTGAACTGGCCGCAGCGCTGTTCGACCAGACCGAGAAACCCTATCTGTCGATCAATTTCATGCCGCGCGCCGTCTACGAGCCGCGCGCCTGCATCCGCCTGACGCTGGCCACGGCCCAGCGCACCGGCTTTCCGCTCGACCGGATCATTTTCGAATTCACGGAGAACGAGCAGCTCGACACGGCCCATGTGCTCGGCATTCTCAAGACCTACCGGGAAATCGGCTTCAAGACGGCAATCGACGATTTCGGCGCCGGCTATGCCGGGCTCAATCTTCTCAGCCGCTTCCAGCCCGATATCGTCAAGCTCGACATGGAGCTGATCCGGAACATCGATACCGATCGGGTGCGCCAGATCATGGTCGGCAAGATGGTCGAGATGCTGCATGCGCTGAAGGTCGAGGTCGTCTGCGAGGGTGTCGAGACCTTCGCCGAATATCGCGCACTTGCCGATCTCGACGTGGACTATATCCAGGGCTATGCCATCGCCCGGCCAAGTTTCGAGGCGCTCTCCCTCGTGACCCTTCCCCTGGCGGCATGAGCGGCCGGCTTTATTGACGTCTCCGTCTGGACACGACAAAGCGCGCAAGGCATGGCCCTGCGCGCTTTGGGTCGTTTGCAGCCGTTCCGCTCAGTCTTCGCTGGCGGCGAGCTGGGAAAGCACCTGGCCCTTGCCGCGGGCGCGCAGCACCGCCGGCACGATCAGGGCGAGCGCGGCAATTGTGAGCAGCACGGCGGCGATCGGCGAGGTGAAGAGCACGCTCGGATCGCCCTGGCTGATGGCGAGCGCCCGGCGCAGCTGCTGTTCGGCCAGCGGCCCAAGGATCAGGCCGACGACGACGGGCGCGATCGGATAGCCGAAGACCCGCATGAGATAGCCCATCAGGCCGAAGGCCAGCAGCATGCCGAGCTCGAAGACGGACGGATTGGCGCCGATGGTGCCGAGCGTGGCGAAGGTGAGGATGCCGGCATAGAGCCAGGGACGGGGAATGGTCAGAAGCTTCACCCAGAGCCCGACCAGCGGCAGGTTCAGGACCAGCAGCATGAAATTGGCGATCAGCAGCGAGGCGATCAGGCCCCAGACGAGCTGCGGATTGGTGGCGAAGAGCAGCGGGCCAGGCTGCAGGCCATATTGCTGGAAGCCGGCCAGCATGATCGCCGCCGTCGCCGTGGTCGGCAGGCCCAGCGTCAAGAGCGGCACCAGCGTGCCGGCGGCCGAGGCATTGTTGGCGGCCTCGGGTCCGGCCACGCCTTCGATGGCGCCATGGCCGAATTCCTCCGGATGCTTGGTCAGTCGCTTCTCGGTCGCATAGGAAAGGAAGGTGCCGATTTCCGCACCGCCGGCCGGCATGGCGCCGATCGGAAACCCGATCACGGTGCCGCGCAGCCAGGGCTTCCAGGAGCGGGCCCAATCCTGCGCTGTCATCCAGACGGAGCCGCGCACGGCCTCGACCTTTTCCGGCCCCTGATCGCCTTGCGCGGCGATGTAGAGCGTTTCGCCGATGGCGAACATGGCCACGGCCAGCGTCGTCACCTCCACGCCGTCGAGCAGGTCCGGCACGCCGAAGCTCATGCGCGTCTGGCCGGTCAGCTGGTCGATGCCGATGATGGCGAGCGCGAAGCCGAGGAAGAGCGAGGTCAAGCCCCGCAGCGTCGAGTCGCCGAAGGCGGAGGAGACCGTGACGAAGGCGAGCACCATCAGCGCGAAATATTCGCGCGGGCCGAAAACCAGCGCCAGCTTGACGATAGCAGGCGCGATGAAGGCCAGGCCTATGGTGGCGATCAGGCCGGCGACGAAGGAGCCGATGGCGGCGGTGGCGAGCGCCGGCCCGCCGCGCCCGGCCCGCGCCATCTTGTTGCCCTCCAGCGCCGTGACGATGGACGAACTTTCGCCCGGCGTGTTGAGAAGGATGGAGGTGGTCGAGCCGCCATACATGCCGCCATAATAAATGCCGGCGAACATGATCAGCGAGCCGCCGGGATCCAGCCGATAGGTGACCGGCAGCAACAGTGCGACGGTGAGCGCCGGGCCGATGCCGGGCAGGACGCCGACGGCAGTGCCAAGCGTCACGCCGATCAGCGCATAGACAAGGTTCATCGGCTGCATGGCGACCAAAAGGCCCTGCAGGAGGAATTCGAAGGTGCTCATCGCCCAAAACCCTCACAGCGCGCGGCCTTGCGCCTTGAAGGCGGCCGGCGCGACAGACAGTAAGAAGAGAAAATTGGGCCGGCGGAATAGGTTCGCTCCACCGGCCAGAGCCGTTACCGGCGCAGGAGATGCTCCAGCGGCCCCGCCGGCAGCGAAAGCTGCAGCAGACCGGCGAAGAGCAACCAGATCGCCAGACAGAGCACGATGCCAAGCGGAATGGTGATGTACAGCTTGCGCTTGCCGAAGGCGGCGGCCGTCATGGCGAAAAGCAGGCCGGTGGCGATCGAAAAGCCGAGCGTCTTCAGGCACAGCATCTGCAGGACCAGCCCGCCGACCACCCAGGCCGCAGGCGCGATCTGCTGGCGCTCGCGCGCCGGGAAATCGCCGGCTCTTGCGGCAATCGCCGTCCAGACCGCCAGGCCGAGCAGACAGGTGGCGATGACGATCGGGATGGTCGCAGGGCCAATGCGCGAATAGTTCGCAACAGCCGTCAGCCGCGACGCATCCCAGAAGATCAGCGCCGCCAAGGCCGCCAGGAAGATGGCGATGCCGAAGGCGGCTTTATCCGCCTTCGGCCGCGTGGAGGAGGGGACGCCCCGGCTCATTGCACCAGGCCGATGTCTTTGAGCACGGTTTCGGTGGCGGCGATGTCCTTGTCGAGCTGGGCCTTGAAGGCATCACCGGCCAGATAGGTGTCCTGCCAGCCCTTGGTCTTCAGCACCTCTGCCCATTGCGGCGACTTGACGAGCTTTTCGATATCGGCGCTGACGGCAGCCTTCTGCTCGGCCGACAGCCCAGGGGCGGCCGCGACCATGCGCCAGTTCTGCACGGCGATGTCGAGGCCGGCTTCCTTCAAGGTCGGCGCATCGACGCCGGGCAGGCGCTCGGCCGAGGAGACCGCCAGGAGCCTCAGCGTACCGGACTTGATCTGCGATTCGAACTCGCCATAGCCGGAAATGCCGGCGGTGACCTGCGCGCCGAGAATGGCCGCCAGTGCCTCGCCGCCGCCGGAAAAGGCGATGTAGTTGATGGCCTTGGGATCGACGCCGGCCGCCTTGGCGATCAGCCCGGCCATGATGTGGTCGGTGCCGCCGGCCGAGCCGCCTCCCCACGAGACCGAGCCCGGGTCCTTCTTCAGTGCGGCCACGAGATCGGCCATGTTCTGGATCGGTGATGAGGCGGGGACGACGATGGCCTCATATTCGCCCGTCAGGCGGGCAATCGGCTCGACGTCGCGCAGCGTCACCGGCGAATGATTGGTGAGGATGGCGCCGACCATGACATAGCCGCCGACCAGCAGCGTGTTCGGATTGCCATTGCCCTGGCTGGCGAACTGCGCAAGGCCGATGGTGCCGCCGGCGCCAGGCACGTTCTGCACCTGGACATTGCCGGAAATGCCGGCCTGCTGCATGACCGTCTGCATCGAGCGGGCCGTCTGGTCCCAGCCGCCGCCCGGATTGGCCGGCGCGACGATCGTATAATCGGCGGCAAAGGCGGGGAAAGCGAGCACGGCGCTCAGGACAGTCGTCATCAGAAAATGCTTCACGGGGATGCTCCTCCATCGGCTTTCCGTCAAAGCTCTGCGTGAGCCTGCGGCTGCCTGCGTTTCAATCGATTGAAGCGGGAGAGGAGCCTCAAGTCCGGTGCCGCTTCATAAGGCGCCGGTCTTCAGCACGTGGCATCTCCTCCCTGCCGTCCCGTCCGCCGCCTCCACGGCAGTCGAGAGCTGCAAGGCACCACAGGAAGCTGACATTTACCTGACATAAACCAATGGAGAGCGCTCGAAGGCCAATTTGCGGGGCATAAGCGCGATTATTGCAGGCGCAGCATCTCGTTCCAGCGCGCAATGACCCGCGCGCGCTTGACCTGATCGAGATAGACGACCAAGCCGGGGCTGACTGGGACAGGGCGAAGCTGGCGGGCAAGCGTGCCGGAAAACACGTCGCTGCCGTCACCAGGCGCGGGCACCGTGCCATTGACGGCGGGCGCATGCAGTTCGCGCGCCATGATCGCCTGGCCGGGCGCCGACATGAAGAAGGCCAGGTAGCGCTTGCCGAGATCCGGCCGGCCGGCGGCCTGCGGCACCAGGCCGATGCGCGACATGACCACCGTATAGTCCTTCGGCAGGACGATGCCGACCTCGGGATGGCGCGAGGCCCACTCGGCCGCGTAGGAGCCAAGGATGTTATAGCCGATGACGAAGCGCCCATCGGTGATGCGCTCCAGGATCGCCGTGCTGGTGGAGTAGAGCTTTACCCCCGCTTTGCCCATGGCATGGATCACCGACCAGATATCGCCGAACTGCTCCTGGTCGCGCGCCATGAAGAGGAAGCCGACGCCGGAGCGCTCGATGTCATAGGTGCCGATGCGGCCGAAGACCGCCTCGCCCTGGCGCTGGAGATAGGCGACCAGTTCCGAGCGGCTGGCCGGTGGCGGCTCGCTGGCGAAGCTCGGCTTGTGATAGACGAAGACGGCGGGTTCGAAGGTCAGCGCATAGGCCGTATTGCGCCAGTTGGCCCAGCCCGGCCAGCTCGCGCTGAGCGGCAGCTCGCTCGCCTGGGCATAGCCGTCATTGGCGAGCTTCACCTGCAGATCCATGGCCGAGGAAAAGGCAAAGTCTGCTGTCTTGCCGCCGGCGTCGGTCTCGCGCACGATGCGATCATAGATCTCGCCCGTCAGCATGTCCTCGTACTGCACGGCCACATCCGGGTTGGCAGCCTGGAAGCCTCGGATCATCGGTTCGGCCAGACCTTCGTCCAATGAGGAATAGATGGTCAGCAAGGGCGCATCCTTGCGGCCATCGGCAGAAGGAAACAGGATGGGAGCGGCCGCCGCCGGGCCGGACAAGAGCAGGAAAAGGGCGGCAACGCGGAGCATGGCGTCATTCTGCCCGAGCCTGGGCGCCGTCACAAGGGGTGCAGGCGCGGCGGCGGGTATGGTCATGCAAGCGGGATCGCGGCATGTCGCATTGGTTTCGCCTTTGGGTTCCCTCCGCTATAACACATGCGGAACTGCATCCGCAGCATAGGCGTGGAGAGGCCCGGGAGGGAAAGATACGGTGCGCATTCTCCTGGTGGAGGACAACAGGGCGCTGTCGGAGGGGCTGTCAGCCATCCTGCGCGGCTCCGGCTATGCGGTCGACATCGTCGCCGATGGGCTTTCCGCCGATGCGGCGGCAGCGGCCGAAAGCTTCGACCTGATCATCCTCGACCTGACCCTGCCGGAGATGGACGGGCTCGACGTCTTGAAATCCCTGCGCGCCCGGCAGAACAAGGCGGCGGTGATGATTCTGACGGCACGCGGCAGCGCCGAGGAAAAGGTGCGCGGCCTCGATCTCGGTGCCGACGATTACATGATCAAGCCCTTCGATATCGGCGAGTTCGAGGCGCGGGTTCGCATGCTGCTTCGCCGCCAGGCCGGGCTGAAGACCTCCAGCATCGCCTATGGCGCCGTTGCCTTCGACATGATCTCGCGCAGCTTCTTCGCCGAGGGCGCGCCGCTCGACATTCCCGCCCGCGAGGTCGGCCTTCTTGAAATGCTGTTCATGCGGGCGGGCAAGGTGGTGCCGAAGGAGGCGATCATGCAGTCACTCGCCGCTTTCGATGACGACCTTAGCGCCAATGCTATCGAGCAATATGTTAGCCGGCTCAGGAAACGCCTTTCGCCGCACGGATTGACGGTGAAGACGGCGCGCGGCATCGGCTATTATCTTGCCAAGACCAGCGAGGCGCCATGAGCAGCATTCCATGAGCGAGACGGTTGGCGGAGACCAGCGGGCGGGACGGGCGCAGGCCGGGCTTCGGCGGCCCTATTCGCTGCGCCGCCGGTTGCTCGGCGGGCTGTTGATGGCGACCTTGGCGATCGGCGTGGCGGCGCTGGCCGATACCTATAGCGAGGCCGTGAAGACCGCCACCACCGTCTCCGACCGTGTGCTGGCCGGCTCGGCGCTCGCTATTGCCGATCGCGTCGTGGTGGCCGAGGACGGCACGCTGGATGTCGACGTGCCTTATGTCGCGCTGGAAATGCTGACCTCAGCGGCGCAGGACCGGGTGTTCTATCGCGTCGAAGGGCCGCCTGGCCATTTCATCACCGGCTATGAGACGCTGCCCTCCGTCGGCGATATGGCGGGTCGCAGTGCCGTCTATGCCGATGCGGAATTTCGCGGCGAACCGATCCGGCTTGCGGCGCTGGAGCGTTCGGCCTCGACGGGGGTCTCATCCGTGCCTTTCGTGGTGACCGTAGCGGAAACGACGATCGCCCGGCGGCAATTGGCGGAGACGCTGCTGCTCCGCTCGGCCATCCGCCTTGGCCTGACCATCCTTGCGGCGGCGGGCATCGTCTGGCTCGCCGTCGTCGTTTCGCTCGGGCCGCTCACTCGCTTGTCGGAGGCCATCGGCGCGCGCAGCCCGGACGATCTGCAGCCGATCGACCCGGTGGTGCCACGCGAGATCCGCCGTCTGGTGGATACGGTCAATGGCTTCATGGTGCGGCTGAAGGCGGCGCTGGATGCATTGCGCCGCTTCAACGGCAATGCCAGTCATCAGCTGCGCACGCCGCTCGCCATCGTGCGCACCCAGCTGGCGCTGGCCGCGCGGGCGCAGGATCTTGAGGAGGCCAAGATGGCGGCGGCCCGTGCCGATGCCGCTGTCGCCCATGCCGAGCGCATTCTTGCGCAGCTGCTGCTGCTCGCCAAGATCGACGCTGCCGGCTCGGAAATGCCGCCCCGTCTCTCGCCCGTCGATCTCTCGCGGCTTGCCCAGGAGCTGACGGCCGAGCATGTGCCGCGCGCAGGCCAGGCCGGCATCGATCTCGGCTTCGAAGAGGAAGCGCCGGCGACGCTCCTCGCCGAGCCGATCCTGCTGGGCGAGCTTCTGCGCAATCTCGTGGAAAATGCCCTGGCCTATGCCGGACCGGGCGCGGAGGTGACGGTGCGCGTCGGCCAGGCCGAAGGCGGCGTCTTCCTGGATGTCGAGGACAATGGGCCGGGCATCGCGCCCGAACGGCTGGCCAGCTTGCGTCAGCGCTTCGTGCGCGGCAGCGAGGAGGCGCCGGGTCTCGGCCTCGGCCTGTCGATCGTCGAGGAGATCGCCGCCCGCTTTTCAGGTCGGCTGTCGCTCAACCCTGGCAGCCATGGACAGGGCCTGCGGGCACGGGTGCTTTTTGCGTCGCCTCCGGCTTAGTGCCGTACCATCCATCACCCCGTTGAATTGTCAGCATCACAAGTTTTCGTTGGGCGCGCGCAGCCAAAAGGATTAGGCCAGCGGCAAAGCTTGGATGGCCTGCGGCAGCAGGGCTGCAGGCGGCGCTTGTGTCGATGCAGGCCCGGTGTTTCGAGAGCGACGGTGCCGCAACGCATTAGATTTCAGCGCTTGGCTTGACGCTTGCGGCTTTCCGGCTTCCCGCCCGCCTGCAGGCCGCCTTATCGCATGACAGGCGGTCGTTTCGCCTGGAGACCAAACCATGTCCGTGACCGCGGCGCTTACGTCCCACCTCAAAGATCCGTCTCTGATCACCGATGCTCTCGCCGCGCTTCCTGAAAGCTCAGCACAATTCGAGGTCTTCGATCCTGCCACTGGGGCGCTTCTGGCCACGCTGCCGGATATGGGCGCAGCCGGGGCGCAAGCCGCCGTCGACCGGGCGTCGCAAGCGCAAGGAGCTTGGGCGGGAGAGACGGCGGGTGCGCGCAGCCGGATCCTGCGCCGCTGGTACGAGCTGATCCTGGCTCATGCCGACGATCTCGCTGCGATCCTGACGGCGGAGATGGGCAAGCCGCTTGCCGAATCCGCCTCTGAAGTGGCCCATGCGGCCGCTTACGTCGAATGGTATGCGGAGGAGGCCAAGCGGATCTATGGCGAGACCTTCCCGGCGCCCGGCAATGACCGGCGCATGCTGGTGATCAAGCAGCCTGTCGGCGTTACGGGGACGATCACGCCCTGGAATTTCCCCGCCTCGATGGTGGCGCGCAAGGTCTCGCCGGCGCTCGCCGTTGGCTGCACCACCGTGCTCAAGCCGGCCGAGCAGACGCCGCTGGTGGCGCTGGCCCTGCATGCCCTGGCCCGTCAGGCCGGCTTTCCGGACGGAGTCTTCAATCTGGTTCTGTCTTCGCAGGGGGAGCCGGTTGGCCGGGTGCTCTGCGCCCATCCAAAGGTGCGCAAGATCTCCTTCACCGGCTCGACCGAGGTGGGGCGGCATCTGATGCGCCAATGCGCCGACCAGATCAAGAAGATGAGCCTGGAGCTTGGCGGCCACGCGCCCTTTATCGTCTTTGCCGATGCCGATCTCGACGCCGCCGTCGATGGCGCGATCCAGGCCAAGTTCCGCAACGGCGGCCAGACCTGTGTCTCCGCCAACCGGCTGTTCGTGGAAGCGCCAGTCTATGACGCCTTTGTCGAGCGCTTCGCCGAAGCGACCCGGCGGCTCAAGGTCGGCAATGGCTTCGACGCCGGCACAGCCATCGGCCCGCTGATCGACCGCGCCGCCTTCGAAAAGGTGTCCGCCCATGTGGATGAAGCCCTGGCCGACGGCGCGAGGCTGATGACTGGCGGCGGGCGGATCGGCGAGAGCGGCACCCTCTATGCGCCGACCGTGTTGAGCGAGGTGACCGCGTCCATGCGGGTGGCGCGCGAGGAAACCTTCGGCCCCGTCGCCCCGATCCTGCGTTTCGAGGATCCGGCCGAGGTGGTTTCCATGGCCAACGACACGGAATACGGCCTGGCCGCCTATTTCTATGCCACCGAGCTGAAGAAGGTCTGGCGCGTGGCCGAGGCGCTCGATTACGGCATGGTCGGCATCAACACCGGCCGTATGTCCTCCGAAGCCGCTCCCTTCGGCGGCGTCAAGCAATCCGGCATGGGCCGCGAGGGGTCGCGCCATGGGGCGGAGGAATATCTCGACATGAAATATCTCTGCATGGGGAATATTTAAGGAAGCGCGCCAGCAGAGCCGTTGTCGCCCGCTTTCATCACGCGCGCTGATCGATCCGCCGTTTTATTCGATTGGACAGCCATGCAATGTCCGATCAACCTGTCGCTAAGAGTTTATCTCGGCAGGAAAGGCTTCAGCATGGCGCTCGATCGTGCCGCGCTGATGGCGGAGCTCGAAAAGAATCCGCTTGGCAACATCGTCCTGCTCAAACATCTGACGTTGTTTCCCGATCACGCAGTCTGCCATCATGCCATCGAGGACGGGAAAAACGGCTTTCTCGTTGCCCTGAATGCGCAGGCAAGCCCCTATGATCGCGAAACCTATCCGGCTGCCCGATCGGTGATCTTGATCGGCAGCGACGGGCCTGAGTCGACACGGGCGCTGCTCCGTCACGTGCCGACACAAGGCAGCATCGTCTTCAAGCTGACGAGCCCTTGGGATCGGGACGTGGTGGCCGCGCGCTTTCCGCTGGAGCCCAAGGTCGTTTTCCATTCTTTCACCGCCGAAGTGCCGTTCACGCGCGACGGTGATGTCGTGGTCGGCGTCGAGCCGGTGTCTGGGGTTCTCGATCTTCTGGCGGCGCAGGGCCATGACCGGACCTGGGTACGGGAGGTGCTGTCTTCCGGTCAGGCCTTCACCTGCTCGCTCTGGCAAGCGGGCACGGCAATCTCCGCCTGTTTCGCCTTTCAAAATCATGGGCGTGTCTGGGAAGTTGGCGGTGTCTACACGCTCGAGGCTCATCGCGGTCGTGGGCTTGCGGCCAAGGTGGTGCGCGCGGCGCATGCGGTTCTGGTCGAGCGCGGCCTTCTCTCGCGCTATCACGTGCAGGCCGGCAATGCCGCCTCTCTCGCCCTGGCCCGGAAGATCGGCTTACAGCGCTTCCTGACGCTGTCGCATTATCTTCACCGGCCGCAGCGATCGACCTGACACGGCCGGTCACAGCCTTGCCTGCGCCTCTTTCACCGCTGTGAGATCCTCGCGGAAGCGGGCGATTTCCTCCTGGCGGCGGGTCTCGTCCGGCAGGCGCAGGAGATAGGAGGGGTGGACGGTGGTATAGAGCCTCTGTCCCTCACCGAGATCGGTGAAGCGGCCGCGATAGTCGCCGAGCTTTTCGGCATGGTTCATCACCGAGGTCAGGGCCGTCGCGCCCATGGCGACGACCAGCTTCGGCTTGACGATGGCGAGCTCGCCCGTCAGCCACCAGCGACACTGGCGGATTTCGCCTGTATTGGGCGTCTTGTGCAGCCGCCGTTTGCCGCGCGGCTCATATTTGAAATGCTTGACCGCATTGGTCACATAGAGCCCGTCCCGCTCCAGCCCGGCTTCCTCGGCGATCCTGTCGAACATGCGGCCAGCCGGCCCGATAAAAGGACGTCCGGCCAGATCTTCCTGGTCGCCCGGCTGTTCGCCCACCACCATGACCCGGGCGTCCTCGGGACCCTCGCCGAAGACGGTTTGCGTCGCGTTGCAATGGAGGGGACAGCGTGTGCAGCCAGCCGCCGCCGCGCGCAGCGCTTCGATCGTGCCTTCGGGCGGGCGGTCCCCCTCGGTGACGTTTTCACGCGCCTTGCGGCTGGCGCCCGCGTGAAAGGCGGGGGGATGGGTCGGCGCGCGCGCCGCCATGTCCCTGACCCGCGCTTCTGCGCTGGATATCAGTTCCGGGATCAACTCCGCCTCGGGCAGGTTCTTCCAGTATTTCTTCGGCATCTCCGCTTGCATCGCCTTGATCTTCAGCCGCGCGGGATTGAAAATATTGCGGAAATAGGTCCGCCATAGCGCGTCGGCATCATCCTTCAGAGACAGCCGGCTCACCGTTTCATGTGAATCATAGGTGACGCTCAGCCGCGCGCCATTCCAGGCGGCTGTGCCCTTCGGCGTGGCGATGATCCAGTCCATGTCGTTGAAGCGCCGCTCGAAGAAGGGGGCGGTGCGGGCAACGATGTAATGATCCGGCTCGAACCAGGCGAAGAACCGCCGTCTTGCACCGAGAGAACCCGCCTCCTCCTCGGGAAGTTCCTTGAAGCGCACGAAGGCGGTCATCTTATGGGCGTCGCGGCGCACGGATTTGGCGAGCGCCAGCGCATGCGACACTTCGGGATCGGAGACGTCGTCCAAGAGCGCCCGCTCAGTCCGCAGCCGCCAGAGCAGGCGGTAAAGCAGATCGAAACGGCTGGGATCGGAATGGCAGAGCACAGTCTCGGCGAGCGTTAGGAAGCCGCGTGGTACGGAGAAGCCCACCGCGCCTGAAGATGGCGCGGCGACGGTCGGAAAGCTTGGCGCGGCAAGATCCGGCATGCTCTCTGCCCCCGCGAACAGATCGATGTCCTCACGCTGGCTGCGCCAGTCGACCGCCTGGGGCGGGACCGCGCGTGCCAGAAGATCGCGCGCGGCATCGCGCCATTCCTCCAGGGCGCCGACGCCATCGAGCGTGATACAGGTCATGGAATGGGCCATGCGGTCAGCCTTGTTCGAGGGATGACCCGGAAATGTCACAGAAGCGAAAGCTGTTCCGGCTTGGGCTCGAACAGGCTTTTCAAGTCCGGCCGATCGATCAGCCGATGCGGCGTCCAGCCTTCCGCGACGATAAAGCTCTTCACCTTCTTCACCGAGACGTGCAGGCGCGCGAGATCATCCAGCCCGAGGCGGCGCAGGCGCCGGGCGGAGAGGATCGATTTTACCGCCTTGGTGCCGAAGCCCGGCACGCGCAGCAGCATCTCTTTATCCGCCTGGTTGACATCGACAGGGAAGCGCTCGCGATGGGCCAGCGCCCAGGCAAGCTTCGGATCGAGGCTGAGGTCCAGCATGCCGTCGGGCCGGCGTTCCAGAAGCTCGCGCATCTCGAAACCATAGAAGCGATAGAGCCAGTCGGCCTGGTAGAGCCGGTGCTCGCGCATCAAGGGCGGCTTGACCAGGGGCAGGGCGCGAGAGGCATCGGGAATCGGGCTGAAGGCAGAGTAATAGACGCGGCGCAGGCCGTAGCTGCCATAGAGACGGGCGCTGGTGGAGAGAATCGTGCCGTCATCGGCTTGATCGGCGCCGACGATCATCTGCGTGCTCTGCCCGGCCGGGGCAAAGCGCTTGCGGCTCTTGGTCTTCAAGGTCGGCTCGCCCGCCTCCTCGATCAGAAGGCGGACATTGCCCATGGATTTGCGGATTTCGGCCGGCCGCTTCTCCGGCGCATAGGCTGCAATGCCCGTATCCGTCGGCAGTTCGATATTGATCGAGAGACGGTCGGCATAAAGCCCGGCCTCCTCGATCAGGGCCGGTGAGGCCTCCGGAATGGTCTTCAGATGGATATAGCCGCGGAAGGAATGGGTGGTGCGCAATTCCCGGGCGATGCGCACCATCTCCTCCATCGTATAGTCCGAAGAACGGATGATGCCGGAGGACAGGAACAGGCCCTCGATATAGTTGCGCCGGTAGAATTCCAGCGTCAGCCACACGACCTCCTCGACGCTGAAGCGGGCGCGCTCGACATTGCTTGACGAGCGATTGATGCAATAGGCGCAATCGAAGATGCAGAAATTCGTCATCAGGATCTTCAGGAGCGAAATGCAGCGCCCATCCGGCGCGTAGGCATGGCAGATGCCCGAGCCCTCTGTCGATCCGAGGCCGCCGACCCCGCCGGGTCCACCCGCGTGACGCTTTGCCGTTCCGCTCGAGGCGCAGGACGCATCGTATTTCGCGGCGTCCGAAAGGATCGCCAGCCGTTCGTTCAGCGACTTCTTCATGATTGTTCATCATATGTTCTATTTGACTGACCGTCAAGGCTGCGCTGGCGGGCAAGCGGCATGCTTCCTTTTTTGGAACGAAATCCGGAGGGCGCCGTTGTCTGGGCGAACCGTTCGACACCGAATTCAAAGAGGTTAGACGATGCCTTCGATCAATTCCGCCAAGATCCTGATTCTCGCAACTGATGGCTACGAGCGATCCGAACTGCGCGTTCCCCTGGAAAAGCTGAAAGAGCGGGGCGCCGATGTGAAGATCGCGTCGCTCAAGGCCGACCCGATCAAAAGCTGGGATGAAAAGGACTGGGGCGACACGGTCAATGTCGACCTTGAAACCAAGAATGTGAAAATCGACGAATTTGATGCGCTGGTCCTGCCGGGCGGCCAGATCAATCCCGATATCCTGCGCAAGGATGAAACGGCCGTGCAGATCGTGCGCGATTTCGTGGCCTCTGGCAAGGTCGTCGCCGCCATCTGCCATGGTCCCTGGCTGCTGGTGGAAGCCGATGCGCTGAAGGGCCGCAAGGTCACATCCTACCCCTCGATCAAGACCGATGTGAAGAATGCCGGTGGTGTCTGGGAAGATGCACCCGTGGTCACCGACCAGGGCATCATCACCTCGCGCAAGCCCGACGATCTCGATGCTTTTGTCGACAAGATCGTCGAGGAGGTCGAGGAAGGCCGCCACGACCGCCGCGCCGCCTGACGCGCACCCGATGATGCTGATCTGACACGAGAGGGAGAATGACGATGGTTGACCTGACCAAGACCCGTAACGATCCGCTTCAGCAGCTCTGGGACGTTGTCGAGAACATCCATGCCGGCATGCTCGGCGTGGAGGACTCGCATCAGCACATGCAGCCCATGGCCCCCTTCATCGAGAAGGAAACCAATTCGATCTGGTTCTATACCAAGGCCGATACGGATCTGGTCCAGGCCGTTCGCACGGGTGACCGCGCCCATTTCTGCGTGATCGGCAAGGACCACGACTATCACGCCTGCCTGGCCGGCCCAATCGATGAGGAGCTGTCGCGCGAGCATGTCGACAAGTTCTGGTCGCCGCTGGTGGCCGCTTGGTACGACGAGAATGGCAAGGACGATCCGCTTCTGACCATGCTGCGCCTGCGCATCGAGGATGTTTCGATCTGGGCTTCCACCGGCAGCTCGGTGCGGTTCGGCTGGGAGATCGCCAAGGCCAATCTCACCAACAAGGAGCCGGATGTCGGCGTCCACACGCAGCTGACGTTGCCGCATTAAAAGATTGGGCCATGCTGGTTCTTCACCGGCGTGGCCGTGTCCTTCGACCCCGGTTCGACACGCATCCGCCTTCGGATGCTAGGCGCAGCCGGGGTTTTGGCGTCCGACATCGCCGCCACGCCCGATATCCGCCGTTTCCCACCTGCCGCCGTTGAAAAGGTTCAGATCCATGACGCAACCTCCGAGCAAGGAACCGGGTCCCGAGATCGAGCCCTATCGCGGTCCGGCCGGGGGCTGGGGGTCTGTCACTTCGCTGGTGCGTCAGGCCAAGCGGGCAAAGCGGCCGGCAAGCGTGATGCCGGGCCTGGCCCAGCAGAACAAGCCGCATGGCTTTGCCTGCGTCAGCTGCGCCTGGGCCAAGCCCGCCGATCCGCATCCGGCGGAATTCTGGGAAAACGGCGCCAAGGCGACTTTCTGGGAGCTGACCTCGGACCGCGCCACCCCGGACTTCTTTGCCCAGCATACGCTGGAAGAGCTGAAGACCTTCGACGATTACGAGCTGGAAATGACCGGCCGGCTGACGCATCCCATGCGCTACGACCGGGTCACCGATCGCTATGTTCCAGTCGATTGGGATGAGGCCTTTGCCGAGATCGGGCGCGAGCTGGCGGCGGTCAGGCAGGAGGATCCGAAGACGGCGATCTTCTACGCCTCGGGCCGGGCCTCGCTCGAAACCTCTTATATGTACGCGCTGTTCGCCCGGCTCTACGGCAACAACAACCTGCCCGACAGCTCGAACATGTGCCATGAATCCACATCCGTCGCGCTGCCGGAGGTGATCGGCGTGCCTGTCGGCACGGTGCGGCTGCCGGATTTCGATCAGGCGGATGCGCTGTTCTTCTTTGGCCAGAATCCGGGCGTCAACTCGCCCCGCCTGCTGCATCCGCTTCAGGAGGCCGTTCGCCGCGGCGCCACCATCGTCACCTTCAATCCCTTGCGCGAGCGCGGCCTGGAGCGGTTTACCAATCCGCAGAGCCCGGTAGAGATGGTCACCCGCCACGAGACGGTGATTTCAAGCCAATATCATCAGGTCAAGGCCGGCGGCGATATCGCGGCACTGGCCGGTCTCTGCAAGGCGGTGCTGGCGGCTGACGATGCCTCGATGGCCAAGAGCACGGGCGGCGTGCTCGACCGCGCCTTCATCACCGAGCACTGTCATGGCTTCGAGGACTTCCGCGCCTTCATCCAGAGCACCGCCTGGGACGCGATCGAAAAAGAATCCGGGCTGACGCGCACGGCGCTCGAAAGCGCAGCGCGGGTCTATTGCCGAGCCAAGGCCGTGATCGGCATTTATGGAATGGGTCTCACCCAGCATAAGCGCGGGGTCGAAACCATTCAGATGCTGACCAATTTCCTGTTCCTGCGCGGCAATATCGGCCGACCCGGCGCGGGCGTCTGTCCCGTGCGCGGCCATTCCAATGTGCAGGGTCAGCGCACGGTCGGTATTTCGGAAAAGACCAAGCTGGTGCCGCTTGACCGGCTGGCCGAGCAATATGGCTTCGAGCCGCCGCGCGAGGACGGGCTGACGACGGTCGATGCCTGCGAGGCGATCATCGGCGGCCATATCAAGGCCTTTGTCGGGCTCGGCGGCAATTTCCTGCGTGCCGTGCCGGAGACGGAGGCGATGGAGGCGGCCTGGCCGCGCATGCGGCTGACGGTGCAGATCGCCACCAAGCTCAACCGCAGCCATCTCATCAATGGCGAAGTGGCCTATCTCCTGCCTTGCCTGGGGCGCACCGAAGTGGACCGACAGGAAAGCGGGCCGCAGGCGGTGACGATCGAGGACAGCACCTCCTGCATCCACGGCTCCAAGGGTTTCCACGCCCCGGCCAGCGAGCATCTTCTGTCCGAGCCGCGCATCGTCGCCGGCATCGCCAAGGCGACCCTGCCGGCCAATGCGAATGTCCCATGGGATGCCTGGACGGCCGATTATGCGCGTATCCGCGATGCGATCGAAGCCACCTATCCCAAGATCTTCACCGACTTCAACAAGCGCATGTGGACACCGGGTGGCTTCGACAAGCCGCTCCCAGCGCGCGAGCGCCGCTTCGAGACGGAGACCGGCAAAGCCAATTTCAAGGTGCCGTCAGCGCTATCGGCAAGCTTTGCGGAGGATGGCCCCGATATTCTGCGACTGATGACGCTGCGCTCCAACGGCCAGTTCAACACGACCATCTACGAATATACCGACCGGTTCCGCGGCGTGGACGGAACCCGAAAGGTCCTCTTTCTCAATGAGAAGGACATCGCTCGGTTTGGCCTGTCGGATGGTCAGCGCGTCACATTGGAGACGGCGGTGGACGATGGCGTCACCCGGCGCGTCGCCGATCTTCGCGTGACCGCCTACAACATTCCGGAGGGCTGCTGCGCCGGATATTATCCTGAATGCAATCCGCTCATCCCGCTTTGGCAACATGCCGAGCGCAGCAAGGTGCCGGCGGCAAAATCCATTCCCGTGCGCATTCTGGCTGGGGGATCGACCGAGCCCTAAGGCTAAGGCACACGCCGGAAAGACAGCAGGCAATGAACGTATGACGCGTGTCCAAATGTTTAAGTTTACTTACAATTATTAACTGCGTCCTAACTTTGCATTGCTAGATGTTGCGGTGAGCGTTCCTCAGGATCAGGCAATCATTCATGGCCCTCTTCAATTCCAAGACGCAGGCGAAGCTCGCGGCTGTTGAAAAATCGCATGCCGTCATCGAATTTTCCCTCGATGGCATCATTCAGAGCGCGAACGAAAATTTCCTGAACGTGATGGGCTATACGATCGAGGAGATCCGTGGCCAGCATCATCGCCTCTTCGTCGATCCGCAAGATGCGGCTTCGCCCGACTATGCGGCCTTTTGGGCCAAGATGAGCCGTGGCGAATTTGACCAGCGGCAATATCGGCGCCTGGGCAAAGGCGGCCGTGAAATCTGGATCGAGGCCTCCTACAATCCGGTGATCGTCAACGGCAAGCCGGTCAGCGTCATCAAATTCGCGACCGATATCACGGCGCAGAAGCTGAAGGCGGCCGAGGATGCGGGCAAGCTCAATGCAATCTCCCGGGCCCAAGCGGTGATCGAGTTCACGCCCACGGGTGAAATCCTCACCGCCAACGAGAATTTTCTCCAGGCGCTCGGCTACAGCCTGTCGGAGATCCAAGGCCGGCACCATGCCATGTTCTGCCCTCCATCCCTGGCCGATTCGCCGGAGTACCGCCGCTTCTGGGAAAGCCTGCGGGCCGGGGAGTTCGTCTCCAGCGAAGTGGAGCGGATTGGCAAGGGTGGGCGCAAGGTCTTCATTCAGGCGACCTACAATCCGATCTTCGACATGAATGGCCAAGTCTTCAAGGTGGTCAAATATGCCACCGACGTTACGCCGCGCGTGCAGAATGTCGAGATTCTGCGCCAGGCGCTGCGGATGCTGTCGGATGGCGATCTGACCCAGCGCATAGACCACAGCTTCACACCGCAGCTGGAAAGCCTGCGGGTCGACTTCAACGAGGCGATCGCCAAGCTCGGCGAGACGCTGACGGCGGTTGGCGAAAATGCGCAGGCGATTGCCGCGAGCTCGGAGCAGATCCGTGCCGCCGCCAACGATCTTGCCCATCGCAACGAGCAGCAGACCATTTCGGTGGATCAGACCGCCTCCGCGCTGGCGGATATTTCGCAGACGGTGCGCAATTCGACGCGCCGCGCCGAAGAGGCCGGCCGTCTTGTCGCGGAAACGCGCAGCCATGCCGAGCAGTCGGGCACGGTGGTGCGTCGCGCCATCGGCGCGATGGACCAGATCGAAAGCTCCTCGCGCGAGATTTCCAACATCATCGGCGTGATCGACGAGATTGCTTTCCAGACCAATCTTCTGGCGCTGAATGCCGGCGTGGAAGCGGCCCGCGCCGGCGATCTCGGCAAGGGCTTTGCCGTCGTCGCCCAAGAGGTGCGGGCGCTGGCGCAGCGCTCCGCCCAGGCAGCCAAGGAGATCAAGGGCCTGATCGAAACGTCGAGTGTTCATGTCGCCAATGGCGTGTCGCTCGTCGGCGAAACCGGCACGGCCCTTGAGCGGATCGTCGCGCAGGTTCAGGACATCAACGGCAATGTCGAGGCCGTAGTCGAAGCGGCCCGGGCGCAGACCGTCTCGCTCGATGAGATCAACCAAGCGGTCGGCCAGCTGGACCAAGGCACGCAGCAGAATGCGGCCATGGCCGAGCAGTCGAATGCCGCCAGCCATGATCTCGCTCGCGAAGCCAGCAGCCTGTTCGAGCAGATCGGCCAGTTCCGCACCGGCAGCTCGGGCTGGTCGCCTGCGGGCAGCCGTTCGCAAGCCTTACCGTTGCACAAGCCACCTGTCGTCAAGTCACAGGTTGCAAAGCCTCCTGTGGCGAAGGCACCTGTCGTCAGGTCGGCCTCCGCCGCCGCTTCTGGCTCTGAAACCCTGCACAAGCCGGAAGCGACGCTTGGGCCGAAGCGTGTGCCGAGGACGGCAGGCGGATCCGCCGGTGTTGCCATTGCGGCGGATTGGGAAGAATTCTGATCAGGCGGTGCGGCGCAGACTGGCCTCAGGATGCGCGGCGCCTGATGTGTCGATGTCACGCTTTGCTTCGGCAAAGGCGGCGCCGATGCCAATCAGAACCGGCTCGTCCACGCCGATGGCCGCCATGGCGCCAGGCATATCAGCAAGCTCGCCGATCCAGCGCTGCTCCGTCTCACGCGTGACCGCGCGCATGATGACGGCAGGTGTACCGCCGGACATGCCTTTCTCCATCAGCCGTTCGGCAATCGCGCCTGCCGTGCGACCACCCATGTAATAGACCGTGCTGGTGGTGGGATCGGCCAGACCGCTCCAATCGAGCGTATCGGGCAGCACGCCTTTTCGCGAATGGCCGGTGACGAAGCGCACGGATTGGGCATGGTCGCGATGGGTCAGCGACACCTTCAGCCGCGAGGCCATGGCGCTTGCCGCCGTAATGCCGGGCACGACCTCCACCGCGATGCCCTCGCGCTGGAGACGGGCAATCTCCTCGCCGGCGCGGCCGAAGATCATGGGGTCGCCGGATTTCAGCCGCACCACATGCTTACCCGCCTTGGCGAAGCGCACCATCAGATCGTTGATGTCCTCCTGCCGGCAGCTTTCCCGCCCGCCGCGCTTGCCCACCAGCATGCGCTTGGCCTCGCGCCGGGCAAGCTCCAGCACCTCGGCGGAGACGAGATCGTCGAACAGGATGATATCGGCCGATTGCAGGGCGCGCATGGCCTTCAGCGTCAGAAGCTCGGCATCGCCGGGGCCGGCACCGACGAGCGTCACGCGGCCGGCCGCATCTGCCGGGCCCGTGGCCTGGAGATCTTCGGCCAGCCGCGCGACGGCCTCCTCCCGGGAGGTCGGTGCGGGTGTGAAGGCGCGGTCCACGACGCGCTCCCAGAAGCGCCGGCGGGCCGGACCGGGCTGCAGCTTTTCGGCCACGGCGTCGCGCATGGCCCGCGCCGCCTCGCCCCAGCTTTTCAAGCCCGGCGGCAGCAGCGTTTCGATGCGCTGGCGGATGGCCTGGGCGAGGATCGGGGCCGCACCATCGGTGGAGATGGAGACGACCACGGGGGAACGGTTGACGATCGAGCCGAACTGGAAGCTGCAATGATCCGGCTTGTCGATCACATTCACCGGCACGCCGGCTGCGCGGGCGGCACAGGCGAAGGCTTGGCCTTCATCCTCGGTTTCGCAATCCGCAAGAGCCAGGGCTGCGCCAGGAAAGATGCCGACATGCCAGGGATGGGCGTGGTGGATCAGGCGGGCATCGCCCGCGCCATCGAAAGCCATCAGCTCGGCCATAGCCTCGCCCATCTCTTCGGCCGGGCAATAGAGGTTCACCTGCGCACCGCAGGCAAGCAGAAGCTCGGCCTTCCAGGCGGCGCCGTCGCCGCCGCCGGCGAGCACCACACGGCGCCCTTCCAGACCGATGAAAACAGGCAGTTTGGCCAGCGGCGCCATCCGCGCCGGGCGCGCCTTTGATGCGTGGACCTCACTCGGCGGCAGCGGCATGACAGGCATGGAGGATCCCCTTGATCTCGGAGCGGCAGGAGCCGCAATTGGTTCCAGCATTCAGGCAGGCGCCGATCGCCTCGACGCTGTCAGCACCGGCGCGAATGGCGGCGGTGATCTGGTTGACGCCGACGGAGAGGCAGGCGCAAACGGTGGCGCCGGGATCGGCGCGACCGGCATCCGGCCGACCGGCGATAACGGCGAGCCTTGTCTTCATGTCGCCATGGGCGAGACCGAGCTGGGCCAGCGCGAAACTGCGGGCGACGGCCACCGGTTCGCGGGCGAGATAGACGGCGGCCAGAAGTCTTTCGCCGGCAAAGAAAGCCAGGCGGACGTCGCCGCTGGTGGCATCGAGATAACCGATTGGCTCGCAGGCCGGATCGAGCCCGAGCCTGTCGCGGCACCAGCCGGTCCAGTCTTCGGGCGCTTCATCGAGCGCGAATTCCAGTCGCCAGCCATGCTCCGCCTTGCCGAGCGCCCAATAGGCGCAATCAAGGCCGACAGGCTTCTCCCTGAGAACGGCAAAGCCATAGGCGGAGGCTTTGAAGGGCCGGGCGCGCACGGCCACATTTTTGGAGGCCGGCTGGCCGGAATGGGGATCGGTCAGGCCGGGGATCAGCGCGCCGATGCGCGCTTCGGCCGCGAAGCCGTCATTCCAATGCATCGGCGCAAACAGCGCGCCTTCCGCCTGGCGGGGCGTGACCAGCGCGCGCAGGATGACGCGGCCGAGCGGGCTTTCCACCGCGACCAGGGCGGCATCCTCGATACCGAGAGCGGCGGCATCGCGCGGATGGATCTCGCAAAAGGGCTCGGCGATATGGGAGGAGAGGCGCGCGCTCTTTCCCGTGCGGGTCATCGTGTGCCAATGGTCGCGGATGCGGCCGCTGTTGAGGATGAGCGGGAAATCGGCCGTGCGGCGCTCGACCACGCTGGGAGAGACGGCCACGAAGCGGGCCTTGCCATCGGCATGGTAGAAGCGGCCATCGGCAAAGAAGCGCGCCTGCGTGCTGCCGTCCTGGCGCTGCGGCCATTGGAAGGGCGTCATGGCCTGATAATCGTCTCCACCTCGGCGGCTCCAGGCGCCGATGTCGAAATCGCGGGCGCCCTCGTTTTCGAAAGCCGAAAGCGCGGCATGCTCGGCAAAGATCTCGGCCGGGCTCTGATAGGGGAAGGCCTCGCCATAGCCAAGCCTCCTGGCCACCTCGGCGATCTGCCACCAGTCCGCTTGCGCCTCGCCCGGTGCGGGCAGGAAGGCGCGCTGGCGGGAGATCCGCCGTTCGGAATTGGTCACTGTGCCGTCCTTCTCGCCCCAGCCGAGCGCCGGCAGCAGCACATCGGCCTCGCGGGCGGTGTCCGTGCTCCCGCTCATGTCGGAGACAACTGTGAAGGGGCAGGTGCGGAGCGCCTGGCGCACGAGGTCGGCCTCGGGCAGCGATACCACCGGATTGGTGGCCATGATCCACAGCGCCTTGATCTTGCCGTCAGCCGCCGCACGGAAGAGATCGACCGCCTTCAGCCCCGCGTGATCGGCAATCACGGGCGCTTTCCAGAAGCGTTGCACGCGGTCCCGGTCCTCGGGGTTTTCGAGCGCCATATGGGCCGCCAGCATATTGGCGAGACCGCCGACCTCGCGCCCGCCCATGGCATTTGGCTGGCCGGTCAGCGAGAACGGCCCCATGCCCGGTCTGCCGATGCGCCCTGTCGCCAGATGGCAATTGAGGATGGCATTGACCTTGTCGGTGCCGGCCGAGGATTGATTGACGCCCTGGCTGTAGCAGGTGACGACCTTCTCGGTGTCGGCAAAAAGGCGGAAGAAGGCGTCGGTCTCGCTCGCCGTCAGGCCGGTGAGCGCCTGAAGCTCGGCGTCGTCAAGCGCCAGCGCCTCGGCCAGCGCTGCATGGAAGCCTCGAGTATGGGCGGCAATATAGGTGCGGTCGAGCGCGTCATGGGCCGCCAGATGTCTGAGCAGGCCGAGGAAGAGCGCGACATCGCCATCGGCGCGGATTGACAGATGCAGATCGGCGATCTCGGCGGTCATGGTCCGGCGGGGGTCGATCACCACCACCTTCATTTCGGGCCGCGCCGCCTTGGCCGCCGCCAGCCGCTGGAAGAGCACCGGATGGCACCAGGCGAGGTTGGAGCCGGTCAGCACCACGAGATCGGCAAGCTCCAGATCCTCATAGGTGCCCGGCACCGTATCCGCTCCGAAGGCACGGCGATGGCCGGCCACCGAAGACGACATGCAGAGCCGCGAATTGGTGTCGATATTGGCCGAGCCGATGAAGCCCTTCATCAGCTTGTTGGCGACGTAGTAGTCTTCGGTCAGGCATTGGCCGGAAACATAAAAGGCCACCGCATCCGGCCCATGCTCGGCAATCGCCGTCCGAAAACGGTCGGCCACCAGATCCAGCGCGTCATCCCAGGAGGCGCGCCGGCCGCCGATTTCCGGGTGTAGCAGCCGGTCGTCGAGATCCACGGTTTCGCCGAGTGCGGAGCCCTTGGAACAGAGCCGGCCGAAATTGGCGGGATGATCCGGATCGCCCTTGACGGAAACCCGGCCATCGGCCTCACGGCGGGCAATGACGCCGCAGCCGGTGCCGCAATAGGGGCAGGTGGTCTTGGTTTCAACGGCCATGGCGGAGCTTTCTCCGGCAGACCGGGATCGCGGATGGAACGGGCTGGGCTTGCTGAAGCGACTGGAAATGCGTATTTAAATACGCATTGATGGAGGCGCGGATGGAGCGTGACAGCCGCAAGATCATCCAGCGGCTCAAGGATGACGGCTTCACGCTCGTCAAGATCTCCGGTTCGCACCACAAGTTTCGTAAGGATGATCGAACGGTCATCGTGCCACACCCGAAGAAGGATTTGCCGCTCGGCACGGCGCGGAGCATCGCGCGCCAGGCGGGCTGGCTGAGCGAGCCTTCCGCCGAAGAGTGAAAGGATAGTCCATGCGGTCCTATCTCGCCCTTGTTCACAAGGATCCCGACAGCGCCTTCGGCCTGTCCTTTCCGGATCTGCCCTCGGTGTTTTCCGCCGCCGACGAGGAGGGCGACCTGATCGACAAGGCGGTGGAGGCGCTGCGCCTGTGGGCGGAGGATGAAGAGCTGCCGGAGCCGACCCCCATCGACGTTTTGCTCGCCCGTCCGGACCTTCGCCAGGAGCTGGCTGAGGGGGCTTTCCTGATCCGCGTGCCGCTGATCGAGGACGACGTCCGTGTCGTGCGCGCCAATGTCACCTTCGAAGCCGGCACGCTGCGGGCCATCGATGCCGCGGCGGCCAAGCGCGGGCTGACGCGCTCGGCCTTTCTGGCAAGCTGCGCGCGCAAGGAGATCGAGCGGGCGGGCTGACATCGTCCTCTACTCCGCCGCCGCCAGCGCTGGCTCGGCAAGCGCGATCGACAGCAGGCCGTTCTCGTTGCGAACGGGAAAAGTGCGCACGCCTCCCTCATCCGCGCCGAGCGCCTCGCCGGTTTCGAGCGAGATGACCCAATTGTGCAGCGGGCAGGTGACGGCGGCGCCGTGGACGATACCTTCGGACAGCGGGCCGTTCTTATGCGGGCAGCGGTTTTCGATGGCATAGACGGCATTGTCGGCAGTGCGGAACACGGCGATCTTGCCGGCCGGGGTCTTGATGCAGCGCGCGCCGCGCTGGGGAATGTCGTCGATCTCGCCGATGGTGATCCAGCTCATGGGTCTGCTCCTTCACAGGGGACTTAGGCGGCCAGATTCGTCTGGCCGAAGGGGATGCCGCCGCCGTTCCGCGTGCCGGAAAGGCGGCAAAGCGTCATTCGGCTGCAGCTTCGAAGCCGACCGTCGCCATGGGCTTGAACTCGTGCTTGTCCTTGCCGGAGACGCGCTCCGACCAGGGGTCCACCTGCGCGAACTGCTGGGAGAAGACGAAGCGCTCGTAGTAGGCGCGGCGCTTCTCGCCATCCTCCAGGATCTGGCGGCGAATCTCGTCAAGCCCGATGCGCTTGGCCCATTTGTAGATGCGCTCGAGATAGCGGGCTTGCTCGCGATACATCTGGGTGAGCGCCACGATATGTTCGAGCGCCTCGTCCTCGGTCTTGACGAGGCCGAGCACCTCCGTGCCCTTGATGTCGAGGCCCGCCGCGCCGGCGAAGTGGATTTCGAAGCCGGAGTCGACGCAGATGACGCCGATGTCCTTGCAGGTCGCCTCCGCGCAATTGCGCGGACAGCCGGAGACTGCCAGCTTCAGCTTGGCCGGGGTCCAGGAGCCCCACATGAACTTTTCGATGCGGATGCCGAGCCCGGTCGAATCCTGCGTGCCGAAGCGGCACCAGTCGGAGCCGACACAGGTCTTCACGGTGCGCAGCCCCTTGGCATAGGCCTGGCCGGAGATGAAGCCGGCCTTGCCGAGATCGGCCCAGACGGCCGGCAGGTCTTCCTTTTCGATGCCGAGCAGGTCGATGCGCTGGCCGCCGGTGACCTTGACCATCGGGATCTCGAACTTGTCGACCACATCGGCGATGGCGCGCAGCTCGGCCGCATTGGTGACGCCGCCCCACATGCGCGGCACGACCGAATAGGTGCCGTCCTTCTGGATATTGGCGTGGACGCGCTCGTTGATGAAACGCGACTGGTAATCATCGGCATATTCGTCCGGCCAATCACAGACGAGATAGTAGTTCAGTGCCGGGCGGCACTTGGCACAGCCGCAGGAGGTCTTCCATTCCAGTTCCTGCATGACGGCCGGGATGCTCTTCAGCCCCTTGGCCTTGATCAGCCGGCGCACATCGTCATGACCAAGCTCGGTGCAGGCGCACATCGGAGTGACGGCGGCGGGGTTGTAGCTGTCGCCGAGCGTCAGCGCCATCAGCTGCTCGACAAGGCCGGTGCAGGAGCCGCAGGAGGCGGATGCCTTGGTGTGGGCGCGCACGCCGTCGAGCGTGGTCAGCCCCTTGCCGGTGATGGCAGAGGTGATCTTGCCCTTGCACACGCCGTTGCAGCCGCAGATTTCCGCATCATCCGGCAAGGCTGCAACGGCCGCCATAGGGTCCAGGGGGGTGCCCCCCTGATAGGCTTGGCCGAAGATCAGCGTGTCGCGCATGGCGGAAATATCGGTCGCCTTCTTCATCAGGTCGAAGAACCAGGAGCCGTCTGACGTCTCGCCATAAAGCACCGCGCCGATGATGCGGTTGTCCTTCAAGACGAGGCGCTTGTAGATGCCGGCGTTGGCGTCGCGCAGCACGATTTCCTCGCGTCCCTCGCCCTCGGCGAAATCGCCCGCCGAGAACAGATTGATGCCGGTGACCTTCAGCTTGGTGTTGGTCACCGAGCCGTGATATTCCGCCGCGCCGCCGGAGAGACGGTCGGCCAGAACCCGCGCGCTTTCATAGAGCGGCGCCACCAGGCCGTAGCACATGCCGCGATGCTCGGCACATTCGCCGAGCGCGAAGATCGAGGCGTCCGAGGTCATCATGCCGTCATCGACGACGATGCCACGATTGACGGCAAGCCCGGCCTCCTTGGCAAGACCTGCTGCCGGGCGGATGCCGACGGCCATGACCACGAGGCTGCCCTCGATCACCCGGCCATCCTCAAGCTCGATGCCCTCCACCTTGTCCGTGCCGAGAACGCGCTTGGTGTTGGCCTTGGTGATGATCTCGATGCCGCGCTCGTTGAGCGCTTTTTCGAGCAGATAGGCAGCGGCCGGATCGAGCTGGCGCTCCATGATCGTCGGCATCAGATGGATGACGGTGACCTCCATGCCCTGCCGCTTCAGGCCATAGGCAGCCTCAAGACCCAGAAGACCGGCGCCGATGACGATCGCCCGACCGCCCGATTTGGCCGCGGCAAGCATATGGTCGACATCGTCGAGATCGCGATAGGCGACGACGCCTTGAAGCTGATGACCGGGAACTGGGATGATGAAGGGCAGGGAGCCGGTGGCGATCACCAGCTTGTCGTAAGATGCAGTGACGCCATTGGCCGAGGTCACGGTCTTGGCGGCGCGGTCGATCTCGGTGACGCGGGCGCCCTTGTGCAGCGTGATGCCATGGCCGCGATACCAGTCGTCGCCATGGATGACGATCTGCTCAAAGCTCTTTTCGCCCGAGAGAACGGGGGAGAGCATGATGCGGTCGTAATTGACGCGCGGCTCGGCGTTGAAGATCGTCACCTCATAAGCGCCGGGCGCCTGTTCGAGGAGATGTTCCAGCATGCGGCCCGGCGCCATGCCATTGCCGATAATTACAAGCTTTTGGGGGTTGAGAGCGGTCATGACGGTCACTCCGCGGCTTCGACGAAGCGGTGGCGTTCGTAGAGGAACTTCAGCACGGCTTCGCGGCATTTGAGATAGGTTCGGTCGGCGGCCAGCGCGATGCGGTCGCGTGGGCGGGGGATCGGCACAGAGAGCACCTCGCCGATGCGCGCCGCCGGACCGTTGGTCATCATGACGATCCGGTCGGAGAGCAGCACGGCCTCGTCCACGTCGTGGGTGATCATCACCATGGTGTTGCCGAGCCGGGCATGGATCTCCATCACCGCATCCTGCAGATGGGCGCGGGTCAAGGCGTCGAGCGCGCCGAAGGGCTCATCGAGCAGCAGGATCTTCGGCTCCATCGAGAGTGCGCGGGCGATGCCGACGCGCTGCTTCATGCCGCCGGAAATCTCGGCGGGGCGCTTGTCGCCGGCATGGGCCATCTGCACGAGATCGAGATTGTGCATTACCCAGTCATGGCGCTCGGCCTTGGTCTTCTTGGAGCCGAAGACCTTGGAGACGGCGAGATTGACATTGTCGTAGACGGTCAGCCAAGGCAGCAGCGAATGATTCTGGAAAACCACGGCGCGCTCCGGGCCGGGGGCGTTGACCTCCCGGTTTTCCAGGAGAACCGCGCCGGCCGAGACCTTGGTTAGGCCGGCGATCAGGTTCAGCATGGTGGACTTGCCGCAGCCGGAATGGCCGATGATCGAGACGAATTCGCCCTTGTCGATCGTCAGGTTGATGCCTTTCAGCACCTCGGTCCGGGCGCCGGCGCGGTCGAAATGCTTGTCGATATGGTCGAGCTTGAGATAGGCGGTCATGGCCTTGCTCCTCAGTTGGTGGCCGCGCCGCGGGTGATGATCCGGGCGGCGAAGGCGACGAGCTTGTCGAGGATGAAGCCGACCACGCCGATATAGACGAGGGCGACGATGATGTCGGGCAGGCGCGAGGAGTTCCAGGCATCCCAGATGAAGAAGCCGATGCCGACGCCGCCGGTCAGCATTTCCGCCGCGACGATGGCGAGCCAGGAGAGGCCGACGCCGATCCGGAGCCCCGTGAAGATGTAAGGGCTGGCGGCCGGCAGCATGATCTTGAAGAAGAACTCGATCTGGTTGAGCCGCAGCACCTCCGCGACATTGCGGTAGTCTGCCGGAATGTTGCGCACGCCGACGGCCGTGTTGATGATCACCGGCCAGATCGAGGTGATGAAGATCACGAAGATGGCCGACGGATTGGCCTGCTGGAAGGCGGCGAGCGAGAGGGGCAGCCAGGCGAGCGGCGGCACGGTGCGCAGCACCTGGAAGATCGGATCGAGCCCGCGCATGGCCCAGACCGACTGGCCGATGACGGCCCCGACGAGAATGCCGGCAATGGCGGCCAGGCCGAAGCCATAGGCCACGCGCTGCAGCGAGACCAGCACGCGCCAGCCGAGCCCGATATCCTGCGAGCCATTGTCGAAGAAGGGCGAGACGATCAGGTCGCGGCTCTGCTCCCAGACAGTGGCAGGCGAGGGCAGGGAGGCATCGGGCGCCGAACAGAGGACCTGCCAAAGGCCGACGAGCAAAGCGAGGACGACGAGCGGCGGCAGAACCGACTGGGCAAGGCCTAGGCCGATCCGCTTGAGGTTGAAGCGCGGCTGCGGGCGGCGGGACAGCGCGACGACGGTGCCGGTCGTGGCGCGCGCGGAGCCAGCGGCCTTGCGGTCGGCACTCGTGCTTGGGCCGGAGCCGGAGGGGATGGGGGCCAATGCGGACATGGCAGGTTTCCTTGACGAAAGAGGGAGAGCGGCGGCGGCCCTATGGAGGGCGGCCTGCCGTGGGTCAGGAGGCGGCCTTGATCGACAGGCTCTTCAGGTAGGCGGAGGGATCGGCCGGATCGAAGGTCTTGCCGTCGAAGAAGGTCTCGACCCCGCGCGACGTGGAGGCCGGGATATCGGCGTCGGCGACCGAAAGCGTCTTGGCGGCCGAGCGCCAGAGATCCTCGCGGTTGACGGCATCGACTAGCGTCTTGATGTCGGTATCCGGCGCGAGCTTGCCCCAGCGGATGTTCTCGGCCAGGAACCAGGTGTCATGGCTCTTGAAGGGGTAGGACGCGGCGTTCTGCCAGAACTTCATGTAGAGGTCGGTGCCTTTGACGACGCGACCATTGCCATAAGTGATGTCGCCCTTCAGGCGGCCGAGCACGTCCTTCGGCGGCACGTTGAACCACTGGCGGCGGCCGAGGATGGCGGACATCTCCTCCTTGTTGGCCATGCTGTCGCACCAGATCTGGGCTTCCATCACCGCCATCAGCAGCGCCTGTGTCGCCTTCGGGTTCTTCTCGATCCAGTCGGCGCGCATGCCTAGCGCCTTTTCCGGATGGCCCTTCCACAGCTCGCCCGTGGTGCAGGCGGTAAAGCCGATGCCCTGGTTGACGAGCTGTTCGTTCCACGGCTCGCCGACGCAGAACACGTCCATATTGCCGACCTTCATATTGGCGACCATCTGCGGCGGCGGCACCACGATGGTGGAGACGTCCTTGTCCGGATCGATGCCGCCGGCAGCCAGCCAATAGCGGATCCACAGGTCATGCGTGCCTCCGGGGAAGGTCATGGCCGCCTTGATCTCGCCGCCCTCGGCCTTCTTCTTCTCGAAGGCGGCCTTGAGCTTGGAGGCATCGAGCGTCACGCCGGTGTCGGCATAGGATTTGGCGACGGAAATGCCCTGGCTGTCGGTGTTGAGCCGGGCGAGGATCGCCATCGGCACCTTCTGGCCGTTCTGGGTCACCTTGCCGGTGTGCAGGAGATAGGGAAGCGGCGAGAGGATATGGGCGCCGTCAATGCCGCCAGCCGCCCCGCCCAGCACCAGATTGTCGCGCGTGGCGCCCCAAGAGGCCTGCTTGGCGACCTCGACATCGGGCAGGCCGTATTTTTCGAACAGGCCCTTTTCCTTGGCGACGATCAGCGGCGCGGCGTCGGTCAGCGCGATATAGCCGAGCTTGACGCCAGTCACTTCAGGCGCGGGGGCAGCAGCGAAAGCGCCTGATGGAAAGGCGGAGCGGATGGCCGTCACCAAGGCGGCGCCGGCGGAGATTTTCAGAAGGTCGCGGCGGTTGAGGCCGGAGGCGGAGGAGCGGGGTGTGCTCGAAAGCTTGGTCATGGGAGGCGCGGTCCTCTTGGATGGGGCGCGGATGGCCGGAGGCGGAAATTCGGGCATAAAAAAACGCCGCTCGGAGTTGCCTTGAAGCGGAGAGTTTCTCTCCCGCAGGCAGATCCTTGCGACGTCGGTGTCAGCGATGAGCCGTCTCGCACGGCCCCTCTTGCGTCCCCATCCTCGTTGACAGGCGCGTTTTATAGGAAGCAAACGCCGTGCCAGTTTCAGTTATTTTTTATAAGTATCTATTTTTATTTATAAAATTATGGGAAGACTCCCGGCCTGCTGGAGCGGCTTGATATGATGCAGTGCAAATTTCTTATGCAGCTGCCACGCGCTGCGTTGAAATTCATGCATCGTGAATGTGCAGCATTTCTAGAATGCCCGATCGAAGGCAGTCTTGTTGTCCAGGCTTCAGCTCTCGTCGTCGAAGCTGAGGCCGGTATCGGCGCGCACCGGAAAGGCGGCGACATAGGCGGGAATATCGGCCGGGTTGAAGACATGGCCGTCCATGAAGCCATCGTCTGCCTCCATCCCTTCAGCACGCAGATCCTGCGTCGTGTCAGGCGCCTGATCGCCGAGTGCTGCGCGGTAGAGATCGGGACGATAGGCCGAGAGAACCGCATCGAGCCCTGCATGGCTGAAGCTCGTCTGACCCCAGCGGATCATCTGGCTGTAGATCCACAGAGCCTGGCTCGGCCGCGGATAGTTCGCGTGCCCAGCGTGAAAGCCGATATAGTCCGGGATCATCCGCCGGTTGCCCTGGTCATCGAGGCCGAATTCGCCCGAGAGAACATGGCGCAGAAGCTCGGCCGGGGTGGAGAGATAGCGCGGCTCGGCCAGTACCTCGGCCAAGGCGGTGTGGTTGGCGCGGTCGTCGCACCAGCGCGCGGCGGCGTCGAGCGCGACGAGCAGGCGCAGCACATGCTCTCGATGCTTCTCCGCGAAATCGGGGCGCAAGCCCAGCACCTTTTCCGGCGCGGAGGGCCAGATATCCTGCTTGGCGGCGACGATGCGGCCGACGCCGCGCGCGCTGGCCACCATGTTCCACGGCGCGCCGACGCAGAAGCCGTCGATGGCGCCGGCAGCCAGCGCATCGGAGGTCAGCGGCGGCGGCACGACCACGAGCTTGACGTCCCGATCCGGATCGATGCCGCCGGCGGCCAGCCAGTAGCGCATCTCGTAATGATGCGAGGAGAAGGGATAGGTGACGCCGAAGGTCGGCACCGCCTCGCCGCGTTCGCGAAGGCTCTTGAGCACGGCAGCCAGGGCGCGAGCATTGGCGAGCGCGTCTTCCTGCGGGCCGAGCAACCCCGTCTCCTGCATGCGGGCGAAAAGCCGGATGGACAGCGTGATGGCATTGCCGCCGCGCCCGAGCGAGAAGGGCGCGATGGTCGGCGAGGGGTTAGAGCCGAGCCCCAGCATGGAGGCCACCGGCATGGGCGAGAGCATGTGGGCGATGTCGAACTGGCGGAAGGCCAGCCGGTCGCGGATATTGGCCCAGGAAACGTCCTTCACCAGATCGATGGCCAGCCCCTCGCGCGCGGCAAAGCCGAATTCGGCCGCCGCGATCAGAACGGAGGCATCCACCAGCGGGATGAAGCCGGCGCGAAAGACGCGTGGACCGTCTTCGCCCACAAGAGCGGGCGCGGAAAGCGTGGAACCGGCATCGGACTCAAGGAAGGTCATGACCAAACTGCCTGCAAGAGAAAGGGGTGCCAAAGCGGGGAGGACAGGGGGTCATCACATCAACAGTCCCGCGGCAGTCACGACGCTTTGGGCGATCTCGATCATCTTCTTCTTCTCGTTCATCGCCGTCTGGCGCAGGAGCGCGAAGGCCTCCTCCTCCGACAGGCCGCGCATCTTCATCAGGATGCCTTTGGCCCGCTCGATCACCTTGCGCGCTTCCAGCGCGGATTTGGCATCGGCCAGTTCGCGCTGCAGGCGGCTGAAGGCGTTGAAACGGCTGACGGCCATGTCGAGGATCGACTTCACCCGCTCCTTTTTCAGCCCGTCCACCACATAGGCCGAGACGCCGGCCTCGACCGCCTGTTCGATCGAGGCCGTGTCGGCGCGGTCGACAAACATGGCGATCGGCCGCGAGACCATGCGGGTGAGCTGGAACAGATGCTCCATCATATCGCGATTGGGATTTTCGATATCGATGATGATCACATCGGGTTCGAGCGTCTCGATCACCCGCGCGACGCCGCTGACCTCATGAATGACGGTTACGCGCAAATGCCCGGCCTCGCGAAGGCCCTCCTCGATGATCGAGGCGCGGATGGCGTTTTCGTCGATGACCAGGATCGTCAGATCGGGCTGCGTCATGGGCTTTCTGGCGTTCGGATGCTTGCGGTCGATGTCTGGGCCGGTTCGGCCGAATCAGGCTCTTATCATGCAGTCTCAGGCGGCGTCGAATAGCGGCACGATGTCCATGGCCGGTACGGTTACCAGACCTTTGTCGGTAATGCGGATTTCCGGGATCACCGAGAGCGGGATCAGGTTGAAGCCCATATAGGGAATGGTGCAGCCTGCCTTGTCCCATTCCGCCTTCAAGAGCTTCACCTCCTCGGCCACCGCATGTACCCGCTTGTCGGAGATCAGACCGGCGATCGGCAACGGTACCATGGCGGTGACCTTGCCATTCTGCACCACGCAAGCGCCGCCCTGATGTGCTTCGATGGCGCGCAGCGCCACCTGCATATCCGCCTCATTGGTGCCGGCAATGATGATGTTGTGGCTGTCATGGCCGACGGAGGAGGCGACGGCGCCTGATCGCAGCGCGAAATTCGACAGCAATCCATGGGCGACATTGCCGGCGGACTTCCCATGCCGCTCGATCACGGTGACGAAGCAGAGGCCGTGGCGCTCGAAATGGGTCTGCCAGTCATTGGCCGGTTCGAGCCGGATCTTCTCGTGAACGAGGATGATGCCAGGCAGCTCGGTGCGGATGGTATTGGCGGTCACCGGTTTGGTCGGCAGCGCGGGCGTCAGCACGACCTGCTCCGGCAGCTTCACCGTGTGATAGGCGGCCTCGGGATAGCGATAGCGGTTGGAAAGCGCTTGATCGAGCACGGGAGTGATCGCTTTCTGATCGACCACCAGTTCGCCGCCATACCAGGTGCTGACCGGCTCCAGATCGTCGGTCAGCAGAACGAGATCCGCCCGCCGTCCGCCGCCGAGCCCGCCAATCTCGCCTTCCATGTGGTAGCGCGTGGCGCCATGGAGCGAGCCCATGGCCCAGGCCTGTTCCTTGCGCATGCCGGCAACGACCGCCTGGCGCGTCACCCAGTCCAGCCCGAAGGTCAAGAGATCGTCGGCGTCGCGGTCGTCGGTGCAGACCGCAATGCGTTTGTGCGAGGCGCCGAGCTCGGTGATCGTCTTGATGGCATGCGGCAGGGAATGCCAGGGCGTCGTCGGCGGCCCGCCGCGCAGGAACAGCCAGATGCCGGCCTCCAGCATGTCGTCGGCGATCTCGCGGTCGATCGCCTCATGCGTGTCGGTGACGCCTGAGGCAGCATAGGCGGCGACAAATTCCCGGCCATAGACATGGCCGCAGACCGGGCGGCCTCGCTCCAGGGCGGCGGCAAGAATGGCATGCGCCCGCTCGTCGCCCATCGCGACGGAGACGAAATCCATCTTTTCGCCGAGCGCCACGGCTTCCGGCCAACGGTCGAACAGGCCGGCGATCTTTTCGGGCGTGAAATCGCCGCCCGCCGTCTCCAGTTGCGGCGAGGTGGCGGGAATGGTGCTGGGCACAGTGAGGAAGATCGACAGCGGCGCATGGCGCGCATCCTCCAGCATGGCCTCGACGCCGGCCACATCCATGACATTGCCGATCTCGTGGCTGTCGCAGAAGATCGTCGTCACTCCATTCAAGAGCGCAGCTTCCGCATAGGCGCAGGCGGTGATCATGCTCGACTCGATGTGGATGTGCGGATCGACCAGCCCCGGCGCGATCAAGCCACCGCGTGCGTCATAGAAGGCCGCCCCTCTGCCGGAAAAGCTGCCGGCAGGCTTGACCGCCGCAATGCGCCCGCCCTTCACCCAGATCTCCCGGTCGGGCAGGATCCGCTCGGAATAAGTGGAGAGCACGCGGGCATCGCGAATGACGAGATCGGGCGCAGCACGGCCGGAGGCCACATCGGCCAGCTGCCGAGTCATGCTTGCAAGCGGTTTGACGGAAAAGCGTGTCAGCATCGGCGTGCCTCAGGAGAGCATCGGGCTTCAGTGGTAATCGGGAATGCCGGGCATGGTGATGAACCCCGGCAGTCTGCGCAGGCGCCGGAGCCAGAGGCGCAGCGCCGGATAGTCATTGTGGTCGATGCCATAATCGCGGCTGAGCGCAAAGGACGGGAAAAGCGCGAGATCGGCGATGGTCGGTTGCGTGCCGACAATCCAGTCCCGCCCCTCGATCCGGTTCAGCGTCATCCGGTCTTCCAGCACGCGAAAGGCGCTGCGGGCCTCGGCTTCCATCCGCGCCGTATCGCCGGCCAAAGCAAAGAGGGCGCAAAGCCGGGCCTGACGTGCCGCTGCCAGCGCACGTTCGGAAAAGGTAAGCCAGCTCATGACGTCTCCATGCAACGCCGGCTCCGTCGGCAGCCATTGCCTGGTCTCATCCTGACATGCCGCCAGCGTGGCAAGGATTGCGGCGCTGCCGGCCAATGGCGTGCCGTGGATCTCGAGTACGGGCATCAGGCCGAGTGGGCTCAGCCGGCGAAAAGCGGGGCTGTCATGCACATGGCCTGGAAACATGTCGACCGCCACACGCTCGGCCGTCACGCCCAGGAAGGACATCAGCAAGCGGACGCGGTAGCTGTCCTCGTCCATCTCGTAATCGTGGAGGATCAGTTGGGACATCAGGCAGCCTCGCCGGGTATCGCAACGCCCGCCTCGATCCGGTCGCGCAGCGCCTGCGCGAAGCGGGCGGCTTCGATCCGTGCCCTGGGGCCGGCCATGCCGGCTTCGACCAGAACATGCATCAGGGCCTTGCCATCATTGGCCGGATGCAGGCCAACGATCAGGCGCAGGCCTTCGACATCGAGGCGACCGAAGGTGCCGTCGCCGACCCAGCCAGCTTTTGAAAGCGCGTCGGCAAGTCTGTCGACCGGCGTGTTGATCGCCAGCGTCTGCACCGGCTCAGCTGCGACGGTCTCTGCGGCCGGCGGAAAGGTCAGGCTGTCTTGCTCCGTGGCCCAGATCAGACCCGCAGCCTCGCGTGCGGCCAAACGTGGAACGCGAATGGTCTGCGGCACGTCCAGCTGTGGATGGGCCGGAATGTGTCGGCACTGTCCGGCCGCATCATATTGCCAGCCGTGATACAAGCAGGCGATGTGATCGCCGCGTACGAAGCCGAAGCTCAGGCGCATGCCGCGATGCGGACAGCGATCCTCCCAGACATGGGCATTGCCCGAGGCATCGCGCCAGACGACCAGCTCGTGTCCTTCGACATGAAGCCCGGCCGAAGTCGAGGGCTCGATATCCGCCGACAGCGCGACCGGCAGCCATTGCGTTGCAAGGCGGCTCATGACGTGGGCCTCCAGGCCGTGGTTTCACGGTGAACATCGGTGACGAGACAATCCTGCGGTCCGAGGCTCAGCGCCATTTCGAAGGCATCGACCAGATCGGGCTGCCCCTCGACGGCCATGATGGCGCTGTTCACATCGCAGGCTCCGAGCGAAAGGGCAATGTCGAGCCGGCGGGCCCGATGACGGGCGAAGGCCTGGAAGCTCTCGCAGCGAAGCTTGCCGTGGAAGGTGAAACGAGCCTGCGCCGTCATGATCCCCGTTCCCCGGCTCCTGCTCTCGCCATGCTCATTCTCCTGATCTTTCCTTGAGCGACAGCACAAATTTTATGCATGCGCATGCTTTGTGCATTCTATGCGGCCTTTGCTTGGAAATTCAAGGGCGCTTTGTGCCGTCCAAGCCGCCATGCCCCTCTCGCCCGGAAATCTTGCCGCGCCTGACAGACGGCCGGTGCGTGGCATGAAGCTTGCAAGTTCTCCAGCCGAACGCCCTCTCATGGCCGCCAGTCCCGGTAGCCATGTCCTTGCTGTCAGAAGGACCAGACCTCGCCATGATCGACCTGCGCACATTGTCGCGTCGCGGATTTCTCAACATGGG
Organism: Xaviernesmea oryzae; assembly: GCF_900109605.1. GTDB lineage: Bacteria > Pseudomonadota > Alphaproteobacteria > Rhizobiales > Rhizobiaceae > Xaviernesmea > Xaviernesmea oryzae. The sequence goes on from NZ_FOAM01000001.1 coordinate 280,952, forward strand.
CGCGCTTGGCGCGGCCTCGATGATGCTGCCGGCGGGCGTGACCCGGCCTGCGCTGGCGGCCGCGCCGCTCGCGCCGGTCAAGGAGGAAGAGGCCGTCGTCGCCTTCAGCCATGTCGGCCCGATCTCCGACGAAGGTTGGACCTGGGCGCATCACCAGGGTGTGCTGGCCGTTCAGGAAGCCTACCCGAAGCTGAAGAAGGTGCTCGAGGTCGAGAACGTGCCTTATTCGGCCGATGCGACGCGCACCTTCCGCCAGTTCGTCTCGGAAGGCGCCAGTGTGGTTTTCGATACCTCGTCCAAGGGCGACTTCCTCTATGAGGTCGTCAAGCGTTCGCCCGAGGTCGCCTTCCTGGAATGCGACGGCCACACCGTCGAAGGCAATCTCGGCTGGTATTATATCGCCCATTGGTATCCCACCTATGTGCTCGGCGTGGCCGCCGGCCATTTGTCGAAGAGCGGGAGGCTCGGCTATGTCGCCTCCTTCCCGGTTCCCTCGGTATTCTGCTCCACCAATGCGTTCCTGATGGGCGCGCGCTCGGTCAATCCGAAAGCGACGCTGCAGACCATCGTCATCAATTCCTGGTTCGACCCGCAGGCCGCCGCCCAGGCCGGCACGGCGCTGATCGACAATGGCTGCGATTTCCTCTTCGGCATCATGGACGAAGCCGCCTATCTGCAGGTGGCCGAAAAGCGCGGCGTCTGGGCGGCGATGTGGAACACCGACATTCGGCGCTACGGTCCGAGCGCCTATGTCTCCTCCATCATCATCGACTTCCGCAAATTCTATGTCGACCAGGTGGGCAAGCGTCTGGCCGGCACATGGGCGCCGGGCGAATTCATCCTGCCGCTCGGCGGCGGTGTGGACCGTGATGCCTGGGGCGAGAAGGTGCCGAAGGAGGTGGCCGCCGCCGCCGATGCCGTGCGCGACAAGATCCTGGGCGGCTGGTCGCCCTTCGCCGGCGAGATCAAGGATGCGAGCGGCGCGGTGCGCCTCGCCGCCGGCCAGACAATGAGCGAGAAGGATCTTTATGACTGGGATTGGTCGATCGAGGGTATTTCGGGCCTGAATGCCTGAGATCATGGCGCGCCGTCGTCGGCGCGCTCCTTTCCCTGGCGTGGGCCTTTCACCCACGCCTCGTCCCGCTCTCTGCCATGCCCGAAAGCCCTGATGCGATGATGTCGCCTATCCCCCGCTTCATGCCTCTGCCCGGCACGCCGCCGCTGGTGGAGATGAAGGGCATCGCCAAATATTTCCCCGGGGTCGTCGCCAACGAGGATGTCGACCTCACGGTCATGCCCGGCGAGATTCATGCGCTGCTGGGCGAAAACGGGGCCGGCAAATCGACCCTGATGAACATCCTCACCGGCATCTACCAGCCCGATAAGGGCGAGATGCTGATCGACGGTTATGCCAAGAGCCTGGCCTCGCCCCTGCAGGCGATTGCGGCCGGCATCGGCATGGTCCACCAGCATTTCAAGCTGGTGCAAGCCTTCACCGTGGCCGAAAACATCCATCTCGGCTGGGCCGAGACACCCATCGGCGCCTCCGCCCCCGTTCTGGAGGCGCGCACTGAGGTGCTGGCCCGCCGCTTCAATCTGGAAACGCGGCCTTCGGCGCGCGTTTCCGAGCTTTCGACCGGCGAGCAGCAGCGCGTCGAGATCCTCAAGGTTCTCGCGCGCAAGGCCCGCATCCTCATTCTCGACGAACCGACCGCCGTTCTGACGCCCGCCGAGGCGCGGGCGCTGTTTGCTGCGTTGCGCGCCTTCGTCGCCGAAGGCCATGCGGTGATCTTCATCAGCCACAAGCTGGAGGAAGTGCTGGAGATCTCCGACCGCATCACCGTGCTGCGCGGCGGGCGCAAGGTGGCGACACAGGATGCCGCCGACTGCACGGTGAAAGGCCTGGCAAGGATGATGGTCGGGCGCGACATCGTGCTTGCCGACATGCGCGCCCGGCCACAGGGCGCGGGCCCCTTGGCCGCGATGCCTGTGCTGGCGCTGGACAAAGCCTCAACGGACGGATCGGGCGGCGCCGTGGCGCTGAAGGACGTCACGCTGGCCGTGCGCCCGGGCGAAATCCTCGGCATTGCCGGCGTCGCCGGCAATGGCCAGAGAGAGCTGAGCCAGGTTCTGACCGGCATGCGGCCCTTGAGCGGCGGGCAGCTTCTGATCGACGGGCAGGCCGTCGCAAAGGCAGACGCCCGCGCCTTTGCCAAAGCGGGGATCGGCCATATCCCGGAAGACCGGCTGAAGAGCGGCTTGGCTCCAGCGCTCAGCGTCGCCGCCAATGCGGTGCTGCGCGAATATGACAAGCCGCCCGTGTCGGCGCGCGGCATGTTTTCGCCACGCGCGGCCCTTGCTCTGGCCCGTTCGATTGCCGAGGCAGCGGCCGTCGCCATTCCCGATTTCGCCATGCCTGTGCGCAATCTGTCCGGCGGCAACCAGCAGCGCCTCGTCGCCCGGCGCGAGATGCGCATTGCCAGCCGTCTTCTGGTGGCGGCCTATCCCAGCCGGGGGCTGGATGTCGGCGCCATCAACACCATGCTGCGCTACATCGTCGAGCTGCGCGATGCCGGCGCGGCCATCATCCTGATCTCCGAGGAGTTGGAGGAATTGTTGAACTTGTCGGACCGCATCGCCGTGCTCCATGAAGGCGAGGTCATGGGCGTGCTCGACAATGACCATATCGATATCGAGCGGATCGGCCTGATGATGGGCGGCCAGCGCCAAGCCGATATCAAGGCGGCGGTGTGATCATGGGCCCTTATCGCCTCCAGCGCTTTCCCTCCGCGGCTCCCGGCATCGCCCTGCTTGCGCGGCTTGGCGCCATCGTTCTGGCGCTCCTCATCTCCGCGCTCGTTCTGGCGCTGACCGGGGCCAAGCCGGGCGCGCTGGCGCTTCAGGTGGTGACCGCCAGCTTCGGCTCGCAATTCGGGCTGGAGGATCTCGGCCTTCTGGTTACGCCCCTGATCTTCACCGGCCTCTCCGTGGCGCTGGCGCTGAAGATAGGCGCTTGGAACATCGGTGCGGAGGGGCAATTTTACGCTGGCGCCTTCGCCGCTTCCGCCGTCGGCCTCTTCCTGCCGGTGGCCGAGCCGCTTTCGCTTTTTCTGATGCTGCTTGCAGGCCTTGTCGGCGGCGCGCTCTGGATCCTGATCCCGACGCTGGCGCGCGCCTATGCCGAGGTCAACGAGCTGATCACCACGCTTCTGATGAATTTCGTCGCCGTGCTCGGCGTCTATTATGTCTCGACCGGACCCTGGCGCGCCAAGGGCGCCAATTCGACGACGGCGCGCATCCCAGCGGAAATCCCTGAATTTTTCGGCTCGCTTCATTGGGGCCTGCCGGCGGCCGTTCTGCTTGCGCTGCTGCTGGCGCTGGCGCTTGCCCGGTCACGCTTCGGTTATGAGGTGCGGCTGGCTGGCTCCAATCCGCAGGCGGCACTTTATGCCGGCCTGCCTGCACGGCGGCGGCTGATCGCCGTCATGCTGGCAGCCGGCGCGCTTGCCGGCCTCGGCGGGATGGTGGAGGTGGCCGGCACGGTTCATCGCCTGCAGGGCGGGCTCTCCAACAGCTACGGCTATCTCGGTATCATGGTCGCGGTGCTCGCGCGCGGTTCGCTCGTTGGCGTCGTGTTTTCCGCCGCTCTGATGGCCTTCATCCTCAATGCCGGCATCATCCTGCAGACCCAGGGCCTGACCACCTCCACCGTTCTGGCGGTCACCGGGCTCATCCTGTTCCTCACCGCCATCGGCGACGAACTCGCCCATTACCGGCTGGTGCGCGATGCCAGAGCGTGAGAGCGGCATGATCGGGCGGCGCGACCAAGCAAGGGGCACATTCCGATGGATCTTCTGACCGGTCTTCTGACCACGGCGGTGCTGGCGGGCGGCGTGCTGGCGCTGGCCGCCCTCGGCGAGGTGCTGGCCGAGCGGGTCGGCGTGGTCAATCTCGGCGTCGAGGGGCTGATGGCGCTCGGTGCGATCACGGGGATCGCGACCGTTGCGGCCGTGCCCTCGCCCTGGCTTGGGTTTCTTGCAGCACTTGGTGTCGGCGCACTGTTCGGCATGGTCTTCGCCGCCGCCACGGTGCTCATCAAGGCGAACCAGGTTCTCTGCGGACTGGCGCTGACGCTGATTGGCAATGGCCTGTCGGCCACCATCGGGCGGGCCTATTCCGGAATGCCGGCGCGCGCCACATTCGAGGGCGTGGCCATCCCCTTGCTCAGCGAGATCCCTGTCATCGGCCGGGCGATCTTCTCGCAAAATCTCCTGGTCTATCTGATCTATGTCATCCTGCCGGTGGCGGTCAGCATCGTGATGTTTCGCACCCGCCACGGCCTCAATCTGCGCGCGGTGGGGGAAAATCCAGCCGCTGCGGATGCGGCGGGCATTCCCGTTACGCTGATGCGCTTTGCCTATGTCACGGCGGGCTCGGCGCTGGCGGCCGGGGCGGGGGCCTACCTGACGCTCGCTTTCGTGCCCGGCTGGTCGGAGGGCGTGGTGGCCGGGCGCGGCTGGATCGCGGTGGCCCTGGTCATCTTCGCCGGCTACAGGCCCTTGGCCGCCGTGCTCTCCGGCCTGCTGTTCGGCTTCATCACCGCCTTGGGCTTTGTCGGCCAGGCGCGCGGCTGGCCGGTAGCGCCCGCCTTTCTCTCCATGCTGCCCTATCTTGGCACCATGGGTTTCATCATCGTGCCCGTCATCGCCTGGCAGCGCATGCGCCGGATCATGGCCGCACCCGCCGCGCTCGGCCTGCCTTATTACCGCGATGTGCGCTGAGATCGGTGCCTTCGGGTAAAAGAGCCTTTACGCTTACAGGCTGGGAGGGCACAGTTGGCAAGAGCTTGCTTGCCGTCGCTGATCATCTCCGCGCTTTTGGCGGACCTTTCAAAGGAGAGCTTCGATGTCGCTCGAAACCCAGGCCGCGCCGGCCGATCACGCGCCCGCCCTCGGCTGCAAGGATCAGGCCGCGCTCGATCAATGGTATCCGCTGGCGACCGAATCGGTGCTCGCGCGCGGGCGCACGCCAAGCCGGCTGCTCGGGACCGACCTCGCCATCGACAAGGCTGATGATGGCGCGTTGACGGTGACGATCGCCGGATCAGCGGTGCCTCTGCCCGTGCTGCATCGGTTCGGCCTCGTCTGGGTCACGCTCGGCCGGCCTTCAGGCGGCCTTTTTGCCTTGCCGGAAGCGGATGAGACGGATCGCCGTGTGGTCAATTGCGGCGCGGTCGCCGTGCACGCCTCCGGCCTGCGCATCGTCGAGAATTTTCTCGACATGGCGCATTTCCCCTTCGTCCACACCGATATTCTCGGCGCCGAGCCGCATACGGAGGTGCTTCATTACACCACCGAGATCCGCCGCGATGTCGACGAGGTCTGGGCGACGAACTGCCAGTTCTTCCAGCCGCAGGCCGCGCTATCGGCCACCGACGGCATCATGACCCAATATATCTACCGGGTGATGACCCCCTTTTCGACGCTGCTCTACAAGACCTGCCCCAATTCCGCCAATCGCTGGGATGTGATCTGCCTGTTCGTTCAGCCGATGGAGCCGGACCGCTGCATCGCCCATCCGGTAATGTTCCTGATCGACGATGTCTCGACCACCACCGAGCTCGTCCATTTCCAGCAGCTGATCTTCCTGCAGGATCGGATCATCCTGGAAAACCAGCGCCCGGTGCTTCTGCCGATGGAGCCGCGCAGCGAGATCCCGACGCGCGCCGATGCCAGCTCCATCGCCTATCGCCGCTGGCTGAAGGAAAAGGGTATCACCTACGGCACGAGCATGATGGCGGCCTGATCGCCGCCCGCTCCAGCAAGATCAGGAGAGAGACCATGGCGGAGGATTTTCCAGCGCTTCTCTTGGAAGACAGGGACGGCCGCAGCGCCGGCCGGCTGACCCGTCTGACGCTTGACGACCTGCCCGATCTCGACGTGACGGTCGAGATCGCCTTCTCCACGCTCAACTATAAGGACGGGCTGGCGATCACCGGACGCGGCAAGATCGCACGGCGCATGCCGCTGATCGGCGGTGTCGATCTCGCCGGGACGGTGGTGTCCTCGCGCGATCCCGTCTGGAAGCCGGGCGATCGCGTGGTGGTCAATGGCTTCGGCCTGTCGGAAACCGAGCATGGCGGCTATTCCCGTTTCCAGCGGTTGAAGCCCGAATGGTTGATGCGCCTGCCCGATGCCTTCACCTTTGAGCAAGCCATGGGCATCGGCACGGCCGGCTATACCGCCGCGCTCGCCGTCGACGCGCTGGAGGCCTGGGGCGCCGGCTGGGGCCGGTTTACGCCAGGGGAGCGCGAGGTGCTGGTCACCGGAGCGGCTGGCGGCGTCGGTTCCATGGCGGTGATGCTTCTGGCGCGGGCCGGCCATACGGTCACTGCTGCCACGGGCCGGCCGGAAACGCATGATTATCTGGCCGCGCTCGGCGCCAGCGGCTTCATCGACCGCGCAGCACTCGCTGAAAAAGGTGCGCCGCTGCAGAAGGAACGCTGGCTCGGCGGCGTCGACAGCGTCGGCTCGACCACGCTCGCCAATGCGCTGGCGCAGACGGCGCGCGGCGGGGCGATCGCGGCCTGCGGGCTGGCCGGCGGCGGCGATCTGCCGGCCACCGTCATGCCGCATATCCTGCGCGGCGTCGGCCTGATCGGCATCGATTCGGTGATGGCGGACATGCCGCGCCGCGAGGTCGCCTGGGCCCGGCTGGCGCGCGATCTGCCCCTTGATCTTTTGGAGAAGACTATCCGGGTAGAGCCTATGTCCGCCTTGCCGCAGCTGGCCGAGGAAATTCTCGTCGGTCGGATTCGCGGACGGGTGGTCATCGACATCAGCCGCTGACCGCTCTCTGTCCTTCTCTATCGATATGGAACCTGCCCATGACGACCAGCCTTGCCGGCCGGATGCTCCTTGCCGATGCCTTCCACGCGCCCGAATGCGGCGCGTTGGAGGTGCTCGCTCAAGCCTTGATCGAGATCGGCGGGGACGGGCACATCGTCCGTCTAACAAGGCCCGGCGAGGCCGGCTATACGGACGCTTTGGAACGCGCCGAGGGCGAGGATCGCCTGACGCGCATGCCGCCGGGGCATTATCTTCTTCCCGGCTTTGTCGATACCCATGTTCACGCCCCGCAATATCCGCAGCTGGGTGCTGCCCTCGATGTGCCGCTCGAAGTCTGGCTGCAGCGCTACACGTTTCCGCTGGAAGCGCGCTATGCCGATCTGGCCTTCGCGGGCGAGGTCTATGGCCGGTTGGTGGACGATCTCCTGAGCAGCGGCACGACGACGGCGCTCTATTTCGCCACCATCCATCAGGAGGCGACCCGGCTTCTCGTGGATCTCTGCCTGGAAAAAGGCCAGCGCGCGCTGATCGGCAAGGTGGCGATGGACCATCCGGAAAATTGCCCGGACTTTTACCGCGATGCCTCGCCGGAGGCTGCCATCGAAGGCACGCGGGCGCTGATCGATTATATCGGCACCCATCCCGGCAATGGCGAGGGACGGGTGCTTCCGGTGATCACCCCGCGCTTCATCCCCGCCTGCACCGATGCCGCGCTGGAAGGGCTCGGCAGGCTGGCGGCTGAATGCGGCTGCCATGTCCAGACCCATTGCTCGGAAAGCGACTGGGCACATGGCTATGTTCTGGCCCGATACGGCATCAGCGATGCCGCCAGCCTCGACCGCTTCGGCCTGATGACCCGGCGCACGATCCTTGCCCATGCCAATTTCCTGGATGAGGAGGATATGGACAGGGTGAAAGCGCGCGGCAGCGGCATCGCCCATTGCCCGCTCTCCAATGCCTATTTCGCCGATAGCATCTTTCCCCTGCGCCGGGCGCTGGAGAAGGGGCTGCATGTCGGTCTCGGCACGGATATATCAGGCGGTCCCAGCGGCTTCATGCCGGAGGCCGCCCGTGGCGCCGTCCTGGTTTCACGCATCCTGGAAAGCGGCGCGGATCCGGTCCGGTCCAGGGCTGAGCGGGCAAGCGGCGCCTCCACCCGCATCGATTTTCGCGAGGCTTTCCACCTCGTCACGGCGGGCGGAGGGCAAGCGCTCGATCTGCCTATCGGGCTCTTCAGGCCAGGCTATGCATTCGACGCGGTGCTGATCGACACGACCGCCGACAAGGGCGGCATCCGCCTTTTCGGCGAGGAGGACGGCGAAACGATCCTGCAGAAGATCGTCTATGGCGCTGCCCGTGCGAACATCGCCCGCGTCTGGGTCGATGGCCTCGCGGTCGCCTGAGACGAGTGATGCAAGGCTGCGTTTCGACGCTCCTGTCCTCGGGCTGAGCCCGAGGAGGGCGTCTTGCAAAACACGACCGTTAACGGCCACGCCGGAACCGCTCAGCCGAGCTTGTCGAGCTTGGTCTGCAGCGCCCGCAGCTGTTCCTTCAGCTCGTCAATGTCCTTGGCTTCGGCTTTGCGGGTTTCCTTCGGCGCCGTCGGCGTCATGAACGGTGAGAACATCTGCATGGCCTGCTGGAAGATCTCGGTGTTGCGACGCACCTGCTCTTCCACGAGTTGCAGCGGCACCTGCAGGTTCTTGCCGAGCGGGGTGTCGCCAAAGGCCTTGTTGATCTGCTCGCGGATCTGCGACTGCTGCTCGACAAAGGCCTGCATCGAATGTTCGAGATAGCTCGGCACGACCATCTGCATCTGGTCGCCATAAAACGAGATCAGCTTGCGCAGGAAGGAGATCGGCAGAAGCGTGTTCCCGGTCTTGGATTCCTGCTCGAAAATGATCTGCGTCAGCACCGAATGGGTGATGTCGTCCCCGCTCTTGGCGTCCTGAACGGTGAACTCCTCCCCCTTCTTCACCATGACCGCCAGATCGTCGAGCGTCACATAGGTGCTCGTCCCCGTGTTGTAGAGCCGGCGGTTGGCGTATTTCTTGATCGTGATCGGCCCTTCTTGTTTGGGCATCGAGCGTCCTCCTCCAAATACACCCCATGGTCCTGCGCCAGACTATCTTTAAAAATGCAAGCCTGACAATGGCCTTGTGCGGCGCAATGGCGTCGATGCGAACGTAAGGGATTAGCGATGGATCGCGTTTGACTTCATCGGCGAGCTTTGTCAGTCTCGCGCCACGTGATGTGGGAAGAGGATACACCACCATGAGCAGCCCCTCCATCGTGATCGCCAGCGCCGGTCGCACCGCCGTCGGCTCGTTCAACGGCGCCTTCAGCGCCACACCCGCCCATGAGCTGGGTGCTGCCGTAATCAAGGGCGTGCTGGAGCGCGCCGGTGTCGATGCCGCCGAGGTCGATGAGGTGATCCTCGGCCAGGTCCTGTCGGCGGGCGAAGGCCAGAATCCAGCCCGGCAGGCGGCGATGAAGGCGGGCCTGCCCAAGGAGAAGACGGCTTGGGGCATGAACCAGCTCTGCGGCTCGGGCCTGCGCGCCGTCGCGCTCGGCATGCAGCAGATCGCCACGGGCGATGCCGATCTCATCGTCGCCGGCGGCATGGAATCCATGTCCATGGCGCCACATTGCGCGCATTTGCGCGGCGGCGTGAAGATGGGCGATTTCAAGATGATCGACACCATGATCAAGGACGGCCTGACCGACGCCTTCTACGGCTATCACATGGGCATCACCGCCGAAAACATCGCCCGGCAATGGCAGCTCTCGCGCGAGGAGCAGGACCAGTTCGCGCTCGCCTCGCAGAACAAGGCGGAGGCTGCACAAAAGGCCGGCCGCTTCGTCGACGAGATCATTCCCTTCGTGGTCAAGGGCCGCAAGGGTGACGTCACCGTCGATCAGGACGAATATATCCGCCATGGCGCCACGCTCGATGGCATGACCAAGCTGCGCCCCGCCTTCGACAAGGAAGGCACTGTGACGGCCGGCAATGCCTCCGGCCTGAATGACGGCGCGGCCGCCGTGCTTCTGATGCGCGAGGAAGAGGCCGTGCGCCGAGGGCTGACGCCGATCGCCCGTATCGCCTCTTGGGCGACCGCCGGCGTCGATCCTCAGATTATGGGCTCCGGCCCGATTCCTGCCTCGCGCAAGGCGCTGGAAAAGGCCGGCTGGTCGGTGGGCGATCTCGGTCTGGTCGAGGCGAACGAGGCCTTTGCCGCGCAGGCCTGCGCCGTCAACAAGGATCTCGGCTGGGATCCCGGTATCGTCAACGTCAATGGCGGCGCGATTGCCATCGGCCATCCGATCGGTGCCTCCGGCGCCCGTGTCCTCAACACGCTCCTGTTCGAAATGAAGCGGCGCGGCGCGGGCAAGGGCTTGGCAACCCTGTGCATCGGCGGCGGCATGGGTGTCGCCATGTGCGTGGAAGCGCTCTGAGACCCGACCACCGGGCACGCCGCGCTTTTAGCCCTGTTCATCGGTCTGCCCGGCTTTCGAGCCGGGCAAGGTCCGACATTCAGATCAAGCGAATGTGATCGTCGTGATGTGCCTTCGCTGGGATGTTCCATCCATAAAGATAGCTGGCTGTGGAAAGTAGCGGCGGTGATTGCAATCGATGGTTATATCGGCCATCAGTTCTTTAGGTCTTCTGACTGAACTGTCTTTGGCGACGTGGGCGCCCGGATTTGTTCTGGCGGCAGCATAAGTATTGAGACGACAGCCATCGCCGGGCAAGGCCAACCGGGATGAGGATTGGGAACGGCAGCGGCCATAGAGATCTCGGCGCAAAGCCTTGAAAAGCGGGAGGAGAAGCGGATGAGCAGGGTCGCGTTGGTCACCGGAGGAACGCGCGGCATCGGCGCAGCGGTGTCGATTGCCTTGAAGAATGCCGGCTATAGAGTTGCAGCGAATTATGCCGGCAATGAAGAAAAGGCCAAGGCCTTCTCCGAGGAGACCGGCATTCCGGCCTTTCGGTGGGATGTCGCCGATTACGAAGCCTGTCAGGCCGGCATTGCCGAGGTGGAAGCCGCTCTGGGCCCGATCGAAGTGCTGGTCAACAATGCCGGCGTCACGCGCGATGCCATGTTCCACAAGATGACGCCTCAGCAGTGGAACGAGGTGATCAACATCAACCTCACCGGCTTGTTCAATATGACGCACCCCGTCTGGTCGGGCATGCGCGACCGGGGCTTCGGCCGCGTCGTCAATATTTCCTCGATCAATGGCCAGAAGGGTCAGATGGGCCAGGCGAACTACTCCGCCGCCAAGGCCGGCGATCTCGGCTTCACCAAGACTCTGGCCCAGGAGGGTGCCGCCAAGGGCATCACCGTCAACGCCATCTGCCCCGGCTATATCGGCACGGAAATGGTGCGGGCGATCCCGGAAAAGGTGCTGAACGAGCGCATCATCCCGCAGATCCCGATCGGCCGCCTTGGCGAACCGGAGGAAGTAGCGCGTTGCGTCGTTTTCCTCGCCTCCGACGACGCCGGATTCATCACAGGCTCGACGATCTCCGCCAATGGTGGGCAGTTCTTCGTCTGAGGCTAGGGTTGCGGATGGAGGGCTGCCTTCAACCGGCGGCGCGGCCTCTTCTCCCTGCCGGAAGAAGAGGCCGTGCCGCAACGCTGCGCCCTTATCAGGTGCATTGCGTAGGGGTTATTGTTCTCCCTCAATGAGAAGGCAGAGTAAAGGCAAGCGCGAGATCCTGCATGTCCATTTCACGCCACTTTGGATGTAGACGGCCCTCAGCCGGCCCTTTCCAGCCGCAGAATGGAGGATGTGCCGGCATCCGGCTCTTCTGTCACCGCGTAGACGGCGCCATCGGGCCCGATCTTGACGTCGCGGATACGCGCCTGCAGCGGCACGCGCTCCTCATGCATCACGCGGTCGCCCTCGACATGGAGGACGACGAGGCCGGTCGAAACGAGACCGCCGATCAGGAAGGCACCCTTCCATTCGGGAATGCGGTCGCCATCATAAAAGGCCATGCCGGAGGGGCCGATTACCGGGTCCCAGTAATAGACCGGCTGTTCGAGCCCGGCCTTTTGCGTGATGCCGTCGCCGATCGGCTTGCCGCTATAATCCATGCCATAGGTGATCACGGGCCAACCGTAGTTCTTACCGGCTTCCGGCCGGTTCAGCTCGTCGCCACCGCGCGGGCCATGTTCCACGGTCCATAGCCGTCCCTCACCGTCGAGCGCTGCCGATTGCAGATTGCGATGGCCATAGCTCCAGATCTCCGGCTTGGCCCCCTCGCGCCCGGCAAAGGGATTGCCATCCGCCGCCTTGCCCTCTGGCGTGATGCGGAAGACCTTGCCGAAGCCGCTGGCAAGATCTTGGGCGAAGACGCGCGTTTTGGCATCCGAGCGCTCGCCGACCGTTACATAAAGCGCGCCTTCGCGGTCGAAGACCAGGCGGGAGCCGTAATGCTTGGTGTTGTCATAGCTCGGCATCTGCCGGAAAATCACCGTCAGCCCGTCAAGCCGTGCTCCCTTGTCGTCCTCCTTGAGAACGGCCGTGGCGACCGACGTGCCGTTGCCATCCTCGCGCGGCTCCGAGAAGGAGAAATAGATTCGCCTGGAGCTGTCGAAATCGGGAGCAAGGGCCACGTCGAGCAGACCGGCCTGCCCGCTGGAAACGACCTTTGGGGTGCCGGACACGGCGGCAACCGCCGTCCCATCCTTGGCCACGAGATACAGCGTGCCTTCCTTGGCGGTCACCAGCATGCGCCCGTCGGGCAGGATTTCCATGGCCCAGAGCTGCGGCAGGCCGACGGCCACCGCCGTGTGGCGAATCGTGGGCATCGCGGAGGGCTGCGGCGCGCGGGTCTGGCCGGCAAAGGCAGGCTTCTGGTCCGGCACATTGGCGGGGCGCGTTTCCACGGGCTGGCCCGAGGCGGTCTGCTCCGCGCCTGTGGCCGGCGGCTCGCCTTCGACATGGTCGATCGGCGAGGTGTCGCCCGTTGATTGCGCGAGGGCGGGAAGGCCGGCGGTGCCCGCGAGAAGCAAAGCGAGGGCGGATCGTGCGGTCAGGCGAAGCAGGCGGGGCATGGCGATATCCTCGAGACATGGCAGGGATAGAAGGAAAGCGCCCGCATCTTCACGGCAAAGATCAGGCGATGGCCGTCCGGCATCGGCGCTGTTCCCTTAAGGTGCGGCCTGTCCGCGCCTGCGGGTTACAGATCGAGGTAGCGCGCACTGGCGCCGCGTCGCCTCACGGCCGGGTCAACTCTCGGTTATTGCCGTGGTTTCCAGTTTCGGCGGGCCTATCACCATGCCGGCTCTTGTCATCTGCCGATGGGAACGTCATCTGTAGGGCATGATCCACGTGGTGGCGAAGACGAGGCCGTTTTCGTACCCTGGCCTGGGCCAGCGGCCGGGCGCCGCGACAAGCCTGTGATAAGGCCTCTAAGCAGACGGCGCATGCCGGGAATGAAGACGTGTCCAGTCAACCCATGATCTTGAGCGGGCGCGGCGTCACCGCCGTCCTCGGACCCACCAACACCGGCAAGACCCATTATGCCATCGAGCGGATGGTGGCCTATGAAACCGGGGTCATCGGCCTGCCGCTCCGCCTTCTGGCGCGCGAGGTCTATGGCCGGGTGGTAGAGCGTGTGGGCGAGCACAATGTCGCGCTGGTCACCGGGGAGGAGAAGATCACCCCGCATATGGCGCGCTACTCCGTCTGCACCGTCGAGGCCATGCCGCGCGACACGCGCGCCGCCTTCGTCGCCATCGACGAAGTGCAGCTGGCCGGCGATCTTGAGCGCGGCCATATCTTCACCGACAGGCTGCTGCACCTGCGCGGCCGGGCGGAAACCCTGCTGCTCGGTGCCGCGACCATGCGGCCGATTCTCGAACAGCTGCTGCCGGGAATCACCGTCGTCGAGCGGCCGCGCCTGTCGCAGCTCCTCTATGCCGGTTCGAAGAAGCTCACCCGCCTGCCGCAGCGCTCGGCCATCGTCGCCTTTTCGGCCGAGGAGGTCTATGCGATCGCCGAGCTGATCCGCCGTCAGCGCGGCGGTGCGGCCGTGGTGCTGGGCGCACTGAGCCCGCGCACGCGCAATGCCCAGGTGGCCCTCTATCAGGAAGGCGATGTCGAATATCTCGTCGCCACCGACGCGATCGGCATGGGTCTGAACCTCGACGTCGACCATGTCGCCTTCGCCCAGGACCGCAAATATGACGGCTATCAGTTCCGCAATCTGAACCCCGGCGAGCTTGCCCAGATCGCCGGCCGCGCCGGCCGTCACCTGCGCGACGGCACCTTCGGTGTCACCTCGCGCGTCGAGCCTTTCGACAAGGAGCTGGTCCACCGGATCGAATCGCATGAGTTCGACCCCGTGCGCGTGCTGCAATGGCGCTCCAAGGCGCTCGACTTTTCCTCTGTCCCCGCATTGAAAAAAAGCCTGGAGCGGCCGCCCGGTGTCCAGGGGCTGACGCGCGCGCTGCCGGCGGTCGATGTCCAGGCGCTGGATTTCCTCAGCCGCGACGGCGATGTCGCCGCCCTTGCCAAGGGAGCGGAGCGGGTTGAAACCCTCTGGGACGTCTGCGCCTTGCCGGACTATCGCCGCATCACCCCGGCGCAGCATGCCGACCTCATCGCCACGCTCTATTCTGACCTCGTGCGCCATGGCCGCGTCAACGAGGATTTCATGGCCGAACAGGTGCGCCGCGCCGACCACACCGATGGCGAAATCGACACGCTTTCGGCGCGAATCGCCCAAATCAGAACATGGACCTATGTTTCCAATCGGCCGAATTGGCTGGCTGATCCGACACACTGGCAGCAAAAGACGCGAGAAATCGAGGATCGTTTGTCCGATGCACTACATGAAAGGTTGACGAAACGCTTTGTTGACCGCAGGACATCCGTGCTCATGAAGCGGCTGAGAGAGAATGCGATGCTGGAAGCGGAAATCAGTGTGAATGGCGATGTCTTCGTCGAGGGGCATCATGTGGGACAATTGGCCGGTTTCCGGTTCTCCCTCGCCCAGACGACCGACGGACTGGACGCACGCGCCGTACAGGGCGCCGCGCACAAGGCGCTGGCGCTCGAATTCGAAGCGCGCGCGGCAAGGCTGCATGCTGCCGGCAATGCCGATCTCGCGCTGAGCTCCGATGGTACGGTGCGTTGGCTCGGCGATCCCGTGGCCCGGCTTTCGGCCAGCGATCATGTGATGCGCCCGCGCGTCATCCTCCTCGCCGACGAACAGTTGAACGGTACGGCCCGCGATCATGTTGCCGCCCGCATCGAACGCTTCGTCAACCACCATATTTCCACCGTCTTGAAGCCGCTCGACGATCTCTCGCGCGCGGAAGACCTGCAGGGCCTTGCCAAGGGCCTGGCTTTCCAGCTGGTCGAAAATCTCGGCGTGCTTTTCCGCCGCGATGTCGCCGAAGAGGTGAAGTCGCTCGATCAGGAGGCGCGCGCCTCGATCCGCCGGCATGGCATCCGCTTCGGCGCCTATCACATTTTCATGCCCGCGCTGCTGAAGCCCGCGCCGGCCGAACTGATCACGCTGCTCTGGGCCTTGAAGAATGACGGGCTGGACAAGCCCGGCTATGGCGATCTGATTCCCGTGCTTGCCGCTGGCCGCACCTCCGTCGTCACCGATCCGTCCTACGAGCGCATGTTCTATAAGCTTGCCGGCTTCCGTTTCCTCGGCAAGCGCGCCGTGCGCATCGACATTCTCGAGCGTCTGGCCGATCTCATCCGTCCGCTGCTGCAGTGGAAGCCGGGCGCAACGGCGCGCCCCGAAGGCGCCTATGATGGCCGCCGCTTCATGACGACCACCGCGATGCTCTCCATTCTCGGTGCGACGCCCGACGATATGGAAGAAATCCTCAAGGGTCTTGGCTATCGCGCCGACGCTCTGAAGGCTGAAGAGGTGCAGGCGCATCTGGCCGCCCATGGCAGCCCTGCCGTAGGCACGGCCTCTGAGGCCCCCTCCGCGCCAGTGGAAAGCGCGGACGACGCCGACGCGACACAAACCCAGGCCGAGCCTGCCAAGCCTGCGGATGACACCGAAACCAGCGTAGCTGCTGCCGAGGACGCTCCGGCCGCGGGGACGGCGCCGGCTGAAGCCGCCGAAGAGGCGACCGAGCCTGCCGCTGAAGCCTCGACGGACACCGCGGCTGCCAGTGACGAGACGGCAGCGACGTCCGACGCCCCTGAGGCGGCAGCCGCAGTTGAGGCCGGAAACGAGGCCTCCGCAGCTACCGAGCCGGCAGCCGACAGCTCTGCCGAGCCTGTCGAAGTCAAGCCGGTTCTGCTCTGGCGGCCCGGTGGGCGCAGCGACAATCAGCGCCCCGCCCGCAATGCCCGGGGCGGCGAGCGTCGCGGTCCGCGCGGTGAAGGCCAGCAGGATGCGCGCCGTGACGGCGGCCAGGGCGGCGAACGCGCTGGTGGTCAGGCGACCGGCGGCCGACGCGACGAACGCAGTGGCGGTCGTGCAGACGGTGGACGTGGGGAACAGCGCGGCCGTGACGGCCAGAAGAACGAGGGCCGCGAAAACAGGGGCCCCCGCAACGAGGGCCGTGGCGGCGATGACCGGCGCGAGCAGCGTCATCGCGACCGTCCGGATCGTGACAGCCGCGACAATCGCGATCGTGGCGGCAAGGGTGCGCCCATGACCTTCGAGGCCCGTCCGCCGCGCAAGGAAAAGCCTGTCGATCCCGATTCGCCCTTCGCCAAGCTCGCTGCGCTCAAGGAGCAGATGAAGAAGTAGCCGATGGCGCAGGACCGGCCCGCAGACATGCCTGTCGAGCGCCAGCGCCTCGATAAGTGGCTGTTCTTCACCCGCCTGCAGAAATCGCGCTCGATCGCCCAGAAGACGATCGAGCAGGGCCTCGTCATGGTCAATGAGGCACGCGTCGTTCAGTCGTCCACGATGGTGAAGCCGGGCGATATCGTCACCCTCTCGCTCGATCGCCGCGATCTCGTGCTCAAGGTCATTGCCGGCGGAACGCGGCGTGGTCCTTTCGAGGAGGCGCGGCTGCTCTACGAAGACCTGACACCGCCGCCCGATCCCGAGCGCCGCCTGTCTGCCTACGACTTGGCCACCCGCGAGCGTGGTGCCGGCCGCCCGACCAAGAAGGAGCGGCGCGCCATCGAAGGCTTGAAGCCTTGGCTAGACGAGGATTGACCTGCTTTTTCCACCCAGGCCCGTGATCAGGAACTTCGTTCTCAAGACACGGTTTCGCATGGGAGGAAATGACCTTGCAATGATTTTGCAAAGCCTTTACCTCGTGTCCAACCGCTGGATTCCGGCCCTGCTTTGCAGGCGGACCGGCTGCCTGTCGACCACCGCTTGAGCGCAATGCCAGTGGCCTCATGGCCCGCCGCAACGGCTCAAGACGCGCCGGTTGCCGCCGATGTCTTGACACCGCGCGCAGGCTGGAACTATCCAGCCGCCGGCCGCGGAACCGAAGCTTCTTGGAGACCTTCATGACGTATGTCGTGACCGACAATTGCATCCGCTGCAAATATACCGATTGCGTGGAGGTCTGTCCGGTGGACTGCTTCTATGAGGGCGAGAATTTTCTGGTCATCCATCCGGACGAATGCATCGATTGCGGCGTCTGCGAGCCGGAATGCCCTGCTGGCGCCATCAAGCCCGACACCGAGCCGGGGCTGGACATGTGGCTGAAGCTCAATGCCGAATTTGCGCCGCAATGGCCGAACATCACCATCAAGCGCGAAGCCTTGCCCGAGGCCAAGGAGATGGACGGCGTCGACGGCAAGTATGAGAAATTCTTCTCGCCCAATCCGGGCGAGGGTGATGCCTGACGCAGGAGCTGGCGGCGCGATATCGATTTCGTCGCCGCGCCCGTCTCAGGCAAGCATAGGGATGGACGGAGCCGGCCAGCCGTGGCAGGTGGTCCTGAGACCGAGGCGGTAGCGGGCGTCTCCGCTGGAGAGGCATGTTTGTGATGCCGGCCTGCAGCGGCTCGTCGACAAGGCTTCGGTACAACCGTGCCGTGACGAGCCGCTGCAGGCAAGCCGCCTTTCGCATGGCCATGATCCTGCCGCAGCTGCATGCGGCCAAATGGCGCAAGCTTCGCACAAGGCGCCGCGTTATAGGAAAAGACATCGGAGCGGCCAGGGGCCGGTCCGCTTTGGGAGCGTTGCGGTCCATAGGGTCGTAAGAGGCCCGGCAAGGGCGACAGCGCATCGCCTTGCAAAAGATCAGGTGGCGAAACGCCGCTCTGGAGCGGTTTCATGCTCATCAGCCCGCCCGTCCCGTGACGGTTTGCGGGCCGAATCGCCTGCGCAAGCAAATTATTGATTTCCGCCATTATTTGTGCTAGGTTTGCCACACTGATCCAAATTGCGGGCCTTTGTGTCCCCAAGCAATCAACGAAAGCACTGTTTTCCTCCGACGCGGCTCACTCCCACAACGCAACGTCTCGTTGCCGATTTGTGTCGCATCGAAGAGCCTTTGTCTTTCGCCGGTGCAGGGCTCAGTACGGAGACACCAATGGGTGCCCCTTTCCATCCGGGCCGCCTTGCCCGGCCCCGGCCTGTTTGAAGGCCGGGTGCGTAACAGGGAGTTTTTGATTCGAATGACGACCCAGCAGAAAAAGTCTTCTACCCGCCATGGTTTCAAGACGGGCGAGTCCATCGTCTATCCCGCTCATGGCGTGGGACAAATCGTTGCTATCGAAGAGCAGGTCGTAGCCGGCATGACGCTTGAGCTGTTCGTGATCGATTTCGAGAAGGACAAGATGCGTCTGAAAGTGCCGGTCGCCAAGGCTGTGAGCATCGGCATGCGCAAGCTGTCGGAAACCGACTTCGTCGAGCGTGCCTTGAAGGTCGTCCAGGGCAAGGCTCGTGTGAAGCGCACCATGTGGTCGCGTCGCGCCCAGGAATATGATGCCAAGATCAATTCCGGTGATCTGATTTCGATTGCGGAGGTCGTGCGTGACCTGTACCGCGCCGAAAACCAGCCGGAACAGTCCTATTCCGAGCGTCAGCTCTATGAGGCCGCGCTTGATCGCATGGCCCGCGAGATCGCCGCCGTCAACAAGATGTCTAGCACCGAGGCCATCCGCCTGGTCGAGACCAATCTGAGCAAGGGTCCGAAGCGCGGCAAGACCGTGGAGGAGGACGAGGCACAGGAAGAAGAAGCCGCGTAAGCTGCCTATTCACCAGCCTGATCGATCAAAAGCCCTGCCGGAAACGGCGGGGCTTTTTCGTTGCGGATCATGAGATCATGGCGCCTGCGTTTGGTCCCGATGCAGTCCGGTGGCTCCTGACCCCGGCAGTCCACGCCCCAGCACAAATCGCCCGCACCGGTTTTTCCGTTGTGCTGGCTGCATAGAAAAACCCGCCGGCTGAGGCGCAGCCGGCGAGTTCGAGAGGCTTGTCAATCTTTTGAAATCGATCAGGCGGCGCCGGAAGCCCGGCTCTTTTCGAAGCGCTTGCGGTCGTTCGCATCGAGGAACATCTTGCGCAGGCGGATCGACTTCGGCGTCACTTCCATCAGCTCGTCGTCCTGGATCCAGGAAAGCGCCCGGTCGAGCGTCATGCGGATCGGCGGGGTCAGCTTGACGGCTTCGTCCTTGCCGGCGGCGCGGATGTTGGTCAGCTGCTTGCCCTTGAGAACGTTGACCTCAAGGTCGTTGTCGCGCGAGTGGATGCCGATGATCATCCCGGCATAGACCTTCTCGCCCGGCTCGATGATCATCGGGCCGCGATCTTCGAGGTTGAACATGGCATAGGCCACGGCTTCGCCGGAACCGTTCGACAGGAGAACGCCGTTGATGCGGCCGGCAATCTGACCCTTGAACGGCTGATAGCTGTGGAACAGCCGGTTCATGATGGCCGTGCCGCGCGTGTCGGTCAGAAGTTCCGACTGATAGCCGATCAGGCCGCGCGTCGGGGCCAGGAACTTCAGGCGAACGCGGTTGCCGCCGGAAGGGCGCAGTTCGGTCATCTCGGCCTTGCGCTCGGACATCTTCTGCACGACGACGCCGGAATGCTCCTCGTCCACGTCGATGACGACTTCCTCGATCGGCTCCATGGTCTGGCCGGTCTCTTCGTCCTTGTGCATCACGACGCGCGGACGCGACACGGCCAGTTCGAAGCCTTCGCGGCGCATGGTTTCGATCAGGACGGCGAGCTGCAATTCGCCGCGGCCGGACACATAGAAGGAGTCCTTGCCTTCGGCTTCTTCGATCTTCAGCGCCACATTGCCTTCGGCCTCCTTGAACAGGCGGTCGCGGATGACGCGGCTCGTCACCTTGTCGCCTTCGGTGCCGGCCAGCGGGCTGTCATTGACGATGAAGGACATGGTGACGGTCGGCGGATCGATCGGCTGCGCGGTCATCGCCTCGGTGACGGAAGGATCGCAGAACGTGTCGGCGACGGTGCCCTTTGAGAGGCCGGCGATCGCGACGATATCGCCAGCCTGCGCTTCCTCGATCGGCTGACGCTCGATGCCACGGAAGGCGAGGATCTTGGAGATGCGGCCGGTTTCGATGACGCGTCCGTCCTGACCCAGCACCTTGACCGGCTGGTTCGACTTGAGCGAGCCCGACGCAATGCGCCCGGTGATGATGCGGCCGAGGAAGGGGTTGGCTTCCAGGATCGTGCCGATCATGCGGAAGGGGCCTTCCTCGACGGTCGGCTCAGGCACATGCTTGAGAACGAGGTCGAGCAGCGGGGCCAAGCCTTCGTCCTTCGGGCCTTCGGGATTGACGTTCATCCAGCCGTCGCGGCCCGAACCGTACATGATCGGGAAGTCGAGCTGCTCGTCGGTGGCGTCGAGATTGGCGAAGAGATCGAAAACTTCGTTGATGACTTCCTCATGGCGGCCATCCGGGCGGTCGATCTTGTTGATCGCGACGATCGGCTTGAGGCCGACCTTCAGCGCCTTGCCGACCACGAACTTGGTCTGCGGCATCGGGCCTTCCGAGGCGTCGACCAGAACGATCGCGCCGTCCACCATCGACAGGATGCGCTCGACTTCGCCGCCGAAGTCGGCGTGGCCGGGCGTGTCGACGATGTTGATGCGCGTATCCTTCCACTCGACCGAGGTCGCCTTGGCGAGAATGGTGATGCCGCGTTCCTTTTCGAGGTCGTTGGAATCCATGACGCGTTCGGCGACGCGCTGGTTCTCGCGGAAGGAGCCGGACTGCTTGAGAAGTTCGTCGACGAGCGTGGTCTTCCCATGGTCAACGTGCGCGATGATCGCGATGTTGCGAAGTTTCATGGCCTATGATCTCTGAGGTTTTGGGGCGCGCGGCATGGCGGGCGCTCAAGTTTCGTTGGCGGCTCATACCCTGTTTTTCGCATTTGCGAAAGGGGGCGCGATCAGCGGAAAGGCCATAGGGGGCAAGGAATGTATCTCAAGCCAGCCTTTTGCCAAGTGGGCACCATCCTTCACACACCGAATCCCTGATAGCGCCTCAGGCAGGCGCGCCAGATCCACGCGGCGATCAGGGCCGTGATAGGACCGGCCAGGATGGCCAGCATCGGCGCGGCATCGCCCAGGATCGGCACCGGCTTGCCGAGCAGAACCGAGACCGGGACGAAGCCCATATAGGAAAAGGGCAGGATGGTGAGAAGGATCAGCTGCAGCGGCAAGCCGAAGATGATCGCAGGATAGCGCGACAGCTCCCAGAAATCGAAATACAGGCCGAAGAGAAAGCGCGAGCGCCCGAGTACGAAGGCACAGGCGCCGAGGGCCGTGAACATCGCGCCGGTCAGCATGGCAGCGCTCATCAGGCTGAGCAGCAGGCGCAGGATCATCAGCAGGTCCCAGTCGAGATCGAGCTGCAGCCCCGCCATGATCATCAGCACAAGGCCAAGCGCGAAATGGCTGCCATATTGCAGGTCGATGCCGGAAAAGACCAGGAAGCTCCAGGGATTGACCGGCCGGACGAGCAGCATGTCGAATTCGCCATCGCGCACCTGCTCTTCCATGAAGCGAAACTGCGTGAAGGTGAACATCGCGCCGAGCGCATAGCCGAAGATCTGGAAGCCGAGCAGGAAGGCGAGCTCCGGCCAGCGCCAGCCGCCGAGCCCGCCGAAGCGGTTGAGGATCACCCAGATGGAGGCGAAGGCGCCGGCATAGCCGAAGCCCTGCGAGATCCAGGCCAGAACCAGGCTCAGGCGATTTTGCAACCGCGCCCGCGCCCGCAGCCGCATCAGCTGCCACCAGAGCATCAAGGTCTCGCGCATGATCAGCCTCCATGGGCCGTGACGTGTCGCGACGCTGACCGCCACAAGAGATGATTGACGATGGCAAGGGCTGCGACCCAGCCACATCCGCCGACGAGCAGTGTCGCGCTTTCCAAAAGGTCGTTCTGGCCGAGATAGCAGGCCATGGGGTGATAGGTGATCCAGGCGAAGGGCAGGGCATGGGCCACCGTGCCAAGCACGGGCGGAAAGAACCAGAGAGGCACCAGCCCGCCCGACAGAAGCGCCGTCAGGCCGCGCATGAACCATTCGAGCGAATGCGCCTCCAGCACCCAGAAGGATAGAAGGCCGAAGAAGATGGCGATCAAAAACAGAAGAGTGGTCGAGACGACGATATAGACCAGGAAGAGAAGGCCATGGCCGAGGCTTGCCGGCGGGGCGATGCCGTAGACGGCTGAGAGGATGGTGATGACGGGCAGGCAGACGAAGCCGAATTGCAGGAGCCGCGGGCCCAGCTGTTCGGCAAAGAGCGCGCCGGGGAAGCTCACCGGCCGCATGAGCGTGGCGCCGATCTGGCCGCTGAGAATGGCCTTGCCGATCTCGCGCACGATCAGGGCTCCGTCCCAATGGGACAGAAGCGTCGCGCCGATCAGGGCATAGGTGATCATCTCGGCTTCGGTAACGCCGGCCACGTGCTGGCGACCGTGATAGACGCTGCGCCAGATGGAGATGCGGGCGAACACGTCGACCATCGTGCCAAATGCGATCGCCAGCAGCTCCGAGCGCTGCTCCGCCTGCTGGCGCGCAGCCGCGCGTGTGAAGGCTGAAAAGGTGCGCAGGGTGGCAAGCAGGTCGCTGCCGGTCAGGCGCGCGGCAAGAGGAGACAGGGCGAAGAGGCTCATGCCCGACGCCTCTGGTAATGGGTGCGGATCACCTCCTCGATACCCGGCTCGTGCAGGCTGGCATCGCGCAAGGGGGTGCCGGGCGGCAATGCGGAAATCAGGTCGATCAGCGAACGGCCATCCTCGTCCACCTCGAATTCCCGTTGGGTGCCGCTGCTGCCGACCGGACGCGCGCCGCCGATCCAGATCGGTCCGGGATCGGTGTAAAAATCGAGCCTGAGACGGCGCCGGGCGCCGAAACTGCGACGCAGGCTGCGCAAGGGGCCGTCGAACAGCAGCCTGCCGTCATCCACCATGATCAGTCGGGGACAAATCTCCTCGATATCCTGCAGGTCATGCGTCGTCAGGATGATGGTGGTGCCGCGCTGCCGGTTGATGCGGGCGAGGAACTTGCGCACGACATCCTTGGCCACCACGTCGAGGCCGATGGTCGGCTCGTCGAGAAAGAGAATTTTCGGCCCGTGGAGCAGCGCCATGGCGATATCCGCCCGCATGCGCTGGCCGAGGCTGAGCTGGCGCACCGGCCTGTCGAGAAAGCTGCCGAGGGCCAGCATCTCGACCATCTCCGCACGGTTCTCCGCAAAGCGCGCCGGATCGATGCGATAGATATGACGAGCCAGATCGAAGCTGTCGCTCACCGGCAGGTCCCACCAAAGCTGGCTGCGCTGGCCGAAGACGACGCCGATCTCACGCGCATTGGCCACCCGCTCTTCCACCGGCTGGCGGCCGAGCACATGCACCTTGCCGGTGGACGGCGCGAGAATGCCCGTCAGCATCTTGATCATGGTCGATTTGCCGGCCCCGTTTGGGCCGAGATAGCCCACCGCTTCCCCGGCCCGGATCGCAAAGGAAATCTCTTCGACCGCCCGCACGGGCACCGTCTCCGGCTTGAGCAGGCCTCGCAGCGTTCCGGAAAGGCCCGGCAGGCGCTTGCGCTGCTGGAAGATCTTGCTGACGCTGTCGGCCTGGATGATCAAAGACATGGTGCAAGGGTCCCTGTAGGATCGTGTGCCCTAAGGACCTTTTACGACACCTCTGTGACGCCCGTCGAGATATATAAGACCATTCGAATGATCTTGAAGGGCCTGTATCCCATGCATTCGACTGCAAGCCTGCCGGATCATGCTCTCGCATGACTCCCATCAACCGCCGGGCACCGCAATGCCCGGCCAAAACCTTGTGTCGCCGTCGGCTCATGGCCTTGGCGAGACGAGCTGCCGGCTTTCAGAGCCTTTTTCTCAGGCTGCCAGTCCACGTTTGGCGAGCATGGCGTCGGGGCTCGGCAGGCGACCCCGGAAGGCCTTGTAGGTCTCTTCCGGATCGACCGCGCCGCCGGCTGCATAGACATGCCGCTTCAGCCGCTCCGCCATGGCGGGATCGAAGGCGTTGCCCGTCTCTTCGAAGGCCGCGAAGGCGTCGGCATCCAGCACTTCCGACCACATGTAGGAATAATAGCCGGCCGAGTAGCCGCCGGAGAAGATGTGCTGGAAGTGCGGTGTGGCATGACGCATGACGATCGAGGAGGGCATGCCGATGCGGTCGAGGACTTCCGCCTGCAGGGCCATGGGATCCGCCACGGATGGGGTGGTGTGAAAGGCCATATCCACCAGGGCCGAGGAGGTGAACTCCACCGTGTTGAAACCGGCATTGAAGTTGCGGGCCGCCAGAACCTTGTCGAGCAGCGCTTGTGGCATAGGTGCGCCGGTTTCCACATGGCGGGCATAGCGCTTGAGGATGTCGGGGACGGTCAGCCAGTGTTCGTAAAGCTGTGAAGGCAGCTCGACGAAATCGCGCGAGACGCCCGTGCCGGAGACGGACGGATAGGTGACATCGGACAGCATGCCATGCAGGGCATGACCGAATTCGTGGAACAGCGTGCGCGCATCGTCCAGCGACAGGAGGGCCGGCTTGCCCTCGGCCGGCTTGGCGAAGTTGCAGACATTGTAGATGATCGGCCGTTCGCCATGGGCGCCGTTCTTGAGCGTCAAGCGGTGCTGCGACTGGAAGGAGCTCATCCAGGCGCCTGAGCGCTTGCTGGCGCGTGCGAAATAATCGCCGAGAAACAGCGCAATGACCTTGTCGGCCTGATCGCGGATCTCGAAGACGCGCACATCGGGATGATAGGCGGGCACATCCTTGACCTCGACAGCCTTGATGCCGAACAGCCGGCCGGCGACATCGAAACAGGCCTCGATGATCTTCTCCAACTGCAAATAGGGCTTCAGCTCGGCTTCGGAAAAGGCGAAGCGCTGGGTACGGATCTTTTCGGCGTAGTGACGCCAGTCCCAGGGCTGAACGGCGTGATTTCGACCTTCCTCGGCAATCAGCGCGGCAATGTCGGCCTCTTCCTCGCGGGCGCGCATCACGGCCTTGTCCCACACCTGCATCAACAGCCCGTTCACCGCTTCTGGCGTCTTGGCCATGGTGTCTTCGAGCTTCAGCGCCGCAAACGTCGGATAGCCGAGCAGTCCGGCGATCTCTGTGCGCAGCGCCAGCATCTCGCGCACGATATCACGGTTGTTGGTCGGCCCCTCGTTTGCGCCGCGCGCGGTCCAGGCCTTGAAGGCCTGTTCGCGCAGGTCGCGCCGCTCGGAGAAGGTCAGGAAGGGCTCTATGATCGAGCGCGAGAGGGTCACCGCATAGGCGTTTTCCTCGCCGCGCTCGCGGGCCGCCGAGGCCATGGCATCGCGCAGGAAGTCCGGCAGCCCGGCCAGTTCCGCTTCATCCCTCAGGATCAGCGACCAGCCGGATTCATCCTTGAGCACGTTCTGGCCGAAGGAGGCCGACAGGCTCGCCATCCGCTCGTTAATGGCCGCCAGCCTGTCCTGCGCGGCCTTTTCCAGCTTTGCGCCGGCCTTGACGAAGCCTTTCCAGTGGCGTTCCAGCACGCGGCTCTGCTCCACCGTCAGGCCCAGGTTGTCGCGGCTCTCCCACAGCGCGTCGATGCGGGCGAAAAGCTTGGGATCGGTGCCGATTTTGGAATAATGGCGCGACATTTTCGGCGCGATCTCGCGCTCGAGCGCCTGGATCGTGTCGTTGGTATGGGCACCGGCCCGGTTCCAGAAGAGGGCGGAGACGCGCGACAGGCTGTCGCCGGCGATCTCCAGCGCCACGACCGTATTGTCGAAGCTGGGCTCGGCCGTCTCATTGGCAATCGCGGCGATCTCCGCCTCATGCTCGGCAAGTGCCGCATCGAAGGCGGGTGCGAAGTCCTCGTCGCGAATCGCCTGGAAAGGCGGCAGGCCCTCATGGCCGGTCCACTGTGTCAGGCCAGGGGCGATGGCGGGCTTATCGGTCATCAGGCGTCCTTTCAGTCTCAAGGCGCGGCCGCATATATGCGCGGCCGACAGGATCGGCATCGGCAATCCTTATCAGAATTGCCTGGCCTTGGCAGAGATGCTGGGAACGACACACGGGTGCCTCCCCGCTGCTCCGGCGCGACAGACCTCTTGCCATAGGCTTTACATGTCTTGCATGTTTTCCGGCCGATAGGGCCGCATTGAGGCAGAACGCCGAGGTCGACGGTTTTCCAGCCAAGGCTGAAATGCAGCGTCGAAGGCGGCTTGCCCGGTCTTCAGGCAATGATAAGAAGGCTCCTCACTGCGGGTCTGCCGCAACGCCCGTCAAGGCAGTGCCCTGGTGGCCATTCCGCTTTCCGCCATTCCGTCGTCATCCCATCGTTCAGGCCAGTCTTCATGTCCGTCAAGCTTCCCAATGATACGATCGGCATGCTGCTGACCGATGTGTCGCGCCTCCTGCGGGGCGCCTTCGACCGTACGATCTCCGCCGCCGGTCTCGGTTTGACGCCGGGCGAGGCACGTGCGCTGATCCAGGTGGCGGCAAGTGGCGGTATCAAGCAGACCGAAATCGCCCAGCGCATGGGAATCGAGCCGATGACGCTCTCCACCTATCTCGACCGGCTGGAAGGGCTCGGCCTCGTTGCGCGTGTGGCCGATCCCAACGATCGCCGCGCCAAGCATGTGGTGCTGACCGACCAGGCCGATGGGGTGATGCTGGCGATCCAGGCCGACGTCACGCGGATGATGGAAAGCGTCACCGCCGGCCTTGGCGAAGAGGCGCGCGCGATGCTGCGCCAAAGCCTTCTCACCCTGCGAGACAATCTCCAGGCGATCGACCCGTCCTGTCCCTCCGGACGAACGCCGGCCCCGCCGCCCGCACCCGCCGAGATCAAAGCCTAAGCCATAAACCTGGCGGGAGACCGCTGGATAAGCCGTGACGCGTGGTATCTGCTGGCGGCTGATCACCACAAAAAACCCGCCTGCACGGCGTGCCGTGCGGCGGGTTCGTGGGATGAGGAGGCGGAGCCCTCGTCGCGCTCGCGCCTCGAGCTTACGCCGCCTTGATCGCAAGAGCGCCGGGCGCTCTTGCGGTGCCTGGTTCAGCGGCCGCGCTTGGCCAGCGTCCGCAGGCGCAGTGCGTTGAGCTTGATGAAGCCCGCTGCGTCTTTCTGGTCATAGGCGCCCTGGTCGTCCTCGAAGGTGACGAGCTTGTCCGAATAGAGCGACTTGTCGGATTCGCGGCCGATGACCATGACATTGCCCTTGTAGAGCTTCAGCGTCACCTCGCCCTCGACATGGCGCTGCGACAGGTCGATGGCGGCCTGCAGCATTTCGCGCTCCGGCGAGAACCAGAAGCCGTAATAGATCAGCTCGGCATAGCGCGGCATCAGCTCGTCCTTGAGATGCGCCGCACCTCGGTCGAGCGTAATCGATTCGATAGCGCGGTGTGCGGCAAGCAGGATGGTGCCGCCGGGGGTCTCGTAGACGCCGCGGCTCTTCATGCCGACGAAGCGGTTTTCGACCAGATCCAGACGGCCGATGCCGTTGTCGCGGCCGTAATCGTTGAGCTTGGCGAGAAGCGTCGCCGGCGAGAGCCGCTCGCCATTGATGGAGACGGCATCGCCCTTTTCGAAACCGATCTTGATGATCGTCGCCTGATCGGGCGCGGCCTCCGGGGAAATGGTGCGCATATGCACATATTCCGGGGCTTCCTGGCTCGGATCCTCCAGAACCTTGCCCTCGGAGGAGGAGTGCAGGAGATTGGCATCGACGGAGAAGGGCGCCTCGCCCTTCTTGTCCTTGGCGACCGGGATCTGGTGCTGCTCGGCGAAGTTCAGAAGGTCCGTGCGGCTCTTGAACGACCAGTCGCGCCAGGGGGCGATGATCTTGATGTCGGGGTTCAGCGCGTAAGCCGAAAGCTCGAAGCGAACCTGGTCGTTGCCCTTGCCGGTGGCGCCATGGGCGATGGCGTCGGCGCCGGTCTTCTTGGCGATCTCGATCAGGTGCTTGGAGATCAGCGGCCGGGCGATCGAGGTGCCGAGCAGGTAGACGCCCTCATAGACGGCATTGGCGCGGAACATCGGGAAGACGAAGTCGCGCACGAATTCCTCGCGCACATCCTCGATGAAGATCTCCTTGATGCCGAGCAGCTCGGCCTTCTTGCGGGCGGGCTCCAGCTCCTCGCCCTGGCCGAGATCGGCCGTGAAGGTCACGACTTCGGCGCCGAGCTCGGTCTGCAGCCACTTCAGGATGATCGAGGTGTCGAGCCCGCCGGAATAGGCGAGGACGACCTTCTTGACGTTCGTATGCGATGCCATGGGGAGAGGTCCGTCGGATGAGGGGTCGAAGGCGCCGCTGACCCTTGGAGCCAGGACGCGAAATCGCTGAAGTCTTAGCGGGATTATAACGGCATGCCAAGGCGGGCGTGACAGGGCTGTCTGGTGGAGACAGGCCATCGCTGCCAGGGATCGCTGTCCCGCACGGCTTCGAACTTGGATCGATAGGGGCGGCCGTATTGTGCGCCATCCTGACACTTTCTGTCAGCCGGTGCGCTTATCCTCGGCCCGCGAAACGACCAAGCGAGGAGACGATGATCCATCAGCAAAATCTTGCCCGGCAATGGAAGCAAACGCCTTATCCCGGTGTCGCAGTCGCCATTCTGGCGGCGTATGAGGAGGGAGGAACGCAAGCCCTGCTTCATTTCGAGGCCGGCGCGCGCTTGCCCGCCCACCGACATCCCGGTTGGGAAAGCATCTATATTCTGGAGGGTTCTCTCGAAATAAACGGGCTGATCGTTCTGCAAGGCGATCATGTGCTGCTGCCAGCCGGTGAAGTCCATGAGGTCGTCGCCCGTGAGACCTGCATCTACATGGCGTTGTCGCAGAGATCGGGCGTCGATATCATGGACGATGCTTGATCGATCTCAATTATCGGCCGTGGCGGGCATCGGACGATCTCCGCCTTGCCTTCCCATGCGTGGCCGGCGATCGTCATGAGGAAATCCGGCTGCGCTCCGTCTCCGCCGTCAGCAAATCGTCCTCGAGAGCTTCCGCTTCGTCTTCCTCGGCCTCGTCGAACAGGTCGTCCTCGAGCGTATCCAGATCGGCGCCGTCATGCTGCAATCGCCGCAACCCGCCGAGCAACACCTCCTCCACCGAGCCGAACCAGCCGCGTTCCACCAGATCCTCGGCAAAGGACAAAAGCTCGTCATCGAGGGTGATGGTCACCGTGCGGGACATGCGCATCGCTCTCCGAGGGGCAAGGGGCGGCTTGACGGCGCTTCCATAACACGCCGCTTGACTTTGTCCTAGGGATAGCAAAAGCCAAAGCGAGCCAGTGTTTAGGATCTTGCCGCCATGGATTTCGTGCCGTCTTTTCCCGTTATCCTCGCCTTCACCGGTGCCATTCTGCTGTTGGCGCTGACGCCTGGGCCCGACATGACGCTCTGGATGAGCCGCTCGATGCGCGACGGCCGGGCCATCGGCCTGGCGGTGCTTGCCGGAACCAGCACCGGCGTCTCGGTGCATACGCTCCTGGTGGCTTTCGGCATCGCGGCGCTGATCGTCGCCTCGCCGACAGCCTTCCTTCTGTTGAAGACCGGCGGCGCGGCCTATCTCGCCTGGCTGGCCTTCGCCGCGATCCGCCATGGATCCAGCTTCTCGCTTCGCCCGGAAACCTCATCGAAGTCGTCGCTTGCAGGCGCCTTCGTCAACGGGCTCTGGGTCAATCTGCTCAACCCCAAGGTCATCATCTTCTTCATGACCTTCCTGCCGCAATTCGTCAGCGCCAACGATCCGCATGTCGCCGGCAAGCTGGTCTTTCTCGGCCTGTGGTCGATTGTCGTCAGCCTGCCGATCGGGCTTGCCGTGGTGCTCGGCGCCGATGCTCTGTCCGGCTGGCTGCGCGCCAACCCCAAGGCGCTGCGCGGGCTCGATTATCTGATCGCTTCGGTCTTCTCGCTCTTCGCGGTCAAGATCCTCTTCACCAGCGCGCGCTAAGCCGGCGATACCCGGAGGCGCGCCTCAGTCGTCCTCGCCGTGATTGGCGATCATCATCGCTTCATAGGCAAGGCGATCAACCTTGCGCATGCGTTCGGATTCCGACTTCAGCTGGCCGCAGGCCGCCAGAATATCGCGCCCGCGCGGCGTGCGGATCGGCGAAGCATAGCCAGCGCTGTTGATGAAGTCGGCAAAGGTCTCGATCTGCTCCCAGGACGAGCAGCGGTAATTGGTGCCGGGCCAGGGATTGAAGGGGATCAGGTTGATCTTTGCCGGAATGCCCTTCAGCAACCGGGTCAGCTCCTTGGCATCCTCGAGGGAATCATTGACGCCTTCGAGCATCACATATTCGAAGGTGATGCGCCGCGCATTCGACAGGCCCGGATAGGCCCGGCAGGCGTCCATCAGCTCCTTCAGCGGATACTTCTTGTTGATCGGCACCAGCATGTCGCGCAGATCGTCGCGCACGGCATGCAGCGAGATGGCGAGCATGACGCCGATTTCCTCGCCGGTGCGGTAAATTTCCGGCACGACGCCGGAGGTCGAAAGCGTGATGCGGCGCTTGGAGAGCGACAGACCATCACCGTCCGAGGCGATCAGGAGCGCGGTCTTGACCTCCTCGAAATTATAGAGCGGCTCGCCCATGCCCATCATCACGACATTTGTAACCTTGCGGTCGCTGGACGGGATGAGCCCGCCTTCCGGCACGTCCGCACCCGGAAAATCGCCCAGCCGGTCGCGGGCGAGCAGGAGCTGCGCCAGGATTTCCTCGGCGGTCAGGTTGCGCACCAGGCGCTGGGTGCCGGTGTGGCAGAAGGAGCAGGTGAGCGAACAGCCGACCTGGCTGGAGATGCACAGCGTGCCGCGCCCTTCCTCGGGAATATAGACGGTCTCGACTTCCACCGGCCGGCCGGCGCCGCGCGCGGGAAAGCGTAGCAGCCATTTGCGCGTGCCATCGGTCGAGATCTGCTCCTCGACGATCTCGGGCCGAGCGATGGTGAAATGGGTTTTCAGAAGCGCGCGCAGATCCTTGGCGACATTGGTCATCGCGTCGAAATCCGACACGCCGCGCACATAGAGCCAATGCCAGAGCTGGCTGACGCGCATCCGGCGCTGGCGCTCCGGTACGCCCACCTTGCCCAGCGCCTCGGCCATCGCCTCACGCGAAAGACCGATCAGCGATGGCTTTTCGGGCGCCGGCCGGCTTGCGGCCATCGGTGAGAAAGTGGACGCCGGCGCGCGGGCGGGCAGATCGGAAAGAGCGGTATCGGCCATGATCTTGTCGGTCCCCTGACGGATAGCTGCGGCCACTCGGCTGCCGGCCAGAAAAGCCTGCCGCCTTGCGTCCAGTCCAGATCGTCATGTGAGTATATGGGAGAGGCCGCGTGCCGAAAGCCGCACGGGGCCGTCAATCTTTGCGCGCGCCATAGCATGATTTCCCCGCCGCGTCACGCCGGCCATATGAAAAAGCGCAAAAAACGACGAAAGGCGCGCACCTTGGCGGTGGCGCCTTTCGTCGAAATGTGGTTGCCGGTCGGCAGGATCGAGCGCTTGCGCGCTCTGCCAAGCTTATTTGCAGCTTTCGATCTGCTTCAGCGCGGCGGAAATACCCGACAGCGAATAGGAATAGGTCGTCGTCGTACCCTTGCGCGATTTTCCGGACACCGACATGGCCTTGCCCGAGCGCATCGCCGTGACCAGGGCAGGTTCCTCTGCGGCGTTTTCCACCCAAGCCGAGTTGCCCTTGGTGAAGAGGGTGAAATTCTTCTGATCGACAGTGACGATCACCTTGGAATTTTCCTGCAGGGGATAGCCGACCATCACCTGCGGTTCATAGGAGATGTTCTGGCCGGGACGCTGCGAAACCAGGAAGAACACATCGCCATGATCGACATTGGCCGGAGCCTTTTCCTTCGGCACCGACAGAACATAGCAAACCTTGCTTTTGCCCGACTGGTAGGAATAGGCGCCCCAGGCATTGAACTGCTGGATGCGCGTCGGCGTTTGTGCCGCCGCGATGCCCGCACCGGAAACCGCGAGTGCGAACACGAGGGTGAGTTTTCGTACAAACATCTTGTCCTGCCGTAAGTTTGCCTGCCGGCCGCCTCTCTGGGAGCCTGGCAGGCGACGCTGGGTGTTCAAGGCGACCTATTATGACTTCGTTCACGTTAACAAAGCGTTGTGCGGCGGCCGCCCCGCGAATGATCCCGTTGCGCATGCACAGCCACCTCAGGCAAGTCGTGGCTGCCAGATCGCAAGACGCCGAACGTACTGACGGCCTTTACGACGGGCACCCGCTGCCGCCGCAGCAGGCGGCGCTGAAGGAGGGCAATGGTGGAAGCGTGGTTTCTCAACGCGGACCGTTCGGTCACGGATCACTGTCAGAAAAAATTTGGCGAGAGTTTGACCTTTGGCAAAACCAGGCAACCTCTTGTCATTGCAGCGCCGCGCCTCCTGCGAAAAACGCAAAACCGACGCTGTAAGACTTTAAATGTGCTGGAGAATTTTTTCGCTAGATCGATTTCGATTTAAGGAATTATGCAGTAGACAGAAGAATGGGTTTGCGGAGGCCGACACAAGGGCATGAACGGTGACGAACGACGGCATTTCGCTGTACTGGCCGATGCCGTCGCCAAAGACCGCGATCGGGCTGCCTTCGCGCAGCTTTTCACCTTTTTCGCGCCACGGCTGAAATCCTTCCTGATGCGCCAGAACATGAGCGCCATGGAGGCCGAAGAACTGGTGCAGGAGGTGATGGTTGTTCTTTGGAACAAGGCTCATCTCTACGATCCGGCGAAATCCTCGCTGTCGACCTGGCTGTTTCGCGTTGCGCGCAATCGCCGGATCGACGCCGCACGCCGTCAGCGCGCCGCTAAGCTGGATGAAAATGATACGGATCTTCAGCCCAGCGCTCCGCCAGCGCCGGATGAGGTGGTGGATCTGACCGACCGTGAAGACATGGTCCAGAAGGCGATCAGCCGTCTGCCGCAGGAACAGTTGCAGCTGGTGCAACTCGCCTTTTTTCTGGGTCGTTCGCATTCGGAGATCGCCGCCGAAACAGGCCTGCCACTCGGAACCGTGAAATCCCGTCTCCGGCTTGCCTTCGGCAAGCTGCGCCTGCTTCTGGGCGAGCAAGGCATTGAAAGCGCGAGCTGACCACACGCGGTTCAGGCCTTTGCTTTCCACCCGGCATCCTTGAGAAATCTGCCGATTAAGTCTGCCAGCAAGCGTTATGAGTCCGGCAGTGGGCCTTTCAGGATCTCGTCGGCCTTTTGGTAATGCACGTCGCGGATCTGGCCGCTGACGGCGGCAAAGGCGGCGGTGAGCACCGCGATGTCATCGGAAAAGCCGACGAAAGCGAGAAAATCGGGCACGATATCGAAGGGGAGCACGAAATAGGCCAGCGCACCCAGCAGAATGCCTCGCGTGCGCAGCGGTGTCTGTGGATCGAGCGCGCAGTAATAGGCCGCGACGAGATCGCGCACAAAGGGGATGTGGCCGATCGCCCGCTTCAAAGTCGGCCAGAAGCGCTTGCGCACACGGCGTGCTTTTGCGTCCTGCTCGCTTTCCTCGCCGGGCATCAGGATCTCGCCGATCTTCACATCGTCCATGTCCGTCCCTTTCCGAAATCATGCTTTCCTCACGCCTGAGCGCCTGGAAAAGAATTAGAAGGGATATGGGGGTGCGGGTTTGAGATTAAAGACCTGACCCCCCGGCATGGCGGAAGGCTGGAGCTTGTTGGCTCTGTCGAAGGCAGTCCCCGACCTGTCCAGGCCGCTAGGCGAGGCGCACCGCAGCGTTCATCGCTGCAGCCAGCTCCAAGTCGAGCGCCGTCAGACCTTTGGCCGAATGGGTGGTCAGGCGCACATGCACACGATTATAGCTGTTCGACCAATCGGGATGATGGTCGATGCGCGCGCAGACAAGGGCGCTCTGCGTCATGAAAGCAAAGGCTTCCTCAAAGCTTTTGAAGCGGAAGGCACGGATGATCGACAGGCCGTCGGCATCCAGGCTCCATCCAGCCTCCGGATCGAGGCCGGCATTGAGCGCCGCCAGCCCGGCGGCGACCTCGTGCTCATCGAGACGTTTTCGCGACATGAAGATCGCTTTCCGCCGTCACGCGGCCAAGTTCACAGACGCTGTGCCGGCTCGATTTCCAAGCCGCCGCGTTTGCTCGGTGCCTCATGCAGGGGGAAAACCTCCTCCGTCAGGTAAGGCCCGCCGCCGACGGAGTCGCGAGAGGAGAGCAGAACGAAGCGTGAGACGATGAAGGGATTGGTCATGAAGCCGCCGCGGCCTGCGAGATAGTGCACCACATCCTCCACACGGGAGGCACGGAGCCGCGCCAGCGTGACATGGGGTGTGAACTTGCGCGGGTCCGGCGCAAGACCGATCCGCTGGCAGATCCGCTCGATTTCGGCCTGAAGCTGGAAGAGTTCCGGCGGCGTGCTGACGCCGGCCCAGACCGAATGGGGCTTCTTCGAACCGAAGGCGCCGGTGCCGGTCAGCTGCAGCTGAAACTCCGGCCGTTCGATCCGGTCCAGCCGCTCGACGACCTCGTCGGCCGTGCGGCCATCGACATCGCCGATGAAGCGCAAGGTGATGTGATAGTTTTCGACATCGATCCAGCGGGCGCCAGGAAGACCGCCGCGCAGGAGCGAAAGGCTCATCGCGGCATTGCGCGGAATCTCGAGGGCGGTGAAAAGTCTCGGCATGGCCAGCTCCTCGAATCTATGACGACACCCCGAGCGAAACATGACGGTCGAGGCCGCGCAACTGCAAATTCGCACCCGCAATATTTACCCGGCAAGCTTAACAGGCTGTGAATAGGCTTATCCACAGGTCTCGTCAGCTTACTGTGATCCAGAAAGCCTGCGCACGAAGCGTTCAGCTGCTGGCAGCATGCGTTCCACCATGATGGAGACGCCCTGCGGATTGGGATGCATGCCATCCTCCAGCTTCAGCGCGGCATTTTCCACCACGCCGTCGAGGAAGAAGGGGTAAAGCTCCAGGCCATACTGCTTGGCAAGATCGGGATAGATCGCATTGAAGCGCGCGCCATAGTCGCCGCCCATGTTCGGGGGCGCCATCATGCCGGCCAGAAGCACCTCGACACCGCGCGCCTTCAGCGCCTCGATCATCGCCGTCAGGTTCTTGCGCGTTTCCTCGGGCGGAATGCCGCGCAGCGCGTCATTGGCGCCTAGCTCCAGAATCACGCCCTTCGTGCCATCGGGCACCGACCAGGCGATCCGGGCAAGCCCGGCGGCGGTCGTGTCGCCGGAAACGCCGGCATTGGCGATGGTCACGTCGAGGCCCTTGTCACGCAGCGCCTTTTCCAGCCGAGCCGGGAACGCATCTTCGGGCGCCAATTGATAGCCGGCCATCAAGCTGTCGCCGAAGCCGACCAGGCTGACAGGCTCGGCTGCTGCCCTGTTCACGCCGAGAAAGCTGGCGATCAACACTGCGAGAGCGGCCGTGAAAAGCCCTAGCCTCTCTTTCCATCGCATGGCGGCACTCCTAAATCGGGTAGGCTTTCGCATCTGCAAAAGCATCCTCGTACCATCTTCATATAGGGCGATCTCCTTGGGCGACATCATGATCGAGTTGAAAAAAGCGGATCTGACGCTCGGTCATGCCGCAGCCTCCGTCCATGTGCTGAAATCCATCGACCTGGCCATCGGGCGCGGCGAAACGGTTGGGATCGTCGGGCCTTCCGGTTCCGGCAAGTCGACCCTTCTGATGGTGCTGGCAGGGCTGGAACGGCTCGATTCCGGCGAAATCGTCATTGACGGCGTGGCGCTTCAGACGCTGTCGGAAGACAAGGTCGCGGAATTTCGCGGACGCAATGTCGGCATCGTCTTCCAGTCCTTCCATCTGATCCCCAACATGACCGCGCTGGAAAATGTCGCGGTGCCGTTGGAGCTTGCCGGCGCACGCGATGCCTTCGAACGCGCACGTGCCGAACTCGTGGCTGTCGGGCTCGGCGCACGGCTGGATCATTATCCGGGGCAGCTTTCGGGCGGCGAGCAGCAGCGCGTGGCGATTGCGCGGGCACTGGCGCCCAATCCCAAGCTCCTGATCGCCGATGAACCGACCGGCAATCTCGATGGCGAGACCGGGCGGCAGATTGCCGACCTGATCTTCGCCAAGCAGGCCGAGCGCGCCATGACCCTGATGCTCGTGACCCACGACCCGTCGCTCGCCGCCCGCTGTGGCCGCCAGGTGCATGTCCGGTCGGGCCAGATCATCGACGATGGCAGCAACACGGCAGGCCTTTCGCCCGCAGCAGCGCCGATGGCCGTAAAGGCCGGCCTGTGAGCGCGCCTCTTCGCCTTCCTGCCCGAACCGGGTTCGTTCGATCGGTTGCGCCACAGCGACTCGCACTTGCCTTCCGCCTGGCGCTGCGGGAGATGCGCGGCGGGCTCAGCGGCTTTTACATTTTCCTTGCCTGCATTGCGCTCGGCGTTGCCGCCATCGCCGGGGTGAATTCGGTTTCCCGCTCGATCACCGGCGCTATCGAATCGCAGGGACGCGAGCTTCTGGCGGGCGATATCCGCTTCGAGCTGACCAACCGTCTGGCGAGCGCGGAGGAGCGTCGGTTTCTCGAAAGCTATGGCACGGTGTCGCTGACGACAGGTCTGCGCTCCATGGCGCGGCTGCCGGATGGCTCGAACCAAGCCCTGGTCGAGCTCAAGGCCGTGGATGGCGCCTATCCGCTTTATGGCCGTTTCGAAAGCGCGCCTGACGTGCCGCTTGCCGATCTGCTCGCTGAACGGGATGGCGCTTTTGGCGCCGTGGTCGCGCCGCTGCTGCTCGATCGGCTCGGCCTGAAGATCGGCGACCGGCTCCTCCTGGGAAATGCCAGTCTGATCGTCACCGGTACGGTCGTCAGCGAGCCGGATGCGGTGTCGGACGGTTTCGGCTTTGCGCCGCGGCTGATCATGTCGCAGGAGGGATTGAGCAAGACCGGCCTCGTGCAGGCGGGCAGCCTGGTTGAGCAGGCCTATAAGCTCAAGCTGGCCGATCCCGCCCGCCTGCCGGCTCTGCGAGCGGCGTCGGAAGCTGCCTTTCCTCAAGCGGGATGGTCAGTGCGCACCAGCAACAATGCGGCACCGGCGTTAACGGCCAATGTCACCCGCTTCTCGCAGTTCCTGACCCTTGTCGGGCTGACGGCGCTGGTCGTCGGTGGCGTCGGCATTGCCAATTCGGTGCGCGCCTTTCTCGACTCCAAGCGCAATGTCATTGCCGCTTTCAAATGTCTGGGCGCGCCGGGCAGTCTCGTCAGCCTGATCTATCTCCTGCAGATCCTCATGATCTCGGTGCTCGGCATCGTTATTGGGCTCGCTCTCGGCGTCTTCATCGCGCCGCTCGCGTCGACGGCGCTCAAAGGGGTTCTGCCGGTGACGGAGGGCTTTGCCCTTTATCCCAAGGCGCTGGCCCTTGCGGCGCTTTTCGGCCTGCTCACCGCGCTTGCCTTTGCCTTCTTGCCGCTCGGCGCGGCGCGGCGCGTGCCGGCCACGGCGTTGATCCGCGATTCCCAAGCCACACGTCGGCGGCTCGCGCCTTGGCCCTATATTCTCGCCTCATCCGCATGCTTCCTGGCGCTCGGCGCGATCAGCGTGCTCACGGCCGATGATGCACGGGTCGCCTGGACCTTCCTTGGTGCCGTTGCCGGTGCTTTCGTCGTCCTCAGGCTGGTCGGTGCCGGCGTTGCCTTTCTCGCTAAGCGGGCGCCGCGCGTCTCGTCGCCCGCGTTGAGACTGGCCATCGGCAATATTCATCGCCCCGGCGCCTTGACACCTTCGGTGGTGCTGTCGCTTGGCCTCGGTCTGGCGCTGCTGGTCACACTCGCCCTGATCGACGGCAATCTTCGCCGCCAGCTCACCGGGACCCTTCCGGAACGCGCGCCGAATTTCTTCTTCGTCGATATCCAGTCGAGTGAACTGACTGGCTTCCGCGATCTGATGAAGCGGGAGATGCCCGAAGGAAAGTTGATCGAGGTGCCGATGCTGCGCGGGCGTATCCTCGCATTCAACGGTCAGGACGTCAGCCGCATGACGGTGGCACCTGGCGCACGCTGGGTGCTGCGCGGCGATCGGGGCATCACCTATGCCCGCAATCTACCGGAAAATTCGCAGCTGGTGGAGGGCAATTGGTGGCCTGCCGACTACACGGGCGAGCCGCTGGTCTCCTTTTCGGAGAAAGAGGCACGCGAGCTGAAGCTGAAAATCGGCGATAGCGTGACGGTCAACGTGCTCGGCCGCAACATCACCGCCCGGATCGCCAATTTCCGTACGGTGGAGTGGGAGAGCCTGTCGATCAATTTCGTCATGGTCTTCTCGCCCAACACGTTTGCCGGCGCACCGCATGCCTGGCTCGCCACCATCATCGATCCCAAGGCGACACCGGCGCAGGAAGCGCAGACGCTGAACGCCATTACCCGCGCTTTTCCGACCATCACCAGTGTGCGGGTGAAGGACGCGCTCGATATCGTCAATACGCTGGTCGCCCAACTCGCCACTGCGATTCGCGCGGCTGCCGCCGTGGCTCTCGTCGCTTCCGTTCTGGTTCTGGCCGGGGCGCTTGCGGCCGGCAATCGCGCGCGGCTGCACGATGCCGTGGTCTTGAAGACGCTCGGCGCGACGAGGGCGACGCTGATTCGCGCCTTCGTCTATGAATATGCGATCCTTGGTCTGTCGACCGCGCTCTTCTCGTTGATGGCGGGGGGCGTTGCGGCCTGGTTCGTGGTCTCGCGCATCATGACGCTGCCATCGTCCTTCCTGCCGGATGTGGCCGCGGTCACCCTTGTCGCCGCCCTGGTACTGACAATCGGCATCGGCTTGATCGGCACATGGCGGGTGCTCGGCCGAAAGGCTGCACCCGTGCTGCGCGAGCTGTGAGGATTCGTCGTCAAGGGCGCTTTTGGATTAAACTTCGGTCATCTTGGGCTGTTTCGGCCTGTTTTCGCCTGCCTCACCTATGCTGGCGCCTTGTGAAAACTCATTTCGCGCCACATATTTCGTTTGGGCATGCTGAGCCCTGCAGCGGCGCCTGGCGCATCGACCTTCGAGCGCGCCGTTCGTCACGGGGCTTTATTTTGCAAAGAGGACCACAATGGCTGATCCCAGAAACTTCCGAATGACGCCAGCCGGCGCTCGGGCCGGTGCCGTCGTGGACGCGGGTCTGCGCTCCTATATGCTGCGCGTTTACAATCTGATGGCGCTGGGCCTGGCAATCACCGGCCTCGTCGCTTTCGGCGCGGTGCAACTCGCCTTCAACGATGGCGGCCTGACCGCCTTTGGCCAAGCGATCTATCTCAGCCCGCTGAAGTGGGTGGTGATGCTGGCTCCGCTCGGCATGGTGATGTTCCTGAGTTTTCGCATTCAATCGATGAGCGTCTCGGCGGCACAGACCATGTTCTGGGTCTATGCGGCCCTGATGGGCCTTTCGCTGTCGTCGATCTTCCTGGTCTATACCGGCCAGAGCATCGCGCAGACCTTCTTCGTGACGGCAGCCGCCTTCGGCAGCCTGTCGCTCTATGGCTACACCACCCGGCGTGACCTGAGCGCCATGGGCTCGTTCATGGTGATGGGCCTGTTTGGTCTGATCATCGCCTCGCTCGTCAACATCTTCCTCCAGTCGTCCGCCGTCGAATTCGCGGTCTCGGCGCTGGGCGTGCTGATCTTCGCCGGCCTGACGGCCTGGGATACCCAGCGCATCAAGGAAATGTATTTCGAAGGGGATGCGTATGAGACCGCTGGCCGCAAGGCCATCATGGGCGCGCTGACCCTCTATCTCGACTTTATCAACCTCTTCATGTTCCTGCTGCGCTTCCTCGGCAACCGCGAATAATCGGTGCCGGCGTAAAGGGCGGCGGCGCTTGCCGCCGCTCCGGCAGGAATGCGATGAATCAAAAACGGCCGCGAGTATCTCGTGGCCGTTTTTTATGGTTCATGCGGGCGGGCAGAGCGGCAGGTCGCGCCGCCTCAGCTTTTCACTACCTTGAACATCCGGTCGAAGACCTTGAGCACCTGCACGAGATCATGGCCGCGCTTGAGGATCACGCCGTGGGTGTTGATAACGCTGTAGGCGCCCTGCTTGGCGGCAAGCTTGGGATTCTTCTCGATGCGGAAAAGCGGCATTTCGCCCGAGCGCTTGAAAACGGAAAAGACGGCGCGGTCCTTCATGTGATCAAGTGCATAATCGCGCCACTCGCCATCGCCGACCATGCGGCCATAGACCCAGAGGATCCGGTCGAG
The DNA here is from genome assembly GCF_900109605.1 of Xaviernesmea oryzae. Lineage (GTDB taxonomy): Bacteria > Pseudomonadota > Alphaproteobacteria > Rhizobiales > Rhizobiaceae > Xaviernesmea > Xaviernesmea oryzae. The sequence continues at coordinate 321,423 of NZ_FOAM01000001.1, forward strand.
TTCGCGACGGTCGAAGGTGATAGGAAGCGGATCCTTGGCGTTTCGGTATTCCCTGAGATCGACCACGGTCTGCGACGAGATCTCGCGATCGGGCATGTCCGTCTGTTCTGTCATGCGATTTTCCGGTCGATTCCTGTGACTGAACCATGACAGTGTGCCCGAGCCTGCGTGAAAAGCAAGGCCGTGCTGGGCGAGGCCGGCCGGCCATGCGCAGCCCCTTCAGGCTCGCACCAGCTTGCCGAAGCGAGGGCCGCGCGCTGGACAGGCAGCGACGGACGATCTGTTATCGGTTGATCTGCGCCATGCCGCCAGGGCGCTGGTGCGGTTCGATCAGCACGGTTGCGCCGAGGATCGCGCCCGGCGTTTCTCCATCCTTCATCTGCTGAACGAGAATGGCCACGCCGCCACGATCATCTTCCTGGAGAACGGAGGCCGGAAGGACGAAGCTGGTGGCCTTGCCGTCCCACATGCCAATGGTCTGCACGTCACGCACCGAGTTCATGTAGGAAATGGTGCGGCCGTTGTTTTCGCCGCGATGCATGGTCACGACTTTCTGGGGTGCGAAGTAGACGGCAACCACATTGGCCTTGCCGGTAGCGCTCTCCTGCCGGCCGACCTCAATGTCGATCTCGTCGCCCCTGCGCATGGCGGTAACAGCGACGTCGAGACCCTGGCGGGATTCGCGCATCTCGGTCAGGCGGCGGTTGATGCCGGCTAGATCGCCGCCATTCATATGCTCGCGGCCGTTCAGTACCGCCTGTGGCGTGTAGACGCCGTTTTTCCCGAAGCTGCGGGAATAGCCATATTGCCGGGCGGTGTTGTCCTTGGTCGCCAGCGTATCGGCCCAGCCGCGATAATTCCAATAGTCCACGTGATAGCCGAGCGCGATCACCTCGCCGCTTTCGACCAGCTTGCGCAGCGCTGCATCGGCCGGCGGGCAGGAGGAGCAGCCCTGGCTGGTGAACAGCTCAACGACGCCCATCGGCGCTGCATCGCTCGCCGAGCCGGGTGCAGCGCTCCACAGAAGAGCGCAGCCAAGAAGCGCGAAACGCAAGAGGGGACGATCAGGCATGCGGCAACCTTCGCATCTGAGTTTGTCGAAAGTCTAAAGACGGTGACGGTAGCATCCCTCATTACGCCGATGCCATCTCAACCAAAAGTCAATTCGGAGTGAGACGGGAAGCAGGGGCGAGCACGGTATTTTGTGCGGCCATGCCGCCGAAATCGTGCTTTCGGCGCCATGGCCATTGCGCGAAGGTATCCGGTCAAATTCTTTAGCCGGCATGCCGAAAAAGAGAAGCCGGGCACGGGGCCCGGCTTCAATGACAAGGCGATTGCCTTTTCGCTTTTGCGCGATGCCTTAGGCGGCGAGGTCGCGCAGGACGGTCTGGAGAATGCCGCCATTGTTGACGTAGGTGACCTCGTCAAGCGTATCGATGCGGCAGATCAGCGGCACTTCCTTCACCGCGCCATCGCCATAGGTGATGACGGCGGTGCGCTTTTCACGCGGCTGAACATTGGCGAGGTTCTCGATCGTCACGACCTCGTCGCCCTTCAGGCCCAGCGAGGCCCAGGTGGTGCCGGGTTCGAAGACGAAGGGAACGATGCCCATTCCGACCAGATTCGAACGGTGGATGCGCTCGAAGCTCTCGGCGATGACAGCCTTGACGCCCAGGAGGTTGGTGCCCTTGGCCGCCCAGTCACGCGAAGAGCCGTTGCCATATTCGACGCCGGCGAAGATGACGAGCGGAACGCCCTCTTCCTTGTATTTCATGGCCGCGTCGTAGATCGACATCTCTTCCTTTGACGGATAGTGGATGGTGTAGCCACCTTCCTTGCCGTTCGGGCCGAGCATGTGGTTGCGGATGCGGATATTGGCGAAGGTGCCGCGCATCATCACCTCATGATTGCCGCGACGGGTGCCGTACTGGTTGAAGTCGGCAACCGAGACGCCATGGTCGAGCAGATAGGCGCCGGCGGGGGAGGCCGCCTTGATCGAACCGGCCGGGGAAATATGGTCGGTGGTGATCTTGTCGCCGAACAGGCCGAGGACGCGCGCGCCCTTGATGTCGGAGATGCCGGAGCCGGACTTGCCCATGCCGACGAAGTAAGGCGGATTCTGCACATAGGTGGAATCATCGTCCCAGGCATAGGTCTGGCCTGCCGGCACCTGAACGTTCTGCCAGTTTTCGTCGCCCTTGAAGACGTCGGCATACTTCGTCTCGTAGAGTTCGCGGGTGACGTATTTCTGGATGAACTCCTGCACTTCGGCAGAGGTCGGCCAAATGTCCTTCAGATAGACCGGATTGCCGTTCTGGTCTTCGCCGAGCGGCTCTTTGGTCAGATCCTTCTGCACCGAACCGGCCAGTGCATAGGCCACGACGAGCGGCGGCGAGGCGAGATAGTTCGCCTGGACGTCGGGCGAAATGCGGCCTTCGAAGTTGCGGTTGCCTGAGAGAACGCCGGCCGTGATCAGGCCCTTGTCGTTGATGGTCTTGGAGATGGCGGCTGGCAGCGGGCCGGAATTGCCGATGCAGGTGGTGCAGCCGAAGCCGACCAGGTTGAAGCCCAGCGCGTCCAGATCCTTCTGCAGGTCGGCCTTGGCGAGATATTCCGCCACGACCTGCGATCCCGGCGCCAGCGACGTCTTCACCCAGGGCTTGGACTTCAGGCCCTTGGCGACCGCGTTGCGGGCCAGCAGTCCGGCAGCGATCAGAACGCTGGGGTTGGAGGTGTTAGTGCAGGAGGTGATGGCGGCAATGGCCACGTCGCCATGGCCGAGATCGAAGTTCTCGCCTTCGACCGCATAGCGATTCGACAGCTGGCCGGGCTTCTTATAGTCGTTTTCGAGCGCGGTGGCGAAGTTCGGCGCGATGGTTTCGAGGGGCAGGCGGCCTTCCGGACGCTTCGGGCCGGCCATGGAGGGCACGACGTCGCCGAGATCGAGTTCCAGCGTATCGGTGAAGACCAGGTCGGAGCCATCGCCTTCGCGCCACATGCCCTGCGCCTTGGAATAGGCTTCGACCAGCGCGATGCGGTCCTTGGTGCGGCCGGACATGTTCAGATAGTTGATGGTTTCGCCATCGACCGGGAAGAAGCCGCAGGTCGCGCCATATTCCGGGCCCATATTGCCGATGGTCGCGCGGTCGGCGAGCGGCATGTTGTCGAGGCCGGGGCCGAAGAATTCGACGAACTTGGAGACCACGCCCTTCTTGCGCAGCATCTGCACGACGGTCAGCACCAGGTCGGTCGCGGTGACGCCTTCCTTGAGCTTGCCGGTCAGCTTGAAGCCGATGACCTCGGGCAGGAGCATGGAAACCGGCTGGCCAAGCATGGCGGCTTCCGCCTCGATGCCACCCACGCCCCAACCGAGCACGCCCAGGCCGTTGATCATGGTGGTGTGGCTGTCCGTGCCGACACAGGTGTCGGGATAGGCGATGGTTTCGCCGCCTTCTTCCTTGGTCCAGACGGTCTGGCCGAGATATTCCAAGTTTACCTGGTGACAGATGCCGGTGCCGGGCGGAACCACGCGGAAGTTCTTGAACGCCTGCTGGCCCCACTTCAGGAAGCGGTAGCGCTCGCCGTTGCGCTCATATTCCAGCTCGACATTGCGGGCAAAGGCATTGGCCGAGCCGAATTCGTCGACGATGACGGAGTGGTCGATGACGAGATCGACGGGAACGAGCGGATTGATCTTTTCCGGATCGCCGCCGAGCGACTTGATGCCGTCGCGCATGGCGGCGAGGTCGACCACGGCGGGAACGCCGGTGAAGTCCTGCATCAGCACGCGGGCCGGGCGGTAGGCGATTTCGTTCTCGGCCGTACCCTTGTCGTTCAGCCAGGCGGCGACGTTGAGAATGTCCTGCTTGGTGACCGAGCGGCCATCCTCGTTGCGCAGCAGGTTCTCAAGCAGAACCTTCATCGAATAGGGCAGCTTGGAGACGCCGGGAAGACCGTTTTCTTCGGCCTTGGGCAGGCTGTAATAGACATAGTCGGTGCCGTTCACCGACAGGGTCGACCGACAATTGAAACTGTCTAGGGATTTGGACACTGGATACCCCGTTCCGTGTAATCGCCAAAACCGACGTGCGAACGCCCGTGCGCCCTTGCGGGCCGCGAAATGGGATGCGGGTGCGGCCATTTCCGCTGTCCGCACGTGGAAGGAACTTCCATGTTCGGCGCAAGAATGAAAATCACGCCGACCGCTGGCGTGCCGGGGCGGTTATAGATAATTTCGCGGTTTCATGCCAGACCAGAACATCCTGAAACGAGACAATTTTCTCGAATTGCGACAAAGGTCGTAAAGGGACGATGAATGCCGCTTTGCCTGTCCGTTGAGGGGCTTGCCGCCCGGCGTGGAGATACGCTGATTTTCCGCGATGTCAGCTTTTCCGCAGGCGAGGGCGCTGTCGTAATCGTCACCGGCGCAAACGGCTCCGGCAAATCGACGCTGCTGCGCATTGTCGCCGGGCTGTTGCGCGCGGAGGCCGGCTCGATCCGAGTGGCCGGTGGAGATCCGCAGCGGCCGGATGCCGTTGACACGCGGACCGAAACGCGCCGGGACCTCTGTCATTATCTTGGCCATCGCAATGGGCTGAAGACCGAGCTGACCGTCTTCGACAATCTGGCCTTCTGGCGATCTTTCGCCACCGCACCCTCCCGTCGGCACGGGCTGGAGATCGAGGCCGCGCTGGAGGAGGTCGGGCTTCTGGCTTTGGCGGATCTGCCTGTGGGCGTGCTGTCGGCCGGGCAACAGCGGCGCGCTGCCCTGGCGCGCCTTCTCGTCGCTTGGCGCCCGATCTGGCTGCTCGACGAGCCGACAGCCGCGCTCGACGCCGCTTCGGACGCCATGGTTTCACGGATGATTGCCCGGCACGCGGCGAGTGCCGGCATCGTGCTTGCCGCCACACATCTGCCGCTCGATCTGCCGCAGGCGCGTGCCCTCGCCATGCCAGGCCCGCCGAGGCGCGAGGACGTGGGTGGAGACGATGTCGTCTGGCTGGATGCGGGGCAGGTGGACGGGCCGGGAGCTGCGCCATGAGGCGGCTGCTTCTGCGCGATCTCGCCCTTGCCTTTCGCGCCGGCGGCGGGGGGCTGACAGGGTTGCTCTTCTTCCTGGCGGTGGTGGCGATCGTGCCCTTCGGCATCGGGCCGGATGTGAAGCTGCTGGCCCGCATCGGCCCCGCCATTCTCTGGATCGGCGCATTGCTGGCCGCGCTTCTCGGGCTCGACCGGCTGTTTCAGGCAGAGCGCGAGGATGGCACGCTGGATCTTCTCATGATGCAGGAAACACCGCTGTCACTGATCGTCCTGGTCAAATGCATGGCCCATTGGGTTTCGAGCGGGCTGATCCTGGCGCTGTCGGTTCCGGTCTTCGGCCTGTTGCTCAATCTCGGGCCGCTGGCCATCGGCGCGACCATGCTGACGCTTTTCGTGGGAACGCCCGCCCTGACCCTGATCGGCGCCGGTGCGGCGGCCGTGACGGTGGCGCTGCCGCGCGGCGGGCTGCTCGTTTCCGTCCTGGTGCTGCCTCTTGCCATTCCGGTGCTGATCTTCGGCGTCAGCGCCACCCAGGCGGCCATCGAGGCGCCGGCAGCCTTTCTCACCCCTTTCCTCATCCTGATCGCGCTGAACCTGCTCTTCGCGGTGCTCGGTCCACTGGCCGCCGCCACCGCCCTGCGCAGCCTGGAGGATTGAGCAAGGAAAAACTGACGCGAGCTTGATGCAGCGCGCGATTGAAGCGCGGCCCGCTTCGGTCTAAGCATCAGGATATGAGCGACACCAGCCTGACGATCCGCCGCTTCGCCGATCTCGCCAACCCCACCCGGTTCCTGGCGCTGTCGGCCCGTCTGCTTCCCTGGATCTGTTGGCTCACCGCCGCGCTCTTCGGGCTCGGCCTGTTTTACGCGCTCACCAGCGCGGGCGACTATCAGCAGGGCGAAACGGTGCGCATCATGTATGTGCATGTGCCCTCCGCCTGGTTGGCGATGATGACCTATATGGTCATGACGCTCTCTGCGCTTGGGACGCTGGTCTGGCGCCACCCGCTCGCCGATGTCTCGGCACGGGCCGCCATGCCGATCGGGGCGGCTTTCACGGCGCTTGCCCTCGTCACCGGTTCGCTCTGGGGCAAGCCGATGTGGGGCGCTTGGTGGGTCTGGGATGCGCGGCTGACGTCCTTCTTCATCCTCTTCCTGATGTATCTTGGCCTGATCGCGCTGAACCGGGCGCTGGAGGATCCAACCCGTGCCGCGCGGCTTTCGGCCATTCTGATCCTGCTTGGCTTCATCAATATCCCGATCATCAAATTTTCAGTCGACTGGTGGAATACGCTGCACCAGCCGGCAAGTGTCCTGCGCATGGGTGGCTCGGCCATCGATGGCGAATTCCTACGCCCGCTGCTCCTGATGGCCGGGGCCTTTACCTGTCTGTTCCTGGCGCTGCATCTTGGCGCCATGCGCAACGAGATCCTGCGCCGGCGCGTGGCCGCTTTGCGCCGTCAGGCCGCGCGCGGGGCGCTGACCGCCGGGGGCCCGGCATGAGCCTCGATGCGCCGCATATCGGCTTCGTGCTCGCCAGCTATGGCGCGGCGCTCGCCATCATTCTCGGCCTGATCCTCTGGGTGCTGCTGGACGGGCGCGCGCGGCGCGCCGAAATCCGTGCGCTGGAAGCCGCCGGCATCCGCCGCCGCTCTGACCGGCCTGTCGATGACGCGCGGGCTGCGGGACCTGCGCCATGAATCTCAATGACGAGCATGCGCCAACGCAGGTGCAAGCGGCGCGAGCGCCGGAGGCGGCACGCCCGTCCTTCGGCCGCAAGCTGATGGTTGCCCTGCCGCTTCTTCTTTTCGCCGGTCTTGCCGCGCTCTTCCTGTCTCGGCTTGAATCCGGGCAGGACTCCCAGGACATTCCATCCGCCCTGATCGGCACCAGGGCGCCGACGCTGAGCCTTGCTCCGCTCGACGGCGTGGCCGTGCCCGTCCTGTCCGATCAGGCGATCGCCGGCCGGCTGACCCTCGTCAATGTTTTCGCCTCCTGGTGCGTGCCGTGCCGGCAGGAACATCCGTTGATCCTGAGCCTTTCAAAGGATCGACGGCTCAATCTCGTCGGGATCAACTATAAGGACCAGCCGGACAAGACCCGCGCCTTTCTCGATGAGCTCGGCAATCCCTATGCCGCCATCGGTGCCGACCCCAAAGGACGCGCCGCCATCGACTGGGGCGTCTACGGCATCCCCGAATCCTTCCTCGTTGCCCCCGACGGCACCATCCTATACAAGCGTATCGGCCCCTTTGACGAGGCGGCACTTCGCAACGAGCTGGAGCCGGCGATCGTCAAAGCACTCGGTGGCGTGCCTTGACCGCTTGCCAAGCGGTCTGCGGCGATGTTAGCTATCCCCGTTCGAAACACGTAAGAGAGGGCTGCGCGTGAAGCTAATCTTCCTGCATCATCGCACATTTGGCCCTGATCGTGCCCTGCAAATGCGTTTGCAGGGCTGATCGGAACGAACAGCACCGTTTTCTGGTCTCCCCTTTGGCGATGGCCGCACGCATCTGCTGATGCATCGCGCCCATCAGGCTCCATGCCCACTTGCGTGTCTGCCGGCTGATGCCGCTCCGCATGGGCGTTTAAGACCAGAGAGTTCCCATGTCGCTTCTTCAGATCCGTGCGCTCGGCGTCACGCTGTCCGCCGTCCTGTTTTCCGATCTTAACCTGACCCTATCTGCCGGCGACCGGATTGGCCTCGTGGCCGCCAATGGCCGTGGCAAATCCACACTGCTGAAATGCATTGCCGGTCAAACGGAGCCCACCTCCGGCAGCATCACCCGCGCACGCGGCCTGACGATCGGCCATATGGAGCAGCATCTTCCGGCTGCCCTTGCCCAGCATACCTTTAGAGATGCCATTTTGGACGCGCTGCCGGCGGAGCAGCGCGACAGCGAAAGCTGGCGCGCGGAGGTGACGCTGGAAGAACTGGAGGTTCCCGAAGAGCTGCGGGGGCGCCGGCTCGACGCCTTGAGCGGTGGCTGGCAGCGTATCACGCTGATTGCCCGCATGCGCGTCTGCGACCCGGATGTGCTACTGCTTGACGAGCCGACGAACCATCTCGATCTGTCGAAGATCGCCCGGCTGGAATCCTGGCTGGCGGGCCTGCCACGCGACATGCCGGTGATCATCTCCAGCCATGACCGTGCTTTTCTCGACGCTGTCACCAACCGCACGCTCTTCCTGCGGTCTGAGCGGTCGATGATGTTTGCCATGCCCTATTCGCGTGCCCGCGCCAGTCTTGACGAGGCCGATGCGGCCCAGGCCCGTCAGTTCGATCGCGAGATGAAAACGGCGCAGCAGCTGCGTCAGCAAGCCGCAAAGCTGAACAATATCGGCATCAATTCCGGCAGCGATCTTCTGGTGGTGAAGACCAAGCAGTTGAAAGCACGGGCCGAGCGCATCGAAACAGCGGCCAAGCCGTCGCACCAGGAACGCTCGGCAGGCGCCATCCGGCTCGCCAATCGCGGCACGCATGCCAAGGTGCTGGTGACGCTCGACGATGTGCCTGTCGAGACGCCGGATGGGGTGCTGCTTTTCCGCACGGGTCGGAAATTCATCGGCCAGGGGGATCGAATCGTGCTGCTTGGTCTCAACGGGACTGGAAAGACCCGGCTGGTGCGGCTTCTGCGGCAGGCCATCCTATCCGATGATGGCGTGTCCCAGGCGATCAAGGCCACGCCCTCGCTTGTGCTTGGCTATGGCGACCAGGCCGTGTCTGATCTTGTGGATGAGGAGACGCCGCACGAAACGCTCATTCGCCGTTTCGATGTCGGCGATCAGCGCACCCGCACGCTGCTTAGCGGCGCTGGCCTGTCGATCGAGAGGCAGGGCCGGCCCATCGCCCAGCTCTCCGGCGGGCAGAAGGCACGGCTTTCCATGCTCGCGCTTCGCCTTGCCCAGCCGAACTTCTACCTCCTGGACGAACCGACCAACCATCTCGATATCGAAGGCCAGGAGGCATTGGAGCGCGAGCTGACAGGCAAGGAGGCAAGCTGCCTGTTCGTGTCCCATGATCGCAGCTTCGTGCGCGCGGTCGCCAACCGCTTCTGGCTCATCGAGAGGCGGCGGTTGATCGAGGTGGACGGTCCCGAAGACTTCTTCGCGGAAGCCGCGCAGGCGCTCTGAAGGTCGTGGAAGAGGCTCTTCACGCTGCCGGTGCGAAGAGCTTCTGATGCGGAGAGATCCCATCAAGTGCGGTGGGCGCGGATCGCCTCAGAGCGCCCCCTGCCAGGCTTTCACCGCATCGATCGGCCAGACGAGCATCAGCACGTTGAGGGTCAGATTGTCGCGGATCAGGAAACCGGTCAGGATCTCGAAGAACACGGCAATCACAACTATCAGCCAGACGGGCAGGCGAGCAGCGGCGAGGAAGCCGAGCGCCATGAAGACGGTATCCATGGTCGAGTTGAGGATACTGTCGCCGACATAGTCGAGCGAGATGGTGGCCGCGCGGTAGCGGTCGATGATGACAGGCGAGTTCTCGGCGATCTCCCAGGCGGCTTCGATCAGCGTGGCGACGAAGAGGCGCGGCGCCAGGCCTTGCCGGCGCATGAGCAGGTGCGTCAGCCCATAGAACAGGAAGCCGTGGATGATGTGGGACGGCGTATACCAGTCGGAGATATGCTGCGAGTTGCCGGGACTCATCACCTGCGGCTCGAACAGCTTGACCATGCCGCAGGTGCAGATCGGCACGCGGCCCATCGCCCATTCGATTGCGGCCTGCAGCACGAGGATCGCCAGACAGGCGAAAAGCCAGGCGGTCGGACTGCCGAAGGCGGCATGACCCTTGCCGGGAACCTGCTCGCCGCGCGCCGCCGTCATCGCGTCTCGCCGTCCTTGCCGGCACCGCTCTCCCCGGCCGGCGTGGTGCTGTGGCGCATGATCAGCGGCATCTGGGCAAGCGTGAAGAGGATCGTGATCGGCATGGTGCCCCAGACCTTGAAGGCCACCCAGACATCATCGGAAAAGTTGCGCCAGACGACTTCGTTGAGCACGGCCAGAAACAGAAAGAAGATGCCCCAGCGCAGGGTGAGCTTGCGCCATCCTTCCTCATCCAGCTGAAAGGCGGCATTGAAGACATAGCCGAGCAGCGAGCGGCCGAACAGAAGCCCGCCGAGCAGCACCGCGCCGAACAGCGTGTTGACGATGGTCGGCTTCATCTTGATGAAGGTTTCGTTCTGCAGCCAGATCGACAGCGAGCCGAAGATCACCACGACGATGCCGGAGACGAAGGGCATGATCGGCAGATGGCCGAGCATGATCTTTGATACGACGAGCGAGATCACCGTGGCGGCCATGAACAGAGCGGTGGCGACGAAGAGCGGACCGCCGAGCTCGGCCAATGCCGGCACCTTCTCGATCAGCCATGGGCCGCGCAGATTGGCAAAGAAGAAGACCAGCATCGGCCCGAGTTCGAGCGCCATCTTCAAAAGCGGATGGTGGCGGTCTGTGGGCGTCGGCTTGACGTCGCTTTCGAAGGTCATCGCGTTCGGTCCCGAACTCGTGAGGATGGGAACGCCGCAAGGCGCATGTGGCGCTTGCGGCAAGGAAAAGGAAGGCTTACCGGCCTTCAGCCTGTCAAGACAGGCAAAAAGAGCATTTCCATGACGCTGTCATGGCGGATCAGGCACCCGTGCCGGCGATCGCCCGGGCAAAATCGCTGGCCTCGAAGGGTTCGAGATCGTCGATCCCTTCGCCGACCCCGATGAAATAGACCGGCAGCTTGTGCTTGGCCGAGATGGCGACAAGAATACCGCCGCGCGCCGTGCCGTCGAGCTTGGTCATGATCAGCCCATTGACGCCGGCGACGTTGCGAAAGATCTCCACCTGGTTCAGCGCATTCTGGCCCGTGGTGGCGTCGAGCGTCTGCAGCACGGTGTGCGGCGCGTCCGGATCGAGCTTGCCAAGCACGCGGACGATCTTTTCCAGCTCTGCCATCAGCTCGGTGCGGTTTTGCAGCCGGCCGGCCGTGTCGATGATCAGCACGTCGCTCTTCTGCCGGCGCGCCTCCTCGAAGGCCTCATAGGCAAGACCTGCCGCATCGGCGCCGAGCTTGGTGGCGACGATGTGCGACTTGGTGCGCTCGGCCCAGATCTTCAGCTGCTCGATGGCCGCCGCGCGGAACGTGTCTCCGGCTGCCAGCATCACCTTCAATCCGGCGCCGGAGAGTTTGGCGGCGAGCTTGCCGATGGTGGTGGTCTTGCCGGTGCCGTTGACGCCGACGACGAGGATCACATGCGGCTTGTGGCTGAGATCGAGCGTCAGCGGCTTGGCGACCGGGGTGAGCACCTTGGTGATCTCGTCCGCCATGATGCGCGAGACATCTTCGCCCGAGACATCGCGGCCATAGCGCTCGGATGCCAGCGTATCGGTGATGCGCAAGGCCGTTTCCATGCCGAGATCGGCCTGAATCAGCAGGTCTTCGAGATCCTGCAGCGTGTCGTCATCCAGCTTGCGCTTGGTGAAGAGCGCAGTGATCTGGCCTGAAAGCTGCGACGAGGTGCGGGCCAGGCCTTCGCGCAGGCGCTGAAACCAGTTGCGCTTCTGCTGGACGGCAACGACCTCGTCCGGCGCATCTGTGAGCGCGCCTGTCGTGGCGAATCCTTTGGGCAGAATGGGTTCGGCCATCGTCGCCTCCGAAGAGACAACCTCTGTCTCGACGGGCTCGGCCTCGATGTTGGGCACGGGCGAAGGCGCTTCGGCCTCGGGCGCGCCTGCCACAGGTTCAAGGATGGTCTCGCCCAATGGGCCCGGTTCCGATGCAGCGCGATCGTCGATTGGTACGCGTGACGCGTCGTCAGCTGGAAAGGCGATGGCGTCGGCCGCTTCGGTGTCCGTCTGCTCGAAGGCCAGCGGCGCTTCCTGCGTTCCAGCCTCGGCTTCAGCCTCCAGAAGCGAAAGCGGGATCAGGCCGAGATCGCCGATCACCTCCACCGGCGGCAGGAGAGCCGGATCCGGCTCGGCCGCGCTGATGGCCTCGAAATCCAGCTCCTCGTCATCGACGGGGCCGCCGGCTGTTTCCATTTCCTCGGCCAGAACGGGGTCGAGGGCCTGCGGCAGGTCGCGGGTCTCATCGGGCGACAGCAATGCGGCTTCGTCAGCGCGCGCCGCATCCTCGGCAGGCTTGCTTTTGCCGAAGGTGAAGACTTTTTTGATGAAATCGAGCGCCATGACGTCCCTGTCCGCTGGCCTGTGCCAGCTCGGCCTGCCCGCGAGAAATCACGAGGGTCAGGCCTATTCTCGTAAGTTTCCGCGGTGCCCGTATCTCAGGCCGCCGCTTGCGCAGCCGCGCGTATCGTCAGATCGCGGCCATCATGGCCGCTGATCTCCGCCGTCATGAGGCTGCCGGGCTGAAGACCTGGCGTGACCACGCGTGTGAAGTCCTGCGTATGGGCGAAGCCATTGTTTTCGACAAGCAGGATCTGGCGCGTGCCGACCAGCCCGTCCAGATGCTGTCGTGCCAAAGTTTTGCCAACGTCGCGCAGCCTTGCCGCCCGCGCCTTGATCAGCCCCCGGTCGAGCTGCGGCATGCGCGCGGCCGGCGTCATCGGACGCGGGCTGTAAGGGAAGACATGCAGCTTGGCGATGCGCGCCTGCTCGGCCAGCCGGACCGATTGTTCGAAGGCCGCCTCGCTTTCCGTCGGAAATCCGGCAATCAAATCGGCTCCGAAGCTGATGTCAGGCCTCAAACTGCGCGCCTGCTCGATGAAGCCGAGTGCTTCAGCGCGATTGTGGCGTCGCTTCATCCGCTTCAGGATCAGGTCATCGCCATGCTGCAGCGACAGATGCAGATGCGGCATGAAACGCGGCTCGTCGGCGATCAGGTCGAGAAGCGCGCGGTCGACCTCGATGCTGTCGATCGAGGAGAGCCGCAGCCGAAGGATCTCGGGCACCTGTTTCAGAAGCGTCTTGGCGAGAAGCCCGAGCGTGGGCGTGCCCGGCAGGTCGGCGCCATAGCTGGTGGCGTCCACGCCCGTCAGCACCAGCTCGCGATAGCCGCTTTCCGCCAGCCGCCTCGCCTGGTCCACCACCGCGCCCATCGGCACGGAGCGTGAATTGCCGCGGCCATAGGGGATAATGCAAAAGGTGCAGCGGTGATCGCAGCCATTCTGCACCTGAAGGAAGGCGCGCACATGGCCCTCGATCAGCTCCACCATCTGCGGCGCGCTCTCGCGCACGCTCATGATGTCGTTGACCTTCAGCTTTTCCTCGGCCGACACGCCGAAATCCGGCAGGGTCCGATAGGCCTCTGCCGTGAGCTTCTCTTCATTGCCGAGAACCGCGTCCACTTCCGCCATGGCCGCGAAGCTGGCGCTGTCGGCCTGGGCGGCGCATCCGGTCACGAGGATGCGCGCCTGCGGGCGTTCCCGCCGTGCCCGGCGAATGGCTTGGCGCGCCTGGCGCACCGCCTCGCCCGTCACCGCACAGGTGTTGACGATCACCGCATCCTCAAGCCCGGCCTCGGCTGCCTGACGGCGCACCACTTCGGATTCATAGGTGTTCAGCCGGCAGCCAAAGGTGATGACGTCGATTCCGCTCACGAGGCCGCGGCTCCGCTTGCCAGCGGCTCCCGCGTAAAGGCGCCGGTTTCCGGATCGAGATGCCCTGCCCATTCCCATTCTGCCGCGCCGGTCATGATCACGTGGCCATCAGTCTCGCGCCAGTCGATCGTCAGCGCCTGCCGGTTCGGGCTGGAGGCGACCGTGATGGTCACCTTCCGGGCCGTGCGTCCGGTGCGCGCGCCGGAGACGGCTGCGGCGCAGGCGGCCGAGCCGCAGGCGAGCGTCAGGCCCGCCCCGCGCTCCCAGGTTCGCGTGGTCATGGTAGTGGCGCCGGTGACCTGAGCCAGCGTAATATTGGCCTTTTGCGGAAACATAGGATGATGTTCGAGCATCGGCCCGATCCGCGCGAGATCGAATGTCATGGGATCGCGGTCGACGAAGAAGACGGCATGCGGATTGCCCATCGACAGGACGGAGGGAGAATGCAGCACGGGCGCATCAATCGGCCCGATCTGCAGCTCGATCCGGCTGGTATCGGCAAAATCCTCCGACAGGGGAATGCGCTGCCAGTCGAAGACCGGAGCGCCCATGTCGACCGAGATCGTGCCATCCTCATGCTTGACGGCCTGAAGCAGGCCCGCCACCGTCTGGAACAGGAAGCGTTTGCGCCCGGTCTCGGCGGCCAGTGCCTGGACCACGCAGCGCGTGCCATTGCCGCAGGCGCCCGAGCCCGTGCCGTCATTGTTGAGAATGTCGATGAAGGCGTCCGTGCCCTCGGCGCGGGGATCGTGGATCGCCATGATCTGGTCGAAATGGGTTTCGGCAGAGCCGGCGAGCGCGATGGCGGCCGCCGGCGTAACCCGATCTTCCCGCCCGCGCATGTCGACGACCAGGATCTTGTTGCCGAGCCCGTTCATCCTCGCGAAATTCACCATGCCCGGCATCGGTCCCGTTCCACCTTGCTCACGCCTTCCATCTGCCCGGCTATATGGCGGAAATGGCGGGGAATTACCAGTGCGTGCCGCCTCGCCCTCGGCTGGCACTGATCGAGCATCGTGCTTCGCCTTTCTGCAGGTGATGAATCTTCATCAAATATTCCTTAATAAGTCCGTTAGTATTGTCAGCATCTGACCCGAATATCACTCCAACTTAATATAAGATTGGAGCTTTTGATAGGAAGAGCCATAGGAGATCCATGTTGATGACGATCGGCCGCAAGATGATCATGGTGAGCGTGGCGATTCTGCTCTTGGGCGTCGGCGCCTCGGGCGTCGGCCTGTGGTCTGCCAGCCGGCTCGACAGAAACATGGATGCGGCGGCCGAAAGCGCGCAATGGCTGCGCAACCATATGCAGGCCGATATGATGCATGACGCCCTGCGCGCCGATGTGCTGGGCGCCCTGCTGGCGCTGAAGGGCCAGAGTGAAGGCAAGCCAGGCGAGATCGGCGATGATCTGAAGCGCCACGCACAGAGCTTCAAAGACGCAATTGCGGACAATAAGGCCAAGGTCACCGACAAGACCGTCGCTTCGATTCTTGCCGAGCTGGACCAGCCGCTGGAGCAATATGTCACGGCCGCAACGAAGCTGGTTGCCCAGGCTGAGGCCGGCGATATGGCGGCGCTCGCCGCCGCGCCCGGCTTCATGCAACAATTCTCGGTTCTCGAGGACGCGATGGAAAAGGCCGGCGATGCGATCGAGGCCCTGACCACGCGCATGCGCGCCGACAGCGATGCGGTCGCCAGCAGCCTGTCGCTGACGCTGGAAGCCGTTCTGGTCGCCGCGCTCGTGCTCTCTGCTGCGGTCACCTTCGCGATCCGGCGCATGGTCGTGCGGCCGCTCGGTGCGCTCTCGGGCGTGATGCGCCGTCTGGCAGAGGGTGATACATGCATCGAGCTGCCCAAGGTTTCGCGTGATGAAATCGGCGACATGGTGGCGTCCGTCGCGATCTTCCGCGATGCGGCCGTTGCCAAGCAGGCGCTGGAAGCCGATGCGGATGCGGCGCGCCAGCGCAGCGAGGAAGAGCGCGCGCGCATGTCCGCCCAGGCCGAAGCAGCTGCCGACATGAGGCTGAAGGCGGCCACGAGCGAGCTGGCCTCCGCGCTCAAGCGCCTCGCCGAGGGCGATCTCGCCTTCAGCCTGGACCGCCCCTTGTCGCCGGATTTCGAAAATCTCCGCCACGATCTCAATGGTGCGGTTTCCAAGCTTGGCGAAGCCCTGACGTCGGTCACCTCGGCCACGGGGCGCATGGATCAGGGCACGGCCTCGATCCGCGCCAATATCGAGGATCTTTCCCAGCGCACCGAGCGCCAGGCCGCCACGCTGGAGCAGACGGCTGCGGCGCTGGAAGAGGTTATCGTCATCTCGGGCAATGCCACGCGCCGTGCCGAAGAGGCACGCCAAGAGGCGCTGAAGGCCAATGAGAGCGCAAAGAATTCCGGCACGGTGGTGGCCAGTGCCGTTGAGGCCATGGAGCGCATCGAGGAATCATCGAGCCGCATCGCCAACATCATCTCGGTGATCGACGAGATTGCCTTCCAGACCAATCTCCTGGCGCTGAATGCCGGGGTGGAAGCCGCGCGAGCGGGGGAGGCGGGGCGTGGTTTCGCGGTGGTGGCCCAGGAGGTGCGCGAGCTTGCCCAGCGCACCGCCCATGCCGCGCGCGAGATCAAGGAGCTGATCAGCCGCGCCAGCACCGAAGTGGCCCATGGCGTCTCTCTCGTAAACAGCACTGGTCAGGCACTGGAAGCCATCGAAGCGCATATCGTTCGGATCAACGATCATATGGCGGCCATCGCCACGGCCTCGCGCGAACAGGCCACGGGCATCAGCGAGGTCAATGCCTCGATTCGGCAGCTCGACGAAGTCACACAGCGCAATGCGACCATGGCGGCCGAAAGCAATGTCGAAAGTGGGCGGCTGAGCGAGGAGGCGGAGCATCTGCGCCATCTCATCGCCCGGTTCCGCCTGCAGGACATGCAGGACGCCGCGCCCGCCCGGCGCCGGGTTGCCTGAGGCAGGCACATGACGCGCCTCTCGGAGACACTTGAGGGCTGAAGGGCGGTGCTGAGGCTTGACATTCGGGCTCTTTTCCTGTCTAAGCCCGCGAAATCCTGCGACGAGACCCAAGTTTCGAGCCGCCGACCAGGACGTCATGCTTGTCACGACGATCCCGGAGGTCAACACCCGACAGCGCGATGCGCCCTCGGGTGCTTTTCGGCTTTGCGCCTTGTTTCCCGCCTCGCAGCACCCACGTTTCCGCAAGCGCTCCGGCAGAGGCCGGGCGGGCTGATGGAAACAGGAAAAGGGCCGCGCATGTTTGACAATCTCCAGGACCGCCTCTCGTCCATCCTGAACGGATTGACCGGCCGCGGCGCGCTGTCGGAGGCCGATGTTGCCGCCGCCCTGCGCGAGGTGCGTCGCGCGCTGCTCGAAGCCGACGTGGCCTTGGAAGTGGTGCGGTCCTTCACGGACCGCGTGCGCGAGAAGGCCATTGGCGCGGCGGTTCTCAAGGCGATCAAGCCCGGCCAGATGGTGGTCAAGATCGTTCATGACGAGCTGATCGCCATGCTGGGCGAGGAGGGCGTGCCGATCGACCTCAATGCCCCGGCCCCCGTCGTCATCATGATGGTCGGTCTGCAGGGTTCGGGCAAGACCACCACCACCGGCAAGATCGCCCATCGCCTGACGCATCGCGAAAAGCGCAAGGTGCTGATGGCCTCGCTCGACACGCGCCGTCCGGCCGCGCAGGAGCAGCTGCGCCAGCTCGGCGCGCAGACTTCGATCGACACGCTGCCGATCATTGCCGGCCAGTCGCCCACCGATATTGCCGCGCGCGCCGTCCAGGCCGCCAAGCTCGGCGGCCATGACGTCGTCATCCTCGACACCGCCGGCCGCACCCATATCGACGAGCCCTTGATGCTCGAAATGGCGGAGATCAAGCGCCGCTCCAACCCGCATGAAATCCTGCTGGTCGCCGATGCGCTGACCGGTCAGGACGCCGTCAATCTCGCGCGCAATTTCGATGAGCGCGTCGGCATCACCGGCCTGGTGCTGACCCGCATGGATGGCGACGGCCGCGGCGGTGCAGCGCTCTCCATGCGCGCTGTCACCGGCAAGCCGATCAAGCTGATCGGCGTCGGCGAAAAGGTCTCGGAGCTGGAGGAGTTTCATCCCCGGCGCGTGGCCGACCGCATTCTTGGCATGGGCGACATCGTCTCGCTGGTGGAAAAGGCCGCCGAGACGATCGATGCCGAAAAGGCCAAGGCCATGGCCGAGAAGATGGCCAAGGGCAAGTTCGACCTGAACGATCTGGCCGACCAGCTGCGCCAGATGCAGAAGATGGGCGGCATGGGCGGCATCATGGGAATGATGCCCGGCATGGCCGGCATGAAGGACAAGATCGCCGCCGCCGGCCTCGACGATCGGATGTTTGCCCGTCAGATCGCCATCATCTCCTCCATGACCAAGGCCGAGCGCGCCAATCCGGATCTGCTCAAGCATTCCCGCAAGAAGCGCATCGCCGCCGGCTCCGGCACGGATGCGGCCGACATCAACAAGCTTTTGAAGATGCACCGCCAGATGGCGGACATGATGAAGATGATGGGCGGCAAGAAGGGCGGCGGCATGATGAAGCAGCTCATGGGCGGCCTGGGTGCCAAGATGGGGCTCGGCGGTGGCATGGGGGGCATGCCCGACCTGTCGCAGATGGACCCGAAGCAGCTGGAAGCCCTGCAGAAGCAGGCTGAGGCTGCCGGTCTTGGCCCTGGCATGGGCAAGGGGCTGCCCGGTGGTCTTCCTGGTCTGCCCGGCAAGTTGCCCGGGCTGGGCGGCGGCCGGTTGCCCGGGCTTGGCGGCCTTCCGGGCCTGCCTGGCTTTCCCAAGAAAAAGTAAGGAGCGGGACGCGCGCCATGACCGAACCGACCGTTCGCGAGGAATTGCTGGGCTACCGCCAGTCGATCGACAATATCGATGCGGCCCTGGTTCATATGCTGGCAGAGCGCTTCCGCTGTACCCAGGCGGTCGGCGTGTTGAAGGCCCGCCACAAATTGCCGCCGGCCGATCCGGCGCGCGAAGAATACCAGATCGAGCGCCTTCGCCGCCTGGCCAAGGATGCCCGACTGGATCCGGATTTCGCCGAGAAGTTCTTGAACTTCATCATCAAGGAAGTCATCCGGCATCATGAAGACATCGCCGCGGACCTCAAGGTCTGACGGCACCCGATCAGGCCGCGCAAGCGGTACGCCAGACATTAAAGGAGTTATGACATGGCACTGAAAATTCGTCTCGCACGCGGTGGTTCCAAGAAGCGTCCCTACTACCAGGTCGTCGTTGCCGACGCCCGCAGCCCGCGCGACGGCCGCTTCCTGGAAAAGGTCGGTTCCTGGAACCCGATGCTTGCCAAGGACGATGCCAAGCGCGTCGAACTGAACAACGAGCGCATCCAGCATTGGCTGGATAACGGCGCACAGCCGACCGATCGCGTTCTGCGCTTCCTGGCTGAAGCCGGTCTCGCCAAGCGCGACGCCCGCAACAATCCGGAAAAGGCCAAGCCGGGCAAGAAGGCTCTGGAACGTGCCGCCGAAGCCAAGCAGAAGGCTGAGGACGCTGCGGCCGCTGCTGCGGAATAAGCGCGTAACGGGCGCAGAAGGGACGCAAGACCCTTTTGCGCTTTGCGCGACACCCGCAGGCGGGTATGGATGGGGCCCTCGCATGTCATGCGGGGGCTTTTCCTTTCTGCCCGTGGTGCGACGCACCATGGATCTGCATTGTTACTGCCATACGGATATCGAGCAATGTCGGCTGGCCCAGCGAAATTGAAA
The DNA here is from genome assembly GCF_900109605.1 of Xaviernesmea oryzae. Taxonomy (GTDB): domain Bacteria; phylum Pseudomonadota; class Alphaproteobacteria; order Rhizobiales; family Rhizobiaceae; genus Xaviernesmea; species Xaviernesmea oryzae. Next base: position 340,792 of record NZ_FOAM01000001.1, read on the forward strand.
AATCCCGTTCTCATGGGAACGGTCGGTGCCGCGCAGGGGCTGCGGGGCGAAGTGCGCGTCAAGAGCTTCTCCGCCGATCCGACGGCGATCGGCGATTATGGCCATCTGCATGCCGAAGACGGCCGCGTCTTCGAGGTGCTAGAGGTGCGCGAGGCCAAGAATGTCGTGATCGTCCGCTTTCGCGGCGTCAATGACCGCACGGCCGCGGAAGCCTTGAACGGGCTGGAGCTCTTCGTCGAACGCGACAACCTGCCAGACGATGATCTCGACGATGACGAGTTCTACTATGCCGATCTGGAGGGCCTGGAGGCCTTCGATGCTGAAGGGCGCAGCTATGGCACGATCTCCGGCATTTTCGATTTCGGCGCCGGCGACCTCCTGGAGCTGAAAGGCCCCGGCAAGCGGCCCATGCTCATTCCTTTTTCCGAACACGCCGTGCTGGAAATCGACCTTGAAAGCGGGCGGATCCTGATCGATCCCGTCGCAGCCGGCCTGGTCGAGGATAAGGACGACGATCCCGCCGCGCCCTTCCGCCCGAAGGAAGGCTGAGGCGCTGAGCGGATCGGGCAGATCCGGCTGTCACCATCTGCACCGTCGCGGATTGATGCCTGCTGCCGGCCGCCCACATGTATTCGCGCCCTGACCGCTGGTCATTACCCGGCGAAGGAATTTCATCATGAGTTTCGCGGCTGTCGTGTTGACGCTGTATCCGGAGATGTTTCCCGGCCATCTCGGCCACTCACTGGCCGGCAAGGCGCTTGCACGCGGCGACTGGTCGCTGGATGCGCGCCAGATCCGTGATTTTGCCACCGACCGCCATCGCACGGTGGACGATACGCCGGCCGGCGGCGGCGCCGGCATGGTGCTGAAGCCGGACGTTCTGGCGCGCGCCATCGATGCGATAACGGCCGAAAGGCCGGCCTTGCCGCGCCTGCTGATGAGCCCGCGCGGCCGGCCGCTGACGCAAGCGCGCGTGCGGGAGCTGGCAGAGGGTCCTGGTGCGGTCATCATTTGCGGGCGATTCGAAGGTGTCGACCAGCGGGTGATCGACAAGCGCGCGCTCGAGGAGGTTTCGATTGGCGACTATATCCTGTCCGGTGGAGAGCCCGCGGCGCTGACCGTGCTGGATGCTGTGGTACGGCTACTGCCCGGCGTTATGGGCAACCAAGCCTCCGGCGTGCAGGAAAGCTTCGAAGGCGGGCTGCTGGAGCATCCCCATTACACGCGGCCGCAGATCTTCGAGGGCGAGCCGATCCCCGAGGTGCTGACCTCGGGCAATCATGCTGCCATCCGCGCCTGGCAGCAGGCCCAGGCACTGGCACTGACCCGCGCGCGCCGTCCGGACCTTCTGCCTGAGGACGATGAGCGCAAGCAGCAGACTCAGCCGGTGATGAAGTAATAGGCCGAGAGGGCCAGGCCGACCGCGATCACCAGTGCGCGCAAAAGTCCTTGCGGCACACGCCGCGCCAGCCAGACTCCCGCATAGCCGCCAAGTGCGGAGCCCGGCACCATGGCGGCTGCTTCCGGCCAAGCCACCACCTTGCCGCTGGCAAAGACCACGATCGCCACGGCCGCGATCAGCACAGCCAGCATGTTCTTCAGCGCATTTGCCCGATGATAGCCGCCGCCCACCGTCAGTGTCATGACCGCCAGCATCATGATGCCCATGCCGGCGCCGAAAAAGCCACCATAGATAGCCGTGAGGAACTGGCCGATCAGTCCCAGGACACCGAGCGGCGCGCCCTCCTCCCGCGCCTTGGGACGGATCAGCGGGCCGAAGGCGAAGATCAGGGTCGCCGCGATCAGGAGCCAGGGCACCAGCGCGCGGAAGGACGGATTGGAAAGGGAGAGAAGAACCAGGGCGCCGATCAGGCTGCCGCCGATGGACAGCGCCCCGAGCAGAAGCACGAGGCGCCTGTCGGCCCAGAGATCGCGGCGATAGGCATGGGCCGAGGTGATATAGCCGGGAAACTGAACGATCGAGGACGTGGCATTGGCGACGACGGGCGGCAGGCCGGCAAGCGTCATCGCTCCGAAAGTCAGGAAGGTGCCGCCGCCCGCCACCGCATTGACCGCGCTGGCCAGAAAGCCCGCGAGAAAGAAGAGGAGGGCGGAGAGAAGGGTCATCGGGATCTCGCAAGCATAGCGATGGGGGCAGACAGGCGTTACGGGGATTAGGACAAGGCCGGGCGAATTGTCCAGACGCTGAGGCGGGCGCGCTTGGATCGATTGCCGGAACTGCGGCGTACCCTCTCGACCTTTCTCCCGCCTGTTGAATTTGAATGCATGCCGTCGCTATCAAAGGCGATAGGCGGTGGAATGACGGTTTCTCGCAGTCTCAATGGACGAGGGTGGTCATGAACGGGACGGAAGGCGCATGGCGTGTGCGGAAGGTCGAGCAGGGGGAGGGGGCACAGCTACGCACGCTTCTAAACCAGCATCTGCTCGAACTTTCGGCCTATGCGGAAATCGACCAGGCTTATCCCTATTTTCCGCTCTATTTTACCGAGGCGGATCGCTCGGCCTGGTTTGTCGAGGTCGATCAAGCTGTTGCCGGCTTCGCGCTGGTCAACCGCCATGCCGTCTCCGGCCTGTCCACGGATCGTGCCCTGGCGGAATTCTACATTCTGCCGCACGCACGCCGGCGGGGCATCGGCCGCGCCTTCGCCAACAGCTTAATTGGCGCCTCTGGCCTGCAATGGGAGCTCTCGGTGCTGAAGGCCAATGTGCTGGCGCTCGATTTCTGGCGGCGGGTCTGTCGACCCTATCGCCACCTCCATGTGATCGAGACGGAAGAGCAGAGCATTTTTCGCTTCCGCGCCGTCAAACGGCGCTAGCCGGGCAGGCGCCGGCGAAGCGAACTGGCGCGCATGAGGATTGCGTCAGGCCGCTCTTTTTCCGTCCTGCCCGATGATGCCAAGCGACAAAGGTCGTGACAAAGGCCTGTCAATGGTGTATCCGCGCGGCCGGTACGGGAGACTCCCGGCAACCGGAAATCAAAGAACGGTGTAATTCGCTCCACGTGCTCTGCCAGCAATGGATCAGGGCGCGACGCTCCGGCGGCAGGTCCCATGGCGGCGGCGGGCGCTCTGATCGTTTCAGAAGAACGCAAGAAGGTTAGCACGATGAACATCATTCAGCAGCTTGAGGCCGAACAGGTCGCCAAGATCGAAGCCAAGCGCACCCTGCCGGAATTCTCCCCGGGCGATACGCTGCGCGTCAACGTCCGCGTGACGGAAGGCACCCGCACCCGCGTGCAGGCCTATGAAGGCGTTTGCATTGCCCGTTCCGGCGGTAGCATCAACGAGAGCTTCACCGTTCGCAAGATCTCCTACGGCGAAGGCGTCGAGCGCGTATTCCCGGTCTACTCGCCGCTCGTCGAAAGCGTCGAAGTCGTTCGCCGCGGTAAGGTTCGCCGCGCCAAGCTCTACTATCTGCGCGACCGTCGCGGCAAGTCGGCTCGTATCATCGAGAACACCGGCACCCGCGCCCGCAAGCTCAACGAGTCCGCTCGTCTGACCGCTGCCGGCGAGAAGGCCCGTATCGAAGCTGAGAAGGTCGCTGCCGCCGAAGCTCTGGCTGCGGAAAAGCCCCAGGAATAAGATCGCCGGCCGGCCGTGCTGAAGGCGCGGCCAGTGCCCGCTCTTGCCTGAGCCTATCTTGATCGAACCGCCTGCAATGGGATCATTGCAGGCGGTTTTTTATTGGGCATGTCGCGCAACCTGTGTGGCTCTTTGCGATGGCGATGTCTTCGAGCGCAGCAACGCAAAGCATGCTGTTTGAAGCCGACGGAATAGCTTAGGCGTCCGCGCAGGCCTCATGGGCTTGTCGCACTTCGACATGAAAAAAGCTCGCCCAGCGGCATGCCGGGCGAGCTTTTATGGAAGCCGTGGCGCTTGTCGTGCGTCAGGCAGCGCGGGCCTGGCGATAGGCCGGAGCTGCCGTGTCCACCTTGATATGCGACACTGTGCGGCTCAACTCGCTGGCCTCGACCACGAGATTGTGGCTGGCCGCCGTTGTTTCCTCGACCATGGCCGCGTTCTGCTGGGTCACCTGATCGATCTGCGAAATGGTCGAGCTGATTTCGCCGAGCGCCGTCGATTGCTCGCGCGAGGAGGCGGCGATGGTCTCGATCAGCGAGGAGATATCGCGGATCTGGCCGGAAATCTCGCCCAGCACATGGCCGGTGCGATCGACCAGATCGACCCCGCCCTTGACCTGGCTGGCGGAGGTGGAAATCAGCGTCTTGATTTCCTTGGCCGCCTTGGCCGAACGCTGGGCAAGTTCGCGCACTTCCTGCGCGACGACCGCAAAGCCGCGGCCTGCCTCGCCCGCGCGGGCTGCCTCGACGCCGGCATTGAGCGCCAGAAGGTTGGTCTGGAAGGCAATCTCGTCGATCACGCCGATGATCTGGCCGATCTGGTCCGAGGAGCCGGCAATCTGCGCCATGGCGGAAATCGCGTCCTGCACCACGGTGCCAGAGGTTTCGGTTGCCTGGCGCGCCTGGGCCGTCAGCGTTGCGACCCGGGCAGCGTTCTGCGCGGTGTTGCCGACAGCCTGGGTGATTTCCTCGATGGCGGCAGCCGCCTGCTCGACGGATGCCGCCTGCTGTTCCGTGCGACGCGAGAGATCGTCGCAGGCATGGGTGATCTGGTTGCTGGTGTCGACGATGGTCGTGCTGGTGCCTGTGACGCCGGCAATGACGCCGCCGAGCAGCGTTGCCGTGCGATTGAAGTTTTCCTTCAGCGTGCCGGCCTTCTCCGGCAGTTGCGCCGTGATCCTGTGACGGAAATCGCCGGAAGCCAGGGCGCTCAGTCCCGCCTGAAGGGCGTTGACGATCGCCGCATCCGACTCCGTGCTCTCGCGCAAGCGCTCTTCCATCAGGACCTGGTCGTGAATATCCGTCAGCGAGCCGCAGGCCAGCACCGTGCGGCCATCCACCTGCGTGCGGCATCCGCCCGTGGCACGAAACCAGCGATAGTGTTCGTTGCGGCACTTCAGCCGGTAGCGCACGTCATAGCCGGTACGGCCGCTCTTGTCGGAAACGGCGGTGCCAAAGGCGGCAAACGTCGCAGCGGCATCGTCAGGATGCAGGCGATCCGACCAGGACTGGACGACATTCGGAAAGTCACTTTCGCCGGAAAAGCCCATGATGCGGCGAAATTCGGCCGACCATGTCCATTGGCTCTTGGCATGCATGGCGTCGCCCTCGTGCAGAAGCGCCTCCCAGAGACCGATGCCAGCGGCCTCGCTCAGGAGCTGGAACCGCTCCTTTTGTGCGGCAAGCTCAGCCTGAGCTGCGGCGCCTGCCTGCGATGACCGCATACCGAAAAATGACATCGTGCAATACTCCTTCCACGGGACAAAGGGATATTGGCCCTAATTCTTTAAAATTGCGGAAAGGCTGAAATAAATAGCCGGTATCGGTGCAAGAACATGAATTGAACATGAGTTATATTAGATGTATTCGCTACATTGCCGCGTGCTATGCTTGCGCTTCGCGGCTTCGGGCCGCGCTGCCCGATATTGCCGAAATGCCGGAAATTTGGTAGGACGCGCGACCATGGAATCCAAATTCGGATGTCACGCTCAGAATATCGTCGTGCTGCAGGACCATAAGCGTCTGCCGGCACGCTTTTTCGCGCGGGTCGCCGGCGCGTTGACCGCCCGACTTCGCTGACCACTCTGCCGCCGGATCAACGGCGACGCGTGGAACGGCCACAGGCCTGTCCGACTATTTTCCCCAATCGACCGATGGATGAACGCCATGAGCGCACCCCGCACCCTCTATGACAAAATCTGGGACGACCACGTTGTCAGCCGCCAGGAAGACGGCACCTGTCTTCTCTATATCGACCGTCATCTCGTTCACGAGGTGACGAGCCCGCAGGCTTTCGAGGGTCTGCGTATGGCTGGCCGCAAGGTGCGCCATCCGGAAAAGACGCTGGCCGTGGTGGACCACAACGTACCGACCTCGCCCGACCGCAAGGAAGGCATCAAGAACGAGGAAAGCCGCATCCAGGTCGAGGCGCTTGCCCGCAATGCGGCCGACTTCAACGTCGAATATTATTCCGAAAGCGATGTGCGCCAGGGTATCGTTCATATTGTCGGCCCTGAACAGGGTTTTACCCTGCCGGGCATGACGATCGTCTGCGGCGACAGCCACACCTCGACGCACGGCGCTTTCGGTGCGCTCGCCCATGGCATCGGCACCTCCGAGGTCGAGCATGTGCTCGCGACCCAGACGCTGATCCAGAAGAAGGCGAAGAACATGCTGGTGCGTGTCGACGGCCAGCTGCCGGCAGGCGTCACCGCCAAGGATATCATCCTCGCCATCATCGGCGAAATCGGCACGGCCGGTGGCACGGGCTATGTCATCGAATATGCGGGCGAAGCCATTCGCGCGCTGTCGATGGAAGGCCGCATGACCATCTGCAACATGTCGATCGAGGGCGGCGCCCGCGCTGGCCTGATCGCGCCCGATGAGACGACGTTTGCCTATGTCAAGGACAAGCCGCGCGCGCCCAAGGGCACGGCCTGGGATATGGCCGTGGCCTATTGGAAGACGCTCGCCAGCGACGAAGGCGCGCATTACGACCGTGTCGTCGTGCTCGACGCCGCCGCGCTGCCGCCCATCGTCTCCTGGGGCTCCTCGCCGGAGGATGTCGTTTCCGTTCAGGGCGTCGTGCCCAACCCGGACGAGATCGCGGACGAGGTCAAGCGCGCCTCTAAATGGCGGGCACTCGACTATATGGGCCTGAAGCCCGGTACCAAGATCACCGACATCGGCGTCGATCGTGTGTTCATCGGTTCCTGCACCAACGGCCGCATCGAGGACCTGCGAGAAGTGGCCAAGGTGGTCGAAGGCAAGACGGTGGCATCCACCGTCTCGGCCATGATCGTCCCCGGCTCCGGCCTGGTGAAGGAACAGGCCGAAGCCGAGGGTCTCGACGTGATCTTCAAGGCCGCCGGCTTCGACTGGCGCGAGCCGGGATGCTCCATGTGTCTGGCGATGAACGACGACCGGCTGAAGCCGGGCGAGCGTTGCGCCTCCACCTCGAACCGCAATTTCGAAGGCCGCCAGGGCTTCAAGGGCCGCACCCACCTGGTCTCCCCTGCGATGGCCGCCGCCGCCGCCATCGCCGGCCATTTCGTGGATATCCGCGAATTCAACTGACCGGCAGAGCATCCGGCAAGATAGAAAAAGGCGGCTCAGGGCCGCCTTTTTCATGTGTTTCGGCCGTGCAGGCGTTTCAAGCACCCGCCTGTAGCCGGAAGTAGTGTCCCGAGATCCGTTTTAGGTAGACGGCTTCCTAAACGTTACGATGTGGAAGTTGATAAACAGACTTCTCCTTCTGCGCTGCGCAGAAGGCAATGACCGATGACCGCGCTGAAGTCGGTGCGATAATTGGTGCAGCCGTATAATGTAGATCCGGCTTCCACACTGGCGGTGTTCTGTCTTCCAGCATCTCAATCACACCGTTGGCGATTACATCGTTCTCCCAGCGCAGGGTTCTGCTTTCGGCGAAGGTGATGCCATTGTCGGACATGCGCTGTAGATTTGCCTTGTCGGCAAGAAGCTGGTCGGCGGCATGCGCCAGAGAGGCCGAATCCTGATAGGCGAGAGCTATCACGCCATCATCGTAATCCAGGAGATTGTTGTAGCGATAGAGATCGATAGGGACGCATCCGGCGGCCATCATCTCGTAAGGAATCCGAGACGGGTTGCTTCCCGAAATACAAAGACCAACCATGCAGCGATTATAAAGTTGGTTCAGATCATTGAGATTGCGGATCATGCCAAGATTGATCACGGGAAAATCAAGGTCGATCGAAACAGCCGAGCCATATACATAGACGGTGAGATCAGGATGCTTCTTCTTCAGCAGCCGCAGTGCCTCGATGCCGAGAAGGGGCGTCCGTCTTGGCTTGTTCGGTTGATACAGGAAGCAGATCGCAAATTCTCTTTCGATCGCCTTGTCGCGCTTATAAACCGCCGTGTCCACGCCAAGGCCTGCTGCCACTGACGGTGCTGCATATTCGGTGGTGATGATATGGGAAAGCCAGTTGCCAATGGTGAAATGCTGAAGGCCCTTGGCATAGCTATTCTGGCCAATGATGTAGCCGTCGCTCATCGGATTGAACAACGACTCATAGTCTTGGACCAGATAGGCTTTATGCGGAACATGACGAAGCTCAGCAACATAGGCCGCTGAGTTTGCTACGGTTGCGAAAGCGACATCTGAAGGCGCGCGATTATGCCACCGCATATGCAAGAGCGCCGAGGTGCCTGCAAGATATTCTTCGACAGCACCGACGCCGTCTCCCACACCCTCCAGCATGATGTGCGGCCGCATTCCAAATTCGGAAAGGCGGCGGACCATATTGAAGATGGTGCGGTGACCTCCAGAGCCGATAAGAGGCGGCGGGACAAAAACGGAGAGGTTGGATCCGCGGATCTTGACGGTCGCAGGGGCATGCAGAGCCGTTACCTCCGCTGGGGCCGCCATGCGCCGATCGGCATCTGCCGTCTGCCACCAGTCGCGCAGGACTTTCTGTTGGACGCTTGCCTCAGGCCAGCGGGTCTTGCACAGGACGTCGCTGAGCGCTTTGTGAAGATCGCTGCCCTTGAGGGTAGCGAACTCCGCAATGCCTGCCGACTGGGCGCCCATATCCTTGACCTCGCCAAGGCCAAAGGTCTCGTTGTGATGAAGCCTGTAGAAGAGGTCGACAATGGGAAGCGGCGGATTCATGGTCAGTGCGTGCAAGGTATCGCGCGCTACGCTTGTCAGGTCCGTTGCCGACAATCCGTGGAGACGTACATAGTCGGCTAATGGACCGAGCGCACGCAGCATGCCGCGCTGAAGAGCCCGCACGTCGGCCATAACGGCTTCTTCATCATCGAAGATCGTACGTAGTGGACGGAAGATGTCGCCATTCTGATCATATCCGACAACCGAACCCCCAGGCACGTTGAAGATCATCTCCAAGGGCCCAACGTCACTCACCGACATAGGGACATCGCGATTTACGTCGAATACATAGCCGAACTTCGCCGTGTTCTCCGGTTGCTGATTGAGAAAGCCAAACAGGCCGATATAGTGGCCGCGCGTCGTCACCTGCGGCACGACATAAGCCAAGTTGTCCTGGATCGTTCCGCGCCAGCCGACATCCCCTACCAGTTGGACCGGATGATCGAAGAAGCCTTTACTTTGTAGATAGCCCTCAAGTCGCTTGCGCTGTGACGCAAGCTCGCCTTCGACGTAAGATGAGAATGACTGGTCGGCGAAGAGGGCCGCTACCCTTTTGTCCGTCCAAGGATGCTCGATCGCGACATCCATGTCGATTGCGTGCTGCTCCGCCAAGGGGGCGACGATGGCAGGGTCGAGATTAAGAGACGAGACCAAGCCCTTCAGGGACTGAACACTGTAAAGGTTCCACAGTCGCATCAGTTCGCCAAAGGAGAAACTCTCAAGTGACGCGGCAAAAGTCGCACGGCGGCTGACCTCGAGGAGCTCTGAGCTCACCGGCTTGATGTTGAATGGGTTAGCAGTGACGAGCTGGTCGAACACTTCGCGAAAAAAAACGCCCTCTCGCGTAAAGAAGAAAACTTTCTCGACGCCACATCGCAATGCATCCTCGAGAATATTTAGGCAATAGCCAAAAACTATCGGCGCTAGTTGCACACCGATCTTTTCAAGATGCATTTGCTCTCCCGGTTCGACAGCTCGGGAAATATCCTGGATGACTCGCACGATCCGTTTGGAATGCTTGCTTGTGTCGCCGTTGCGCCAGGTATGGAAGGCTTCACCAAACCACGCCTTCCTTGTCTCTTCGGAAGCCGAGATGTAAAGGCAGCTCGTAATGCCCTTGCTCGTAGGCACGCGTTGATCCGCTTCGATATTGTCACCGACATGATGCAACTGCTCCGGTTCTATGCCGAAGGCGTGCGTGATGTGATCAAACATCCGCCCGCTGCGCTTTGTCAGATAGTCGTCGCTCGAGGAAAACCCTTGGAGAAAGGCATGCCCCATTCCGTGATGGTTAAGGAGCTTTTTGAGAAAAGTGGAAGGCAAGTAGAAGTCGGAGGCAAAAACTGCCGTCTGTTTCAGGGATGCAAGCGTTGAAACGGCACTCGCATCCGGTCGAGTGGAGCGAGTTTCGGAGAGAATCTCATGCGTACGCATGGCAAGGATGAGCTCTTCAACCACTTCACGCGGCGTACCGGGAACGAGTGTCATGGCCAGCCAGCGCTGAAGGGCGTCGTCAAAACGATATTCGAATTCGTCGTTCGGCGCTGAACGGTTTTCGCTCACTCTACGGGCTTCCAGAAGAATGCGAACATCCTGAAAGACGGGGAGAAGATAAGGGAAAGCGAGAAGGTAAAGCGCCCTTGCCGACTGCAGCTTTATCTCATCGGGATGGCAATCGCGGCGCAACAGCGTGTCCCAGACATCAAAGGAAACAAGACTGGCATCGCTGCGAATGTCAATTTGCACCAGATCCTGTTCGATCGGCGGCAACACGTCTTCGTTCGACAGCGGGAAAGCTTCATCGAAGAGATCGACGCGATTGTCATCCTCGCTGGCAGTTAGTCCCGAAGGGTGCGGGATCGCGTCAAGTCCGTTGATGCGATAGACATCATTCGGCTCGGAGACGGGATAGGCTTTCTGCAACTGCTCGTCATGCAGGATTTTTCTCAGGATCTCCACGCGCGAAAGGCCAGCAAAGACCGGCTGCTTTCCGAGGTGCCCCAGATCAATTTCCGGATGGGGATTGAGCTTTTCTTCATCGGCTTTGGTGATGAAGTGAACGAGCGGGTTCACGCGCCCTTCCAAATGTCCTGCGTGCTTGGCCAGATACCATGAGACATCGAAATAGGCATTTGGCCAAAGGCCCTCGCGATAGCCGCATTCCACGAAGTGCGTCAGTGCACTCAAACCTGCGTGCTGGAGGGAGGCGCGCTGGTTAAGATAGAATTTAGGATTGAAAAGAGGGTGCGGGGAGATGCCTGCACGGGCGCCGTGATGGAGGAAATGCGCGAAAGGATTAGCTTTGGCTGGCGCTCCACCAACTTGGCTTCGATACCAGACCGGATCGAAAAGAGGATGCGGCGAGGCATTTTGCAGCACCCCTTGTGCAGCATAATGGCCAAGAGGGGAAAGACCGCTTTTTTCTGCGTTTGGATTTTGCGCTAGGTAAAAACTCGTATCGAACAGAGGATGTGGTGCAATCCTTCTGTCGCCTGCATGCGCGATATAGTGTCGGATAGCCCCTGCATGCCCACTTTCCGTGACCGCGTGGCGCTCACGATACCAGTTTTCATCAAAGCATCGGGAGGCAGCGATCAGATCGACTTCTGAACTTATCGATTTTCCGCTAAAGACCGATGCGCCGCCGAAACCCCGACGTGCGATGGCCGAGACGATTTTTCTGTATGGAAGCTTGGACAAGCGGAATGCCTTTATCTGGTGATAGGCGTAATTGGGTGTGTCTATCCCGATGACAGCGCCTTTTTCAAGGTCGCCCCTCATCCGCAATATGCTGATAAGTTGGGTCTGGCTCATCCAGGAGTTGCATCAAATATCGCCCATAGCTGCTTTTACCATAGATCTCGGCATGCCGCCGAAGCATGGTTGCATCAATATAGCCGAGGCGATAGGCGATCTCCTCTAGACAAGCAATCTTGAAGCCTTGGCGCCTTTCCATGGTCGCCACGAAGTTCGTAGCATCGAGCAGACTATCTGGCGTTCCTGTATCAAGCCAGGCAAAGCCGCGCCCCATTAGCTCGACATTCAATTGCGATCGCTCGAGATACCACTTGTTGACATCCGTAATTTCGAGCTCGCCACGCTTTGATGGCTTGAGATTGGCCGCCACGTCGAGGACCTGCTCGTCATAAAAGTAAAGACCGGTCACAGCCCAGCGCGACTTGGGCTTTTCAGGCTTCTCCTCGATCGACACGGCGCGGTGCTCAGCGTCAAATTCAATGACACCGTAACGCTGGGGATCATTAACGTGATAAGCGAAAACCGTTGCACCCCGATCAAGGCGCATGGCATTGCGAAGAAGCTTACCAAGACCATGCCCGAAAAAGATATTATCGCCCAGGACAAGGCAGGAGCGCTGTCGATCAACGAACTTGGCGCCGATCAGATAGGCTTCAGCGAGGCCAGCAGGCTCAGGCTGCACGCAATAATGGATCTGAATGCCCCATTGTCCACCATCTCCGAGCAACTGCTCGAAATTGGGCAGATCACGCGGCGTCGAGATCAGCAGAATGTCACGAACGCCTGCCAGCATGGTCGTTGCGAGCGGGTAATAGATCATCGGCTTGTCGTAGATTGGCATGAGTTGCTTCGAGAGCACATGCGTCATCGGATGCAGTCGTGTCCCGCTCCCGCCGGCGAGAATGATACCCTTCATCGAGCTGCCTTGTCTGTTTCTGCGAGAATGGCCGTGACCACAGGATCGAGACTATCCTGCCATGATGGGAGCGTTAGGCCATAGACACGCGCAAGTTTCCGGCAGTCGAGCCGCGAATTTGCCGGGCGGAGCGCGCGTGCCTTATAAACCGCTGCCGCAATGTCTCGCACCTCTGCGCCTGGACCGCCATGACCCCGAGAATGCGAAAAAATTGCTCGGGCGAATTCTGCCCATGTTGTTTGCCCAGGGCCCGCTATATGGAAAGTTCCGCGAAAATCGGCATCCGGACGCGCAAGCAAGCGTTCTGCGACAGCGAGAATGGCGTCCGCGAGATCAAGTGTCGATGTTGGCGAGCCCTGCTGATCGCAGACGACGTCGATGACCGGGCGTGTGGCTGCAAGCCGCAACATAGTGCGTACGAAGTTTGTGCCGGAGGGGCCGTACAGCCAGGAAGTTCGCAAGATGACGTGGTCGGGATTGACAGCGCGAACACCCTCTTCCCCGGCAAGCTTGCTCATCCCGTAGATGTTGAGCGGCTCTGGTTCGTCGTCCTCTGTATATAGGCCTTGCTTTGTTCCGTTGAACACGTAGTCGGTTGAGAGATGAATAATTGGAAGAGCAAGACGGTGTGCCTCTGCCGCAAGGATCGTTGGGGCGTCTCTGTTTACCCTGAAAGTCACATCGGGCATGGCTTCAGCTTGATCGACTGCCGTGAAGGCCGCAGCCGAAATGACCAAATCCGGCGATGTGTTGTGCAGGTGCCTTAGGATGGCCGCCCGGTCTGCGAAAGCGAGATCGAATTGCGGCCGCCCGATGGTGACGAGCTCGAGATCATGGCGCTCCTTGACCTTTTCCCGCAACGCGCGAACGACCTGTCCCTCATGCCCGGTGACGAGGAGTCGCCGAGGGGCCATCATGATGCCTCGTTCTGAGCCAGGCCTAGGCGCTGGCCCTCATAGGCGCTGCGAAGCGGGCGCCACCATGGTTCATGTTGCACATACCAATCGACTGTCCGTTCGAGCCCGTGGCTGAAGCTTGTCTTCGCGGTCCAGCCGAGTTCTTCCTTCAGGCGCGATGCATCGATCGCGTAGCGGTGATCGTGACCCGGCCGATCCTCGACAAAAGCGATGAGGCGTTCATGCGGCCCGCGCTCGGGAAAGCGCGCATTCATCAGACGGCAAATGTCGCTGACGACATCGATATTGCTGCGTTCATTGAAGCCGCCGACATTATAGGTCTCGCCAGGTTGCCCCTGTTCGGTCACGCGCTCCAACGCCTCGACATGATCGCCCACATACAGCCAGTCGCGAATGTTCAGGCCGGACCCATAGACGGCTATGGGTTTACCCTCCATCGCGTTGATGATCGTCAGCGGAATAAGCTTCTCGGGAAAATGATAGGGCCCGTAATTGTTGGAGCAGTTCGTGATGAGGGTCGGCAGCCCATAGGTCCTGTACCAGGCTTTCACCAGATGATCCGACGCCGCCTTTGATGCCGCATAAGGCGAACTTGGATCGTAGGCTGTCTGCTCCGTGAAGAAGCCATGATCGCCAAGCGACCCATAAACCTCGTCGGTGGACACATGCAGGAAGCGAAATCGGTCCTTTTTCTCAGCTGTCAGGCTTTCCCAATATCGGCGGGCGCAGTTCAGCAAGGTATAGGTGCCGACGATGTTCGTCTGGATGAACTGCCCGGCTGAGGAGATCGACCGGTCGACATGGCTCTCCGCGGCCAGATGCAGGATCCAGTCGGGGCGAAAGCCTGAAAGCGCCTCCTCCATCCTCGACTCGTCGCAAATGTCGGCCTTCAAAAACCGGTGTTTTGCCAGGCCTTCCACGGATGCGAGAGAGGCAAGGCAGCCGGCATAGGTCAGTTTGTCGATGGTCAAGACGTCGGCACCGCGTTTCAGAACCAGATGTCTCACAAGCGCGGATCCAATGAAGCCGGCGCCGCCTGTGACCATGATGCGTTTCATAGTCACCGTCCGTGCTCCGGTTCTGGAAGAAACGTGTCGATTGCCAGGCGAAGCGTTGGCTGGATAGCGTCCTTGTCCGAAATTATGGCTGCCTGTGGGTCAATAGGCCAGTCGATGCCCAGATCTGGATCGTTCCACAGAATGCCGCGATCATGCGAAGCGGAATAGTGCTCGGTCAGCTTGTAGGTAACAACGGTCTGTTTTGCCAATGTGCAGAAGCCATGGGCGAACCCCGCTGGAATCCAGAGCTGCCAGCCATTCTCCGCAGTCAGGATACGGGCAACATGCTGGCCGAAGCTGGGGGACAAAGGACGAATATCGACTGCCACATCGAAGATTGCGCCCCAGACGCATTGAACAAGCTTGCCTTGCGCCATCGGCACTTGCTGGAAGTGAAGCCCACGAACCGTACCTGTCTTCATCGACAGGGATTGGTTATCCTGGACGAAGCGAACCGGACCGACGACCTCGTCGAATGCTGGCTGACGAAAAGTCTCGCGGAACATGCCACGCGTGTCGCTGATCGTTTTTGGCTTGATGAGGCAGACATCGGGAATGTCGAGGCGCTCAAATATCACGTCTTGTCAATCCTTGGTGCTTCCTTGCCCCTGCGGTCTGAAGAACCCCGTCCTTCAAGTCCACAGCAGCGATTGCTCGCTTGTCACCCCGTGGTATCGCGATCCCTCGGGCCGGCTATGCGCCTCGCCGATTTGTTTAGCGTATGCCGTGCGAAACCGCTGCCTGTATGAACGCGCCAAGCATTGGAATGAGCGGAGTCTTCGATACCTGCGGATGCGGTCATGGGCAACAGGTTTCATGCTAAAAAGCGCTTCGTGTTTTATAATGGAATGAAGACCTAAAAAATCGCCGCGCGCTCGGTGGGCGCGCGGCAGGTCCGACTGGCTCGGGTTGAGACAGGACGCGGGTGCGGACATCGCAAACAGCTCGCTGCCGATCGGCTCCTGAGCATATGTGGTCTCTGTGGAAGGGCTCCGTCGTGACCATCAGCCCTTGGGCCGTCTAGTTGCGATACGGAAAACGCTTGCCCTGGGCATTGATCAGCGTGAAGGTTTTGCCGTCGCTCGTCACGATCTTGTCGCAGCGGCGGCCACCGCGATCGAAAGCCACACAGACCTGGCCGGCCAGGATCTTGTAGGTGCCTGGCGAGCCGCCATTATAGGTGTAGCGTCCATTCGGCATATAGCGCATCGAGCCGCTGACCGTGTGGCCGATCGCTAGCTTTTCGATCTCCGCCTTCGTGGCTGCCCGCTCAACCGGTGCCGCTTCCGCCGTTCCAGCCAGAAGTGCCGCGGCCATCATTGCTGCCATGATCGTCTTCATCTTCACCCTCCTTTTGAAGTTCCGCATGGTCAAAGGCGCTCCGGCGATGTCCCCATGCACCGGTTTCCCCTCGGTCGTCCGCCTGAGGCATGTGCAAGCGCGAGACTGCTATGCCTTTGATCCTGATTTGTAAGGACTGAACGACGCTCTGATCAAGATCAGCGTTTGGGCTTGAGGTCATCACCCAATTGAGGGAGACGGCTGAAGGATCAGAGGACCTTCACCAGCGTTCCCGGCCGCAGGAAGGCCAAGAGGCGGCGCATATGCAGAGGTTCCAGCGCGATGCAGCCTTCGGTCGGCTGATAGCCGGGGCGGATCAGATGCAGGAAGATCGCGGAGCCCCGGTTTCGCCGCCTTTCCGCGATGTTCCAGTCGAGAACCAGACAGAGATCATAGAGATTGTCGGCGCGCATCAGCATCTCATGGCTGGGCTTGAAGGGCGCGCGCACGAGCCTGTTATAGGCGGCATGGCCGGGTGCGTCGCACCAGAGCATGTCCTTGCGGATCGGGGCCAGCCTCAGGCGGCTTGGTGGTGACGAAATTCGGTCGCGCCGTAAAAAGCCGGAGAGCACCCGCATGGATGCGATCGGCGTCGCTCCATCGCCTTCACGCTTGAGCACACGGCGCCCGCTTCTGCCGATCGCGGCCGGCACGGTCACCGGTCCAAAGCGTAAAAGCGCCCGTGTCGGTGCAGACGGCGCTGGCCGCACCGTGACGATCCCCGCTTTGATCTTGCGGCCAATGGTCACCTTGGCCTTGCACTTGCCGTGTTCGCGCCCCATCTTCCCTGTCATCTCCGTGCTTTCACAAGCTTGTGCTTTGAAGCGAATGTGATTGGACGCCATAAGCCTTATGCTATCAGGAGACCGTCGCTTAAGGGAACGGCCGTGACATCGAAAGCCTGCTTGCCGCGAGGCATGCACGAAAATTTGGCAGGGGCTTTCATCGGTAGGCCAAGCGGAGAGCCGATTGGCCATCAGGTCCGTGGCGCGATGCGAATGTTTTTCGGTGCGGCCCATGCCGTCCGGCAATATCCTGATGTGACAGGCATAATCCGACGCCGAAGCCTGGCTTCAGCTTGACGCGCTCTTGAAAGGAGACAGACGCCGGATGGCAACCCGCACTATTCTTCTCGTGGACGATGACGACGATCTGCGCCAGACTCTGGTGGAACAGCTTTCTCTCTATGAGGAATTCACCATTCTGCAGGAGCCGACGGCTGCCAAGGGCATCCAGACGGCGCGCAACGAGACGGTCGCGCTGCTGATCATGGATGTCGGCCTGCCCGATATGGATGGACGCGAAGCGGTCAAGCTTCTGCGCAAAGGCGGGTTCAAGCCGCCGATCATCATGCTGACCGGCCATGACACCGATTCCGATACGATCCTTGGGCTGGAAGCCGGCGCCAACGACTATGTCACCAAGCCGTTCCGCTTCGCCGTGCTTCTGGCACGCATCCGCGCGCAGCTTCGCCAGCACGAGCAGAGCGAGGATGCCACCTTCATCGTTGGTCCCTATACGTTCAAGCCGGGGCAAAAGCTCCTGACGCTGGAAAATGGCCAGAAGATCCGGCTGACGGAAAAGGAAGCGGCGATCATCCGCTATCTCTACCGGGCCGATCAGAAGGTGGTCACGCGCGATGTGCTGCTGGAGGAGGTCTGGGGCTACAATTCCGGTGTCACCACGCATACGCTGGAAACCCACGTCTACCGCCTGCGCCAGAAGATCGAGCGCGATCCCTCGAATGCCGAGATTCTGGTGACCGAGAACGGCGGCTACAAGATCGTTCCCTGATCCTGCCTGACCCTTAATGGGCCGCGATCGCTCTGCGCTCATGCGCGTGAGTGCGATCGCGCTTGCCTTTGCCTGGGTTGGATGCCAAGAGCGAAGGGAGGGATGGCCGCTAGAGCCGCCGTACGAAGCCGTGCGGAACTCTGCAACAGCGGACTCTACGCCATGCGCGATAAGGCGCGCGCTTGGACAGGTGGAGCGCGCTGGTGTCGGTCGGCGACGGGATAGGGCAGCACACTGTGCCTGAATGTTGCTCTCAACGGTTGATCCAGGGCAGGGGGATGGCGCCATGAGCCTGAACGACGACATCGCGCTTCTTTCTTCGGTTCCCCTCTTTGCCGATATCGATCAGGAGAAGCTGCGGCTGATCGCCTTTGGCGCCGAGCGGCGCCGTGTGTCGGCAGGCCAGGAGTTGTTTCGCGAGGGTGCGCCGGCCGATTGCGCTTATGCCGTCTCTCAAGGGCGGTTTCGTCTGACGCGGATCGGTGTTGATGGGCGGCTGGAGACCGTCGGCAGCGTCGAGCGCGGTACGCTGCTCTCCGAGCTGGCCATGATCTCGCTGGTGGCCCGCAAGCTGACCGCCACGGCCGAGGAAGAGAGCGAGGCGCTGCGCATTCCCCGCGCGCTGTTCCACCGCATGCTGGAGGAATATCCCGATGTCGCGGTGCTGGTGGAAACACGCCTGCGCAACAATCTCCAGGCGATGATCGCGGATGCCGCGAGCCTGGCGCCGCGCTTTGGCTAGGGCATCGGACCGAAAAGTGGAAACCGGTTTTCGGAAAAATTCGATGCTCTAAAGCCGCGTGACACCCGCCCCCACGTCAATCAAAATCGAACCATGTTCCCGCTGGCCCTCTTGAAAGAGGCGGGGATGCTTGCGTAGGGTCCGCCCGCACAATCCCATCTAAAGGAGCGGGTGATGAAGGCGATTGAGGACGGCGAGATTTTCGGCCATATGCCGACAGGCGAGGCGGTGCACCGTTACCGCATTTCGGGTGGCGGACTGACGGCCAATGTGCTGACGCTCGGCTCGGTCATCCAGGATCTCCGGCTCGACGAGCATGCCGCACCCCTGATGCTCGGCTTCGAGGATCTGGGCTCCTATGTCACCTCCTCCCCCTATTTCGGCGCGACGCCGGGCCGTAATGCCAACCGGATCGGCGCCGGGCGGTTCTCCATCGATGGCGAGGACTTCCAGCTCGAGCTCAACGAGAAGGCCGTGACCCACCTGCATGGCGGCAAGGACAATATCGCCCGTCGTGTCTGGACGATGGTCGACAAGGGCGAGGATTTCATCATCCTCTCGATCGTCGATCCCGAGGGGCGCGCCGGCTATCCCGGCAATTGCACCGTGACCGTCACCTACCGCCTGGCGCCGGAAGGCGTGCTGTCGGTGCGCTATGAAGCGACCACCGATCGGGCCACGATCGCCAATCTCTGCCAGCACAGCTATTTCAATCTCGATGGCCAGGACGATGCACTCGGCCACGAGATCATGATTGCCGCCGATCATTATCTGCCGACCGACGAACGGCAGGTTCCGACCGGCGAGATCCGTGCTGTCGAGGGCACCGCTTTCGACCTGCGTAAAATGACGACGATGCGGGTGCAGACCGAGGGCGAAAAGATCGCCTATGACCACAATTTCTGCCTGTCTGCCGCACGCGTGGAAAAACGTCCCGTCGCCTTCGTGCGCAGCCCGCTCTCCGGCGTGTCTCTGGAGGTGCGCACCACCGAGCCCGGCGTGCAGTTCTATTCCGGCTTCAAGCTGAATGTCGCCGTGCCGGGCCTGGAAGGCCGCAGCTATGGTCCCTTTGCCGGTTTCTGCCTGGAAACCCAGATCTGGCCGGATGCCGTCAATCACGAAGGCTTTCCCAACGGCATCCTGCGGCCGGACGAGATCCTGGTGCAGGAAACGGACTACGTCTTCACCAAGGCCAAGGGCTGAACGAAGGGCGGATGGAGTTCATCAGGCTGAGGGCCTCGCCGTCGCGCTTGTCGGTGCGGGGCCGTCATAGCGGGCGCGCGGGCGAATGAGCTTGCCCGTGGCGCCTTGCTCCAGCGCATGGGCGATCCAGCCGGCCGTGCGACCGATGGCAAACAGCGCCAGCGCCGATCCCACGGGCAGGCCGAGCGCGCGCCTGAGGGCGACGAGCGCAAAGTCGATATTCGGCAGGCGTCCTGCTGTTTCCTCCATGACCTCGGCCAAGGCCGCCCGGTGCGGATCGGGCGGCAGATGCGGCAGAAGCGCGGCCGCGCGCGCATCGCCTTGCGGATAGAGCGGATGGTCGAAGCCCGGCACGCCCTCGCCACGCCGCAGGCGCGCCTCGACCACAGAGGCCGCATCGCCGGATGCCTCCACCTCTGAGAAGAGAATTTCCACCAGGCTTGTGGTGCCGCCATGCAGCGGGCCGCTGAGCGCCGCCAGCCCGGCATTGAGGCAGGCGCCGAGAGACGCGCCGGTCGATGCCACGACGCGCACGGTGAAGGTCGAGGCGTTCAGTTCATGATCGGCCAACAGAACGAGCGCACGGCGGATCAGGTCAGCGCCTTGCGCATCCAGGCCCCATGCGAGCGCGAGGGCGTGATGCACCGGCCGCGCCTCGGGCTCGGCCTTGGCGGCAATGGCCGCGACGGCACGTAAAAGCGCGGCCGCGCCGCTCCATAGCCGGCGCGGATCGCGCTGCCAGGCAATGGCTCGTCCCGCCGCGACGAGGGGCAAGCGGGCTTGCAGGCGTTCGATCAAGGGCAAGTCAGGCAACTCCGCCTGCTTGCCTGAGACATCCGCCGGCCGTGCGGCCGGGTCGGCAAACGGGTCCTCGGCGCCGCAGGCCCATAGAAGGCGCGCCGTCTCTTCCAGTGTGGCGGTTTCGGCCCATCGGGCCGCATCCCGGCCGCGATAGAACAGGCGCCCGTTATCGATCAGCGTGATCGCGGAACTCAAAACCGGCAGGCCCCAGTTCAGCGTCGCCTGCGCCGCATCCTTCGGCCGGCGGCCTGCGGTCTTGCGTTTGCAAAGGGCTTCGACATCCTCGGCGCTATAGAGCCGGCGGCGCGGATCGTCTTGCGCCTCACTGGTGCGGATCAGCCCACGGCTCACATAGGCATAGAGCGTGGCGCGGCTGATGCCGATGCGCTCCGCTGCGGTTTGTGCATCCATGAGAGGGGCGTGTTTGGAGATTGTAGACATTGACTGACTGAATCAAGATTGACCATATTGAGTTGATCAACATTCTCTGGTTCCGTCAATCGGAGAACTGTCATGACCATCGCCACCCCTCTGCCACCTTCCAGTCCTGAACATTCCGCGTCCGGCCTTGATCAGGTCATCGCCGCCGAGACGCGCCTCAGCCATGTCGATGGCGCTGCTGGACGACTGATCCTGCGCGGATATGATCTCGCGGATCTTGCCGGCTGGCGCTTCGAGGAGGTGCTGGCCCTGCTTTGGGCGGATCTGACGCCCATTTCTCTGGATGCACACTCGATTTCGGCGGCTCTGGGTGCGGCGCGGCTCTATGCCTTCCACCTGATGGAGCCTCTCCTGCCGGCAACCGATGCCTTGTCCGAGGTGGAGGCGCTACGGCTGTTGCTGGCGGCGCTGCCCGATGACAGCAAGCCGCCGCATCCCGTTCTCGCCGTGGCCGCCGTGCCTGTTTTCACCGCCGCCATCGCGCGCCGCAGACGGGGGCTTGAGCCCGTGCCGCCGATGGCCGATCTCGGCTTGGCCACGGACTTCCTGCATATGCTTCACGGACAGCCCGCGACGCAGGCGCAGATTCGAGGGCTGGAGGCCTATCTGGTCACCGTTGCCGACCATGGGCTGAATGCCTCGACCTTTGCCGCGCGGGTCATCGCCTCGACCAAGGCCGGGCTGTTCTCCTCCGTACTCGGCGGTCTGTGCGCGTTGAAAGGTCCGCTACATGGCGGCGCCCCGGGCCCGGTGCTGGACATGCTCGATGCCATCGGCAATGACGCGGCCATCCGCCCCTGGCTTTCCGCCGCGCTTGACCGGGGCGAGCGCCTGATGGGCTTCGGCCACAGGATCTACCGCGTGCGCGATCCCCGCGCCGATGTGCTCAAGGGTGCGGTGTCAGCGCTCGGCGCGGATAGTGCCCGCATCCGCTTTGCTCAAGCGGTAGAGGCGCAGGCGCTGGCCCTTCTGGCAGAGCGCAAGCCGGAGCGCGCCTTGCAGACCAATGTGGAATTCTACACCGCGCTTCTCCTCGAAGCGCTGGGTTTCGACCGCACCAGTTTCACCAATGTCTTTGCTGCCGGTCGCATGGCGGGATGGACAGCGCATGTTCTGGAACAGGAAATGACCGGTCGGCTGATGCGCCCGCAATCGCTCTATACTGGCCCCTGGCCGGCCTGAGCCGATTATAACGCCTTGACCATCGGCAGCGGGCGGGGTGGCCTGCCCTCTGCCTGTGCCGTCTGTTTGCAATAGGCTTGCCTATCGCAGGCAGGGCTCGGCTCACTGTTGGGTCCCTGCTTGTCAGAGCAAGCACGCGCAACCAGCGTCTGCGGCGAAACTTGCCGCAGGCGACCAAAATGACCTTTTAAGCCAAAGTGCGCAATCATCATGGAGAAGGGAAATTGGAGCGGGTGAGGCGATTCGAACGCCCGACCCCAACCTTGGCAAGGTTGTGCTCTACCCCTGAGCTACACCCGCTCATTCCGCATGGTCTGGGGTAAAACGACCATGCTGTGCCTAAGCACGAAAACCATATCAGACTTTCGCCCTGTCTCCTCTTGCCGCTTGCGCAGACATTAGAAGAAACTGGAGCGGGTGAGGCGATTCGAACGCCCGACCCCAACCTTGGCAAGGTTGTGCTCTACCCCTGAGCTACACCCGCTCATTCCACATGATCTGGGGTAAATCGATCATGCTGCCGTCCGCTGTCGCGGCGACGGGGGCTATATGGACCAAGCCCTTTTGGAATGCAACGGGAAAATTTCCGGCGCAGGAATTTTTCGCCGGGTTACAGGCTTGGCGTGGCCAAGCTTGTGGAGCCTGCGCCTTTGAGGAGCCTTCGGCGCAAAACGGGCGTCGGATGGCGCAGGCCTGGATTGCGCCCGCTGCCGGGCTCGGCTAGCTCCGCACAAGGGAAAGCAGGCTGGCGGAAAAGCCGGTGTCAGGCCTTTCGCAGCGCCTCGTTCGTCCTGGGGCGCAGCACAGGCTCTTGAAGGAGATGACGATGACCGACGACGTGCATGCCTCAGCAACGCAGATGGCTGTGCCCAAATCCCCGGAGGCGCTCTTTGCCTTTCTCGATAGTCTCGGCATAGCCCATCAGACCCTGCGCCATCAGGCGGTCTTCACCGTGGCCGAATCGGTCGCGCTGCGAGATGCCATTCCCGGCGGGCACACCAAAAACCTTTTCCTGAAGGACAAGAAAGACAATTACTTCCTTCTGACCGTGGAGGAAAATGCGGTCGTCGACCTGAAGACCGTGCACACGCTCGTGGGTGGAGCGAGCAAGTTCTCCTTCGGCAAGCCGGAGGCGCTGATGGAGTTTCTCGGCGTCATTCCCGGCTCAGTGACCGCGTTCGGTGTGATCAACGACGTCAACCAGCGTGTCACCCTGGTGCTCGATGCCGATCTCATGCGCGAGGACATCGTCAATTGCCATCCGCTGACCAATGAAGCGACCACGTCGATCGCCTCGGCCGATCTGATCCGCTTCGCCGAGGCCACCGGCCACAGGCCGCTTGTCTTGAAAGTGACGGCCTGACATACGATCTTGCGGACACCAGTTTGTGAAATCGAAGGTGGCGCGCGCGGATGATGCGGGCGCCCGGAGGAGTGGCGATGAGCGGCAGCAGCAATCCTTATGGCGGATCTTTCGGCACGCAGATGACGGCCTCGGCAAGCTTCGGCGCGCCTGCGGCCAAGGCACCTGCAGCGCCTGCCGCCGCTCCAGGCGATCTGATCAAGGACACGACGACCTCAGGCTTTGCGCGCGACGTGCTCGAAGCCTCGCGCAACCAGCCGGTGTTGGTCGATTTCTGGGCGCCCTGGTGCGGCCCTTGCAAGCAGCTGACGCCCGTCATCGAGAAGGTGGTCAAGGAAGCCGCCGGGCGTGTTCGCCTCGTCAAGATGAACATCGACGAGCATCCGTCGATCGCCGGCCAGCTCGGCATCCAGTCGATCCCCGCCGTGATCGCCTTTTCCGGCGGTCGGCCGGTCGATGGCTTCATGGGCGCCCTGCCGGAAAGCCAGGTGCGCGAGTTTATCGACCGCATTGCCGGCCCGGCCGTGGATGCCGGCGCTGAAGAGATCGCTGCCGTCCTGGCCGAGGCCAAGGCCCTGGCCGAGGAGGGCGCCCATCAGGATGCCGCCGGTCTCTACAGCGCCGTGCTTCAGGCAGAGCCTGAAAATATCGAGGCTGTTGCCGGTCTTGCCCAGGTGATGATTGCTGCCGGCGCCCCTGACCAGGCGCGTGCCCTGCTTGCCGATCTGCCGGAGGCGGCAAAGGCGGATCCGGCGCTTGCTGCCATCGGCAAGAAGCTCGATCAGATCGAAGAGGCGCGCAAGCTTGGCGATCCCGCCGCGCTGGAGGCAGCCCTGGCCGCCAATCCCGATGACCACGAAGCGCGGCTGAAACTCGCCAAGATCCGCAATGTCGAAGGCGATCGCAGCGCTGCCGCCGAGCATCTGCTGACGATCATGCGCAAGGACCGCAGCTTCGGCGAGGATGCCGGACGCCGCGAGCTCCTGCAATTCTTCGAGGTCTGGGGCCCCACCGATCCGGCAACCATCGCCGCCCGCCGCCGGCTCTCCGCGCTGCTGTTTTCCTGATCGTCAAGTCAGGCACCCGGTTCCCTTGCCGCTTGTCCAGCCGGCAAAGGAACCGGCCTTGAGATTTATGCCGCGCGCACCATTTTCTCGTTCCATACGCCATGGCGCCTTGCAGGCCATGGCGCAATAGCGGTCATGCGGAAGCCGGTACACGCCTTTCGCGATGCCGCCCAAGGCAAGCACGCGCAGCAGCGGCGGGATATGCGGTCGAGCGCGCGAGACAGCGTAGGATAGGCACCAGAATGCAGGTCGGAAACGCCCGTTATCTCAAGCCGCAGGATCTGCCGGAGGTTTTGCCGGTGTTTCCGCTCTCGGGTGTGTTGCTGCTTCCGGGTGCGCAGCTGCCGCTGAATATCTTCGAGCCACGCTACCTCGCCATGTGCGACGACGCGCTCGCCGGCAAGCGCTTGATCGGCATGGTCCAGCCTTCGCTCACCGAGCAGCGTGAAGAGGTGATCAACGGTCCTCAGCCCCCGCTCTGCCAGGTCGGCTGCGTCGGGCGCATCACATCCTTTGCCGAAATGGAGGATGGGCGCTATCTGGTCTCGCTGACCGGCATCTGCCGTTTTCGCCTTTTGGAGGAGGCGGCCATCACCAAGGGCTACCGCAATTTCCATATCGCACCCTTCGCGGCCGATCTCGATCCGCCGGAGGAGGAGGCCCAGGTCGATCGCGCCGCCCTGCTTTCCGCCTTTAAAGCCTATCTCGACGCCAACAAGCTGGAAGCCGACTGGGAGAGCGTCGAGCGTGCCGGCAACACCATGCTGGTCAATTCCATGTCGATGATGCTGCCCTTCGGTCCGCCGGAAAAGCAGGCGCTACTGGAAGCCGAGGATCTCAAGACGCGCGCCGACACGCTGATCGCCATCACCGAGATCGTGCTTGCACGCAATTTCGGTGATATCGAGACTATTCTTCAATAGAGGCCTTGGGCGATGGAAGAGCGCATGCGTCGCGTCGATCCCAAGCTTCTGGAGCTTCTGGTCTGCCCCTTGAGCAAGGGGCGCCTGAGCTATGATGCCGAGCGCAACGAGCTTATCTCGGAAAAAGCCCGGCTTGCCTATCCGATCCGAGACGGCATTCCCATCATGCTGATTTCCGAGGCGCGCAAGATCGAAATGTAAGCGGTCGGCAGCTCCCGGCAGGATTGATAGCGCGCTATCATGTTTGGACGTGATGCTGCCGCTGAAGGCGCTTGTTGTCTTTGTGCCGATGAAGCATGGCAGGCCGAACACCGACAATCCTCAAGGCCGATGATCCAAACCGAGTCGCAGCCGATGCGCGCATAAGCACGTACATTGGGAAACTCGCCTGGATATAGCCTGCTATTCAGTCAGATCGGCCGCCCGCCCAGCAGTCTGGGCGCGGTGCTGTCGGCTTCACCGGCCGCCTGCGAGATGAAGAAATTCTTCAGCTTCGGCATGCGATCGACCAGGCCCAGGCCGAAGTCACGCAGGGCCCGTACCGGGGTCATGTCATTGGAAAACAGGCGATTGAGCACGTCCGTCGTGACACCCATGCGGAAGGTGTCGAAGCGGCGCCAGGTCTGGTAGCGTTCCAGCACCGAGAGCGAGCCGATATCGAGGCCCAGGCGGTCGGCCTCGACAATGGTTTCGGCGAGCGCTGCGACATCCTTGAAGCCGAGATTGAGGCCCTGGCCGGAGATCGGATGAATGCCATGGGCGGCGTCGCCCGCAAGCGCAAAGCGTGGGGCGACGAAGGCGCGGGCAAGCGTGAGGCCGAGCGGGAAGGCGCGGCGCGGGCCCACGACCTTCAATGCCCCGAGCCGGCGGCCGAAGCGGCGCTCCAGTTGGTCTTCGAAGATGAGATCGTCGCTCTCGATCAGGCGGTTGGCGTCTTCGGTGCGCTCGGTCCAGACGAGCGAAGAGCGATTGCCGCGCAGGGGAAGCGTGGCGAAAGGGCCGGCAGGCAGGAAATGCTCGTGCGCCGTTCCCTCATGCGGACGCTCGTGCTCCACCGTGGTGACGATGCCAGACTGGCCGTAATCGAAGACTACCGTGTTGATGCCGGCCGACTGGCGCAGGCGCGAGCGCACGCCGTCGCACGCGACCAGAAGCCGCGCCGGCAGAAGGCTGCCATCCGCCAGCGCCAGCTCCACCTGATGAGGGCCGGTGCAAAAGCTTTCCGCCACGGCCGACGGGATGATCGCAATGCCCAGAGCCTCGGCGCGTGCACGAAGAGCGCCGACCAGCGTCACATTCTGCACCATATGGGCAAAGGGACTGCCGTCCGCGCCGTCGCCTTCAAATGTCAGGAAGACCGGGCGCACGGGATCGCCGGTCTTCGAATCGGTGATGACCATGCGCTTGATCGGCTCGGCCTCGGGCAGGATCTCACGCCAGACGCCGAGCACGTCGAGCATGCGGGTCGCAGCGGCGGCAAGGGCGGAGGCGCGGCCGTCGCGCTTCCACGCGCCTTCAGGCGCGCCATCCACCACGCGAACGGACAGGTGCGGCGCCGCGGCCTTGACCGCAACGGCAAGCGACAGGCCGACATAGCCGCCGCCGGCAATCAGCACGTCGTCGACGGGCTTGGCCGCGAACTGGGCCGCATCGGGCGTAAGGGTCGCGTCTTTCATGGCTGTCGCCTCCTGCATCTCAGTCTCGATCATCCAATCCCTGAATTGCGGATTGGCGATCCGGCATCGGCAACGCGAACCTTAAGCCCCCCGGCCCGCAGCCAGGCAGGCGCTCCGGCTTGGGCGCCTGCCGCAGACCAGGAGAGCTTGAGCTCACGTTTG
Organism: Xaviernesmea oryzae; assembly: GCF_900109605.1. Lineage (GTDB taxonomy): Bacteria > Pseudomonadota > Alphaproteobacteria > Rhizobiales > Rhizobiaceae > Xaviernesmea > Xaviernesmea oryzae. Next base: position 367,888 of record NZ_FOAM01000001.1, read on the forward strand.
GGTCTATATAGATCACACGCCTCGATCTTCCTACCATCTCGCGGAGACTGTCCATGCCCAACCCGCCTGTGTCCCAGACAGAGCCGCTGAAGCCGGCGCCGATGGATGTGCTTTTGCGCACGCTCGACCTGGAAAAGCTGGAGGAGAACCTGTTTCGCGGCCGATCGCCGCAGGTCGGCTGGCAGCGCGTCTTCGGGGGGCAGGTCATTGGCCAAGCGCTGGTTGCCGCTCAGCGCACGGTTGCGCCGGAGCGTCATGTCCACTCGTTGCATGCCTATTTCCTGCGTCCCGGCGACCCCTCGGTACCGATCGTCTATGATGTCGAGCGTATCCGGGATGGCGGAAGCTTTTCCACCCGGCGCGTTGTCGCCATCCAGCATGGTGCGGCGATCTTCACCCTATCGGCCTCCTTCCAGGCGGATGAAGAGGGTTTCGACCACCAGATCCCGATGGCCAGCTTTCCGGCGCCGGAATCGCTCCTGTGCGAAGAGGAATTGCGGGCGCGCTTTCTGGAAAATGCCCCGCCGGCGATCCGCCGCTATTGGCAGCAGCCGCGACCGATCGAGATCCGTCCGCTTTCCTTCACCCATTACCTCTCGCCCGAGCCGCTGGAGCCGGCCCAGACCGTATGGGTCAAGACCGTGGGGGCCGTGCCGGAGGATCGGGGGGTGCAGGCGGCCGTGCTGGCCTATCTCTCGGATATGACGCTTCTGGACACGGCCCTGCACGCCCATGGCACGACGATTTTCGATCCCGCCTTGCAGGCTGCCAGCCTCGACCATGCCATGTGGTTTCATCGTCCCTGCGCCATGGATGACTGGCTGCTCTACACCCAGGACAGTCCCAGCGCCTCCGGTGGGCGCGGCATGAACAGGGGCACGCTTTATGACCGATCCGGACGGCTGATCGCCTCGGTTGCTCAAGAAGGATTGATTCGCAAAAAGGCAATTGCGCAAATAGGAGGCAATTTTTAAAAATTGCCTATTCTTTAACCCGATTTTCACGCTGCCCGCGCTGAAAGCCTGAGCGTTTTCTCGGCAATTGCGGCGAAACCTTGTCTTTTCAAAGGGTTAATTTGTCATCCTGAATCTGGCACGCGCCTTGTATTCATAAGAAGCGGTCGTAGGGGCTGACGCTCACCGGCATGCATCAAACGTCGGCCCGGTGCCGCGTCGCGAACAAGGATGGGAAACCAGATGAAAATTGTGATGGCCATTATCAAGCCGTTCAAGCTGGACGAGGTGCGTGAAGCCCTCACGGCTGTTGGCATCCAGGGCCTGACCGTCACCGAGGTGAAGGGCTATGGGCGCCAGAAGGGGCACACGGAAATCTATCGCGGAACGGAATATGCCGTCAGCTTCCTGCCGAAGCTGAAGATCGAGATCGCCGTTCCCGCCGAAACCGTCGACAAGGCCGTCGAAGCCATCGCCGCCTCTGCCAAGACAGGTCAGATCGGTGACGGCAAGATCTTCGTCTATTCGATCGACCATGCCGTGCGAATCCGCACGGGCGAAACCGATTCCGAAGCGCTGTAAGCCACGTCCGTTCAGGGGGTTAATCATATCCATGTCTTCGTTTAAGCAATCCATCTCGCTCGGACGCGTGGCCCTTCTGGGTGCCACCCTGGCGCTCGCCACGCCGCTTCTCGCCTTTGCCCAGGACGCCGCACCGGCCGCCGCCGATGCCGCCGCCACGGCCGCGGCCGCCGCCCCGGTTCCCGACAAGGGCGACACGGCCTTCATGTTCCTCTCCACCATCCTGGTGCTGTTCATGGCCGTTCCCGGCCTCGGCCTGTTCTATGGCGGCCTGATGCGCGCCAAGAACATGCTGTCCGTGCTGATGCAGTGCACGGTGGTTGCCGCCGTGATCATGATCGCCTGGGTGCTCTACGGCTATTCCTTCGCCTTCGGCGGCTCCACCAGCCCGTTCTTCGGCGGCTTCGCAAAGGTCTTCCTCTCCGGCGTCACCAAGGACACGACGGCTGCGACCTTCACCAAGGGCGTGGTCATTCCGGAATATATCTTCGTGATGTTCCAGATGACCTTCGCGGCCATCACTCCGGCGCTGATCGTCGGCGCCTTTGCCGAACGCATCAAGTTCTCGGCAACCGTGCTGTTCTGCCTGCTTTGGGTCACCTTCGTCTATTTCCCGATCGCCCACATGGTCTGGGACGCCAATGGCTATCTCTTCGGCCTGGGCGCGCTTGACTTCGCCGGCGGTACCGTCGTTCACATCAATGCCGGCATGGCTGGCCTCGTCGGCGCCCTTCTCGTCGGCAAGCGCACGGGCTACGGCCGCGACATGATGGCGCCGCACTCGATGACGCTGACCTATGTCGGCGCCGCCATGCTGTGGTTCGGCTGGTTCGGCTTCAATGCCGGCTCGAACCTCGAAGCCTCTTCGGGCGCCATGCTCGCCACCGTCAACACCTTCGTCGCAACCGCTGCCGCGATCCTTTCCTGGTCGGCCGTGGAAGCCTTCACCCGCGGCAAGGCCTCGATGCTCGGCGCTGCCTCGGGCATGATCGCCGGTCTCGTCGCCGTCACGCCGGCGGCTGGCATCGTCGGCCCGATGGGCGCCATCGTCATGGGCATCATCGTCTCGCCGCTGTGCTACTTCTTCGTCTCGGTTATCAAGAACAAGTTTGGCTATGACGACACGGCTGACGTCTTCGGCGTCCATGGCATCGGCGGCATCTTCGGCGCGCTGGCCACCGGCATCTTCGCCAGTGCCTCGCTCGGCGGTGTCGGCTATGCCGGCGAACAGACCATGAGCGGTCAGTTCCTGGTGCAGCTCCAGGCCGTGGCGATCACGCTGGTGTGGACCGGCGTCGGCTCGGCGATCCTCTACAAGATCGTCGACATCATCGTCGGCCTGCGCGTTCCGGTGGAAGCCGAGCGCGAAGGTCTCGACCTTGCCAGCCATGGCGAAGCGGCCTACCATTCCTGATCGCATGATCCTGGCCGCGTCGCGCGCGCGGCCATCCTCCTTTCCGCATCGCCCGGCCGTGTCGGGCGGTGCAGCGCCTAAAAAAGCCGGTGGGCGTGAGCCTCTTCGGCAGAGTGCCGGACCATGAAGTCCGGTGTCGCGCGCATGATGCGCAACCTCAAAGGCCGGGCGGGCAACTGCCTGGCCTTTCGTTTGTCGGCGCATCGTGGTGGCGCCTGTGCCTGTTCCGAGATCCCGGCGACCATGTCCTTTGCCGCAAGGGGTCCAGCATCCCCTTGTCGGGCAGTTTTTCCTGTTTTAGAATTTCTTCACGGATTTCATCCTATGCCTGAACCAGCGGAGAAATTGGCGGGCTCAAGCGCGCGTTCTGCTGAGGCGTCTGCATGGTTAATGTCGCCTTAACCATCTTCTGGGATGCTGCCCGTGAATCCCGTGCCGGCCTGCGGCGCGGACCCTCAGGGCACGGAACAGGCAGCGACAGATGAACAGAGGCAATCAGGCAGCATTGAACGGCCGGCTCGACCGGTTCGTGCTCTCCGCCTTCGTATGGCGCCAGTTCGTGGCGCTTCTGGGCTATGGCCTTTTCGGCCTCCTGGCGCTTGCGGTCGCGTCGCTTTCGACCTGGAACGTAGCGGATCCGAGCTTCTCCTATGCGACGCCGGAGCCCGCGACGAACATTCTCGGCAAGCCGGGCGCGGTGTTTGCCGATCTTGCCATGCAGTTTTTCGGCATCGGCAGCGTGCTGGCGCTGTTGCCCGTCGTTGCCTGGGCGCTGGTGCTGATCGTCGGCAAGTCCTTCGACAAGCATGTGAAGCGGCTCGGCGCCTGGTTCGTCGGCTCCACGCTTGCGGCGGCGGCCATGAGCTGCGTGCCAGCGCCTGTCACCTGGCCGTTGCCCAACGGTCTCGGCGGCGTCTTCGGCGATATGATCCTGCGCCTGCCTGCGCTTTTGACGGGCGCCTATCCCACGGGCACGCTCGCGGCCGTCCTCGGCACCATCCTGGCGCTGCCGGCCACGGCCTTTCTCGCCTTCAGCGCCGGCCTGTTCGGCGTGGAAGCCGAGGACGACATCGAGGCGCCGGCCGAGCTTCCGAGCAAGGCGCGCACCGTGCGCGAGACCATCGAGGATGATGATGGTCCGGGCGGCTTCGGCCTGCTCTTCGTCGGCGCACTCGCCCATATGCGCTACACGCTGCAGGCGCGCATGCGGCTTCTGTTCGGCGGCAAGCCGGGCCGGCGGATGGGCTCCTTCGATGAACCCTATGATTTCAACGGCGATGAATTCGGCCGGCTGAACGAGCCGCCGCGTCGCAAGGTGGTCGCGCGCGGCGAGCGCGTCGAGCCCTCGCTCGGTCTGGGTGAGAGCGCTGCCCGGACGCCTATCCTCGACGAAGACGAGGAGGATGACGACGATGATATGATCCTCGGCCAAGGCGCGCCGCGCCGCGCGGAGGGTGAGGAGCTGCGCGCCGGCCGCGTCGCGGCACCCGCCGCGCGTCCGAAGGTCTCGCGCAGTCTGGACATGCGTTCCCAGGATGATGGCAGCTTCACCCTGCCGCCGCTGGAATTCTTGGCCGAACCGAAGCACCCGACCCGTGACGTCACGCTCTCGGCCGACGCGCTGGAGCAGAATGCCCGCATGCTGGAAGGCGTGCTGGAGGATTTCGGCGTCAAGGGCGAGATCATTCATGTCCGCCCCGGCCCCGTGGTCACGCTCTATGAACTGGAGCCTGCGCCCGGCATCAAATCCTCGCGCGTCATCGGTCTTGCCGACGATATCGCCCGCTCGATGAGTGCAATCGCCGCCCGCGTCGCCGTCGTGCCCGGCCGCAATGCGATCGGCATCGAGCTGCCGAATCAGCGCCGGGAAATGGTGTTCCTGCGCGAGCTCGTGGCCTCGCGCGACTTCGCCGAAAGCAAGGCGCGCCTGGCCATGGCGCTCGGCAAGACGATTGGCGGCGAGGCTGTGATCGCCGATCTCGCCAAGATGCCGCATCTGCTGGTGGCTGGAACCACCGGCTCCGGCAAGTCGGTCGCCATCAACACCATGGTCCTGTCGCTGCTCTACCGCATGACGCCGGACCAGTGCCGTCTGATCATGATCGACCCGAAGATGCTCGAACTTTCCGTCTATGACGGCATCCCGCATCTGCTCTCGCCCGTCGTCACCGACCCCAAGAAGGCGGTGGTCGCCCTCAAATGGACGGTGCGCGAGATGGAAGAGCGCTACAAGAAGATGTCGAAGATCGGCGTGCGCAACATCGATGGCTTCAATTCCCGCGTCGAGCAGGCGATGGAGCGTGGCGAGGCGATTACTCGTACGGTGCAGACCGGCTTCGACCGGCAGACCGGCGAGGCCGTCTACGAGACCGAAGAGTTCGACCTGCAGCCCATGCCCTATATCGTCGTGATCATCGACGAGATGGCCGACCTGATGATGGTGGCCGGCAAGGATATCGAAGGCGCGGTGCAGCGGCTGGCGCAGATGGCCCGTGCCGCCGGCATCCACGTGATCATGGCGACCCAGCGCCCCTCGGTCGACGTCATCACCGGCACGATCAAGGCGAACTTCCCGACCCGCATCTCCTTCCAGGTCACCTCGAAGATCGACAGCCGCACCATCCTCGGTGAGCAGGGCGCCGAACAGCTTCTCGGCCAGGGCGATATGCTCTACATGGCCGGCGGTGGCCGCATCCAGCGCGTCCATGGCCCGTTCGTGTCGGATACCGAGGTCGAGGAGATCGTCGCCTATCTGAAGACGCAAGGCTCGCCGCAATATCTCGATGCGGTGACGGAGGACGAGGATGAGGATGGCGAAGGCGGCGGTCCCACCGGCACCGGCAATCTCGCCGAATCCGACGATCCCTATGATCAGGCAGTCGCCATCGTCCTGCGTGACGGCAAGGCGTCGACCTCCTATGTCCAGCGCCGTCTCGGTATCGGCTACAATCGCGCCGCCTCGCTGATCGAGCGCATGGAGCAGGAGGGCATTATCGGCCCAGCCAACCACGCCGGCAAGCGCGAGATCCTGGTGCCGACGGAAAGCGATCTCTAAAGTCGTGTCGACGCACGCCATGCGACGTTTGATGATGGTCTTGAAGCGCGCGCAGACAAGCTGCCAGATTGCGATGTGTTTCAGAACCGACACTCACCCGAATGCAGCGTCGATTGACGGTCTTGAAGGTGCCGCAGTTGCGCGCCACATCAAGCGGATCAGATCTTGGCCGATAATCCGCCTGCCGCCTGGTGGCGTCTTGCCTGCCTTGCAGGAAAGCGTCTCGCGGTCGCGGCCCGATCGACCCTTATTGCCGCGTCGGCGGCGCGCCGGCCGCCAGGCCGGTCAATGACAGGAGACTATTTCATGACTGCAGCACGCAAGGACCGCCCGGCCGCCAATGCTGGAGCGCTGATCGGCCGGCGGGCCGTGGTCGGTGGTCTGGCGATCGTCGCTGCCGCTGCAGTCTTCGGCTTCGACCTGCGCCCCGCTGCTGCCCAGGCCAGCATCCAGGCCTCGCTCGCCCAGAAGATCGCCAATCATTTTTCCTCGGTGAAGACCATGGCGGGCGAATTCGTGCAGTTCGGTCCGCGTGGCGAACAGACGGCCGGCAAGTTCTATATCAGCCGGCCCGGCAAGCTGCGTTTCAACTACGAAGCGCCATCGCCCATGCGGGTGATCGCCGATGGAAAATCTGTCGTCATCGGCAATCAGAAGCTCAAGACCTGGGATATCTATCCCTTGTCGAAGACGCCGCTCAACCTTCTGCTCTCCAATTCGATCGACCTGACCTCCTCCATGGTGCGCGATGTTCGCGAGGAGCCGGACCTGATCACCATCGTGCTCGGCGACCGATCGATCTTCGGCGACTCGACCATCACCATGATGTTCGACCCAAAGACCTACGATCTTCGGCAGTGGACGATTACGGATGCCCAGAAGAAGGACACGTCCGTGATGATCTACAATGTCCAGACGGGGGTTCCCATGGATGACGCCGTCTTCCGCATCCCCTATGACGATATCCGCCGCTGATCAGTCCTGGTTCACCAGCCGTCTGACCATGATCACCTCATCGATCTCGCGGCCCTCATGCAGCATTCCGGCGGGCATCAGCCCGACATGCTTGAAGCCATGGCGGCGATAAAGCGCGATCGCCGCTGGGTTTTCCGCGCTGGCGGCCAGTTCCACCTGGCGCAGTCCGCGTTCTCGTGCCCGATCGACCACCGCTTCGACCAGACGATCGCCTATGCCGCGTCCACGGAAATGCCCGCGGACGTAGACCATGATCAGAATGCCGCGATGCCTGGTCCTTGATCCGCGCTCGCGGTCCAGGCCCATGATGCCGAGAGGCTCTGGTCCCTGGAAGGCGGCAAGGACATCCACCGCTTCCAGCCTGGCGCGCCAATCGGCATCCGTCATCCGCTCCCAATCGGCAAGGCTGCTGGCAAAGGCCTGTGGCTCCAGGGTGAGGGCTTCGAGCCTCAGGCTGCGAAACACGGCAAAGTCCTCGGGCGTCAGCAGACGGACGGTGATGGGTGCGGATTCCACGGACGGCCTCGTTTTTCCGATTCGTCTAAAACGCAGTTTGAGCCGACTTATCGCGGATAGCCAAGCGCGGCAAAAATCCTTACAGCAGCGAGCATGACATGTGATGGCGCCTCTGGGCTTCGAACCGGGGCGCTGAATGCGTTATCTTCGGGACTTCGACCTTCATGCCCTTTTCGATTGCCACCTGGAACATCAACTCCGTTCGCCTGCGCCTGCCGCTGGTCGAGCATTTCTTGAAGAGTTGGGCGCCTGACATTCTCTGCTTGCAGGAAACCAAGTGCCCGAACGAACTCTTCCCCGCGGAGGCCTTCCGCGCGCTTGGCTACCAGCACATCGAAATCCACGGACAGAAGGGTTATCACGGGGTCGCCACCATCTCGCGCCTGCCGCTGCATGAGCTCTCGGAGCGCCGGCTCTACTGCGGCATCGCCGATGCCCGCCATCTCTCGGTCGTCTTTGCCTACGGCGAACGGCGGGTACGGCTGCATAACTTCTATGTTCCGGCCGGCGGCGACGAGCCGGATCGGACGATCAATGCCAAATTCGGCCATAAGCTCGACTTCATCGAGGAAATGAAGATGCTGCATGCCGAGGCAGAGGCCGGTGTGTCGTCGATCCTCGTCGGCGATCTCAACATCGCGCCGCTGGAGCATGACGTCTGGTCACACAAGCAGCTTTTGAAGATTGTCAGTCATACGCCGATCGAAACCGAAGGCCTGACGGCAGTGCTCTCAAGCGGCGCCTGGGTGGATCTGATGCGCCAGCACAAGCCGGAGCCGGAAAAGCTCTATACTTGGTGGAGCTACCGCGCCCGCGACTGGGAGGCGGCCGATCGCGGCCGCCGGCTCGACCATATCTGGTCATCGGCCGATCTTGCGCCCCATCTTTCCCGTGTCGAGATTCTCAAGGAAGCGCGCGGCTGGGAGCGGCCTTCCGACCATGTGCCCGTTATCGCGACCTTCGATCTGTGACATGACCGAGGCCCGCCTTGCGGCAGGCCCCAAACGCGTCGTGCGTGTCAGCAGCGGCCGCCAACGGCAAGTGGCGGCAGGTCCTGGGGCCTGTCCAGGGCTGCACGATCCCGGCCGATCTCGGCCAGCTCGTAAGGCGTCGTCTGGTAGATATCGTTGATCCAGTTGCCGAAGAACAGATGCGCATGGCTGCGCCAGCGGTTCGAGGGCGGCAGGCTGGGATCATTGTGCGGGAAATAGTCGTGCGGCATGCGGATCGGCACGCCGGACTGTACATCGCGCTCATATTCCTCCTGCAGCGAGGTGGAATCATATTCGATGTGGTTGAACATATAGAGCCGGTTGCCGGCATCCTCTTGCACCAGGCAGACGCCCATCTCCTCTGAATCCATCAGAATATTGAGCCCCGGCACCTTCTCGATGTCGGCGCGGCGCACTTCGGTCCAGCGTGAGACCGGGATCTGGAAATCATCCGAGAAGCCATTGAGATAGACGGAAGCCGGGTTGCGGTTCTGGTGCCGGTAGACGCCGAAGGCCTTCTCTTTCAGGTGATGTTTCGGCACGCCGTGGAAGTGGTAGATCGCCGCCATGGCGCCCCAGCAGATGTTCAGCGTCGAATGGACGTTCGTATGCGTCCAGTCGAAGATGCGCTGCATCTCCTCCCAATAGGTCACATCCTCATAGGCCAGGGTTTCCACCGGCGCGCCGGTAATGATCAGCCCGTCGAACTTGCGGTGGCGCACCTCTTCCCAGGTCTCGTAAAAGGCCAGGAGATGATCTTCCGATGTGTTCTTGGCCTTGTGGCCGCCGATGCGGATCAGCGAAAATTCCACCTGCAGCGGCGAGGCGCCGACGAGACGCGCCATCTGCACCTCGGTGCGGATCTTGTTGGGCATCAGGTTCAAGAGGCCGATTTGAAGCGGGCGAATATCCTGGCGGATTGCGACCGTCTCGGTCATGACTCGCACACCTTCCTTGACCAGCGTCTGGAAGGCGGGAAGCGTATCGGGGATCTTGATGGGCATGGGCGCACTCGATCAAAACGGCGCCGGCCATATCAGGGGATGCGGGTGTCTTCAAACAGCCCACGGCCCTTTAGCAACTTGTTTAACGTGGCTGCAAGCCGGCCGGCCAAATCACCACGGGATAACACTGTCATAGACCCGCAGCATCCGCGAAGCAATCGGAATCATCAGATCCTGCTCATCGACACGCGCGCCCTGCGTGAGGAGAGGAACGCGCAAGTTTCGGCTGGCAGGCTCGACAATCCAAGGCACTGGATCGGCTGCGCCGTGCTTACCAAGGCCGACCCTTGGCGCGGCGTGATGCCGCATTTGCTGCAGAAAGGGGCACAAGCACACAGTTTATGCGTTTATGTCAGCACTTTCGGAAGAAAGAGCTGCGATCATGGGAGGCCTCGGGGAGGAGGCTCGCAGCATATCGCACAAGATCGCCCAGCGGCTAAAGGAAGGCCGTATGAGCGAATTCAACGGGTTGAGGCGTCTGCGGTTCGTTTGGAACGAGGATTGCAGGACGCTTGCAAGAGGGGGACGCCATGATGCCGACACTTTCATCCCTTCGCTCTGGCACTCTCTGCTCTGGCCAAAAGCGAGGGTGCGCATAGGTTGGTTATCATGGCAGACAGCAAAGTGGGCATCATCGCAACGCCCCGTCGCGGACATGAGCGTCGCAATCGCGGATCTGGTGGGGCTTCCCCCAATCTTAGCTTGGCCTATCGCCTCGGCGTGATGTTTTCGGCCTTCTGGTCATCCTCCGTTCGGGTCAAGGTTCTCTCACTCGGGCCAGCGATGATCATCGTCATCCTCGCCACCGCCTATATGACGGTGATCCTCAACGAGTGGAACGCGCCCTTCTACGACGCGCTTCAACGTCGCGACCTTCCGGAATTCTTCCATCAGCTGGAAATCTTCTTCCTGATCGCCGGCGCGCTTCTCCTGCTCAATGTGGTGCAGGCCTGGCTCAACCAAATGACGGCGCTCTACATGCGCGAGGGGCTGACGCGCGATCTCGTCGATCAATGGCTGAAGCGCAAGCGCGCGCTACGGCTTGCCGCCGACGGCTTGATCGGCGTCAATCCCGATCAGCGGCTGCATGAGGACGCCCGAACGCTTGCCGAAAGCACCACCGGCCTGACGATCGGCCTTGTCCAGTCCACCATCCTGCTCGTCAGCTTCATCGGCGTGCTCTGGGAACTCTCGAGTGGCTTCGTCTTCAACATCGGCGGCCACAGTTTCTCGATACCCGGCTATATGGTCTGGGCTGCGATCTTCTATGCGGCGTCCGCCTCGGTCCTCAGCCGGTTCGTCGGCCGCAAGCTGGTCAGGTTGAACGGAGACCGCTTTTCCAAGGAAGCGGAGCTGCGCTTCTCGCTGATGCACGCCAGCGAAAGCATCTCCGCCATCACGGTGGAGCGCGGCGAGGAGAACGAGCGCCTGCGCATCAATGCCGATATCACCTCGGTTCTTCACGTGCTCAAGCGGCTGGCTCTGGCCAACACCAATCTGACCTGGGTTTCGGCCAGCTATGGTTGGCTCGTGGTCGTCGTGCCGATCATCGTGGCAGCGCCGGCCTATTTTTCCGGCGGACTGACCTTCGGGCAATTGATGATGTCGGTTGGCGCTTTCAACCAGGTCAATACGGCCTTGCGCTGGTATGTCGCCAATTTCGCCCCGATCGCCGAGTGGCGCGCGACCCTTGTGCGTGTCACCGATTTTCGCCTGGCCCTGACCGAGATGGACGGACCGATGACCTCGCGCCACGCCATCCAGTATCATGAAACGACGCCTGACCGGATGACGCTCGAGGATGTGTCCATCGCCGTGAAGGTCGATGCGCATGTCGATCATTGCGGCGGCTTCCGCCTGTTGGAAACGCCTGTCGAGATCGCCGCTGGCGAAAAGATCATGATCAATGGCGACCACAATGTGAACCGCCGGCTGCTTTTCCAGGCGCTGGCCGGGGTCTGGCCCTGCGGTGGCGGCCGGATCGGCCTGCCGCCACAGGACGAGATGCTCTTCGTGCCGCAAACCGCCTATCTCCCTGGCGGCACGCTGCGCGAGGCGCTGTGCTTCCCGGAAGCGCCGGATCATTATTCGACGGAGGCGATCGCCGAGGCGCTGGAGGCGGCTGGTCTGTCCGATCTGCTGCCGCGCCTGGATGAGCGCGCGCGCTGGGAAAAGGTTCTCGATACCGACGTACAAAAAGCCATCACCTTCGCCCACCTGCTGCTGGCCAAGCCGCGCTGGGTGATCTTCGAGGAAGTTCTGGAAGGCATGGAGCCGGAGCGCGCCGAGCGTTTGGCCCAGATGCTGACCCGTCTGCCGGAAGCCGGAATGATCTATATCGGGCGATCCGAAACCTATCTGAAAGCGCTCTCGCCCCGCGTGCTCCACTTAAAGGCGGTCACGGCGGATCCTGCAGGGGCATCTCTCACCAAAGCTGGGTAGATACCATGCCGCCACTCTTACGCGGCGACGTACACATTGATCGACCTTTCGTCACTTGGGCATGATGGCGCTGGAACTACGGTTCCGCCCGGCGTCTTCTTTTACCCTTCCAGCTCTTCCCTGAGCATTTCCAGCTCCAGCCATTCTTCTTCCTTCTTCGTCACCTCGTCCCGCAGCTTTTCAAGCTCCTTGGCAAGCGCTGCGAAGCGGTTGGGGTTCTTGGCGAAAAGGTTGGGGTCGGCCATCTCCGCTTCGCGGCTGGCGATGTCCTTCTGGGCCTTCTCGATCTCCTTGGGCAGGTTTTCCAGTGCGAATTTCTGCTTGAAGGAGAGCTTGCCCTTGGCGCTGGAGCCGCCGGTTTTGGCGGAAGGGGAGGCGGTCTCGGCCGCTTTGGCCTTTTCCGCCTTTTCCACGCGCCGGCGTTCTTCGGCCGCACCCTTGCGCTGGGCCATCATATCGGAATAGCCGCCGGCATATTCGATCCACCGGCCATCGGGCGCTTCCGGGTCAGCGGGGGCGATCGTCGAGGTCACCGTGCGATCGAGGAAGTCGCGGTCGTGGCTGACGAGGATGACGGTGCCGGTAAAGCCGGCGACGATTTCCTGCAGAAGGTCCAGCGTCTCGATGTCGAGGTCGTTGGTCGGTTCGTCGAGGATCAGCAGGTTGGTCGGTCGCGCGAGAATGCGTGCCAGCATCAGCCGCGCCCGCTCGCCGCCGGACAGGTTTCGGATCGGCGTGCGCGCCTGCTCCGGCTGGAAAAGGAATTCCTTCATGTAGCCGGTGACATGGCGCTGCTCGCCATTGACCAGCAGCGTCTCGCCGCGCCCGTCGGTGAGATAATGCGCAAGCGAATCGTCCGGGTTCAGATCCTCGCGCTTCTGGTCGAGCGTGGCGATCTCCAGATTGGTGCCGAGCTTCACGGTGCCGCTGTCGGGGGGCAGCTGGCCGGTCAGCATCTTCAACAGCGTGGTCTTGCCGGCGCCGTTCGGGCCGACCAGACCGATGCAATCGCCGCGATGGACGCGCAGCGAGAAGGGGGCGACGATGGTGCGGTCGCCATAGGCCTTGGCGATCTTCTCCGCCTCGATCACCAGCTTGCCGGATTCCTGCGCGTCGGACACGGTCGCCTGCACCGAGCCCTGCGGGCCCTTATGGCCGCGATGGCGCGAGCGCATGTCCTGCAGCTCGCCCAGCCGGCGCATATTGCGCTTGCGCCGAGCGGTGACGCCATAGCGCAGCCAATGTTCCTCGCGCTCGATCGCCTTGCCCAGCTTGTGCTGCTCCAGCTCTTCTGCCTCCAGCACCTCATCACGCCAAAGCTCGAAATGGGCAAAGCCCCGGTCCAGTCGGCGCGACTGTCCGCGGTCGAGCCAGACCGTGGCGTTGGAGGTCTTTTCCAGAAAGCGGCGGTCGTGCGAGATCAGCACGAGGGCCGAGCGGGTCTTCATCAGCTCGCCTTCCAGCCATTCGATGGTCGGCAGGTCCAGATGGTTGGTCGGCTCGTCCAGAAGCAGGATATCCGGCTCCGGCGCCATGACGCGGGCGAGTGCGGCGCGGCGCGCTTCCCCGCCCGAAAGCGAAGCCGGATGTTCCTGGCCGGTCAGCCCCAGATGCGACAGCAGATAGGCGACGCGATAGGGATCGTCCCCCGGCCCCAGCCCGGCTTCGGCATAGGCTTCGACGGTGTCGTAGCCTGCAAAATCGGGCGCCTGTTCGAGATAGCGTATGGTGGAGGCGGGGTGGCGGAAGACCTCGCCGGATTGCGGCTCGATCAGACCGGCGGCGATCTTCAAAAGCGTCGATTTGCCCGAGCCGTTGCGCCCGACCAGGCAGACGCGGTCGCCCGGCTCGACCTGCAGGCCGGCGCCGTTCAAAAGCGGCGTGCCGCCGAAGGTCAGAACGATATCGTCGAGTTTCAAAATGGGCGGCGCCATGGGTCAGGCTCCTGTCATGTCATAGGGGCGAGCGAGCAGGATGGCTCGGCCGCGCTCAAGCGTGATGTGAACGGGCCCCTCCGCCACATTGGAAATCGTGCGGGAGGAACCAAAGGGAAGGGCGAAATCCTCAAGCGGGTAGCGGGCGCCTGATATCGTCAGGCCGTCGAGCGCGGTGAAGCCGAGGATGGAGAACAGGCTGCCTTTTGGCAGGTCGAGCGCGCGTGTGCCGGGCAGCAGCGGATAGGCCTCTTCCTCGCCGGAGGTCAGCACCGCCTCGATTCCGCGCTCGGCCAGCGACAGGCCCAGAAGCAGATGAAGCAGCGCATGGTCGGAGCGCTCGCCACCCAGCGCGCCTGCTAGCACCAGCCTGGTCGCACCGCGCGCAATCGCAGCTTCGGTGGCAATTTCGCCGTCTGTTTCGTTCTTGGCGGGCGGATAGGGCTCGCGATGGACTTGCGGATAGCGTGCGATGAGTTCATCGGCCGAAGAGTCGAAATCGCCGACCCAGAGCTCAGGCAGCGTGGAGAGGAGGGGCGCATGGCGCATGCCGCCATCGGCGGCGACAGCACGATTTCCGGCCAAAAGTGCGGTCAGGCGCGGCCCCGCCGTCAGCGGACCGCCCATCAGCACCACCATGGTTTCGTGTTGTGTCGTCTCGCGCATCGGCTGCCGGCCTCCATGACCCGCCGCCATAGCCTATTGCGGGGCGGAAGGGGAAGCCCGCTTCGTGGACATCGGAGGAGTTGGATCAAAGCTGCTGTTCGAGCCAGTTTTCAATCACCAGTCCATTGTAGGCTTGGAAGTCACGAACGTTATGGGTGACAAGGACAAGATCGAATGAGATCGCATGGGCCGCGATCAGCTTGTCGAGCTGATCGCGGCCCATGCGATCTCGTGTTGCAAACCGGACTGCACCGTAAGCACGTGCGGATTGCGCATCAAAAGGAAGGACAGGGATCACTTGGGCCAAGCGGTCGAGACTTCTTTGCTCCGTCTCCCTATTGGGGGAGGCTTCGGCCCCATAGCTCAATTCGGCGAAGGTGATGGCCGACATCACGACATCGCCGACTCGATGCATGGAAAAGCGCTTCGAAACGGATGCTGGATGGTTTTTAAGCAGGTAGATGCATATATTTGTATCCAGCATGTAACGGGGCATTAGAGCCAATCTCGCTCTTTTTGCTCCATGTCTCCGCGTCCCTCCGCCATGAAGTCTGGACTGAAGCTGGCAAAAATTTCCAGAACATTCGCCAGCGATGGGCGAGACGGTCGAATACGAAGTTCATCTCCGACCCGTTCGATTTCCAATTCGACATCGCTTTGAGGATAAGCAAGGTCTGCCGGAATTCGAACAGCTTGGGAATTGCCGTTCTTAAAGAGGCGGGTCGTATGCATGATGAGAACCCTCGACGAGCGATGTACATCTTATGTGTGTACATATGCTAAGTGTCAGAGATTTTCAAGGTTCATGATGGAACCAGACCAAACCTCGACCCGCTTCTGCTCGTTTGCCCGGCCTATTTCTACCGCTTGAAAAGGGCGCGGTCGCCGATTACAGATCGAGATGCTCTAACGGGGTGCCCTTTGATCCGCTTTGCCTGATGGCAGGCGCATTCGGGGGCTGAGAGGCGTCAGCGCCAACCCGAGGAACCTGATCCGGCTCATACCGGCGGAGGGATTAGACGGCCTTGCTTCAGCGCCTTCTCGCCTTTCGATATCCGATTGATTCGCAAGGAGGCGCGACGATGACGTTCAACCGGTATTTCCTCTCCCTTCTGTCGGCCGGCGCGCTGGCTTTTACCGCTCTCTCGGTAAGGGCCGAAGACAAGCAACTGACCGTTTACACCTATGAAAGCTTCACCAGTGAGTGGGGTCCGGGGCCGAAGATTGCCGCGCTGTTCGAGAAGAGCTGCGGCTGCAAGGTCAATTATGTCAGCGTTGCCGATGGCGTGGAACTGCTGACCCGCCTGCGGCTGGAGGGTGCGTCTTCCAAGGCCGACGTCGTCGTCGGTCTCGATACAAATCTGGTGACTGAAGCCAAGGCCACCGGTTTCTTCGCACCGCACGGCGTCGATACCGGAGCGCTCGATGTGCCCGGCGGCTTCAAGGACGACAGCTTCCTGCCCTATGACTATGGCCATTTCGCCTTCGTCTACGACACGCAGACGATCAAGACGCCGCCGAAAAGCCTGAAGGAGCTGGTCGATGGGCCGGCCAAGGACAAGATCGTCATCGAGGATCCGCGCACCTCGACGCCGGGTCTCGGGCTTCTGCTCTGGGTCAAGGCGATCTATGGCGATCAGGCGGGTGCCGCCTGGGCGAAGCTGAAGGACCGGATCCTGACGGTGACGCCCGGCTGGTCGGAAGCCTATGGCCTGTTCACCAAGGGTGAAGTGCCGATGGTGCTCTCCTACACGACCTCGCCGGCCTACCACATGGTTGCGGAAAACAACGATCGTTATCAGGCCGCGGAATTTTCGGAAGGTCATTATATCCAGATCGAAGTGGCTGGAATGACCAAGTCCGCCCGTGATCCGGCGCTTGCCAAATCCTTCCTCGCCATGCTCGCCGGCCCGCAGGCGCAGGGCATCCTGCCGACCACCAACTGGATGATGCCGGTCGGCAAGCCGGCCGAGCCGCTCCCGGCCGCCTTCGACAAGCTGGTCAAGCCGGCCAAGACGCTGCTGATCCCCTCCGACGAGGTGGCCGCCAATCGCCGTGCATGGATCGAGGAATGGCTGGCGGCGATGAGCCGCAATTGATGACGGCCGTTCGCCGTCCGCCAGCGCCAATGCGCCCCTTAAGTGACGCCCTGGAGCGCGGCGTATGAGACGCGGTCTCGTGCCGGGTCTTCTCACGCTCGCTTTTCTCGTGAGCTTCGTGGGCCTGGCGCTTGTTGCGCTTTTGTCGGCTGATACCGGTATGCCGAGCCCAAGCGGGGCCTTCGGCGGCCGGTTCGATGTGACGGTCTGGCGAAGCCTGCGCTTCACCCTTTTGCAGGCCGGGCTGTCGACGCTGCTCTCCGTGCTTCTCGCCCTGCCGGTGGCCCATGCGCTGGCACGACGTCCGCACTTCCTCGGCCGTCTCTGGCTGGTGCGGCTGATGGCGTTGCCGCTCGGGCTGCCGGCCTTGGTAGCGGCGCTCGGTCTGCTTGGTATCTGGGGGCGGCAGGGCGTGGTCAATCACGCTCTGGCGGCGCTGGGGCTCAGCGAGCCGATCTCGATCTATGGCCTGTCGGGCATCCTCATCGCGCATGTGTTCTTCAACATGCCGCTTGCTGCGCGCTTGTTCCTGAGTGGGCTGGAGCGCATTCCCGGCGAGCATTGGCGCATCGCCGCCAATCTCGGTATGGGTTCTCTTTCGCTCTGGCGGCTGGTCGAATGGCCGGTTCTGCGCGGTCTCCTGCCTGGCGTGGCGGGGCTGATCTTCATGCTCTGCGCTACCAGCTTCACCCTGGTGCTGACGCTCGGGGGCGGTCCGGCGGCGACCACGCTGGAAGTCGCGATCTATCAGGCGCTGCGCTTCGATTTCGACCCCGTGCGAGCCATGGCGCTATCGGCCCTGCAGATCGGCGTCACGCTTGGCCTGCTGCTTGCGCTGCGTCTGGCGGCGCCGGCGCCGGAAGAGGCCACGACGCTCGGCCGCGCCAGCCGCCGCTTCGATGGCAAGAGCCTTGCTCCGAGGATGATCGATGTCGTCATTCTCGGGCTTGCCGCTGTCTTCGTCGCTGCGCCGCTGGCTGCGGTTGCCGCATCCGGGCTTGCCGCACGACCCTTGCGGCTTTTGTCCGAGCCCGCATTTCAACAGGCGCTTGCCACCAGCCTGGCGATCGCTGCTGCCTCGGCGCTGATCTGCGTGGCGCTGTCCACATGCCTTGTCACCGCCAGGCTTTCAGCCCTGTCCATGCGCCGCCGGTCCCTGCCGGCGCGTTTGATTGCCGGAGCCTCGGACGGGGCGGGCTCTCTCGTCTTGCTGGTGCCGCCTGTCGTTTTGGGGGCGGGCTGGTTCCTGCTGCTGCGCGGCTTTGGCGCCATCGGGCATTTCGCACCGATCATCGTCATTCTCATCAATGCGCTGATGGCGCTGCCCTTTGCCACGCGCATCCTGTCGCCGGCAATCGCCACCCATCATGCGCGCACCGGCCGGCTGGCGGAAAGTCTGGGACTGGCGGGCTGGAACCGTCTGCGCCGGATCGACCTTCCCTGCCTCGCGCGGCCGCTGCTAATGGCCTTGTCCTTTGCCGCCGCCCTTTCGCTTGGCGATCTCGGCGCGGTGGCGCTGTTCGGCTCGCAGGATCTGGTAACGTTGCCCTATCTGCTGTTTAGCCGGCTTGGCAGCTACCGCATCCAGGATGCCGATGCGCTGGCACTTCTGCTTGGCTTGGTCTGCCTGGCGCTAACGATGGCCGGCACGCCCGGAAGAGGGCACCGGGCCGAACGCGAAGGGAGGCCGATATGAACGCCGCTCACCCCGCCATTGCGCTGGAGGAGGCCATCGTTGCCTTTGGCACCCGGCACCTCTCCTTCGACTGCCGTATCGACGCCGGCGGCATCACGGCTGTGCTTGGGCCCTCCGGCTCCGGCAAGTCCACGCTGCTCAACCTGATTGCCGGCTTCGAGACACCGGATCGCGGGCATGTCACCCTGATGGGCCAGAGGATGGATGACGTTGCGCCATCGCGTCGGCCTGTTTCGGTGATCTTCCAGGACAATAATCTTTTCGCCCATCTCGACGTCACGACCAATATCGGCCTCGGGATCGATCCCGGCCTGAAGCTTTCGGCGGATGATCGAGCGCGGATCGGCCAGGCGCTGGCACGTGTCGGGCTTGCCGACTATGAAAAGCGCAGGCCGCCGAGCCTCTCGGGTGGCGAGCGCCAGCGTGTGGCACTGGCCCGTGCGCTCGTGCAGACGCGGCCCATCCTGCTGCTGGACGAGCCATTCGCCGCACTCGATCCCGCCTTGCGCGCCGGCATGTCAGCCCTGATCGGCGAATTGCAGGCCGAGCGGCAGATGACCGTGCTTCTGGTCACGCATCATCCCGAGGATGTGCGCAGGCTTGCCGATGACGTGCTGTTTCTGGAGGAAGGGCGCATCCTCCTGCATGCACCGCGCGAAGCTTTTCTGCAGCGGCGGGATCTGCCAGCGGTCGCTGCCTTTCTGAGAGATTGAGGCCGGTCTCGCCAAAGCGTTTCGCGCTCTGTCAGGGGCGCTCCCGACGCTTTACGTCGTTGTTTTGCCGCATGTCGTTATCGCAAGCCACGGCACAGCTTTGCGCGGCATGCTTCAGTCCTCGTCGATGGAAAGCCCGGCAACGGCAATCAGGCCGTTTCGATCGCGGATGTCGACCAGATGCGCTTCCGGCAGCGCGATCAGGCCCTGTATCTTCAGTTTGGTGAAGCTTCGGCTGACGGTTTCGATCGTCAGGCCAAGATGGTCGGCAATGTCGGTACGGCTCATCGACAGCGCCAACGGATTGTGCGGCTGGCCGTGCCGCTGCAGGCGGCGTGTCAGCAGCAGGAGAAAGCTCGCCAGTTTCTCCACCGGTGCCAGCCGCCCGAGCATCATCTGGCTTTCGCGCGCTTCCTGAAGGGCTCGGCGGGTCAGGGCGTAGAGCCGGTCGCGCAGCGCCGGGCTGGACGCCATCAGCGCCTCCATGTCCTTGACGGCGAAGCTGCAAAGCGTGGAAGGCATGACCGCTTCGGCCGTCTGCGCATAGATCTTGTCGTCGGCCAGACCGAGATAGTCGCCAGGCAGGAGAAAATCGCCAATCTGGCGGCGCCCATCCGGCAGATCGCTCGACAGGCGCAACATGCCCGAGGTGAGCGTGAAAACGTGACGGCGCGGCGCCCCTTCCTCGATCAGCCTGTCACCCGGCGCGATCGTGCGCGTGCGCATGATCGCTTCCAACTGTCCGATGTCGTCGTCCGGCAGGGCGGCGCAGATCGACAACTGACGGACCGAGCAACGGGCACAGATTTCCGAATGTGCCTGCGGGCCCGGTCTGCAACGGGCGGATGTAAAAGGAATGACCGACATGGCGTCCGGGGCGTGATCAGAAACGTCGCGCGCAGTCTACGTCAGCAAAGGCAAACTTGCCATCCTTATGACGCACACGTCGCGCGGATCATGGTGACCGAATGCCGCAGCATAGCGACCCGGTGGTGCTTACGGCGCCCGGCCAAGCCGATTGCCTGCGAAGGATCAGTCCCCTCCTTCCGCGACGCTTGTTTCCGCCTCGTTGACCATCAGGGAGGCGGCGATGGCGGCGACCAGCCGTTCGGAGTCGAAGGGTTTCATCAGGAGGATGGCGCCGGGCTCCGCATCCTCGGGCAGGCGGTCATTGCCCGTGGCAAAGACCAAGCCCAAGGACGGGCGCAATTGCCGGGCCGCGCGTGCGAGCATACCGCCAGAGGCGTCCGGCAGGCCGAGATCGGTGACCAGGACGTCCGGATCGGAGGTCTGAAGCTTCCGCTGCGCTTCCTCGGCGCTGCCTGCCTCGATGACATTGTGACCGGCATCTTCGATCATCTCGCGGCTGTTGGCGCGGATCAGGGCATCGTCCTCCACCACCATGACCGTCAGCGTGCGGCTAAGCGCAGGTGCCGCCAGCGGTCGCGCGGGCGCAGGGCGCGGCGCCTCGGCCTGGTGTCGCTGCGCGCTATTGGCCAGA
Organism: Xaviernesmea oryzae; assembly: GCF_900109605.1. GTDB lineage: Bacteria > Pseudomonadota > Alphaproteobacteria > Rhizobiales > Rhizobiaceae > Xaviernesmea > Xaviernesmea oryzae. Next base: position 388,430 of record NZ_FOAM01000001.1, read on the forward strand.
ACATGACGGATTTTCCGCGCCAGCATCTCACGCGCATAGGGTTTGGAGATGAGTTCCACGTCCGGATCCAGCCTGCCGCCGTGGACGATGGCGTTCTCCGTATAGCCCGAGGTGAAAAGAACGCTGAGTCCGGGCAGGCGTTCCTTGGCCTTGCGGGCAAGCTCGGTGCTCTTCAGCGGGCCGGGCATGACCACGTCGGTGAAGAGCAGCTGGATGGAGATGCCGCTCTCGATGACGCTCAGTGCGTTCTGCGCATTGGTCGCCTTCAGCACGCCATAGCCGAGATCGGTCAGCATCTCGACCACGGTGGCGCGTACCTCGTCGTCATCCTCCACGACCAGCACGGTCTCGTTGCCGCCGACCACCGGCCCGCTCTGCACCTCCACCTCGCGGTCTTCCCCCTCGGTGGCGCGCGGCAGATAGATCTTCACGGAGGTGCCCTGGCCGACCTCGCTATAGATCTTGACGTGCCCGCCTGACTGTTTGACGAAGCCATAGACCATGGAGAGGCCAAGGCCGCTGCCCTTGCCCTCTGGCTTGGTGGAGAAGAAGGGCTCGAAAACCTGCTCCAGCACCTGGGGCGTCATGCCGCTGCCGGTGTCGCTGACCGAGACGCAGACATATTGGCCGGGCGTGACATCGCCCTGGATGCGGGCATAGTCGTCATCGAGAAAGGCATTGCCGACCTCGATCGTCAGCTTGCCTTGGCCGTTCATCGCATCGCGGGCATTGATGGCGAGGTTGAGAACGGCATTTTCCACCTGCAGCGGATCGACGAAGGAGTTCCAGAGACCGCCGGCCACGACCGTCTCGATCTCGATCGCCTCGCCGAGAGAGCGGCGCAACAGATCGTCCATGCCAGTGAGGAAACGGCCGATATTGGTGACCTTGGGCTCCAGCGGCTGGCGGCGGCCGAAGGCCAGCAGTTGCGCGGCGAGCTTGGCGCCACGCGCCACCCCTGCCAGGGCATTGGTTACCCGGCGCTCGGCGCGCTCGTTGCCAGTCACATCCTTGGACAGAAGCTGCAGATTGCCGGAGACGACCTGCAGCAGATTGTTGAAGTCGTGGGCGACGCCACCGGTCAGCTTGCCGATGGTCTCCATCTTCTGGGATTGCTGCAAGGCCCGCTCGGCGGCGCGGCGCACGGCGATTTCCTCTTCGACGCGGCCTTCCAGCGTTTCGTTGAGCAGGCGCAACTGCTCTTCGGCCCGTTCACGGTGGCGTATTTGACGCTCCAGATCGATCGCATGACGGCGCAGAGCGCTCTCGGCCTCGCGCTGTTCCGTGATGTCGGTGTGAATGCCGACCCACTCCGCGATCTCGCCGCCATCATCGAGGATCGGCACCGCGCGAATGGCGAAGATCCGCCAGGCACCGTCGTGCCGGCGGACGCGGTGTTCCCAGACATAGGTTTCCTTGGCCGCCACGGCGGCGCGCCAGGTGGCAATCGATGGCTCCCGATCGTCGGGATGCACCGCGTCGGACCAGCCGTAATTCTGGTATTGGGCGAAGCTCTGCCCCGTCAGCGCACCCCAGCCCGGCTGCTCGCCGAGCATGCGACCGTTGGCGCTATTGGTCCAGAGAATGCCATGCACAGCCTCGACGGCAGCGGCGAAGCGAGCATTGCTGCGCTGAAGGTCGGATTCCACTTTCTTGCGTTCGGTGATGTCGAGAATGACGATATAGAGCCCCTCGACGGTGCCATCGGCACGGATGTCGGGGACGTAGCGGATTTCAGCAGCGCGCTCCTCGCCATCCGGCCGCTCGATCAGCGTATCTGTGACGATGGCCTCGCCGGCAAAGCCGCGCTCGATCAGCGCCAGGCGGCGGGCATAGAAGGCGTCGCCGATCACCTCGCGCAGGTGGCGGCCGACCACCTCTTCAGGCTTGCGGCCGAACCAATCGATATAGCCCCGATTGGCGAAGCGATAGATGCCGTCGCGGCCAACATAACCGACGAGCAACGGCAGCGCATCGGTGATCCGGCGGATCTCCGCCTGGCTTTCGGCCAGCGCCTGCGTGGCGTGCACTTTCTCCGTATTGTCGAGAACCGTGCAAAGCACGCCATCGACACGGCCGACATCATTGTAAATTGGCGTGTAGAAAAGATCGAAGACCACGTCCTCGGGCTCACCGCTGCGGTTGAGCGTCATCTTCTGGTCGCTGAACGACTGGACCTCGCCGCGCGCGCCTGCTTCTAGGATACGGCTGTTCCAGTGCCAGATCTCCGGCCAGATCTCCTCGACGCGACCACCGAGCGCGCGCGGATGGTTCTTGCCGGCAATGTCGATATAGCCGTCATTGTAGAGCATGATATGCGCCGGACCCCACATGAGGACCTGGGGAATCGGCGAATTGACCAGTGAATTGACCTTGATGCGCAAGTTCTGCGGCCAGGACGCAATGGGACCGAGCGGAGTCGATGCCCAGTCGAAGGCCCGTATCAGCGCGCCTGTCTGCCCTCCACCGATCGGCCAGGAGGCCGAGGCGCCCATTTCCAGTGTCATGACGCCTTCCCGAGTGGCTGCGACTGTCGCACAATGCGGCCGTCATCGCTCATGTACTGCATTCGCCGTTCGACAGAAACCGCATTTAAGATGAATTTTTGCGGGGATCGCGCCTCTTCTTTCGTCATGCCGCGCTCCGCATCGGTTCCTCGACCACTTGGTCGCGGCCTTGGTGCTTGGCGCGATAGAGTGCCCGGTCGGCGCGGCCGATCACCTCGGTCAAGGACAGGTCGTCCGGAAGGGAGCCGGAGACGCCGAAGCTGGCCGTCGCCACCCAGTCCTCGCCCAGCATCAACGCCTCCGTCTTGGCGATGCGCAAACGCAACGTCTGGGACAGGCTTCGGGCCTCGGCGGAGCTCGATCCGGGCAGGAAGGCAATGAATTCCTCGCCACCATGGCGCGCAACCGCTGCCTTTGCCGGCAGGCTGGCCCGCATCATCCGGGCAAAGGCCATGATCACCGCATCGCCGGCGGCGTGGCCCAGCGTGTCGTTGATCCGCTTGAAATGATCGATGTCGCACAGGATCACTGCACCGGATGGCACATGGCCGCGCTCGCCATGCGGCGCCAGCGCCCGCTCGAAGCCACGGCGGTTGAGCAGGCCGGTCAGGGCATCCTGCTCGGCATCCTCGCGATAGCGGACGATCCTGTCCCGCGCGGCATGGGCAAGGGCGGCCAGCGCCATGAGATGGCCGAACAGCGCTGCGCAGCCCTGCATGATCATCATATAGGGCGAGTCAGTGAGCGTCGAGGGATCGGCGCCTGCCAGCAGAAAGGTCAAGGTAAGCCGCGTCACGGTTTCAAGCGCGACCAAGCCAGCGCAGGTAACCAAGGCTAGGCCGACTGGCGTTTTCGGGCGGCGGATGACGCAAAGGATGGGAACGAGAATGGACAGCGCGCAGGCCAGATCGCTCAACCGGAATTCGAGCTCCATGTCCTTCAGCACGACGATGACGGCCGCAATCGCGCCATAGGCGATCAGCGACAGGCTAAGCCGAAAGGTGAGGATGCTGCGGCCGGGAAACTGCGTCATCAGCGCCTGGCCGTAAAAGAAGAAGGCGGAGAGAAACAACGCCTCTGTCAGCAAGGCAGCAACGAGCGGCGGTATGAAGGCCTGTAGCGGCATGGCAAAACCACAGGCGGCCGCGAGATAGCCCAGACCCCAAAACAGCGCTGGACGTGAAAAGACCAAGCCGACCGATAGCAGCGCAAGGCCGAGAATCATCATGGTCAGGGGCAGGATAAAGCCGAGATCGTCCAAAATCGCCTATCCGACAACCGGGGAAATGATTGCCGGAGCTAACAAAACAAAGCTTAAGAAAGCTTGATGCCGATGCGTTCAGTTATTGGTAATGCGCGATTTACGGATCAGGCCGAGCCGGAGCCTGAGGATCTGGCGCGGATGCCGCGTCTTGAAGCCGAAAAGGCCATGTCCAGTACGCCCTATGCAAAAGGCCTCCTGATGGCGCGGACGATTGTCCATCAGGAGGCCTTTCAATGTCCGCAGGCCTTTACGGGGGAAAAGGCCTGTTGGACGAAGAGGGTGGTTTAAAGCTCCGGGCAGCCACGCATATTGGCAAAGCTGATCCGCTCGGGGCCGCGCCGCGTCATGCCTTCGACCACAACACGACGATCGGTCACGCGAACCACTTCCGGGTCACGCAGGCCGGCATCGCGCGCAGCAGCGCGTGCTTCACGCTGGCCACAACGGTCGCGCATGCCGCGATCGCCACGGTCGCGATTGTCACGGATAACGGGACGGATGCCGTCGGGACCGACGCGCAATTCAACGTCCTGCGCGAGCGCAGACGTGGCAAAACCGGCGCTGCCGGCAGCAAGAGCCAGCGCTAGGCTGGCGGCGGTCAGGGATTTCAACATGGCTCTCTCCTCGCGTGCCCGCTTCAGTCAGCCGGGCCAAATGTTCCATCGTGCAGCACAAGTGGACGGTCGCCCGGTGCGCGCCGTGCTGAGAATAACTAAATTGCAACAGACCACATATGCTTCCTGCCTCAAGTCGACCGGAAGAAGATCTGCGTTTGGACGAAGGAAGATCTTCGGCGCATCTTTGTTCCCAAGGACACAGAAAAACCCGCCAGTCGACAAGCGCATGGCGGGTGCAGGTGGTTCTAGGAATGTTTGTGGTTGAGACTTGGCATGAGGCAGGGACAAGTAGCGCCGCTCTTGCAAGGAACGCCGCCTGGCCACCAGCGTCTCATCACACCGCACGGAAGCGACGATGCGATATGCGCGGCATTGTCGCGCAACGCCGCGCCTCCTCCTCGCTGCGGGGGGATTTACTCTTCGCCGTCGATCTGCTCCGGCTGAGGTTCGCGGCCCGTGCCGGCGATGATGGCGCGTTTGCCGACATGGTTAGCCGGTCCGACGATGCCTTCCTTCTCCATGCGCTCCACCAGGGAAGCTGCGCGGTTGTAGCCAATGCCGAGACGACGCTGGATGTAGGAGGTCGAGCACTTCTTGTCGCGCAGAACCACCTTCACGGCCTTGTCGAACAGATCCTGCCCGTCTTCCTCGGCCAGCGCGCCCTTGTCGAACACCGCCGTATCCTCCTCCGGCGCGTCCTCGGCTTCGTCGGCATCTTCGGTGACGGTGCCGAGATAATCCGGCCGTCCCTGAAGCTTCAGATGGGCCACCACCTTTTCCACTTCCTCGTCGGAGACGAAGGGGCCGTGGACGCGGGCGATGCGACCGCCGCCGACCATGTGCAGCATGTCGCCTTGGCCCAGCAGGTGTTCGGCACCCTGTTCGCCGAGGATGGTGCGGCTGTCGATCTTCGAGGTGACCTGGAAGGAGATGCGGGTCGGGAAATTGGCCTTGATCGTGCCGGTGATCACATCGACCGAGGGGCGCTGGGTGGCCATGATCAGGTGGATGCCGGCGGCACGCGCCATCTGTGCCAGCCGCTGGATCGCGCCTTCGATTTCCTTGCCGGCCACCATCATCAGGTCGGCCATCTCGTCGACGATGATGACGATATAGGGCATGGCCTCCAGGTCGAGTTGCTGCTCCTCGTAGATCGGCTCGCCGGTCCCGCGGTCGAAGCCTGTTTGGACCGTGGTCATCACCGTCTCGCCCTTGGCACGGGCAAGCGCGGCGCGGCTGTTATAGCCGTCGATGTTGCGCACGCCGAGGCGCGACATCTTCTTGTAGCGCTCCTCCATCTCGCGCACCGCCCATTTCAGGGCCATGACCGCCTTCTTCGGATCGGTGACGACGGGGGTCAGCAGATGCGGGATGCCGTCATAGACGGAAAGCTCCAGCATCTTCGGGTCGACCATGATCAGGCGGCATTCCTCCGGCTTCAGCCGGTAGAGCAGCGAGAGGATCATGGTGTTGATGGCGACCGACTTGCCCGAGCCTGTGGTGCCGGCAACCAGTAGATGCGGCATCTTGGCAAGCTCGGCGATCACCGGCTCGCCGCCGATGGTCTTGCCCAGGCAGAGCGCCAGCTTGAATTTGGTGTCGCCATAGCTGGTGGATTCGATCATGTCGCGGAAATAGACGGTCTCGCGCACCGGGTTCGGCAGTTCGATGCCGATGACGTTGCGGCCGGGCACCACGGCGACGCGGGCCGAAAGCGCCGACATCGAACGGGCAATATCGTCCGACAGACCGATGACGCGCGAGGATTTGACGCCAGGCGCCGGCTCGAACTCATAGAGGGTGACAACAGGGCCGGGGCGCACGTCGATGATCTCGCCGCGCACGCCGAAGTCCTCCAGCACGCTTTCCAGAAGGCCGGCGCTCTGCTCCAGCGCTTCCTGGGTCATGGAGGCAGTAACCTGCAGCGGCGGCTCCTGCAGAAGCTCGACGGGCGGATAGTCGTAATCGTCGCCGCTGTCGGCCCAGAGCGCGGCGCGCGGGATCGAGAAGGGCAGGCGGTTGAAATCGACCGGGGCGGATACGCGGCCGAGCGTCGCCTGTGCCTCTGCCGCAGGCGGTGCCGCCTCGGCCAAGGCTTGGTCAACGACGGCTTGCTCGGCTATGGCCTGCTCGGCGATGACCAGTGTCGGCATCTCGGCCTGCACATCGGCAATCGGCGCCTGCGGCAGCACCTGTTCCTCGGCAACGGGCTCGGGTGCGATCGTTTCAAAATCCCTGCTGGCTGCCGGTTGAGTCTGCGACAGAGCCAGCAGCGGCATCCGCGCCCGGCAATCGATGGCGCGGTAGAGCGAGATCACGTCAGCGCCTTCAAGCGTGGGAGCCGCGACCGGTTCGATCTGGCCATGCGTCCAGACGGGGAGGACCGGTATTTCCGCTACAGGCGCACTTTGATCGTTGGCCTGTGCCGGCTCGGACGTGGGCTCGCAGACCGGTTCAGCGTCGATGGCCGATTCGTTAGCCTCTTGGATTGCTTCATCATGCGGTGCCGGCAGCGTGTCGAAGGCGAGATCCGGATTGGTGGCGATCGCCTCGAAAAACAGGAAATCGGGCAGCGCGGCCGACAGCGCCGAGCGCGTGGCGGCAGAGGTGGATGGTAGAGGGTGGCTGTCCGCCGGTTGCGGCATCATGCTGGTCAAGGAGCGGTCTTCTTCTGCGTGGCGGGATGGAGCCGGATGCACGTTTGCCTCGACCTCAGGGATCTCGGTCTGGACTTCTGTAAGGACCGATGCCTCATGAGCGGGTTCGAAGCGTTGGGCCGCTTCGGAGGCAGCGGTAGGTTCGGGAAAGCAGATGAGATCGAGATCCGGTCTCGCGCTATCGCGCGCTGTGGCGTCATTGCCGTTGGCGGCGGCGGGCGTCGGATCCGCGTCGATTACCAGGCCGTGTGCGGCGGCCTCCTCGGCCTCCAGCGCCCGGCGCAGCCTGAGTGCCAGCGCCAGCGCGCCACGTGCGGCCGCATGCTCGTGCAGCGGCGAATCGGCCGGCGGAAGAAAGGCGGCCTGCAGGAAGCCGAGATCCGGCGGCAGATCGGATTGATGACCGAAGAGCCGGAAGGCCGGCGTCTCTCGCAGCTCTTCCTCCATGGGCATGGACGGGTCCGCGCCCGGCATCTCGTCGTCCGCATCCGTCGGCGCGGCCAGGCGGTGGCGTTTGGGAATGGCGTTTTCAGGCGTGCGGGTGAAGCGCACATTCGGGCCGATGACGAAATTGCTCTGCCAGATCGGCGCTTCGATCCGCCCTTCGATCTGTCCGGCGGCGATCTCGTCGGCATTCTCGTCAATGACGCGGTGGCTGTCTGGATCTGGGGCGCCGTAGATCCGCTTTACGCTCCTGCGCTGACCGTCCGCAGCCTCACCCGTGGTGTCGAGGCCATGAGAAAAATTCGTTCGGGGAAGACGCATGGGAACCTGCACAACAAGAGTAGTCGAACATGCCTTTCAGCACCCTCCTTCAATAGAAAATAAAGGTTAACCACCCCTTTAGACGCGGATGCCAGAGCCTGTGCGCAGCGGCCCGAAGGTCGGCGCAAAGACACGTATAAAGACAGGAAAATCAGACCGTTAGACAGATTTCTATTCGGTAATGATTTTCACCCGGTCGCCCGGCTGCACCGTGGCGGTCATGCCCATGGCATTGATCAGACGGAAGAGTTCCAGCTTGCGGTCGGTGCCCATCATCCGGGCCGCCAGAGTGGGCACGGTCTCGCCCTGCTTGACCGTGAAGACGCGCACGCGCAGCGGCTTTAGCGAGGCCACTTCGGCTGCCGTCATCCGGCGGAAAGAACTCCGCAGGGTATTGGCCGTCGTCTCCAGCGCGGGCGAACCCTTGGGCACGGCGGTGAGGAAGCGGTAGATCTGGCTGCCGATGCGGATCACGGTCACGTCGAAGTCCCAGCGGTCGGCCGAGGCGCGGGCCGTGGCAGCCTCCAGGCCGTTCATCTGGATGGCGCGAATCGTATCGGGCTCAAGCCCTGTCACCCAGCCGGAGGCGATATAGTCCGTTAGGCTGCGTCCCTGCGTATCGGCCACGCCATCGAAGCGGATCGCCACCTCGCCGGGGCCCGTGGCCAGAACGGCCTCGACCTTGTTGTCGATCTGGAAACCGTCGGGCACGTCGAAGCGGATGCCGAGCTTGCCATGCAGGAAGGTCTGGCCGCGCACATAGCCTTCCTGAGGGCTGTCACCATAGAGCAGGCCGTCGATGCCATCGAGATAATAATCACGGCCGCGATCTCCCGTCGTACCCTCCGGGCCGAAGGCGCGGGCGTGGCGGCGCGCGAGATCGACACGCTGCGGCGCGCTCGGATGGCTGGACAGGAAGTCCATGCTCTGGTCGTTCTCGGGATCGACGGCGTTGAAGCTGGCAAAGGAGGCCATGGCTTCCAGGAAGCGCGCGGCGGCGTAAGGGTCGTAGCCCGCTTCGCCCAGCATGCGTACCCCGATCTGGTCGGCCTGGAGTTCCTGGTTGCGCGAGAAAGCGGCGAGCCGCAGCTTGCCGCGCGCCAGCGCCTCCTTGCCGGCGATATCGCTGGAGAGAACCTCCGAAACCACGCGGCTGGCGATGACTTCCGCCTCCTCGCGCTGCTGGCGCTGGATGCCGTGATTGGCGGTGACATGCGCCATCTCATGCGAGAGTACGGCCGCCACTTCGGATGCATCATTGGCAAGCGCGAGCAGCCCGCGCGTGACATAGAGATAGCCACCGGGCAGCGCGAATGCATTGATCGCGGGCGAGTTCAGGATGGTGATGCGGTAGGACTGGTTCGGATTTTCCGAGACGGCGGTCAGCGCGCCGGTGATGCGGGCCACCAGCCGCTCGGTCTTCTCGTCGCGATATTCGCCGCCATAGCTGGCGATGATGCGTGGATGCTCGCGCGCGCCCATCTGCGCGCGCGGATCGTTCTTCTGCACCTCCGAGACGATCTGCGGCGTGGAGGAAGGGCTCAGGGTCGGTTCATAGGTCTGTTCCAGCGCCGTCTGGCAACCGGCAAGCGCCGTCAGCGCCGAAAGCAGCGCCAGAGGCCGGACGATCGCCATCCGTCGTGTGCTCTTGCGCGTTCCGCCCGTCATGCTGCTCGTCGCATTCACCATGCCATCCGCTCGCCGTCTTCGCCGCCGGTGCGCTGTCTACGCGCACCGCGCGTCTTCTTCATGGCAGCGGCCATTCTTGATCGGCCTCTGCCGACCATTTCGTCCGGCCTCGCCACCTTCAAAGATGGGGCGGGCATGTCCGTCCTGCCATGTTTTCGCTCTATCGCATAGTCTGGGGCGATTCCTAGGCGAAAACGCTGCATTGCGGTGGTTTGTGCTGCGAGACGGTGAAGATTGCTGTCTGCCCGGTCTTAGGCACTCTCCAATCCGCCCTTTGCCGACAGGCGCAGGTGGCGGTCGAAGCCCTGAAGACGGCTCGTCGGTGCATGGGTGGCGACAATAAGCGTGCGGCCGCGTGCCAGACGTGGCAGGGCGAACAGGATCGCCTCCTCCAGAGCCGGGTCCAAGCTGGCGGTCGGCTCGTCCAGAAGCAGGATCTCGGCGCGAGACAAAAGGGTGCGCGCCAGGCAGAGCCGACGCGCCTGTCCCGCCGACAGCGTGCTGCCGGTCTCGCCGACAAAGGCATCCAGCCGGTCCGGCAGGGCGGCGATGGTGGCGGAAAGCTGCACCGCATCCAGCATCTCCCACAGCGCGCCGTCGCCGGCGTGCGGATTGCCGATCAACAGATTGTCGCGAATGCTGCCCATGAAAACGGGCGCATCCTGCTCGAGCAGCGCGACGGTGGCATGGATCTCCTCGGGGTCCGCCCAGGTGAGGTCGATGCCGCCCAGGCTGACGGTGCCGCTGTCGGGATCCCGCAGCCGCAGGAGAAGCTGGAACAGGGTGGACTTGCCGCTGCCGGAGGGGCCGGTCAGCGCGACCGTTTCGCCCTGGGCGATCTTCAGGCTAAGCGCTTGAAGCGCTGGCCGGTCCGGCGCGTAAGCGAAGCTGACATCGATCAGCTCGATGTCGAGGCTCGGCGGGAGCATGACCGGGTGCGCTTCGGCCTCGATCGCGCATGGCGTCTCCAGCAGAGCGGCGAGGCGCTCCGCCGAAGCCGCTGCCAGCCCGAAGCGCGCAACCCCGCGCAGAATGGCGCTAACCGCCTCGAAGCTCGCCATGGTCGCCAGAAGCAGCCCGACCAGAACCGGACCGGAAAGCCTATCGGACGACAGCGCCTCCAGGCCGTTAAGAAGCACACAGACGAGGGCAGCTGCCGTCAGGGCCTGCAAGGCAAAGGCGGCGAAAGCACCGGTGCGTGCAAGCCGTCGGCGGCCTTTAGCCAAGGTGAGGTTCAGCGCCTCGAAACGGTGTTGCGCCAGCATCGTCTGGTCAAAGGCCCTGAGATCGTCACCGCTCTCCACGGCTTCGATCACCATGCCCCGCATCGTGGCCGCATGTCGTACCACCTGCCGCGCCGGCCCGCGCGCCAGAAGAACCAGAGCCAGAGGCACGCCGAAAATGCCGAGGCTGAGAAGGGCAAGCACGGGCAGGAGCGCCGTCGGCAACGCCAGCGCCAGAACCGTTCCAAGCAGAAGCGCGGCGAAGGCGCCGTTGACCAGCGGGCTGACGCCGATCACGAACAGACTGTCCAGCTGGTCGATATCTGCGGTTAGCCGGCTCATGAGGTCTGCATGGCTTGTCGGCGCACCTGTCGCGCTAGCGGTCTGGCGCAGGGGAATGCGGGCAAACAGCCGGGTAAAGACGGCGCTGCGCAGAGTGGACAGAAGAGCGAGCGTCGCATCGTGTCCTGCGACTTTCTCGCCATAGCGGGCGAGGATGCGCAGCAGCGACAGGCCGCGAATGAGCGAGGAGGGGCCGAAAAGGTTGAAAGCCAGGCCGGCCGTCGTCATCGCCGCTGCCGTCAGGAACCATCCGGAGATGCCAAGCAGTGCGACGCCGGCAAACAGGGTAACGAGACCGAGCATCAGCGCCAGCATCAGCCGACCGGCCTGCTGGCGATAGAGGGGTCCAAGAAGGACGAGCAGGTTCATGCGGCAGTCTCCGTCTTGGCGGCCAAGCCGAGCGGAAGAGAGGCAATGCTGGGCCAGAGCCCGCCTTCGCAGATGCGCCAAGCACGTGGAAGGCACGCAGCCACCGCCTGGGAATGCGTGGCGACCAGCAGGCTGCGGCCGCGGGCGAAAGCAAGCAGCGCGTCCATCACACGCCGTTCGGTCTCGGCATCGAGATGGGCGGTCGGCTCATCGAGCAGCAGCACGGCGGGATCGGTAAGGAACACCCGCGCCAGCGCCAGGCGCTGCGCCTGCCCGCCGGAAAGGCCATGGCCGCCGGGGCCGACCGCTGTGTCCAGCCCACGCGGCAGGCGAGCAAGATCGGCAAGCAGACCGCTTTTTTCGGCCGCATCGAGAAGAGCGCCTTCGCTCGCCTCCGGCGCTGCAAAGCGCAGATTGTCGGCCACGGAGCCGGGGAGGAAGAAGGGGCGCTGGTTGAGCAGGGTTATCCGACGGCGAAGGCAGGCGGGGTCCATTCCGCCAACCGGCACGCCGCCCAGGCGCAGCTCCCCTTCGAAGGCCCGTAGGCCGGCCAGCGCCTGCAGGAAGCTGGTCTTGCCGATGCCGCTTTCGCCGAGCAGGGCGGCATGGCTGCCCGGCTTCAGCGACCAGGCGGGGGCTTGAAGCAGGCGGCGTCTGCGGTCGGGCGTCCAAAGAGTGAAGGCCGCGATTTCAAGGCCGCTGTCCTGCCGCGGACATGCGCGTCCGTCCGCAAGGCCCTCCCGGAGCGCCGGCGTATCCATCACGCCGGTTGCCACCGCTTCCCGCGTCATCATGCGCTCCGGGTGCAGGGTGGAAGAGGTTTCGCCCGTGATCATTCGTTCGCCCGATCTGGCATCGAGGCCGGAGGCCTTTATCCGCATGGCGATTTCCGACAGAGCGCTCTCGGCGGCTTTCTTGTCGTGATAATGCGCGGCCATCAGCCGCAAAGGCTGATAGACCTCCGGCGCCATCAACAGGCAGAACAGCCCTTCCGCAAGGGTCAGGCTGCCGGCGTGGCCGGGGAGGTAGCCGAGATAGCCGAGGCCCACATAAAGCGCGACACCGGCAACGCCCAGCGCGGCAAAGAATTCGAGGACCGCGGATGAGAGAAAGGCAATCCTGAGAACGCGCAGGGTCCTGCGGCGCAGATCCTCGCCGGCAGCTTTGACAGCCTCGGTTTCGCTGAGCTCGCAGCCGAAAAGCTTGAGGGTCAGAATGCCGCGAAGCCGGTCGGCGAAATGGCCGGAGAGGCGCGACAGCGCTTCCGCCTGATCGCGCGCCGCCGCTTCCGCGCCCCAGCCGACCAGCGCCATGAAGATCGGGATCAGCGGCGCGGTGAGGAGGAAGAGCAGCGCCACCCAGAGATCCACCTGCGCCACCGCCACGGCAAAGGCCAGAGGCAGCATGGCGGCCTGGATCGTTGCCGGGAGAAAGCGGGTGAAATAGCCGTCGAGCTGATCCACCTGATCCACCAGAACCGATGCAAGCGCGCCGGAGGCCTGCCGCGACAGGCGCACATCGTTGCGCAGCAGGCCTGAAAAGAGCGAAGCCCGAAGTGCGGCCTTGATCCGCTCCGCGGCGAACACGCCCGCGTGTTCGCCTGCAAGGCCGAGCGCTGCGCGCGTCAGGATCAACCCGCCAAGGCCGAGCACGGATGTCAGCAGCGCGGCTGGAGGAATATCCTGCGCAATTGCCTGATCCAGCAGGCCAGCCAGCAGTCTGGCCTGGATGACGAGCAGCAGGCCGGCCATCAGCGGCAGCAGGATGGTGGCCTTCAGCGCAAAGCCGCCAGAGCGTGCGAGGCGGCGCATCTCCACGCGGCGGGCGGCTCGCTCGGTGGCTGAAGGAATTGCGGACATGGCAGGTCTCCGCCTTGGGCTGGCTTAGGGCTCATCGATCTTGTGTCCCTTATCGCGAGAGCTTCGACAGGCTGCATTGATCGTAATCAATGCGCCCTGCCGGGTGCCGCGCTTATGCCTTGCGGCGATCCGGCGTCTGCCGGCCTCAAGCCATAGGAATCGCGCAATGATCGATTTCACCGTCGTGGATCTCGCACGGATGCAATTTGCTGCAACCGCGCTTTACCACTTCCTCTTCGTGCCCCTGACGCTGGGCCTGTCCTTCATGATGGCGATCATGGAAAGCGTCTATGTGATGACCGGCCGGTCGATCTGGCGGCGCATGACGCTGTTCTGGGGCACGCTGTTCGGCATTAATTTCGCCATGGGTGTGGCCACCGGCATCGTCATGGAATTCCAGTTCGGCATGAACTGGAGCTATTACAGCCATTATGTCGGCGACGTCTTCGGCGCACCGTTGGCGATCGAAGGGCTGATGGCCTTCTTTCTCGAAGCCACGTTTATCGGCCTGTTCTTCTTCGGCTGGGACCGGCTGTCGAAGGTCGGCCATCTGATTGTCACCTGGCTCACGGCCTTCGGCGCAAACTTCTCCGCGCTGTGGATCCTGGTGGCCAATGGCTGGATGCAGAACCCCGTCGGCGCCCGCTTCAATCCCGACACGATGCGCATGGAAGTGGCCGATTTCGCCGAGGTGATCTTCAACCCGGTTGCCCAGGCCAAGTTCGTCCACACCGTCTCGGCCGGCTATACCACCGGCGCCATGTTCGTCATGGCCATCAGCGCCTTCTATCTCCTGCGCGGCCGGCATGTAGATCTCGCCAAGCGCTCGATGGCGGTGGCCGCCAGCTTTGGCCTGGCCTCGGCCCTCTCGGTCGTCGTGCTGGGCGACGAGAGCGGCTATGTCGCGACCGAGCATCAGAAAATGAAGATCGCGGCGATGGAAGCCATGTGGGAAACCGAGCCGGCGCCGGCAGGCCTCACGCTCTTCGCGCTGCCCGGCAAGGACGGCAATTCCTTTGAGGTGAAGATCCCCTGGGTTCTCGGCCTGATCACCACCCGCTCGCTCAACACCGAAGTGCCTGGCATTCGCCCGCTCGTCGAACATGCCGAAACCCGCATCCGCTCGGGCATGCAGGCCGCCGCCGATCTCGACGCCATCAAGGCGGACCCGAAGAACCAGGCCGCGCGCGAAGCCTTTGCCGCCAACTGGAAGGATCTCGGCTATGGCCTGCTCTTGAAGCGCTATCGCGACGACGTTGAGAACGCCACGCCCGAGCAGATCCGCCAGGCCGCTCTCGACACCGTGCCGGATGTGGCCGTGTTGTTCTGGAGCTTCCGCATCATGGTGGCCATGGGCCTCTACATGATCGGCTTCTTCGGGCTCGCGCTCATCCTGTCCACCCTGCATCGTCTGCGCCAGACGCCGGCCTTCCTAAAGGTCGCCTTCTTCAGCCTGCCGGTGCCGTGGATCGCGATCGAAAGCGGATGGATCGTCGCCGAATATGGCCGTCAGCCCTGGGCGATCGAGGGGGTTCTCCCGACCTTCTATGCCGCCTCCAGCCTGTCGGTCACCGATCTGGCGATCAGTCTCGGCTTCTTCGTCACGCTCTACACCGCGTTGCTCGCCGTCATGGTCTATCTGATGGTCAAGACCATCAAGGCCGGGCCGGCCAGCTATGCCCTCATCGAAGGCATCCAGGGGTCCAGCCGGATTCCGGACGCCGCCGCCGCGCATCCGTCCCGCTGACTGGAGGTCTCATCATGACCCAACTTCCTCTCGATTACGAAACGCTCCGCCTCGTCTGGTGGCTTCTGCTCGGTGTTCTCCTGATCGGCTTTGCCGTGATGGACGGCTTCGATCTCGGCATCGGCGCGCTCCTGCCCTTTGCCGCCCGCACGGATGAGGAGCGACGCACGCTGATCAACCTCGTCGGCCCGACCTGGGAAGGCAACCAGGTCTGGCTTATCCTCGGCGGCGGGGCGATTTTCGCCGCCTGGCCAGCGCTCTACGCCGTCTCCTTCTCCGGGTTCTACCTGGCGATGATCACCATCCTGCTGGCGCTGATTCTCAGGCCCGTCGGCTTCAAGTTTCGCGGCAAGATCGCCGATCCGCGCTGGCGGGCCGTGTGGGACTGGGCACTGTTCATCGGCGGCTTCGTGCCTGCGCTGATCTTCGGCGTGGCCGTCGGCAATGTGCTGCTCGGCGTGCCCTTCGGTCTCGACGGCACGCTACGTCCCTTCTACACGGGCAGCTTCTTCGGCCTTCTGCGCCCCTTTGCCCTGCTTTCGGGCCTGATCAGCGTGGCGATGCTGGTGGCCCACGGCGCGGCCGTGATCGCGCTGCGCACGGAAGGCGCCGTGGCCGAACGCGCGGCCACCTATGGACGGCTTGCCGCCATGGCAGCCTTCGTGCTCTTCGCACTGGCCGGGCTGTGGGTCGCTTTCCTGCTGCCAGGCTATGTCGTCACCAGCGCGCAGGATGCCTTCGGACCTTCCAACCCGCTGTCGAAGACGGTGACGCTGGCTGATGGGGGCTGGCTGTCCAACTATGCCGCCCATCCATGGATGATTGCGGCACCGGTTCTCGGCCTTGGGGGTTCGATCCTTGCGACGCTGACCATCGGCCGCGCCGGCCTGCTGGCGCTTGCCAGCACCACGCTCGCCATCACCGGCATCATTGCCACGGCCGGCCTGTCGCTCTTCCCCTTCCTGCTGCCGTCCTCCCTCAACCCCTCGGTCAGTCTGACGGTCTGGGATGCCTCGTCGAGCCATATGACGCTGTTCATCATGCTGGTGAGCACGGTGATCTTCCTGCCGCTCATCCTGGCCTACACGACCTGGGTCTACCGTGTCATGCGCGGCCCGGTCACGCCGGCCTCGATTGGCCGCAACCCCAATGCTTACTGAGGAGCGCTTCTGATGTGGTATTTTTCCTGGATCCTCGGGCTTGGTCTTGCCTGCGCCTTCGCCATCCTCAACGCTATGTGGTTCGAAATGCGCGAGGACAATCTGGCCTCGGCCTTGCCGGAAACAGCTGATGACAAGGCCCTGCAGCGTGCCGCGATCAAGGGATCGCAGAAGGGCGCTCGGACATGACCCTGACGGCCGACCGCTTGAAGCACTATGCTGCGCTGCCCGTGCCGCGCTACACCTCCTATCCCACCGCTGCGGAGTTTTCCGCGGCGGTTGGGGCCGGCGAGCAGGAGCGCTGGCTGCGCCGGCTCGATGGGGCCGAGCCGGTTTCCCTTTATCTTCATGTGCCCTATTGCCGTGACCTTTGTCACTATTGCGGCTGCCATGCGAAAGCCTATCGCCGCGACAGCGTCATCGACACCTATCGCATGGCGCTGGAAGCCGAGATCGGGACGGTCGCCGCTGCCGCCCGCCGGCGGCTCAAGGTCAGCCGGATTCATTGGGGCGGCGGCACGCCTTCGAGCCTTGGCGCGGAGGGGCTCGCCTCCGTCGTCGCGGTGTTGGAACGCTATTTCGAGGTGCTGCCGGAGGCCGAGCATGCCATCGAACTCGATCCTCGCCTCGTCGATGCATCGCTTGCAGGGGCGCTGGCCGATCTCGGCATCAACCGCGTCAGCCTCGGGGTGCAGGACACGGACTCGCTGGTCCAGGCCGCGATTGGCCGTATCCAGCCGGTCGAACAGGTGGAGGCCGCCTTTTCAGGGCTTCGCGCGGCCGGGATCCAGGCCATCAATGTCGATCTGATCTATGGCCTGCCACTGCAGACGATCAAATCGCTCGCCCGCAGCTGCGCCACCGTCACACGTCTGCGGCCACAGCGAATTGCCTGCTATGGCTATGCCCATATGCCGCATCGCCGTGCCAACCAGAAGCGGATCAGCGCCGTGAGCCTGCCAAGCCCCGACGAGCGGATCGACCAGGCCGCGACCGTGGCGGATTGTCTGGCGTCTGCTGGCTACAAGACCGTCGGCATCGACCACTATGCACTGCCGGGGGATCCTCTTTTGAAAGCCCAGGAGGATGGCCGGCTTCATCGCAATTTCCAAGGCTACACCGACGACGATTGCCCGGCGCTGATCGGCTTCGGTGCCTCCGCCATCTCACACCTGGCCGATGGATTCGTGCAAAACGAGCCTGACACCACCCGCTATGTTCATCTTGCCCAGGAAGGATTGCTGCCGGCTATTCGCGGCTGCCGGATAGGACAGGCGGAGCGTTTGCGCGGACGGATCATCGAAGCGCTGATGTGCAACTTCACCGTCGATCTCGATCGCCACGCGCCGGGCGAGCCCTTTGCCGACGAACTTGCCCTGCTCCGCCCGATGATCTCGGACGGGCTGGTGACGCTGGACGGCCGCTGCCTGCGCATGACCGCGCAAGGACGTCCGCTGGTGCGCGTCGTCGCCGCCTTGTTCGACAGCTTTCGCCAGCAGACACGGGGACAGTTTAGTTTAGCGGTGTGATCTATGGTCGCGGTAAGGCACCCTCTGTGTTCGACAGATGCATGGGGTGCTTTAAAATATTGAAAATATTATTTTTTTATGCCTTTACCCAGAGAATTTGCGCGGCAATCCTTGCTGAGGCCCGCCTGCGGTCCTGCACCTGAGGCATGGGTTAAGCCGGAAGAAAGAGCGGGAAAATCCCTGCGGACAAAAATTACTCGATCCCGCAGCAACGTGTTTTAAAAACTCACATACTCGCTCTGCAGCCTATGTCCCGCATGCGCTCCTCTTTCGATCCGGCCTGTCTTGGATCCAAGCGTCCCCAATAAACTCCTTCATTGCAACCAAGCTGTATTTCTAGCTATAATCCGCGTCTTGCCTCCAGAGATGTATGACATAAGCTTGCCTACCTGTCCGTCAGGGAGTTTGCATCCTCTAGGTTGCTTCGACTTTGGTAGATCTACTCAAAGAATCTGGAGATTTTCTGGAAGGACAGGGCCGATATCCACAGATCCTCATGGAACATGATGTGCCATCCCCTTGTTAAGCAGATGTGGATATCTGCGATCTTTCGGCGGAGACCGAGACATGCCGTGGCGTAATGAACCGATGCTTCCTGAACATGTCGATCTCTGTCAGCGGGTCTATGATCGGGCTCGCGATGCCCGGGGGATCGCCAGTGATGCCAAGAATCCCGTCGCTGCCCTGGTTCTAACGCTCTATCGGCATGGCGTCCATGAGGAGGAAGAGCTGTTGAGACGCACTCTTCTTGCGCTCGACGAAACCTCCTGACCTGACCCTCTCGTCGTCTCGACATGGTGCAGTGCAGGGCCGCATGCTCGGCTCTGCGCCGCCTGCACCTTTGCGTCGCCATCACCGGCTGTCTCGTCATGGACTGTTTGTGGACATTTCCTTTTGCAGGAAGACCCGCACGCTGGCCGCGCGTCCGGCGGCGTCGATCACGGTCAGTGTGGAAAAGCCAAGGCCGTCCGGCTGCCACTGGCTCGTGCGGCGCAGGCTCGGCTCCGGCAAGGGCCGGCCATTGGCCAGCCAGCGGAACGGCGCGCGGCCGCCCTGCAGCTTCAGCGTCAGGCCTTCACCGTCGTTCTCCGGGCTTAGTTCCACCCGCGCGCCCTCTGGCGGATAGACGATGCGCGGCGCAGGATCGGCCGGGCGGCGCGCGCTTGCCGAAAGGCCCGGCTGATCGGCGGAAAAGCGGCGCAGGGTGGCCGGCAGGTCCTGCGGACCGAGGCGGCGCGCGCCGGATGGGGCACGGGGCAAGGGAATGTTGGCAAGCCCCGAGCGGGCGAAGGCCTCGAACAGAATGGGTGCGGCGGTGGCGTAGCCGCTGATGGCCGGAACCGCGCCATTGTCTGCCCGTCCCACCCAGACGCCGAGCACAAAACGCCCATCGAAGCCGATCGACCAGGCATCGCGATAGCCGTAGCTGGTGCCGGTTTTATAGGCGAGCAGGCGCCGGGCACTGCCTTGGGGTGGCTGCACGCCGGATAGAATATCCGTCACCTGCCAGGCGGCGCCAGGCTCGATCAGCGCTTCGCCATCGTCCAGCCGGGGCGGGCGATCGACGCCATTGCCTAGCGTCACCGGCGCGCCGCGCCGGGCAAGCGCGGCATAGAGCTGCACGAGATCGCGCAGGCTGATGCCGAGACCGCCGAGGCCGATGGCAAGCCCGGGCGGCGCTCCTGGCGGCAAGGCCACCTCCACGCCGGCGCGGCGAAAGCGCACGATCAGCCGCGTCGGTCCGACAGCATCGAGCAGGCGCACGGCCGGTACATTGAGCGAGAGCTGAAGCGCCTGTCGGATGGTGACGTCGCCCTGGTAGCTCATGTCGAAATTGCGCGGCCGATAGCCGAAAAAATCGGCTGGCCGGTCCTCGATGATCGTGTCCTGCGCGATCAGCCCTTGCTCGAACGCCAGCCCGTAGATGAAGGGCTTCAGCGTCGAGCCTGGCGAGCGCGGAACCCGGACCATGTCGACAAAGCCGCGCCGCCGCCTGTCGGTGAAATCGGCCGAGCCCACTTCGGACAGAATGGCGCCGGTTTCGGCATCCGCCAGGATCATGGCGATGGTCACTTGCGGATCGAGTCGCGCGGCGGCGGCCTCGGCCACTGCTTCCAGAGCACTTTGCTTGTCTCGATCGAGCGTTGTCATCGTGCGGTCCGGCAGCGGCCCCTTGCGCCGCGCGGCTTCAGCCACATGCGGGGCATGGGCGGGCAGCTCCCGCCGTTCGCGCGGCACCGGCTCAAGCTCCGCCCGCGCGGCTTCGCCCTGGCCGATAAGGCGCGAGACGGCGAGGCGCGCGAGCACCCGCGCCCGCGCGGCCTCTGCGGCTTGCGGGTGTCGGTCGGGCCTGCGGCGCTCCGGCAGTTGCGGCAGCGCCACGAGGAGCGCTGCTTCCGCCGTGGTCAGCCGGCGCGGCTCCTTGCCGAAATAGGCGAGGCTTGCCGCCCGCACGCCTTCGAGATTTCCACCGTAAGGCGCACGGGTCAGATAGAGATCGAGGATTTCGGCCTTGCTCAAGCGCCGCTCGATCTGCAGGGCGCGTAGGATCTGGCGCAGCTTGGCGGGGAGCGAGCGTTCCGTGCGCGGCTCGATCAGCCGGGCAAGCTGCATGGAAAGCGTCGAGGCGCCGGAGACAATGTGTCCTTGTGTCACAAGCTGCCCGGCGGCGCGGGCCAAAGCCTGCAGGTCGATGCCGTGATGTGTGTAGAAGCGCTGGTCCTCATAGGCCACGAGCATGCGCGTCAATTGCGGATCGATCTCCTCGGCCTTCGTCTTCAGCCGCATGTAGCCTTCGAGCGTCGGAAAGGCGCGCAGCAGCCGCCCGTCGCGGTCGAGCACTTCGGGAGAGACGATGCGAGCGGCGTCGAGTGGCGGGGGAAAGGCGCGATCCGCCGCATTGAGACCGATCAGCAAGAGTGCGCCTGCCGCCACAAGGCCGCAGGCCGCCCAGGCAAGCCTTTTCAGCCGGCCTGCGCTGGCTTGCGGCCGGCTTTTATTTACCAGCGCCGCGCCCCTGCTATCGCCGCTCACGGCGCGGAGGACACGGTCATCCGGCCGCCGGATGTGCGGGCGGAAAATTGCGGACGGTACATATCCTCGACCGAGGCCGCCGGCTGCTCATAGGTGCCTGGCGTGACCGCGCGAACGACATAGGCGACCGAATAGCTGCCCGCTTCACCCGCTGTCCGGTCGAAGGCGGCGACGAAGCGGTCGTTGCGAAACTCCGTATGCGCCGGCTCGACCGCGCCGATCCAGTCGAAATTCGCCAGCTTGGCGCTGTCCACAAGGCTGGGATTGTCGATCTCGAAGCCGCCGGGCAGAAGGTCCGTGAGGATCACCCGCGCTGGCCAGCCATTGTCCTGGTCGACCGTCAGCACCACGACGAAGCGCTCATTCTGCCTGACATCGGCAATATTGGCTTCCGTTCCATCCATCCGGTAATAAGCACGGCTGATCGAGAAGCCGTTGCCGCCTGCAGGCAAGGGAAAGGCGGGGGCTGCCAGCGTGGTCACCGTGGCGGTAACGGGGTCCGTGCCCTTGTTGGCGATCGTCACCGGCTGGGCGGCGATCTCTTCCCCGCTCTTGCGGGCGGCGAAGCTGCCTTCCTCCGCCGCGCCATTCACCGCGAGGCGAATCCCGCTATCGCCCTTCTCCACGGCGCGAGCAGCCATCAACAGCCACATCTGCTCCTGCGTGCTCATCAGGGTCTTGGCGGATGCCTGCTTTTCCACCTCCGCAACCATGGCCGGCAGGATTTTCGACACAGGCCGGCTTTCGGCGGCAAGCGTCAGCACGGCGGCGTCGTCCCGTAGCGCCGAACCGTAATCAGAGCGATCGAGATCCGGTATGTCGGTAGATGTGGCCGCGGCCTGCGCATCGATGAACAGGCTCTCGGCGCGCGCCTGATCGCCATAAAGCGAAAGGGCAGCCGCCAGATGCGCCCTGGCAAGCGGCGTCTTGAAGTCGGCCAGCTTGGTGTCGGCATAGTAGCGCAGGTCCGAGATCGAGGCCTTCCGGTTTCGCGCCAGCACATAAAGCGCATAGGCCACCTCATTGCCACGTGTGCCGATCTCGCTGTCATAGGCCAGCGCGTTCTGCAGATTGTCGAGAGCCAGGCGCAGCGCCGTTTCCGGCACGGTGAGATCCTTCTCGCGCGCCCGCGTCAGGAAATCACTGATATAGGCGTCGAGCCAGAGATCGCCGGAGCCGGGGCTCCACAGGCCGAAACTGCCGGCCGAAGACTGGAAGGCCAGCACACGCTCGATCGCCGTTTTCACCCGTTCGTCCGCTTGGGGATCAGCCGGCAGGCCGGCACGGCCGAGAAGCTCGCTCAGATAGAGAAGCGGCAAGGCGCGGCTGGTCGTCTGCTCGGCGCAGCCATAAGGGTAGCGATCAAGCATCATCAAGAGTGCTGGAATATCGAAGGCGGCGCTGCGGGCGACGCTGAGGCTGACGGAGGCGCCATCCAGTCGGCTTTCGGCCAGCAGGCCGGAATCGACGGTCAGGCTCTCGCCGGGCTTCAAAATGACGGGAAGATGGGTGGTAAGCGGCATGGTCGTCCCGCGCACCGGCAGGGTGACGACCTGCTCCAGCCGTGTGCCATCGGCAAGCGAGGCGGCGATGGTGATCCGGCCGTCGCCGATCGACAGGCCCGAGAGCGGCAGCGTAACGTCGACGCGACCGTTTTCGCGAACCGGCAAGGCCGCTGCCAACCGGTCCGTTCCGACCTTGATCACGTCATTGGTTGCGACATCCAGGCGAACCTGCGCCGCCGCGCCATCGGTATTGGCCAGATCCAGGCGTAGTTCCGACTGGTCGCCGGGCGCGAGCACGCGCGGCAGGCTTGCGGTCACGACGAGCGGATCGCGGATTACCACATCCTTCTCGATATGGCCGACGCCGGTGCGGGTCCAAGCCACAGCCATGACACGGGCGGTGCCGTTGAACTGGGGAATGTCGAAGACAATGTTGGCACGGCCGTTCTCGTCGAGCTTGACCGGGCCGGAGAAGAAGGCAACCAGCTTTTCCGTCGGCGGATTGCCCGACAACGCCATCTGGCCACCATCGCCGCCGGTGCGCAGCCGGCCCATGGCCCCAAGCGAGCCGTCGATCAGCTTGCCGTAGAGATCGCGCAGTTCCAGGCCGAGCCGGCGCTGGCCGAAATACCAGCCATCCGGGTCAGGCGTCGGGTAGCGGGTGAGGTTGAGAATGCCGACATCGACGGCGGCGACCATTACATAGGCGTCCTCACCGGCCTTGAGCCCGGTCAGCGAGACCGGGATGGCAAGCGGCTGGCGCGGACGGGTCTTCTCCGGCAGGTCGAGATGGACGGCGAGCTTGCGGCTCTGGGGATCGACCCCGGCCCAGGCGATGCCGATGGCGCGCATCGGCATGCGGCTCTCCTGCGCCTGCCCAGGGCGGTAAAGCGTGGCGGTGACATAGGCGCCGGCGCCGAAGTCCTGCGTGATGGGAATGTCGACCACCGCTCCCTCGGCTGGGACATCGGCCTCGTAAGTGGCCACAAGACTTTCCGATCCGACCGTGATCAGCGCCTTGCCGGCAAAGCGGGGCGAGATCTTCAGCCGTGCCGTTTCACCGGGAGCGAAGAGCGGCTTGTCGAGCGCGATTTCAAGCGCATCGGGCGTTTCGGTGGAGGTGGCCGCGACATAGAAGCCAGCGTCGAACTCGATGCTGGAGGCCGTTCCGCCTGCCTTGTCCTCCACCTCAAGCCTGTACCGACCCCAGCCGACAGGCAAGGCGATGCGTCCGCCTTCCGGCGTCACATCCAGCCGGCCGTCGGCCACCTGCTTGGTGGAGACGATCGGCTCATAGCCCCAGGAGGCGCCCTGCCGATACCATTGATACCGGCGCTCAACGGCAATGAGCTTCCAAGAGAGGCCGGGCTTTGCAGCCTTCCGACCTTCGGCATCAAGCGCGATGACCTGGAAGCCGGCCGTCGCGTTTTCCTGCAGATCGCCTGAAAACTCCGGCTTGATGCCGATTTGCGGGCGTTGGTCGGCAATCGGCAGGACCAGGTTGCGCTCCACCGCACGCCCGCCATTCTCCTGCAGGCGGACGGCGATATGGGCCTCCAGCCGGCGGGTGGTGGACGGCAGTTCGCCGAGATCGACGGGGAAGCGGGCCTTGCCATCCGCATCAAGCGTCGGAAGACCCTCCAGCGGAATGCGCAGATCTTCGCCGGCCTCTTCATCCGCCAGGCCAAACTGATAGCCCGGATGATCCGGATCGTTGCGGACGGGCTTGACCAGTATCTCGCCTTCCAGGGCCAGACCTGAGGCGGGCGCGCCATAAAGGAAGCGGCCGTCGATCGTGATCTCGGCCGGTGTGCCCGGCGTCAGCCGCTTGGCGTCGGTGGTCATATCGAAGGTGATGCGATCCGGTACGAAATCATCGACCAGGAAGCTCTGCTCGCTCAGGGGCTTGCCCTTGGGGTCTGTGAAGATCTGCATCGTCCAGCGGCCGCGCATGGCATTGTCCTGCAGGGCAAGATCGACCGCATAGCCGCCGAGCGCTGGCGCTGGCGCGATGATGCGCCGGTCTTCCACGCCATCGGGCCGTAGAAAGACGAAAGTGAGCGGCAGGCCGTCCAGCGCCTCTGCCCGTTCATTGCGGGCAAGCGCGGCCGCATGCACGGTTTCGCCGGCCCGGTAGATGCCGCGCTCGGTATAGGCGAAGAGATCGATAGCGCCGGGCGCCGGGCGCCCGGTCACGCCGCGATCGGACAGGTCGAAGCCGGCCTTGGTCATGTCGAGGAAGACATAGTCGCCATCCTTCGTCGTCGCCGTGATGACGGCCGGCGCCAGGCCCGCCGCGCCGCGCGCCAGCCCTGCATCGAAACGCGCGCGTCCCGACGCATCGGTCCTGGCCGTTGCCAGAACCTCATTGTTGCGGGCGAGAAGCTGCAGCGTCACCTCTTGCATCGGTGCGGCCGAGGACAGCGCGCGTGCAAAGACCGTCAGCCCATCCGTGCCGGTGAAGGTCGAAAGGCCAATATCGGAAATGACGAACCACTGCGTGGCGCGGGCATCCCATTCATTGTCGACACCGACCGTGGAGCCGGCGGTCAGCACATAGACGCCTGGCTGGCGCTTCGGCAGAGCCTCGTCGATGGGAATGCTGGTCGTCACCTCCTTGTTGAGCTCGCTTGCAATCTCGACCGTGCCTTGCCAGACGAGTTCGCCGCTCTCCTCGGGAATGCGGTCGGCCGCATAGCTGCTGAGCTGGGTCAGAAATTGCGAATTCGCCATCAGCCCGGCAATGTTGCGTTCGGCTACGCGGTATAGCTTCAGCCGTGCGCTCGGCGTGTTGACCGAGATCAGCGGAAGCCCGCGCCGCATGGCAGCCGGCAGCACGAAATTCTCGCCGGTGAAGCGCAGTTGGGATGATCGGTCGCGGACGTAAAGGTCGAGATCGACATCGGCGAGCAGGGCTTCGTCGACGGAGGAGGGCAGGCCTTTGCGCAGGGTCAGCTTGTAGCGCTCGCCATGGACCAGCCCTTCCACGCAGATCTGCTGGCCCTTGGCTTCCAGCGCCTGGGGTGTCTGGCCGTTCAGGAGGACATAGGGCTGATAGTCGAAGGCCTTGGTGAGCGGTTCGGAGACCTGGACACAGGCGCGGGGGCTGGCGCTGTCGGAGTCGATCGTATGCTCCACCACACGAAACCCGTCCGTCGCCCGTAGCGCTTCAAAAGCGGCGCGCACGGTCTTGCTCTCCGCCAAGGCAAGGCTTGCCTTGTAGGCGCTGAGCGCCGGGCGCGGGCTGGCCGTGGCCTTCAGGCTTTCGGCGAGCCCCGCAAGCGCCGCCGCGCGGGTCCGCGTGGTGCGCGAGAGATCATAGGCATTGATGGCGGAGAGCAGGCCTTGGCGCTGCAAGTCCGCATTGTCGGTGACGCGCAGGGCATAGCGAGCGGCCTGCAGCCAGAGCCCGCCATCCTGCGGATCGATCCCGACGGCGCCGGCAGCCAGCTTCAGCGCTTCCACCGGATTGCCTGCGTCAGCCTGCTTGCGCGCGGCCGCAACAAGCGCATTCAGGCCCTGGCCTTTCAGCTCCTCCGGCAGGGCGGCGGCATGCTTCAGCTGGCGCGCTTCCGCCAGCGTGGCGGAATCGAGAAAGGGCAGGGCGGGCGGCGCGCCAAGATCGGGCTCCTTCTGGCGCGCATCCACCATCCGCCCGGCGGTGGTGCCAGGGAAGGGGTTGAGCGTGTCGTAGTCCGACTTGAGGAAGCACCATTTCGCTTTGGGATTATAGGTAAAGGCGCGGCAGGCCTTGTCGCCGGCGCAAAGATCGCCGCAGGCCTTCAGCGTCACATTCTGCTCGGTGCGCAGATCGAAGCCGAAATAATCCGCATTTTCCGTGAGGACAGGCTGCCGGGTTGCATCAGCAGCGCCAGCCTGTGTGAGCAGCGCCAGAGACAAAAGCTGCGCCAGCATCACGCAGAAAATCGCCTGCAGGAAGCGGGACCGGCTGGCTCCCGATGCGATAGCGCGCAGGCGTGAAGACGGCACAGCGGCGGTGCGTGGCGACATGGCGGTGATCCTCCCTCAAGATCGTCTGTCCGCCGGCACGAGTCAGGCTTCTGCCGCCTTGATCGACCGACCGCGCACGGGCCACGAATCAAGAATTGGCTGGCCGGCGCTTACTTTTCTTATCGCAGCATTTTGTCGAGCATCGCCAGCCGTCTCTCAAGCGGCGCGCTCCTCCACATCTTCGCCGTGCTCATGCGCCATATCGTGCGAACCTAGCATCCTAGAGCGTCGGACTGAAAACCATACGCGGTGTTACACTCTAGATTTTTGTTTTCGCATCGGATTATTCCGAAAGCCGGTTCCCACTTTTCGGTACGATGCTCTAGGGGTGCTGCAGGCGCGTGTCACTGTCGATGTTCGGGGATCGCGCTCAGGCTTCAGAAGCATGCGACCGCAACCCGCCGCTCTCCATGGAGGGCCGGACGCTCCGCAGCAGTCTTGTAAGAGCGCGCAGACTTGTCAATGGCGGCTTGGCGCAGCACCTCCGCAAGGAAGCCGCCTGGCAACGTCGAACGGCAGGCTCTCGGGCGTCTCATAGGACCTGCGGCTCTGATCGCTCACACCGCGAAATCAAGACAATGGCAGCGGTGGCACTACTCAGCCTGCCCGACGCTGCGGCCGTGTACGGTGTTCCAGGCGTTCGGCGGCGGCATAGGTCTGGTTGACGATTTCCGGCACGAGATCGATATCGGGCAAGGAGCCGAGACCGAGCGGGCCAATGGCGAAGAGGCCTTGGGACCGGCCCACATCGTCCAACAGCTCGCCAGCCGGATTGACCGAAAGTCCCAGCGCCAGTTCGTCCGGCACGGCAAGGCCGGATGCAAGCAAGCCGGAGATCAGGGGCGCGCTGAGGTCGGGTGCGAGGCAGCGGCAGTCGATTACCTCGTCAGCCGGGAAAATCTCGGCTTCTGCCTGATCCGCACGTTTCAGCTTCAGCCCGCCGGGCACGCGCATCAGCGCCGTCGCCTTTAAGAGCACTGTCGATCCGCCGCCAAGCTCGCGCTCCAGCCGGGCATGGACATCGGCGGGAAGACGGTTGCGATGCGCGTCGTAAATGGCACGCAGATGCCGGTTGAACTGCCGCTTCTCGCTTGGCGGAAGCGACGACCAGAGCGCGCGAGCGCGCTTGCGCAAACCATTCATGGCCGCCTGCCAGCTCCAGCCATTCTCCTCGGCTTCCGCGCAAGCCTGGCGGACATAGCGCAGGATCTCGCGCAGAGACGAGGGCATGGGCTGCGTCGGGAAAGTGGCATCGGCCGGAAGGCGCGTATGCGGCTGGGGCAGAAAGCCTCGGCGCGACAGCAGCGTGATCCGGCCGGCAAAGCCGCCATCGCGCAGCTGCAGTACCTGATCGACAGCGCGCAGGCCGCTGCCCATGACGACGATGTGCCGGCAGTTCTCGGACGGTTGCTCGGCCAGACGATTGGCAAAGCCGCCAGGGTTTTTCGGCCCGGCAATGCCATAACCGGTCGCCAGCATCACCTCATCGAAGGCTTCGCAACGCCCATCGTCGAAGCGCAGGATGAAGCCCGCTTCCGCCCGCTCCAGCCCGGCGACATCGTCATTGGACATGCGCACCGACACATCGGTGCGCTGCGACAGGGCCTCCGAAAAGCGCTGGTAGACATAGTCGCTGAAGGTGGATTTCGGGACGAAGATCTGGCCGAAACCGGGAATGGCAGCCGAAACCGCGTCTCGGAACTCGGCATTGGCCTGCAGCCAGCGCGTGAAATCCTTGGGATCGCCGATCGATACGGAAAGATCGCGGGCGCGGCTGTTGAGAATCTCGGTGGAGCGCGCTGTTGCCAGCGCCTGACCGCCACTGACAGTCGGCTGCGGGTCGAACAGGCAGAGCTGAAAAGGCTGCGACAGCGTGCGCAGCAGTGCGATCGCCATCATCATGCCGGAAAAGCCGCGTCCGATAACGGCAAGCTTCAGGCGGCCGTCGATCCCCTTTTCCATCGGCAGGGACAAGTCATGAACCGTCATATTTCACCTCCATGCCGATCATAGGCCGGGCTGTCAGGGCGATCGTTTAACCAACGTTCACGAATATGCGGTACGCTTCCAAGTTGGGAATTAGACCATGAGCCGCGTGTTCCGACAAGGTTTTTCAGTTCCCCGCTTCGGACAAAAGCCATATTTGCCGGCATCCAGCCAAGTTTTCTCCGCCGCGTGACGGACGAGGGAAGCGCGATCGGCTGCCTTGTTCACCGTTCAGATCACGCAAAAAAGGCCGCCGCGGCGACCTTTTCGTGAAACTTGTGCGAAGGCCGAAAGGCCGATTACATCGAAGTCAGCGCGGTCATCGGCGCCTGAGCCACAAGAGCGGCCTTCAGCTTTTCCATGGCGCGCGTTTCGATCTGGCGCACACGCTCCTTGGAAATGCCGAGATCGACGCCCAGCTCCTCCAGCGTTGCGCTGTCGTCGGACAGACGGCGGGCGCGGATGATCTTCATTTCGCGCTCGTTCAGCTGCTTCAGCGCATGGCCGAGCCAGGTGCGCCGACGCTCCTGATCGATCATGTCGGAAACCTGTTCGTCCGGCAGGGGCGCGGCGCAGGCAAGAAGATCGAGGCGCTCGCCGCCGTCGGCATCGCCGGACGAAATCGGTGCCTGAAGCGAGGTGTCGCTGCCTGAGAGGCGCGCATCCATCGTCTGAACATCGGCAAGGCTGACGCCGAGCGCGGCGGCGATTTCCTCATGCACGGCGCGCGCCGTCAGCTGGCGGTCGCCTTGGGCGAGCTTGGCGCGCAGGCGGCGCAGATTGAAGAACAGCGCCTTCTGCGCCGAGCTCGTGCCGCCACGTACGATCGACCAGTTGCGCAGCACATAATCCTGCATGGAAGCGCGGATCCACCATGTCGCATAGGTGGAAAACCGCACGTCACGACTCGGCTCGAACCGGGCCGCAGCCTCCAGAAGGCCGATATGGCCTTCCTGAACCAGATCGCTCATCGGAAGACCGAAATGGCGGAATTTCGACGCCATGGAGATCACCAGGCGCATATGCGCCATGGCGATCTTGTTGCGGGCGTTTTGGTCGTGATTGTCTTTCCAGGCCTGGGCCAGCTCCTGCTCTTCTTCCCTCTCCAGATAGGGGGCTGCCATGGCGATCTTGATCATGCGCCGGTCTGCAGAAAGAGTCTTCATCGGGCTTGCTCCATGAACGGGCACGCTGGAATAAGCGTCCTGTCGTCGAGTTTCAGGAGATCCGGCGCCGCGCCGTGAAGGCTTAGCCGGGTCCAGCGAGTAAGATCTTGACCTGCCGGCACCCCGCCCTAATTCTTTTCTCGAGCCTAGCTTCAGTCTCAAACAATGAGCGAAACGATCACTGGGTTCTCAAAATCAACGAACAAAGGGCCGGGCGATCCGCACGGTCTCACATCGGCTAAACGCGGCGGGCGAGATTTTGTTCCGGCCCATGGAATGTTTGTGTGGGTCTTCGTTCACCATTCTCTTATTTCGCTTCTGCTTGTTTGAAGACGGGTCTCCGTCCGTCGAGGCGGCTGTGCGTCGCCCGTTTTGCCGCTTGCCGCTCTGGTTAAAATTGCGTTAACCTGACGTCCTGCGTCGGCGATGATTGGCCGGCACACTCTTTCCGTGTCCGAAAGCAGTGAGTACGGCGTCATGAAGACACTTTCGATTGAAGTCAGGCCAGCGGAACCTCAGGATGCCGCAGCGATTGCCGACGTGCATCGCAGTTCATGGCTGCAGGCCTATGGCGGTCTCATTCCGCATATCCCGCTGATCCGCATGGTTGATCGGCGCAATGAGACCTGGTGGCGCAAAGCCACGCGCGGACCGGCAACGCTGATGGTGGTGGAGGTCGCGGGCGTCATCGCGGGCTATGCCACCATGGGCCTCAACCGCGCCCGCTCCCTGCCGCAGGAAGGCGAAGTCTACGAGATCTATTTCCGTCCGGAATATCAGGGCCTCGGCCTCGGTCGCATCCTCTTTGGGGAAGCGCGCAACCTTCTGCGCTCGCTCGGTTGCTTCGGCCTTGTCGTTTGGTGCCTCGACGATAGCGATATCGCCAGTCGCTTTTTCCGTGCCGCCGGTGGTCGCGATGTCTGCGAGGGCATGGAGGATTTCGGTGAAAAGCACCTGAAGAAGATCGGCTATGTCTGGGACTGAACCTAGCCGATGCTCTGGAGGCTTTTCCTGACCATGGTTGCGAGCCAGACGGCACAGATCGTAGCGATCTTTAATTTAGACGTATCTTCTTGACTCGTCCGGTGCTGAAGGCTCCATCAGATCGTCTATCCGTGTTTATACGCATGTTCTACTTTGCGTACATCGTTCCCCGACGTCATCCGTCGCAGGAGAAGCGCGCAACCGGCAGATCTGGCGTCCAAACGCCTCGTTTTCTGCCAGCGGAATTTTGAGATTCATCTTAACAGGCGGTTTTTTCCTTCATCGCTGCTTACGAAGCACCGAGCCATATTGCACCGCCCCTGCTTTCGCTCTATCCAACCGCCAGTCAACTTGTCACCTTAAGGGGGCCTTATGCGCATCGACGCCATTCAGATCGGCAAGAACCCGCCAGACGATATCAACGTAATCGTTGAGGTCCCGGTTGGGGGTCATCCGATCAAGTACGAAATGGACAAGGAAGCCGGTACGCTGATCGTCGATCGGTTCCTCTACACGCCGATGACCTATCCCGGCAATTACGGCTTCGTGCCGCATACGCTGTCGGACGATGGCGACCCGATCGACGTGCTGATCGCGTCGACCCGGCCGCTGGTTCCCGGCTGTGTCATCAATGTCCGCCCGATCGGCGTCATGATGATGGAAGACAATTCCGGCAAGGACGAGAAGATCGTTGCCGTGCCGAACTATCATCTGACCAAGCGTTACGACAAGGTTCGCGAGTATACCGACCTGCCGGAGATCACGCTGCAGCAGATCGAGCATTTCTTCGAGCACTACAAGGACCTCGAGCCCGGCAAGTGGGTCAAGATCTATGGCTGGAAGGACTCCGATTTCGCCCGCCAGATGATCGTCGAGGCCATCGAACGCGCCAAGCAGAAGGCCTAAAGCGTGTCGCTGTAAACCTGATTCATGGTTCCAGTTTGTCTTGCTCTGTGATTCACTTTGCCCATGGAAGGAGATGCACCATGGGCAAGCCGCATCCGATCGAGTTGCGTGAGCGTGTCGTTGCGTTTGTGAATGAAGGGCATAGCAACCGTGAAGCCGCTCGGCATTTCCGGGTTTCGCCTCGGTTCGTCAACAATATGATGATGCTGCATCGGTCATCCGGTTCTCTGGCCGCGGCCAAGCAGGGCCACCCGCCTGGTGGTGGGAAGCTTATGGCCCATGGTGACTGGGTCCGCGAGCGGATGTCGGCCCATG